>NZ_RPEN01000001.1 GCF_003991405.1 Pseudorhodobacter sp. E13
AGCGGCGGAGGCCGAAGCGGCAGCGAAGGCGGATGCGGAAGCGGCGGCAGCGGCGGAGGCTGACGCGCAAGCCAAGGCAGATGCAGAAGCAGCGGCAGCGGCGGAGGCCGAAGCGGCAGCGAAGGCGGATGCGGAAGCGGCGGCAGCGGCGGAGGCTGACGCGCAAGCCAAGGCAGATGCAGAAGCAGCGGCAGCGGCGGAG
>NZ_RPEN01000002.1 GCF_003991405.1 Pseudorhodobacter sp. E13
ATTGGCGCCTTCGATGGTGACGGTCACCGTCTCGGTGGTGCCGTCCTCGGTGGTGATGGTGAAGCTGTCGGTCAGCGTCTCGCCGAGGTTCAGCCCGTTCACCGCCGGGTTAGCGTCGTCGATCAGATAGGACCAGGCGCCGCCCGCATCCACGCTGTAGGTGCCATAGCCCATGGCCCCCACCCCCGAGGCCGGCTGGAACA
>NZ_RPEN01000003.1 GCF_003991405.1 Pseudorhodobacter sp. E13
TAGGGTCAGGACCCATTGATTTGCTTGAGGCTGCCGTCGCTGCGTGATTCAAGGCCCCTAGCTACGGGGGTGATCATGAGCAATCTATTCTGGCTGACGGACGAGCAGATGGAGCGGCTGAAACCGTTCTTTCCGAAGAGCCATGGTAAGCCGCGCGTCGATGATCGGCGGGTCTTGAGCGGCATAATCTTCATCAATCGCAA
>NZ_RPEN01000004.1 GCF_003991405.1 Pseudorhodobacter sp. E13
CGCCAATGACGCGGCCGTCATCGCGGGCGATCTGTCCGGGATCGGGGCCGAGGACAGCGCCGCGCCGATCACCGGCACGGCGACGACCACGGATGTCGACAACGACGACAATGTGTTCCAGCCGGCCTCGGGGGTGGGGGCCATGGGCTATGGCACCTACAGCGTGGATGCGGGCGGCGCCTGGTCCTATCTGATCGACGACGC
>NZ_RPEN01000005.1 GCF_003991405.1 Pseudorhodobacter sp. E13
ACGCGGCGAGGTGAGTTCGCTTGGAGGCGACTTCGACGGGCACCGCGCATTGCGATGGACATCCACGCCACCAACGGCACCTTCTGGCCCGGCTTTGAGCCGCATCACTACCTGAAGCTGCCGCGCATGGTTGCCGCCAATTATTACGTCGGCTTCGTCGACGGCGCGCCAGTCGCGCATCTCTGCGTATCCACCCGACCGGGCATGAA
>NZ_RPEN01000006.1 GCF_003991405.1 Pseudorhodobacter sp. E13
TCAACGCCCGTGCAAACCGTTTTCTTGGTGTCGCGGATGCCCACGATTTCCATTTCTTCGCCGACCTTGATCACGCCGCGCTCAATACGACCGGTGGCAACAGTGCCGCGGCCCGAGATCGAGAACACGTCTTCAACCGGCATCAGGAACGGCTGGTCAACAGCGCGGGCCGGGGTCGGGATGTATTCATCCACAGCCGCGATCAGCGC
>NZ_RPEN01000007.1 GCF_003991405.1 Pseudorhodobacter sp. E13
CATCGTCGTGTCGCCCGAGATGCCCACATCCGAGTTGAATGTCGCGTCACCCGCAACCGCAAGCGTCGAGTTCAGCGTCGCAGCACCGTCCAGCGTCGTGTCACCGGACACACCCAGGTCACCCGACATCGTCGTGTCGCCCGAGATGCCCACATCCGAGTTGAATGTCGCGTCACCCGCAACCGCAAGCGTCGAGTTCAGCGTCGCAGCACC
>NZ_RPEN01000008.1 GCF_003991405.1 Pseudorhodobacter sp. E13
CTCTTGGCGCAGGATCAGCCGGATCAGTGCCACCTGGTCAGGCGTGAGGGGTGGCTTCTTGCCCACAACACGGCCCTTGTTCCAGGTGGTCTCGGAGGTGGCTGACATGGGCAAATCCTTGCAGGCTTTTAAGGCAATATGACCCTAAACCTCGCATGTGGAAACCCGTTGATCTCTGGATGTGCCGGTTTTCCCTTATTTTGTTGGGAATCTC
>NZ_RPEN01000009.1 GCF_003991405.1 Pseudorhodobacter sp. E13
AAATGGCAATCACCGAGCAGAATGCCGGTGCCGTCATCACCATCTTGTTGCGCTTGAAAATGCGGCCCCCGCGATAGAACCGGTCCTGCAGCACTTCGTAGCTGGTTTTTTCTGTGTCATATCATGTCTTTCTGATTTCATGCGCCTGCGTGCGCGGCGCGAAAGGAGCAATTTGTCGGCGCAAAGGCCGGTTGTTGATGGGGGTCAGCGTCTTGA
>NZ_RPEN01000010.1 GCF_003991405.1 Pseudorhodobacter sp. E13
AAATGGCAATCACCGAGCAGAATGCCGGTGCCGTCATCACCATCTTGTTGCGCTTGAAAATGCGGCCCCCGCGATAGAACCGGTCCTGCAGCACTTCGTAGCTGGTTTTTTTCTGTGTCATATCATGTCTTTCTGATTTCATGCGCCTGCGTGCGCGGCGCGAAAGGAGCAATTTGTCGGCGCAAAGGCCGGTTGTTGATGGGGGTCAGCGTCTTGA
>NZ_RPEN01000011.1 GCF_003991405.1 Pseudorhodobacter sp. E13
CCTGGCGCGATTGTGGCCGTTGCTGCCGTGGTCGTGCTGCGCCGGTTCCTGCGGGGGCGCAGATGACGAGCCAGCGAAAAACAAAATGGGGTGCAGGTCTGCTTTCGCTAAGTCCTCTGTCGAAAGGACGGCGAGCGGTCTTATTCGTGGTTTGGCTTTCGGTTCTTTTGGCAGCCATCTCTTTGCTGATATCTCCCAGATTGGCTGATGAGCGCGCG
>NZ_RPEN01000012.1 GCF_003991405.1 Pseudorhodobacter sp. E13
CGACCTGATCGCGTTCAGAGAAGATTGCAGCTCCTGCGCAATTGCACTCGTTTCCATCAGTTTCGCTTCCGATGAAGCGTCCCTGATCAGATCATCCATTGCAGACTATAGCTTCAGAGCAACTGTATCCGATGAGCGCCTGGTTGAGACGCTGCCGGCGGTATTCGAAAATCATAGCGAGTTCCTCAAGCGCAAAACGTCGCGTCTTCAGGCAGAGA
>NZ_RPEN01000013.1 GCF_003991405.1 Pseudorhodobacter sp. E13
CGATCAGATAGGACCAGGCGCCGCCCGCATCCACGCTGTAGGTGCCATAGCCCATGGCCCCCGTCCCCGAGGCCGGCTGGAACAGGTTGTCGTCGTTGTCGACATCCGCGGCGGTCGCCGTGCCGGTGATCGGCGCGGCGCTGTCCTCGGCCCCGATCCCGGACAGATCGCCCGCGATGACGGCCGCGTCATTGGCGCCTTCGATGGTGACGGTCACC
>NZ_RPEN01000014.1 GCF_003991405.1 Pseudorhodobacter sp. E13
ATACCTCACCCCTCGGATGGGCACATATCCTCCTCACAGGCGAATACAGGTGGCCAAAACAATAACCAAAAATCTTAGGGTGTCATTCTGCACTCACCGGCATTCGACCCCATGTCAGCCACCTCCGAGACCACCTGGAACAAGGGCCGTGTTGTGGGCAAGAAGCCACCCCTCACGCCTGACCAGGTGGCACTGATCCGGCTGATCCTGCGCCAAGAG
>NZ_RPEN01000015.1 GCF_003991405.1 Pseudorhodobacter sp. E13
AGGAGGGGGCCTTTGTGTTGACCTTGAATGGCCGCGAGTGTTTGGCTGGTTAAAGAGTACGCATGTTAAAAAGTGAACACATACCGTTCACGTTGTGGTGGCGGACAGAAAGGCCCCTTCTTGAAGAAGCGGTCCTCGGCTATCTCCATAACGAATCAGGGTTCGGACAAGTTTTGCGTGCCGCGTTGTTTGTGGTGCGTGCAGTACTGTGGGCAGCTG
>NZ_RPEN01000016.1 GCF_003991405.1 Pseudorhodobacter sp. E13
AGGTGACCGTCACCATCGAAGGCGCCAATGACGCGGCCGTCATCGCGGGCGATCTGTCCGGGATCGGGGCCGAGGACAGCGCCGCGCCGATCACCGGCACGGCGACGGCCACGGATGTCGACAACGACGACAACCTGTTCCAGCCGGCCTCGGGGGTGGGGGCCATGGGCTATGGCACCTACAGCGTGGATGCGGGCGGCGCCTGGTCCTATCTGATCG
>NZ_RPEN01000017.1 GCF_003991405.1 Pseudorhodobacter sp. E13
CTTCGTCTGGACAAAGTCGGCGCAAGACATCCTTACCCGCGAACGCCGCGCGCTGGACAAACTCGATGAAATTCGCGGAAATCGGTAACAAGCGTCAGACTCAGAACACTATAGTCTGCAATGGATGATCTGATCAGGGACGCTTCATCGGAAGCGAAACTGATGGAAACGAGTGCAATTGCGCAGGAGCTGCAATCTTCTCTGAACGCGATCAGGTCG
>NZ_RPEN01000018.1 GCF_003991405.1 Pseudorhodobacter sp. E13
CGCGCGCTCATCAGCCAATCTGGGAGATATCAGCAAAGAGATGGCTGCCAAAAGAACCGAAAGCCAAACCACGAATAAGACCGCTCGCCGTCCTTTCGACAGAGGACTTAGTGTTAGCCGCCTGACGGAAGATTCCCAACCGTGAACAGGTGTGTCACAATCGGGGCATGAGACGCAATGACATCTGCCTTTACCTCGGCCCCGCTGACCGTGCGCAAC
>NZ_RPEN01000019.1 GCF_003991405.1 Pseudorhodobacter sp. E13
AGGAGGGGGCCTTTGTGTTGACCTTGAATGGCCGCGAGTGTTTGGCTGGTTAAAGAGTACGCATGTTAAAAAGTGAACACATACCGTTCACGTTGTGGTGGCGGACAGAAAAGGCCCCTTCTTGAAGAAGCGGTCCTCGGCTATCTCCATAACGAATCAGGGTTCGGACAAGTTTTGCGTGCCGCGTTGTTTGTGGTGCGTGCAGTACTGTGGGCAGCTG
>NZ_RPEN01000020.1 GCF_003991405.1 Pseudorhodobacter sp. E13
TCGTCGATCAGATAGGACCAGGCGCCGCCCGCATCCACGCTGTAGGTGCCATAGCCCATGGCCCCCACCCCCGAGGCCGGCTGGAACAGGTTGTCGTCGTTGTCGACATCCATGGCCGTCGCCGTGCCGGTGATCGGCGCGGCGCTGTCCTCGGCCCCGATCCCGGACAGATCGCCCGCGATGACGGCCGCGTCATTGGCGCCTTCGATGGTGACGGTCACC
>NZ_RPEN01000021.1 GCF_003991405.1 Pseudorhodobacter sp. E13
CCCGTCACCCTCTACCGATACGTCGATCCAAACGGAAACTTGCGGGAATATGGAAAACGCGTGCTTGAAATAGCTTAGGGTGTCATTCTGCACTCAGCGGCATTCGACCCCGACATGGGCAAATCCTTGCAGGCTTTTAAGGCAATATGACCCTAAACCTCGCATGTGGAAACCCGTTGATCTCTGGATGTGCCGGTTTTCCCTTATTTTGTTGGGAATCTC
>NZ_RPEN01000022.1 GCF_003991405.1 Pseudorhodobacter sp. E13
CCTGGCGCGATTGTGGCCGTTGCTGCCGTGGTCGTGCTGCGCCGGTTCCTGCGGGGGCGCAGATGACGAGCCAGCGAAAAACAAAATGGGGTGCAGGTCTGCTTTCGCTAATGTTCTGAGTCTGACGCTTGTTACCGATTTCCGCGAATTTCATCGAGTTTGTCCAGCGCGCGGCGTTCGCGGGTAAGGATGTCTTGCGCCGACTTTGTCCAGACGAAGGGC
>NZ_RPEN01000023.1 GCF_003991405.1 Pseudorhodobacter sp. E13
CGAGTTGCGCACGGTCAGCGGGGCCGAGGTAAAGGCAGATGTCATTGCGTCTCATGCCCCGATTGTGACACACCTGTTCACGGTTGGGAATCTTCCGTCAGGCGGCTAACAATAGCTTCAGAGCAACTGTATCCGATGAGCGCCTGGTTGAGACGCTGCCGGCGGTATTCGAAAATCATAGCGAGTTCCTCAAGCGCAAAACGTCGCGTCTTCAGGCAGAGA
>NZ_RPEN01000024.1 GCF_003991405.1 Pseudorhodobacter sp. E13
AATAGCGCCGTCCATCTGCGCCGCACCGGTGATCATGTTCTTCACATAGTCAGCGTGGCCGGGGCAGTCGACGTGGGCATAGTGGCGCGCTGCCGACTCATATTCCACGTGTGCGGTCGAAATCGTGATCCCGCGAGCCTTCTCTTCCGGCGCGCCGTCGATCTGGTCATAGGCGCGGAAATCGCCAAAATACTTCGTGATCGCCGCCGTCAACGTCGTCTTG
>NZ_RPEN01000025.1 GCF_003991405.1 Pseudorhodobacter sp. E13
AATAGCGCCGTCCATCTGCGCCGCACCGGTGATCATGTTCTTCACATAGTCAGCGTGGCCGGGGCAGTCGACGTGGGCATAGTGGCGCGCTGCCGACTCATATTCCACGTGCGCGGTCGAAATCGTGATCCCGCGAGCCTTCTCTTCCGGCGCGCCGTCGATCTGGTCATAGGCGCGGAAATCGCCAAAATACTTCGTGATCGCCGCCGTCAACGTCGTCTTG
>NZ_RPEN01000026.1 GCF_003991405.1 Pseudorhodobacter sp. E13
AAGCCCCTCCATCATCCTGGCGAAGACCCCCATGTCACCCCACCGCTTCCATCGGTTGTAGAGGGTCTTCGGAGGGCCATACTCCTTGGGCGCATCACACCACCGCAAGCCGTTGCGATTGATGAAGATTATGCCGCTCAAGACCCGCCGATCATCGACGCGCGGCTTACCATGGCTCTTCGGAAAGAACGGTTTCAGCCGCTCCATCTGCTCGTCCGTCAGC
>NZ_RPEN01000027.1 GCF_003991405.1 Pseudorhodobacter sp. E13
AAGCCCCTCCATCATCCTGGCGAAGACCCCCATGTCACCCCACCGCTTCCATCGGTTGTAGAGGGTCTTCGGAGGGCCATACTCCTTGGGCGCATCACACCACCGCAAGCCATTGCGATTGATGAAGATTATGCCGCTCAAGACCCGCCGATCATCGACGCGCGGCTTACCATGGCTCTTCGGAAAGAACGGTTTCAGCCGCTCCATCTGCTCGTCCGTCAGC
>NZ_RPEN01000028.1 GCF_003991405.1 Pseudorhodobacter sp. E13
ACGCGCGGTTTGAAGCCCTGCCGCAGGAGGTCGTCAAAGACCCGTTTTTGCTCCTCAGCATCGGGGACGGTCACGATGACCCCGTATTGCTCGCGGTAGCGGTTGTCTGAAGGCGCGCCGGGTGCGCCCTCAGGAAGAGGTGGAAGTGGTAGCGTTTCGGAGGCTTTCATTGGCTTGCCCTTGTTCAATGGGGCGCTCGGCCGAAGAATCGGGGCGCTCGTCT
>NZ_RPEN01000029.1 GCF_003991405.1 Pseudorhodobacter sp. E13
ACGCGCGGTTTGAAGCCCTGCCGCAGGAGGTCGTCAAAGACCCGTTTTTGCTCCTCAGCATCGGGGACGGTCACGATGACCCCGTATTGCTCGCGGTAGCGGTTGTCTGAAAGCGCGCCGGGTGCGCCCTCAGGAAGAGGTGGAAGTGGTAGCGTTTCGGAGGCTTTCATTGGCTTGCCCTTGTTCAATGGGGCGCTCGGCCGAAGAATCGGGGCGCTCGTCT
>NZ_RPEN01000030.1 GCF_003991405.1 Pseudorhodobacter sp. E13
ATTTGCTTTGCACATCGCCTGCCGGGCAACGGTCGAAAGCTTCTTCAAGTCGCTGAAAGCCGAACTGGTCTGGCGAAGGAACTGGCAGACCCGCCGCGAGGTCGAGATCGCGCTCTTCCCCTCTCATGGTTTGCAAGCAAACCATTGCCGGGCAACGGAATACATCAACGGCTTCTACAACCCACGCCGCAAACACTCAGCCCACGGCTGGAAATCACCCGTG
>NZ_RPEN01000031.1 GCF_003991405.1 Pseudorhodobacter sp. E13
AGCGGGCTTGCACAGAACCTGACCACGCTCGATGCCTTCACGGTCAACACCGCGCAGCAACAGGCCAACGTTGTCACCAGCTTCACCCTGATCCAGCAGCTTGCGGAACATTTCAACGCCCGTGCAAACCGTTTTCTTGGTGTCGCGGATGCCCACGATTTCCATTTCTTCGCCGACCTTGATCACGCCGCGCTCAATACGACCGGTGGCAACAGTGCCGCGG
>NZ_RPEN01000032.1 GCF_003991405.1 Pseudorhodobacter sp. E13
AGCGGGCTTGCACAGAACCTGACCACGCTCGATGCCTTCACGGTCAACACCGCGCAGCAACAGGCCAACGTTGTCACCAGCTTCACCCTGATCCAGCAGCTTGCGGAACATCTCAACGCCCGTGCAAACCGTTTTCTTGGTGTCGCGGATGCCCACGATTTCCATTTCTTCGCCGACCTTGATCACGCCGCGCTCAATACGACCGGTGGCAACAGTGCCGCGG
>NZ_RPEN01000033.1 GCF_003991405.1 Pseudorhodobacter sp. E13
CGGCAATGAACGCATACCTCACCCGCTGCCTCCTTCTCGGGCATTTTCAATGCCCTGCCAGGCAACGGGCAGCGGATGTTTACATCCGCGAGAGGGGGGATTCCCTGGCGAAGTATGCGGTCGCCTTCCTAAGAAACAGCCGCGGCCTCGGGAATGGGCGCCAGAGCAAAACCGAGGGTCTTGGCGCGCCGTTGAAGGTTTGAGAGCACGCGTTGCCGATGTC
>NZ_RPEN01000034.1 GCF_003991405.1 Pseudorhodobacter sp. E13
CGGCAATGAACGCATACCTCACCCGCTGCCTCCTTCTCGGGCATTTTCAATGCCCTGCCAGGCAACGGGCAGCGGATGTTTACATCCGCGAGAGGGGGGATTCCCTGGCGACGTATGCGGTCGCCTTCCTAAGAAACAGCCGCGGCCTCGGGAATGGGCGCCAGAGCAAAACCGAGGGTCTTGGCGCGCCGTTGAAGGTTTGAGAGCACGCGTTGCCGATGTC
>NZ_RPEN01000035.1 GCF_003991405.1 Pseudorhodobacter sp. E13
TTCCACAACGGTGCCGCCGAGGGATTCGATCCCGCCGCCGACGGTGGTCATGACAACCATGCCCAGGCCCACGATGGCTGCGGTCAGCACAACCCAGTCAACCGTCACGGCGCCGGATTCGTCGTTGAAGAATTTGTTGATGAAGGTCTTCAGTTTCATAGCATGTTCCCTTTCGAGGAAGTTGAGCATCAGGTTTCAAAACCGTTTCGGATCGTCTCGGTCA
>NZ_RPEN01000036.1 GCF_003991405.1 Pseudorhodobacter sp. E13
TTCCACAACGGTGCCGCCGAGGGATTCGATCCCGCCGCCGACGGTGGTCATGACAACCATGCCCAGGCCCACGATGGCTGCGGTCAGCACAACCCAGTCAACCGTCACGGCACCGGATTCGTCGTTGAAGAATTTGTTGATGAAGGTCTTCAGTTTCATAGCATGTTCCCTTTCGAGGAAGTTGAGCATCAGGTTTCAAAACCGTTTCGGATCGTCTCGGTCA
>NZ_RPEN01000037.1 GCF_003991405.1 Pseudorhodobacter sp. E13
GATCGGTGCGGGGGCTTTTGCAAAAGCATGGCGGCGTGGGTCGGGCCAATTCGTCGGCGTCACTTGCCACGAAGATGTGACCGAATGGCTCCAGCCTGATTGGGTAATCGATACGCGGCGAGGTGAGTTCGCTTGGAGGCGACTTCGACGGGCACCGCGCATTGCGATGGACATCCACGCCACCAACGGCACCTTCTGGCCCGGCTTTGAGCCGCATCACTAC
>NZ_RPEN01000038.1 GCF_003991405.1 Pseudorhodobacter sp. E13
GATCGGTGCGGGGGCTTTTGCAAAAGCATGGCGGCGTGGGTCGGGCCAATTCGTCGGCGTCACTTGCCACGAAGATGTGACCGAATGGCTCCAGCCTGATTGGGTAATCGACACGCGGCGAGGTGAGTTCGCTTGGAGGCGACTTCGACGGGCACCGCGCATTGCGATGGACATCCACGCCACCAACGGCACCTTCTGGCCCGGCTTTGAGCCGCATCACTAC
>NZ_RPEN01000039.1 GCF_003991405.1 Pseudorhodobacter sp. E13
AGGTCGACGCCTGCATTGTCTTGCCCACCGGCCAAAGCGCCTTCGATCTGCGCGGCTTGGCTGACGGTCAGGTTGTCGAACGATGCGCCGGGCAGGATGCGTTCCGCTTTGGTTTCGGTCAGACCCGACAGGCGGCCCGTATCGGTCATGGCAGAGGCGGAACCAACGGTGGCAAGGCCCAGAACAGTGGCGAGGATGATGCGTTTCATGGTGTTTTCCTTTTC
>NZ_RPEN01000040.1 GCF_003991405.1 Pseudorhodobacter sp. E13
CTTCAGTTTCATAGCATGTTCCCTTTCGAGGAAGTTGAGCATCAGGTTTCAAAACCGTTTCGGATCGTCTCGGTCAGGCCTCTGTTCCGTCCCGATACCCGCTGCGGTATGGCCTCATATGCCCCCCAGAAAGTGGCGCGATTGGGGCAGGGGTGTGGAATAATCGGGATAAATTCAAAACCTTGGAAACAGTGCGATGTCGTTAAGGAAACAGTAACCAATGTC
>NZ_RPEN01000041.1 GCF_003991405.1 Pseudorhodobacter sp. E13
CGCAAGCTGGCGGCTAATCGCCCCCGCTTCGCCTAACCGCGAGAGTGAAAGGCCGTGTCCGAAAGGATGCGGCCTTTTGCGTTTCGCGCCCAATGCCCTGACCTGGCATGCCCTGACATTGGTTACTGTTTCCTTAACGACATCGCACTGTTTCCAAGGTTTTGAATTTATCCCGATTATTCCACACCCCTGCCCCAATCGCGCCACTTTCTGGGGGGCATATGA
>NZ_RPEN01000042.1 GCF_003991405.1 Pseudorhodobacter sp. E13
TAACGGGGTCAAGCCCACCAATAAGCCATCGGCAACTGCCCTTCCAGTGCAGCATAGCACACGCTGTTACTACAGCGCACAGGCGGGCTGCGGCCCGGAACGGTTTTTTAGCACCTCCCGCATTCGCCGGGAAAACAGTCCCCCGGACTGTTTTCTTGTCCGGCTCAAATCCCGGAGAATGCGGTTTTCTTTGCGCAGCCGTTCATTCTCGCGCAGAAGCTCGGCATC
>NZ_RPEN01000043.1 GCF_003991405.1 Pseudorhodobacter sp. E13
AACAGTGCCGCGGCCCGAGATCGAGAACACGTCTTCAACCGGCATCAGGAACGGCTGGTCAACAGCGCGGGCCGGGGTCGGGATGTATTCATCCACAGCCGCGATCAGCGCACGGATCGAGTTTTCGCCGATTTCCGGCTGCGTGCCGTTCATGGCGTGCAGAGCCGAACCACGGATGATCGGGATATCGTCGCCGGGGTAGTCATACGAGGACAGCAGCTCGCGGATTTCCAT
>NZ_RPEN01000044.1 GCF_003991405.1 Pseudorhodobacter sp. E13
AACAGTGCCGCGGCCCGAGATCGAGAACACGTCTTCAACCGGCATCAGGAACGGCTGGTCAACAGCGCGGGCCGGGGTCGGGATGTATTCATCCACAGCCGCGATCAGCGCCTTGATCGACTCTTCGCCGATTTCCGGCTGCGTGCCGTTCATGGCGTGCAGAGCCGAACCACGGATGATCGGGATATCGTCGCCGGGGTAGTCATACGAGGACAGCAGCTCGCGGATTTCCAT
>NZ_RPEN01000045.1 GCF_003991405.1 Pseudorhodobacter sp. E13
TCATATGCCCCCCAGAAAGTGGCGCGATTGGGGCAGGGGTGTGGAATAATCGGGATAAATTCAAAACCTTGGAAACAGTGCGATGTCGTTAAGGAAACAGTAACCAATGTCTGGGCCGGGCAGGGCAGGGCATTGGGCGCGAAACGCAAAAGGCCGCATCCTTTCGGACACGGCCTTTCACTCTCGCGGTTAGGCGAAGCGGGGGCGATTAGCCGCCAGCTTGCGAAACGTAGCCC
>NZ_RPEN01000046.1 GCF_003991405.1 Pseudorhodobacter sp. E13
CAGGGCATTGGGCGCGAAACGCAAAAGGCCGCATCCTTTCGGACACGGCCTTTCACTCTCGCGGTTAGGCGAAGCGGGGGCGATTAGCCGCCAGCTTGCGAAACGTAGCCCGAAGCGCGGCCTTCGAGGTCTTCCACAACGGTGCCGCCGAGGGATTCGATCCCGCCGCCGACGGTGGTCATGACAACCATGCCCAGGCCCACGATGGCTGCGGTCAGCACAACCCAGTCAACCGTCACGGC
>NZ_RPEN01000047.1 GCF_003991405.1 Pseudorhodobacter sp. E13
TTGGTCAAACACGGTGAAAGCGATGCCGCCAGCACAACCTATCAGGCGGAACTGAACCAGTGGCAAGCCGATGTGGAAACAGACGTCCGCGCCATCACCGGGCAAACGGCGGGCGTCCCGTTCATCCTGCCCGCGCCTTCCTCTATCAAGTCCGTGGCCGATATGCCCGAACCGCCCGCATCGAGAGCGGCGCTGGCAATGTTGCGCGCGCATATCAGCAACCCGAAGATCAATCTGGCCGGTCC
>NZ_RPEN01000048.1 GCF_003991405.1 Pseudorhodobacter sp. E13
CGAGCAGTCAGATCGACCTCCATTTCAAGGCGAAAGTCCGCGTCCTTTTCGATGTTGAACAGGCTTGCCACACGGGCCGCACGATAGCTGTCTGGGATTGGGGCGGGGTGATGCACCGAGAGCTTCATGTGACCACCACGCGCGGTTTGAAGCCCTGCCGCAGGAGGTCGTCAAAGACCCGTTTTTGCTCCTCAGCATCGGGGACGGTCACGATGACCCCGTATTGCTCGCGGTAGCGGTTGTCTGAA
>NZ_RPEN01000049.1 GCF_003991405.1 Pseudorhodobacter sp. E13
CGCATCCTGCCCGGCGCATCGTTCGACAACCTGACCGTCAGCCAAGCCGCGCAGATCGAAGGCGCTTTGGCCGGTGGGCAAGACAATGCAGGCGTCGACCTGCCTGCGACCTTGCAGAAAATTCTGGCGAACTGATCGCCTAACCCTCCCTGACTGACTGATTGATTTGAAAAGGAAAACACCATGAAACGCATCATCCTCGCCACTGTTCTGGGCCTTGCCACCGTTGGTTCCGCCTCTGCCATGAC
>NZ_RPEN01000050.1 GCF_003991405.1 Pseudorhodobacter sp. E13
TCGCCAGGGAATCCCCCCTCTCGCGGATGTAAACATCCGCTGCCCGTTGCCTGGCAGGGCATTGAAAATGCCCGAGAAGGAGGCAGCGGGTGAGGTATGCGTTCATTGCCGAGAACCGGCTGATCTTTGCGGTCCGCGCCATGTGCCGGATGCTGTTGGTTCATCCAAGCGGCTTTTATGCATGGTTGAGAGAGCCTTTGAGCCCGCGTGCGTAGGAAGATCAGCGTCAAACCGTGCTGCTGAAGCAGGC
>NZ_RPEN01000051.1 GCF_003991405.1 Pseudorhodobacter sp. E13
ATGGCCGCTTACCGCATCAAGATCGAACAGTTCTTGAAGGCCAAATACGGCATCGCCTGACAGCGTGCCGTGAGAGGCCGGAGGGTGCGCTAACACCCTCCGACACGGGGCGAGCTTCTGACACCAACCCCGCCGACCAGCTTCCGCTTTATGGCCGCTCTCCCCCTCGCGAGGGACCGGCACCATGAGGCGATTCTATATGACGACGCAAACCCAAATTCGTTGCTGCGGATGCGCACGGCTGCTATTTAAGA
>NZ_RPEN01000052.1 GCF_003991405.1 Pseudorhodobacter sp. E13
ATGGCCGCTTACCGCATCAAGATCGAACAGTTCTTGAAGGCCAAATACGGCATCGCCTGACAGCGTGCCGTGAGAGGCCGGAGGGTGCGCTAACACCCTCCGACACGGGGCCAGTTTCTGAGGCCAACCCCGCCGACCAGCTACCGCTTTATGGCCGCTCTCCCCCTCGCGAGGGACCGGCACCATGAGGCGATTCTATATGACGACGCAAACCCAAATTCGTTGCTGCGGATGCGCACGGCTGCTATTTAAGA
>NZ_RPEN01000053.1 GCF_003991405.1 Pseudorhodobacter sp. E13
AGGTCGACGCCTGCATTGTCTTGCCCACCGGCCAAAGCGCCTTCGATCTGCGCGGCTTGGCTGACGGTCAGGTTGTCGAACGATGCGCCGGGCAGGATGCGTTCCGCTTTGATCGTGGTCAGACCCGACAGGCGGCCCGTATCAGTCATGGCAGAGGCGGAACCAACGGTGGCAAGGCCCAGAACAGTGGCGAGGATGATGCGTTTCATGGTGTTTTCCTTTTCAAATCAATCAGTCAGTCAGGGAGGGTTAGGC
>NZ_RPEN01000054.1 GCF_003991405.1 Pseudorhodobacter sp. E13
CTGCTGCGCAAGAACGGGTTCAAGGTGTCCCCTCTCGCGGATGTAAACATCCGCTGCCCGTTGCCTGGCAGGGCATTGAAAATGCCCGAGAAGGGGGCAGCGGATGAGCGGCAAGGGCAACTGTTACGACAATTCCGCCCCTTCTCGGCAGATTTGCTTTGCACATCGCCTGCCGGGCAACGGTCGAAAGCTTCTTCAAGTCGCTGAAAGCCGAACTGGTCTGGCGAAGGAACTGGCAGACCCGCCGCGAGGTCGAGATCGC
>NZ_RPEN01000055.1 GCF_003991405.1 Pseudorhodobacter sp. E13
ACAATGAAACGATATGAGATCAAATCAGGGTTGAACGCCGGTCTGGACGGGGTTCGGACGGACAAACGCAGCGCGCTTGGGCAAGCCTTGGGCTATGCCGATATCAAATGGAGGCTGCTCCTCGATCCCGACTATTCGCCCAACGGCGTGCCGTTCGACCGGGTGAACGGACGGTTGACGGCGGCATCGGTGCCGATCCCGCGCGGTAACTTTGCCAATGGCGCGGCGGCCTTCAACCTCATCAGTAACACTCAGGTCCAGCCC
>NZ_RPEN01000056.1 GCF_003991405.1 Pseudorhodobacter sp. E13
ACAATGAAACGATATGAGATCAAATCAGGGTTGAACGCCGGTCTGGACGGGGTTCGGACGGACAAACGCAGCGCGCTTGGGCAAGCCTTGGGCTATGCCGATATCAAATGGCGGCTGCTCCTCGATCCCGACTATTCGCCCAACGGCGTGCCCTTCGACCGGGTGAACGGACGGTTGACGGCGGCATCGGTGCCGATCCCGCGCGGTAACTTTGCCAATGGCGCGGCGGCCTTCAACCTCATCAGTAACACTCAGGTCCAGCCC
>NZ_RPEN01000057.1 GCF_003991405.1 Pseudorhodobacter sp. E13
CGGGCAACAGACACCCAATCGCTCAGCCACCTCCCGCACCGGGTAGCCCCGATCCTCGACCTGCGCGACCGCATCGCGCTTGAACTCGTCTGTGAATTTAGCTCCGGACATATCGTCCTCCTGGCTTCCAAAATTACCAAGCAAGGCGTCGACAAATCTAGGGGCTATTCATCCTCGCCCATATCCGCGATCAGCACCGGTTAAGCCTAGGCAGCTACGGCCGACCACGGATGACCGAGGAGTTGA
Organism: Pseudorhodobacter sp. E13; assembly: GCF_003991405.1. Classification (GTDB taxonomy): domain Bacteria; phylum Pseudomonadota; class Alphaproteobacteria; order Rhodobacterales; family Rhodobacteraceae; genus Pseudorhodobacter. The sequence goes on from NZ_RPEN01000057.1 coordinate 247, forward strand.
ACGAGTTGGGCATTCGCGTCGGCCAGCCATTGCCCG
>NZ_RPEN01000058.1 GCF_003991405.1 Pseudorhodobacter sp. E13
CATCAGCAAGGTCGTGACATTGGTGAACCCGCTGCTGAGCAGCGCGGAAGACCGGAAGGTTGCGGTCTCACCCTGATACAGCCCGAAATTCACAGCGCTGGAGCTGAAGGAAAGCCGTGGGCTGAACTGGCCGGAGACGCCGGTGATCGTCCGGGCGAGTTGCCCCGACGTAGCGGTCGACAAACGGCAGACCCAGAACATGGACCACGCGGTGTTGTTGAAAGCCACATTGGGCTGGACCTGAGTGTTACTGATGAGGTTGAAGGCCGCCGCGCCATTGGCA
>NZ_RPEN01000059.1 GCF_003991405.1 Pseudorhodobacter sp. E13
CATCAGCAAGGTCGTGACATTGGTGAACCCGCTGCTGAGCAGCGCGGAAGACCGGAAGGTTGCGGTCTCACCCTGATACAGCCCGAAATTCACAGCGCTGGAGCTGAAGGACAGCCGTGGGCTGAGCTGGCCGGAGACGCCGGTGATCGTCCGGGCGAGTTGCCCCGACGTTGCGGTCGACAAACGGCAGACCCAGAACATGGACCACGCGGTGTTGTTGAAAGCCACATTGGGCTGGACCTGAGTGTTACTGATGAGGTTGAAGGCCGCCGCGCCATTGGCA
>NZ_RPEN01000060.1 GCF_003991405.1 Pseudorhodobacter sp. E13
CCGGTCTTCCGCGCTGCTCAGCAGCGGGTTCACCAATGTCACGACCTTGCTGATGGTGACCTTCTCGGCCACCGGAGGGCTGAAGGTGTTCCGTGACGGCGTGTTGGCCGGTGACAATCCCACCGAAGTCGGTGTGTTTGATATCGGCTACAGAGCCGGTGAATGGCAGATGCTTAACGCCATGCGCGGTTTGGTGGGCATCTGCGGGCTGACCGATACCGACCTGGGCAGCACCGCCATGGCCGCTTACCGCATCAAGATCGAACAGTTCTTGAAGGCCAAATACGGCATC
>NZ_RPEN01000061.1 GCF_003991405.1 Pseudorhodobacter sp. E13
CCGGTCTTCCGCGCTGCTCAGCAGCGGGTTCACCAATGTCACGACCTTGCTGATGGTGACCTTCTCGGCCACCGGAGGGCTGAAGGTGTTCCGTGACGGCGTGTTGGCCGGGGACAATCCCACCGAAGTCGGTGTGTTTGATATCGGCTACAGAGCCGGTGAATGGCAGATGCTTAACGCGATGCGCGGTTTGGTGGGCATCTGCGGGCTGACCGATACCGACCTGGGCAGCACCGCCATGGCCGCTTACCGCATCAAGATCGAACAGTTCTTGAAGGCCAAATACGGCATC
>NZ_RPEN01000062.1 GCF_003991405.1 Pseudorhodobacter sp. E13
ATACTCGCCATCAAGGAGACCGGATATGGCAGCGATACACAGCGACGAGTTCAAGCGGGATGCGGTTCGCATTGCGCTCACCAGTGGCCTGACACGGCGTCAGGTTGCATCTGATTTGGGGATTGGGCTTTCGACGCTCGGCAAATGGGTTCGGGCGGTTTCGGAGGAAGCCAAGGTGCCTGCACAGGATGCCGAGCTTCTGCGCGAGAATGAACGGCTGCGCAAAGAAAACCGCATTCTCCGGGATTTGAGCCGGACAAGAAAACAGTCCGGGGGACTGTTTTCCCGGCGAATGCGG
>NZ_RPEN01000063.1 GCF_003991405.1 Pseudorhodobacter sp. E13
ATTTCGATCAGGTGACGGGCGCGCTCGCTGCCGTTGGGCTTGGCTCGGTGCCGTCCTGGCTACGGCCCTTTACCCATCTGTCAAACGGCGAGCAATTCCGCGCGGGCCTTGCGCGGCTACTTTGTGAGCGCCCCGCTCTAACTGTTGTCGATGAGTTCACCTCCACTATTGACCGCCGTGTCGCCCGGATCGGTGCGGGGGCTTTTGCAAAAGCATGGCGGCGTGGGTCGGGCCAATTCGTCGGCGTCACTTGCCACGAAGATGTGACCGAATGGCTCCAGCCTGATTGGGTAATCGA
>NZ_RPEN01000064.1 GCF_003991405.1 Pseudorhodobacter sp. E13
CCGCATTCGCCGGGAAAACAGTCCCCCGGACTGTTTTCTTGTCCGGCTCAAATCCCGGAGAATGCGGTTTTCTTTGCGCAGCCGTTCATTCTCGCGCAGAAGCTCGGCATCTTGCGCGGGAACCTTGGCCTCCTCTGAAATCGCCCTAACCCACTTGCCGCGCGTCGAAAGCCCAATCCCCAAATCAGTCGCAACCTGACGCCGTGTCAGGCCACTGGTGAGCGCAATGCGAACCGCATCCCGCTTGAACTCGTCGCTGTGTATCGCTGCCATATCCGGTCTCCTTGATGGCGAGTATCGC
>NZ_RPEN01000065.1 GCF_003991405.1 Pseudorhodobacter sp. E13
CTACAGCGCACAGGCGGGCTGCGGCCCGGAACGGTTTTTTAGGATGTCCCGGCCCGAAGTCACCCGCAGCAGATCCCGCTTCAACCGACGGATCTCGTCGGCCTGGGCATCGACCTCTTGGATCACCTTCGCGGGCAGCGAAAACTGCTTCTGCCACATGTAGTTCGACTTGGTGCTCCCTCTCGGCGATTGCTTCGCATTCGCCTGCCGGGCAACAGACACCCAATCGCTCAGCCACCTCCCGCACCGGGTAGCCCCGATCCTCGACCTGCGCGACCGCATCGCGCTTGAACTCGTCTGTGAA
>NZ_RPEN01000066.1 GCF_003991405.1 Pseudorhodobacter sp. E13
CTACAGCGCACAGGCGGGCTGCGGCCCGGAACGGTTTTTTAGGATGTCCCGGCCCGAAGTCACCCGCAGCAGATCCCGCTTCAACCGACGGATCTCGTCGGCCTGGGCATCAACCTCCTGAATCACCTTCGTCGGCCGCGAAAACTGCTTCTGCCACATGTAGATCGACTTGGTGCTCCCTCTCGGCGATTGTTTCGCATTCGCCTGCCGGGCAACAGACACCCAATCGCTCAGCCACCTCCCGCACCGGGTAGCCCCGATCCTCGACCTGCGCGACCGCATCGCGCTTGAACTCGTCTGTGAA
>NZ_RPEN01000067.1 GCF_003991405.1 Pseudorhodobacter sp. E13
CCGCTTTATGGCCGCTCTCCCCCTCGCGAGGGACCGGCACCATGAGGCGATTCTATATGACGACGCAAACCCAAATTCGTTGCTGCGGATGCGCACGGCTGCTATTTAAGATGGAGCCCCACGCCTTATGCGGCGTTTTGAGCATTCGGTGTCACCGCTGCAAAGCGATGAACATCCTCCGGCCTATCAGAGCCCTTCCAGACGAGCGCCCCGATTCTTCGGCCGAGCGCCCCATTGAACAAGGGCAAGCCAATGAAAGCCTCCGAAACGCTACCACTTCCACCTCTTCCTGAGGGCGCACCCGGCGCGC
>NZ_RPEN01000068.1 GCF_003991405.1 Pseudorhodobacter sp. E13
ATCGGGCTGGGGCAATCGCTCTGTGCTGGCGTCTCTTCGGCCAATAGTTTGATGTCCACCGTGACGCCTTACCCCGACGACGCGCTGATGTTTGACTTGGCCACCGGTGTTGCCGATGTGCGGATGGGTATTCAAACGGGGTCCACCTCGCTGGTTGCGGTCGATCCCGCAAACCTGATCGGGTTCAAGCCTTTGACCGCCGTCAATTTCGAGAACACGCGCGGCGAAACGCCGTTGGAAAGCTGCGCCTTTGCGGTTGTCGAACAGGCCCGCGCCTTGGGTGTCAGGATGCGGACACTGGCCTTTTTTGC
>NZ_RPEN01000069.1 GCF_003991405.1 Pseudorhodobacter sp. E13
TGAATGCAAGCATTCACCTGTCGGTAACAGGCCGGCGACATCACCTATGTATGGACGCGGGAAGGCTGGGTATATCTGGCTGTGATCATTGACCTTTTCTCAAGGCGCGTCGTGGGCTGGGCCATCAGCAACCGCATGAAGCAAGATCTGGCCTTGCGGGCGTTGAACATGGCCATCGCGATCCGAAGGCCGCCGCCAGGTTGCGCTCATCACACGGACCGCGGGTCGCAATACTGTGCTCACGACTATCAAAAGCTGCTGCGCAAGAACGGGTTCAAGGTGTCCCCTCTCGCGGATGTAAACATCCGCTGCCCGTTGCCTGGCAGGGCA
>NZ_RPEN01000070.1 GCF_003991405.1 Pseudorhodobacter sp. E13
TGAATGCAAGCATTCACCTGTCGGTAACAGGCCGGCGACATCACCTATGTATGGACGCGGGAAGGCTGGGTATATCTGGCTGTGATCATTGACCTTTTCTCAAGGCGCGTCATGGGCTGGGCCATCAGCAACCGCATGAAGCAAGATCTGGCCTTGCGGGCGTTGAACATGGCCATCGCGATCCGAAGGCCGCCGCCAGGTTGCGCTCATCACACGGATCGCGGGTCGCAATACTGTGCTCACGACTATCAAAAGCTGCTGCGCAAGAACGGGTTCAAGGTGTCCCCTCTCGCGGATGTAAACATCCGCTGCCCGTTGCCTGGCAGGGCA
>NZ_RPEN01000071.1 GCF_003991405.1 Pseudorhodobacter sp. E13
CCGCACATTCGCGCTATCGAGCGCCAGCGTTCCGTAAGGCACGCTATAGGTCAACACGACGGTCGCGCCGGTGGCCGTGGCGGCGGTGATATAGGTTGCCCGGCTCTTTTGTGCGGCGGTGCATGTTGCTTGCAGCAAGGCGCGGGCAGCGGTTTGGCCGATCTGCGCATAGCCTTGGCCAGTAAAGTGCAGGTAATCGGTCGGATCATAGGCGGCGGCCCAGCGGTAATCCGGACCGGCCAGATTGATCTTCGGGTTGCTGATATGCGCGCGCAACATTGCCAGCGCCGCTCTCGATGCGGGCGGTTCGGGCATATCGGCCACGGACTTGATAGAGGAAGGC
>NZ_RPEN01000072.1 GCF_003991405.1 Pseudorhodobacter sp. E13
CCGCACATTCGCGCTATCGAGCGCCAGCGTTCCGTAAGGCACGCTATAGGTCAACACGACGGTCGCGCCGGTGGCCGTGGCGGCGGTGATATAGGTTGCCCGGCTCTTTTGCGCGGCGGTGCATGTTGCTTGCAGCAAGGCGCGGGCAGCAGTTTGGCCGATCTGCGCATAGCCTTGGCCAGTAAAGTGCAGGTAGTCGGTCGGATCGTAGGCGGCGGCCCAGCGGTAATCTGGACCGGCCAGATTGATCTTCGGGTTGCTGATATGCGCGCGCAACATTGCCAGCGCCGCTCTCGATGCGGGCGGTTCGGGCATATCGGCCACGGACTTGATAGAGGAAGGC
>NZ_RPEN01000073.1 GCF_003991405.1 Pseudorhodobacter sp. E13
CGCCGTTTGCCCGGTGATGGCGCGGACGTCTGTTTCCACATCGGCTTGCCACTGGTTCAGTTCCGCCTGATAGGTTGTGCTGGCGGCATCGCTTTCACCGTGTTTGACCAATGCCCCCAGCACCACAAGCTTCCAGCCCCGTGCATCGGCAAGTGCCTTGGCGCGGGTGACGCCCGTGATCATGTTGCTATAGGCAAGGGTGCCTTTTTTCAGATCAGAATAGGCCGAGCTTGTGCGGCCTGCAAAAAAGGCCAGTGTCCGCATCCTGACACCCAAGGCGCGGGCCTGTTCGACAACCGCAAAGGCGCAGCTTTCCAACGGCGTTTCGCCGCGCGTGTTCTCGAAATTGACG
>NZ_RPEN01000074.1 GCF_003991405.1 Pseudorhodobacter sp. E13
CGCCGTTTGCCCGGTGATGGCGCGGACGTCTGTTTCCACATCGGCTTGCCACTGGTTCAGTTCCGCCTGATAGGTTGTGCTGGCGGCATCGCTTTCACCGTGTTTGACCAAAGCCCCCAGCACCACAAGCTTCCAGCCCCGTGCATCGGCAAGTGCCTTGGCGCGGGTGACGCCCGTGATCATGTTGCTATAGGCAAGGGTGCCTTTTTTCAGCTCAGAATAGGCCGAGCTTGTGCGGCCCGCAAAAAAGGCCAGTGTCCGCATCCTGACACCCAAGGCGCGGGCCTGTTCGACAACCGCAAAGGCGCAGCTTTCCAACGGCGTTTCGCCGCGCGTGTTCTCGAAATTGACG
>NZ_RPEN01000075.1 GCF_003991405.1 Pseudorhodobacter sp. E13
CAAGGCCCGCGCGGAATTGCTCGCCGTTTGACAGATGGGTAAAGGGCCGTAGCCAGGACGGCACCGAGCCAAGCCCAACGGCAGCGAGCGCGCCCGTCACCTGATCGAAATTGCCCTTGGGGGCAATCGCTTCGATCAGGGGCAGGTTGGGCCAGCTTTGGGCGGCGCTCTCGCCCCCGAAAAGCACCTTTGCCGCAGAGGTTTTGCCCGAGCCTGAAGGGCCAACGATCAACCCGATTTGCCACGGACGAGCAGTCAGATCGACCTCCATTTCAAGGCGAAAGTCCGCGTCCTTTTCGATGTTGAACAGGCTTGCCACACGGGCCGCACGATAGCTGTCTGGGATTGGGGCGGGGTGA
>NZ_RPEN01000076.1 GCF_003991405.1 Pseudorhodobacter sp. E13
CAAGGCCCGCGCGGAATTGCTCGCCGTTTGACAGATGGGTAAAGGGCCGTAGCCAGGACGGCACCGAGCCAAGCCCAACGGCAGCGAGCGCGCCCGTCACCTGATCGAAATCGCCCTTGGGGGCAATCGCTTCGATCAGGGGCAGGTTGGGCCAGCTTTGGGCGGCGCTCTCGCCCCCGAAAAGCGCTTTTGCCGCAGAGGTTTTGCCCGAGCCTGAAGGGCCAACGATCAACCCGATTTGCCACGGGCGAGCAGTCAGATCGACCTCCATTTCAAGGCGAAAGTCCGCGTCCTTTTCGATGTTGAACAGGCTTGCCACACGGGCCGCACGATAGCTGTCTGGGATTGGGGCGGGGTGA
>NZ_RPEN01000077.1 GCF_003991405.1 Pseudorhodobacter sp. E13
CACGTGGAATATGAGTCGGCAGCGCGCCACTATGCCCACGTCGACTGCCCCGGCCACGCTGACTATGTGAAGAACATGATCACCGGTGCGGCGCAGATGGACGGCGCTATTCTGGTTGTGAACGCCGCTGACGGCCCGATGCCGCAAACGCGCGAGCACATCCTGCTGGGTCGCCAGGTCGGCATCCCCTACATGGTCGTCTACATGAACAAGGTTGACCAGGTTGACGACGAAGAACTGCTGGAACTGGTGGAAATGGAAATCCGCGAGCTGCTGTCCTCGTATGACTACCCCGGCGACGATATCCCGATCATCCGTGGTTCGGCTCTGCACGCCATGAACGGCACGCAGCCGGAAATCGGCGAA
>NZ_RPEN01000078.1 GCF_003991405.1 Pseudorhodobacter sp. E13
CACGGGTGATTTCCAGCCGTGGGCTGAGTGTTTGCGGCGTGGGTTGTAGAAGCCGTTGATGTATTCCGTTGCCCGGCAATGGTTTGCTTGCAAACCATGAGAGGGGAAGAGGGCGACCTCGACTTCGCGGCGGGTTTGCCAGTTGTGCCGCCATACCAGTTCGGCTTTCAGCGACTTGAAGAAGCTTTCGACCGTTGCCCGGCAGGCGATGTGCAAAGCAAATCTGCCGATAGGGGGCGGAATTGTCGTTACAGTTGCCTTTCCCGCTCATCCGCTGCCCCCTTCTCGGGCATTTTCAATGCCCTGCCAGGCAACGGGCAGCGGATGTTTACATCCGCGAGAGGGGACACCTTGAACCCGTTCTTGCGCAGCAG
>NZ_RPEN01000079.1 GCF_003991405.1 Pseudorhodobacter sp. E13
TCCTCGCCCATATCCGCGATCAGCACCGGTTAAGCCTAGGCAGCTACGGCCGACCACGGATGACCGAGGAGTTGAACGAGTTGGGCATTCGCGTCGGCCAGCCATTGCCCGGCAGCGGTTTGCGCGCAAACCGCGAGAGGGGCCGTGTCGGGCGACTTATGCGCCAGAATGGCATCCAGGTCATCCGCAGCCGGAAGTTCAAACGCACCACCGACAGTAACCACGCCTTCAACATCGCGCCGAATCTCTTGCAGCAAGACTTCACTGCAAGCGGGCCGAACCAGAAATGCCTGTCGGTGAATGCAAGCATTCACCTGTCGGTAACAGGCCGGCGACATCACCTATGTATGGACGCGGGAAGGCTGGGTATATCTGGCTGT
>NZ_RPEN01000080.1 GCF_003991405.1 Pseudorhodobacter sp. E13
CGGGCAATGGCTGGCCGACGCGAATGCCCAACTCGTTCAACTCCTCGGTCATCCGTGGTCGGCCGTAGCTGCCTAGGCTTAACCGGTGCTGATCGCGGATATGGGCGAGGAGCACCATGTCGCGCCGCTGGCGATGCGATGGGGGCCGATGCTTCCAGGCATGGAGCCCACGCTCAGTTACCCCCATAAGGCGGCACAGATGACTGCGGTTCAGCACGCCGCGATATTCGGCAATATACTGAAACTTCATGGCTTTTGAGCCGCGAAAAACATCGCCGCTTTCCTAAGAAACAGCCGCGGCCTCGGGAATGGGCGCCAGAGCAAAACCGAGGGTCTTGGCGCGCCGTTGAAGGTTTGAGAGCACGCGTTGCCGATGTCGTTCATCATAGGC
>NZ_RPEN01000081.1 GCF_003991405.1 Pseudorhodobacter sp. E13
GATTTGATCTCATATCGTTTCATTGTCTTGCCCTTAAATTGTGAACGCTTGATGCTCGGCCCAGCAATCGAGCCGCTGCCCGTCCAAGGTCGATTTCCAAATCTCGCCGGAGCTGTCGCGCAGATTGCCGCCCGGCACGGTTGACGCCTGCCTCGGTTCCAGATGCGGGGTGGTGCCGTAATAGACGGTCTTCCCGGTCCCCGTGCTCGCGCTGGCCAATGTCAGCGTCACCTGATTGGGGGCCGAGACGACGACATTGCTGATGGCCTTTTCGTCAGTGCTGTCGACAAAGCGAAAGCCGCTCTGGGGGTAGGACCGCACATTCGCGCTATCGAGCGCCAGCGTTCCGTAAGGCACGCTATAGGTCAACACGACGGTCGCGCCGGTGGCCGTGGCGGC
>NZ_RPEN01000082.1 GCF_003991405.1 Pseudorhodobacter sp. E13
GATTTGATCTCATATCGTTTCATTGTCTTGCCCTTAAATTGTGAACGCTTGATGCTCGGCCCAGCAATCGAGCCGCTGCCCGTCCAAGGTCGATTTCCAAATCTCGCCGGAACTGTCGCGCAGATTGCCGCCCGGCACGGTTGACGCCTGCCTCGGTTCCAGGTGCGGGGTGGTGCCGTAATAGACGGTCTTCCCGATCCCCGTGCTCGCGCTGGCCAATGTCAGCGTCACCTGATTGGGGGCCGAGACGACGACATTGCTGATGGCCTTTTCGCCAGTGCTGTCGATAAAGCGAAAGCCGCTCTGGGGGTAGGACCGCACATTCGCGCTATCGAGCGCCAGCGTTCCGTAAGGCACGCTATAGGTCAACACGACGGTCGCGCCGGTGGCCGTGGCGGC
>NZ_RPEN01000083.1 GCF_003991405.1 Pseudorhodobacter sp. E13
ACTGGATTTCAGGACGCCTTGGGATGATGCGTCCGTCGAGATCATGACCGGCGATGGCCACCGGATTGCGGCGCTGGACGGCCAAGGGTGCCGCCTGCCGAATATCGACGATGCCGCACCGATGATGCCCACGGTAATCGGGTCCAGCCTCATCGCGGTTGGGAATGGCTTTGACGGCGTGGTCGCTGATCTGGGCGGTTTGACGGCCCATTCCGTGGCACCGAAGAACGCAAAATCGGTGCGGGCCGTGGTGGACCTGCCTTTGATCGGTCCGCGTCGGGCGGTTACCGCAGGCCCGGCAGGAAAGGGCTTTTTGATCCCGGATGATCCGCAAATCCTTTATTGCATGATCGGGCTGGGGCAATCGCTCTGTGCTGGCGTCTCTTCGGCCAATAGTTTGATGTCCACCGTGACGCCTTACCCCGACGACGCGCTGATGTTTGACTTGGCCACCGGTGTT
>NZ_RPEN01000084.1 GCF_003991405.1 Pseudorhodobacter sp. E13
ACTGGATTTCAGGACGCCTTGGGATGATGCGTCCGTCGAGATCATGACCGGCGATGGCCACCGGATTGCGGCGCTGGACGGCCAAGGGTGCCGCCTGCCGAATATCGACGAGGCCGCACCGATGATGCCCACGGTGATCGGGTCCAGCCTCATCGCGGTTGGGAATGGCTTTGACGGCGTGGTCGCTGATCTGGGCGGTTTGACGGCCCATTCCGTGGCACCGAAGAACGCAAAATCGGTGCGGGCCGTCGTGGACCTGCCTTTGATCGGTCCGCGTCGGGCGGTTGCCGCAGGCCCGGCAGGAAAGGGCTTTTTGATCCCGGATGATCCGCAAATCCTTTATTGCATCATCGGGCTGGGGCAATCGCTCTGTGCTGGCGTCTCTTCGGCCAATAGTTTGATGTCCACCGTGACGCCTTACCCCGACGACGCGCTGATGTTTGACTTGGCCACCGGTGTT
>NZ_RPEN01000085.1 GCF_003991405.1 Pseudorhodobacter sp. E13
CATGTGCCGGATGCTGTTGGTTCATCCAAGCGGCTTTTATGCATGGTTGAGAGAGCCTTTGAGCCCGCGTGCGTAGGAAGATCAGCGTCAAACCGTGCTGCTGAAGCAGGCTTGGGATGAGAGCGGCGAGGTCTATGGATACCGCAAACTGCACGATGATCTGTGCGACATGGGCGAAGACATCAGCCCCAACCGGGCTTGGCGTTTGGCGCGTCTGGCGGGCATAAGGGCCCAGATTGGTTACAAAAAGAAGCCGGGCTCTTATGGTGGCAGCCCTGCGGTCGTGGCCGACAATACGCTGAACCGCGAGTTCGATGTCAACGCTCCGGACCAGTTCTGGGGCGAGACCTTGTTCGCCATTGGTTCGAGAACAATGGTCGAGCGACATCACCTACATCCGCACCCACGAGGGCTTCCTTTATCTCGCAGTTGTCATCGATCTGTTTTCCCGGCGCGTTGTTGGCCCCCTCTCGCGGTTTGCATGCAAAACGCTGCCGGGCAACGGGTCCATGCAA
>NZ_RPEN01000086.1 GCF_003991405.1 Pseudorhodobacter sp. E13
CATGTGCCGGATGCTGTTGGTTCATCCAAGCGGCTTTTATGCATGGTTGAGAGAGCCTTTGAGCCCGCGTGCGTAGGAAGATCAGCGTCAAACCGTGCTGCTGAAGCAGGCCTGGGATGACAGCGGCGAGGTCTATGGATACCGCAAACTGCACGATGATCTGTGCGACATGGGCGAAGACATCAGCCCCAACAGGGCTTGGCGTTTGGCGCGTCTAGCAGGGATAAGGGCCCAGATTGGTTACAAAAAGAAGCCGGGCTCTTATGGTGGCAGCCCTGCGGTCGTGGCCGACAACATCTTGAACCGAGAGTTTGATGTCAACGCTCCGGACCAGTTCTGGGGCGAGACCTTGTTCGCCATTGGTTCGAGAACAATGGTCGAGCGACATCACCTACATCCGCACTCACGAGGGCTTCCTTTATCTCGCAGTTGTCATCGATCTGTTTTCCCGGCGCGTTGTTGGCCCCCTCTCGCGGTTTGCATGCAAAACGCTGCCGGGCAACGGGTCCATGCAA
>NZ_RPEN01000087.1 GCF_003991405.1 Pseudorhodobacter sp. E13
AAAGGCCCCTTCTTGAAGAAGCGGTCCTCGGCTATCTCCATAACGAATCAGGGTTCGGACAAGTTTTGCGTGCCGCGTTGTTTGTGGTGCGTGCAGTACTGTGGGCAGCTGCTTGCCAGTTTTTGGTAGTCGGGAGTTTGCTGATAGCGCTGTTCTTGTGCGTACTGGTTAGTTTGTGGCGTCTCTTGTCGGTCCGTCCCTTTTCGGGCTTGCCTCGCATGGGGGCATGTCCCGGTGGGCTTCAGTTGCTGCAACTGGGGCCCACACCCCCACATTTCTGCGCGAAGAGCCAGGAATGAACTACAATGTCGAAATTCGCACGCAGACCGAAGGCGAGGATGTTGGAGCCAGCCCCAAGGCCGTTCTGTCTAAGGCTGATGGGCCCTCAATCATGCTGGGCCAAGTCCTTATCGCTTCATTAGGCGGTTACGGCGCGAGTATATTGGCCTTTTTCCTGTTCTCTCCGGTCAGCTGGGTCGTTGTGGTGTTGGCTTTTTTGCCTGGCGCGATTGTGGCCGTTGCTGCCGTGGTCGTGCTGCGCCGGTTCCTGCGGGGGCGCAGATGACGAGCCAGCGAAAAACAAAATGGGGTGCAGGTCTGCTTTCGCTAA
>NZ_RPEN01000088.1 GCF_003991405.1 Pseudorhodobacter sp. E13
AGTTTCCTAGACACCTTGCAGCTTCAGTTTTTGCTGCTGTTCGAAGTCAATCGGTGACAGCATGCCGTTCTTAACGTGTTTGCGCTGTGGGTTGTAGAAAAACTCGATGTAGTCCGCTGGCCAGTAGGCGATTGCCCGCAATCGCCGTAAGGCGAACACGTCCTGACGGGCTTCAGCGCGCATTTTATACTTTCTGCGTCGGATGCGTTCGCGTTTGAGCAGGTTGAAGAAGCTTTCTGCCACTGCATTATCCCAACAGTTCCCGCGACCATTGCCCGGCAGGCGATTTGCAAGGCAAATCTGCCGAGAGGGGGCTCATGCTTTGCGTCAGATTGTGCTGTTCGAGGAACTCCTGCCACTCATAGCTGGTGAACTGTGACCCCTGATCGGAGTGCACATAGACCTTGGTCTTTGGCTTGCGCCGCCAAACGGCCATCCGTTGCCCGGCAGTTGATTGCCCTGCAATCAACGAGAGGGAGCAGGGCTTGCAGCGGCAGATCGGTATATGTGCGGCCTTGCATGGACCCGTTGCCCGGCAGCGTTTTGCATGCAAACCGCGAGAGGGGGCCAACAACGCGCCGGGAAAACAGATCGATGACAACTGCGAGATAAAGGAAGCCCTCGTG
>NZ_RPEN01000089.1 GCF_003991405.1 Pseudorhodobacter sp. E13
CTATGATGAACGACATCGGCAACGCGTGCTCTCAAACCTTCAACGGCGCGCCAAGACCCTCGGTTTTGCTCTGGCGCCCATTCCCGAGGCCGCGGCTGTTTCTTAGGAAGCGGCGATGTTTTTCGCGGCTCAAAAGCCATGAAGTTTCAGTATATTGCCGAATATCGCGGCGTGCTGAACCGCAGTCCTCTGTGCCGCCTTATGGGGGTAACTGAGCGTGGGCTTCACGCTTGGAAGCACCGGCCCCCATCGCATCGCCAGCGGCGTGACATGGTGCTCCTCGCCCATATCCGTGACCAGCACCGTCTGAGCTTGGGCAGCTAGGGCAGGCCACGCATGACCGAGGAGTTGAACGAGCTGGGCATTCGCGTCGGCCAGCCATTGCCCGGCAGCGGTTTGCGCGCAAACCGCGAGAGGGGCCGTGTCGGGCGACTTATGCGCCAGAATGGCATCCAGGTCATCCGCAGCCGGAAGTTCAAACGCATGACCGACAGTGATCACCCCTTCAACATCGCGCCGAATCTCTTGCAACAGGACTTTAGCGCGAGCGGGCCGAACCAGAAATGCCTGTCGGTGAATGCAAGCATTCACCTGTCGGTAACAGGCCGGCGACATCACCTATGTATGGACGCGGGAAGGCTGGGTATATCTGGCTGT
>NZ_RPEN01000090.1 GCF_003991405.1 Pseudorhodobacter sp. E13
TAGGGTCCAGACTCATTGACCGTCAAAGCCAGAACAAGACAGTTGCGGCGAGGGCGACGGCTGAGAGGAAGGTCTTTGCGCATCGGTCGTAACGTGTTGCGATGCGGCGCCAGTCTTTCAATCGGCCGAACATGATCTCGATCCGGTTTCGGCGTCGGTAGCGTCGTTTATCGTAGCGGACTGTCTTACCGCGCGTCTTTCTGCCCGGGATGCAGGGCTTTATCCCCTTGTCTTTCAATGCATCTCTGAACCAGTCGGCGTCATAGCCGCGGTCAGCGAGCATCCATTCTGCAGCGGGCAGACTGCCCAGCAGGGCTGCGGCCCCGGTGTAGTCACTGACTTGGCCGGCGGTCATGAAGAATTTCAGCGGACGACCCTTGCCGTCCGTCACGGCATGCAGCTTGGTGTTCAACCCACCCTTTGTCCGCCCGATCAAACGCCCGCACTGGTCGTCGGGCCCCCCTTTTTCGCCCGCAGGCTCGAAGCCGTGCGATGCGCCTTCAGATAGGTCGCGTCAATCATGATGGTCTTTTGCTCGGTACCTTTTGAGGCAAGCCCCTCCATCATCCTGGCGAAGACCCCCATGTCACCCCACCGCTTCCATCGGTTGTAGAGGGTCTTCGGAGGGCCATACTCCTTGGGCGCATCACACCACCGCAAGCC
>NZ_RPEN01000091.1 GCF_003991405.1 Pseudorhodobacter sp. E13
CTAAGTCCTCTGTCGAAAGGACGGCGAGCGGTCTTATTCGTGGTTTGGCTTTCGGTTCTTTTGGCAGCCATCTCTTTGCTGATATCTCCCAGATTGGCTGATGAGCGCGCGGTGTCTGATGGCGTTGTGATCGTTAGTCTTGCATGGCCGTTCGTTGTGCTTTTCTGCGCGGCACTCGTGATGATCATGTTGTTGTTTGCCTCGCCCCTGATCTCGGGACTCGATGCTCGGGAATCAAATCTTGGCGGCATGAAAAGCTTGCTTGGCGGGTCCAATGGTCTTGAAGACGCGTCAGCAAACCAGCCCAGGCTCAAGTTGTCTGACCCGCTCACCAATCAAAGCGTCCGGTGGCAGCAATACGAAGGCCCGTCGGATAGTCAGAAGGTCGGACGCATCCTTTGCGTCGGATCCACGTGCCCGCATGAGCGTATGGCTTGCTTGGCGCGCCGCTTGGTCTGGACGCGGAGCTCGGTGGATTTGATCAATGACTTTGACACCGCTCTCGAAGTTATTTCGGCCACGCCAATCAAGTGGAAGCTTTTGATTGTCGACCTCGATTACGCCGAAAAACATCACGATATCGACGACATCGTTCGCGACCTGATCGCGTTCAGAGAAGATTGCAGCTCCTGCGCAATTGCACTCGTTTCCATCAGTTTCGCTTCCGATGAAGCGTCCCTGATCAGATCATCCATTGCAGACTATAG
>NZ_RPEN01000092.1 GCF_003991405.1 Pseudorhodobacter sp. E13
TGCGCACGGTCAGCGGGGCCGAGGTAAAGGCAGATGTCATTGCGTCTCATGCCCCGATTGTGACACACCTGTTCACGGTTGGGAATCTTCCGTCAGGCGGCTAACACTAGGCTAAATATGGCAAACGAAGAAACTCAACTTGTTGCTCTGGAAATGAAAGCGCGTCGAAGGTTTGAGAAGGGAATTTTCTTAAAGCTCATGTATAGCATCTACGGTGGATTGTGTGGATATGGGTATAGCTTCGAGAGAGCAGCTAATTGGTGGATAATACAGATTTTTTTGGGAGCCGTTGCAATTTTTCTATTAGAGAAGGGATCTAGCTTTTCCAGATGTAAAGGCGCAAGTGTCCCACTTCCGGAAATTGCTGTGCTTAGCTTTGCCAACTCACACCCCTTTTTGGGTCTTAATCGTTCCGCAGCTCAATCGCTGTATGCAGCAAGCAGAGAGTGCATTCCCTATTTTGACCTTGTCTGGGGGGTACAAGCTATATTCGGCAGCATCTTGTTTTTCATGCTTCTACTTACACTTCGAAATCGGCTTCGGATGCGATAGGTGTATCCAGCCGTTAGTGTACATTGGATCGTGGAGCCATCCATTGTTGCTTTAGATATTCATGCAAGCTTTTTGCTAAAAGCTCGCATGAGACCTCTGTCGAGATTCCCAACAAAATAAGGGAAAACCGGCACATCCAGAGATCAACGGGTTTCCACATGCGAGGTTTAGGGTCATATTGC
>NZ_RPEN01000093.1 GCF_003991405.1 Pseudorhodobacter sp. E13
CCCATGTCAGCCACCTCCGAGACCACCTGGAACAAGGGCCGTGTTGTGGGCAAGAAGCCACCCCTCACGCCTGACCAGGTGGCACTGATCCGGCTGATCCTGCGCCAAGAGCGCGCCTTGCGCGATCTGGCGCTGTTCAACGTGGCCCTCGACACCAGCTTCCGGGGTTCTGACCTGGTGCGCCTGCGGGTCTCAGACGTAGCCACACCGGCAGGCGTGCGCGAGATCGTGGAAATTCGGCAGAAGAAGACCGAAGCCCGCAATGCACGCCCGGTCCAAGCGCGGCTGTCCTCGGGCGCGCGCGACAGTCTGCGCGCCTATCTCGCAGCTTCAGAAAAGCCGTTGCACGGCTGGCTGTTCACGGGGCAGGGGGCACGGTGGTCCCAGTCCCATCTCAGTGAAAGTCAGCTCTGGCGGCTCTTCAAGTCCTGGCTGGAAAAGGCCCGCCTCGATCCCAGCCTCTATGGCCTGCATTCGCTGCGCCGCACCTTCCCGACCCATATCTATCAGCAAACCGGCAACCTGCGCGCAGCTCAGTTGTTGCTCGGCCATGCCAGCATCGAAAGCACCAAGGAATACATCGGCACCGAACAGGCCGAAGCCTTGGAAATCGCGCGCAAGTATCATCTCTGACCCATGCAGACCTATCTCGAAAAACACCTGCCTGCGAAGAATGTCGCCCGGTTCTAGGAGAGTACCCCAAAGCGTGGGGCAATCATGCTGCCATTTTCTGATCTCCGTCTGGCTTCATCCCCGGATACCATTGCTGGAACTTCGTACGCAGGGTGCCGTCCAGCGTGC
>NZ_RPEN01000094.1 GCF_003991405.1 Pseudorhodobacter sp. E13
CGTCTGGACAAAGTCGGCGCAAGACATCCTTACCCGCGAACGCCGCGCGCTGGACAAACTCGATGAAATTCGCGGAAATCGGTAACAAGCGTCAGACTCAGAACACTAGAGTTTCTTGCAATTCTAAATCCGCTGTCGATACCCTTACCAAGAAAATCATAGTCTCGAGGAGTTTCATCAACTTTGCGTTCAAAATCCTCGGTTAGGAGTTCATTTCCGCCGCTTATAGGGTCTTGATTCGTGCCTATTGAAAGACTGATGCTGCAGTTGGGGCTTGGGAACGCTGCAACCCATGCGTTTCCTTTTGTGTTTAGTTTATGAATTCCATGAATTTCTTGCCCAAACTCCTTCAAGGCCCCTGAGAACGCTGATACGTATGCACCGAGCTGGGTTATGCTGTGTACTCGGTTTACGAAGAGTATCTCGTCCCCAACAGTTTTCCATACTTTTGGTATCTGCGCTTTTTCGTCAGCGCTGAGATCAGGAATGGAACCTGAAACCTCAACGTACTTTTTTTGGAAAAGGGCAGGAAACTCGCCATAGAATTTCTGAAATGCTTTTAACCAACGAAATGTTGATGAATCAGAAGATTTAAAATTGGTTGAACCTGTGAGATCTACCGACAAAAATAATCTTATCCGGTATTCTGGTTTTCTTAGGACGAATTGATTTTTCAACGTTAATTACAAAAGTCCTAGTGTTAGCCGCCTGACGGAAGATTCCCAACCGTGAACAGGTGTGTCACAATCGGGGCATGAGACGCAATGACATCTGCCTTTACCTCGGCCCCGCTGACCGTGCGCA
>NZ_RPEN01000095.1 GCF_003991405.1 Pseudorhodobacter sp. E13
ACGGCAAAGGCTGGACATGGGGGGAGTATAGCAGCGCGGAGGGGGGTGCGGAATGGGGGTGTGAATCGCGCGCGGAATGGGCGGTAAGGCGTTGGTTTTGTTGGATTTTGGTGGAAATTTTAAGGGTTTGCTAGGGTTTGAATCGCGGTGGGATGGGTGTGGGGATCCGGATTATTGTATGCTCAACGGATCTCTTTCCGATGCCACACCTGAGGCGCCACAGATTTTGACTTGTTTCCGTTTTGTTTGCATTATACTGTTATACACAAGGAAGTGGATATCGTTTCAAATCACTTCAAGGGAGCCTTCTTTGACTACGGAATATGTCAGCCCCAAGGGAATTGGTGCCTCAAAAGCATCCGTGGAGGCATTCGCTGAGAAGGTAGCGGTGAACGTTGGCTTTAAAATTGGTGGAAACATCGAGGATTTGATCGAGCGGGCTGGTGGTAAATTCGTAATGGGTTCTAGCGGTCAGGGCGATACTGACAGCGGCTCAATTATTGCCCGTTCTACAAATGACTTTACCATTTTTATATCACGGCATACCTCTTTAAAAAGAGACCGCTTCACAATTGCTCATGAGCTCGGACATCTACTTTTGCACCTTGGCCCAATCCAAAAAAAAGACCCCAGCGCGGTAATGCGGGCTACACGTTGGGTAGATAAAAGCGATGAATCACAGCGGAGGGCCGAGTGGGAGGCAAATTGGTTTGCTGCTGCATTCTTAATGCCAAAAGCAGAGTTTATAGAAGCGTACAAGGCGGTTGGAATTCAAAGAGTTCAATTTGATTTTGATGTAAGTGAAATGGCAGCACAAACTCGGGCAAAGTCTCTAGTGTTCTGAGTCTGACGCTTGTTACCGATTTCCGCGAATTTCATCGAGTTTGTCCAGCGCGCGGCGTTCGCGGGTAAGGATGTCTTGCGCCGACTTTGTCCAGACG
>NZ_RPEN01000096.1 GCF_003991405.1 Pseudorhodobacter sp. E13
ATAGCTTCAGAGCAACTGTATCCGATGAGCGCCTGGTTGAGACGCTGCCGGCGGTATTCGAAAATCATAGCGAGTTCCTCAAGCGCAAAACGTCGCGTCTTCAGGCAGAGAATGTCGTCCCTTTTGTTCGAACAGAGGAATCAAGAAAGTGATAGCTGCCCTGCAAAAGTCCACTGAAAAGTGCTTGCTGCCACGACATGGCGGCCGATTTCCCGATGAATCACCTACCGAACCGATTTGCCTTCGCACCACTCACGGTTCGGCACCTCGGAGGGTGGCATCAGCACCACGTACCCCCAATTCGTACCGCTGTTCTGCCGCCCTCCATTTTATCGAAACTCGCAAGTTGCCGCGCGGGCAGGGCATCATAGGGCAATAAGAACAACGCGCCCTTTCTAGGGCGCTATTCAACATATTAACGAGGGAAAAGTGTAACATGACTGTGGATCGTTCGAGGACACTTCGGCAGAAACTTCACCTGGGGCCCGTCTTGGTTTCGGCCTTGATCCTCTCCGCCTGCGGCGGCGGAGGGAACGTATCGGCCTACAACGCTGATCGCGGAAATCAGGTGTACAATCCCGACACCTCTTCAGAGGTGCGCGTCCTTGCGCGGGCGACGGATTTTGACCGCGAACAGGGTGTCTCGACGCGGGGCCGCGCCGAGGTCATTTACGCTTCGGTCTCTGGCGGTGCGTCACTGCGCGGGGACAGGTCCACGCTGGTCGCCGACGCTTTGCAACGCGCAGGCGCCGTCAGTGGTTGCCAGAAGGTGGCGCACACCCATTCGCAGGACAGCATCAGGGGCACCCATGTGATGGTGGCCCTATCGGCCTGCCCGCCGCTTTCAAGACGCTGACCCCCATCAACAACCGGCCTTTGCGCCGACAAATTGCTCCTTTCGCGCCGCGCACGCAGGCGCATGAAATCAGAAAGACATGATATGACACAGAAAAAA
>NZ_RPEN01000097.1 GCF_003991405.1 Pseudorhodobacter sp. E13
CTAAAGCGTTTCGGGGAAAACTTGAATCGGGGGATTCCCATGGGGTCGTATTTGTGATTCATCCTGTATGGGAGGATCGGTCATGTCAGCACCTTTGCCATCGGCGCTTCGGGCGCGTTTTCAAAGATACATTGAAGAAGGGTTGAGCGGACGTGCTGCGGCGTTGCGCGTCAAGTTATCGGCTGCCACGGGGGCACGTTGGGCGCGGCAGATCAGGACGAAAGGACACGCCTTGCCCGCGCCTCAGGGACGCCCGCCGGGGCGGGGCAAGCTAGCACCGCACAGGGGGTTTTTCGAAGAGTTGCTTGCGCAAGATCCCGACATCACGCTCTTCGAATTGCGGGATGCGCTGGCCGATGCTGAGGGGGTTCAGGTTCATCACTCATCCATCGCCGATTTGCTGTCCCGCCTCGGGTTTACGTACAAAAAAAGTCGTTGGTCGCGTCTGAGCGCCGCCGCGCCAAGGTAAGCCAGCAGCGTGCCGATTGGTTTGCCCATCGGCTGCCAGCGATTGGGCGACGACCTGAACGCGTTGTGTTCATTGATGAAACGGCAGTGAAGACCAATCTTACCCGCCTGCGAGGACGATCCTTGCGCGGCCAGCGACTGAATATGGATGCGCCCTTTGGCAGTTGGGGCACGCAAACGCTGATCGCCGGGCTGACCCATGAAACTCTGATCGCGCCTTGGGTCATAAAAGGTGCCATGGACGGCCCAGCCTTCGCGGCCTACGTGCGTGAGGTGCTGGTTCCAGAGATCAAACCCGGCACCGTAGTCATATTGGACAACCTAGCCACGCATAAAAACAAGGAAGCGTCAGAGGCTCTACGCGCACATGGATGCTGGTTCCTCTTTCTCCCGCCATATTCGCCTGACCTCAATCCCATCGAACAGGCATTCTCCAAACTGAAAGCCCATCTGCGAAGGATCGGGGCCAGGACCTTCACCGACGTGTTCAAGGCCATCGGAGCAATCTGCGACCTATACGATCCTCAAGAATGCTGGAACTACTTCAAGGCGGCCGGATATGTATCAGGTTAAAACCGAAATGCTTTA
>NZ_RPEN01000098.1 GCF_003991405.1 Pseudorhodobacter sp. E13
TGTTAGCCGCCTGACGGAAGATTCCCAACCGTGAACAGGTGTGTCACAATCGGGGCATGAGACGCAATGACATCTGCCTTTACCTCGGCCCCGCTGACCGTGCGCAACTCGTATCTCTGTGCGCCAATCGCAACACGCCGCGCAAGGTGGTCTGGCGTGCGGAGATCGTGCTGGCAACGGCGGATGGTTGCGGCACCAGCGAGATCATGCGGCGCGCCATGACGTCGAAGCCGACGGTCTGGCGCTGGCAGGCGCGGTATCTCGACGAAGGCGTCGATGGCCTGAAGCGCGACAAGACCCGGCCCTCGCGGGTGCCGCCGCTGCCGCGAGAGACACGCCTGAAGGTGATCGCGAAGACGGTGAAGGAGACGCCGCCTGATGCCACCCACTGGAGCCGGTCGACCATGGCCGAGGCGGTGGGCATCTCGCCGTCGAGCGTCGGTCGCATCTGGGCGGAAGCCGGTCTGAAACCGCATCTGACCAAGGGGTTCAAGGTGTCGAACGACCCGATGTTCGAGGAGAAGGTCACCGAGATCGTCGGCCTCTACCTCGATCCGCCGGACCGGGCGGTGGTGCTCTGCGTCGACGAGAAGTCGCAGATCCAGGCGCTCGACCGGACACAGCCCGGGCTGCCGCTGAAGAAGGGCCGCGCCGCCACCATGACCCACGATTACAAGCGGAACGGCACGACGACGCTGTTTGCCGCGCTCGATGTGAAGTCGGGCATGGTCATTGGCGAATGCATGCCGCGCCACCGGGCGAAGGAGTTCCTCGCATTCCTGCGCCGCATCGACCGCGCCGTCCTGAAGCCGCGCGACGTGCATCTGGTCCTCGACAACTATGCGACCCACAAGACGCTCGAGGTGCAGGACTGGCTCACGAAGCACCCTCGGTTCAAGCTGCATTTCACTCCCACCAGCGCGTCGTGGTTGAACATGGTCGAACGCTTCTTCGCCGAGATCACCAACCGCCGCATTCGCCGGGGTAGCTACGACAGCGTTGATGAGCTGGAGGAGGCGATCTACGACTACCTGCTGCTTCACAACAGGAAACCGAAGCCCTTCGTCTGGACAAAGTCGGCGCAAGACATCCTTACCCGCGAACGCCGCGCGCTGGACAAACTCGATGAAATTCGCGGAAATCGGTAACAAGCGTCAGACTCAGAACA
>NZ_RPEN01000099.1 GCF_003991405.1 Pseudorhodobacter sp. E13
GTCTGAACCGCCCCTTGTTTGCCGGAGACCTTCAACCTGACTAAGGATGAGGGCTATGGAAAAGAGTAAGACATCAAATCGTTATTCACCAGAGATGCGGGCGCGTGCCGTCCGCATGGTGCTGGAGCATCAAGGCTCCTATGAAACGCAATCCGCTGCGGTAGCTGCGATTGCCCCCAAGATTGGCTGCATCCCAGAGACATTGAGGGTCTGGGTTCGGCAGGCGGAAAAGGACAGCGGGATGCGCGAAGGGGTCACCAGCGCCGAGCGTGAGCGGATCAAGGATCTGGAACGTGAGGTGAAGCAACTTCGCCAAGCCAACGAGATATTGCGCAAGGCGTCAGCTTATTTTGCGCAGGCGGAACTCGACCGCCCATTCAAACCATGATCGCGTTTGTCGACGATCACCGGGCAATTCATGGGGTCGAGTCAATTTGCAGAACCCTGCAGATTGCCCCATCCGGCTATTATGCGCGGCTCGCGGTGCGGGCCGATCCGAGCAAGGCCTCGGCGCGTCAGCAGCGAGACGCGGTCTTGCGGCCCAAGATCAAGAAAGTTTGGAACGATAACTGGCAGGTCTACGGGGTTCGCAAAACCTGGCGGCAGTTGTGCCGTGAAGGTGAGGCTGCGGCGCGCTGCACCGTAGCACGCCTCATGGCTGGCATGGGATTGCGAGGAATTGTTCGCGGAAAGGCCGTGAAAACAACGATCCCGGATACTTCCATGCCATGTCCACGCGACAAGGTGAACCGCAAATTCCGGGCGCCAGCGCCAAATATGTTGTGGGTCAGCGACTTCACTTACGTCTCAACATGGCAGGGGTTTGTTTATGTCGCATTCGTGATCGACACCTTCGCCAACCGCATCGTCGGCTGGAAGGCGTCGCGGTCTGCCAAGACCGACTTCGTTCTCGATGCACTTGAGCAGGCACTTTATGCCCGCCGTCCGGCTCATCAGGGCGGACTGATCCACCACAGCGACAGGGGAAGCCAATACGTCTCAATCCGATATACCGAGCGTTTAGGAAAAGCGGGCATCGAACCATCCGTTGGCAGCGTCGGCGACGCCTATGACAACGCTTTGGCCGAGACCATCAACGGCCTTTACAAAACCGAGGTCATCCGGCGGCGCAGTTCATGGAAAACAATGGAGCAGGTCGAGCTGGAAACCCTAAAATGGGTCGACTGGTTTAACAACCGCCGACTGCTTGAGCCCATCGGAAACATCCCACCGGCCGAAGCAGAGGAGGCCTTCTATGCAAACTTGAATACACTCGATATGGTCGCGTGAAACGGACTAATTGGTCTCCAGCAAAGCTGGGGCGGTTCAGTC
>NZ_RPEN01000100.1 GCF_003991405.1 Pseudorhodobacter sp. E13
AACATCCCACCGGCCGAAGCAGAGGAGGCCTTCTATGCAAACTTGAATACACTCGATATGGTCGCGTGAAACGGACTAATTGGTCTCCAGCAAAGCTGGGGCGGTTCAGTCCACAATCATCATGACCGATAAATCTGATGGTCAGCCGTGCGATGTTATCGACGTTGGTGGTATTCTGAGACGTGCAGATTCTAACCTCAGGCTTGTGTGGGCATCAGAGCAGTTCAAATTATCTGCGGTTGCCACCACAATGGACGGTCGATTTTGCGATGTACAGTTGGCGCTTCCTGCATCTCCGGATCATTTGGAAGTCTTCCTGAGATCACCCCTGAGCTGACCACCTTCTATAAGAACTGCGTGCCTGCAATATTGGTGGGCCTCATGTTTGCGCTTCAGATTTGGGGCCGCGAGAAGTTGCCGCGTGATTGAGAATAAGCGGGGCATGATTTGATCGACACCTTCCATCACCTTTGCCTCCTTGCTGGGCGCATCAAGCATTTGGCATTTTGAAAGGATAAGGGGCGTATGATGTTTTCCATGGCTTTGGAGCGCGTTCTCTACCAGAATATCGACAACCCCGACAGCGAGTCTTCTGTCAACTCCCGCTGCCATCAGGCTTGCGATAACATTGGTCCAAACGGCGGAGTTCTCTACATGCTTCATGGTAACCAGCTTTCCTTGTTCGAGGCTTAGGAAGCCAATATAAAGTTGGCGTAAACAAGGCACCTATAAGGTATTTGATAGACAAGTTGGGGAGAGTGTTGAATGTCATTGAGAACTGACCCGGTATTGTCACCGAGATTTGACCCGCTCTTAGTTATGTATCGGCGGCTATGCTTTGGTCAATGTGGTTGCCTCCTTTGTGTTTTTCTTTGCGGTCTCTGAGCTGGCTTTGAAGCGATAGCTGTCGTTGCCGGTCTCTAAGATGTGGCAGCGGTGCGTGAGCCGGTCGAGCAGAGCTGTTGTCATCTTTGCATCACCGAAGACCTGCGCCCATTCACTGAAGCTTAGGTTGGTCGTGATGATGACACTGGTGCGCTCATAGAGTTTGCTGAGAAGGTGGAACAGCAGCGCGCCACCGGACGGGCTGAACGGCAGGTAGCCGAGTTCATCAAGTTCAAATGATAAAGCGGTTTTTGGCTGACGGTGAAGTCGTGCCAGAATGTGCCTTCCAGTCCAGACAGGGATTCCAGCAACGCGTCGGTCTGGGACAGTGCGTGAACTGAATCAGCGCCATCAAAAAGATACCGGAGAGAGTAGAAGGCAATCAGCACCGTCAATGCCATACCCGTATACAATGTGATGTTTGTTATTGGAGAGCACCCCAAAGCGTGGGGCAATTGCGTTTTGATGGTAATTCTGGCAAGAATTATGGATGCATTCTGCCCCCGAAACCTTCCAGCTGAAGATCCGGCTTTTGGGGAT
>NZ_RPEN01000101.1 GCF_003991405.1 Pseudorhodobacter sp. E13
CCGTCCGCAACCAGGGCCACGTCGCGCGCCAGCTCGTGGGGCCGGATGTAGTCGAGCGGGTTGAACTGATCCTTTCCATCCTCGACGAGGCCGAAAGGGTTGAGGACGGCCACCTTACGCCCGAGCTCTTTGCGGTGGCGGCGCGTGACGGCGAAATTTTCGCCCTTGATGTCCAGGACGACGACCGGCCCCTGGTGGTCGAGGATCGCCGGGATCACCGCGCTGACGCCTTTGCCGCCCCGCGTGCCGGAGACAACGAGGTGATGCCCGCCGCGCCATCCCTTCGCATCGTTCTTGACGTAGCGCAGGAGCTTGCCCTTGTGCAGGGCGAGGGGCAGGCCGGTCTTGTTGCGCTTCAGCTGGGCCACGTCACGCGGGTCCATCCATCCCGCTTGCCATGGGCCCGTGCGGGATTTGCGGTTCCGGCCAATGCGCGGATTGAAGATCGCCACCAGCGGGGTGCTGACAGCGACAGCCACTCCGAAGGCTCCAAGCGCGAAGGAGATCGCCATGGCCTGTTTCTGGGGATCAGAATACCGCGTCAGCCCCTTGATTCCTTCCCAAATGGCACGGGGGAGGGGCCAGCCAGCGCCCGTCCATGCCTGGACAGTCGCCAGTATGTCGCTGAGCGGCCCTCTAAGGGGCGTCAGGGCTGTGAGGGTAGCAACGCACAGGCAGACCCATGCGAGGAGCTTCAGGGGTGCCCTGTGGCGCTCTGCGGCGGTTCCGAGGGTGTCGAGGACCACTGCTGTGGCGATGATCGGGAAGGCATAGGTGGTCACCGGGTAGATCGCGACCGCTTGCGGAGCGAGGATCAGTGCGGCAGCGGCCAGGATCACAGCGCCGATCATGATCACCCAGTGGCGGGCTTCCAGAACAAAACTCATGACCGGTCCTCTTGCGCGTCAGGAAACAGAATCTGCCAGAGTCCACGGTCCCGATCCCGCTGGGTGAGGCGGTCTGGCAGGTCGCGCCGCACGATGCTCTGAAGAGCAGGTTCGGCGCTCAAACGGTCGAAGACCAAAGTGCCCAGGAGCCATTTGAGGCGGTCTTCGTCTTTCTTTTTTGTCAGACGCCGCCGGGCATCGAGCGCGGCGATCCGGGCATCGATCTGCGCCTTCTTTTCGGCCAGTTCTTTGATCCGGGCGTCGGTTGGGCGGCTTTGGGACATGGGGAAACCTCGGGAATAATCGGGGCGAATGTAGTGGCGGATTGATAGCTTGAAAAGATTTAAATGCGCGCTTATACATTGTCTTCGACAACGTGCGCGTCCTCATGGGGGTAAACCCCCGCGCCGGACGGCTTCCCCCAAGGCGGCGATGCCGCCTGAACGAGGGTTTCACCCTCGCGCTCCCGACCAGCGCAACCAGGCGCTGGACCCTGTTTTGAAGAGAGGCGTCCCAAGCGTGGCGATCTATCATCTCAGTGCAAAAGTGATCAGCCGGGCCGG
>NZ_RPEN01000102.1 GCF_003991405.1 Pseudorhodobacter sp. E13
AAAAAACCAGCTACGAAGTGCTGCAGGACCGGTTCTATCGCGGGGGCCGCATTTTCAAGCGCAACAAGATGGTGATGACGGCACCGGCATTCTGCTCGGTGATTGCCATTTCCGCAGCGCTTGGTGCCGCAACGCCGGCATTTGCGCAGGATCTTACGCCGGGGCAGGGCAACACGCTCACAGGGCCAAATACCATGGCTGCTGGTACCGCAAATACAGTTTCCGGAGTTGATAGTTTAGCGATTGGTAGCGCGAACGATGTTCTCGGTCAGGGCAATCATTCGTTTGGATATAACGCCGACATATCCGGAAACTTTTCTACCTCAATTGGTACAAATGTTAATGTCTCGGGAACCGCTCTTGTTGGCGTCGGCCAAAATATAACACTGACGGGCGTCGATAACACTGCTATCGGCGGATTTACAACGATGCAGGGTCAAGGGAGCACAGTACTGGGTTACAGAGCCGGTGTTAGTGGTGTGTTTTCAACTGCCGTGGGAACTGGTGTCAACGTTACTGGCATAGAATCGACGGCTGTCGGGGCCGCCAGTGATGTAAGCGGGGATTATTCGGCTGCTTTCGGTCGGGATAGTGACGTCTCTGGCGATGCCTCCACTTCGATTGGCGTGGGAAACAGAGTAAGCGGTAACGATTCCACGGCCGTTGGTCGTGCGAGTTCTGTGTCAGGCACCTCCTCAACCTCGGTGGGTCGCTTGAGCGACGTGTCAGGCACACAGTCTTCTGCATTCGGTTACAACAGTGATGTTTTGGGCGACAACTCGACTGCAATCGGTACGTCCACAAACGTAACCGGGTCTGGCTCTACCGCCATTGGTACGAATGCGGTTGTCGACGGTGACCGGTCGCAAGCCTTTGGTAGTGGCGCTCAGGTTATCGGTTTCAACGACTCCACCGCAATCGGAACCGGCGCAACCGCAGAGATGAATAACCAGATCGTTCTCGGCACGGCGGGCGACACTGTGACAGCCGAGGGCGTGTTGCAAGCGGGTGGTGCGCTTGGGACGGCTGATGTGCTTGACATCGGAACAGATACGGATCGCATCGTCGTAATCGATGCAGACGGCAACCTGCGGTCTGTGTCGACGATGACGTTTGACACGCTTGAAATTGCTAACCTCAATGCAGGCAATGTCACCGTGTCGGGTGACCTGGGTGTGTCCGGTGACACGACGCTGGACGGTGCAGCGACGCTGAACTCGACGCTTGAAGTTGCGGGTGACGCGACATTCAACTCGGATGTGGGCATCTCGGGCGACACGACGATGTCGGGTGACCTGGGTGTCTCCGGCGCGACCACGCTGGATGGCGCTGCAACGCTGAACTCGACCCTCGCGGTCTCGGGTGACGCGACCTTCGGTTCGAACGTCGGGATCTCGGGCGACACGACGATGTCGGGTAACCTGGGCGTGTCCGGTGACACGACGCTGGATGGTGCTGCGACGCTGAACTCGACGCTTGCGGTTGCGGGTGACGCGACATTC
>NZ_RPEN01000103.1 GCF_003991405.1 Pseudorhodobacter sp. E13
ACCGACGTGTTCAAGGCCATCGGAGCAATCTGCGACCTATACGATCCTCAAGAATGCTGGAACTACTTCAAGGCGGCCGGATATGTATCAGGTTAAAACCGAAATGCTTTAAATTTGGGACTTACTGAGCCCATCAGGCTCGGACCCTTGTGGTCGGGCCGGTTCCGAGTCAAGAAGGCGCAGGAAACCCTGTCGCAAATTCATGGGTCGTGTCGCGAAGGTGGTGGGTGCTCATCCTTGGGACTCGTAACGATCCATGAGGATTTTGGGGTAGATTCCGGTAGGGGGCAGGATCGTATCACAAGGAATTCTGTCGCTGCCGCTTCATAATATCGAGCACAGTATTTTTGCTGATCCCAAGGTCGCGGGCGATCCATCGGTATGATCGACCGTCTTCCACGGCTTGAACGACCCTTGGCGCGAGCCTGTCGGATTTCGGGCGTTGGCCTGGCTGGCGACCGAGCTTCTTTCCTCGCGCCCTTGCAGCTGCGAGCCCGGATTTCACCCTCTCGCTGAGCAGATCGCGTTCAAACTGAGCGATCCCGGCCAGCATAGTGGCCATCATCCGGCCATGTGGCGTATCTACCTCGAAGGTCATGCCGCTCATGGCTACAACGGAGACTTTCCAACCGGCGAGCCTGTTCAGGGTATCCAGCAGGTCCTGAGTGGATCGCCCCCATCGAGAAAGTTCGTTGACCAGGATGGCGTCGATCTGCCGTGCCTGCGCCAGGTCGAGCACTCGGTTGCGCGCAACGCGATTGGCGGACGCACCAGAGGCTGTTTCTTTGAACACTGCGACCACGTCATACTCTCCGCGTTCGGCAAACGCAGTCAACTCGGCCACCTGCCGCTCGCAGGACTGATCGGACGTGGAAACACGGGCGTAGATAACGGCACGCTGTCCCATTTGAACCTCCTTGGATTTTGACCTTGCAAGTTGTTGTTTTTGTTGGTGCGAGACTCGTCCCCGACAGACTTATGACTAACAAGGACAAACTCGTATGCCAAGACGCTCTATCCTGACCGCGCGCCAGCGCGCGGCGCTGTTCGATCTGCCGACAGACGAAGCCACCATCCTCTACCACTACACACTGGCGGACGATGACCTCGAATTCATTCGAACCCGTCGCCATGCACGCAATCGCCTCGGCTTCGCCCTTCAGCTTTGTGCTTTCCGATATCCTGGCCGACTGTTGGCGTCGGGTGAGGTCATTCCAGAGGCCATCAGCAGCTTCATCGCAGCACAGCTTGGCGAAGAGATGGATGAGCTTTGCCGATACGCCGAGACCGACGTAACGCGGCGCAGGCATTTGGTCGACTTGCGCCAGCTCTATGGCTTCAAGATGTTCTCCGGGCATCGCGCGCGGGAACTGAAGGCCTGGCTGGCAGGCGAGGCGGAGGTGGCAACCTCCAACCATGATCTGGCCCGCCGGTTTGTCGAAGAGTGTCGCCGGACCCAGACGATCTTGCCGGGTGTGTCTGAACCGCCCCTTGTTTGCCGGAGACCTTCAACCTGACTAAGGATGA
Source organism: Pseudorhodobacter sp. E13 (assembly GCF_003991405.1). Lineage (GTDB taxonomy): Bacteria > Pseudomonadota > Alphaproteobacteria > Rhodobacterales > Rhodobacteraceae > Pseudorhodobacter. The sequence continues at coordinate 1,528 of NZ_RPEN01000103.1, forward strand.
GGGCTATGGAAAAGAGTAAGACATCAAATCGTTATTCACCAGAGATGCGGGCGCGTGCCGT
>NZ_RPEN01000104.1 GCF_003991405.1 Pseudorhodobacter sp. E13
AAAAAACCGTTCCGGGCCGCAGCCCGCCTGTGCGCTGTAGTAACAGCGTGTGCTATGCTGCACTGGAAGGGCAGTTGCCGATGGCTTATTGGTGGGCTTGACCCCGTTAAAAAACGTGGCACATGGGCCGATGCGCACTTGAGAGTGGTGACGCCGCCATTGCGGTGATCCCGGTTAGGAAGATGACGAACTTGCATGGCCCACGCCCTTCGGCTTGAACGGAGGAGATACCATGACAAAGTCCAAGACCGGCGACCACCCGGACCTGACGATGGTCAAACCCAATGCGGCTGCGATCGACATCGGCTCGACGATGCACATGGCGGCTGTGAACCCTGACGCCGATATCATGCCAGTGCGCGCCTTCGGGACATTCACTCAGGATTTGCACGACCTTGCCGACTGGTTCCAGTCATGCGGCGTCACCAGCGTGGCTATGGAGTCGACCGGCGTTTACTGGATACCAGCCTTCGAGATCCTGGAAGCGCATGGTTTCGAGGTCATCCTCGTGAATGCTCGCTATGCCAAGAACGTGCCGGGTCGCAAAACCGATGTCAGCGATGCCGGGTGGCTGCGCCAGTTGCATTCCTACGGTCTGCTCCGTGGCAGTTTCCGCCCTGAGGCGGAGATCGCCACCCTGCGCGCTTACATGCGGCAAAGGGAACGGCTCACTGAGTATGCCGCCGCTCACATCCAACACATGCAGAAGGCGCTGATGGAAATGAATCTGCAACTGCATCATGTCGTCTCCGATATCACCGGCGCGACCGGCATGCGGATAATCCGCGCCATCGTCGCTGGCGAGCGTGATCCGGAAGTTCTTGCCGCTTTCCGGGATGTTCGCTGTAAATCCTCGATGGATACGATCAAAGCTGCGTTGGTCGGCAACGACCGCGAGGAACACGTCTTTGCCCTGACACAGTCTCTGGAGCTTTACGACTTCTACAAGGCCCAGATTGAGACATGCGACTGGAAGCTGGAAGCGGCAGTAGCAGCTTTGACTGTCCGGGCTGAAGGTGATCTGGCTCCGCTGCCGAAGGCACGGATCAAGGGCAAGCAGCACAACGCGCCGTCCTTTGATGTGCGGGCGGCGCTTTACGGGGTGCTGGGCGCAGACCTGACGCAGATCCACGGTCTGGGCCCGTCGCTAGCTCTGAAGCTGGTGGCCGAATGCGGCACGGACCTGCGCGCCTGGAAAAGCGCAAAGCACTTCACGTCCTGGCTCTGTCTGGCTCCGGGCAACAAGATATCCGGCGGCAAGTTGCTATCCTCACGGACACGCCGGTCCTCAAGTCGTGCGGCTGCTCTCTTGCGCTTGGCAGCCGTTACGATTGGCAAAAGCGATACGGCCCTGGGCGCGTTTTACCGCCGACTGTCATCGCGCATCGGCAAGCAAAAAGCGGTGACGGCCACGGCGCGCAAGATCGCAGTCTTGTTCTACAACGCCATTCGGCATGGCATGACCTATAAGGATCAGGGTGCTGCGGCCTATGATGAACGACATCGGCAACGCGTGCTCTCAAACCTTCAACGGCGCGCCAAGACCCTCGGTTTTGCTCTGGCGCCCATTCCCGAGGCCGCGGCTGTTTCTTAGGAA
>NZ_RPEN01000105.1 GCF_003991405.1 Pseudorhodobacter sp. E13
CCCGCCTGTCCGCCCGCGCCGCGCGCAAACCCTTGCCTCCCCCGCCCCTAAGTCTTGCGTCCCCGCCCCAAAGTCTTGCGTCCCCCGCCCCCAGATGGTCTACTCCTGCCTCAATCAAGCCGCATAAGAATCGTGAGCAGCCAATGGCCAATGACCTCCTCTCCTCCGCCCCCTCCACCTATGACGCCTCCTCGATCGAGGTGCTGGAGGATATGGAGCACGTCCGCCTGCGCCCCGGCATGTATATCGGCGGCAAGGATGACCGCGCTTTGCATCACATGGTCGCCGAAATCATCGACAACTCGATGGACGAAGCCGTCGCAGGCCACGCCACTTGGATCGAGGTGGAACTGCATGAAAACGGCCATGTCTCGGTGCGCGACAACGGGCGCGGCATCCCGGTCGGCATGCACCCCAAAGTCCCGAACAAATCCGCGCTGGAGGTGATTTTCTGCACCCTCAACGCGGGCGGCAAATTCTCGGGCGACAGCTACCAGACCTCGGGCGGCTTGCACGGCGTCGGCTCCTCGGTCGTGAACGCGCTCTCCGACCATCTGCGCGTCGAAGTGGCCGTCAACCGCGAGCTCTTCGCGATGGAATTTTCGCGCGGCGTCCCGCAAGGCCCATTGGCCAAGATCGGCGCTGCCCCCAATCGGCGCGGCACCTCTGTCACCTTCCACCCCGACCCGCAGATCTTCGGCTCGCTCCACCTCAAACCGCATCGCCTGTTCAAGATGGCGCGCTCCAAGGCCTACCTGTTCTCGGGCGTTGAAATCCGCTGGAAAACCGCCATCCCCGATGGCGACACCCCAATGGAGGCAACCTTCCGCTTCCCCGGCGGCCTTGCCGATTACCTCAACGAAAACCTTACCGGGGCTACCACCTATGCAGATAAACCCTTCGCGGGCAAAGTCAGCTTTACCGAGAAATACAACGTCCCCGGCTCGGTGGAATGGGCGATCAACTGGACGCCTTCGCGCGATGGTTTCATCCAGTCCTACACCAACACCGTCCCCACCCCCGAAGGCGGCACGCATGAGAGCGGCTTCTGGACCGCCATCCTCAAAGGCATCCGCGCTTACGGCGATCTGGTGAAAAACCGCAAGGCCGAACTGATCACCCGCGACGACATGATGACAGGCGGCTGCGCGCTGATCTCCATCTTCATCCGCGAACCGCAATTCGTGGGCCAGACCAAGGACCGCCTCGCGACCGAGGAAGCCGCGAAATATGTCGAAGGGGCGGTGCGCGACCATTTTGACAACTGGCTGGCCTCCGATACCAAATCCGCAGGGGCCATTCTGGATTTTCTGGTGCTGCGCGCCGAAGAACGCCTGCGCCGCCGTCAGGAAAAGGAAACCGCCCGCAAGACCGCCACCAAAAAGCTGCGCCTGCCCGGTAAACTCACCGATTGCACCGCGAAAAACCGCGAAGGCACGGAACTGTTTATCGTCGAGGGTGACTCGGCTGGCGGCTCGGCCAAGGGCGCGCGCAACCGCGAAAATCAGGCGCTTTTGCCGCTGAAAGGTAAAATTCTGAACGTGCTGGGGGCCGCCTCCAACAAGCTGCACGACAACTCCGAAATCCGCGACATATGTGAGGCCTTGGGCGTCCAGATGGGCACCAAATTCAAGGTCGATGACCTGCGCTATGACAAGATCATCATCATGACCGACGCCGATGTCGACGGCGCGCATATCGCCTCGCTTTTGATGACTTTCTTCTTCACCCAGATGCGCCCCCTGATCGACAAGGGTCACCTCTACCTCGCCTGCCCGCCCTTGTATCGCCTGACCCAAGGGGCCAAGCGGCTCTATGTCGCCGATGACGCGGAAAAAGACCTGTGGCTGGCCAAGGGTTTGGGCGGCAAAGGAAAAATTGACGTGCAACGCTTCAAGGGCTTGGGCGAGATGGATGCCAAAGACCTGAAAGAAACCACGATGAACCCGGACAGCCGCAAACTGATCCGCGTCAGCATAGACGAGGACGAACCCGGCGAAACCTCCGATCTGGTAGAGCGCCTGATGGGCAAAAAACCCGAACTGCGGTTCCAGTATATTCAGGAAAACGCGCAGTTTGTTGAGGAGTTGGATGTTTGATTGAAGGCTTATACACTTTGACAGGCAAGACTTATGAAAAAAACATATTATGAATTGTCATTAGGGTCCAGACTCATTGACCGTCAAAGCCAGAACAAGACAGTTGCGGCGAGGGCGACGGCTGAGAGGAAGGTCTTTGCGCATCGGTCGTAACGTGTTGCGATGCGGCGCC
>NZ_RPEN01000106.1 GCF_003991405.1 Pseudorhodobacter sp. E13
CCCGTCACCCTCTACCGATACGTCGATCCAAACGGAAACTTGCGGGAATATGGAAAACGCGTGCTTGAAATAGCTTAGGGTGTCATTCTGCACTCAGCGGCATTCGACCCCTCTTGGGCAACCACCTTGATGTTACGGTCGTGGTGGATTCACGAAAAGAGGGCCACCAGAAGCTGACAGCCCTCGCCAAGGCTGGTTTCCTCGGGGAGAAGCGAATCATCACCATCGGTGAGGTTGCTGACCGGAAGATGGCCGACATTGAAGACCTGTTCGCCAAAGACGACTATGTAGCGCTCTACAACGCTGCGTTCGGCAAAAAGATCAAGGCAGTGGACCTCAAAGGCACTGACCCCATTGTGCGGCAGATCGCCCGCAATGAAGGCGTGGACCGATACGACCACAATGCCCCAGCGGAGGTTTTGCTGCGTGAACGCGCCAAGCGGGTTGCCTCATTGTCGGACGAGACGTTGAATGCGTTCGAGGCGCTGTTCAAGCGTATCAACGAAACGTTGGCATAGACGGGCGTCGGAATTATGCACATAGAGACGTTGAGCCATGGCGACTTGTCTTGTGAGGTTGAACAAGACAATAGCTGCGCGCAACTCGCTGGGAAATTGAAATACCGCGCCTTCGACGTTGGACGAATTGCAGGGCGCTCGCGAGACGATTTGCGTGCTCAGTTTGCAGCAATCTGCGACTTGATCGACAGTGGAGGCATGGTGCGTCATGGCATCGTAATGCTCGGTTACCACAATAATGTATTCAAAGGAGACGTGTTGCTGGTCGATGGCGAAATCATTGGCGAATGGGTGTCAGATGACGAAGAGTGGTGTCACTTCACTGCAAATGATGCTTCGGAAATCACCTGCAGCGCCCCGTCCCCATGGATGCTCCATGACGCAATTACTGCTTGGGTCGAAAGCTGTAGCAACTCAAAGCAGGTTTGATGTCCGTTTTCGAGCTGCTGCACTGCAGCATCCGGCTGGACGGCGCAGGCCCGCAAAGGGCCGCGTTTTTGAATCAAAGGATCGGTCGAAAATATTTCAGGAGGCTTTAGATCCATCACCGGCTGTGTTTTTGAATTCACTGTCGAACTCTGGGGCACGCTTAAATTTGACCCTTATTGGCGGTACGCTGATGCATGAGGTCAAACACGCAACCCTGTTGTACATGCCAGACACCTTCGTCATCCGGCATCGCAACATCGCCGTCCGCGGTATGCCGGAACGCAAGTATCGCGAACTCTCCCTCAACGTCGCCCTTCAATGTTTGACCACGCATAAAGACGTGTGCTTGAGCTGCTGCCGGTTTCGTGGACAGCAGGTTAAGCTAGCATAGCGCGGGCCTCGAACTCCATGGGGCTGAGATAGCCCAGCTTCGAATGCCGTCTGCGCGGGTTGTAGAAGCGCTCGATGTAGTCGAACGCGTCGGCGCGGGCTTCGTCGCGGGTCCGATAGACCTTGCGGTTGGTCCGTTCGATTTTCAGCGACGAAAAGAAGCTCTCCATGGCCGAATTGTCCCAGACGTTCCCGGCCCGGCTCATGGAGCAGGTGATGCCGTTGTCGACCAGCAGGCGCTGAAACTGCTCGCTGGTGTATTGCGATCCCTGGTCTGAGTGATGCAGCAGCGCATCGGCCTTGCCGCGGCGCCAGACGGCCATCATCAGATCATCCATGACCAGCGTGGCATCGCGTTCGGCCTTCATCGACCAGCCAACCACGCGGCGAGAGAACAGATCCAGCACGACCGCCACATACAGCCAGCCCTGGGCGGTCCAGATGTAGGTGAAGTCGGCCAGCCACTTCTGGTTTGGGTGATCCGCCTCGAAATCCCGGTCGAGGATGTTGTCGGCGATGACCGATCGTTCGCCATCGTCCCCGGGCTTTCCGCGCCGTTTTGGGCGTGCTTTCAATGCGTTCTGGCGCATCAGCCGCTCGATCCGGTGAAGACCGCAGATCAGACCCTCTTCAAGGACATCGTGCCAGACCCGGCGGGCGCCATAGGTCCGGTCGCTCGCCTTGAAGCTCGTGTCGATGGCCGTGACGAGCTTCGCATCAAGGATCGCTCGGTCGCTGAGAGGGCGGTTCAGCCATGCATGGAAGCCCGAGCGTGAGACCTCCAGAACCTTGCACAGCCAGCTGACCGGCCAGATATGCCGGTGCTTCGCGATGAAGGCGAACCTCATGTCGCTTCCCTCGCGAAGAATGCCGCGGCTTCCTAAGAAACAGCCGCGGCCTCGGGAATGGGCGCCAGAGCAAAACCGAGGGTCTTGGCGCGCCGTTGAAGGTTTGAGAGCACGCGTTGCCGATGTCGTTCATCATAG
>NZ_RPEN01000107.1 GCF_003991405.1 Pseudorhodobacter sp. E13
TGTTGATTGCCACTGAGAATTGACCCGGCATTGTCACCGAGAACTGACCCACCCAGTGGTTATGTTCTGCGTGTCATGATGGCGTCAATGCTGGTGTTTCCTTCCGTTTCTTTTTCGCTGTTTCTGAGCTGGCCTTGAAGCGGTAGCTGTCATTGCCGGTCTCCAGAATGTGGCAGCGGTGGGTGAGGCGATCGAGCAGCGCGGTGGTCATTTTGGCGTCACCAAAGACCGTAGCCCACTCGGCGAAGCTCAGGTTGGTGGTTATGATGACGCTGGTGCGCTCGTAGAGTTTGCTCAGAAGATGGAAGAGCAAGGCCCCGCCAGAGGCGCTGAATGGCAAGTATCCCAACTCATCGAGGACCAGCAAGTCGGTTTTCACCAGTGCCTCGGCGATCTTCCCGGCCTTTCCCTGGGCCTTTTCCTGCTCCAGCGCGTTGACCAGTTCGACGGTCGAGAAGAAGCGCACGCGTTTGCGATGATGCTCAATGGCCTGAATGCCGAGGGCCGTTGCGACATGTGATTTCCCAGTTCCGGGACCACCGATCAGCACCACATTCTCTGCGGCTTCTAGGAACTCACAGCGATGGAGCTGGCGGACCAGAGCTTCCCGCATTTCACTGGCCGCGAAGTCGAAGGCGGACAAATCCTTGTAGGCGGGGAAGCGAGCGGCTTTCATGTGATACGCGATCGAGCGCACCTCTCGCTCGGCCATTTCGGCCTTGAGCAGCTGCGACAGGATCGGCATGGCAGCCTCGAATGCAGGCGCTCCCTGATCGAGTAGATCCTGCACGGCCTGCGCCATACCTGGCATCTTCAGGCTGCGCAACATGATGATGAGGGCAGCACCCGCTGGATCATGACGCATGACGGGTTCCTTTCTGAGTGCGCAGCCCATCATAGCGCGCGACATTGGCCTCTGGCTCTTTGCTTAGTGAAAGAGCCGCTGGAGGGTTCACATCCGGCTGGTCGGTCGGTTTGCCATCCAGAAGTCTGTGGAGCAGGTTCAGAACATGGGTCTTGGTGGGAACACCCGCCTCCAAGGCCAATTCCACTGCGCAGAGCACGGCCTGTTCGTCATGGTGCAGCACCAAGGACAGGATATCGACCATTTCGCGGTCCCCGCCAGGTTGGCGCAGTATCTTCGCCTGTAACATGCGGAAGGGTTCAGGCATTTCCACGAAGGGCGCACCATTGCGCAGCGCTCCGGGCTTGCGCTGAACCACCGCAAGATAATGGCGCCAATCATAGATGACGCGCCCCGGCTGGCGGTGCGACCGGTCGATGATGCGCTCATGCGTGCAAATCACATGCCCCTCGGCGACAACCATCAACCGCTCAGGGTAAATGCGCAGACTGACAGGGCGGTTCGCAAAACTGGCGGGCACAGAATAACGGGTGCGATCAAAGTTGATCAGGCAGGTCGGCGAGACGCGCTTTCTTTCCTCGACAAAGCCATCGAACATTGTGGGGAGCGGCATAAGCACAGGCTTCTCAGCCTCCCACACATCGGCGATGCTTCCAGGCAACCTGCCATGGGCCGTCTCAGCCCACAGCAGCTTGCAGCGCTCTTCCAGCCAGTCATTCAGCGCGCCCAGATCCGGAAAGGCCGGCATCAGCTGCCATATGCGATGGCGCGCGTCGCGCACATTCTTCTCGACCTGCCCTTTCTCCCATCCTGCGGCCGGGTTACAGAACTCGCGATCGAAGACATAATGACTGGTCATCGCCGTGAACCGCGCATTCACATCGCGCCTCTTACCAAGTCCAACTTTGTCGACGGCGGTCTTCATGTTGTCATAGATCCCGCGACCCGGGACGCCTTCGAAGACGCGGAAGGCATGCCAATGCGCGTCAAACAGCATCTCATGCGTTTGCAGCAGATAGGCCCGAACCAGAAAGGCGCGACTGTGCGACAGCTTGATATGCGCGACCTGCAGCTTGATGCGCTCGCCACCGACATAGGCCCAGTCCTCGCTCCAGTCGAACTGGAACGCCTCGCCAGGCGCAAACACCAGCGGCACGAAAGTTCCCCGATCCGTCGTGTGATACGCGCGCTGCCGTTCGCCTTTCCATTCCCGAACGAAGGCCGCAACGCGCTCGTAGGAACCGTCATATCCCAGATTCACCAAATCGGCGTGCATCAGCTTCGCCGTCCGGCGCTCTTTGCGTGATTTGCGCTGATCCGAAACCAGCCAGGCTGTCAGCTGTTTGGCATACGGATCCAGCTTGCTCGGACGAGCCGGCGTCTGGAACGCTGGCTCAACGATCCCCTCTCGTAGATACTTCTTGATCGTGTTGCGCGAAATACCCGTGCGCCGAGCAATCTCGCGAATAGGCATCTTGTCTCGTAACGCCCATGTCCTGATAACCTTCAAAAATCCCATGTCGATCACTCCAAATGCCCCCAGCTGGTTCAAGCCGGGGCAAGGTTGCACATGGGTCAATTCTCAGTGACAATTTTGGCCGCTGCCGGGTCAATTCTCAGTGGCAATCAACA
>NZ_RPEN01000108.1 GCF_003991405.1 Pseudorhodobacter sp. E13
GAGAGTACCCCAAAGCGTGGGGCAATCATGCTGCCATTTTCTGATCTCCGTCTGGCTTCATCCCCGGATACCATTGCTGGAACTTCGTACGCAGGGTGCCGTCCAGCGTGCGCGTGCGTGTTTGCAGCATGAGGTGAGCCCCTGTTTTTGACCAACGCATCTGCTGGCGCTTGCAGAACCGCTTGCCCACGACGGTGTTGACGGTGCTTTCAACAAAACCTGTAGACACACGCTCGCCATAACGTCGCCGCTCTGCATAGTTGGGGATCATCCAGGCATTGTTGGCGATGTAGGTTTGGAATTCGCGCGCTGCCTTTCGTAGGGCCTTGATACTGGCGTACTCTGTTTCAATCTCGTCAAGATCCATGATTAGGTCATCAATGGCAACCTGCCCATCATGCAGGTTGCCATTCCATAGATACCCTTTGATCTGCCGAAGGTACCTGGCCATCTCCTCGGCTTCCTCTGGGTCCGGATGAGCAAGGCCTTTGACATACTGATGCATCACGGTGATGCGCATCGTGATATGGAACCAGTCCAGAAGATGCTCAGACGCAGGTGCCATATCTTGAGCGATCTTGATGACGGTATCACCACCATCGGTCATGAATGTGACGTGCTGGTTTTCCTGCCAGCCCTGGTCTTTCAGAATCTCTTTCAATCGCCGTTTGGGTTTTTCATCATGACTTTGCACAAGACCAAGGTAGCGATCCGGGCGATCTGTGGGAATGGATTTGCCAACCATGACCTCAAAGTGAGATTGGCCCTTTTCGCGTGACCGAACATACCCACCATCAATCCCAACCGTGATCGGGCCTTCCGGATTGGAAAGCTGCTCCCGTTCATAGGCGTTGGTCGCGACAAAACTATACCGTTCGTCGGCCAGCTCAGTTTCCATGCGGCTTGCTACACGCCCCAAATGCCTGCGCACAGTTTCTGCGTTTAGGCGTTGGTCGATTGGCAGCACGTCTTTGAGTAAATCTACCGTGACGCCATATGAGACCAAAGACGCCCACTTCGTTTCCAGCCAGAGCATTTCTGGCGCGACATGGTGGGGGAGCAGCACTGTCAGCGGGCTGAACGTTTGGGCAGATCCAGCATGACACCCACAATGATAGAAACGCGGACTGTCTATGGTGATATCGCCAAAGACGGTTCGGTATTGAACAGATTTGTTGCCCTTGCGCCGAAGCCTCCCTGCGCAACACGGACATATGGAATGGTCGGCACAGAACGCCGCTGTTTGTGCGGCAACGATTTCCTGCTGCAAATTGAACAGCAGCGCCTTACTGTCTCCAATGGAGAGCCCGATTTCAGCGGCGCTCTCATAGCCTTTCTCAAAAGCTGCAATTTCATGCTCATGCACCACCCCATCTGGGGCGGTGATTGCAATCTTGACCGATATGTCCATCATCTCTGCTGCTCCCTCTTACCCTGCCGCGTCGCGGACCCTCATAATTGTTTGCCTGCTGGTTTTGATGTCCCGTGCGATGGCAGAGACACTTTCGCCATTTGCCAGCCTTTGACGCACGAGATCTTGTCGTTCGCCTGACAGCGCGGGCGGACGGCCCAAGGTTTTTCCCTCAGATTTCGCGCGGGCCAGCCCTGCCTGTGTGCGCTCAATCAAAAGGTCGCGCTCAAACTGTGCGACTGCGTTGATCACACCCATCGTCAGCTTCCCGGCGGAACTGGTCAGATCCACCCCACCCAGAGCAAGGCAATGAACACGGATGCCGCGCTCTTCAAGTCGTGCCACCGTGCTGGACACGTCAATGGCATCGCGGCCAAGCCGGTCGAGCTTAGTGACAATCAGAACATCTCCCTGTTCCATCTTTTCCATCAGGCGGCCAAAGCCCGAGCGCTGCGCGATGGCACGTGAGCCAGAAATTGTCTCGGTGATGATACGGTGTGGCTCGACGCTGAACCCAGCCGCCCTGATCTCCATAACCTGATTTTGCGTCTCTTGTTCAAAAGTCGAAACGCGGACGTAGGCAAATATTCTGGTCATGTGGGCTCGCTGTAAAGAAATAGGTGTCCGTAATTCTACCTCTGTCCTATACCCCGTCAAGATAATTTTTGAACACTATCCCACGCCCTGTCCGCAACCGCTCCTTTCCGGACAGGTCACATCAACTGCTGATGCATCAGGTCGCGATGTCGCCCATCCCGAAACAGAGTATTCACATCGCGTCGGGAGAAGGGCGTTTCAAGGTAAGGCTCGCGGGCCTTCATGCGATCCAAAACGTATTCCAGATCATCCAGGTCAAGATCATCCAACGCCTGGCCCGTGTCATGGCGTTCCAGCAGATCTTGGCCAAAGGACGCCAAAGCCGCAAGGTCCTGCCAAGCATCATAGCCATTGGCCTCGTCCCGCCGCGCAAGATAAACTTCGGGACCACCGCATTCTTCAGGCGGGCACGCACCCGCGCCACCCGTGCAAACTGGGTAGGGCTTCTTAGGATCAGGATCCAATATAGCTTCGATACGGACTTCGTGTTTCCAATAACACCCCATATCGTAGATGTAGGAAAGCCGGTCATTCCGGCGAAACCCGAAGCCGCTTAGTGGAATATCTGGGCTCGCGGCATGCAATTCCCAAGACCCATAATCGACGGCGTGAATATCAAACTGGAACAAGTGAATGCCGTCCCACCCCATTGCGACCTGAAGGGCCCCATGCAACTCACGCAAGGTGATGGACGTGGAAACCAACACGCGTCGCCAGATCATCGGGCTGATCCCCAAAAGCCGGATCTTCAGCTGGAAGGTTTCGGGGGCAGAATGCATCCATAATTCTTGCCAGAATTACCATCAAAACGCAATTGCCCCACGCTTTGGGGTGCTCTCC
>NZ_RPEN01000109.1 GCF_003991405.1 Pseudorhodobacter sp. E13
ACGGCACGCGCCCGCATCTCTGGTGAATAACGATTTGATGTCTTACTCTTTTCCATAGCCCTCATCCTTAGTCAGGTTGAAGGTCTCCGGCAAACAAGGGGCGGTTCAGACCACCTTTTGGGCCACATACCAGAACAGATCCTCAACACTCGGAATCGCCATAAGGTCGATCGCGAAACCATTCAAAATGCGAAGCGCTGTTGCGTCACTTTCGTCACGTCGAAGATGATGAACCGTTGCAACCACTTGAGACACACGAAACCAACTGACAATTGGACGATCTTGAAAGTGATAGCGCAACATCAACCATAGGTATAGTGGGTTGAGTTCTTTTCAGACTCCTGGTTTTTTGCAGCTGGGTGCGCCGCGCGCGGATCCAAGGTAATTTGTTGTGATCTGACAAGATATGGAGACAGACAAGCTGCCTTATTGAAGCTCTGCATCCGCATCATTCGCGCGAATTTCGAGGTGGATTGACGGAGATTTGTGAAATGTTCTTTAGTGGATCCGGTCTGTTAGTGCCAAAAGATCGGCATCAAAACCTCAAATTCCATCTTTGGTTTCGGCTTCCTCAAAGATCAGGATCCGGACAGTGCTCAGGGGCAAGAACAGCCTCAACGGGTTCGAAACAAGCGAGTGGAAGCCATAGCTTTCATATAGTGCCTTGCGGCGCGCGACGCGTTCGGGATCGCCGCAGTCGAGAACATCGAGCATGACGACAGCGACGCCAATTGCGTCGGCCGCTACGGCAATGCGCCGTAGGGCGTCGACCAAGAGGTCGCTGCCAAACCCACCCCCGCGGAACTTCATATCCCGCCCGATCATTGAGATATAAGCGGCGGGAATGTTGCCATGTGAAGGCCGGGTCCGCGCAAACTTCGTAGGCAGATCCGTGAACTGAACCGCATGCGCATTCAGGGCATAAAAGCCGATGACCGTGCCGGCAGGATCGACCATCACAAAGAGGCGGACATTGTCCGCCCTGGCGAGCTTGTTCGCAGTCTTCTGGAAATAGTTGTCGACTTGCTCGACACCGCAAGAAAAAGCCGCCCGATCATGTTTCTCTGGATCGAACGGCTCAATGATGTAGGTGGCCGGTTGTGACGCGGCCATCTACTGCGACACAACCGTTTTGCCATGCCGACGGAAGGCCGAGCGCAAGGCGTCTGTCGGCGCTGCTGGAGTATCGAGTGCCGAGAAAAACGCGTCATGATCGACCGGCTGCAGCACCGTCCGTTCATGTGCCGCAATCGTTGCCAGCGCTGCCTGGTAGGCGGCATTCATCGTGAAGACGGAATCGTCGACGCCGGACAGCGCCGCAGCCTGCTGGATCGCAGTCTTGATGCGTGGCTTCGTCCGGAAATTCATCCGGGCCTCGTTACGCTCATCGATCGCGCGTGTGGTGTCGCGGAAACCAAGCATAGTCGCCTCCTGTTTTTCCATCTATAAGGTACGTCATATTGACGTACAGTGCAAGTGTTCGGTCGGGAAAGGTCCTCGAACGTATCGTGCTCATCCAAACCGTCGCCCCCCTTCGGTGAAGGTGTACTCGTTGACGATGATCCCCTCCTCGATGGCCTCATCCGAGGTGAGGTGGTCGTATTCAGCCTCAAGCTGGCGGTAGAGCCAGCGGGCCAGATCGCGGAGCGCCTCGGTCACGATCTCCTCGGCGTCCTCGGTGGGCGGCTGCCAGGTCGGACTGTCGCGCGTGACGTCAACGGCCATGGTGTATTCATGGTAGTAGCGTCCGCGATGACTGACTTCGGCTGCAAGCTGGTAGAAGTTCCGGCGCTGGATGGCCTGCAGCCGGTCGGCGATGCCATGCAGCGGCGCGTCCGTGGGCGCGTAGTCGCGAATGCGCACGGCCGCACGCTTGGCGTGGGACCAGCAGCCCTCGAAGCAGGCCCCATCGCCCTGGCTCCAGAACCCGGAGAACCAGATACAGGGCTTGGCCCGCGTCCCGCCGCCCATGAGGCGCACGGGCGTGGTTTTCAGGCGGATGCCGAGGATTTCGCAGACCCGCTCGAAATCCTCGTAGACCGCGTCCCACCAATCGTCGTGCGGGCCGAGTTCGCGATACCAGCTGCGCGCCTTTTCCTTGGCGGCCTCCGAGAGTTCGGGGAACTGGTAGACCGTGGTGCAGATCACCTCAGGCATCGACGTCCTCCCCGTTCAGGGCGGCGGCCAGCCACTCTTGAGTGCTGGTCCAAACGATGGATTTGCGGGCACCGAGATCGATGACATGCGCGCCGCCGCCGAAGGCGTCGAGGCGAGGCCGGGAGCAGGTCAGGGCGTACTGGAAGCCCCAGAGGCCGATGAGGTCGAGCTCTTCCGCCAGGCGCAGGACGAAGCGGATGACGGCCTCGACATCGCCGTGGTCGTCGTCATGAATCCAGAGGCCGCTGCCTTCCGGCGCATCCTGGCGCACGAGGTCGAAGCCCGCGACCTCCGGGTCGTCGGCGTCCTGATCCGCTGCGCGGAGTTCCTGGAACAGGGCGAGCGCGCGGGCAGCTTTGTCGGTGCTGCCGACGTCGAGCAGGCATGAGAAATGGGTGAAGTAATCCGCCATAGGGACCTCCTGAACAGGGAAGACCCGGCCAAGAGGCCGGGCACTGGATTGGGATGAAGGGTGGTTCGGGGCGATCAGCCTGTGGAACGGTCGCCCGCAGCCTGTCGCTCTGCATGCGCACAAAGCATCTGCCGGTAGAAGCGCTTGCGCGCAGCCTGGAAGCCGCGAACGGCGCGCGTTTCGGGATGCAGCGCCCGGACGGCAGCGCGCAGGACGGCATAGGGCGACGCAGTCGCGGGAAGGCCGAGGCGCTGATAGGCCGGATCGGTCATGTCAGGTGACCTCGACCACGGGCGAGGCGAGATGCGGATCGACCAATGCCTCGATCCGGTCGGCCCGGCCCATCCAAGGCTCGGGCCGGATGGCCTTCACCCAGTCGGCGAAGCTCGGGATGAAGCCAAGGTCTTCCTTCACATGCTGTTCGCCTACCCAGCGGGTCGGGATGATGCGCCCGGTCGAGAGCGTGAGGGTCTGGCCGAAGATGGTCTCGGCCATGAAGATGCCCTCACAGTGTTATCTGGACAGTCAAGCTGTCTCTTTCTGAAAACTTCCTGCCGTCATTGGGGTTTTCCCGAGTGGCATCGGTGAGACAGTTCATGGGGGCTTCCTCTCTTCTCATCCC
>NZ_RPEN01000110.1 GCF_003991405.1 Pseudorhodobacter sp. E13
ATTAATACCCAATCAAGCATGGCCTTCCCATGGCATTGGAATGGTACAGACGCGGTGTTGCCGGAAGCTGATGGAGAAGCCGCTGATAACGTTGAAGTTTATAGGTTTCGGTTTTCGGGTAATGAACAGCAGGAAGCCCTTTGGGAGATAGTACAGCCTGATGATAGCACAATCCGTTTTTCGGTTGGGCTACGTCGCCAGATTGGTCTAATTTCCCTTCCAAGTGACGACCGAAACGACAAAGACCTCCGTCTTGTCTATGGTTCAGCGTTAGATCGCCATTTAGGTGATACCGCTTTGCGTTCTCGCATTGGTAGTAAAGTTGCCAGTTTAGATTTGCAGGGAGAGTTGGACGAAACAGGCCAAACAGCTCTTTCGAAGTTGGACGAAAGATTTCTGAAGAATGCTTTGCCAGCTGGTATTTCCTTGGGGCTCGTGAGCTCGCAGGGGATCTCGATTGGAGCCCTTGTCGGACTTCTGGCAGCCAAATCCCCGGAAACAGATTTGCCGTTGTCCGCATGGGGAGCAGGGACTCGGCGTTTGGCCAGCTTGGAGATCGGAGCCTCTAACGATGAAAATCCGACGGTGGTAACGATTGACGAGATTGAAAGAGGTTTGGAACCGTATCGCCTTCGCCAACTTCTTAACGGTCTGCTCCAACAGCATAGCCAAGTCTTTATAACTACTCATAGTCCAGTTGCCATCAGCAGCGTCCCAGAGGCTAGTCTTTGGTACATGGACAGTCATAGCCAATTGGGAGCGCTGAGATCCGATCTGGTGAGCACTCAGCAGAAAAATGATCCAGAAACTTTTCTTGCCCGTGTTGCGGTTATTGCCGAAGGCCTAACCGAAGTAGGGTTTCTGGAGTATTTGTTAGAGAAAGCGTTGGGAAGCCAACCTTTGGATCATGGAATTAGAGTTTGCAATGGCCAAGGAAACGACCACACCTTAGCGCTGCTGCGCGCGCTGTCTGAATCTGGATTGAAGTTTGCGGGTTTGGCCGACAACGAAGGCCGAGATGCCGGAAATTGGCGAAATCTGAAAGCTGCCATGGGCGATTTGCTTTTGCAGTGGACCGAAGGGTGCACTGAGGAAGCAGTAATTGCTGCGATTCCAGATGATAGAATTCATGAACTGATTGGAGTAGAAGGAGATGAAAAACTAGGTAATCGACTTAGACACTTGCAAATTCGATCTGGCGCAGAAGAACGCACCCTTGATAGCATTCGTGTAGCATTGGCCCCCACCGGAAAAACTTTGAAGCAGTTAGTTATTGAGACAGCAAGTGGTAATAATGCTGGCGCTCCAGAAGGCGATGGAAAAGCGTGGAAAAGTCAAAGTAGAGATTGGTTTAAGTCTAGAACAGGCGGCGCTGAGTTGGCGGAAAAAGCAATCTCTTTGGGCGGTTGGGATAGTTTGTCCCCTAGGCTTTTACCACTTTTGAAGGCAACCTTTGGAACACTGGACTTAGCCGTATCTGAAAATTTTCCGAATGTCTGACCAATCTGTTTTTGACTTGTTAAGAAGTGACGAGCGGTTAGTAGTCGTTGAGGCACCAGCTGGCTGTGGTAAGACTTTTCAGGGCGCGGCATATGCTCACGACATTGCTCCGACTTTGAAGCGGGGTCGGATGTTGATCCTTACTCACACTAACGCTGCCTGCGATGTGTTTGCTGAGCGAACCAAAGGGCTGATTGGTAAGAAGGTCGAAATACGAACGATTGATGCAATGATATCGCAAATTGCAAGCGCCTACCATCAAGCGTTGGGTTTACCTGCCGATCTAAGCGTTTGGGCTTACGCGAACAACGGATTTCCCTTATTAGCTTCAAAGGTTGCAGAGCTTCTTGCCGCAAATCCGATGATCTCGGTGGCATTGGGACGTCGATATCCAGTTATTGTGTGTGACGAGCATCAAGACGCGTCGCCTGACCACCACGCCATCATCATGAGCTTGTTTGCTGGAGGCGCAAAGCTCAGGATTTTTGGTGACCGAATGCAAAGTATTTACGAAAGACATCCCCGAGCAGCGGCGCTTCATCGTGAACGTTGGGAAAACTTGGTAAATCAATCCGTTCACGATGAGTTGGACACTCCTCATCGGTGGCAACGCGAGGCAGAGGGTTGTTCTGAACTGGGAAGTTGGGTGCTAGAAGCACGTGAACGACTTTTAGCCGATGGGATTATCGATCTTACTAGGGCATTGCCGCCAACGGTGCAGGTGATTTTTTCAGATAATATAGCCAGGAATCGGGGAGGGTATCTAGCTGTTCGAAATGACCGACAGCCAATTGATAGGTGCCTAGATCGAAGCAACCAGATGTTTGTTTTGGCTAGCAACAACGCTTTGGTTCAAAGTCTTCGTGCGTTTTGGCGGCGACGAGTTCCGATTTGGGAGGGGCACACGAGAAATGCTCTTTCGAAACTTGTCGCGGACATCCAGGTGGCGACAGGAAACGCTTCAGAAGTTGCCAACTGCTTAATACTATTCATGGAAGCTGTTGGGGTCGGATTTACGGAGGCTAGCCATGGCCGAACTCTCAAAAGTGAGATCCAGAATGGTTGTAAAAAAGTTCGAACCGGAAAACCCGGTAGTATTCAAGTTCTTGCAAAATTTCTCACAGATCAGCCAAGCCACGTTGGCTTAGCGCGTGCGATAGCCAAGATAGGAACGTTTATTGATAATCGTGCCCCAGGATTTGCCGATGTGAAAATTGACCAACACAGAGAGTTTTGGGAATCTCAACGGCTTTCAGAATTCGAAGACCCGGCCAAAGCGTATGCTGAAATCTCGATGAAACGGACAATTCTACGTCCAAAACCTCGCCCAAAATCTTTGGCTACTGTCCATAAGGCAAAAGGGCTGGAATGCGACAACGTAATGATCATGCACTGCGATCGTGCAAGCTTTGGCGATACAGTTTACGGCAGATGCAAGCTTTATGTTGCGCTAAGTCGAGCGAAATCTTCAGTTACGTTGGTTATACCAAGGACCGATCACAGCCCACTTTTCAGAGTACGACAATGATTGAGTCCGCATTCAATTTAAATCTTGCCCGAGCCAAGCATGAGTCAGGCACCTGAGCCGTCATTGTTTAGAAAAATCTGCGTTACTGCGGCGAGTTTGACGGCCTGTTAATTGTGATCAAAACCCCAGAAAACTCGCTCTATGAGCGGCTTAAAAGGATTGGCTGGGCACCTGTCCCGAGAATGGAACACCTTTGAAGCCCAAATCATATGTGATTATTGGCAATGAATGGCAACAGAAAACCTCACCGTCAGACAGTCTGCGTCTCCGG
>NZ_RPEN01000111.1 GCF_003991405.1 Pseudorhodobacter sp. E13
GGGGTCGAATGCCGCTGAGTGCAGAATGACACCCTAAGCTATTTCAAGCACGCGTTTTCCATATTCCCGCAAGTTTCCGTTTGGATCGACGTATCGGTAGAGGGTGACGGGTCGGATTTTTAGTTCTTTGCAGAGTTCGGCGACCGATGTGTCGCGATTTGCCATGGCGGCCTGGGCGAGGCGGACCTGGGCCTTGGTGAGCGCGAATTTCCGACCACCGGTTCTGCCTCTGGCACGGGCAGCTTGCAGCCCAGCCATCGTGCGTTCGTGGATCAGTTCGCTTTCAAACTCGGCCAGTGCTGCGAAGATACCAAAGGACAGGCGGCCTGCGGCTGTTGTCGTGTCGATCGCAGCGCCTTGACCTGTCAACACTTTCAGACCGACGTCGCGCTCGGTCAGCATCGCGACAGTCTTAACCAGATGGTGCAGGCTGCGCCCGAGCCGGTCGAGTTTCCAGACCACCAGAATATCGCCCGCCCGCAGGGACTTCAGGCAGGCCTCCAGCCCGGGGCGGTCATCTTTCTTGCCGGAGGCGTGATCAGAATAGATTTGGCTCTCAGGTACACCGGCGGCGTTCAAGGCATCCTTTTGCAGGTCGAGCGACTGACTGCCGTCGGCCTTCGACACTCGGGCGTAGCCAATCAGCATGTTTCACAAACGAACGTTTGGGACGCCTGGGCTCGGCAATCACTTTTCTGCACCTAACTTGTTCCTTATCTCATGTCATAAATAAAACTAACCAATCCATTTTTTGAAAGCAAAAGAAACATGGCGCATCGCACCATTTTGACCGAGCGCCAACGCGCCGCCCTTTTTGATCTGCCAACCAGTGAAGCGGAAATGCTTCGTCACTATACGCTGGCCGATGATGATCTTGATCATATCCGCAGACGGCGACGGCCAGAGAACCGGATTGGTTTTGCACTTCAGTTGTGTGCCCTACGGTATCCGGGGCGACTGCTGTCGAATGGGGAGGTCATCCCGGACAAAGTGCTTCGTTTCATCGGCGCTCAATTGGGCATTACAGGCGAAGTGCTTCTCGCCTATGCCGCCCGTCGCCAAACGCGGCAGCAGCATCTTGAGGCTCTTCGGGCGATCTATGGCTACAAAATGTTTACTGGGCGGGGTTCGCGTGACCTGAAGACCTGGCTCGAAGGTGAGGCTGAGGTCGCGCGTTCCAATGAGGATCTGGCGCGCCGGTTCGTGGCGCAATGTAGCCGGACCCTGACCATCCTGCCGGGGCTATCTGTGATTGAGCGACTCTGTGCAGATGCTTTGGTCACCGCCGAACGCCGGGTGGAAGCGCGTATCGCTGATCGGCTTGATGACCCGATGCGGGCCAAGCTTGATGCTTTACTATCGGAAGATGTCGATGGGCGGGTAAGTCGGTTCGTCTGGCTGCGCCAATTTGAGGTTGGCAAGAACTCGGCGGGCGCGAACCGCCTGCTGAACCGGTTAGAGTTCCTGCAAGGTCTCGGGCTTGCAACTGCTGCCCTTGATGGCGTTCCACCGCATCGCATTGCCCGGCTTCGCAGGCAGGGTGAACGGTATTTCTCGGATGATTTGCGCGATATTTCCGGTGATCGGCGGCTGGCAATCCTCGCCGTTTGCACCGTGGAGTGGCAGGCTGCGATAGCTGACGCGGTGATCGAGACGCATGACCGGATCGTGGGTAAAACTTGGCGTGATGCCAAGGCGTTATGTGATATGCAGATTACCGACGCCAAAGCAGCATTGCAGAACACACTTCGTTCTTTCTCAGGCTTGGGGGCCGCCCTCTTGGAAGCGCATGGCGATGGCGCACCCCTGGAGAACGCGGTTACGACCGCCTGCGGTTGGCGTGATCTCGAAGGGCTTGTCTCCACAGCGATGCAGTTGACCAGTACAATGGCGGCCAACCCATTGTCCCATGTCGTCCAAGGCTACCACCGATTTCGGCGCTACGCGCCGCGCATGTTGAGGGCACTCGATATTCAGGCCGCATCGGTGAGCGAACCCTTGGTCAAGGCTGCCCAACTTATCGCAGCGGGAGGAGAAGCAACTGCCCGCCCAACAACCTTTCTGCGCCGCAGTTCCAAATGGCTCCAGCACCTTCAGGCACAGGCCCCAACTGACCATCGGCTTTGGGAGGTCGCCGTGCTATTTCATCTACGCGATGCCTTTCGCTCTGGTGACGTTTGGCTGACGCATTCCCGGCGCTATGCCGACCTGACGCAAGCGCTGGTACCGATGGCGGAGGCGCGGGCCACGCCCAGATTGGCCGTGCCCTTCGAACCGGCAGATTGGCTGGCAGATCGCAAGACCCGCATGGCTGAGGGGTTGAAGCGCCTCGCCGCTGCGGCCCGTGCCGGGGCCATTCCGGGTGGCTCTATCGAGGACGGCGTGTTGAAGATCGACAGACTCACCGCCGCAGTGCCCACCGAAGCCGACGAACTTGTTCTGGATTTATACAAAAGGCTGCCCGATGTGCGGATCACCGATCTGCTTCTGGAGGTGGACGATGCTACAGGCTTCACGGAAGCCTTCACCCATATCCGCACCGGTGCGCCATGCACCGACAGGATCGGCTTGCTGACCGTTCTGCTGGCAGAAGGCCTGAACCTTGGCCTCAGCAAGATGGCCGAGGCCACCAGCACCCATGACTATTTCCAGCTCTCGCGCATCTCACGCTGGCATGTTGAAGGCGATGCGCTCAACCGTGCCTTGGCCACGGTGATAAAGGCGCAGTCCGCTCTGCCCATGGCCCGCTTCTGGGGTGGCGGCACCACCGCCTCCAGCGACGGGCAGTTCTTTCCAACCACTCGTCAGGGCGAGGCGATGAACCTGATCAACGCCAAGTATGGCAATGAACCAGGACTGAAGGCCTATACCCATGTTTCCGATCAGTTCGGCCCCTTTGCCACCCAAACCATCCCCGCGACCGTGAGCGAGGCCCCTTACATCCTTGACGGCCTGCTTATGAATGAGACCGGACGCAGTATCCGCGAGCAATACGCCGATACCGGCGGCTTCACCGATCATGTCTTTGCCGTCACGGCGCTTCTGGGCTTCCAGTTCATTCCACGCATACGTGATCTGCCCTCCAAGAGGCTCTACGTCTTTGATCCGGCCTACGTCCCCAAGGAACTCAAAGGCCTGATCGGCCGCAAGGTTCGACAAAACATCATCTCAGCCAACTGGCCAGATATTCTGCGCAGTGCCGCCACCATGGTGGCAGGTGTCATGCCACCCAGCCAGCTTCTACGTAAATTTGCAGCCTATCCCCGCCAGCACGAGTTGGCTGAAGCCCTCAAAGAAATTGGACGGGTGGAACGAACGCTATTCATCATAGACTGGCTGCTCGACACCGATATGCAGCGCCGTGCCCAGATCGGTCTGAACAAAGGCGAGGCTCACCATGCGCTGAAAAACGCCCTGCGTATCGGTCGCCAAGGTGAAATCCGCGACCGCACCGCCGAAGGGCAGCATTTCCGCATGGCTGGCCTCAACCTCCTTGCCGCCATTGTCATTTACTGGAACACCAAACATCTCGGAGAAGCCGTCGCCTCACGAAAACGCGGCGCCCTCAACTGCTCCCCAGATCTTCTGGTGCATACCTCACCCCTCGGATGGGCACATATCCTCCTCACAGGCGAATACAGGTGGCCAAAACAATAACCAAAAATCTTAGGGTGTCATTCTGCACTCACCGGCATTCGACCCC
>NZ_RPEN01000112.1 GCF_003991405.1 Pseudorhodobacter sp. E13
CTGCTCGTCCGTCAGCCAGAATAGATTGCTCATGATCACCCCCGTAGCTAGGGGCCTTGAATCACGCAGCGACGGCAGCCTCAAGCAAATCAATGGGTCCTGACCCTAGCCAACTTTGCGAGATGTGTGACAGCGCCGAAATCCGGTATGCGCACGTCTGTTACCAATTGGGCCCTGGATTGGGCTTCTTCTCGGGTGGGCCGGTCATTTGGTCTGCCAGTGCCTTCGGCAAAGTTGCGAGAAACGTGTCGTCTATCGGCAACTGTGGTAGCCGCTCTTTGATGAGTGCGATCACCGCCAGAGCTTGCGCCAGATCACGTCCTTTTTTGACCGGCTCTCTGTCGTCGCGTTGCGACAGCCAAAGTTTATGGGCCGCCCAATAGCGTGGATCGGGGCAGGTCATTGGGGCGGGAAATCCACGCTCATCGACGGCAATTGCGTCAACCGACGGCGCGTTGACCAGCCATTGCAGGCCAATGATTGGGGCTCCAACCAGATCGCCCTCAAAGGGTGACTCTGCTCCGGCCATTTTCTTCCATGCGGGCCGAGGCTCCGGCCTGATCAGTTCCACCATATAGCCATCGTTGTTGGTCAGGCGGTAATCCCGTTTGCTGCGAGTCTGAAAACTGCGATCCACCTTGTCTTGGATAAGCTTTGCCAGCCCTGTGAAGGTCTTGTCTTCCGTCAGTAGCCGTAGCCGCCGCCGATCATCTTGCAGAAGGTCGATATCGCCTGTGGCGGTAGCACCTTCCTCAAAGACAACGCCTGCCAGCGCCTCATAAGCATAGAGCGCGTTGGTGCCGATGACGCGCAATCCGGTTTGTTTGCCGTGAATGCGGAGTTCGCGCAGGATTCTGGCCGGTACGATTGGCATCCGCCCGGCACCGAGACTACGCAGAATGGCTGCCTGGGTGTTCAGGTTGTCTGACAGCGTTTGCAGACGCGTCTTGTTTTGTTCGCGAGTGGCCTTGAATCGCTCTAACAGTTGCTCTGTCTCGACGGACCTCGGCCCAAGGCTCTTTCCGACTGGCCCGATTCGACGGTATAGGTAATCTGTGCCATCACGCTGCTCAAAGGCCATTGTCCCTAGGAAGCTGTGCCGACGCAGATCTTCGGCCTCAATCCATGCCTGCCAAACCTGAGAGAGATTGATGCGCTCTCGAGCTGTTCTGTTGTCCAACTCATTGAAAATCATAAATTTGTTGTTCCTCTGGGGCGATATAGTCGACTAGACACCACAAATGTAGCATTTTCATATGGTTATGGATAGTATTTTGGACTTTACACCAGCAGCCGTCAAACGTTGGCCGACCGGCGGGCCTGGTTATCCAACGGATCAGTGAGTCTGATTAGGAGCTTTCTGGCACCGAAGACTGGTAATCGCCAGTTTTTCGAATAATGCGAATATTTAGCTTGTTTCGATTGAACGTCACGTGCACCTGTCATTGGACGCCGAACGGCGACGTAGGAGGGCAAAGTGGTGGCAGCGCACAAGGAACATTTCTCGAACCGGCTGCCCACAAAGGCCGAAATCGACAACGCAGATCAACTTCGTCACATCATCGCTTTGCAAGTGACCGAAGGCGAACCAGTCGACCTCTCGTTTGCCGGCCCCGGAGGCGAGACGCGCAACTTCACCCTCATTCCGGCACTTACCGACGCCTTGCTCGATATTATGCGCCTGATTTCAAGTGGTCGTGGGTTTCGCATGGTCCCCGTTGAAGCTGAGCTCACAACGCAAGTAGCGGCCGACATGCTCAATGTTTCCCGGCCCTTCTTGATTAGGCTGCTTGAAAAGGGCGATATTCCGTTCACAACTGTTGGTCGCCATCGTCGTATTCGGGCAACGGATCTTTTTGCCTATGAAACCGAACGTGACCAAGCCCGGTCCACTGTCCTGTCCGAACTTGCAGCGTTGGATTGCGAGGGCGGCCTGATTTGATCTTCCCGATGAACCGAAATGCAGCCATCATTTGACCAGCACTATGATGAGCTTGCGCCGCTAGGGTCTGTTCAGCCACCATTCGCCGGGGGTGTTTTCCCTATCCCAACCAATTGGATTTTCCGCTTATGGCCACCTCTGTCCAGTTTCGACCACATCCCGGCGGCGACTTAGTCATCACAACTGCGCCGATGGTGCGCGCATATCAGACTGTCGCGGCCTATCAGGTTGAACACGGCGAGATCGGGCTGACCAAGGCTGGGGCATGGAACCGGCACTGCATCGATTGGGTCGTGCGGCGGATGGATTTCCAAAACTGGACTGCTGAGAAGCTTTATCGTGTCAACAAGGTCTTGAACGAATATGACGTTCCACCCTTGGAATACCTTCGTGTGCTGCTCACGTCTTTGCGGCTTGGCCGTAAAATGGGTGGCGGATGGCGGCTGACAAAGCCCGGCATGGATCTGGCAGGCGATCCAGAAGCCGCCTTTGCCTCCATCGTGCCCGCATTCTTGTTTCGGTTCGACCATTCCGAAGGCATGCGCACAGGTGAGGCGCCTATCGGAGACTGGGATTTGTGGTTGAACGCCATTAACCGGATGCCTTGGGATGGCTTCACGCTCCCCGATCTGGCCAACCTCCTCTATGGCCCCAGTGCTGGCGGTGGATGGCGTGGTCCGGCGGGCGGGTTGTTCAGCGCTGTCGCCATGCCACTTGAGTGGATGGGCCTGTTGACTCGTACAGACAGTGGCGGCATCGACGAAAGGATATGGCGCAAGACCCCGCTTTGGTCAGCCGGACTGGAATTCCAACCTCAGACAATATCGACAAATGTGGTGCCATTTCCTTCGCGCGGATGAGGGCTGACACCGTGCGGGCCGTCTTACTTTTCACGGCGCGCGGTCAATTCAAGGGGCACGTCTCTTCAAGGCCGGTCATTCTCCCATGCGGCGCTGTTGAAAAGCGCGATCATGATGGAAACGTGCCTTGCTACCTGATATAGTAAATCCAGCTATCTGGATCACTATATGTTCGATCAGCCCGTCCAGCTCGAAATCTTTCCAACCGACCTCCACTTGAGGCGGATTGACTCGGCCTATAACATGCGTCGCTTCTACCGGCTTAGCGTTCAGCGTGACCTTTTTGGCGGCGCGTGTCTCATTCGGGAGTGGGGCCGGATTGGGTATCGGGGCCAGGTCATGATTGAAACCCATGATGACGAAGGAAAGGCGATCACCGCGCTCATGAAACTAGCCGCAGCCAAACGCAAACGGGGCTACTTAGGCATCGGCACCAGTGATCTAGGGCAAGAAAGCCAAACCCGCAGCCCAACCCGGCCTGTTCGACTGAGCGCGGCACGGTCTTAACCATCGGCTTGCGCCAAGCTCAGCCTTGCGGGTCTTATCCTCTTGAGCAGTCTTCGCGCGGCGACAGTTTCGTCTGTGCACGTCACAGCCGTTGAGGTTGCCCCCGAAACCGACCTTGCCGCGATATACCTTGCATCTTCCCGGTAATGCCGCCGCCACATCGGACTGGCACGTTCAGGGCGGTACGAACCATCACCTTCATGCCCTTTTCACAGATTGCGAGACTGGTCAGCGACCCGTGTTGGCCAGCGTTACATTCGGTTTGTCGCTGCAACTCGCCTCCTTTCTTGGAATTGCCCCATCTACAGTCCAGGCATTACAAGCCGCACACTGTCGTTGACATGCTCCCCCACTTTCCGGGTTTATTCTCCCTAGGCCCTGTTGATTGCCACTGAGAATTGACCCGGCAGCGGCCAAAATTGTCACTGAGAATTGACCCATGTGCAACCTTGCCCCGGCTTGAACCAGCTGGGGGCATTTGGAGTGATC
>NZ_RPEN01000113.1 GCF_003991405.1 Pseudorhodobacter sp. E13
TCGTCTGGACAAAGTCGGCGCAAGACATCCTTACCCGCGAACGCCGCGCGCTGGACAAACTCGATGAAATTCGCGGAAATCGGTAACAAGCGTCAGACTCAGAACACTAGAAAGGTGCCGACGAAGACTCTCATAGTTTTTGGCGTGTTGGAGCGCACTTTCTCTTTCCTTTGGGACTGGGGGCCATTTTACTCCTTCGATTTCAATTAGATCGCACAAACTTGCACTGTGGAATGACGGTGGGAGTTCAAACTCAGAAAAGCAAATATTCAAATGCCGGTCAAATTTACAACCTTCAAAACTGCATCCACCAATTTTTGTTTTTTCACAGTAGAGCCCCTCGGAAAAAGACGCGTTTGAAGCATCTAGATTGCCTATGGTTGCATTTGATATGTTTACAAAATCGAGAAACCGACAATCACGAATATCGCATCGCGCTATTGAAGTATTGGGTAAATACGTGACGCAAAGGAAAACTGACCCTGTGAGAGTTACTCCCTCTATAAATCTTGCATAATCTCCATGGAATGTTGTTGGAAAAACCATTCCAACAAGGTTTAGTTCATCGTGGAATATTTGGTTATCAAAATTGATGCTGCTTCCGCATTCAGCAACCCGCTCTGGCGACAGGCCACTCTTTGCGATGAGAACCTCTCTCAAGCCGTCTATCTGTTCCTCTGGAAGTTCAGGAATATCAATCCCGAATTCTTCGCACATTTGTATTTGTTTGTAGTCTAGAAAATAACGCCGAGCCAAGCCATTCCACAATCTGGCATTTGTGTGGTGAATTTCGCGAGGAGGCCACGGGCCAGACCAACTACCAGATAGCTGAAATGCAGATTGCCAGAAAATTTTCAGCGAACTTTGATCTAACCATTGTGGGTCGTAGTCTGGATGGACTTCCGTTGAATTTGTCAATTCGCTTTATCCCCTTGGCAGCAAGAGGTGGTTCGGTTTGTTTGAACAGGTTTTGCACAGTAAACAACTGACATCGTTAGAGCTTTTGTCTTTGATATGCTTCCCACATCATCTCTATTAGCTGGCCCTGCGTGATGCCAACTCGCTCAGCTTCAGCGGCAATCGCTTCCCCGACTTCAGGGAAGACCTTCGGGTGCAGCTGATAGGTGCGAGGGCTTGGTTTACGCCCTGGTTTCTTGCGTGGGGTTCGATCGAGAAACCCCCTCGCCTCTCCAACCTCGTCAACGCGGCGGACCTCAGCAGCCGTGGTGTCTTTTGGTTTGGCCTTCAGCCCTGCAAGCCTATTTGAGCCGCTCATAGACAGCCTCCGTGAAATCTTTGGCGTTCTCCAATGCCTTATCGACCTTGCCGCCAGTTACCATGTCAGGGTCTTTCATCATCGCGGCCAGATCACCGCCATAAGCGAAGATTTCTGAAAACGCTGCGCGCGCGACGAGGGATGGCTCGATGACGTCGATCCCTGCCCCGCGCAGCTGTAGTTCCAGCTCCTTTTGAACGCGGCTTTTCACAGCTGCGCTTGTTTTGGTCAGAACAACGGCGTGACGGATTGTGCGGCCAAGCGCCTCTTCCTCTTCTCGGATCAAAGCCAAGGCTTCAGACCCGATCTCCGCGTCGAGTGCCGTTGGCTGCATCGGGACGATAACCAGATCTGCTTGAGAGATAGCGCGACTGACAAGCTGCGATGCTACGCCTTCAAGATCAACAATCACGATCTGCCCATCGCCATCTGATGCCCTGATCGTCGGCACTATCTCAGAGCGCCCTATATCCTGATGAAGCGTCACACCTTTGGGGAGTCCGTGAGATGCCCATCGGGTCAGTGACTTGTTGGGGTCGCAGTCCAAGACTGTCACTTGAGCTCCCATCCGAGCGAACTCCGTGGCCAAGATTACAGCACATGTGGATTTTCCGACGCCCCCTTTGGGGCTTGCCATGACGATGACGGGCATTGCTCGGCCTCATACTATTTTCATTACCGGAAACATATCACTTACCGGGAAAATTTCCAATACCGGAATAAAATTTGATACCGGATTTAAATCAATAACCGGTTTTAAATCCAGTTATGGTCTGCCGCGCTTCTCGAACCACTTACGGCAAAAGCCTACGAATGCGGCATCCACATCCCTCGGAGCCTCCACGATCCAGTCACGCCACTCACTTTCCAGGTGACGTACATCCCAACCAGGCGCGGCCTGTCGCGCCCTATCGTAGGTTTCAGACTTCAGTGGAGGAATACGCCCTTCGATAAGGGAGGGCGGAGTCATCGTGCCGCGATTGGTAAAAACCACCATGTCCGCCACTTCATCGAAGAACACTTGATAATCTGGCAGGTGATCATGAACCGCCAGCTGCTTAATCATCTGACGAAATCGCTTTTCTGGGCTTTGCGACCCAGACTTCATAAGCAGGTGCTTTAGGGTAATCTTCCAGCTCTTTTGCTGGCCACAGTGCTTGCGCGCCAGCTCGTAAACGCGGCGTTCAATCGGCTTGCGCAAGCGAAAGTAGTCGCGGTGAAGGGTCAGCACCTCTTCGTTTTTGATTGCATTGAAGACCCAGTCCGACAGCTTGACCTCACACCAGAGCAAACGACCGTCGAGGCCTTGCTTTCGACGGATGGAGGAGGCGTCTATCAACCCGAACCCATCAATCTGTTCTTCGTCACCAGAAACGATGTTCGTTCTGATCCGCGTGCCTTCCAACCGGTCAAGCGCATCCATAAGTGAGATGTATTCTCGACCACTGGTGCCACGGTTCGTGAAAATCAGGAGTTCGTGCGAATTGATACGAACGCGGGGCGAGACCGGTTCCCCATGTTTAAGTTTCGCCATGATCTGACTGATGCAGTAAATCAGGATGTCCTTGTCATAGATGGTTGCCAGCCCTTTGACACTCGGCGTGATTTCTAACCAGTGATCACCGTTCCTATAACGTTTCACAGAAGTCTCTGGCTTCTTGGAGAGTGAGTAGAACGGATGCTCCATATGTTGCATGACGTCCTTGAGAACAGCGTCTGCAACGTCACAGATGAACAGATCGTGCTGAGGGTGACGATCAGGCAAGAGGGGTGTCAGTGGGTTCGTGTTTTCAGTTACCATGGTAGCACATTCGTGTTTTCAGTTACCCATGTCAAGATTCGTGTTTTCAGTTACCAAATTTCGTGTTTTCAGTTACCAAGATTCGTGTTTTTAGTTACCGACTGACTGCGTAACATGTTGATTCAACGTAGTAAAACAGGCCCCAAAAACAGCTTAACACTATATTTAACACATATTTAACACACTAGGCCTGTGGACAACTCAGGCAATCAATTCAATTCAGTGGGTTCTGATCGAATCTTCCACGGTAGGTCTTGCTCTTGAAATACACATTCTGCTTCGCCTTGAGCGGGTTGCGGTTACCCACCAACAGCAGCAGATCATCTGCCTTCATGCCCGTGATCTGCTCAGCCGTCATGAGCTTCTGACGCTGCTCCGAGTAAGAAAAATCCCGCCCCTCGTTCGGAGCCTTCCCCTCTCGAATTTGCTGAGAATAGACAGTGCTTTCCCCGAGGTGGCGCGCAGCCCATTCAGCGGTTTCAATATCGTTGAGGTTGAAGACGCGCTTGGTGATGCAGGAGCCAAAAATCGAGCGCGCATCGTTCGGCCCATAGGCTTTTTCGACCTGGCCCGTGTCCTGGGTGACGAACAGGGCTTCGACACCGGCCCCTGCGGCGACGTTGGCAATGTTCATGATCTGCTCCATGCGGCCCATCCGCACGAATTCATCGAGAACCAGCAGGATCGGAGCCTTTACCTTGCGCCGCCCGTCCTGGCGCACGACCGTGCCCAGGACAAGGTTGATGAACAGGCGCATGAAGATCGCTTGCTTGTCCACCTGATCGAGCGGCACCACGATGAAGAGATCGACCTGATCGTCGAGCAGATCATCCAGGCGGAAGCTGGATCCGGCCAGGAAGTGGCGCATGTTGTCCGACTGCATCCACTCGAAGGCTTTCGAGACCGCCGTCTGGATCGAGCCGCGTTCGCGGTCGCCCGCGCGCAGAATGGTGGCAGCAGTCTGGGCCGGGCGGTGGCCGACGATGTCCTTGTTCTCTGCCCAAGCCTGAAGGGTGCCGTCGAGGTTTGCCGACATCAGCAGATCGGCCACGGCGATCAGATGGCGCCGGTCCGGTTCCTCTTGCGTCACGATCACCTCGATCGCCGCCGCGACCAGCTGGCGGGCCATTTCCGAAAAATGTGCCCCGTCGCCTTGTTCCGGTTTGACCAGACCGTCCGCAACCAGGGCCACGTCGCGCGCCAGCTCGTGGGGCCGGATGTAGTCGAGCGGGTTGAACTGATCCTTTCCATCCTCGACGAGGCCGAAAGGGTTGAGGACGGCC
>NZ_RPEN01000114.1 GCF_003991405.1 Pseudorhodobacter sp. E13
TTTAACGGGGTCAAGCCCACCAATAAGCCATCGGCAACTGCCCTTCCAGTGCAGCATAGCACACGCTGTTACTACAGCGCACAGGCGGGCTGCGGCCCGGAACGGTTTTTTTTTAGGATGTCACGCTCCGCCTTGAGCTTGGCGACCTCTTTCTTCAGAGCTGCGATCTCTGCCAGTTCGGCACGCTGCTGGCCATGGCCGGGAAACGCCGTAACGGGTGCCGTCGTGGCCTCCCGCATCCAGCGCCGCAGCACGCTCTCGGCCAGATCCAGATCACGGGCCGCCTGCGCCACCGCAACGCCCCGTTCTGTCACCAGCTTCACTGCCTCAAACTTGAACTCCTTCGTGAACTTCCGTCTTACCATGTCCGATCTCCAGTTCCTTGGTCACGATCTTATCTTCGTGTCCACGAAACCGGCAGCAGCTCAGCATAGGAAGTCTCGACGAAGGTCGGCTTAGGGCCGTTCTTGTCGCTTGGTCGATATGGGCCTTACAACGCGAACCCAATTGGTCATGATTTGCCGTCGTCATGAATCTCCTCCTTGTGCCTCAGAGGCTCGGGGAAGGTGTCCCAATAGTGCGATCTGGTCCTAAGCGAGACTGACCCACGGAAGCTTCAGCTTGAAAACCGTCAGAAACTAAGCTATATATCTGACACATGGAGGCGAGCATGCAAACCACATCTCAAGCGATCAAGGCCTATGCTGAAGCGCTGCCGGAGGGGGCGACCCTGTCGGCGCGGGAGTTGTTGCACCTCGGAGAGCGTGCCGCGGTCGACCAGGCGCTGTCGCGTTTGGTTCGACGTGGGGAGCTTCTGCGTGTGAGACGCGGATTGTTTGCCTTGCCTGTGAAAACCCGCTTCGGCAGCCGGGCACCCTCGGTTCAGGCCGTGGTTGAGCACATTGCGAAATCAACCGGTGAGCGTGTGTCGCAAAGCGGGGCGTCGGCAGCGAACCTGCTCGGTATTTCGACACAGAATCCATCCCGTCAAGTCTATTGGACTTCCGGGCCGAGCCGTCATCTGAAACTCGGAGCGCAAAGCGTCGAGCTTAAACATGTGCCGAGCTGGCAGCTTCGTGCACCCAACAGTCGTGCCGGCCACGCTTTTCGGGCGCTTGCATATTTCGGCAAAACCGAAGCTGCGCAGGCTTTGAGGCGTATCAAGGCGACATTGAACGAAGAGGAGCAGCGCGAGCTTCTGAGCCTTCGTGCCGGTGCGCCAACCTGGATGGCCAAGGAACTTAGCGCGCTTGCGTCGTCGCAATGACAGAAAACCAAACCTATTTTTCGTTGTCGCGCGAAGACAAGATTGACGCTCTGGAAGTGGCCGCCTCGAAACTGGGGCGGCCCGCAGACTTGTTGGAAAGCCGAGCACATCAAAAAACGTGACCAAGCATTCTTCGTAGTCGGGGTCGTTCTCGAAATCAGTTATCTCTGATCCATCTTCAGCCGAGGAGCTTCTCCAGCTCTTCCCCTTGGGCGGCATGCTTCTTGGGGTTTTCTGCTTTCAGCTTGTTCACGTTGATGAGCTTCCATCGAACCGCTGGAAGCTCGGCCGCTTTAGGGCGGTCGATCGCGTCGAAGTCCGGATCGCCTTCATGCAGGGTTCTCAGAAACCTCTTCGCGTCCTCATCCATGCGGGATTGGATGTCCGCGATCAGGTGGTCGCGCGTTGAGATCAATTCCGCAAGGTCGACCGCTCCCTTCGTCATGCCCTCGAATTCCCGGACATAGGGCTGATTCAGATCGATCAGGTTTGGGTTCAGCAATTCGTGCGGCGGGCGTGGCGAGCTCGCGACATAGATCAGAAAAGTGCGGAACAACTCGTCCGTGAAGCCTTCATTCTCGTAGAGCAGCTTGACGTCGTAAAGGTCTCGCGGATGTTGGCGATCAAGGGCGGCATGGAGCTTGCCGCCGAACAAATCTTCGAAAGCGACGATGTTCATCGTCGCATATCCGAACTCCTGCTCGACGGCTTCGGA
This sequence comes from Pseudorhodobacter sp. E13, assembly GCF_003991405.1. GTDB lineage: Bacteria > Pseudomonadota > Alphaproteobacteria > Rhodobacterales > Rhodobacteraceae > Pseudorhodobacter. The sequence goes on from NZ_RPEN01000114.1 coordinate 1,983, forward strand.
GACTTCACGTTGTTCCGGGTCATGCACGACGCCCCGGGTAACGGGGGAGGTTTCGATTTTGATTTCGGCTGCGCCGAGGCGTGCGAGCGCACGCGTGGCGCCGCCGCCACCGCCGGCAATGCGCTGCGCTTTGGCGCCGGTGATGCCGCCTTCGATGTCAGCGGCAATCCGGTCCATCGCGTCGTTGATCTCAGCGAGGCTTTCGGCGCGGTCCTTGACAGGCAGATAGGTCAGATCGATATCGACTGAGAGCCGCGGAAGGTCGCGATAGAAGAGGTTGATGGCTGTCCCGCCCTTGAGCGCAAATATCTCCTCCTTCGCGACATATGGAAGTACCCGCACGAGCAGGGCCACTTGGGCGGCATAGTCTTCACGCGCCATGACCACGTTCCTTTCTTACAAACTCTTCGGGCACCATGATCCTGTAGCGCGGATGTATCTTGCCGCCTTTGACCAACGCGCGATCCCCGCTGCCGAGGTCGAACTCTTCCGGATCGAGTCGCTTGCGCCAGGCATGGTCGTGGCGGTCGGCGAACACGAAGAACAGGCGTTTGACCTTGATCTTCTTGCAACTTCTGAGCAGTGCCGAGAGGGTTCTTGGGCGCAACGTCGTCAGGCTTTCGAACACCATGTCGAGGTTGTGAAAGCTCTCCTGATCCGGCAACTCGTCCAGCGCCTCAAAGATCGCGCGTTCCGGCGAGGACATCACCAGTTTCCAGTCCCATGGCAGGGACGATGCTGTCTCGTTGAGATTATTTCGCGCGTCGTTGACACCCAACTCTGGATCGGAGAACAGCGATACGCTGCGTGTGCGGAGTTTGGCGTTGAGCGGCAGTCTTTCGAGCCAGTTGGGGATTTTTGAGCCGTAGAGCCAAACCGTGCTTTTGTCGCCGAGGGAGAGATAGTGCGCATAGCCTTGCAGGCCCAATGCCGTCGCGCCCCCGATATGGACAGGGTAGTGCATGATGTGCTGGAGCGAGAGCAGGCAGGTCTTCCAGTCAAGGGTGTTCGTGGTGGCGCTGCTTGGTGAGGGGCGGCGGAAGACGCCGCGGCCAAGGCGTTCTAGCCAGCCGCGTTGGACATAAGCGTAGGACGAACGTCGGCCTATCCCGTGGTGCTCAAGCCAGACCGAGTCCACGAGGAACCCCGCGGGGACAGCCTCAAGAAGGTTCTTTAGTTTTTCGTGTTCTTGTCCGCTCATAGGCGACATAATGATGTATTTTTAAAGAGATCGCCACTTGTTTCTTTGAAAACCTGTGAGATAGTCCGCCAAGGATCGACAAACTCTGAAATTCTCAAAGAGACTGGTGGCTGTCAGCTCTGAAGCTCACCAGCAAAGCAGGGCGTGGGTGCCCTAGATTGGCCGAGGAGACGCTCGGCCATTCGGATCGAAAAGTTGAAGCTTTGTGCCCATGGCGAAGCCGCTGCGCCAAACCAAAGCCAAGTTTCACTTTCGATTGTGGCGTTCTTTTGCCCATACAAACATCGCACCGACGGCAGCATTCGCTTGCTGCACGCTGAACACTTCCGGTTCGAACGCGCCCGCCCATTGCTTTGTATCACGATGTTCCGGGTGGTGTTTGTCGGTCAGCGCGTCGAGAAACTCTTCATAAGAGTAGGGCCCTCCACAGTCCTCTGGCGGGCACGCGCGCGCTCCGGCAACACAGGCGGGAAAATCCTGATCTGGTCTGCCGGTTGGTTTGCTAATCTTCTCAACGGTGACGAGATGCCTCCACCCATCGCCGAAATCATAAGTGTATGTGAACTGGCTGCCTTTCTTGACCAGCTCTCCAAGAGTAAGCCTCTTTTCGTCCTTCCGGCCATCGTTTGGGTCCCAGCTGTCGTCACTTTCGTCACGGGCCTCGAACCTGTCTTCGCCAATCTCGAACTCATGCAAATGATAGTCTTGCCAAGGCATAGCGCCTTGGACAACGGAATGCAGGATGTCCAAGCTGATATCATCAGGCACGAGGATCCGGCGCCAGATCGGTGGCTTAATGCCAACAAGTTCGATTTTCAGCTCAATCAAAGTGTGTTCCGCCTGTCTCAATAGCCCTGCCGTTGAAGTGACTTTTGATTTTTTGGCTGAAGCATTCAAGGGGAACCTTGGCCCCTCCTGCCCTTTGGTCAGCACCGCGCCCTACTCGGTCGGCTGCGCGCAGCCGACCTCCCCGAGCTGAAACGCCGCCTCTCCCTGCGACGTACCGCTGGCCGTGCAGTCTCTTCCAGAGCCAGCCCGACCAGCCGTCGCATGGTCGTGGCAACGCTTCATCTCGGCCATTCGGTAACGGTCGCTGGGGCGGGCGTGTGACATCAGTGATCACGTACCTCGCGTCTCGGCCAGTGTTGTTCCGTGCTTTGCCGGACATGCTGTGCCGCCCCGTCATCCTGGGTCGCAAACGATGGTCGACGACCGCACGATCGCATTGGCCGCAGCTGGCATAAGGCCGGCGATGGTCGTGATGCGCGGATCGCAAGTTATCGGGCTGCCGTAGAAGGACCGTTCGAAATCCGGGTGAGCCATGCAGGGTGTGGCTGCGTCGACGTTCTGCCTGCTGCTCTTCCAGACAATCCACATCGCGTTGCCACGGGAACCAGCCGTCGCGGCACATTGGACAGGGTCCGGCAAAGCGCGAACCCGCCCGGCTGCGGCTCGGGGTGAGAGGGCAGAAAAGACACCGCCCCTGGCATCTCCCTCGGCTGTTTACTCACCTTCCTTCGTGGCCAGGGCACTTCTCCCGATGTGTTGCTTTGCATGACATGCTGGTCGCAGCTGTCGTCCCGTCCACAAAGGTTGTCGCCGATCTTTTTCCCCTGACCCTGCGGGCCATTCCTCGCGGATCAAAAAGACCGGCGCCTGCCCCTCTCCGCTACGCTCCGCCTTCGGTGTGGCCGGGCCTTGGCCAGCTGCAAGGTGACCATCATTGCAACGCAAACAAGGAGAAGAGCAATGACCACGAACTGCATCAAATTCACCAGCGCCGACATCGAAACCGCCAAGGGCGTC
>NZ_RPEN01000115.1 GCF_003991405.1 Pseudorhodobacter sp. E13
ATCCACCAACTTACGTCAGCTTCTCTACTAGGCCGATATGCGTCGGATAAAACGTCGAAACGTCCAAACCGCCCACATATCTCTTCAGATATCATCAATGTCAAAGAGCAGAAGACAAAAACAACAGACCGCGCTAACTTCTTAGCGCAACCAGCCGCCGTATCTTCGAGTATTCTTTCCGAACCCTTCCAAGTTCAGCGCCGCTCCGTTCCGTTCGTTTCCGACCGTCTTCGTTTCGGTGAGGCAGTATTTAGGCCGGGAGTTCGGAACCCACAAGAGCAAAAAGACAGAAAGATGACATTTTCTTTTCGGATGCCAAAAGTTGCTCTAGATGCTGTGGTTCGTGAAATTTTCGGCACAATTCAGGGCCGGAATTTGCCGAAAACTTACCGGACGCTGCCAGCGGATTGCCGAAAAGGCCGACTCAGGCGCGTTTTTTGGGAACCAAGCGAGTCGCCAGCAAGAAAATAACCAGAATCAAATAGATAATCGGCTCCGGCGGCCATGCTTTGACCAGCCACATGTAGTGAACAGCCCCTGCCAGCACGGCAAAATAGGTCAAGCGATGCAGGTTTTGCCAGGTTTTCGCGCCCAGACGCCGGACCGATTCATTGTTCGAGGTGATCGCCAGCGGAATCATCGCAACGAATCCTGCAAAGCCTACCGTTATATAGGGGCGCTTCACGATATCGGCCCAGATCTCGGCCCAGCGCAGCTGGATATCCAGCACCAGCCATGTGCCCAGATGCAGCGCGACATAGAAGAAGGCCAGCAGCCCGATGGCCCGGCGATAGCGGATCAGGTTCACCCCGGTGAATCGGCGCAAGGGGGTGATGGCAAGCCCTGCCACCAAAAGCTGCAACGCCCATTCGCCCAGTTGATGCTCTATCCGTTTCACCGGATCGACACCCAGCGCCCCGCTGAACAGCAGCCAGACCAACCACGCCAACGGCAGCACCCCTGCTATATATATAGCAAGGGGCGGCACGCGGCGCAGGGTGGTGTTGATGGCCTGAACCACGGATCAGTAATCCTTGGTCAGGTCTTGCCCGGTATAAAGCGCGGCGACCTGATCTTCATACCCGTTGAACATCAGCGTATCGACGCGCGGGGCGAAAATGCCGCCGCCCACCTGCCGCTCGGAGGCTTGCGACCAGCGTGGATGGTCCACCTTCGGGTTCACATTACTATAGAAGCCGTATTCGCGCGGGTTCAGCGTGTTCCATGTGGTGATGGGCATCGTATCGGTCAGGGTGATCCGCACGATCGACTTGATCGACTTGAACCCGTATTTCCACGGCACCACCAAACGGATCGGCGCGCCGTTCTGTTTTGGCATCGGCTCGTCATACAGGCCCGTTGCCAGAATCGTCAGCGGGTGCATCGCCTCATCCAGCCGCAGCCCTTCGCGGTAGGGCCAATCCAGCAGCGGCTGGCGCTGGCCCGGCATTTCCTCGGGGCGCACCACGGTTTCAAAGGCGACGAATTTCGCGCTGGGTTGCACGCCCACCCGGTTCAACAGCGTCGCCAGTTCAAACCCGACCCATGGCACCACCATCGACCACGCCTCCACACAGCGGAAACGATAGATGCGTTCTTCCAGCGTCACGCCGCCCAGAATATCGGCCAGATCATAGCTGCCGGGTTTGTCGACCAAACCATCAATCTGCACGGCCCAAGGGTCCGGCTGAAAGGCGGCAGAGTTGCGGGCCGGGTCTTCCTTGTCGGTGCCGAATTCATAGAAGTTGTTATAAGTCGTGATCTCCTCGAACGTGTTGGGGATGGCATCGGTGGAATAGGCGCTGGGAACCGAAGTGATCTTGGCCCCCGCCTGGCCCGCCACCATCGCGGCCCCTGCCCCAAGCAAAAGGCTGCGCCGGTTCATCCATTGCGCCTTTGGCGTTACATCAGACCATTTCAGATTGCCGTTGAACCGATTGCGCATGTCCCATTCTCCACGTTTCCATTTCGATTGAAGATAGCGCATGATTGGTGAAACGCATCAAAACTTGTCTCACAATATCGGCAAGCCGTTGTAACATGGTGCCAGCACCCGCTGCGGCGTCCCGGCGCATGGCGCGCCTTATATTCATAAGCCAGAATGCGAAGACCCCAAGGAAAGGCCCGTCATGTTCAAATCCCTTCTTCTTGTTGCCAGCCTCGGCCTTGGCAGCGCCGCCTCCGCGCAAGAGTTCAAGACCTATACGACCGATGAACCCTTTGACGATGTCGCCTTCGCGGTGGAAAGCGCGATCCTGTCGGCGGGGCTGGTGATCGACCATGTCAGCCACACCGGCGAGATGCTGGAACGCACCCGCGCCGATATGGGCAGCGACAAGGTGCTGTTTCTGGCCGCTGATGTGTATGAATTCTGTTCGGCCAGCGTCAGCCGACAGGTGATGGAGGCGGACCCGCTTAACTTTCACTTCTGCCCCTATGCGATCCGGGTCTATGAACAACCGGAAAGCGCAGGCACCGTCACCGTCAGCCATCAGGTCTATGACGGCAGCATGGCCCCGGTTCAGGCGCTGCTGGAAAGCATTGTGAACGATGCTTTGGGGCTGGATTAACCGGTTCTGGTAACTTTGATGTGACTTGAAAACCAAAAGGCCCTTGGCTTAGCGCCGGGGCCTTTTGCGTCAAGCCCCCTACACAAAAATGTCGGCATGATCCAAAGCGCGCCGCCCTGCGTTTCCCCTATGCCAAGCCAAATTGGTATTGAACCATTCAAAGGGAGACGACCTATGATCCGCAGAACCTTTATCGCCCTCACCGCAGCAGCCTCCATGATGTCCACCGCAGCCTTTGCTGACGGTCACTCGAAGGATATCGTCGACACCGCCGTGGGCGCAGGCAACTTCACCACCCTCGTCGCCGCTGTGCAAGCCGCTGGTCTGGTGGACACGCTGAAGGGCGAAGGCCCGTTCACCGTATTCGCCCCGACCGATGAGGCCTTTGCAGCCCTGCCCGCAGGCACCGTCGAAGACCTGCTGAAGCCGGAAAACAAAGACAAGCTGACCGCGATCCTGACCTATCACGTCGTCGCGGGCAAAGTGATGTCGGGCGACCTGACCGAAGGCATGATGGCCCCGACCGTGCAGGGTGCCGAAGCGACGATCACGCTGGAAGGTGGCCCGAAAGTGAACGGCGCCAACATCACCACCGCCGATATCGAAGCCTCGAACGGCGTGATCCATGTGATCGACGCGGTAATCATGCCCCCGATGTAAGTCTGGCGTAAGGGTTTAACCACTCTTGCTCCCTTTGGCCCGTCGCAGTTTGCGGCGGGCCAATTCATTTCGGGCGGCCTTGCTGGCGGTTGACAGCACGGCCAAACCCCCGCCACATGCCTGAAACAGCACGAAAAGGCCCGCCATGAAAATTGCCCTTCTGGATGATTACAGCAACCAAGCCTTGCGATTGGCCGATTGGTCGGGCTTGGGCGAGGTGACGGTTTACACCGATACGCTGGCCGATCATGCCGCCCTTGTTGCGCGGCTTTTGCCGTATGAGGCGATTTGCGTGATGCGCGAACGCACGCCCCTGCCCGCAGGTTTGTTGCAAGCATTGCCGAATTTGCGGCTGGTGGTCACGACCGGGCCGCGCAATGCCAGCATTGATCTGGCCGCCGCCAAGGCGCTTGGCATCACCGTTTGCGGAACCGAGTCGCGCAAGACCACCACCTCGGAACTTGCGGTGCTGTTGATGCTGGCCCTGAACCGCGGCTTGCTGCCCGAAGTGGCCAGCCTGAACGCAGGCGCTTGGCAAAACGGGCTGGGCCGTGATCTGGCCGGGCTGCGGCTTGGGCTGGTGGGCCTTGGGAATATCGGCGCGCAAATGGCCGGTTTTGGCCGCGCCTTCGGCATGGATGTCAGCGCCTGGTCGGCCAATCTGACGCAAAGCCGCTGCGATGATCTGGGGGTAGATCGCGCCGCCTCCTTGCAGGCGCTGATGGCGGCGTCCGATGTGGTGTCGGTGCATCTGGTGCTGTCAGACCGCTCTCGCGGGTTGATCGACGCGGACGCCTTTGCCGCGATGAAACCGGGCGCGGTGTTCCTGAACACCTCGCGCGGGCCGATCCATGACAGCGCGGCTTTGCTGGCCGGTCTGCGGCGCGGCTTTCCGGCCAAGGCGGGGATTGATGTGTTTGATACCGAACCCCTGCCCGCCGATGATCCGCTGCGCGATGCGGAACTGATCGCCTCGGGCCGCCTGCTGCTGACCCCGCATCTGGGCTACACGACCGAGGCGACCTTTCGGCTGTTCTACACCCAAACGGTCGAGGCGCTGCGGGCCTTTCAATCCGGCGCGCCCATTCGGGTGCTAGCGTAGCGCCCGGCCCTTGATGATTGCATCGCTGCCGAACTTGGCGCGGATTTTGTCGGTCGCCGCCTCGGCCGCCGCGCGTTTGCCGGCATCGGGGTCCAGCAGATCGCCCGCCGTGTCGGCCTGTGCTGCGGGGCACAGATCGGCAATCCCCACCCCGATCAACCGAAACGGCCCGCTGTCCTTATAGGCCCCCAGCATCGCCTCGGCCTCCCGGTAAATCCGGTCCGCGATCTGGGTGGGGGCGGCAAGGCTGTGCCGCCGCGTGACCTGCGCGAATTCCGCCGATTTCAGCTTCAGCGTCACCACCCGCCCCGCCAGATCGCGCGCCTTGGCCCGGTCCGCGACCTGCTCGGCCAGCCGCCACAGATGGCCCTTCAACAACTCTCGGTCCGCGATATCCTCGTTGAAGGTGGTTTCCTTGGAGATGGACTTCACCGGCTCATCCCGGCTGACCCGCCGCGTATCCAGCCCGCGCGAAAGATGCCACAAACGGCCGCCCATGCTGCCGAACCGGGCGATCAGGTCCACCCGGTCCCAGCGCTTCAGATCGGCGATGGTGCGGATGCCCGCCTTTTCCAACTGGGCCCGCGTGGCCGCCCCGACCCCCCAGATGATCGAAACGGGTTTCGGCTCCAGAAACGCCTCCGTCTCGGCCCGCCCGATCACCGAAAACCCGCGCGGTTTATCAAGGTCTGACGCGATCTTGGCGAGGAATTTGTTGTGCGACAACCCGATGGAGCCGCTGATCCCCAGCTTTTCCTCCATCTCTTTCACCAGCCTTGCCAGCAAAACGGCAGGCGGGGCGCCGTGCAGGCGGGCGGTTCCGGTAAGGTCGAGAAACGCCTCATCCAATGACAGCGGTTCAATCGCGGGGGTCAGCCGTTCCATCATCGCGCGGATTTCGCGGGAAACGGCGACATATTCGGCCATCCGGGGTTTTACCACGACCGCTTCGGGGCAGAGTTTGAGGGCCTGAAACATCGGCATGGCCGAGCGGACGCCCTTGATGCGGGCGATATAACAGCAGGTCGAAACGACCCCCCGCGTGCCGCCCCCGACGATCAGGGGCTGGTCACGGTATTCCGGATGGTCGCGTTTTTCGACGGAGGCATAAAAAGCATCGCAATCCATATGGGCGATGGACAGGCTGGTGAGGTCTTCATGGGAAATCAGGCGCGGAGAGCGGCAGACCGGGCAGCGTTTCGGGGCCGGTGCCGGGCCGGGGGGGAGCAGGGTAAGACAGGCACGGCAAAGGCTGGACATGGGGGGAGTATAGCAGCGCGGAGGGGGGTGCGGAATGGGGGTGTGAATCGCGCGCGGAATGGGCGG
>NZ_RPEN01000116.1:2500-5745 GCF_003991405.1 Pseudorhodobacter sp. E13
TGTGGTGAGCCGGGAATAGGCTTTGACCCACAGATCTCCGAATGGGGAAACCCACCTGACAGTTCGTTATAATTGCACCTGAAGTAATTTGGGGGCAGCTTATAATGGGCTGAAACAGGTACTTTAATCCTGAATACATAGGGGTTTTAGAGCAAACCCGGGGAACTGAAACATCTAAGTACCCGGAGGAAAGGAAATCAATAGAGACTCCGCTAGTAGTGGCGAGCGAACGCGGACCAGCCGAGCCCTGAAGAGTGAGTAGAATGGTCTGGAAAGGCCAGCAATATAGGGTGACAGCCCCGTATACGAAGCTCCAAGGGACATATTAAGTAGGGCGGGACACGTGAAATCCTGTTCGAAGATCGGGGGACCACCCCCGAAGGCTAAGTACTCCTTACTGACCGATAGCGAACCAGTACCGTGAGGGAAAGGTGAAAAGCACCCCGACAAGGGGAGTGAAACAGTACCTGAAACCGGACGCCTACAAGCAGTCGGAGGGACATCAGTCCTGACGGCGTACCTTTTGTATAATGGGTCAACGACTTGGTCTCACGAGCAAGCTTAAGCCGATAGGTGTAGGCGCAGCGAAAGCGAGTCTTAAAAGGGCGACAGAGTACGTGGGATCAGACCCGAAACCAAGTGATCTAGCCATGTGCAGGATGAAGGTAAGGTAACACTTACTGGAGGTCCGAACCAACACCCGTTGAAAAGGGTCTGGATGACGTGTGGCTAGGGGTGAAAGGCCAATCAAACTTGGAGATAGCTGGTTCTCCGCGAAAGCTATTTAGGTAGCGCCTCGGACGAATACCATTGGGGGTAGAGCACTACATGGATGATGGGGGCCCACAGCCTTACTGAGTCTAAGTAAACTCCGAATACCAATGAGTACTATCCGGGAGACACACGGCGGGTGCTAACGTCCGTCGTGAAGAGGGAAACAACCCTGACCTGCAGCTAAGGCCCCTAATTCGTAGTTAAGTGGGAAAGCATGTGGGACGGCCAAAACAACCAGGAGGTTGGCTTAGAAGCAGCCATCCTTTAAAGATAGCGTAACAGCTCACTGGTCTAGATAAGCTGTCCTGCGGCGAAGATGTAACGGGGCTCAAACTACGAGCCGAAGCTCAGGATGTGCAGCAATGCACGTGGTAGCGGAGCGTTCTGTGATATAGAACGCTGTGTATTTATGCTCAGCCTGTCTGAGTGTAACATACACAATGTTCTTTCTGTGAAGCCGGGCTGTAAGGCATCCGGTGGAGAGATCAGAAGCGAGAATGTTGACATGAGTAGCGACAAAGAGGGTGAGAGACCCTCTCGCCGAAAGTCCAAGGGTTCCTGCTTAAAGCTAATCTGAGCAGGGTAAGCCGGCCCCTAAGGCGAGGCCGAAAGGCGTAGTCGATGGGAACCAGGTTAATATTCCTGGGCCGTGAGATGGTGACGGATCGCGAAGGTAGTTTGCCCTTATCGGATTGGGTGGGCTGCTGAGTGGTCCCTGGAAATAGCCTCTCTATAAGACCGTACCCTAAACCGACACAGGTGGACTGGTAGAGAATACCAAGGCGCTTGAGAGAACCACATCAAAGGAACTCGGCAAAATGCCTCCGTAAGTTCGCGAGAAGGAGGCCCCGTCTGTAGGCAACTATGGGCGGGGGGCACAAACTAGGGGGTGGCGACTGTTTACTTAAAACACAGGGCTCTGCGAAGTCGTAAGACGACGTATAGGGTCTGACGCCTGCCCGGTGCTGGAAGGTTAAAAGGAGGGGTGCAAGCTCTGAATTGAAGCCCCAGTAAACGGCGGCCGTAACTATAACGGTCCTAAGGTAGCGAAATTCCTTGTCGGGTAAGTTCCGACCTGCACGAATGGCGTAACGATCTCCCCGCTGTCTCTGATGTGGACTCAGCGAAATTGAACTGTGTGTCAAGATGCACACTTCCCGCGGTTAGACGGAAAGACCCCATGCACCTTTACTATAGCTTCGCACTGGCATCAGGATTGAGATGTGCAGGATAGGTGGTAGGCATTGAATCGGGGACGCCAGTCCTCGTGGAGCCTTCCTTGAGATACCACCCTTCTTACTCTTGATGTCTAACCGCGGCCCGTTATCCGGGTCCGGGACCCTGCGTGGTGGGTAGTTTGACTGGGGCGGTCGCCTCCTAAAGTGTAACGGAGGCGCGCGAAGGTTGGCTCAGAGCGGTCGGAAATCGCTCGTTGAGTGCAATGGCAGAAGCCAGCCTGACTGCAAGACTGACAAGTCGAGCAGAGACGAAAGTCGGCCATAGTGATCCGGTGGTCCCAAGTGGGAGGGCCATCGCTCAACGGATAAAAGGTACGCTGGGGATAACAGGCTGATGATGCCCAAGAGTCCATATCGACGGCATCGTTTGGCACCTCGATGTCGGCTCATCTCATCCTGGGGCTGGAGCAGGTCCCAAGGGTACGGCTGTTCGCCGTTTAAAGAGGTACGTGAGCTGGGTTTAGAACGTCGTGAGACAGTTCGGTCCCTATCTGCCGTGGGTGTAGGAGACTTGAGAAGAGTTGCCCCTAGTACGAGAGGACCGGGGTGAACGTTCCACTGGTGGACCAGTTATCATGCCAATGGTAGTGCTGGGTAGCTATGAACGGACAGGATAACCGCTGAAGGCATCTAAGCGGGAAGCCCCCTTCAAAACAAGGTCTCCCTTGAGAGCCGTGGAAGACCACCACGTCGATAGGCCAGAGATGTAAGTGCAGTAATGCATTCAGTTGACTGGTACTAATTGCTCGATAGGCTTGATTTGATCCAGAAACAGCAAGGTTCAGCAATAGCTGACCTCTGTTCGGACAGTCAAAAGCAAACATCACTACGTCACAATGTGACGGCAGTGTAAAAACATGGAACATTCGGTAACGCCGCATAGCAATACCGACTGATGTTGTAACTCCCTGAGCAATCAGGGAGGCGTTTCTTTCTCGGTTTGGTGGTCATAGCACGAGCAAAACACCCGATCCCATCCCGAACTCGGCCGTTAAGTGCCGTCGCGCCAATGGTACTGCGTCTTAAGACGTGGGAGAGTAGGTCACCGCCAAACCTAGTAAGAAACGTAAATCTCTCAACGATGAAACCAAAACCCCAAATCAATATCCTTGGGGCACATAAGGGCCCTGCGCAACAAAACGCGCAACCCAAGCGTCGCGGGATGGAGCAGCTCGGTAGCTCGTCAGGCTCATAACCTGAAGGTCGTAGGTTCAAATCCTACTCCCGCAACCA
>NZ_RPEN01000117.1 GCF_003991405.1 Pseudorhodobacter sp. E13
GCAATATGACCCTAAACCTCGCATGTGGAAACCCGTTGATCTCTGGATGTGCCGGTTTTCCCTTATTTTGTTGGGAATCTCGACAGAGGTCTCATGCGAGCTTTTAGCAAATAGCTCGCATAAGAATGGAAGCGGACTTGTCCCAAGTTGCTGCTCGCTGCGATGCCAAAATTCCCGCCAACTTCGCCCGAGTCCGCTTTACGACAACTGTGTCAGCGCTATGCACTCCCAGTGCGGCCAGCAGGACGACTAGCCAAGGCGAGAGCAAAGTCACGCATGTTGCCGATCGCACTGGTGAACATGGGCGAATAGAGCGCAGCGCCCAAAATTTCGACGACAGCGGTACTCGCCCCCTACATCACGGGTTGCGCCTGCGACCTCGCACGAAACCCGTCCCAAAAAGGGAGCACGCCAATCTGTTGACTTTGAAGAGGATCCAACGAAAGCTAAACAGCAATGGGAACGGTGCCCAGATGAAGATGAATGGGAGAGACAGGGAATGATCAAGGAATTTCGCGACTTCATCGCAAAGGGCAATGTCATGGACATGGCCGTGGGGATCATCATTGGCGCAGCCTTCACCGCGATCGTTACCTCGCTAGTCGCTGACCTGCTCAATCCAATTATCGGCCTCGTCCTCGGCGGCGTCGATTTCACCAGCATGTACGCAGTTCTTAGCGGCCAAGTCCCGGAGGGCGTCGGTCTAGAGACAGCACGGGAAACTGGGGCCGCGGTCTTCGCCTATGGCGCCTTCATCACCGCTTGCATCAACTTTGCGATCATCGCCTTCGTGGTGTTTCTGTTGGTCAAGATGGTCAACCGCGTGAAAGACGCGACAATGAAGAAGGAAGAGGCCGCGCGGGAGGAACCGACAGGACCGACCGAACTCGACATCCTGATGGAGATTCGGGACGCGCTTAAGAAATAGCAGAGGACTGCTAGCGAACGAACCGAAGCCCATATCCCCAGCACACGGAGAAACTCGATGGAATCAGCTCTACCAATCATAGTCCAGGTGATCACCGGAGTCGTTGGCGGCCAAGCCGTTGGCGCAGCCCTCAAGACGGCGGCCATGGGCCAACTCCCGAAGCTCCTTAGCGGTGGCATAGGTGGGCTCGCGGGCGGAACAATTCTAGGCTCCCTTCTCGGTGGGGCGACTGGTGCCGATCCGACCAGTTCAGGCGCCATGGGAGGTTTGCTCGGAGATGCGGTCGGTGGCGTCGGGGGCGGTGCGGCACTCACGGGAGTTTTAGGCATCGTACTGAACGCCCTGAAAAAATAGGGTGCAGGTCGGACACCTATAGACAACGACATGCAAGTTAGAACCACAGGAGGCAAGACCATGGGCAAACGCGACGAACTGATCAAGAAATACGCCACCGACCTTGAGACGAAATGCGGCGTCAGAGCAGATATGGCACTGCTTGAGAAGGTCACGATCGGCTGCGGGCCGAGCATCTACAAGGACGACGCGTCGACGGTATCGGCCTCCGATGCCGCCGAACTTGACCGGATCAAGAAGAACTTCCTCATGGGCAAGCTCGGTCTCATGGACGGCACCGGGCTCGACGAGGGCATCGATGCCGTGATCGAACGGTATGGACGATCGAACCGGAACAAGTATCGCGCGGTCGTCTACTACATGCTCGTCACGCATTTCGGGCGGCAAGACGCTTACGTGTAGATCAATTTGGTACGGTCCTATGTGTCTGCATAACGTGATGCGCCACTATAGAAATCAAACGAGACCGACGCATGGGATCCGTTATCATCCCATGCGAGCTATCAACCAAAAGCTTGCATGGGGGCGTGAGCTTCGCGTCAATGTGACCCTTTGTTTGGCGCAACCTCTTTACTTGTACTTAATGTTGTACATATAAGGTTGCGGCAACAAGGAGAGTCGACATGGATGTTATGACCTACTCAGACGCACGCGCTCAGCTGAAGGGCGTCATGGATCGTGCGATCCATGACAAGCAAGAAGTTGTCGTGACGCGCAAGAAAGGCGAGTCTGTCGTCGTCGTTTCCCTGGAAACCTGGAACGCCGTCAACGAGACATTACACCTCTTGTCCACACCTAAAAACGCATCCCGCTTGCGCGCGTCGATCGCGCAACTCGATGCTGGAACTGGCGAAGAGCGTGAGCTGTCCGAGTGAAGCTGGTTTTTTCCAATCAGGCCTGGGAAGATTATCAGTACTGGGTCAGCACCAACGACAAGGTACGTGACCGGATCAACGAGCTGATCAAGCAGTGCAAGCGGACCCCCTTCAAGGGAACCGGCAAGCCGGAACCTTTGAAGGGCGATTTGACTGGCTGGTGGTCCCGGCGAATTTCTCAGGAAGATCGAATGGTCTACCGGGTCAGTGGAGCTGGCGATGGCCAAAGCCTAGAGATTGCGCAACTGCGGTTCCATTACTGAAAACCCGTAGGGTTGAACGACCTAAATGTGACGAGGTCGAACGTCTCAAAGCATCCTCAAAGTTAACTCTAACTATGTCGTTAAAGTTAAATCTATAAATAATGTTAACGACATAGTTGACGTTAGAGTTAAACGCAGGCAATCTACCGCCATGTATGTAATCACCTTCGCAAACCCGAAAGGCGGCTCGGGGAAAACCACGTCCGCCATGCTCTTGGCTGAACAGATCGCTATTTCTGGCGGTCGCGTTGCGATTCTCGATCTGGACCCGAACGCCAACATCCTTGCATGGGGCCAGACGCGCGAAGCCGAGGGTAGAGACGTTCCTTTCACAGTTCATGCACGACCGCAGGCCGAAGAGACGGTCGAGCTCATCGACAGCCTATCCGATGAGGCTGACTATCTCATTATCGACCTTGAAGGGTCGAAGGATCAGATCGTCACTTTCGCGCTATCGCGGACAGATTTGTGCATCATCCCGCTCGATGGCTCGCCTATGGAAGCCCGGCAAGCCGCGCAAGCGGTTCGCTTGGTACAAACCACAGCGAACATGATCCGCGCGCAAATCAACTACGCCCTCTTGTTCACTCGCACCAACGCCGCGTTCCAGACCACGGATGAGCGCGACGTGCGGCAAGAAATGGAGATCAACAACATCCCGACGCTACCCGTTCGGATCGCCAAGCGCGCGCCTTACACCCGCATCTTCCGGGACGGTGTGCTCTTGTCAGAGCTGCCTGACATCGTGACGCAAGAAATGCAGGGCAAAACCGCGTCTGTATCCGATAAGGCCATGAAGCAGGTGACCGGAGCCATCGAGAATGCCCGCGACTACGCACAAACCGTCATTGCAACCCTTACCAAGGAGCAAGTGGCATGAGCGGGAAATACGGCTTCTCAGGCGGGATCGACCTGCCCAAGACAACACCAGCGCCCAAGGCTCGACCAAAGGTCGATGGCAGCTCATTAAGCGAGGCCGTCAAGGCCGGTGCCGATCTTGGCTTCGTCAACAGGGAGCCCACAACGCGCCTTAAACCTGGTCCCAAACGCAAAGAGCCGCAGGACAAAGTTTCGATACCTGGCCCGAAGCGCGTAGTAGATGATTTTCGGGCTTTTTGTTCGACGCGCGATCTTACCCTTTGGCAGGGCTTGGAGTTGTTGCTTGAAGAACAGAAGGGTAGAAGCGACTAAGGGTTGCCGCGTTTCTCAAAGATTTTTCGGCAGAACCCTAAGAACGCCCGGTCCGGATTGGCCGGTGCATCAAGACCACCGTCGGCCATCCAGTCGCGCCATTCTTGCTCTAGCGTGTAGATATCCCATCCCGGCGCAACCTTACGAGCTTCCTGATAAACGTCAGGGCTCAAACGGATCGCCCCGGATGGAGCCGCCAGAGCTTGCGGCTTTTCCGCGTGACGGTTTACAAATACGACCATGTTTTCGTCTAACCGGACTGAATAGTCCGGCATGTGATTGTACGCCTCATCTTGAGCGACAATGTTGCCGACCAGCCGCTTAAACTCGCGAGAGGTCGAAGCCGATCCGCACTTGTCTTGCAAAGCAGAAAGACTGATTTTCCACTCTTTCTTCGAGCCACAGTGCTTGCGGGCGATCTCATAGATGCGCCGCTCTAATGGCTTACGCAGCCGGAAATAGTTCCGGTGGAGGGTCAAAACTTCATGCGCTTGGATCGCGTTGAACACCCAATCTGAGAGCTGCACCTCGATCTCCTGCATTCGACCATCGCGGGTTTCACGTACGATACGAGCGCGGTCGATGATGCTGAAAATATCCAATTGCTCGACATCGCCGGTCACGATGTTCGTCTCAATCTGTGTCCCTTGCAGCCGGGCGAGGGCGCTTCGAAGGCCGCTATATCCACGCCCATCGGATGGCCGGTTCGTTGCTTTCAGAAGATCGAACGCCTTCAGGCGAACGATTTTTGAAACCTTCTGACCTTTGTTGATAGCTGCCATAATTTGACTGATGCAGTAGATCAGCACATCGCGATCGTGGATCGTTGCCAGACCATCGGATGAAGGTTTCACTTCGAGATAGTTTCGCCCCGTCCCATCTTCGTATCGCCGCACTCGGTGATCTGGTTTTGTAGAAAGCGAGAAAATCGGATGCGCCATCGAAGCCATGTCACCCTTAGGTGCGGCATCAAAGATATCGCATACAAAAAAGTCGCCTTGTTCCTGCCGATCTGGCAGCAAGGGGGAGCGGTCGCCGTCTTTCGTGATTTCACACACCATGGCCTATGTTTCGTGATTTCACACACACGGTCAAGCCCTTTCGTGATTTCACACACAGGCACAGAACTTTCGTGTCTTTACACACGTTCCTTCGTGTCTTTACACACGCTTTATCGTGACTCTACACACAGGCCACTTCTAAAAGCCTAATTAATTCATAGCCCTAATAACACTTATCCACAGCGTAACACCTTATATAACACATATTTAACACTACAAAATTTCCCATCATTTCAGCAGTGGCTTTCCGAACCCAAACACATGGAGAAGTGCTCGCAACTAAGAATGCGCCCGAAAAGCAGCTAAACGTGCCTCAGTTCAAGGGGTTCTGATCGAACCTTCCACGGTAGATCTTGCTCTTAAAATACACATTCTGTTTGGCCTTAAGCGGGCTGCGATTGCCCACCAACAGCAAAAGATCATCGGCCTTCATGCCGGTGATCTGCTCAGCAGTCATGAGCTTCTGACGCTGCTCCGAATAGGAAAAATCCCGGCCCTCGTTCGAGGCTTTGCCCTCTCGAATTTGCTGAGAATAAACGGTGCTTTCCCCGAGGTGGCGCGCTGCCCATTCGGCAGTTTCGATGTCGTTGAGGTTGAAGACGCGCTTGGTGATGCAGGAACCGAAGATCGAGCGGGCGTCGTTTGGCCCATAGGCCTTTTCGACCTGACCCGTGTCCTGGGTGACGAACAGCGCTTCAACACCGGCCCCTGCGGCGACGTTGGCGATGTTCATGATCTGCTCCATGCGGCCCATCCGCACAAATTCATCGAGAACCAGCAGGATCGGAGCCTTGACCTTGCGCCGCCCGTCCTGACGTACGACCGTGCCCAGGACGAGGTTGATGAAGAGGCGCATGAACACCGCCTGCTTGTCCACTTGGTCGAGAGGGACCGCGATAAAGAGATCGACCTGGTCATCGAGCAAGTCCTCCATGCGGAAACTCGACCCGGCAAGGAAGTGGCGCATGTTGTCGGACTGCATCCACTCAAAAGCTTTCGAGACCGCCGTCTGAATCGACCCACGTTCTCTGTCACCCGCGCGCAGGATCGTGGCGGCGGTTTGGGCAGGGCGGTGGCCAACGAGGTCCTTGTTTTCTGACCAAGCCTCAAGTGTGCTGTCGAGGTTCGCAGATAACAGAAGATCAGCCACGGCGATCAGGTTGCGCCGGTTTGGTTCTTCCTGGGTCACGATCACTTCGATCGCCGCCGCGACCAGCTGGCGGGCCATTTCCGAAAAATGTGCCCCGTCGCCTTGTTCCGGTTTGACCAAGCCGTCCGCAACCAGGGCCACGTCGCGCGCCAGCTCGTGGGGCCGGATGTAGTCGAGCGGGTTGAACTGATCCTTTCCATCCTCGACGAGGCCGAAAGGGTTGAGGACGGCC
>NZ_RPEN01000118.1 GCF_003991405.1 Pseudorhodobacter sp. E13
CCTTATCCTGACTCTATGGAATCGTCTCATTTCTGAGCATGGTGCGGGTTATGCGGAACCTTGGGATCAAGAGATGAGCCAGCCCCGGCCCGCTCTCCATCAAAAGGGCCGTAGGGACGGGGCTGGCGGCGTTTCCGTTTGAGCGCGATTGGAGTCGCGGCGTTCGTTTGCTGGACGCTAACGGTTTTGGAGGATGGATGACGCAGCTTTATTTCACCGACGGATTGGCGCTGCGCGCGCCCGTTTCGGTTGAAGGCGTTCCAGCCGATCTTTCCGCGTCCGTGACCAAGGCCGCTGACAGGATCGGCCTTATGGATGGCATGCCGTTCTTTCTGGATCGGGACGGCAGCTATATGCATGAGCTGAACCGCTTCTTCCGCGCTTGTCCTACCATGGGAGTGCGTTCGCGGCACAGTTTGCGCGCATACGCCCATGATATCCTGATCTGGATGCGGTTTCTTGAGGAACGACGCGGCAGCAAGCAGCTTTGGCGTGCCGATCATAACGATGTCATCGCGTTTCATCATGCACGGCGTCTGTCGGACGCGCCGTTCCGGATTTCGGCGTCCAGCTGGAACAGGGCGATTGCAGCGCTCGACAAATTGTACCGTTGGGCGTTCGAAGAAGGGCTGATCGCTTCGTCGCCGTTTCGATATGACTTGTCCTTTCGGCACGGTTATGGGCGGGGAACGCCCAAGGTTGTCCACGGCAACAGAGCCCGGGAGCGTGCCGTACGCCCGCATGACATGCAATTCGTCGATATGGGCCGCTACCTCGCGTTCCGGGATATCGGCCTGAGGGGCAGGTTGCCGGACGGGTCGGAGGACCCAGCCTGGCGTGGCCGCAATGGCGAGCGGAATGCCGTCTTCGCGGAACTGCTCGTTACCACGGGGATGCGCCTTGGCGAGGCCGGCTGCCTGCTTTTCGACGAACTACCTCGGTTGACCGCCGACAGCCCACGGATACTTCCTTTTGATCTGCCGGGTGCGATTACCAAGGGCGAGCGCCCTCGTCGTGTTCGTTTTCCGCGCCGGGTACTTAAGCTCATCAGGGATTATTGCGATATTGAGCGCCGGATTGCCATGGCAAAGGCGCCGCCTCGTCCGGTCGTTCCCTTCGTATTGTCACCCGACGGCCGCGACGCCA
This sequence comes from Pseudorhodobacter sp. E13, assembly GCF_003991405.1. Classification (GTDB taxonomy): domain Bacteria; phylum Pseudomonadota; class Alphaproteobacteria; order Rhodobacterales; family Rhodobacteraceae; genus Pseudorhodobacter. The sequence goes on from NZ_RPEN01000118.1 coordinate 1,147, forward strand.
TCGATGGCAGCGGTCGGCGCGTCGCGCTGACCAGGCTCCGTCCGCAAGACCGCCAACGGCTGCTGCGATCGCCTGATGGGATGGCTGAACACGCATCGCTCTGGCTCACGGAACGCGGTCAGCCCGTGTCGTCCGGAACCTGGGAGGTGGCGTTTCGCAGGGCAAGCCAGCGGTGCCAGGCTCTCGGTCTCGATATTACTGTCACTCCGCACATGCTGAGGCACACCTTTGCGGTCAACATGTTGTCGATGCTGATCCGCGAACAGGTGGGCAGGATCTTCAACCCGACCGATGCGCATGGTGCTGCCTACCGGCAGATGCTTGGCGATCCGCTCCGCCATCTCCAACACCTCCTTGGCCACGCGAACATCACCAGCACCTACATCTATCTCGACAGCCTTGCCGAGGCGCAGGAACTCGTCGATGCGGCGGCGGACCGCTGGACTGACGCACTCATGGCGGACGATCAATGACCGGCAGATCCGGAGTCTCACAGCCCCGCCCGGGGCGACGCGCGAGCTTTCCGGATCATCTTCCCGATCCCGGTCCCGCCGCCGCCATTGCCATCGCCGCCCGCCGTTTCGAGATTACCCTGGCCGGACGGACTGCGACGATGGACCTGACGCGTTTGCCGGGGCGCAATTCGCTTGCGCGGTCCTTCACGCAGGCACTCTGGCAGGCGTGTCAGGTCGGTGGCCCCGCCGGCACCGTCCGCACCGCCATGTCATTGGCCGAAGCCATCCATCGGTTCTGGCGCTATCTCGATGCGACAGGCTCATTCGTACAGGCGCTTGCCGAGATTGATGTTGATACCATCGAAGGCTTCGACGCCTGGATGGATGAGCGCGGACAGCATCCCAACCATCGCCGTCACCAGATGGGAGATGTGGTGATGCTGCTGCGGTTGGCGGATGCGGGCGAACCAGACCGCCTTTCCGAAGAGGCTTCCCGCCGATTGTTCTATGTCAGCACGCGCCCGGGTGTTCCACCGCGCCCGCGCGATGCCTACAGCGACAGTGTCCGGGCGGCCCTGAAGGCGGCCGCGCGCGCCGACGTCGCAGCCATCGGGCAGAGATTTCGGCCGACGCTTGCGCAGGAGTGCGAGACACGCATCGACCGGTTGGAGAGGGACGTCTTCGCGGAGATCGACCGTGTCGGTTTCATTACCGTTAAGAACGACCTTTTTCGTCAACTCTATGGGGCACGGAACTATGCGGGGATTTCGAATGAGGGGCTGAGCGACAGGATGCATGGCACGCGGCATCTGCTCCTCGGCGATCTGATTGCTCTGTTCGTTCTGCTGTCGCTGGAGACCGGCCTCGAGATCGAGGCGATCAAAACCTTGCGCGCCGATTGTCTCAAGAACCCTTCCCGCGGCTATGTCGAGATCGAGTATTGCAAGCGTCGCGCCCGTCATGCCGAGTGGAAGCGGCTGCGGGTTCGGGACGGAGGGTCAGGCACCCCGGGCGGTCTGCTGCGCCTCGCAATTCAGTGGACCGCGACGGCGCGCGGTCATCTCGGGAGCGAACAGCTTTTCACGTATTGCTGCCGCGGCCGCCTGACCGATGTCGTTCTGCCGATGCAATCCGCTAGAAAGGTCTGGGTTAAACATCACGGGTTGCAGGATGATGACGGGAAGCCGTTGAAGCTCTGCCTCTCGCGTTTGCGCAAGACCCACAAGGCTGCGTGGTATCGCAAGACCGGCGGTCAGCTGCGCCGGTTTGCGGTTGGACATACCGTCGAGGTTGCCGCGAACCACTATGGGGATATTCCCGCCTTGCGGCCGATCCACGAAGCTACCATCGCCGAGGCGCTGATGGACGCTGTCGAAGATGCGTTGCAGCCTACCGTGTTGACCCCGGAGGCCGAGGCCAAAGTCTTGGCAGCTCCGTCTTCGGCACAGCCCGGTTTTCCGGAGGGCTTGGCGACCGATGTTCCGGCATTGCTGGCAGGCGAACAGGATGTATGGCTGGCAAGCTGTTCCGGCTTCTACAGCAGCCCGTTCGCTAACTCGGGAGAGGCCTGCCCGGTGCCGTTCTGGGGCTGCCTCGAATGCCGCAACGGCGTCATCACCACCCGCAAGCTTCCCGCGCTGATGGCGTTTCTGGATTTCGTGGTGGACCAGCGCAAGATTTTGTCCGAAGCAGATTGGCAGGCGAAGTTCGGGAGGGCCCACCACAGGATCGTCGCGCAGATATTGCCGCAATTCTCTGAGCCCGATCTAGCCGCCGCGCGTGCCCTCGCAGCCAGTCAATCGGCACAGATCTACCTTCCCCCGGAGGCGGGTCTCGCATGAGAGCAAATCCAGACTTCACGACCGCAAGGCCATCGCTGCCATCGGCAATCCATCCCGACGACACCGACATCCTCGCAGGCAGACCGCTCAGACCGGGATCGGAGCGATCGATGCTGTCCCGCTTCGGCGACGATGTCTGGGATCTCAGTCCGGCGATGTTTCGCGCCAACGCGCGTCCGGCCGCGTTTCGTGTGGATTTCAGGGCCATTGCAGACCCCGCGCTTCGACGGCTCGCCAAGGAGTATATGCTTGCCCGCCTTCAGGCGCCGCTGCGCAGCTACCGGGGCCCTTGCGGCCCCTCGACCGCCAAGGGCACATTGCTGTTCCTGCGCCATTTCGGAGAGTTCCTGCACGATCGTATCGGTTCCGTCGAGCTGGCGCGCGTCGACCAGCAAGTGCTGGACGCGTATCTGGCGCATCTGGGGGCGGACGGCGCACGTTCATCGCAACAGATCCGCCTCTATGTCGATGTCCCCATCGACCTCCATCATTTCGGGCCATGGGTGACCGGGGGCGGCATTCCCTTCCTGCCTTGGGGCGGGCGCACGGCAAGCAATGTCAGCGGTCGGAGCCGGACGAGCTCGGAGAACACCACGCCGCGCATCCCCGAACCGGTCATCGGCGCGTTGCTCCACTGGTCGATACGATACGTCGATGTCTTCGCCCCGGATATCCTCGCGGCGCGCGAAGAGCTGGATCGTCTTGAAGCCCGTGCTGCCCAGATCATTGCCGAGGATGCGCGCCAGACCCGCCACGAACGCTTTCGCTACCGTCTTCGTACCTGGCTTGAGGCCCGTCGGGCAGAAGGGCGGGGCGTGCCGCTCTGGGAGCGCCGACCAAACACCACCCGCGGTGTCCCCGACATTAAGGAAGGCAATGCGTATAATTTCAGACTGATGTGCCTTCAGATCGGCTGTCCTCAAACGGGGAATCTCAGTAGTTCCACTGCGACCGTGAGGATGCTGGACCAGATGGCGGGCGAGATGGGAACCGAGGTCGGCGGCATGGATACCCCGATCAGCCGCGATCCCGATACCGGCCTGCCCTGGCGGGAGCGTTTCGACACGGACAGCTTACCGCATGAAGAGCAGATGCTGCAGGCGGCCTGTTACATCGTTTGTGCCTACCTGACGGGAATGCGCGACAGCGAGCTACAGGATATGGAACCGGGCTGCGTTTCGGTTGAACGCAGTGCCGACAACCTGATCGAGCGCTATCGCGTGCGCAGCACCGTCTACAAGCATCGCGAGGCGGCGGGCGTGTCCGCCGACTGGATCACCATCGCTCCGGTCGCCCGTGCCGTCGAAGTCATGGAAGCTCTGTCGCGCCGAGCGCGCGGCGACCGTGATCTTCGATCCCTCTGGGTCTCGCTGAAGCCATGGGACTGGACCGCAGACTACTTGGCCGCTCAGGCGTCGCCGATCATCAAGATGTTCCGCGACGGTCTGGATGCGAAGGTCGCAAACCCGCCCGCAATTCCACAGGTCGATGGGCGCCCTTGGCATTTTTCCACCCGGCAGTTCCGGCGCACCATTGCATGGTACATCGCGAACCGCCCCTTCGGCGTTATTGCCGGAAAGATCCAGTACAAGCATGCCTCCGTGGCGATGTTCGAGGGCTATGCCGGCGCGCCGCACGGAGATTTTCGGCGGGCGGTCGAGCAGGAACGGGCGCTTGGCCAATTGGACGATGTGGTCGCCTATTATGAGGCCTACCTGCAGGGTGATGAGCCCGGCGGACCGGCATCGTCCCGTCTCAAGCAGGAGTTCGACCACGTCCGGGACACCCTCGGTGATCTGCCTGGGCGCATCTTTGACCAGAAACGCCTGCGAACGATGCTGGCGCATCTTGGAAAGACACTGCATGTCGGGTTTCTGAACGATTGCTTCTTCGATCCCGCCAGCGCCCTCTGCCTGCGGCCCGACGACAAGCCGGTGGCCCCGGTGATTTCGCGCTGCAGCCCGGACCGCTGCCCCAATTCCTGTCTGACCACGCGTCATGTTGCGCCCTGGCAGGCTTCAATCGAAGAGGGTGAACGCCTCCTGCAGGGTAACACCCTGTCAGCGGTTCAGAAGGTCGCAATCACACAGGACAATGATCGAAAGCGCCGGCTGATCGCTCATCTGGAGGACCCAAAGGTATGACACGGCCCGTCAGTCAGAAGACCGAAGACGCCTTGCGCGCCGCCATGAAGCGACTGCTCGAAGGAACTTCCGTCCATACCGACGGTCGTCTCACCATCGCCAATCTTGCGCGCGAGGCTGGTGTCAGCCGCGCAACGGCCAACCGTGCCACTGTCGTTCTCGGCGAATTCCGTGCGGCGGAGGCGCGGTTCCGGTCGGGATCGGTCGCGGGACTGAAGGCTCGTATCCGCGAACTCGAAGCCGAACTGCGGGCTGCACGCGGCGGCGAGCTGGCAGAGCTGCGCGTGACCGTCAAAACCCTGGCGCAACACATCCAGATCCTCGCGCTCGAGGGTGAAGAACAACGCCGCGTGATCGCGGTTCTTGAAGAGCAGATCGCGCGGGCCGACCCGAAAGTCCTGTCGTTCAGGCCGCCGTCCAAGGACGGCACCTAAGGTCTCGGTCAGGGAGAGGAAGAGGTGAGCCGGGTGGGGGTGAAATAGGGATGAGAAGAGAGGAAGCCCCCATGAACTGTCTCACCGATGCCACTCGGGAAAACCCCAATGACGGCAGGAAGTTTTCAGAAAGAGACAGCTTGACTGTCCAGATAACA
>NZ_RPEN01000119.1 GCF_003991405.1 Pseudorhodobacter sp. E13
AATGCGAACCGCATCCCGCTTGAACTCGTCGCTGTGTATCGCTGCCATATCCGGTCTCCTTGATGGCGAGTATCGCTCTCAAAAGACCGGAACGAAACCGTGACAGGTCCAATCGGCCGCACGGGCGGCACGAAGGTCAAGCGCGCGCTGGGCGTCCAGGCCGCGCTGGAATGGGCGTTCCGCGTCGAGCAAGCTCAGCTGGAACTTCCGCCACCAAAGGACGTGACCGAGGAAGGCTTCGGCTTCGGCCTCGAATACGTCCTGCTGCAATGCGCCATGCTTGGATGCAAAATGGACGGCGGCCAGCACAAGATGGGCAGCTACACCCATCCCGATGCCGAAGTGATCGCCGCCACCGTCGCAGACATGCCACAAAGTCTCGGGGGCATCCGCATGGCGATCAGCATGGCGGAACTGGCGCGCGCTGGCATGACTCCGGACTGGATGCCGGGCGTCGTCCCGCGCTGTGTGCCGTTGGAAATCAAGAACAACCAGCATGGTCAGCGGGCAACAACTATCGTCGTCGGCACCGAACGGGTGAAAACGCGCGGCAAGTGGCGAACAATTGAGCTGCTGGCGTGCCCGATCACCTGGCGACCGCACCCGGAACAGATCGCATCAGCGCGGCGCGGCTATGAGGACTGGAGGCTGGCGCTTGATTGGGTCCGCGTTGGGCTGATCGTGGGCAGAATGCTCCGGGAGGTAGAGGTGACGTCGGCTATGCCGAAGGGGCACCCTTGGCGAGTTGGCGATTAATGATGGACAGGCGCGGGGAATCTGACCCGTTTCATTGATCCGTTTGAAAGAATCTCTCGAAGCCAACGCCTAGAGCGGCTAACACTATGGCATGTTCACCGCGTATCACAGCAAGTACACTGCCCACGACCTGACAAAGCTGGCGCCTCCGGGTTCCGACGATCAGCTTTCGATGTCGCTATTTGACGCTTCTGTAGACCTTAACCCGCACCAAATTGAAGCTGCAATGTTCGCGCTGCAGTCGCCGCTTGCAGAGGGAGTCATTCTTGCTGATGAAGTTGGCTTGGGTAAAACCATCGAGGCAGGAATTGTCCTTTGCCAGAAGTGGGCCGAGCGGAAGCGAAGGCTGATCATCATCTGCCCGGCCGCGATCCGCCAGCAATGGGCTGCGGAACTGACCAATAAGTTCAACCTCCCCGCGGTCGTCATTGACGCTCGCACCTATCGACAGATGAGGATGGAGGGGATTCCCTTCCCCTTGTCACAGAAACGGATCGTCGTTTTGTCCTACCATTATGCGGCAAAGCTTCAGGACGAGCTGCGGCAAGTAGATTGGGATCTGGTTGTCATCGACGAAGCCCACAAACTGCGGAACGCCTACCGCCCGAGCAATCGCATCGGGCAAGCACTCCAACGTGCAGTAGAAGGTCGCAAAAAGCTCCTATTGACGGCTACCCCCCTCCAAAACAGCTTGATGGAAATATTCGGGCTTACGAACTTCATCGATCCAAACATCTTTGGCGATGCCAACAGCTTCCGTTCGAAATATGTGAATGCGGGTGGCGATCTGCCCGAGCTTCGCGCGAGGCTTGCCGATTTCTGCAAGCGCACGCTACGGAAGCAGGTTCTGGAGTACGTCAAGTACACCCAGCGTCGGGCCATCACGCAGCCGTTCTCCCCAGCAGAGAATGAGCAGGCGCTTTATGACGGCATTACGCGCTTCCTTCAACGAGAGGACACCTATGCCATACCCTCTCAACAGCGACATCTCACCGTCCTGATCCTTCGGAAACTTCTCGCATCATCGTCACAGGCCATTGCAGGAACGCTGGAGACCCTCCGCGCCCGATTATTGGCCCTACAGAAGGGGGAACCGGTAAAGGATGATCTGGCAGAGGTGATTTCCTTCGAGAACGAACTCGAGGAAGAAATTCTTGACGAATGGGGTGACGAGGACCCATCTGACACCACAGGATCCGGGCAAATCGACTTCGCAAAGCTCCGCCGAGAAATCGACGACATTTCCAGCCTGATACAGCTTGCGCACTCGATCCAGACCGACACCAAGTCAAAGGCGCTGCTCAAGGCCCTAGAGATCGGCTTTTCTGAGCAGGAGCGGATGGGTGCCAAGCGGAAAGCCCTGATCTTTACCGAGTCACGGCGAACCCAAGACTACCTCCGAGACTTCCTTGAACGTAACGGCTACGCCAATCAGGTTGTGACTTTTAGTGGCACAAATTCCGATCGCAGGGCACAGGATATCTACGAGCGCTGGCTCGTCGATCCCAAAAGCGCCGAGCAGATTACCGGCTCCCGCGCCATCGACGTTCGGGCTGCACTGATCGAGGAATTCCGCGACCACGCTTCGATCATGATCGCCACGGAGGCGGCGGCCGAAGGTGTCAACCTGCAGTTCTGCTCGCAGGTCATCAACTACGACCTTCCCTGGAATCCGCAGAGGATCGAACAGCGCATCGGCCGCTGCCATCGCTATGGGCAGACGCATGACGTGATCGTTGTGAACTTCCTGAACGAACGCAACGACGCCGATAAACGAGTCCACGCCCTTCTGACCGAAAAGTTCAATCTGTTCGATGGCGTCTTCGGAGCTTCGGACGAGGTCTTGGGAACGATTGAGTCCGGCGTCGACTTCGAAAAGCGCATCCTGGCAATCTACCAAGACTGCCGCACGCCAGAAGCAATCGCCGCGGCGTTCGACGAGTTGCAGACCCAGCTGGAAGAACAGATCCGCAGCCGGATGGAGGATACAAGGCGAACGCTGCTGGAGAACTTCGACGAGGATGTGCACGCCCGCCTGAAGCTGCGCCTCGCTGACGCCCGCGAACAGCTGGATCGTGTCGGCCGCCGGTTCTGGGAGCTGACTACCGCCATCCTTGCCGACAGGGCCAAATTTGACGAACCCAATCTGGCCTTCGACCTCCTGGCCCCGCCGACCCGCGACCTGCGTCCAGGCCGCTATCACCTGATTTCGCGGAACTCGGCGGCAGATCAGGCCAAGAACGAACACGGCTACTTCCTCTACCGCCTCTCGCACCCGCTGGGCGAGCATGTCATTGCAACAGCCAAGGCCGCGGACACGCCGGTGGCCGAACTGCGGTTCGATGTGACCAATCACCCGACACGCGTGGCCATCGTCGAGGCACTGAAAGGGCGACGCGGCTGGCTGACGTTGCGCAAACTTGCAGTGACGACCTTCGAGACCGAGGAATACCTGCTGTTCTCGGGCATCGACGACAACGGTCGCTCCATCGATCACGAAGCCTGCGCCAAGCTGTTCTCGGTCGGTGCTGGCGTTCACCCCATCGACATGCCCGCCCCAGCCATCGCGGACCGGCTTCAGGCCGAGGCGGAGCAGCATGTCAAAGCCACGCTGAACCGATCCCTCGATGCCAACAACAAGCATTTCGCCACTGCGCGTGAACGGCTGGAGCGCTGGGCTGAGGACAAGATTTACGCTGCCGAGAAGGCGCTCAAGGACACCAAGGAGCAGATCAAGGCCGTGCGGCGCGAGGCCCGGGCGGCCACGACCCTTGAAGAAGAGGCCGCCATCCAGGCCAAGCTGCAGGAACTGGAACGCCGCCAGCGCAAGCAGCGGCAGGAAATCTTCAACCAAGAGGACGAGGTTGCCGACAAGCGGGATGAACTGATCGCCAACCTACAAAAGCGCCTCAGCCGCGGACACGCGGTCGAAACCCTGTTTACGATCCGCTGGGCTGTCGTGTAATCAGGGCCAGTAACATCAAGGAAAACAAGAACAATGAGCAATTTTGACGCCCTCGTTGCCAAGCTGCGTGAAATCTTCCAGATCGACCGGCCTGACCTCGATTTCGGCGTTTACCGCATTCTGAACGCCCGCGCGGGCGAGATCGAGGATTACCTGTCCAAGCGGCTGAAGGCGCGGGTGGCCGAGGCGCTGGCCGCTGGGACTGCAGCGAATACCGAAACGCTGAAGGATGAGATCGCCAAAGCCGAAAAGTCCGCTCAGGAACTCGGCATCAGCGCAGACCAGCTACCTAAGGTCCAACAGCTCCGCGCCCAGCTTGCCGCCGCCAGCTCGGGCGCGTCCGAGCATGAGAACCAGGTCTTCTCGCACCTGCTGACCTTCTTCTCGCGCTACTACGACAAGGGCGATTTCATCAGCCAGCGCCGCTACAAGGGCGACACCTATGCCATCCCCTATTCCGGGGAAGAGGTCGTGCTGCACTGGGCGAACCGCGACCAGTATTACACCAAATCGGGCGAGTCCTTCTCCAACTTCAGCTTCAAGCTCGATGACGGCCGCGTTGTCCACTTCCGCCTGGTCGCGGCCGACACGGCCAAGGACAACCGCAAGGACAATGACAAGGAACGCCGCTTCGTGCTGGCGACCGCCCGCACCGTCACCCGCACGGATGAGGATGGCGAGACCTTCGAGGAAACGATCCAGCCGGTGACCGAGGAAGACGGCGCGCTGGTCATCCGGTTCGACTATGCCCCGCAGCCAAAGGGCACCAAGCAAGAGGCGCTGGTCGATCAGGCGGTGGCGGCGATTCTGGATGATGAGGCCGTCAAGGCGCGCTGGCTGGCGCTGACCACCCGTGCACCGACGGAAAAGAACCCCAAGCGCACGCTGCTGGAAAAGCACCTGACCACCTACACCCAGAAGAACACCGCCGACTACTTCATCCACAAGGATCTGGGCGGCTTCCTGCGGCGGGAACTGGATTTCTACATCAAGAACGAGGTGATGAACCTGGACGATGTGCAGGGGGCCGAGGCCTTTGCCGCCATCGAGAAAAACCTGCGGATGATTCAGTGCCTGCGCGCCATCGCGCTTGACCTGATCACCTTTCTGGCCAGCATCGAGAATTTCCAGAAGAAGCTGTGGCTGAAGAAGAAATTCGTGGTGGCGGCGCAGTATTGCGTGACGCTGGATAGGGTGCCAGAGGCGCTCTACCCCGCCATCGCGGCGAACCCCGCGCAATGGGCGCAGTGGCACGATCTGGGGATGCGGGGCACCGCAGCGGCGGGGACTGTGGAGGATCTGAAGGCCGAACCCTTCCTGATGGTGGACACCGCGCTGTTCGATGCGGGGTTCCGGGCCGATTTGCTGAAGGCGATCCCCGATCTGGATGCCAGCCTCGACGGGTTACTGGTGCATGGGGACAATTTTCAGGCGCTCAGGCTGTTGGGTGAGCGTTTCGAGGCGCGCGTCGGAACCCTCTATATTGACCCGCCCTACAACACTGATGCTTCCGCGATCATCTACAAGAACGGCTACAAGGACTCGTCGTGGCTTACGTTGATTGATCAGTCACTGCGTTCTTCAACGGCACTTGCAAAGAATACTGCGGTGATCTGTGGGTCAATTGATGATACCGAAGTAAGCGGAATGCGTGAGGTGTTTGGGCAATCCTATACCAAGCAAATAGGGATCGGGATAGTTCGCGCAAATCCTCAGAGCCGGAAGACGTCCGGTAAGTTCTCACCCGTTCACGAATATGCGATTTTTTATGGACGCACTGACCTTGCGCAACCGTCGTCTCTGGGCTTTAGCCAGAAGAAAGCAGAACGATACCCCCTGGTTGATGAGATTGGACATTTTGCGTGGATGAACTTTGTTCGCGCAGGCAACGCAGACTTGCGAACGGATCGTCCAAAGTCGTTTTATCCCATTTGGGTTCATGAGGACGGAAAGCTTTATGTGCCCAAACTTCAATGGGTAGATGAAAATAACGCCTACGATGTTCTCGAGGAGAGACCGGCGGGGGTCGAAGAGGTATATCCGATCAAGTATGACGGCGCCGAGAAGATCGAGAAGCGCTGGCAAAGAGGACATGAACGTGTCCGCAAGGAATACGGTGAATATCGCGCAAGGCGTGACTCTTCTGGCGTGTTGAACATCGACTTCAAGACCAGAATGGATGACGAGGCAGCCCCGACGACTTGGTGGGACAGGCCGGAATATGCTTCATCCAACTTCGGCGCGGCCGAACTGGCAGATATCGTCCCAAGAAATGATTTCGACTATCCGAAAACTAAGGGCTTCGTCATGGACGCGCTTCGAGCAGCAGGCGCGACCGAGGATGAAGCGATATGCGTCGATTTCTTTGCAGGCTCTGGGACTACCGGCCATGCGGTTATCGAGTTGAACAGGCTGGATCAGGGCAAGCGGAAGTATATCCTTGTCGAGCAGGGGTGTTGATTGCCACTGAGAATTGACCCGGCAGCGGCCAAAATTGTCACTGAGAATTGACCCATGTGCAACCTTGCCCCGGCTTGAACCAGCTGGGGGCATTTGGAGTGATC
>NZ_RPEN01000120.1 GCF_003991405.1 Pseudorhodobacter sp. E13
AGAAACGGAAGGAAACACCAGCATTGACGCCATCATGACACGCAGAACATAACCACTGGGTGGGTCAGTTCTCGGTGACAATGCCGGGTCAATTCTCAGTGGCAATCAACACTGGCTGATGGACTGGTTGAAGCGTGACGGCCGCTCCTTGGGCGACCCCAGCAAGAACCCGTGGTGCGGCGACTTCGTGGAGACCTGCATCCGCGTGTCCCTGCCGGATGAGCCACTTCTCGGCGCGCTGGGCACCAATCCCTATTGGGCGCGCAACTGGCTTCTGTTCGGGCAGGACACCAAACCCGTCACGGGTGCGGTGCTGATCTTTGAGCGCGGTTCTGGCGGCCACGTCGGCTTCGCAGTCGGCCAGGATGACACGCATTTCTACGTGCTGGGCGGCAACCAGTCCGACGCCGTCACCATCGCCCGCATCGCGAAGTCACGCCTTTTGGGCGCGCGCTGGCCCGCGACCTATCCGCCCCGTCCCCAACGCCTGCCGACCATTAAGCCGGGCGAATTCCTCGCAACCACCAATGAAATCTGAACTGGAGAAAACCATGCTGAAACCTGCCATCCTCGCCATCATCCGCCAGATCCTGACCGTCGCGGGCACCGCACTGGTCGCCAAGGGCTATGTCCAGGCTTCCGATATCGAACCGGTCATCGGCGCGCTGCTGACCATCGGGTCGGTTGTGTGGTCTGTCGCCGACAAAAGGGGGCGTACCGAACTGCGGCGATAACCCCTGCGGGCGCGCTATCCCTCGACGGGCGATCAGTCCGGAGAATAGCGCGCCCATCTGGCATCACAGGCATCCAGCCTCCTGGGACACCTGCGTGGTCGACCATATGTCGGCCGACCGTGGTGGGCTTCGTGCGGGTTCGCCGCCATCCCCACCCCGCACTTGATCCGACCCACCGTCCGGCGTCTCCCGCGGTCCCCGCGCTTTAGGGTCCGGGTCCCCTTGGTCACTTGCAAAGAAATGGGCGAGCTATGTGCTCTCGCCGTTTTGCGCCTCCGCTGTGGGGACATGCTGTGACAGCTGGGCCACGATCTGCCGAAACTCACTCAGGATTTCGCCATGACTCCTGTCGAGGTAACGTGCGAGGCGATCATTCTGAAGAAGACGCTCGACAAACCGGCCTGCCACAACAAGACGGAGGTGATCCGGTCCAAGCGCGCCCTCAATCAGCTTGATGTTCTTCTGGAGATTGGCCATCTCCGAGCGCATCAGCTCAGCCTGTTCGCGTGTCACACCCGCGGGTGCCTTTTTTGCCGTAGGGTCAACCAGGTCAGCGGAGTCGGTCGCCGCAAGAATGGCCTCCACATAGGGCACCGTGTAATTGTTTGCGGCGATCATCAGTTCTGCTGCCTGAATCTGCCGCAAAGGTTTCATCTTGCGCAAGAAGCGGAAACTGTTGATCGGACAATGTCGGGCCTTCAGCAGTTCGGCCGCCTCCGGACAAATGCCGTTCAGCAAGGTGCGCTTTTGCCGGATCAGCGCGATGTTCACATTCAACGCGGCAGCGATGCGGGCTTCCGATACGCCTCGTTCGACCGCGCGCAGAATCATCTTGTGCTCTTGGATGGTGGCGAGGCGGCTGATGCGCTTGTTGTAGGTGAAGGACTCGTCATCGGTGGCCACCAGGCAGATGACAGACGTCTCGCCCATCTCCTTCAACACATGGAGACGAACATGGCCGTCGAGAAGGATGAAGGATCCGTCCTGCCCCGCTGCCCGGGCGACCACCGGCGGTTCGATCAGGCCGACCTCGCGGATCGACGCGGCGATTTGCGCATACTTCTGACTCTTGGGTACGGTGGTCGACAGCTGCTTGACCAGCAGGATTGCGGCAATCGGGATCAGTCGCAGGCTTGCCTCGAACCCGGGACTCTTCGGTAAAGGCATCTTCCCCATGTGCGTCATGCTCTTGGCTCCTGCAACCCTTCAACGATGATGCTCGGAAGGCTACCCAGCCCTTCCGCGCGAAGCAGGGTCAGAAAGGTCTCGTCCTTCAAGAGCGACTGGAATGCCGCGTTCAGAAACAGAAGGCTGCTGCGCGTCGCTTGTGCCCTCCGAACCATGTCCTGCTGACGCTCCGCCTCCACGCGATAGGCTTTGACCAGCGCCGCAGATGTCATTCGCGCGCGTGGCTGTTTGTTGCGCGCGCCACCCCGCTGCTTGCCATGGCGCTGGCGCAACTCGACCAACCGCCGCGCCTCCAGGAGCTTCTTCCCGCGCAGTTCACCCGAGGCATAGGCGGCCTCAAGCGCCTTCTGCACGTCCTTTTCCTCGGCACGCGTGATGTAGAGCGCGACGCTCAAGGGCATCTGGCCGGTCTCAACCGCGATCAGCAGGCGTTCCTCGCCATTAGCGATCAACTCACCGATTTCATGAACATAGGCGAGGGAAAGCCCGGTCTTGTCGGCGATTTGATGGTCCGAATATCCCCGGTCGCGCAGGATGGTGATGTCCTGCAAAAGCTCGAGCGGTCGCTGCTGGCGGCGGGCGATGTTCTCGATCACGCTGCGCAGAAGCCGTTCCACCTTGTTCGCATCGACGACGATGGCCGGAATGTCAGTTTCTCCAAGGGCGACATAAGCCTCCATCCGCCCCTGACCGCAGACGAGACGATAGGACACCCCCGCCTCGCCGTCGATCCGGGCAACGGTGATCGGCTTTTTCAGCCCGACCTTGCCGATACTGTCCACGAGTGCGCGGAAGATCTTTTCCGAGCGTTCGCGCGGGTTTTCCACAGTGATGGCGGAAATCGGGATTGTCTGCACTTCGCCCGGCGTTTCGACCTCGCTCACCATGGGGCAACCTCCGTAACCGGAACGCGCCGGGCAATGTCGAAGAAGAAATCCAGTGATTGAAATCGGAAAGCGTCCAGCATCAGACCATTCTCCTCTGCAAGCCCCAAGGGTTTGCGTCGCATCTCGAATTGGGGCAGCAGGTAAAAGTCGAGCGCGGCAGTGTTCGTTCGGTCCATTCGGATGGCGATGGTGATGTCGGGGCTAAGTCCCGCATCGAAGCGGATTTTCCAGCGCAGCCCGCCCGTGGTGGTTTCGCGGCAGCGGGCGACGACGACGGAGGCGGTAAATTCGTCATTGATGGTCAGCAGGTCGGTCACCGGATTGCGTGCCACCGTGCCGCCGATCCGGGTGATCTCGCGGATCACACGCTCCACCTCCTCCCCGTGGAACAGCCGCAGCAACCGGTTCACTTCGATGTAGTGGTAGTCCCGGTCCGGGGTGAAGCCGACGAGGGAGTAAGCCCGGATCAGGCTGCCGAAGCGATGGGCATAGGCGCCGCTGGATGGCATGCCGTCTGCTTCGTCGATCACGAGGCCAGAAATATAGCCATGGCGCTGGAGCAGCCGGGTCAGGCGATCCAGCATCTCCTCGTCCGAAAACCGTCGGTTCCGGGCGGCGATGATCGCCTGCACCTTCTGAAACTGTTTCAGCTCGACGATGGCCTCGAAGGCCCCCTCTGACCGGATCCACATTTCCGGGCCATTGGCGACCCGCTTGCGCTTCAGCTTGAAGGAGCGGCGGTTGTAGACATTGTTGCCGATGTATTTCTCATTTGTCAGGATCTGATGCACGGTCGAGCGCGTCCAGACCCTGCCGAGGTCGGTCAGGATACCGCGTTCGTTCAGTTCAGCCGCGATTTCGGCTTCCGACCGGCCCTGTTTCAGGAAATGGCTGTAGATCCAGCGGACGGTTTTAACCTCGGCCTCGGGCCCGGGCACAAGGATCACCCGATCAGTCTGCAGGCTTTTGTGTTCGCCGCACTTCAGCTCGGCCTTCACCTCGCCGCGTTCGTCAAGCAGGACACGACGAAGGCCAAAACCCGCTGGGCCGCCCTGTCGATAGCCGAGTTCGATCAGGCGGCACTGCCCCGTGAAGACCTTGTGGGATAGCTCACGACTGTATTCGCCTGCCATGGCGCGCTTGACGCTCTTGACGATGGTGGCAACCGGGCCGCCGTCATTTTCGAATTGCTCGGCGCAATATTCGACCTGCTTGTTCGCGCGACGGCAGATGTATTCGTAATATGCAGATTCAACGGCATCCTGAAACCGTCCCCACCGGCTGACGTCATAGACGAGGATCACCTCGAAATCGGCCGTGCCGTCCTGCACATCCTGGATCAGTTGCTGCAGGGCTTCGCGGCCCTCGATCCTGAGGCCGCTTTTCCCGGCATCGGCATAGGATCGCACCAGTTCGAAACCACGTTCGGCGGCATATTTGCGGATCGCGTCTGATTGGTTTTCGGTCGAGTACTTCTGGTGGTCGGTCGACATGCGGACATATTCGACCGCCCTTCGCATTGGCGGGGTCTTGGCCGGTCCTTTCAATGCGGGCGGATCGATTCCGGCCATTTCCGTCTCCCGGTCAATTCATGCAGGCGTCTCCGTCTGGTTGGACCCGGGATGATGTCTGGGGCGCAAAATGGAATCTGCCGCTGTGATGTCTTCTCCACAGGTTTATCGGAGGAGAACGCAGCGATGCGGATCAAGATGGGCACAGTTGTGCCGAAAATGGGCACAACTGTGCACCTGGCGGCGGATCAGGCCCGCTATCGCAGAGCGATTGCCGATGCGCTGAGTCGAGAGCTGGGTCCAACGCACCAGGCCATCAAGACGGCGATGCGCTGGACAGGGGCGAGCGAACGCACCGTGAAGTACTGGCTTTCAGGAGAACGGGGGCCAAGTGAAGAACATCTCATCCTGTTGGCGCAGCATTCCGACGCGGTGCTGCTGACGATCCTGACCATGGCGGAGCGGCTGTCCGACGAGCGGCACAGATGTGCCGGTTGCCCTGCGCATGCGCTTGTGTTGCAAAACCTCGGACAAGAGCTGAAGTTGTCCGAGGGTTCATAACTTGCTCAGAACGGCCTTACGCTTCTCCACCCGGTCGTTCAGGACACAGATCGCGACTTCGTTCGTGCGGAGGTCAGATCAACCATTCTCCGCAGAGGGCGCGGCAGTTAACAACAGATCAGGCTTTGATGACAGTTTTCTTGGTGTCTCTGTCATCAATCGTGCTTGTTGGCAGTCCACTGGCGGCAACGCACGTTGATGTCAGAATCGACTCCAATTCTGTTGCCAAGCGGTTTTGGTGTGACTAGGTTAGCGTCAAATCGCGTTGATGACAGAATCGGCATACATATGGTCACCAAACCTTACGATCTTACAGATGCCGTTACCTATCACATCGGCACCTTTCCCCCATCTGCCCTCGACTATGAAGTGCTGCTTGGGCCGCTAGAAGAGGCTGCGGCCTCCCTTGCGCGGTACGATACGAAGATGTCGGGCATGATGAATAGTGAACTTTTCCTCGCCCCTCTGCGCCGCCAGGACGCGGTCACCTCGTCCCGGATGGAAGGGACGATCTCGACCATCGAGGAGTTGTACCGACTTGAAGCCGAAGAGGATGCAGGCAGCGCTGACCCATACCGGGAGGCGCGCAACGACGACGTCGAGACCTACCTTTACTCCCGTGCACTGCGCAATGCCCAGCAGGCGCTGGCCGAAGGCGCACCGCTTGGCGAGCATCTGATCCGCACCGCGCACCAGCAGCTGCTGTCCTTTGGCCGGGGAGCCCGCAAGCGCCCGGGAAGCTACAAAGTTGAACAGAACTACATCGGGGATGAACGGCGGGGAAGGATCTACTACGTTCCGATCGCCCCCGAGCAACTGGGACCGGCGATGGCCGAACTGGTCCGCTACATCAACGAAAGTTCGATGCGGCCCCTCATCCGCACCGCCATTGCGCATGTCGAGTTCGAGGCCCTGCACCCTTTCGAAGACGGCAATGGCAGGATCGGCCGCATGCTGATCACCCTGATGCTGTGGAAGCTTGGCGTCCTGCATCAGCCGAACTTTTTCGTGTCGGGTTACTTCGAGGCGCACAAGGACGAGTACATCGAGCGGATGCGGGCCGTTTCCGCCACAGGCGATTGGACCGGCTGGGTGGTGTTCTTCCTCCATGCGATGCACGCCCAGGCGACGGTTAACATCCAGACTGCCGACGCGATTTTCCGCCTGCACGGCGAGATGCGGGAACGGTTCCGCGAGGTGCTGAACTCACAGTTCCACGATCAGGCATTGGACTTCGTCTTTGCTAGTCCAGTGTTCCGTAACGACCGGTTCGTCGAACGATCAGGAATTCCGCCATCGTCCGCTCGTGCACTTTCGCGACGCTTGGTCGAGGCTGGGCTTCTGCGCACGATCGAAGGAGCCTCGGGCCGTCGCGCCGCGATGTACGCCTTCGATCCCCTGCTTGATCTGCTGAAGGTCTGAAACGCAAAAAGCCCCCTGGGTTACAGGGGGACTCGTCAAACGTTGAGGTGGCGTTGAGGTAAAACGCTGGTGTCTATACACAAGTGTTTTTGTCGGATTCCAAGCATTTGTTATACAACGGTTTTTTGGTTGCGGGAGTAGGATTTGAACCTACGACCTTCAGGTTATGAGCCTGACGAGCTACCGAGCTGCTCCATCCCGCGACGCTTGGGTTGCGCGTTTTGTTGCGCAGGGCCC
>NZ_RPEN01000121.1 GCF_003991405.1 Pseudorhodobacter sp. E13
AAACGGAAGGAAACACCAGCATTGACGCCATCATGACACGCAGAACATAACCACTGGGTGGGTCAGTTCTCGGTGACAATGCCGGGTCAATTCTCAGTGGCAATCAACAGCGCTGACCATGGAACTGGCTCGCTGCGAGTTCGCCGACCGCCGTGAGAACGTCATCGCACTCGGTCCGAGCGGCACCGGCAAGACCCACGTTGCCCTGGGCCTCGGACTGGCAGCCTGCCAGAAAGGCCTGAAGGTGCGCTTCACCACCGCGGCCGCTCTCGTCCACGAACTCGTGGAGGCCGTCGATGAGCGCCGGCTCCAGCGCCTCCAGAAGACCCTTGTCAGCCAGGACCTGCTGATCATTGACGAGCTGGGCTTCGTGCCGCTCTCCAAGACAGGCGCCGAGCTCCTCTTCGAGATCATCTCACAGCGCTACGAACGCGGCTCGATCGTGATCACATCGAACCTGCCCTTCGACGTATGGACAGAGGTCTTCGGCTCCGAGCGCCTCACAGGCGCCATCCTCGACCGCCTGACCCACCACGTCCACATCCTCGAAATGAACGGCGACAGCTTCCGCCTCCGCCAGAGCCGCAAAGCCAAAACCTGATCACCCAAACAAAAGGTCTGCCTGAACTGGCCTTCGGCCAGTGCGCCTTGTCACGCGCCAGCTACTTGGGAGCGCGCGCGACAAGGCGCCCGCCACACCCAAGCCGTTGGGGACTATTCCACCGGTCAACTGGCCAATTTTGCTCCGGGATTGACAGTCAAGTTCAGAAAGAAGGACCACTTCATCCCCCTCGGCCAAGTTCTGCCGGTAGTGCCGTTCTTTTCAGTGTCCTCTGTCGTATATGGCGTTTGATGGAGCTTCCAGCGGTAGAGAAGGTTGTCTTTCAGACCCATTCGCTCCGCCACCATACCTTTTTTGGCAGTTTGAACAGGTCGCTTTGGGCGGCCTTTTTTCTTTATTTCATTGGGCTTTCCCGCGCTTTTTTGTTTGCTCTGGATTTCTTTCGATTTGCCTCGCATGCTTTTCTTGAGTGGTATGAATTGTGGTATGGTCTATGGCCCTGACAGGGGGCAATCCCCCCGTTCTTAACGGGTGCATTCGTAGAACTTACGCGGCCATTTTTCAGTTTCTGGGCGGGTGTGATGCCGCCAATGCCCATGTTCGGGCGGTCGTTGTTGTAAGTCCATAGCCATTGAGTGGCGTGGTCTTGGGCCTCCTCGATTGTTTCGATGATGTATTGGTCGAGCCATTCGTGCCGAACTGTGCGGTTGTAGCGCTCGATATAGGCGTTCTGCTGGGACTGGCCGGGTTGGATGTGTTGGATCGTGATGCCCCGTTTCTCGGCCCAGATCAACAGCTTGCGACTGATGTATTCCGGGCCGTTGTCGACCCTTATGGTGCCGGGTTTGCCGCGCCACTCGATGCTCCTGTCCAAGCTGAGAATGACCCGTTCAGCTGGCAAAGAGAAATCCACTTCGATGCCCAGGCTTTCGCGATTGAAGTCATCCAGCACGTTTAGCAGCCGAAACGCACGACCATCGCGGCACAGCTCTGCCACCGGGACACCGCCTTCGGCCTTACGCAGGATCGCAAGGATCTGCGACTCAGTGTATCTGCTTGTCTTCATTCAGAATCTCCTCGTTCATTTTGGCGAGAAAATTCTACTTATGTAGCCCCTTACTTTCGGGGGGGATTACCGGGACGCGGTTCCGGTGATGCCGCGCTCAGGACTGATGCCGAACATATCGAGCACGCCAATGAGATGGGCACATCGGGATAGCATTGAACCAGCATCATGTTGGCGGTCATCGCGCTGACCATGGACTGAAGCATGCACCCGGGTAGATCTCAGAAGAAGGTTACCAATCAGGAGAGCGGATCAATTGTTCAAAGGACAAGACCGCAGGCAGGCGGCATTTTCCGCATGCGCAAAACCGCTTGACAGGGATGACCCCGCTACCGAAGTCCTGAACCTAAGCTGCATGAGGGCTCTATGCACGACGCGTCTGCGTAAGATAACGATGGAAAATATGAAATCCAAACCCGCAAGCGCTCTATGCTAAAGAGGGAGCATCTGGGGGCAACGTCAGAACCCATTCTCAGTATTTTGCAGTGACGCCGAAAATGCGGCGAATGTAGTTTTTGACTGCCCGCCTGCGGTATTTCCAAGTTGAGCGATAGTCTTGGAAAAGCTCTTTGAGCTCTTTGCTATAGCTGAAGGCGTGTTCCAATTTTGTTTTGTCTCTGGAGGCAAGGCACTGGCTGAAAAAAAGAAACGACCACCCCCTGAACGCCTCTGGCAGCGGACGTTCGGGAAAGTAACGGTTCCGCCATTCCAGAACGGTCTTCAGCTGCCGGAACGTATCACGGTGGATATTATTGCCATGTTTTCGGTAGGCGAAGCCCGGCTTGTCCAACAGCGAGAAGCCAAGCGAAGGGCGATCCACCATGTAGCGAAAAATCTTCGTGCGGATGATAAGGTCATCGCCAGTCATATCTTCATCATAGCCGCCAACGGCGTCAAAAATGGCACGGCGAAAGACGCCACCTTGAACGTAAAAAGTGCCGATATGCGTGTATTCATGCTCTAAAAGATCTGCTGCCGTCCGGAATTCCAATCCATGCATCGGCGCAAGATATCTGTCGTTTGTCACGCTGTCAGTTTTGTCGATTTCGATGTTACAGGTATTTGCCACGAACATTTTATCGGGGTTTGCTTCAAGCAGCCGAATACGGGTTGAAAGACAGTCGGGCAACAGCAGATCGTCGAGCGACAAGAGGCAAAGATACTCTCCCGTTGCAGCCGCAAGAGCGCGGTTAATGTTCACGGCGATGTTTGCGGTATTCTCTTGCGTGATCAGACGATAGGGAAATGGTGATCGGGCCAACGCACGTTCGAGCGCCGCGACATTGTCATCTGTCGAGCCGTCATCTATCACCACAATCTCTATGTTTCGATAGTCTTGGTCGAATATTGACTGAAGTGATCTCTCGCAGAATTCGGCTTGATTATAGGTCGTACAAACCACGGAGCAGAGCTGTGGTATCAGTTTTTGCTGCGACATCATCACTTTTCCTTTTCTGCGCCGCGCATTCCAGTGCAGCATGTCCCTGTCAGAGTTTCAGTTCAAGCTGCTGATAAATGACACTGCGTGCCCCGAACATCTCTTTTTGGCGGCAAAGGCCTTCGTTAAGCACCCGGCCTTGGTCCAGCGTCGATATGCCAAAATCAAACCAAATACAGTCACGGAAAGTGTCGGTGAGCAGGTGGTCGACGATGATATCAACCCCCCCGGCATCACGTCCGGCGGGTGAGGTGGCGATATATTGCACATGGACGGTTGGGCCACAGTCAAACATCACCAGTGCGGAGAGCATGTCGGCACCAGAAAAAGCGCCAAAAAGCCGAATATTTTCCGGGAAGGTTGCCGCCAGCTTCTCCATTTCCACTAACGAATGTGTAGGGCTTACGCCATGGCGGGAAGAAAGCACCGATTCGAGCAATTGCCAGCAGGCCCTCCAGTCCCGAGATTCCCGGACCTCGATCCCGGCGGCGCGGGCGGCCTTTGCCCCTTGCCTTTTTGACTTGGAAAACCCCGGTCTGTCGCGCATCCGAATAGCGCTTGCAGCGTCCATCCTGATTTGTCGTGCCCCCGCGCGGTAAAGAGCGTAGAGATCTTCCTCCGCCGGGCTGCTGTGATAAAAATGCGGAATTGGCTTGTATACGAGCCGGGTAAAGCCTGCGCTTTGCATATACTCGGTGGCTGCACTGACGACATCCAGCATAAGCGCCGTGCCCATGCGTGAATCCGTAATAAACCCGCCATAGGTCAAGCCGCCGTGGGATATGATCGTATCACCGTCCGCGTTGGCTGGCAGCAGTGCGACGATCTTTTCACCCGAAGAAACGATCAGGGAATGGTCTTCGAACCGATCCGCATGATAGTCGGCGAAACCACGGTTAAACAGAAAAGTGCCGTTCTTGGAGTCGCGGACGAACGCGTTCCAGATATCAGAGCAGGACCTGTCATAGCGACGTATCGAGAGGCTGCTCATTTGCCTATCCAACGAGCGACCCCGACGCCGGTTCGGCCCATTCCGTTGCCGTTATAGAACAGATAACTTTCACCCTGATCAGTGTCGAGGCGCGCGGGATAGCAGGTCATCTCGCCGTCCCATTCCGACGGGCCGCCGCGGGGTAGCTCGCTCAGATCGCTTCGGGTGAAGGTTATACCATCGCTGGAAGTTGCAAAATGACAAGAATAAAGCTTGTCGCGCGTATCTGAGGTGACGCGAAGCTCGTAAGCATTTCCGGCCCGATTAACACGGGGGCGGCCAATGCGGTATTCATCGCCACGCACATCCAGAAACTTGACCGCTTTCGTCATGTCAAATGTCACGCCATCCGGGCTTTCCACCGTCCAGCAATTATATTGTGGGTATCGGATGCCGTCGATCAGCTCCCAACGCTGCCCGCAGGCGATCCAGGCGCGGTAGCCGTTCTCTGTCGGCAGAATACTGTGAAGCGCTGCGATGAAAAGCGCGTTCGGGGCGCGGTCGATCACCGGCGTGGGTTGGACCCGCGTGAAAGTCTCGCCATTGTCGTGGCTTTCGGCGAGGCCAGTATAGGCAAGAAATTTGGCCTTGGCGACCAGTTGAAAGCCCACATAATACATGCGCAAATGCTGTGCCGAGAGGCGCAAAACGTCGCCAAGAATGACGCCGTTATCGTCGAACATGCCCGGTTCTCCGATATCCAGCGTTGGTTTTTCGGCAACAGCAAGGACACGTTGTGGATTGCCGCGATCAACATCAATCCACGCGATGCGGCTGACCCCTGCATCGTCGCGCACGCCGCCAAAGACGCGTATCGTGTTGGCATCAATCTGAATTGGAACCGGCGTCATAAAGCTGTGACGAGCCCATGGTTTCTCGCCGGTGGGTGACCAGATTTGGCCAAGTTTACTCCAAGACATCAGGCGCTTTCACTTTGAAGAAACGGTATGAAGTCACTTTGGACGGCACGGCGGGATGCCCCGTCAGCATTTGTCCATGAGCTTCGAAGCTTTTATTGACCACCGAGGCAAGGGCAACAAAGCAATCATCCCCGATCGTGACGTTGTCCGCGAACGTAGAGTTGACCCCCAGAAAGCAGCGTTGACCGATCTGGCAGTAACCCGAGATGACGACATGCGAAGAAACGAACGTAAAATCTCCGATCCGGGTTTGATGCCCCACATGGTTGCCGCTCCATAGAACGACGCCGTCGCCGATGCGGACACCGTGCTGAACCACGTTATTTTCGAAAATAAAGACATTCTCTCCAAGTTCGGCTGTGCGCCAGACGAAGGCGCGCGAACTGATGTAATTTGCAAGCTTGTAACCCTTGCTGCGGACGATGCCCACCAGCCGCTCGCGCACCCGGTTCAGTTTTGTGTTCGTAACCGCAACGTGAACCTGCACGCTGTCTTGCGGGAAATGGGTTTCTATATCTTCAAGGGCAACAACTGGAAGACCGCGATGTTCCGACCCTTCAATATAGGCACGTTCCACCGCAAAGCCGACAACCTCGAACTGGCTGTCTTCACTGAAATATTCATGCGCTATGTCTGCGAACTCACCCGCACCAATTATTACAAGTTGTCCGCGTGGGCTGCCGTCGTTGTTCTGAACTTGCATCGCGAAACCAAGGTGATTAGTGTGACCCTCACCTTTGGATTAATGTTATCAGCGTGTCAATGACGTGCTGCCATCGCGTTAAAGGTAGTGCATTGAGCAGAAAATAGGGAAAAACAGTGTCGATCGAAGACTGCAAGTTGGTTGAATTTCCCAAGATCACAGATGTGCGCGGTAACTTAACTTTCATCGAAGGGCAGCGACATATCCCTTTTGATATCAAGCGGGTTTACTATCTCTATGACGTTCCGGGCGGTTCGGATCGTGGGGCGCACGCGCATAGAGGGCTTGAGCAGGTCATTATCTCTATGGCTGGCAGTTTCGATTTGTTGCTGGACGATGGAAAAAAACAGAAAAAGTTTCAGCTGAACAGATCGTATCACGGGGTTTACGTCTGCCCGATGACTTGGCGCTACCTCGACAACTTCTCCTCTGGCGCTGTTTGCATGGTGCTGGCCTCTGCGGCCTATGACGAAGCCGATTATATCCGCGATTACGCCACCTTCAGCGCAGAAACAGCATGAAACCGGCCGTTCCCTTTCTTGACCTGAAGGCGGCTCACGACGAGCTATCCAACGAAATAGACAGCGCGCTGCTGCGCGTTGCGCGATCGGGGTGGTATATCCTTGGGCCAGAGGTGGAAACCTTCGAGCTTGCGTTCGCTGCATATTGCGAAGCCGACCATGCGATCGGTGTCGGAAACGGGTTAGACGCGCTGGAGCTGGCGCTGCGCGCCGTCGGCGTCAAGGCGGGGGATGAGGTCATAGTGCCATCCAACACCTTTATCGCGACTTGGCTTGCGGTTAGCCGTTGTGGTGCGGTCCCGGTGCCCGTCGAGCCGAACGAGTTCACTTACAACATCGACCCCTCCCGTATCGAAGCCGCGATCACCCCGCGCACCAGTGCAATCATCCCAGTGCATCTCTATGGCCAGCCCGCAGATATGGACGCGATAATACCTATCGCGCGCAAGCATGGGCTAAAGGTCGTCGAGGACGCTGCACAAGCACATGGGGCGCGGATCAACGGTCTGCGGATCGGCAAGATGGCCGATGCCGTGGCCTGGAGTTTTTACCCCGGCAAGAACCTCGGCGCGTTGGGCGACGGGGGCGCAGTGACAACCAGTGATGCAGATGTCGCCGACACATTGCGCATGCTGCGAAACTATGGCTCCCGGCGCAAATATGAAAACGAAGTGTTGGGTGTGAACAGCCGCCTTGATCCGCTGCAAGCGGCTGCGCTGGCAGTGAAGTTAGGGTGTCTTGATGCGTGGAACGCTCGGAGACAGTCTGTGGCGAAGCGCTATCTTGATGAGCTTGCGGGTGAGCCCCTCACGCTGCCATTCGTGCCCGATTGGGCAGATCCGGTTTGGCATCTCTTTGTTATTCGCCATCCCGACCGTGATCTGCTTCAAAAGCGACTGGCTGAGGCTGGCATTGAAACATTGATTCACTACCCAATTCCCCCGCACCAGCAAGCAGTCTACGCTTCGTGTGGCTTCCTCTCCGATGCGACGCCAATGCCGTTGGCGCAAAGATTTTCGGCTGAGGTTCTTAGCTTGCCAATCGGCCCCCACCTAACCGATGACCACGTCTCCCAGGTCATCTCGGCTGTGCGGCAGTCCCTTCGCTCTTAAGGGTTCTCCGCAGGCGAACGGTTTAAAGTTTCGCGAGGGGAGGAGGCCCCAGTTAGAGGTGGTTCCGGGACTCTGAACAGCCGGGATAAGTGGATTTTCTGCGCAACAGCGGCATGATGCTGCGAGCGGGGAGAAGACTGAACCGTGAACCGCGCCGGGTTTGCCGGAGGCTCCAACTCCTGAGTAGGATAGAGCATCATGAGCAAGACAACGAACAAATTTTCCCCCGAAGTGCGCGAACGCGCCGTGCGTCTGGTCCTCGACAATGAGGGCCAGCATGGATCGCGTTGACAAGCTACCATGTCGATAGCGGTGAAGATCGGCTGTGCGCCCCAGACCCTGAACGATTGGGTCAAGAAGGCCGAGGTCAATAGCGGCAAGCGCCCGGGCGTCTCCAGCGAGATGGCCGAGCGTATGAAGGCTTTGGAACGCGAGCACCGCGAGCTGCGCCAGGCGAATGAGATCCTTCGCAAGGGTGAGCCAGTGAAGGCGCCATTGGTTCAAGCCCACTGGCGAACGCGTATTTTGCGATGGCCCATCTCGCGGTTTGCATGCAAACCGCTGCCGGGCAGCGGGAGTTCGACCGCCGCTCGAAGTGATGGTCAAGTTCATTCACTGCCCGGCAGTGCATGTTTACATGCACGAGAGGGTATGACCATCGCGGTGCGCATGGGGTCGAACCGATCTGCGAGACACCGCCGATCGCCCTTGCCACCTATTATGACCGTCTGGCCAAGCGCGCCGATCCGACGCGACTGTTGCATTGGACCTGCACCGGTTCTGTTCCGGTCAGGTGCTTATGTTAAGCGGCCCTCTGTTCGAAGGCCACGGGTGATTTCCAGCCGTGGGCTGAGTGTTTGCGGCGTGGGTTGTAG
>NZ_RPEN01000122.1 GCF_003991405.1 Pseudorhodobacter sp. E13
TCACCCTCGCGCTCCCGACCAGCGCAACCAGGCGCTGGACCCTGTTTTGAAGAGAGGCGTCCCAAGCGTGGCGATCTATCATCTCAGTGCAAAAGTGATCAGCCGGGCCGGGGGCCGGTCATCGGTCGCAGCCGCCGCCTACCGGACGGCTGGGCGGCTGCGGGATGACCGGCAGGGGTTGGCGCACGACTATTCCCGCAAAGGCGGGGTCGTGCATTCCGAGATCATGGCCCCCGAAAACGCGCCCGACTGGATGCGCGATCGCGACCAGCTCTGGAACGCGGTCGAAGCCGTCGAGAAGCGGCGCGATGCCCAGCTTGCCCGCGAGATCGAAGTGGCTCTTCCCCGCGAGCTCGATCGCGGGGAGCGCCTGGAACTGTTGCGTGGTTTTGTTCAGCGCGAATTTGTCGATCGCGGCATGATCGCGGATGTGGCCATTCACGAGGGCAAAGCCCGTGATGGCCACGGTCAGCCCCATGCACATGTCATGCTCACCATGCGCGAGCTGACCGGCGAGGGGTTCGGGAAGAAGGACCGCAGCTGGAATGCGCCGGACCTGCTGATGGGCTGGCGCGAAGCCTGGGCGCGGGACGCAAACACGGCCCTTGAGCGGGCAGGGCGGTCGGAGCGGATCGACCACCGGTCCCTTGATGTTCAGCGCACTGAGGCCGAGCAACAGGTCGAGCGGGCGCGCGGGGGCGGGCAGGAAGAGCTGGCGCTTGAGCACGAGAAGAAGGTGGTCGAGCTCAGCCGGGAGCCCGAGCCGAAAATCGGCCCATCGGCCAATGCCCAGGAGAAACGCGGGATCGTCACGGAGCGCGGTGAGGCTTTCCGCGCGGCTCAGGCGCGCAATGCACAGCGCCAAGAGTTGGGCTGGCGTCAGTTGGAATTGCGGCTTGAGCTGATGGAGCGGGGGCGCGCCTTCATTGCCACCGCGCGCGAGCGGCTGGATCAGCTTTGGGGCCGCGCCGAGGCGGCGATGTCACGGATCAAGGAGAGGGTTATGGGCGAGGTCGAGAGGCCGCAGGCTGGTGCTGAGCGGGGCGATATGGACGCGCGCCGGGCGGCGGTGTTGGGGCGCGATATTGATCGACCCGAGGTGCAAGCGCCAGACATCGGGCGTGAGAGGGTTGCGCCCGACGATCCAGACCGAGATCGGCGGGACGCCATCCTTGGGCGTGCGCGCGATATCGGACAGGAGCGGGATGCAGCGGCGATAGAACGGGACATTGCCGCCCGTGACGGCGATAGCCGTGATCAGGGGCGGCGAGATGACATACTCGGGCGTGGGCGTGATACTGCGTCCGAGCGCGTGCAGGGCCGCGATAGACGCAGAGAAAGATGAAAGGCAATCATATGAAAGACGTGCAAGAAATTATCGCGGAACTTCAGCGGCGCGGGCCTATTGATGAAACTGAATTTTATCGGGTGGAGGGGCCAACACCCAGCCCATCTTTGGTGCGCAGTGCGCTCGTAAAAATCAGTGGTGACGAGGGACTAGGTGGATACCGTTATTACTGTACTGTGCTTGAACACTGTGGTTGTCATCCAGAGGAGGGGGCATCTAAGGCGCTGATTATGGCCACTGAACGGGCGCGACAAATGCTTGTCATTGGCCCGAAAAATAGAACTGAGATGGACAACATCCTCAAGAAATATGGGTTCTGAAATGATGCACGATGATTGGGAGCCCTTTGTTCTGCCAGACGGGCGCACAACGCGAATTAAATACACATTTGTCGTGTCACCAGATAAGCCTGTTTTGGGACGATATGGGCATTTTGAGCCCGAGAGAACACGTGTTACTTGGGCAGATCGTTCAGAGCAGCGGTGTTTATATTTTGGCGCTGGCCCTCAGGCTTTAGACTATGCTCGTGAAGAGGCTGCAAGCCATCCTGCAGGCGCTAAACGGGAAAAAGCGTATGAGGAGTATTTGCGTTGCCGTAAGTATTTGTGGCGCGATATGATTGGTCGCGTAGTCACTGTAAGTGACGATAAAGATGTAAGTGATATTTGGGTTGTGGGAGTTGAGGAAACCTCCACGGCCGACTTTGAGATCATGCTTGATCGCCACAAATAGTCCTGAATCCGGCATTTGTGATCCCGGCAATGTGCCGGTCTCGCTTTGAGCGATAGACAGGGCCGGGGATCGACGGGCTGACGCCCGCTCACCCCAACCCTGACAGTTTCTAAATCCCTGTTGATCCGCCTGCCATCCTGTCAGGTCCAAGAAAACCGGCAAGCGCCGCCCATGGCGTCGGTTCCGGTCGAGAATTCCGGTTCCTCCCACGCGCAGGCGCGCGGTTCCCTCCCAAATTCACGCCCTCCACCCGGTTGTCACGGCCCCGCCAGGCCGCAGGACGGGCTTTGCCCTTACCTGCTCTGCCCTTCGGAATGCATGGGCATTCCAAAGATCAGAACAGGAAGGCCCGCCCATTGGCGGAAAGGGGAAGAGACCCGGCCCGCGTCACTCAAAGGAGGGTCACAAATGACCGCAGAGAAGTTTGACGTTTATTCCCATGTCACCAACCAGATCATCGCGCAGATCGAGGCTGGAACGCCGCCCTGGCGCAAGCCATGGACCGGCGGAGGGGTATCAGTCAGCTTGCCGGAACGGTTCAACGGGGAAGCCTATCGGGGGATCAACATCCTGATGCTTTGGGCGACAGCGATGGCCAAGGATTACAGCTCAGCCCGCTGGATGACGTTCAATCAGGCCAAGCAGCTTGGGGGCCATGTCCGCAAGGGCGAGAAATCCGCCACGGTTGTGAAATACGGCACCGTCGAGCGTGAGGACGATAACGGCGAGGAACGCCAGATCCCCTATGCCAAGGCCTACCGCGTGTTCAACGCCGACCAGATCGAGGGCCTGCCCGCTGAATTCTATATCCTGCCCGATCCGCCCCGTGATCTTGGCACCGTCGCCGATCCCGCGTTGGAAGTATTCTTTTCCGCGAGCGGGGCGCAGATCGACACTACCGAGGAGCCGCGCGCCTATTACAACATCAAGACTGACCGCATCCACATGCCGCCGATCGCCACCTTTCACAGGGCGGCAGGGTATTACGGCACCTTGGCGCATGAGCTGACGCACTGGACAGGGGCGACAAAGCGGCTTGACCGTTTGGGCCGGTTCAATGATCGCAAGGCCTATGCCTTCGAGGAGCTGGTCGCCGAAATCGGAAACTGCATGTTGTGCGCGCAGATCGGGGTGGAGCCTGAATTTGATCAGAGCGCGGCTTATGTCGAAGGATGGCTTGAGGCGATGAAGGAAGACAGCCGCGCGATTTTCCGCGCCGCATCGGAGGCGCAGAAGGCCGTGGATTACATCATGAACCGCACCGCGCGGGCTGACAGGATGGCCGCTGAGTAGCCCCGTACCGCCGAAAGATCGAGGCCCCCGTCAGCAAGCGGGGGCCTTTTTGCGTTGTGGCGTGACTCTGGGCGGTGGCGGTTTCAGGGTGACCTGTCGGCAGGCAACCTAAAGGTCTCCTGCTGCCAGGCCCGGCGCTTCGCGCGGACGGGCATTTCATGCCCGGAAACGGTGGTTAGCGCCGGAGACACAAACGATGAGTTCTGGCGGCCGAACGGTCCACAGCGACCCTTCGCTGACAGGTCGGCGCATCTCAACATCTGACATCAGGGGGGGTGCCAATCGGCTTTCCTCGTAGCAAGCGGATGTTGCGAAGCACAAGGTTGTTCCAGATCAGTCGAGGCAGTCCGCGCAGGAAGTCCGCCATGGATCCCTTGCCGCCTGCGCGCAGGATTTTCAGACTCACTGAGGGCGGCACCGGCTTGAACCAGGCTTTCAGGTCGGCAGGCTTGCCTTGTATCAGCAAAGACAATGCCCGGCCCGTGGTTTCAGGGTTGTTCCAGTCCGAGGCATACACCACGCAGCCATTGCGATTGATGATAAAGACCGAGTTGGGGTATCCCCCATAGGCCTGATGGGCTGTTCCATTCAGATCATCCACCAGAACCTTGCGCCGTTCCCCATCCGAACGCAGCAGCGCTGCGCAACTTTGCTTGTCGTCGTCTGACTGGTGCGCAGAGATGGCCGCGCCGGGATGCGCCTCCCGCACATAAAGCACTGAAAAGTCGACATTCTGGTACTCTCGATGCAATGCGGACATGGTTTTCCGGCGCCCCTGAAACAGCGGGCAGGTCAGACTCCCCATCTCCAGCACGAGGAAAGTGCCGTCAAAGTCCAGCAGGCGGGAGTGGCCACCATCGGCACGGGTCAGGTTGAAATCGGGAGCGGGGGTGCCGGGATTTGGGCCACGAAAATTGACAAGATCGTAGTCCTTGGCGCTAAACTGATCGTAGTTATACATCTTGCGTCCTTTTTGCGGCGGAGAGGTTTTCCGACATCCTTTTCAGAATCTGAATTACCCGCTCCGCATCTTCGGGGGCGATACCCCTCAATGATGTGTCGATGAACGCCTTGGCCGTCTCGGACAGACTGGAAAATTCGGCGCGACCAGCAGCGGTCATAACAACGTCCACGACCCGACGATCTTTGCGTTCACGGATCCTTTCGACCAACCCCTTTCGTTCGAGTCGGTCGACCAAGCGCGACACGGTTGTGGAGTCGCGCAAGGTCAATTTTGCGAGGATGCGCGGGCTCAATTGTTCATGCTTGTTCAGAATAAGCAGCAGGGCCCATTCTTCACTGGTTACTTTCTGCCCTTTGGCCGCAAACGCTTCCTCAAGCTCCTTTCGAAGCTGAAACCCAAGGTGGTTCACCCAATACTGTGGAAATTGCTCATAATTCATAGTAAGATGCTATATACATTGAGTGTATATAGCAATCAATAAACATGAACGACATGTTCAGCATAGCGCAGTGCATGGGGGCAGAGCAGTTCGTGTCGACCTCCAGCCGACATTCAATCGAAGTGCAGCAATAGTTGAGCGGGTTCACTTCGATCCTTGGCCACATGGACACGAACGGCCGCTGTTGGACAAAAACCTATGGTCACAATATGCATGACAAATACGTGGATTTAGCCAGTGACATAAACGTCTGAGTTCGGTCCAGATGTGGCGAAAAGCAGACCTTAGTCTCCATCTGACCATCCGGCAGCTTTGCGGACGGAATGGACTTTCGCTGCAATTGCACCAAAGTCCGGTTTGGCGAGGCGCTCAATTGGGTGTCGTTTTCGTTCGGATGTTCGGGCGCTACCAAGCGGGGGTCGAGTGGGGCTGAGTGCAGAAAACCCCTTTAAGGATTTTGCGCTTCTATTTTCCGCCAACGATATTCGCCTGTTAGGATGATATGGGCCCACCCAAGCGGCGATATGTGGGCGAGGAGTTCGGGTGGGCAATCCAATCCTGCCCGCTGTCGCCTTGCCACAGCGTTTCCGAGCTGTTTGGAATTCCAATAAATGATGATGGCGGTCAGCAGATTGAGGCCAGCGATGCGGAAGTGTTGTCCTTCCGTGGTACGGTCGCGGATTTCTCTCTGACGCCCGATCCGAAGAGCACCTTTCAGGGCGTGATGTGCCTCTCCCTTGTTCAAGCCGATATGGGCGCGGCGCTGCATGTCGGTGTCGAGCAGCCATTCGATGATGAACAATGTGCGTTCGACCCGGCCGATCTCCCGCAAGGCCAACGCCAGATCATGTTGCCTCGGGCGCGCGGCCAATTTCTTGAGGAGGTGACTTGGCTGCATCCGGCCCGACAGCATTGTTGCGATACAGCGCAAAACATCCGGCCAGTTTTCGACGATCTTCGCTTCCCGAATTTTGTCCCCGGTTAACCCTTTCAGCTCTTTGGGAACAGCGCGGAGGTCAAACACATGCAACCTCTTGGAGGACAGGTCGCGAATGCGGGGATGGAAGTGGTACCCGAGCAGGGACGTGGCGGCGAAGACGAGATCGGTGAAGCCGCCGGTGTCGGCATACTGCTCTTTTATCTTCCGTCCCGCCTCGTTCATCAGCAAGCCGTCGAGGATATAAGGTGCCTCGCTCACCGTGGCGGGAATGACCTGAGTGGCGAATGGCGCATACTGGTCAGAGACGTGGGTGTAGGCCTTTATGCCCGGCTCGTTGCCGTATTTTGCGTTGATGAGGTTCATTGCCTCGCCCTGCCGCGTCGTTGGGAAAAACTGCCCATCACTGGAAGCCGTTTTCCCTACACCCCAGAATTTGGTCATTGGCAGGTGGGTCTGCGCATCAATCACCATGGCCAGGGCGCGGGCCATTCCCTCGCTTTCGACATGCCACCGTGACAAACGGGAAAGCTGTATGAAGTCATGAGTGTTGGTGGCATTTGCCATTTTGCTCAGGCCTAGATTGAGACCCTCCGCCAGGAGCACGTTCAGCAAGCCAATCTTGTCACGGCATGGGGCACCGGTGTGCAGATGCGTGAAGGCTTCGGTGAAGCCGGTGTCTTTGTCGACCTCTGTGAGAATATCGGTGATCCGCGTCTCCGGCAGACGACGGTAAAGATCGAGGACGAGATCACCGGCCTCCTCCGGCACATCGGCGTCAAGACGGCTCACGCGCAAAACGCCGTCTTCAATGACTCCACTCGGCAAGGTTTTGGAGCGCACCGCCTTGGCCAGCCGTTTCAGCCCCTCTTCCAAGCGGCGCTTTCGATCAGCCATCCAGATCTCTGGTTCCAGTGGCATTGAAAGCCCCATGGCGCGGGCGGCATCGATGGACACAAGGGCTTGCTTCATGTCGGCATGACGCCGCGAATGCGGAAGCCAGATATCGCCAGAACGGAACGCATCGCGCAGGTGGCACAGGACGGCGACAACCCACAGCCGCTCTTGATCAATATCGGGCGCGCGGAATTGCGGTCGCCATTTCGAACGTGGTTGTAAAAAGGTCAGCGATGTGGCCGGGATATCCTGTTTGTCACGGATAATCTGCGCTGCCGTGATCAATGGCTGGGCCACACTGGCGCATGTCATATCCAGAGCATTCAACATGCGCCGAGCATAGCGTTTGAACCGGTGGAAGCCCTTGGACACATGGGCCAGAGTATCTGCTTTCACCGTTGCCTGAAGCTGTGTTGCTTGCGCGACCAGACTTTCAAGGCCGCTCCAGCCGCAAGAACTATCGACGGCATTGGCGAGGGCGGCATCGTCGCCTTTGGCCATCAATAGGTTTGATCCCAGGGTCTCAAATCCAGCCAGGGTCTTTGCGACGTCCGCCTGAGCTTCCGTGACCCGCGCGTCGCAGATCCGTTTCGCATCCCGCCAGACGCTGCCTACAATCCTGTCATGTGTTTCCACAACGGTATCTGCGATGGCAGCGCTCCATTCCACGACGCAGACGGCCAGGATGGCAAGGCGGCGGTCACTGGTGATGTCACGTAGTCCTTTCGCAAAGTAGCGTTCTCCCTGACGGCGCAGCCGCGTGACCCGATGTGCTGGGATGTCGTCCATAATTTCTGGTGCCAAGGCAATCGCCTTCAGAAACTCCAGCCGATCAAGCAGGCGGTTGATATCTGCGGAGTTCTTGCCTGGCTCAAACTGGCGCAACCACACGAACGTGGTGGTTTGGCCCTCCTCTTCCTCATTCAATAAGCCATCGAGACGAGCGCGCATCGCGCGGTCAAGGCACGCCGTTATCCGAGTTTCGATCCGGCGTTCGGCAGCAACAAGCGCGTCGGCGCACATCCGTTCCATGACAGTCGTTCCCGGCAGGATGATATGCCGCCCACGACATTCTTGCACAAAGGCCCTCACCAGACCTTCGCTCGATTGCGCACCTTCGGCATTCTGATCAAGCCACGCACGCATCTGTTTGACCCGCTTGCCCTTGAACATCTCGTACCTATAAATCTTGCGCAGTACTTCCAGGTGCTCGTGCCGTGTGTTCTCTCGCTCGGCATAATGTAGAAGGTCATCGGGTTTGACGCCGAGCTGGGCGGCGATGAAGTCAGACATTTCTTTGGGGATGATCTCTCCGGGCCTCAGCAGCCGTCCCGGATATCGAAGGGCACAAAGCTGCAGCGCAAATCCGATCAGGTTCTCAGGGCGGCGGCGGGTGCGGATAAAATCGATGTCTTCATCGGACAGGGCGTAATGCCGAAGGATCAACGCCTCATCCGTTGGAAGGTGGAAAAGGGCCGCGCGCTGTCGCGCGGTCAGAACCGCTCGGTGTGCCATGAGGGTCGTCTTTCTATACGGAGAGGGTCTTCAAAACTGTAGAAATTGAGACCATTCGCTTGCCATGTCTTTTTCAATGTCTCAATATGACAGTCGCAAGACCTCTGAATTTATTCGAGACACTATGGCCAAAGTCGGATACGCCCGCGTCAGCTCAGTCGGACAATCTCTGGACGTGCAGCGCGAAAAGCTGGATGGCTGCGACAAGCTTTTCGAAGAGAAGCGCAGTGGTACGACGGACGCCCGCCCTCAGCTGAAAGAATGCCTGAATTACGTCCGCGACGGTGACCAGCTGATTGTCACACGTATCGACCGATTGGCGCGATCCACACTGCACCTTTGCCAGATCGCTGAAACACTGAAACAGAAAGGTGTCGATCTGGTCGTGCTCGATCAGAATATCGACACGTCCGACGCAACCGGGCGGCTGCTGTTCAACATGCTCGGAGCCATTGGCCAGTTCGAAACCGAAATCCGCGCCGAGCGACAGATGGATGGGATCAAGAAGGCCAAAGATCGCGGCGTACAGTTCGGCAAACGACCCGCGCTTTCAGAAGATCAGATCGTTGAGCTACGCAAAAAGCGTACCGCTGGAATGCTGATCAAAGATCTGATGGCACACTACAGCCTCTCAAAAGCGACAATCTATCGGTATCTCGGAGCGAACGAACCGTGAGCGTCAGTCTCAACGCGCAAACAACCCAACAGAAACCTTAAAGGGGTTTTCTGCACTCAGCCCCACTCGACCCCAAGCGGGCGAGAGTACCCCAAAGCGTGGGGCAATCATGCTGCCATTTTCTGATCTCCGTCTGGCTTCATCCCCGGATACCATTGCTGGAACTTCGTACGCAGGGTGCCGTCCAGCGTGC
>NZ_RPEN01000123.1 GCF_003991405.1 Pseudorhodobacter sp. E13
AACATCCCACCGGCCGAAGCAGAGGAGGCCTTCTATGCAAACTTGAATACACTCGATATGGTCGCGTGAAACGGACTAATTGGTCTCCAGCAAAGCTGGGGCGGTTCAGTCGGCAAACTGGGTTTTGTTGATTGCGTGATCTACCAAGCCAATGCGGAGCAGACCACATTGACCCAGGTGGCCGCCTGGGGGGAGAAAAACCCGTTTGGCAGGAGCATTCTCAATCCGCTGGTTATTCCCTTCGGAAAAGGTATTACGGGAACAGTCGCGCAGGAACGAGAGCCTGCGATTATTGACGATCTGCTGAAAGATCAGAACTACATTCCCGATACCGAGCCTGCGCGGTCGGAAATATGCGTTCCACTTGTCCTCGACAACCGTGTCCTTGGCGTGATCGACAGCGAGCACCCGGCCATCGGGGCGTTCGGACCGGCGGATTTGGAAACACTCACAACTGTCGCTGCAATGACCAGCGCCAAACTGGCTCTTTTGGAAGAAGCGGAGCGATCGTCGCGCCGGTATAATGACCTCTTAAAGACGCATGCAGAATTGAGCGCGGAAAAGGACAGCCGAAGGGCGTTGGAAACAAGATTGTTCGAAGCTAGGCGGCTTGAGTCGATTGGGCGACTTACTGGAAAATTCGCGCATGACTTCAACAATTTGCTTACCGTTGTCTGTGGGAATCTCGAATTGCTTGAAGGCGAGATTTCATCGCCTGACGCACAAGCTTTCCTGCAAGACGGTAAAGAGGCCGCCGTCCGAGGCACAAAGCTGATCCATGACATGTTGGCCTTCTCGCGAAAGGCACGACATGTTCCTGATCTTATCGACCTCAATAAGGTCGTTGCGGACATCTGCCAGAAGGACGATCGGGGATTTGGCCCGATCGTGGAGGTATCGCTTGCATCACAGCTCTGGTCGATCCGCCTCGACCGCTCCGCAACCGACAATGCCTTGCGAAACCTGATGACAAACGCCCGTGATGCCGGAACCGCCACCGGAAGGATTTTGATTTCCACAGGAAATGTGCGGCTCAGTCGGTCGAATATGCCGCCACTGACCAATGAACTTGAACCGGGGAACTATGTGCGCCTACGTGTCCAGGACTTCGGAAGCGGCATTTCTGACACGGATGTCTACCGAATATTTGATCCTTTCTTCACCACAAAACCTGTCGGTTCGGGGAGCGGGTTGGGCCTTTCCATGGTGCTTGGCTTTGTGCAGCAATCGGGGGGCGCTGTTGGCGTGACAACCTGCATTGGGCAGGGTTCAACTTTCGATCTGTATTTCCCGGCTACGACCGCAGACGGAAACAATTCGTTAACCAAGAGGCCTTAACCAAAGGTTGAGACGACCGGGGGGAAACGAATGGCGATTTCAGGTGTGGAATATGAGCAGAGATCATCTGGGTTGCCGCTCATCAGTGTTGCCGCGCTGCTTGCTGGGGACGGCGAGGGCATCAAGGCGACAGCGGATGCCATTGGTCAAGCTGCACGCGAGTTTGGTTTTTTTCGCATCAGCGACCATGGGATTGAGCCAGAGCTGATTGAGGCGACCTATCAGTCGGCAATAGCGTTCTTTGCATTGTCAGATCGGAAAAAGCGCGCGTATTACATTGGCGACAGTCCAAACCATCGCGGATATGTTCCGTTCACTGAGAAGGGCGATTATCCGGATGAGGTGAGCCGCAATTATGAAGCCTTCGATCTCGGCCTCGACCTTCCGGCAACGGATCCGGATTTTTTGGCGGGGTGTAGAGTTCTTGGCCCCAATGTCTGGCCTGACCTTCCTGGGTTTCGGGAGACCGTTGGCGCTTACTATGCGAAAGTCTCGGCGCTCGGTCATCTGGTCTGCTCGGCGCTGGAGCTGCATCTTGAGCTGCCCTCAGGGACGATGACCAGCCAGATGACCAAACCAATTTCGCAGCTGAGGCTCCTGCACTATGTCCGCCACCAGAACATGGTCAATCATCAGTCGGTCAATATGGGGGCCCATACAGATTACGAGTGTCTGACCCTTCTCCATACCCGCAATGAGGGCCTGCAAGTCATGACACAGGACGACCGGTGGATCGACGTCCCGGTAGATCCGGCCGTGTTTGTGGTCAATATCGGCGATATGCTCGAAGCCTTGAGCAATGGTCTGTTGCGCTCCACGCCGCATAGGGTTTTGAACCTCAGTCCGGAACGGTTTTCCCTGCCATATTTTGTAGCGACGAATTACGATACGATGATCGCCCCGTTTCCACATCTTGTCAGGCCTGATCGCCCTTCCCGCTACGAACCGTTCCTTGCCGGGGCCCATCTTGAGCGGATGCTTGTGCGGGATTTCCCCTATTTTCGCGAATTGCGCCGCAAACAGGAGCTGTCTGGCGAGGTAAAGGCCGGGTCGGCTATCAAGAACCCTTTTGAACACAGATTGAACATTCCGCAGGTATGAATGATGCCCCATCTTGATGCTATCTTTGCCGTCGCCCTTGCTGGCTTTGCGCTGAGCGCAACGCCGGGCCCCTCCATGCTCTATGTCGCGTCCCGAAGCATCGGGCAGAGCCAATCAGCGGGTCTTGCCTCAGCTCTTGGCCTTGGGCTCGGCGGTGTCTTGCTGGCGGTGGCGACCGCCTTTGGTCTCGCAACGGTTTTTGCACAATTTGATTGGGTCGTCGAAGTGCTTCGGGTGGTTGGGTCGGCCTATCTGGTATGGTTGGGTGTCGATATGATCCGGACAGCACGCAAGTCCTCGCAGCTCTCTCTCGAAGCGAGTGAGGTCGCGCGTGAGCCGTTTCATCGCATTGTGTGGCAGGGCATTCTCGTGGAATTGCTCAATCCGAAAACCGTCTTGTTTTTTGCGCTTTTCCTGCCGCCGTTCATTGATAGCGGTGCCGGACAGGTTTCTGCGGAGGATGTTCGGCTGCAGTTCCTCGTGCTGGGCGCGCTTGTGCCCCTGACAGCAGTGCCGTCTGATATTGTGGTTGCTGTGATGGGCAGCACTGTCACGCGCGCCCTCAGCCATCAGCAGCGCCTTCGGGAACGTTTGGCCTGGGTGGGTGGATTGATCCTGATCGGTATTGCGGTCAACCTTTTTGCGGGCGTGGTCTAGTGA
This sequence comes from Pseudorhodobacter sp. E13, assembly GCF_003991405.1. Taxonomy (GTDB): domain Bacteria; phylum Pseudomonadota; class Alphaproteobacteria; order Rhodobacterales; family Rhodobacteraceae; genus Pseudorhodobacter. Next base: position 3,100 of record NZ_RPEN01000123.1, read on the forward strand.
TCCACGTTGACGAACTCGATCTGTTTTGACCATTAATCTGTCGACCAAAACAGTGGCTCACGCTGTGGCACTGTCACTGGTGTTTACGCTCTGGTATGACTTCCAGTCGTTTGCATGTCGCCTGCCAAAGAAGCTATTGCCGATTGACGTCGATCTCTGAGGCACCCGATAGCGGCTATCATGATCCGGGGCGAGGAGGCCTGTCAGATTGGGCGGGTCGGATCGCATCGGTTTCGGAGCGCTTCACTTGTTCCCGTCGATCCACTTCGACATCAGTCCTTTGTCGCGAAAGCACTCGTCCGGGACAGCGCGCCTTTTAATCCGGGCGAGTTTCTCGGCAAAGGCCACCTGCTTGGACGTGGGCCGCCGGTCAAATTCTGACACTGGTTTCAGCCGGGCCTGCGCTTCGATCCAGGCGCTCAAGGAGCGCATATCTTGCTGCACATCCCATGGTAATAGCGTCTGATTGCGGAATGCCAGCGCACGCGCATAGGCGATTTGCTTTGGCGTCGCGGGTAGGGCGAAGCTGTTACTTTCCATCTGCAGTCTCCCTTCGTGGCTTGTTGTTCAACATAGAACATAACAGGAACAAAATCAAGCCGGCTGCGCGGAACTTGAGGTTTGAGTGAGGAAGAGGGGGGCCGGGGAGGATCAGGCCTGAGGGTGCCCGAGAGAGGGCGTCCGGGGCTGATCCTGTCCCTCATTCCGGAGTTTCCCGATGACCCATCTCGCCCCCTTTGCGACCGAGCGCGCCCTTGCGCCTGTCGCCCCTATCCCGTCCCTCGATACGGCCGCTACAATCTTGAGCGTGGCCGAAGCGCTGCAGCCTGATCTGGCGCAGGGTTTCCGGATCGACGCGCTGCGCCTGCGCGCTGAGATGGAGCGCGCCTTTGGCGGCTCCGATGCCGATGGTGCGTGGAACTGGAAGCTCGCCTATGAGGCGGGCGAGGTGGCGCTGGTCCTCTTCCTCCGGAAATTCGGCCGTGCGCTGCTGACCCGTGCCGGATCGCCCACGGCGCTGCTGCCCATCCTCGCCAAGGTGGCAGGCCTTTTGCCCACTCACACCCGGCGGTCCGAGGAGATGGAGCGCTTCCAGCAATTCTCGACGCCGCTGCCCATGGGGCTCGCGGCACTTGCGGCCGCGCAGATCACGCCCCGCGACCTGGTCCTCGAGCCTTCGGCCGGGACCGGGCTTCTGGCCGTTCTTGCCGAGATTGCGGGCGGCGGCCTCGCTCTGAACGAATTGGCAGACACCCGGGCTGACCTTCTTCGCTTGCTGTTTCCGGGCCGCCCGGTCACTCGTTTTGACGCCGCGCAGATTAACGATCATCTCGACACGAGTGTTCGCCCGAGCGTCATCCTGATGAACCCGCCCTTCTCGGTTGTGGCCCATGTTGATGGCCGGACGACAGAAGCGACAGCCCGGCATCTGCGCTCGGCGCTGGCACGCCTTGCCCCCGGCGGACGGCTGGTCGCCATCACGGGTGCCAGTTTCGCGCCGGATGCGCCCGTCTGGGCCGATACCTTCGCCCGCCTGACCGAGACCGCGCATCTGGTCTTTGCGGGCGCCGTGTCGGGTGCTGCCTTCGCCAAGCACGGCACCAGCTTCGAGACGCGGATTTCGGTCTTCGACAAATGCCGCGGTGGCGAGGCGGGCGGCATCACCGCCGATCTGGCGCGCCCGATATCGCCTGATGTCGCCAGTCTGCTCTCGCTGATCACCGCCCACGCCCCCCCGCGCCTCGCGCTGGCGCAGGTCGCACCAGCCGGGCAGGGCCCCTCTTCCCCCTTCCCGGGAAATCCTGCCCGCGCCACGCGCACGGCCTTCAGCACAGCCCGCGCAGCCCCTGCGGCCCAGCCTCACCAGTCCAGTGCACAAATCGAGGCCGAAGATCTGGTCTATGCGCTGCGCGATGCGACTGAGGAGGCCAATACCGCGCGCCTTTCCGACGCGATCTACGAGACATTCCGGCTTCAGGCCATCGACATTCCCGGCGCAGCACAGCACCCGACCAAGCTTGTGCAGTCGGCGGCGATGGCGTCCGTTGCGCCCCCGAATCCCACCTACCGCCCGAAGCTCCCCAACGCCGTCCTGCACGAGAGCCTGCTCTCTGACGCACAGCTTGAAACGGTGATCTACGCGGGCGAGGCGCATGGCGCGTATCTCGCCGGCTCGTGGACTGTCGATGAAACCGGCGGCATGGTCTCGGCCGCGCCCGAAGATGCCGCTGACGCTGTCCGCTTCCGTCGAGGATTCTTTCTTGGCGACGGCACTGGTGCGGGCAAGGGCCGCCAGTCGGCCGGGATTTTGCTCGACAACTGGTGTCAGGGTCGCCGCAAGGCGCTCTGGATCTCGAAGAGCGACAAGCTGCTGGAAGATGCGCAGCGCGACTGGTCTGCCCTTGGCCAGGAGCGGCTGCTGGTCACGCCGCTGTCGCGTTTTGCACAAGGTCGCGACATCCCGCTCTCGGAAGGCATCCTCTTCACCACCTATGCCACTCTGCGCTCAGAGGAGCGGGGGGCAAAAAAGTCCCGCGTCGACCAGATCGTCGACTGGCTGGGGGCCGATTTTGACGGTGTCATATTGTTTGACGAAAGCCACGCGATGGCGAATGCCGCCGGATCAAAGGGCGAGCGTGGCGATACCGAGGCCTCGCAGCAGGGCAGGGCGGGCTTGCGGCTGCAGTACAAGCTGCCCAATGCCCGCGTGGTCTATGTCTCAGCCACGGGGGCCACGACGGTCCATAACCTCGCCTATGCGCAACGCCTCGGGCTTTGGGGCGGAGAGGACTTTCCGTTCGCCACCCGCGGGGAATTCGTCGAGGCGATTGAAGCCGGTGGCGTGGCAGCCATGGAGGTGCTGGCGCGCGACCTGCGCTCGCTGGGTCTCTACACTGCACGTTCGCTCTCTTATGACGGCGTCGAATACGAGATGCTGGAACATGCGCTGACCCATGAGCAGCGCGGCATTTACGATGCCTATGCTGGCGCCTTCGCCATCACCACAACAACCTTGCGGCAGCAATGGAAGCGGCCAATATCACGGGTGAGAATGGCACGCTGAACCGCCAGGCCAAGTCTGCCGCGCGTTCCGCCTTCGAGTCTGCCAAGCAGCGGTTCTTCGGCCATCTGCTCACCTCGATGAAAACCCCCACCCTGATTGCCAGCATCGAGGCTGATCTGGCCGCTGGCCATGCCGCCGTCATCCAGATCGTCTCGACGGGCGAAGCGCTGATGGAGCGCCGCCTGTCGGAGATATCGAACGACGAATGGAACGACATCCGCGTCGACATCACCCCACGGGAATACGTCCTGGACTACCTTGCCCATTCCTTCCCGGTGCAGCTCTATGAGCCTTTCACCGACAGCGAAGGCAACCTCTCCTCCCGGCCCGTGGTGCGCGATGGCCAGCCCGTCGAGTGTCGGGAGGCTGCCCGCCGTCGCGACGCCCTGATCGAAAAGCTTGCGTCGCTGCCACCCGTGCCCGGGGCGCTTGACCAGATCGTCCAGCGTTTCGGCACCGACCTCGTGGCCGAGGTCACAGGCCGCTCGCGCCGCATCGTCCGCAAAGGCGAGGGTCCGGCGGCGCGCCTTGTCGTGGAAAGCCGGGCAGGCTCTGCCAACCTCGCGGAAACCGCCGCCTTTATGGATGACCAGAAGCGCATCCTGATCTTCTCGGATGCTGGCGGCACGGGGCGCAGCTATCATGCCGACCTCGGGGCGAAAAACCAGCGCCTGCGAGTGCATTACCTCTTGGAGCCCGGCTGGAAAGCCGATGCCGCCATCCAAGGCCTCGGCCGAACCAACCGCACCAATCAGGCGCAGCCGCCGCTGTTCCGGCCCGTCGCTACCGATGTGAAAGCGGAAAAGCGGTTCCTGTCCACCATCGCGCGTCGCCTCGACACGCTCGGGGCCATCACGCGCGGCCAACGCCAGACCGGCGGTCAGGGGCTGTTCCGCCCCGAGGACAATCTCGAAAGCCCCTACGCCCGCGACGGCTTGCGCCAGCTTTATCGCCGAATCTATCGCGGCGATGTGGCGGGCTGCTCGCTCGGTGCCTTCGAGGATGCAACCGGGCTCAGCCTGACCGATGACAACGGCCTGAAGGACGACCTGCCGCCGATCACAACCTTCCTCAATCGCCTGCTGGCGCTGACGATTCATATGCAAGCCGTGCTCTTCGCCGCCTTTGAGGAACTTTTGGAACAGCGCATCGAGGGTGCCATCGCCGCTGGGGTCTATGATCTCGGCCTTGAGACGCTGCGCGCCGAGAGTTTCCGCGTCACGGATGCTCGGATCATCTACGCCCATCCCGGCTCCGGGGCGGAAACCCAGCTGCTGACCATCGCGGAGAAACGGCGGAACACGCCGACCGCGCTCGCGGATGCGCTCGACTGGCTCGACGACCCGAAGGCGCGGCTCTTGGTCAACAGCCGCTCAGGTCGTGCAGCGGTGCAGGTGCCCGCCACCAGCCTGATGCTGGAGGATGGCACCATCGAGCCGCGCCTGCGCCTGATCCGCCCGACCGAGGCCAGCACCGTGCCCGTCAAGATCATGGAGGACACGCACTGGCTGGAAGCTGACCGTACCGCCTTCTCCGCCGCCTGGACCGCAGAACTGGCAGAGGTGCCGGAGTTCAGCGAGTCCACGCTCCATATCGTCGCCGGGCTCTTGCTGCCAATCTGGAAGCAACTTCCCCAGGATGAAACCCGCGTATATCGGCTCCAAACCGATGACGGTCAACGCATCATCGGCCGCCGTGTCTCGCCCGCTTGGGTCGCGACAACGCTTGCCGACGACGCGCCGAAGCTCAGTGCAGCCCAGGTCCATGCCCTCGTTCTGGAGGGCAAGACCGTGGTGCGCCTGGCCGAAGGGATGGAGCTGCACCGCTCCCGCGTCATGGGGGTCAACCGGATCGAGCTCTCCGGGTTCACGGAAGCGCAGAAGGACCGGCTCAAGGCCGATGGCTTTTTCTCGGAAATCATCGCTTGGAAGCTGCGCCTCTTCTGTCCGACGGATTCCGGCGGTGTGAAAGTGCTCGATCACCTGCTTGCACGTTTCCCCATCCAGGGTCTACATGCACGCAACGGTTGTTAAGAGTGTGTGCCATGTCTTTGGAAACGACAGATCTGTTGCGAGACCTTTCGCAAAATGCCGAAAGCGTCTGCCGCCATTACCTTCCCGCTGGGAGGCGGGAAGGTGCTTACTGGATGGTCGGCGATTTGCAGAACAATCCTGGCCGTTCGCTGTTTGTCAGGTTGACTGGCCCCGCGTCGGGGGCGGGCGCCGCCGGGAAATTCACCGACAGCGCAACCGGTGAACACGGTGATCTCCTCGACATCATTCGCGAACGCACGGGGATCACGCGCTTTCCCGACCTTCTGGCCGAGGCCCGAGCGCATCTTGGCCGTCCGCAGCCGGTTCTCCCAGATGCAAATTCCCCGCGCAGCCGAAAATCCCCCTCGGGTACGCCAGCAGCAGCGGCGCGCTTGTTTGCGGCTTCGCTGCCTTTGGCGGGTTCTCTGGCAGAGGTCTACCTGCGTTCCCGGGGCATCACCCAAGCAGTGCCGAGTGCGACCCTGCGCTTCCACCCGAGTTGCTGGCATCGGGATGAGGGTCAGACCGAGGCTGTCCCCAGACCGGCGCTGATCGCAGCGGTCACCGATGGGGCAGGGGCCTTGCAGGGCGTGCATCGCACCTGGTTGGCACCTGACGGACAGGACAAGGCGGCTGTCGACACACCGCGTCGGGCTATGGGTCACCTCCTCGGCAATGCCGTCAGGATCGCTCCTGCAGATCAAATCCTCGTGCTGGGGGAAGGCATCGAGACCATGCTTTCTGTGCGCGAGGCGGCACCTTCGTTACCCGTCTGGGCGGCGCTCTCGTCGGGTCACCTCGGAGCCGTCCTGTTGCCTGCGGCGTTGCAGCGCCTCTACATCGCTATCGACCGCGATCCGGCGGGGCAGCGCGCGGCGGAAAGGTTGAACGCCAGAGCAACTGAGGCCGGGATTGCCGTGCGGGTGCTTGAGCCGCAGCTCGGGGATTTCAACGACGAACTCCGAGCCCACGGCGCTGAAGCGCTGCGCCAGCATCTGGCAGAGCAGATCGACCTCAAGGATCAGCATCGGTTGACGATCTGAACGCTCGAGGCGCAAAAACAGTCTGGAAGCGGGGCAGGGCTCAAGCATCGCTTGAGGAGCTGGGTCGCGTCTTTCTCCTGTTCCCGGCTATCGAACCCGCCCGACACCCGCACGTCCTTCAAGAGATGGGCAGGCGGCCGTCAAAGGGGCCGCCCCTTCAAGAACGGGGGGCAACTGATTTCCGCCGGCGGGGCTCGCCCCGCCTTTGCATCGCGAGGCAAATCAGCCGCCCCCCGTCCTCCTCCACATGCGTTCCGGCCCCAAAGAGGGGGTGAAGCGGCGTCCCCAGTGACAGCTTTCGCAGCCCATGAAGGCCGCGCGGGATGTCGCGCGGGCCCGAGCAGCCGGAGGCAAAAGACCATGACGACCCAATTCCACAGCGAAGATTTCGACCGCAACCCCGCCCTTTCCCAGACCGCCTGGGCGCTTCAAGAGCTTCAGCTCTACGGCACCCGTGCTTTCCAGGACGAGGTCGATCTGCGCCCGATGCCGGAACCCGAGCGCCTCATCGACGCGGTCAGCGATATCTTCGATGCTCTCGCAGCGACCCTTGGCGACACCCGCATGGAACCCGACCTCGAAGAATTGCTCTGGGGTCAGGTCAACCTCTTCCACCGCGCCGCCGCCCGCACGGAACGCTTGCTCGACGACAACGAAGTGGCGCAACACCGTTTGCAGCGCGAACAAGACGGCTCCGAGGTGAAATCGACCGAGCTTGAGCGCCTGACGGCTGAAGGCACCAGCCTTGTCGAACGGCGACATTGTCTCGAAGCTTTCCGCGACCGCAGCGCCGAGGCCTTTGAGCTGCACACCGGCTCGACCTGGCGGCCCCGCTCTGGCTCGATGGTGAACCACAAGCACCTGACGGCAGCGCTGATCGATAGCCGCGATTTCCTGTCCGCCAAGCGCCGCTCGGAAACCGAAGTGATGTTGCCCCAAGGCACCAAGATTGCCCTCACCGGTGGGACCGAATTCAACGATCACCGCCTAGGGTCCAGACTCATTGACCGTCAAAGCCAGAACAAGACAGTTGCGGCGAGGGCGACGGCTGAGAGGAAGGTCTTTGCGCATCGGTCGTAACGTGTTGCGATGCGGCGC
>NZ_RPEN01000124.1 GCF_003991405.1 Pseudorhodobacter sp. E13
GACGCCCTTGGCGGTTTCGATGTCGGCGCTGGTGAATTTGATGCAGTTCGTGGTCATTGCTCTTCTCCTTGTTTGCGTTGCAATGATGGTCACCTTGCAGCTGGCCAAGGCTCGGCCACACCGAAGGCGAAGCGTGAGCTGGAGAGGGGCAGGCGCCGGTCTTTTTGCCTCGCGAGGAATGCCCCGCAGGGGCAGGGGAAAAAGATCGGCGGCAACCTTTGTGGACGGGACGACGGCTGCGACCAGCATGTCATGCAACTCAGACAAAGGGAGAAGTGCGGTGGCCGCGAAGGAATGTGGGTGAACAGACGAGAGAGATGCCGCAAGGAGTAGGGATTGTCTTATCGCCCATCCAAACTTCAAGACTCTTCGAAGACCAAAGCCGTCAGATCACAAATCGATGGCAACGGCAGAGCATTCGCCCATCCTTCCGCGGCATGACAGGGGCGTTTGCGTTGGCATTCGGAGATGCAAGCGTCCAGGTACCATCGAGTTGCCAGACACTCATCCGCTCTTATGCCCGACACATGGCCAGACCTGGCTATGAAATGCTTCGCGTGTCGCTGTTATCCTCAGACGAATGGACGTGTCCTGAGCCAGAGATCAAAACCAGGTCATAGCGCGCTCAACAACTCGATTGCATGTGCCAGTGGTAACGCTCGAATATCCTTCGCGACGGGGACTTCATGCGCACCAGCATAGACCAAGAGCTTTCGGTTGGCTCCAATGTCCTCGGCCCCTGTGTGAAATCCTCTCGAAACCTTCGGTGCAGTCGTTCGTTTGATCTCAACAGCCCAGATGTCGCCGCTTGGCAAACGCAAAACCAAGTCGAGTTCAGCACCGGCCGAAGTGCGATAGAAGAAAGGTTCGGTGCCTAAAGGGGCGGCAGCAAGAAGCGCCTCGATACAGAACCCCTCCCAACTGCCGCCAACGACCGGGTGCCCGAGCAAGCCCTCTGTCGTGCCGATGCCCAACAGAGCATGCACGATCCCGCTGTCTCTCACATAGACCTTTGGCGATTTCACCAGACGCTTGCCGACATTCTCGTGCCAGGGCTGCAGGCGTCTCACCAGCATGAGATCGACGAGCAGATCGAGGTAGCGCCCAACGGTCTGGCCGGACACGTCCAATCCCTCGGCAAGGGCAGCGGCGTTCAGAAGGCCGCCCTGGACATGCGCAAGCATCGTCCAGAACCGCCGCAAGGTCGCTGCCGGAATCCGAGGTCCGAGGGCAGGGATGTCTCGCTCCAGATAGGTGCGCAGGAAATCCAGACGCCAGTCCATACTTGCCCGATCGCTCGCGGCCTGAAAGCTGTCGGGAAAGCCGCCGCGCAGCCAGAGCAAGTTCAACTGATCGGCCCCCACCTCGTCAGGTTGCAAGGGGGGCATTTCAACATATCGAACACGACCGGCGAGGGATTCCGCCGTTTGGTGCAAGAGGATATTGGAAGCCGATCCCAATAGCAGGAACTGTCCCGTCCGAAACCCGGCCCGCCGACGCTGATCGATCTGGCCGCGCAAAGTTTTGAAGAGGTCAGGCATCTGCTGCACCTCGTCGAGGATGACGAGTTTGCCCGCCTGTTCGTCCAGATAGAGATCTGGTTCAGTCAGGATTTGCCTGTCCGCCTCACGCTCAAGGTCGAGATAGACAGATGGGCGCTCTGATGCGATGTCGAGTGCAAGTGTTGTCTTTCCGACCTGTCGGGGACCGAGAAGGACCACAGCCGCTTGGCTCTCCAAGAAAGACTGAACGAATTTTTGGGTCTTGCGTTTGTACATACCTTGCAATTACTCCACGATACGGAAGATTTGCAAGGTTAATCTTACCTACGGCCATAGCTAGTTGCTCAAGCCGAAGTATCTTACTACCCCAGCAAAACAGCCGTGGCCAAGGAGCATCGACGCAAAATGAGGGCATTCAAATCCGTATCCAAGGGCCTGAAAGAGGCGCTGGCCTTCGCAGATGGCGATGTGGAAGGCGCGAAGGTGCATGAAGTGTCCGTGGCGGAGGTCGATGTCGCCGAAGTCCGGCAACGGACGGGACTGTCCCAGGCCGAGTTTGCGAAGAGCATTGGCGTCGCGAAAGGTACGCTCCTGAACTGGGAACACGGGCGCCGGCGCCCGACGGGCCCAGCACAGGTTCTGCTGGCATTGATCGCCAAGAAGCCTTCCGTCGTACAGGACCTCTTGCGCGGGGCGTGAACCGGGGCCTAAGCCCCGATCCTCTTGATGCGGATTCCGAGCTTGCGGGCCTTGTCGACGATGTTCTCGGTGATGCCCGAACCAGGGGCGGCGATCAGACCCTGTGGCATGGTCTCGAGCATCTTGTCGTTGCGCTTGAAGGGAGCCGCCTTGCCGTGGCTCTTCCAGTCGGGCTTGAAGACCACTTGGGTGACGCCACGGGTATCTGCCCAGCGGGCCGCGATCATCTCGGCGCCTTTGGGTGTGCCGCCGTGCAGGAGCACCATGTCAGGGTATTTCGCATGGGTGGCATCGAGGACGGACCAGATCAGATCGTAGGCGTGATAATCCCCGCCCGAGAAAGCGATCCGCGTGCCTTCGGGGCAGTGCACCTCGGTCTCCTTGCGGCGCTTGGCCGAGAGATAGGCCCGGCTGTCCACCACGGCGGAGGTCAGGCCGCGATGCGAGACGCGTGAACCGGTGCGGGGCAGCCAAGGCGAACCGGTGGCGGCCGAGAAGTGGTCCACGGCCAGATCGCGCATCTGTTCGAAGGCGTCACGATGGTCCCAGAGCTTGAGCCCGATCATCTGGAGGCGCTCGAGCTCGACCGAGGCGACCTCGGAGCCGTCCTGGATGGCGAGACTTTCCCGGACCTCGAATTCGTTGTCGTCGAGGAGCTTCTGGATGTGGGCAAGCCGGCGATGGAAGATCGAGGTGAGGGACCAGAGCATCTCTTCGAGATTGTCTTCCAGCTGGCTACCGTTGAGAAGGCCGATGGTGGTGTCGAAGAGGGTCGCCATGGCGAGCTCGACCTCGTCAGGCTGGGGCAGGGGGCGATGATCGGTCTCGCCAGGCCCTGGCGTTGCGCCATGAAGCGCGAGGTGGTCGAGGATGGCGGAGGTCACACCGGTTTCCTCGGGGATGTCTGTCTGATGGGGCATTGTCTGGTTCCTCTGTTTGATCTGACCTGATTTGGATGGGGCGATACCAGGACCGGCGGCGACCGGGCCGCATCCGTCAGGATCGGAGCGCAGTGGAGAACGCGCCGCGGGCCGGAAAATTGCTCCCGCGAGGAATGGCCCGAAGGGGCAGGGGAATTTTCTGGCGCGGGGCGCATTGCTGCCCGGGCGAGGAGCACTCAGCTCCGACCCGCCGGTCCATCGCTCCCCTTATCCAAACGGATCAGATCGAACCTGCGGAACCTTTGCCCCGTCAGTCATCACGAGAGGAGACTGGCGCTCACCCGTCTTCGATTTCCAGACCTTGCGCCTTTATGGCCTTGAGAAGGGACCGGCGCAGCGCATCTTTGCCAAAAGCCCGCAGATCGTCGTTGAAATCGCCCATGCTTGGCACGAGATCACCACAGGCAATTCCCAGCGATTCCTGTTGGTTACGTAATCTCATGGATGCAACGCGCCCAGCCTCATCATTGTCCCGCGCGATCCAGATGCGCTGGATGCCCGGCGGCGGGATGAAGAGGCCGAGATGGGTGGCGGTGAGACAGGCGGCGAGGTCGAACTCGGGCAGAGCCGTGCCGACCGAGAGGGTGTTTTCAAGACCTTCACCGACGATGAGATCGGAGCGCGCCTCGCCGGACCAGAAGCGGATGGCATGGCCATGCAGCTGCCCGAGGATCCGCTTCGGGCTCTCGATCGTGGCCAACCCGCCGGTAGACGGGTCGAGATAGAAGCGTGCGCAGCCGGTGATCTGACCCCGATTGTTGGTGATCTTTGCGAGCAGGGCAGGGACCCTTTGCGGTGGATCAATATCGTCCTCGCTTTGCCGCAGGAAGACCCGCGGGTGATAGCGGAGGGCCGGACCAAGCCGTGTGATGCTGCGCCCTTGCAGATAGGTGGCGGCCAAGGTGCCAAGAACCGGCTTGCCAGCGGCAAAGAGCTTGCGCGCCCGCGCAATGCGTTTGCTGGAGGCAGCATCGGGGCGCTCAACCCTTTGGGTGTCACGAGGTAAGGAAGGGCAGGGGGCCCCGCCGAGAAAGGACCGGGCCTCCCTCAGCGTCTCCTTGAGCGTCACGGACCCAAGCCGTTCCTGCAGCAGGTCGATCAGGTCGCCATATTCACCCGTCGCATAGTCGGTCCAGGACCCAGCCTTGCGCCCACCCTGCGCCTGGAGCCGGATCGCGAGACTCTGCCCTTTCGCGCCCGAGGTATCGCCAATCTGCCAATAGTTGCCCTGCTTGCGCCCCTCGGGGAAATACCGGCGACAGAAACTCTCGGCTCGGTCTGCCAGATCGGCCGAGAGGTCTGCGATGCTGCGCCGCGCGCTCATACGGCGGCATCCGCGGCGTTGGCGCCAACCGGATGTTCGGTGAGCACTCGAGCCAGAACCTCGGTGGCATTCACCGGGATAAACACCCGCGTCTTCCACTGGATCACCTCGGTGAAACAACCCATCGCTTTCAGTCGGGGCAGGGCCGCGCCCGACGCGCCGACCAGCTCAAGTCTCGGCTGCCCCATGACCAACGACCGGCGCAACTGGTAGCCCCCGAGCAAGCTCAGGGCGGTTCTAGCCTCCATCACCGCAGCGAAGACCTCCTGCGGTGTCATCTCGATCTGACAATCGAGGCCGAGCCGCGCGTAGACATTGAGAAGCTGCTCCTGGCTGACCAGACGGCCGATGGCGCGTTCCCCATCCTCGGTCTGCAGGCGGTAGATGCGCATGTTGTCAGCGGGCAGCCGGTCCCAGATCGGCAGAAGGAGGCCGCAGATCAGCGTGATCTTTGATGTCGTAAACTCCGGCACCGCCTCAACCTCGGCCTGCCAGAGCTGTTCGAACACCATATCATCGATCTCTTCCCAGTGCGATTTCGAGAATTCGGTGAGGGCGAGGATCTCGGTCGCCATGGGCCGCAAGAGCTTCACCCGCAGGATCGGTACGCCATCCTCATCCATGAAGGCCGGCGCCTTCACCATCAGCGCCGCGCGCTTGGAGGTTTTGTTCCAATAGAGCGTCGCGCCTTTCGTGTCAGCGCAGATGGCTTTGACGCGAGGCAGGGAGAGCGGATCGTTGCGATCGGTGCGCTCAACGGTCAGGGCGGTGGCCGTCGCTCCTGTCGCCTCATGCTCGAAGATGACCTTGCGGTCCAATATCTCGAACTTCTCGGCGCGCAGGGTCTCTAGCCCGACATCGAATGTGCCTGCCTGACGCGCGTCCTCAATTATCGCCGAAAGAAACCCGCCGAAGGCCTCGAAAATCGCGTCCTGCATGTCGATCCGCAGTGCGAGGCAGCGGTTCAGGAACTGCTGGATCGGCGGCAGGTTCTCTTTCATTGTGCCATCCGCCTCATCAAGCGTCAGCCCGGTCATCTCCTGGAACTTCGCGTAGGAGCAGGCGTCGATCTTTCCCGCCCGCAGCTTGTAGAAGAACTGCCGCAAGGCCGCGCGGGCATAGGGGCTCTCGAGGTTGTCCTCGGCGCGAAACATGTTCTGACCACCGGTCTCGCGTTGCCCCTTGGTGATGGCGCCGAGCGTGTCGAGGCGGCGCGCGATCGTGGAGAGAAACCGCTTCTCACCCTTCACGTCTGTGGCAACGGGGCGGAAGAGCGGCGGCTGCGCCTGATTGGTCCGATTGGTGCGCCCCAGCCCCTGGATCGCGTTGTCGGCCTTCCAGCCGGGCTCAAGGAGGTAATGCACCCGCAGACGTTGGTTCTTGGCACCAAGATCGGCGTGATAGCTGCGCCCCGTGCCACCGGCATCGGAGAAGATCAGGATGCGCTTGGCATCATCCATGAAGGCCTGCGTCTCGCCGAGGTTGGAGGAGGCGGGGCGGTTTTCCACCTTGAGCCGCCCTTGCTGCGTTTTCACGATGCGCCGCTTGCGCCCGGTGACCTCGGCCACCGCATCCCCGCCGAAATGCCACAGGATCTGATCGAGCGCGCCCTGCACCGGGGCAAGGGCACCGAGATGCTCGACAAGATCATCCCGCCGCCGCTCCGCCTCACGGCAGATGATCGGGTTGCCATCACCATCGAGGGCGGGACGCGAGCGTAGGTCGCCGTTCTCGTCGGAGTAGGGCTCAAAAAGCTGCGTTGGGAAGCTGTGCATCAGGTAGTCCATGATGTTTTCGCGCGGCGTGAAGTCGACCTGCAGATCGTCCCAGTCCGAGGGCGGGATCTCTTCGAGGCGACGCTCCATCACCGCCTCGCTGGTCGAGACCACCTGAATGACCGCCGAATGACCTGCTGCCAGGTCCGCTTCGATGGCGCGGATCAGCGAGGGGCATTTCATGGCGGTGATGAGATGGTTGAAGAAACGCTGCTTGTTGCTCTCGAATGCCGAGCGTGCGGCGGATTTGGCCTGGGCGTTCAAGGTACCGGTCTCGGAGGAAATGCCCGAGGCTTGAAGGGCTGCCTCGAGGTTGGTGTGGATGATCTGATACGCATCGGCGTAGCTGTCATAGATCGCGACCTGCGCAGGCGTCAGGTCATGCACCAGCATCTCGTATTCGACCCCGGCATAGGAGAGGGACCGCGCGAGATAGAGCCCGAGCGCCTTCAGGTCGCGGGAAATCATCTCCATGGCGGCAATGCCCCCGGCCTCCATCGCCGCTACGAACTCTGCCCGTGTCACAAACGGGAAATCCCCTGTGCCCCAGAGGCCTAGACGCGAAGCATAGGCGAGATTGCCGACGACCGTGGCGCCAGTGGCCGAGACATAGAGGACGCGGGCATCTGGCACGGCATTTTGCAGCGCGAGGCCAGCGAGGCCCTGCTGGGAGGCCTTCTTGTCGCCGCGGTCGGACTTTTCTCCCGCAGCATTCGCCATGGCGTGGCTTTCGTCGAAAGCAATGACCCCGTCGAAGCCCTTGCCGAGCCAGGACGTCACCTGATCGAGGCGGGAGGCTTTTCCCTCGCGTTCGGCCGAGCGCAGCGTGGCATAGGTGACGAAGAGGATGCCCTCGGGCAGGCGGATATCGCTCCCTTGGCGGAACTTCGAAAGCGGTACGATATCGCTTTCGCGCCCGCCGAGCGCCATCCAGTCGCGCCGCGCATCTTCGATGAGCTTGTCGCTCTTGGAGACCCAGACCGCGCGGCGGCGTCCCTGCAGCCAGTTGTCGAGGATCATGCCTGCCACCTGCCGTCCCTTGCCGCAGCCGGTGCCATCACCGAGGAACCAGCCTTTGCGCAGGCGGAAGGCACCGTCCTCGCCCTCGGTCGCTGCCATGAGCTGACCTTCGATCTCGCCGCGCTTGAACCAGCCCTTGAGATGCGTCTCATGGGCATTGCCCGCGTAGATCACGCTCTCGAGCTGCGGGGCGGAGAGGAGACAGTCCGCGACGAGGGCTTTCGGCAGAACGGGTCGGTAGGTCGGCACGGGTGGCGGCACCGAGGCCATCGCGGCGGATTGCACAAGTGCTGTCGGATGCTCCGCCGCGCCGTCGATCCGGATCGCCTGCAGATCATAGGTCTCGTAGACCGTATCCTGCAGCGCGCCATCGGGTTCGCTCCAGGCTTTTGGAAGATAACCGAGCGGTGCCGTCTCGATGTCGTCGAAGGGGTGCCGTGCGCGTTCCTCGGCGAGCGCACGGGTTTCCTGGCGGGCGGCGTTGCGCAGGGAGTGCAGGTTGGTGCGGGTCGGGCGGCTCGGCTCAGCCAACGCTGAACTGGTGGGGCAGGGCGGAGGGCTGCGGCGCACCGGGCAATGGGTCAGAACTGACGCGAGAAGTTCACCCGTGGTCGCGCAAATCGGATGGTAGGCGGCCTCGATATGAGGCAGTGCGGTCTCTCCGGCGCCGACCGCGCGCTTGTCGATCACCGTCAGCCTAGTGTCGATCGTTGTGCCATGCCGCGCGAAGACCTTGCCGTCGATCGCGGCGGAAAACACGACATCGGCGCTTTGTCCAATCCGCTGAAATGTCGATCGGAGGCTTTTCGTGGAGGGGCAAAAACTCTCACCGGTGATGACGACAAGCCGCCCACCCGGCGCGAGACGCGCCAGGGCGGAGAGCACATGCTGGCTGGTCGCTTGCCGGAACTTGCCCTCGACATGGTTCGCAGCTGAAAACGGCGGGTTCATAACGACAACCGAGGGCGTGATCGAGCGGTCGAGCCGGTCGTCGATCGAGGCGGCATCGTGGCTTGATGTGACGGCATCGGGGAACAGGTGTCCCAGCAGAGTGCGGCGGGTTTCTGCCAATTCGTTGAGCGCCAGTCGAGCGCCTGCAATCCGGGCGAAGATCGCCAGCAAGCCGGTGCCGGCCGAGGGCTCGAGCACCAGGTCGCCCCCGCGAAACCCCGCAGCCCACGCGACGATTGCCGCGAGGGGCAAAGGCGTGGAAAACTGTTGCAAGCGCACGCTGTCTTCGGATCGCCGCGTGTGGGACGGGGCCAGACCGGTGAGACGTTCGATCATGGTGAGGAAGGCTTGCGGAGAGGCGGCCTGTCGCTGCATCAGCGCGCCGTAGCGCAAAAGCATCAGGATCTGGGCGACCTCGGCGGCCTCGTAGGCGTCCTTCCAGACCCAGGCGCCGTTGCTGTCGCTCGTGCCGAAAGCGTCTTCCATCGCGGAACGTAGAATGGCGGCGTCGATGGGTTTCCCAGCCTCGAATTGGGGAAGCAGTACGGTTGCAGCCCGCATCAGATCTTTGGCAAAATCTCGGGCTGCGGGCAGATCAGGGCCCTCGGCAGGGCTCGGAAGTGGGACGGAATGGGGGCGAGCGTTCATCGGCAATCTCCGGGGTTGAGGGTTGGCCCCGAGCCCCGCGCGCACTTTCTCACCCGGGAGGGGTCACCCCTCCCGCCCTGTCTCTCGCTCTTTCATGGCAAATCCCCGGTGCGCAATGGCCCGGCGTCATGTCGGCCGAAGATGGCGCGGCACGTCCATCGATTGATGCAGGACCCGGATCACGAATATCCTGTCCGGGTCCACCTCATAGAAAACGAGGTGTCGGCCCGTGATCAGTTTCCGCGCACCCTGCAAAAGATCCGAACAGTCAGACCCCATTTGAGGATTGGCGATCAGACCCTTCAGGGCACGCTCGATGTCGTCGAGATAGCGGTCCGCCTGCGCCTCGCCCCAGTGCCGGTCTGTCTCGATTCAGATATCGACGAGATCGGTTCTTGCCGTCTCTGAAAGATGGATTTCGCGCATCTCAAGTGCCGGAGCGGCTCCGCGCCTCGCGCTTGATCTGATCCATGTCGAGCGGTCCGGCATCACCGGATTGCTTGCCCTCCATCAACGCAACGCGCAGCCGCGCCCGCTGTCCTTCCTGCTCTTCCATCAGGCGCAAGGAAGCGCGGATCAACTCGCTGGTTGACCCGTAGCGCCCCTCCTTCAGCATCAGGGCAATGAATTCGTCCCAATGGGGGCCAAGTGTGACGCTTGTGCTTGCCATGCTCACCTCCGCAATACGCATGAATAAGATATATGAGTATTATGCGCGTTTCAACTCGGGGGTGGGCTTGTGCCCGGTTCTTCGGCGGCGACGGCTCTGGGTCTCGCCTGTAAAACGAGATGGTCTACAAAGGCTCGTGCCTCGGACAGGCAGTCCAGCTCATAGTGCCCGACGAACCCCCAGCAGGCGTCGACCTCCTCGCCGTCCTGCTCGATGACATAGCCATAGACCCGACCAGCGAGGTAGGCGTCGTAGCTGACGATCTCTCCCCTTAGCACGTCTTCGACCCGTTCGCGCAGCGCCTTGGTGACGCGTTTCACGCCGAACTCTTGTCGAACCGCCTCAAGCGACACATAGACGTAACCGACCTGCCCGGAATCCCACGGGCAGTGAAACCCGATGGTGTTCATCGCGAGGCCGGAATGGTCGTAGAGAAACACGGGCAAGATGATCGCCTTGAGTTCGGCGCGCTCGCGCAACTGTTCCATCGAGAGATCGCTCTGATCCGAAACGCCCGCAAGATCGCGCAGGAACGCCTCGGGACTGTCGAACTGATGGCTGTCACCGAGCCGATAGCGCCGGTGCCAGCAGATCAGCGTGCCGAGATTGGACCACTCCCTTGGGCTTTCGGGATCGAGGTCTTGGAAAATCTTGATTGCGTGGCCGTGATAGGCCTCCTCAAAGACGGGGTCATGCATGTCGATGTCCTTTCTTGAAACGAAGACGACCCGCCAGGCCGATAGGGGCGCAGGCGGGTCGATCTGGATGAGATGAGTTTGTTGGTGAGGCCGCCGCCCGGCGGATCAGGCGGCGGCGCGGTTCTGGCGGTGCTGAACGTGTTCGACCGAAACCTTCAGCAGCCATTCCTCGAAGCCGAGAATGGTCTGGTGACCCGTAACCGCTTCGACCCAGGCCGCACGCGGATCGCCGACGATCTGCGTCGGATCGTTGTCGATCCGGCCATTGGCCATCCACGGCTCCGGCTGAATACGGCCGAGCCAGTCTGCCAGCGACGGGATACGCCCCTGACAGTCTTCGCGCACATGCTGCTCGCCAATCCAGCGGATCGGGACGACCCGGCCCGCGCTGTTGGTCAGGCTGCGACCGAAGTGGCGTTCAGCATCATAGATCCCAACGGCATGTTATCTGGACAGTCAAGCTGTCTCTTTCTGAAAACTTCCTGCCGTCATTGGGGTTTTCCCGAGTGGCATCGGTGAGACAGTTCATGGGGGCTTCCTCTCTTCTCATCCC
>NZ_RPEN01000125.1 GCF_003991405.1 Pseudorhodobacter sp. E13
ATCCCCAAAAGCCGGATCTTCAGCTGGAAGGTTTCGGGGGCAGAATGCATCCATAATTCTTGCCAGAATTACCATCAAAACGCAATTGCCCCACGCTTTGGGGTGCTCTCCTTCTACCGGATGGCCGTCATGCCCAACCTGTTTGGCGAATGGACGCTCTATCGGGAATGGGGACGGATAGGCCAGGGCGGTCAGGTTCGGATGGATTGGTTCGCGGATGAAAGCCAAGCGGTCGCGGCTCTGATCACACTGGAAGCGTCCAAGCGTCAGCGCGGCTATTGGGTGGAGCCTCAGCAGCTGGCGATGTTTGGGGGAATTTGAAGCCGCTATTTACATCTGAATGCGATATGTGTATGTCCTTAGGACATACACATATCGCATTCGTGTCTAATATGCTAAGTGGCATACGATGATGGCCGCTCTTGACATAACGCCGTCCTTACCCATATGTCCTAAGGACATATGGGTAAGGACGGCAGATGAATTTTACCGAAGGTTTTGAAAAAGCTATAACCGACAAGGACTTGCCGATCATAACCTTCTACGATTTCTTCGTTCTAGGCTACCATCTGTTTCACAAGAAAGTGCTGAACGGCGAGCCGTTGAAGCGCCTCCCGCACGACTGGGACCAGACACGCGCCAAAAATGCGCTACGTCGCCTTGAGGCCCGGAAGGCGCTTGTCATGGACTCTGACTTCCGATCGGGGGTTTGGCGTGTCACGCAATCAACGAGAGCTGGTTCGGCGGAAGAGGTCGCCTGCATCGCTGATCCCTTCGCCTACGTCTCGCATCTATCTGCCATGCAGCGCTATGGCCTTACTGATCGCAGCCCACAGGCGCTGCACCTGACAACCCCCAAAAGACCCCTTTGGAATGCGCTCCGAGATGAACTTCTTCATAAAGACCTGCCCGATCTGGACCAGATCGAAGCGCCCGTTCTGAACAGGCCCGGCTTCAAGGATACGATCCGTCGCCGACCAATCGTGGTGCATGTGTCAAGCCACCCTTGGACACCGGCCTCCGTGAGTGGTGAGGAAACGCGGATCACTTCGATTGGCCAAACCTTTGCTGACATGCTTGCTGAACCACAGCTTTGTGGGGGCATGCGCCATGTTCTCGATGTCTGGGAAAATGAGGCGGATCAGTGGGTGCCCGAGATTATTGCCGCAATTGATCTCCTCGACAGCAAGATCGCCAAAGTCCGCGCAGGCTATATTCTGTCTGAAGTCATGGACATAGATGATCCGGCGCTGCACAACTGGGAGCAGTTTGCTCAACGGGGCGGATCGCGCAAACTCGACCCTGACGCCGACTATGCCCCTGAATTCTCAGAACGCTGGATGATTTCAATAAATGTCTGACAACGACCCCCACGCTCAAGATAGCAAATTCGACATCGTCGATGTCGATGTTCGCGCATGGGTCGAAGCCGCACGTGCAAACCCAACGCTCTATCGAGATCGCCAGGTTACGGAGATTGTCCTGGGGGCAATCGGCCTAGCCCCCTCACTATCGAAAACACTCGTTTTAAAGGGCGGGGCGGTCATGGCCCTCGCTTTCAAAAGCAATCGGGTCACCGGGGATGTGGACTTCACCTCAATGGCAGAACCCGCCGACCTGACGGAAAAGCTCACCACCGAACTGAATGAACTTTTGCCCAGAACCGCGATCAAGCTCGGCTATCCCGATCTTCTTTGCCGGGTGCAATCGGTGAAGAAAATGCCGCGCGCAGAGAATTTTGAGGATCACGAATTCCCCGCGCTCCGGGTCCGCATTGGCTCCGCCAAGCGCGGCACAGGTGAAGAGGCCCGGCTGGCGGACGGCCAGGCAAGCCGAGTTCTTGATGTCGAGATCAGCTTCCGCGATCAAGTCTATGCCTTCCAGGAGCTGAACCTGCACGGGGCCGGTGTGGCGGTGCGCGCGTTCACCATTCATGAGCTCATTGCCGAAAAATTCCGCGCTCTGCTTCAGCAAACCATACGCAAGCGCAACCGGCGACAGGATGTCTACGACATCGCATTTCTGATTGGCGAGCATGATTTCAGCGGTGCTGACAAAACAGCTATCCTGACCACGTTGATCGAGAAATGCCGCAGCCGTGGGATCGAGGCCAAGCCAGAGTCCATGGATGACCCGGAAATCAAGCAACGCGCCCAGGCCGATTGGGAAACGCTCGCCCTCGAAATTGGTGACCTTCCGCCCTTTGAAGAGCGCTTTGCTCTCATGCGCGATCTCTATGTTTCGCTGCCATGGGGCAGCATCAAGAAAGCCCTTTAATTCATGAATTTGTTCAACCGTAAGACCCTGAAGCGCCATATCAAAGCCGATCCGATCCCGTCAGACCATTTGGCTGCGCTGGAAGCCTGGGCAGAGTTGATCAGCTCGGGCCGGATTGAACGTCTGAAGGAAACCGCCCTGCATGGGCAGTTCGCCTCCAAGGTCGTTGAAGGTGTTCTCGGCTACCACGGCCCGGCTGGCGGGGCAGATTACAACGTCTCAACCGAACAAAATATTCTGCGCGGCAGCGTCGATCTGGCGCTTGGCCGATTTGGCGGCAAGACGCCTGACATCGTGGCACCATTCGAGCTGAAGGGCGCAGATACCCGCGACCTCGATGCAATCATGCCAGGCCGAAACAAAAGCCCCGTTCAACAGGCGTGGGAATACGCCATGAACGCGCGCGGCGTGAAATGGGTTCTGGTCTCGAACATGATCGAGCTGCGCCTCTACGGCTTCGGGGAAGGCACCTCGGCCTATGAGGAATTCCGCCTCGATCAGCTGACAGCCCCGGAAGAATACGCGCGCTTCATGCTGCTCCTGTCGGCGGAAAATCTGCTGTCTGGCCGCACGGCTGATCTGCTGAAAGAAAGCCGCCGCGAAGACAAGGACATCACCGACAGCCTGTATCAGGACTACAAGGACCTGCGCCTCAAGCTCCTGAGCGCCGTCCAGAAGGCCGATGCCGCGATCGCGCCTCTCGATGCGATTGCCCTCGCGCAGAAGATCCTCGATCGGGTGTTGTTCATCGCCTTTGCCGAAGACACTGGCCTGCTGCCAGACAACACGCTGGAAAACGCCTTCGTCGCGCGCGACCCTTACAACCCTCGCCCCGTCTGGGACAATTTCAAGGGGCTGTTCCGCGCCATCGACGTGGGCAATAACGAGCTGAAAATCCCGCGCTACAACGGTGGCCTGTTCCGCGAAGACGCGGTGATCAACGGGCTGAACCTCCCCGATGACATCTGTGAAGGGTTCAAAACCCTGGGCGAGTATGACTTCGCCTCCGAAGTCTCGGTCACGGTCCTCGGCCATATCTTCGAACAGTCCATCGCGGACGTGGAACGCCTGCAAGCGATCGCCCGCGGTGAAGAGGAAGAGCCCGAGAAAACCACTGGCACAAGCGGACGGCGCAAGCGTGACGGGGTGGTCTACACCCCTGATTACATTGCGCGCTTCATCGTGGCCGAAACCCTCGGTACACATCTGCGGGAAATTTTTGAGGACACCTTGCGCGCTCACGCCAAGAAGGGCGCAGATGTCACCGACTACGAAAACATCCCCTGGCGGAAAAAGTCGGCCGAGCTGGAAGCCTGGCAAGCCTATCGAGATCGCCTGAAGTCCTTGCGCATTGTTGATCCCGCCTGTGGCTCCGGTGTGTTCCTGATCATGGCCTTCGACTTCATGAAGGCCGAACTGACCCGCGTGAACGACAAGATCAAAGACCTGCTGCCCAAGGCCGAACATTTTGGCGATCTGCTCGACTATGTCCCCGACAGCGATATTTTGACCGACAACCTCTTCGGCGTGGACGTGAACGAGGAAAGCATCGAGATCACCAAGCTGTCGCTCTGGATCAAGACCGCCCGGCGCGGCAAGGTTCTCGACAGCCTGTCAGGCAGCATCCGCGTCGGTGACAGCCTGATCGAGGACAGCAACTTCGCCTATCTCGACCACGCGTTCACCTGGGAGACGGCCTTCCCCGGCGTCTTTGCCGAAGGCGGCTTTGACGTGGTCCTGGGCAACCCGCCCTATGTGCGGATGGAATTCCTGAAGCTGCTGAAACCCTATCTGGAAAGGCGGTATGAGGTCGTTTCCGATCGGGCCGATCTCTACTGCTATTTCTACGAACGCGGCCTGCGCTTGCTGAAACCGGGCGGGCGCTTGGGCTATATTTCCTCGAACACCTTCTTCAAGACCGGCTCGGGCAAGCCCCTGCGCGAATACCTTCTGAAAGAGGCGACCATCGAAAGCGTAGTCGATTTTGGCGACCTGCAAGTCTTCGAGGGGGTGACCACCTATCCGGCCATCCTGACCATGAAACGAGGTGCCGCGCCCAAGGGGCATGAGCTGCGCTTCTGGAAGGTGGATGCTCTGCCGGAAAACAACTTCCTCGCCACTTGGGAAGCCGCTGCCGGCCCGTATCCACAAACGGCCCTAGGGGCCGGGTCATGGGAACTGGAAAACCCCGCCCTGCGCGCCCTGCGGGACAAGATCAAAAAGGGCAGGAAGACCCTGAAAAGCGTATATGGCGCACCATGCCGGGGGATTGTTACAGGGTTGAACGGAGCCTTTGTGATCGACAACGTTACCAAAGAACGCCTCTGTGCCCAGGACCCAAAGTCTGCCGATTTGCTGAAGCCCTTCCTCGAAGGCAAAGACCTGAAACGCTGGCGTGCCGAACCGCGCGGCCTGTGGCTGATCTACATTCCCAAGAACCGGATCGACATTGACGATTATCCCGCCATCCGGGAATGGCTGCTGCCCTTCAGGGACAAACTGGAAAAGCGCGCCACGAAGCAGGAATGGTTCGAGATCCAACAGGCGCAGGAGGCCTACTTGCCTTACTTTGAGGGCGCAAAGGTGCTCTACCCTGAATTTTGTAATGTGCCACAGTTCCAGTTGGAAGACGGGCATTTTACGAACAACAAATGCTACTTTATCGGTTCAGACGACGCCTGGCTCGCAGCTTTCCTGAACTCCAAAGTGGCCTGGTTCACGATCACCGGAAACAGTGTTCCTGTTCGTGGTGGTTTCCATCAAATGCACTCTCAGTTTGTCGAGCAGGCCGTGATACCAAAAATCTTGGCTGAGCAGAAAACTGACCTTGAAGGTCTAACCAACAGTTGCCAGGCAGCTGCCCAGAAACGCCTAGCACTCCAAACCGCTCTCACGCGCCGCCTACCAGACCTCTGCCCGCCTGAACGCGAACCCAAGCTGACCAACAAGCTCAAGGAATGGTGGACCCTGCCCGACTTCGCCGCCTTCCGCGCCGAAGTGAAGAAGGTGTTCAAGGCAGACATCCCGCTGACCGATCGCTCCGACTGGGAAGACTGGATCAACCGCGACCGCGCCGAGATTGCCCGCCTGACCGCCGAAATCGCCCAGGCTGAAGCCCAGATCGACAGCATTGTCTATGACCTGTTCGACCTGACCGAAGACGAAATCGGGCTGCTAGAGGCGGCAATCTAACCGGCGCGCACACAGATTGTTGCAAAAATGCAACACTTAGAGGAGCAAGAGAACAATAGAAGAACTCACGCTTGCAATTTGGTAAATTTTCTGTTATAATAAAAAATGGACCGAACCCTTTATGGGCCGGTCCTTTTCCGTAACCGCAGTACGATTCGGCTTAACTGTCAAAGGGTATGTCCCATGAAGAGGAACACCCGTCAAGCAAAATCGTACTGCACCAGCGTCATGAAAGGACGTAAATGCAGTATACAATGCAAATTTTTGAGTACGAAGACAACGATCAGTTCCGTGTTATCGATCGTGAAGGAGAGCCTTGGTTCGTTTTGACTGAGGTCTGCAAAAAGATCGGAATTGCGAACCCACGGGATGCCGCGAGCCGTCTTGATGACGATGAGAAGGATGGCGTCGGAATTTCCGACGCCATGGGCAGGGAGCAGAAGACCACCGTCATCAGCGAGTCCGGCCTCTACTCTCTCGTGCTGCGTTCATCCAAGCCAGAAGCAAAGCGTTTCAAGAAATGGATCACCTCAGAAGTCCTTCCGAGCATTCGGAAAACTGGCTCTTACGGTGGTCACGTTCCTGCGTTTATCAAGCGCTACAACGAGAACTGGAACCGGGTCAGCGCGGGTCATTTCTCAGTGATCAACGAACTGGTTGTCAGGTTGTGGGGACGCCTTGAAATGGTCGGCCACATGATGGCGGACCGGGCCCCAAACGGGACACAACTACGCCCCGATACCAGCGTAGGAAAGCTCTTCGCAAAGTGGCTCGACGAGAACCATCCCCGGCTGAGTGGATCTCACTCGATGTACTCACACAAGACCGATGAATGGGAAGGTGATGCGCGGCAATATCCAAACAGTATGCTGCCGCTATTCATCGAATTCGTTGATAACGTTTGGATTCCCGAGCATTCGGAGCGTTATTTCAACACTCGCGACCCAGCGGCGCTTCCCCATCTGCCCAAGCTGCTACCCGCGAAGGCGGCTTAAGACCGTCCGCTCCCTTGGGGGCGTCCGCGCGAAGCGACGGGCCTGTCGGCGGGTGGCCTCAAGGCTGCCCGCCGACAGGTCACCCCAAAACCGCCCTCGGCCAAGATCACACCACAACACAAAAAGGCCCCCGCCTGCTGACGGGGGCCTCGATCATTGCGACTGTGCGGGCTGTTACTCGGCGGCCATCCGGTCGGCCTGCGCGGTGCGCTCCATGATGTAATCCACGGCCTTTTGAGCTTCAGACGCAGCGCGGAATATTGCGCGGCTGTCTTCCTTCATCGCGGCAAGCCACCCCTCGACATAGGCGGCGCTCTGGTCGAATTCAGGCTCCACCCCGATCTGTGCGCAAAGCATGCAGTTTCCGATTTCCGCGACCAGCTCCTCGAACGCGTAAGCCTTGCGGTCATTGAACCGGCCCAAACGGTCAAGCCGCTTTGTCGCCCCTGTCCAGTGGGTCAGCTCATGCGCCAAGGTGCCGTAATATCCTGCGGCCCTGTGAAACGTCGCGATCGGCGGCATGTGGATGCGGTCAGTCTTGATGTTGTAATAGGCGCGCGGCTCCTTGGTGCTGTCGATCTGCGCGCCACTCGCGGCAAAGAACGCTTCCAACGCGGGATCGGCCAAGGTGCCAAGACCACGGGGCGGATCGGGCAAGATGTAGAATTCAGCGGGCAAGCCCTCAATCTGGTCGGCATTGAATACGCGGTAGGCCTTGGCATAGGGGATCTGGTGCTCCTCGCCGTTGTCGTCCTCGCGCTCGACGGTGCCGTATTTCACGACGGTTGCGGATTTCTCGCCTTTGCGGACATGGCCCCCAAGCTGCTTGGCCTGATTGAACGTCATCCAGCGGGCTGAGCTGTAATCCTTGGCCATCGCCGTGGCCCAAAGCATCAGGATGTTGATACCCCGATAGGCTTCGCCGTTGAACCGTTCCGGCAAGCTGACCGATACCCCGCCACCGGTCCACGGCTTGCGCCACGGCGGCGTTCCCGCCTCGATCTGCGCGATGATCTGGTTGGTGACATGCGTGTAAACGTCAAACTTCTCTGCGGTCATTTGTGACCCTCCTTTGAGTGACGCGGTCCGGGTCTGCACCCCTTTCCGCCAATGGGCGGGCCTTCCTGTTCTGATCTTTGGAATGCCCATGCATTCCGAAGGGCAGAGCAGGTAAGGGCAAAGCCCGTCCTGCGGCCCGGCGGGGCCGTGACAACCGGGTGGAGGGCGTGAATTTGGGAGGGAACCGCGCGCCTCGCGCGTGGGAGGAACCGGAATTCTTGACCGGAACCGACGCCGTAGGCGGCGCTTGCCGGTTTTCTCGGACCTGCCGGGATGGCAGGCGGATCAACAGGATTTGGAAACTGTCAGGGTTGGGGTGAGCGGGCGTCAGCCCGTCAATCCCCTGCCCTGTCTATCGCTCAAAGCGAGCCCGGCACACTGCCGGGATCACACCAGTGAAAAGGCTCATCAACCATAATTCTCCAAGTAATTCGCTGATTTCTCTGTCCTGACCTTGATGTGTCGCGATATAAATCAGGACGAAGCGCTTCTGACCGGCACGGAAGCAAGCACGCCTTAGAGAAGATATATGTAATGAGTAAAGTCGAAGATAAGGACAAGATCTGGAAACAACGCCCCGTTGTTTTGGCGCTCAGCGTAGCAATAGCGCTGATCGGCGGATTTCTGATTGGTGGGGCCTTCGTCAACACCTCATTCTCCGACTACGTTTATAACTTTAATCTATTACTTGTCGGTGGAACCGTACTTCTAGCGATACCGATCTTTTACAATGCAACCCGCAGCACACTGCGTTCAGACCTTTTGGATCGCGAAGTTATCGAAGAGAACAAGGCACGGTTTTCGAACTTTTCGGGGTACGAAACGTCGCCCTTGGTTCAATCCGTCTATCGGTTGTATCTTGAGGCTGGAGATCAACGGAGCTATGCGACAAAGAACCTAGCCATCGGCATGGGTCTGACGCTGGTATCCGTGATTGTGATCGTTTCATTGATCATCACCAGTCGCGCGACTGAAATTTCGGCCTTGGATATCGAGCGATTCCTCTATACATACCTTTTGCCGCGTGCATCGGGCGTGCTGGTTATCCAGTTGGTTGGTGGCTTTTTCCTAAGATGGTACTCGCAGAACGTGCGCCGAATTGGCGAGATTTCAGAACGTATACTTTTCATTGAAGTAATGCTTGCCTCGCAAGTGTTGGCGGGTGACGATGAGAAAAGCAAACGCGATGTTCTAAAAGAGCAACTTTTAACTTTTGATTTGTCAAAGCTGTCAGACAAGAAGGATGATCCAGATCGCCTAGATCGTGCAGTGATCAAGAAGATCGCAAGCAATACCAGCGTTAGTCTTTCGAACAAAGAGTAGAGAAATTGTGCCGAGGGCATGCGGTACAGAAATCAGCTGACTTTCTCTCGCGCCAGCATAATTTCGAATTCCACCGTCGAGCTCTCCTCGATGCCAATAACCCAGATATTGTTCTGGGCCTTGCCACCGCCTTCGACTGCGACTGTGCGCCCGACCATCTCACCCCAAAGATATTTGCGAGCTTTCAGATACGCTTCATGCGCCTTCTTCCGAGCGGGCCCGCAGGGCAAAAGGGCTGCATGCTCACGCAGATCGTCGAGCGCCTTGGCGCTACCGCCGAACAACAGGCAGGGTTCTTCCGTTCCATTCTGCCATAGAACAATCCCGTCGTCGGGCCGAAACAGCCCATGACAGCCAAGCCCAGGCCGATTAGGTGACACTACGAACGTGTACTTGATTGAGGCGGTCCGTCCGCTTGGCAGAACGAACGGTTCACGATCAACTTCTGATGAGCGCCACACGCTTAGCCGTCCTTACGAACAAGGCTAGTCTTCAAACCCTTTGGCTGGTCGCACCCCTCCCCTTCGAACGATGCGGGAACAGCATCAATCCCGATATCCCAAAGGGCCGCAAGCAGGCCACCTTTGGCAACCATGTCGGCGGCCTCTTGGCCGTAGGCAGCAACGAAATCATCGGTGGTCGCGAACACTTGGGGGCTATTGTTCGCAATGCGCTGCGCCATTGATTTCACGGCGGGTTGCTCCTTGTGGTAGCGATCTTCAAACACTGTGTGGTTTCCTTTCATTTCTTAACGTTCTCTGTCGCGATCGCGGCCCTGCCCGCGCTTGGACGCAGTATCACGCCCGCGCCCGAGAATGTCATCCCGCCGCCCTTGATCACGGCCCTCGCTGTCGTGGGCGGCAATGTCCCGCTCGACAGCGGCAGCATCCCGCTCCTGTCTGATCTCGCGCGCACGCCCAAGGATGGCGTCTCGCCGGTCCCGATCAGGATCGTCGGGCGCAATCCTCTCGCGCCCGACATCCGGCGCTTGCGCCTCTGGGCGATCAACATCGCGCCCCAACACTGCCGCCCGGCGCGCGTCCATGTCGCCCCGATCAGCACCAGCCTGCGACCTCTCAACCTCGCCCATAAACCTCTCCTTGATCCGTGACATCGCCGCTTCAGCGCGGCCCCATAGCTGATCCATCCGCTCGCGCGCGGTGGCAATGAAGGCGCGCCCGCGCTCCATCAGCTCAAGCCGCAATTCCAGCTGCCGCCAGCCCAGTTCCTGGCGCTGTGCATTGCGCGCCTGCGCCGCACGGAAAGCCTCGCCGCGCTCGGTGATGATCCCACGCTTTTCCTGAGCATTGGCGGATGGGCCGATTTTCGGCTCGGGCTCACGGCTGAGCTCGACCACCTTCTTCTCGTGCTCAAGCGCCAGGTCTTCCTGCCCGCCCTCGCGCGCCCGCTCGACCTGTTGCTCGGCCGCGGCGCGCTGAACATCAAGGGACCGGTGGTCGATCCGCTCCGACCGCCCTGCCCGCTCAAGGGCGATGTTCGCGTCCCGCGCCCAGGCTTCGCGCCAGCCCATCAGCAGGTCCGGCGCATTCCAGCTGCGATCCTTCTTCCCGAACCCCTCGCCGGTCAGCTCGCGCATGGTCAGCATGACATGCGCATGGGGCTGACCGTGGCCATCACGGGCCTTGCCTTCGTGAATGGCCACGTCCGCGATCATGCCGCGATCGACAAATTCGCGCTGAACAAAGCCGCGCAGGAGCTCCAACCTCTCGCCCCGATCAAGCTCACGCGGCAGCGCCACTTCGATCTCGCGGGCAAGCTGAGCATCGCGCCGCTTCTCGACCGCCTCGACGGCGTTCCAGAGCTGGTCTCGATCACGCATCCAGTCGGGCGCGTTCTCGGGGGCCATGATCTCAGAGTGCACGACCCCGCCCTTGCGGGAATAGTCATGCTCCACCCCCTGCCGGTCATCCCGCAGCCGCCCAGCCGTCCGGTAGGCGGCGGCTGCGACCGATGACCGGCCTCCGGCCCGGCTGATCACTTTTGCACTGAGATGATAGATCGCCACGCTTGGGACGCCTCTCTTCAAAACAGGGTCCAGCGCCTGGTTGCGCTGGTCGGGAGCGCGAGGGTGA
>NZ_RPEN01000126.1 GCF_003991405.1 Pseudorhodobacter sp. E13
CGGCCCTTTTGATGGAGAGCGGGCCGGGGCTGGCTCATCTCTTGATCCCAAGGTTCCGCATAACCCGCACCATGCTCAGAAATGAGACGATTCCATAGAGTCAGGATAAGGTATGATGTTTTTGGGCTCTGTGAACAAAGAGACCTAGGTGCTCTTTGGATGAGTCGAACCAGTCATGCACGAACTGATAGTCATCTGGCACACCGCCGAACTTTCGGGCTGAGCTTTCGGCGTGATGGAGGGGATGTGCCATATCAAAGCCCCTCGTGTTCGGTGGTGTTGGTTTCGATGTAACGGTTCGAGTGGCTGACATCGATTTTGTCAGTCGCGAGTGCCCAAGTGAGTTCGCCATAGCCGCCTTCGTTGTTCTCGAACCCGGGGCTGAGCGCATTGGCGAAGTCCCAGCCGAAATCTTCGACCCGGCGGCGCATTTCTTCTGTCAAGGTGATCGTGTCGGGTGACACGAGGACATCCTCGACATTACCGGAATCGCCATAGCCTTCATATTGCACCTCGATGCGGGTCACGCCGAGGGCGCGCAGTTCCGAGAGAAGGGCCGCGCGGGTCGCGACCCGCTGTGCGGCAGCACGCCTCTGGGATTCGAGCATCTGCGCGTAGAAATCATTCACTTGTGTCATGTCTTTGCTCCTTTGGAATTGAGGGAAGGGGAGGGCGACCGTTCAGCCAGGCCGCCCCGGAGGCTTCCTTTGGCGGGCTTCAGGCCGCCGCGGTGCCGCGGTTTTCAGCCGTCCGGTCAACCAGGTTGAAATAGAGGTTCTCGGTCGCGCGCTTGAACCCCGGCGGTTTGCGCGGAGCGAGGCAACGCACCGAAGCGCTGCAGCTCTCGCCGTGCTCCATCGCGTACTGCGTCACCTGGTCGATGAGGTCATCCATGCCCGCGGCCTGAATGCGTTTTTCGGGGTAGCTGCCCAGCATCTGGAAGTGGGTGACGACAAATGCACCATCGCGATGTGCGGGATAAAGGGTGATCTGGTACTCGAGTGTCTTGGCCATCTTTGGTCTCCGGCGGCAGGCAAGGCGCGATCATCGCGCCCTTTGGAACCCGCCAGCCCGATAGGACCGCCCTTTGCGCAAGGGCGATCCGGGGCGGCGATTGGGGGTGGAGGGCGTCAGTATTCCGACGGCAGAAGCAGGGTCAGGACCCGGCGCGTCTGTTTGGGATCAGAGGGCTCGGGCGAGCCGTACGTGTAGTCGACGTCATACAGATCGACCTTGAACCAGACCGTCGTGCCATTGAATTCGACGACGCCCATCTCGTGCCATCCCTGCGGATCGCTGTCGGCATTGAACCCGTCGAACGCGGCAACGCGGCGGGTGAGCTCCAGTTGGGAGTCGGGCCCAAGCGCCGCGACGCCGCGGGTCATCACGAACTGGCCCTGCGGGGCTTCCGCGACAGAGGTAGTGCCAAGGATAGAACGGCGAAACGCATCGTTCTGCGCGGCGATCAGTGCGGCTTCCTGGACAGGATCGAGGTCAAGTGTGGTGGTCATGGGATATCTCCGGGACGGGCCAGCCGATCCGATATCGGCTGTAGGCAACCCGTCAGCCGGAAAGAGCCGCCCTCGATGTGAGGGCGGCCCAAAGCTCATGTGGCAATCAGATCGGTGTTTGCTTCGTCAGGCCGCATGCCCACTGAGGAAGGCGGGCAAGGATGACGGTTCGTCGCTCTCCGCCTCGGTCAGAGGATCGGTGGCGGGCACGTCCCCTTCGTCGGTCTCCGACGCATCACCAACCATGTCGGCACCGACGTCCGCCGCACCGGCAAACACCATGCCTTCGGGCAGCCAGCGTGTCGTCCTGGCGACCGTGGCGGCGTCGAAACCTTCCGTCTGCCCGGCCGTTTCCGCGAAAGCCCGCTCCATCGCGGCCGCGAGATCAGCCTTGCGCTCGCGATTGCGATCCTCGGCGTAATCCGCGCCGATCAGCTTGCGCGCCGTGGCCACTGCATGGCCCTTGTTGACCCGACCCCAGTAGTTCTGCGCGGTCGGGCGCCAGCAGGCCGCCAAATCGACGTCAAGACGCGCGCCAATCTCCTCGATGATCGGGGAGGGGCGATTGTCGGAGGAAAGCTGCGGTTTGAGCGCCAGACCTGATGCCCAGGCGAAGAGCGCCTGCTTGTCTGCGACAGGCAGCGCCGACATCGCCCGGAAGTCTTCGGGTTTCTCCAGCTTCATCCAGTCGGTGGCGAGGTCCTGTTCCAGTGCCTCGAGCATCTTCTGGGCCACGGTATCCGCATGCAACACCTCGCGGTTTTGCGCCTGGAAGGGCCGGATAGAGATATCGAGCGCCTCGTTGTTGTAGGACCGCCCCAGAGCCTGCTCGCAGAGCGCATAGAGCATCGCGTCGAACGCCACCTCGAAATCCGCCGCCAGATGCGCCCGCAGGATATGCTGGCGCGTGGCGCGCAGATCGTCGGCGAGGCTCGCTGAAATCCCGTCCGCCTTGCGCAACGTCGCCGCCGGGTCGGAGCTCGGCACCGGCGTGGAGGAGGTCGGCGGCGTCACGTGTGGGTGGGCAGGGGAGGGGGCGCCATCCGCATTTTTGGTGGTATCGTCGGGCTCGGGCGCGGCCGGTATATCCTCCGGTCGCACGAGGCCTTTCTCGACCCGAAGCGCCCCGTCATGACCGATGGTCAGAACGACACCGGCAATAGCGCGATCTTCGTCCGCATAGGGTTGCCGTTCGCGCTGAAGGGCCTCGATCTCACGCAGGCGCGGCTCAATGGCGTAGTATTCTTCCGTTTCAGCGTCAGTCCAATCCTCACCGTCATTCTGCGCCGCCAGTTCTTCCTCGCGCGCGATGAGACGCTCTTCCTCGGCAAGCAGGTCCGGATCGGGGTCGATATCCTGCGGATAGACCCGCCCGAAACTGCGAAACGCGCCGTAATCCACCGAGAGATGCACCTCGACCCATTTCCAAGTTCCCTCGAAGGTTTTCGCCGCAGCCTGCAGCTTCTCGATGGCGAGGCGCTCCAGGAGCTCGGGGTTTTCCATATGGGCGCTGGCGCGGTCGTCGAAGAGATCGCGCAGCAAAATGCCCCCCGCCGCCTCGTATGCTTCGATGCCGACAAAGCGCCCTAGGGCAGAGTTGGCTGAATGCGCGGTCTCGGTCAGCTGGCGTTTGATGCTCTGCGGATGGATATGATAGCTGCCCTTCATCGCGTTCCAGACTGCCAGTTGGCGATCATGGTCGTCTGTCAGCGTGAAGGCCATCACGCATTCGAGGGTCAGATCGCCCGCGCGAAACTGCTCGATGATCTCCGGCGCGACACGGGCGAGTTTGAGGCGGCGGCGCACCAGGTCGACGGAAACGCCGAATTTCAGCGCGATCTCGTCCTCGCTTCGCCCCTCGCCGATCATCTTGTCGAAAGCTTCGAACTGGTCCGCCGGGTGCATCGCCGCCCGCTGGAGGTTTTCGGTGGCGGAGGTGAGGATGGCGTTGCGCTCATCTTCGACGAGGCAGGGTACAGGGTGATTTGCCGAAATGACACCTTCCTGTGAAAGCTGCTTTAGCGCCTTGAGGCGGCGACCGCCGGCATCTACTGCAAAACGTGTTTCTGACAACGCATGGACCACCAGGTTCTGCTTGATACCGGTCTCGCGAATGCTGGCGAGTAGTTCGGCGTCATCGCTGGCGCTCGCGGCAACCTTCCGGACGTTTAGAGGGCTCGGCTCCAATTTGTCGAGCGGGATCATCCGGATGTCGGTGGCACCGTCAGGCGCAGCCGATCCGGCGGCTTCGGTCCTCTTGGTGGTGGCGAGTTTCGGGCGAGTTGAGGCCTTGGTCATGGTCAGGGTCCTTGTCACGCCGGACCCGGATGAGCCTCTCTCTATCCTTTCAAGCCCGGCATCCGGGCTTCCCTTTCTCTGGCTTTCTGATGAGTTCTCTTTCCAGCAAAAACTCGGCATGCTCAGCTACACTGCAAATTTCTTGTCTTGGCCTGAAGGCTTTACACATTATAGTAATCTTGCGAAGGTGGATAAGGTTCGCTCCAAAACCAACAGGAGAAATACAAAGTGTTGCCCGAAAGCTGTACAGTCGACTTTTCCGATTATTGTATTCATGCGTTTAAAGATGGCGACTACATTTCTCAGAAATTGCTTGCAGGCGTGGACTGGGCAGAGGGCATTTGCAGGATTGCAAAGTTATTCCTCGCTGGTGAAGAAAATCCAATCATTCTAGACGTAGGCGCAAATTTGGGGTCATTTGCGCTGAAAATCGGATCTCAACTGCGCGGTGCCGCAGAAGTGGTCGCCTTTGAACCGCAGCCAATGATATTTTATCACCTTTGCTCTGGAATTGTAATGAATAAGCTTAGCAATGTGCGGGCTCACAATATCGCATTAGGAGACTATGATGGTATGATAGAGGTTCCAACGTCTGTGTCTGGGACGTCGTGTAATTATGGCGCTGTCTCTCTCAATCCAGAAATCAATGCCAAACGGGGCTGGAGTGTTGCACCAGCTGCGCCCCTTCATGGCACGGTCCCTATCCATAAACTCGACAGCATGAATATCCCTGGAAAGATTGGCTTCATGAAACTGGACGTAGAAGGATTTGAGAGCGCTGTCTTACGAGGGGCCGAGGGTACGCTTGAGCACTCGAACTTTCCTCCTATGCTTGTGGAAGTTTGGCAAGACAGCAAGTTCTCTGATGTCAGACTCGAACTGTTATCGGTCTTTCAGAGGCTTGGCTATAGTGCACTCCACTTGCCAAACGGCGAGTGGATTCTCCAACATCCCAAGAATCATTCTGAAGTAGCCGTTGTCAGCGACGAAAAAAGCGTTTTGACGCTTAGGCGGATACGCTAGTCAGCACAAGAGAACTAGGTTTCTTCAAGAAGAAACTTAGATCAAACAGAGCTAGACACGTTGAAAAAGAGTATATCAAGCGCCTATTTTCAGTCGCTTCGAGACTGAAAATAATAATGATCACAACCCAGATGCGACCGTTCGAGAATAAATAGTTTGCCTCTAGCCGGCTTTGATGATGTGACCGCCTCGGACGGCATCGATGTGCAAAGTTGGGTCTGCGAGGTCACACGTGGGAGGACGATCATATCATCAGAGTCGATCGGAACAAAAACTCATTGTTGATCCGTCAGATTTCGAGAATCCTATCGATAGACTGGCGGTGCTTAGATAGTGGCAATTTATGAAAGGCTATTCAGGGTATGGATAATACGGAAATTCAGGCACTACGGAGACTAATCGAACCGCGATCGCCACAAGTCTTTTTCGACGTCGGTGCAAATATTGGATATGTCAGCAAAGCTCTGCTTGAAAATTTTCATTCGGCAGCACTGCACGCATTCGAACCATCTCCGGTTGCGTTTGACGAACTAAAACGCGGGTTGAAAAGTTATCCCAATGCGACGCTTAATCAGATGGCCTTGTCAATTCGACCATCATTAGGCTATATAAGCAAGGACAACAGCCCCCATAACACGTTAAGTTTAAACCCCAATGAAGCCAAAAGTGTTCAAGTGGAAATCAGCACTGGCGACTTATATTGCTCAAGGAATAATATTGATATAATAGATTTTCTCAAGATTGATACCGAAGGTTTCGATCTTGACGTGCTGGCGGGTTTTTCTGATTTGCTTTCCAGGCGGGCAATATCTGTGATACAATTGGAAACAACTACCAATCTAGACAATCGGTTTCATGTTCATCTCGAACGGTTTATCCATTGGCTTCACCCATTCGGCTATCGGCTGCACAGTCTCTTTGAGTATCATCGTCACATTTATATGACAGGGCAGAAAATGAATGGAGCATGGTTTTGCAACTCCTTTTTTGTTGCCGAAGTCAAAGACGCTGCACTTAGAAGAGATGGAAGGAACTAGGGTGAGAACTTCGGTAGTTTGCCCTGGGGGGGGCACAACCCAAGAATCAGTAGGCGCAACAGCAAAAGCCATTTCACCGACTCGTAAATTATCAGAATTCTCAAGGAGCAGGCCACAATCTGGTGGCACCGCGCCCGGCACACAGTTTTCAGTGGATCACCTCTTAACAAAGAAAATATTATGTTCCGCAAAGCTCAAAAAGACCGCATACAAGAGCATTCTACCAAAACCAGATTCTATTTGGGCATTTACGTCAATCTCGATTTCCTCTGAGCTTCGATTATCGAACATCTCTTGAACTCGCGCTTTCAGAGCGGCAGTTATCAACACTCGAAACTCTTCGTCGGTCATCGTCGGCGGAACAGGTGATAGGTCTGCTTGAGTTATGAAGCCGATGTCTTCGCAGGCACTGAATATTGCTTCGGCCATCCGAGTAAACAGAAGATCGTCAGCGAGGCTCTTGGCGTAGCGGCCTACGGATGAAAAGTCGGGACTATCAGTCATTTTTTTCGTTCCTCGAATTCTTGTCGAGATGGAGATTCCAGGAATGAAGAAGAGTTTCTTGAAACCCCTCTGCGAAGGCCTCCGGGTTGAATAAAGTGGCTCCGTCCACACGCTCTCTAAGCTTCTTGCGAAGAGATTTGAGCTTTGGTGGAGACAGAAGAAGTTTGACCGCCTTGTCAACATAGTCACCGGTGGTTTCTGCAATCAATTCCTTCATGTCTAGTTCAGTCAATAGGCTTGCGCAAACACGAGACGCAAAAGACAGTCCTGGGTAAGTAATGATGGGAACCCCCATCCGTAGAGCATCGCTTGCGGTTGTGTGGGCATTATACGGGAAGGTATCGAGACAAAGTGATACATGAGCATGCCTTGCCAGATGTTGAGCTCGTGGGACGCGATTTGCCCAGAGAATTCTATCCGGATCCAGACCTCTCTCCTTCGCTCGTTCAGATATATTGGATTTTGCTATTGGTTCGTCGGAAAACAACCAAAGGAACGCCTCAGGGACCTGCAGCATTATCGAGACCCATAGGTCGAAAGTCTGCGAGTTGATCTTGTGGACAGAGTTGAAGCAAGCCAATATCTGACCCTCTGAAGGCAAACCCACTTCCTGACGTGTGACCGATTCTACTGGCGCGTCAAACAAGCGGTCATTGATTTGGTAAGACCCGGGCAAACGAAATATCTTCTCTGAGAAATGGCGCTCAGACGTCTTTGGGATCACGATATCATCTGCAATCAGGCCATCCATTTGGGAACACATTGTCGTCCCCGGATAGCCAAGATATTGAAGCTGCAAAGGCGCAGCTCTATAGGCAAAGATTCCCAGTCTATGATTTTTTGTGACCCCATTTAGGTCAATGGCAACGTCAATGCGATTCTGTCTCGAAAGTTCTGATATATCCTTGACTGATAGATTTGAGACCTCATGAAATACATCAACCGCAGCGGAAACCTTTTCCATATATCCGTCACTGGTTTTTGGGCTAAAAGAAAATGCATGAACCGCAAACTTCTCCCTGCTCAAACATTTGAGTAGTCCAAGGATCAGCTGGGTGGTCGGGTGATTGTAAAAGTCGGCAGAAAAGAAACCGACATTCAACTTATCTGATTTAGGCACCCTATCATGCAACGGAATTGGTGCAATCGAATTAAACTTCGCGGCATATCGCCTTGCAGCTATCTGATGGAGTTCAGGATCATCAACGACACTCAACAAGACCCAAGGATTGGGAGCGCTTGCTGCTTGCTCGAGCTGCTCTCGATGACTACAGAGATAGGATATTTGATGACCGAGTGCCGTCCAATCAGCCATTTGGGCCAAACAATAAACTAGCTTCGTGCGGGTGTCGGCACAGTTAGGGACGAGGGTGAGCCTCGCAGAGTAAAGATCGGCAGCGTCTGACCACTTCTTCCGAGCGAGAAGCGTGTTAGCTAGATTGATAAGAGCGCTACGATTATTGGGATTGATCGTTAACAACTCGCGCGCATATTTTTCAGCTTCATCGAGCCGACCTAGGTCAAAGCAAGCTGCTGACATGTTCCCTAGTGTCAGTTCGTTCTTGGGGTCCAAGTGAATAGCTGATTGCAGCGTTTTATAGGCCTGTTGTTTTGCTCCGTCAGCAAGCAACATCGCCGCCCAGTTTGCTAGTGTAAGGCTCGTAGTTTCGTTTCGAACTGCAGTTCTAAAAGCAATCCGTGCCTTATCTACTTCTCCGCCCCTAAAGAGTAGTTCTCCAAGAGCTACCAACATCCTCCCACTCAGGAGCCGATTCACATCAATTTTTGCAGCCTCAGTTACAGCCAAAGCTAAACCACCTGCCTTTTCCCTGCTTAGTGCAAGATACAGCCGAGCTTGGTCCACTTTGGTGTTCTCTCGCAAGATAGCTATGCAAGTTTCATTAACTAATTCATAGTTACCCGTCGTGTACGCCCTCGCTAAAGGATTGAGCCTCTCCAGAACAATCTCAACATCTCCTCCAGAAATCCCCCAACAGAGAGAATAGAAGGTTCTCGAGAAGAACCCAGGCTCCGCCTCGCTGATAGCTAGAGACCGGGCCAAGGCCAATGCGGTGTCAGCTTCGCCATTTTTGACCAGCTTTTCCAGACAAGTTCGGGCAACGTCCACACTTACTTGCACTGCCTCTATTTTGGTAGATGCAATCATCAGATTCTCCGCCGCGTCGGAAAAAGAAAAATCATAGTCGTCGGGTTGTTATATCGGACTGCGAGCCTCGTGTAGCCTACTTTAAGCCTCGCAAATCGGAGGTTTTCCCGGAGCATCCCTTGCGTATTCACTTGTAGCTTCCCTGCGCACATCTAACGGCGCTAGCGCAAGAATACATTGTTCGCCCATTGCTCAACAACGACACTCATCTCGTAACGGCGAGCCTCGAGGGACGCAGCTTTGGACATCTCCTTGTAGTGCTTTTCGTTATAAAGGGCCTCCTTGATCGCTTCAGTCCACGTGCTTACTGGTTCGTCGGCACATCTTGAGCTGTAAAGTCCTGTTTCAGACGACGCAGACAGCCGGTCATCGAATGGGATGACCAGACCTCCCCCACCTATCTGCTCCTTGATCCCACCAATGTCGAACCCGATACAGGGCACTCCAAGGGTCATCGCTTCGGCGATTACCTTTCCAGCGGCTTCATTGATGAGCGATGGCATCAAGAGTAATGCACTCTGACGCAAAGCCAACCTGATATCAGGTTGCCACGGCATCCATGCAATATTTGCTATAGCGTCAACATTTACGTTGTTCTTCAACCAGAACTGCCGAGTACTCCTGCTTTCGACACAAAGGAAAAGGCGATTGTCGTGCGAGTATTTTTGAGCGATATTAAAAAAGAAGTGTCCTCCCTTATCGGGAGCTGGATTAATCAAGGTTATTGCACCTATTTTGCGGCGCGCGTTAAGGATACCATTATTAGGTTTTTCCAGCTCAAACCTGACTGCAGTTGGAATTTGAATTGAACTTTTATTAAAGCGCCTTAAGTAATGTTCTGCAATGTATTTGCTTGGCACAACGAGCTTATCTGCAAGATCAAACAGAGGTTTTCGTTCTTGTTCGTAGCTTGCCGTTCCCGCATAGAAAACAAGTTCAGCACCGCATCTCTTTCCCATATCAAGCACGGGTATGAGCTCGTTCGAACCGAAGAAAATAATGAAGTCAGGTCGGACAGTCTCGATAAAATTCCGGGCACGACTGTAGAAGGTGTCAATGTCGTTCTTGGTAAGATTCATCGTATTCTTGCTAGAAGCAACCAAAAGATAATGCCGGACACCATTATTATCGTAGTGGAACAGTTGGCTAGAACTTCGGCTCGGTGACAACCGAGGGTCAATTTTCTCATCTGCACAGTAGTCATCGCCATTATCGTAGCAGTTGAAACTAAAGCAACTGACACTTTCTGCCTGCCGCGATAGCGCCTCCAAAATTTGCCTGAGTTCAAGAGCAGCGCCGCTGTTTCGGTCGAGCAATGTTTTAAATGAGATGAACGCGATCTTCATCTGACCCAACTTTCTGCCTGGCGAGATTGACTCTCCGAGGGTCTGAGCTTGGCAAAATCAATTAGAGTGTCTCTGGTTTCTTTATGAGCTCTAAAGTCTTCATAGGCGACTGCGATGAAGCTGTGCCCACCCGAGATAAGATCACTAATCGCGCGCGAGTATATTTTTTGCGCGCCATATGCCCCGAAAGTTGGGTGCCACTGACGCCGTTCCCTGGTTCTTTCGATGTTACTAAATTTTCGTGTAACAAGAATCCAAATGGGATCTGCGACTTCTGCAATCTCGCCGATGAGGAAGGCTGAAAGCGGGTGCTTCAAGCAGATGCCGGATTGCCCTTGAGATGCAGTCTCTCTTTCTTTAGCTAGTATCCACTGGCCAAGCCAATCGACGAATGCGGCCCTTGAACCGGTTTCTGAAAGGGTCTTCTCGTCAAACACAGCCAGACAGGCCTGACGAAATTCCTCAGATTCAAAGGAATTTGGAGTGTTTGGATCTATTGTTTGCTGGTGTGGCGGACATGAGTTTAAACCCATGTGCGACAAGTATCCGGCTACTGAAGTTGACCCAGACCCCCAACTGCCCAATACACAGACAACGCCAATCCCGCATTGATTAGCCATTTGTGAAACAACCGCGCACAGTGAAGCTATACTTGACTGTTGGCATTCCGCCAACCTCAAAGCGATGTTCGATTATTCCACCTAGGGCCAGCAACCCTACACGAACGGATCCTGCGCACGTTTGTAGTTTTGCTGTGGCTTGATCTGGAATAAGTTCTGGACGCGCGGCAGTGTATATATGCGTGAGTGTTTTACCGTTCCATGACAGACTCGTTACCGTAAGTCCATCTTCGATGTCAGCTCTAACGAAACGATCCAGTGTAGGACGAATTAGATTTTCTCTTAGCTTTGCCGTCTTATAACTTTCCACCCAGTATGTTATCAGGGTCATTGAGAGAACGATTGTCAGGAATATGAAGCTGCGAAATGCGAGTCTTATCGAGAAAAAGAAGCTCACGAAACTGAGAAACGTGAGTGCAACCAAAGTAGCGGTGGCTGCTGCCTCGATTGGCTGAGAAGTAAAGAACTGCATCTTTTTAGCCTACTATTGAGGACGTGTGAGTTGGTAGAGCAACTCACCATCCGGTGTCATCCATGCTTGGGCCCCTCGTGCTTGATTGAGCCTCAATATTGCGTTGCCTGTTTGGTTTCCAAAGGCACCGTCAGGTGTCAAACCCGCACCGTATTGGTTGAGGATTTCCTGAAGTGGGCGGACTGCTTCTGCATAAAACAAAATGGTACGACCCTGTGGATCAGCCAGACTTGTTACTCTAGTATCTGACCGCACCCAAAATGGCCTCATTCGATTGAGAGCAGTTTGAAGAGCCTTTTCGAAGGTCTGCGCTTCATCTTCGGAACAAATGAACGAGACAGTTCTCAAGAGCTCCCAGGTGTCGCCCAACGGAAACATATCAATCACGCCATTCGATCTTGAAGCTGCGGTGGAGTAAGCTGCTGCCCAATTCAGGAATGCTGTCTTTTCCACTTGCCGTCCCTGCTGGCTTACTACGGGCAGATAATCGGAACACAAAAACGACCCAGCGTTTCTTACGTTTGTGGGTTTAGGATTGTCCTGTGCAAAAACCGCTGATGGGATGGCTGCTGTAACGAGGATCGCTTTGATGATACGCTTGATCATTTATTGTAGCTTTCGTGATGATGTGGCCCACATTAATGTGGGCCACATCTGTTTAGTATTTGGGCTTGAATTACCAAGACCAACCAATACCGACTGCCGCTCCTACGCCACCTTCTTTCGAGTATTGAGCTGCACCGCGGAGAACCATATTGTTGTCCAGTCGAGCGGTCCCACCGAGTGCGAAGGCGGATTGACCATTATAACCGCCGACCGCAACACCGAACGAGAAACTCTCATTCGCAGTGATCGTCGGCAGTTGGGTCATGGCCATCGTACCGGCAATTGCTCCACTGAGTTTTCCTTCCAATGCGCCAAGCTGTCGAACGTTGACCGCATCGGTTGGTGCCACGCCGTCAGCAACTCCAGACAGTCGGACCGGTGCGCCCCCAGCTCCAGAGAAGTTCACCCCACTGTCGGAAAGCACCATTTGAGTGCTGCCGCCCGAAACGACTGTGGATGTCGTACCGGTAAGGCGAGTGGTCCCACCGGAGCTGCTGAAGCCAGAACCGTTTTGGGTAAGACTTACGCTGGTCGCCGTTACTTCGACCTGCGAGCTATTCCCGGCTCGATCGTCGACAACGAGATTCATCCCAGAGCCGTTGACGTCCAACTGGGTAAAGGGTCCAGTTCCTGTTGCAGATGCGTCTCCTATTGTGACGTTCAGATCATCAGTTATGTCGACAGTCCCCTGGAACAGGCTGTTGCCGGAGACACCAAGGTTACCCGACATCGTCGTGTCGCCCGAGATACCCACATCCGAGTTGAATGTCGCGTCACCCGCAACTGCAAGCGTCGAGTTCA
>NZ_RPEN01000127.1 GCF_003991405.1 Pseudorhodobacter sp. E13
TCGTCTGGACAAAGTCGGCGCAAGACATCCTTACCCGCGAACGCCGCGCGCTGGACAAACTCGATGAAATTCGCGGAAATCGGTAACAAGCGTCAGACTCAGAACACTAGGACAACACTACTCATTGCGTAGAGAGTGATTGGTCCCATCCCCTTCGCGCGCCGAATCACGGCAGGAGCTCCAAAAATCTCGATCCAATGGATGTTCTCTGAGCCAGTTCCACTGGGAGCATTAGATGATAGATCGAGTTCAGCTCGAGTATGAGATAGGATTGCACGAACAGATCTTATGAAAACAAAAACCAAAGAAAGCTGAAGCAGGCACGAAAATAGAAACAAAGATAGAAGGAAGATTGAACTACTTGAGGCTATCAAAACGATGGCAATCTGGTTACCTAGAAAATACAAGACACCTAAAGATGCTGCAAAGTAAGCAAAAATAAATCCAATGATTGCGAAGCGTTCATGTCTGTGCGCACCATACGCAGCACGCCACACGCCAATGTAACTCAGCATCAAAAACGTAGCAAGCGTTACACTCTCGCCAACACTTAAGGTATTCCAGAGCAGACTTATGTCTACGACATCCAAATACGACGCGTACAGCAATGAGATAGGTAGACCAGCGACAAACGAACTACTTATGAGCCTCGTGAACAAAGCAGCTGGAGCTACCGCACGTTGAAGACCAGCAATTCGATCGGTTTCGATTACTTCAATCATCGTAATGGTACCTACTGTGTGCTTCGTTCAAAAAAAATAATTTGCCACTAAGAACTAAATCGTTCTGCAGCAACACGCCTGTAGTGCTTGCCAAGGAATGTCAGCCTGCAGCTTTGGCTATTCATAGCAGCATAGTACATGTGTTTTTCACCTACAGGCTCTACAAGTCCGGAACGATTACAGATTTGAAGGGCTTCGAAAATCATTTGATTGCGTGATCGCACCTCAGGCGGATATTCGTCCTCTGTTCCAGGTTTAACATCGGGTTCAAAGGATGGATCGAGTGAGAGCTTGTGGTCTTCATTCGGAAACCACTCCACTAATTTCTCAAGAATTTCGTCGTCCACACGCGGTTTAACTTCACGCAAGATGACGAACTCGCGGACATTTGCCTTATATATTGGCCGCTGATGCCACGCGCCCAGTGATTGATCTATGTGACTGTAGACAGCCGCTGGCGTTATTTGGCCCCTGACGTCGGCTGCCGCTCCTTCAAGCGCGTTCATAAGAAGTCCCGTAAAAACGCCTCCCTTCTTCGTGGCGCTTGCTTCTTGATGGCGATCTGCAGAGGTTAGAATGGTTAGGCCGGTACTTAAAAGAGATAAACCCGTTGCGGGTAACTCCGCAGCGGAACCCGATTGACAGCAATCAAGGATGAGCACGATTGACTTGATCTGTCTTGCGGCTTTCGATGCCAATGCCGATATTTCGGCCAGTGATATTCCTGAATGCATGTCTTCGCCATCTTGGGCGACTAGGACAGCATTCTCCGTGGCGAAATCAAAAACACCGTGCCCAGCAAAGTAAAGCAAAGCGACCTCAGCGGGATCCTTGAAAAGAGATTTCACGGCGTCCAACAACACCCGTCTGGTAATCACGCCATCGCGCTCAGAAAGAAGTGTGTCCACATCGAAATTCTTGGGGCGGCTTCGACTGTCTCTACCGTTCCTTGATAACAATGCCGCGACGGATTGTGCGTCTTTCTCACACCCAGTGAGAGGCACTTGCAAATAATGATCAATTCCAATCAGGAGGGCACGTTTCACAGAAGTCACCTTTTTTCGTATCTTCTTTGCTTGCGTCGGATGTGTAAAGACAGATTCTGCGTCCGAGAGCGTCGCGCTTTCGGCCTGCTTATCAGCAGTGCCCGCACCTTCGAGAAGGACGAAAAGATGCGCTGAAATAGTCACTTAGTTTGGGACGGATTCCCGTCTCAGGACGGTCATACGTCGGTGCGGCAGGATGCCTAGGCAAAGCTTGAAAGGAGATTGCGATGTACGACAAAATTGAAAAGCTTGACCGGGCGGAGATCGAGCGGGCAGAGCGCGAAGGTGAGTGCCTAGGGCGCAACCCAGACGGCGGGAAAATCATCGACTATGTTGGCGGTTGTGGCGGCTACTTTGATGAGACCAATAAAAAGGCGATCGCGCGGCTACTCTACGTTGAAGAGCCACCGATCCAACAGAAAAATCGAGCACCCCGCAAAACTGAAAAGGGTGAGACCTATGGGTCTGGTCGTTGGGAACGGCTACGCATGGGCCGCGCCAGCTTTCATCCCCGTGAAGCCCAGTTTGTTCACGACGGCTTGTGCCGTACGCACGGCGAAGCTTGGGCTCGTGCCTTTCCAGCGGAAGAGTTAGTGCGGATGTCGTTCGAGGCGTTTCTTGAACGCGTGGCACGGCTGGGCTTGCAACTGCCTCTGGAGCACGTCCCACCATTCACGTTGTTTAAGGTGCTGGCGGCTTTGCCGAGCCAGTCTGCATTGGACCTTCGTGTCGTAGATCCGACGGCACCGCGACTTGGAGGGCCAGCGAGTTCTCGCAACCGAAACCTTAAGGCCAGCTCCCAAGCGCCAGAACACCGGGTTGGGGAGCAGTACGTGCTACAGGTAAGAAATGTGCGGGCACAAAACGAACAGCTTTTCGTGTTTGAGATCGCGGCGGACGCCCTGTTGGACGAAGAAACCGGCGATCGGCACCAAGCCTTTCCAATTCGGTCTGTCGACGGTTCTACGACGAGCTTAACGATCCAAGATGACGAAGAGCCGTTCGAGTTCTTTGATATCAAAGGCCGCTTTTGCTTTGTTGCGTTGGCTTTCCCGTCTGACTGGGACTTTGTGGAAAGGTTTTCTTTGGATCCTTCGGTTGACCGCTGGGGGGCTGATGAGCTCAGGTTTTTCGCGACACGCGTTGGTGAACTGTGCCAGCAAAATCAGAATACTATCCGGCTTGGCGTCTATGAATACGAACTGAAGTGATCAAGAAAGCGCTCCGCCAGATAAACTGGCGGAGCGCGAGGCTGCTCGATGAAGGTGTGGCTCATTTGCCAAAGACTTGGGCGGTCAGGTCATCCTTCACGTCCAGCGCAGGGTCCCACACAGGGAACGGCTCAAGGCCGAACTGTTGCGGCACGTAGGCGCGGAAGTGGCGGTCTTCGACCGGAAGGGTGACGTAGTCGCCATTGATGGCAACAAGGTGGTACTCATCGGCCCAGGAACGAATGTCCCCGATCATACCGGTTTCGTGCGGCCATTCGTCGATCTCTTCCAGAGAA
Organism: Pseudorhodobacter sp. E13; assembly: GCF_003991405.1. Lineage (GTDB taxonomy): Bacteria > Pseudomonadota > Alphaproteobacteria > Rhodobacterales > Rhodobacteraceae > Pseudorhodobacter. Next base: position 3,276 of record NZ_RPEN01000127.1, read on the forward strand.
GCCCCACACACTTGAGCGATGAAACGATCGTCTTCCGTGATCTCGACCCCTTCGAAGCTGCCGAATTCGGCAACTTCGTAAACCCGATGCTCCCAGTCGGAGCGGATCGGGTTGGTGAGGCCTTGGCCCCTGTCGAAATCGAGGACATCGAATTTGGACGGAATGTGGGCGCTGACGAGGACCCAGTTTTTGGTTTCGTTTGCCATGGTAGTCTCCTGTTCCGGCATCATCTGAACACGCACAAGCGCATGCTCAGGTGTCCGGAACGGGGAGACGGTTAATCAAAGAGCAGTTGAAGCGATGCTCAGACGTTCCAAGTGGAAGTCATTCCCAATCCGCTTCAGAATATTTTATCATAAAATCAGTAGTTTGTGAAGGAATTTGATCAAGTCGCATTGCAGCGATTAGCCGCTGATCAGGCTCAGCATCAGGTCGGCCAGCTGCAAATCGATGCCACTGTTTAGGTCATCGGCGTCGAGCCAACTTTCTTGGAGCCGGTACCATTGTCCACGCTGTCGGATCAGAGTTGGATTCCTTCCAACATGTCGCAGTAAAAATTTTCCGCCGAAAGGCAGGATTTCGAGATGGCGGCTCGATACCGTGGGCGGCAAGCCGGGGATGGTGGAGCGTCCCAAGACAATGGCAACCCGGTCCTTGAGTTCGAGCCCATAGCGCGGACCGGTCGGTAGCAACTGGATTTTCAACTGGCCTCTGGTGCCGGGGATGGTAATTTGAGCGCCACAGCCTGGGCAGGCTTGCATCGAAGAAGCGGCGACGAAGCACTGTCCACAATCATGAACCCAGCAATTTTGTAGCGCTCGCACCAGGGCGCGACGCCAGACGTCCGGACTTGGGCGTGCCTGAGGGTTAAGGCTGAAAGCCAAGTCAAACAGGTCGACCAGCTCTTGTCCAAGCGCGGCGATCGGCAGGTCGTCGACGTCAGAAATTCGGTCGTGTTCAGGCCAGTGCCCTTGGCTCATATAGTGAACTACGTCGGTCGGTTCGTCGGCTAGTCCTTCAGTCGGGTAGCGACCGGTTGCGACTGTGCTCATGAACACGGCCATCGCAAAATAGCCGCTTTCTCGGGTTGGTTGCTCGTGAGTGCCGTCGCGTTGTTCAGGTGCCAGCATCGGAAACTGCCCAATCGTGTCGGGCGGCGGGATGGTCGGATCATCGGCTAAATACCCGTCGAAGTCGATTAAGGTAACGGTGCCGTCGGGGGCAATCCTGATGTTTCCCGTACCGAGATCTCCGTGAACGATGCCGTTTTCTTCCAAGAGCTGAATCAAACTGACGAATTCCAGGCAGATCTCCAAGTTCTGCGGCAAGGCACGCGGTGGATAGTCGTCGAGGTCGCCCCCCTCCGCGAACGGCGCAAGATGGAGAATCCTCCCGTTGCCGACGTCTTCACAGACGATCGGACCGGCGAAGGCAGGGGACAACGCACTTAGGTTGCGCTGACAGAGGTATTTGGTTCGTGCTAGGGCACGGGTACTGCCGCGCAGTTCCTTGAGCGCCATCTTCTTGTCCGGGTCACTTTTCAGGTGGACCAGATGCACTTGACCTTGGCCGCCTTGACCGAAGTTCGCCTGCTTAATGACAGTAGCGACGCCGCCAACCTCAATGGTTTTTGCCATCTTCGCCTCCCGAAAGAAGCCGCGCCATGGCGAGGGTCAGATTGTCACTATGCAAGTATCCGCCCGTGTCCGGGTCGCGCGCTTCTTCCAGTGACTGCAACAGATGGCCGGGCAACCCTGCGAGAGAGGCAAACTTCTCCCGGTTGAGGGCGAAATCTTCAAAGGGGAAAAGATCACTGGCACCGTCCGTCATTGCCATCACGATGACTCCCGGCTCAAGTTTCAGGGTTCCGACGCGCGGGGAGACATCGCAGTCATCTCCGATATAGGCGTTGATGATATTGCTGGGCTGGCCTGCGGTGTGATGCGGAACCTGCACTTGGCCGATCATCCCATCGGGCCAAACAACGGAAACGGCTCCATCCCCCAAGGTGGCAAAAACCAACTCGTCGTCCTGTAGAAGAACTACCAATGCTGTGGTGACGCCACTAAGTTGATTTTCGTGCGCAACCAACCGAGCCGCCTCGATGGCCTGTTCAAGGTCCTCCAACGACAAAGAACCAGTCTTGTCCCAGTTTTGCCGAAGCTCAGTGCCGATCGCCTCGACGGCCGACTGGGACGCCTCGCGTCCACCCTCAATGCCTCCAGCCCCGTCACAAACAATCAGAACGACGCGGCTTTCGGTGAAACGGATAACCATCACCGCGTCCTGGTTCTCCTTGCGCACCAGCCCTTGACGGGTTGCCGCGTCGCTCTCCCACACGAAACGTGATTTCGGTTGGGTGGAAGGCGCGACAGTCTCCGGAAAGAAGTCGGGCTGAGGCGGCTCGTCAGGAGTGGCCATGTTCTTTAGGATCAACTGACGCTGACGGATTCCGACCATTTGCGTCATCATCAAAGCTCCCCCTAATGCGAGAGTGAATACGGGCTGGCTCAGGTCAACTTGGGCCAGCGGTTCAAACAGGTTGGCGATCCAGTGGAAAAAGCCGGGATCGACGGGCAATTCCGGCATGGTCAGCAAGGGCGGATGGTGGTCATGGGCAAGAGCCCGATCTGGCCATCCCACCAATCCAGCCAACGGCGAAAGCCACGCTAGGGACCGGGCACGAACTTTATCGGCATTGCGGTCACGAGCTGCAAGCAGAAGATCGGCCTTAGTTTGGCGTCCGGGAGAATGGCTGGTTAGTTGCAATGCCAGTTCGTGGCCACGGATCGGCACGCGTCGATCAGGGTCATTGAGACTAAACCCTGTACGCTCGGCGTATCGTGCCGCGAACGCCGGGTTGATGGGGTATTTGCGAGGTATGGTCATGGCACACTCCATTTCGGTGTCGTGCAGACCAAGATTCCCAAATTATCGCTTTGGGGCAGAGGCGGAAGTCCGTCGCTTAGTTGGGCCAGACTGTTTGGCTAATCAGGAAGTGTTCACACCAACCAAGAAAGGAAATTTTGAATGACACTTCCAATCAACCCCGGCAGCACACTGCCGCTCAATGCCGCGACAGGCCCGAGCATCGATACGACCATACCCGCTGGCCTGACTGATCAAGCCTTGGCCAACTTGCCGGTCCTGAGAGTGACGAAGCGCCATAAGATGCCGAATGGCGTGGCCAGCAATGTCAAACAACATGTCGTCTATTGCGTGGACCATTCCACCTCGATGTCTGGGGCCAAGCTGCAGGAACTGCTCATGGCCCTCGATGGTCACTTTCTGCAGCTGGCCGATGCGTCGAACAAGGATGGGTTCTCCGTCACGATCATCCCCTTCAACAACTCCAGCTACGTCCACTGTGCCGCGCTGCCAGCCAATGCGGTCCCCCCTCTCAATCTGGTGGCCGCTGGCGGCACCAATTTTGACAGTCCGATCAAGAAGACCATCGCAGAAATCGAGAGCCTCAAGGCGGCACCAAATGTCGCTGGGTGGCACTGGCTGCGACCGCAGGTGCTCTTCCTGTCGGACGGGCAAGCCACCGTCTCCGACAAGAACCTCGAGGACCTGCATGAGATCGCTGACGTCACCGCCATTGCCTATGGCGACGATGCGGATCAAGGCACGCTGGCACGGATCAGCAGCAGGGGCGAAGTCCATCTCGTGGGCACCGATTCAGGGGCACTGCGTGGCTTCCTGGCGGTGGTCGGCCAAACCTTGGTCAGCACGTTGCAAGCCAGCAATTGACGTTTCGTATCATGAATATTTTCGCCCCGCCAAGCGTTTGGCGGGGCAGTTCTGAAAATTGATTTTCGAGAAACCCGGTCATTGTGGTAGGATTGAAGCGTTACTTCTTCCTCTTTTATGAAACGATCTATTCTGTTGTGGCTGGCGGGTTTGGGGTTGGTTGCGGGCGCGGGCGTAGCTTGGTTTGCCTTTTCACCGACCAAAGGCACCAGCTCAAACATTGAGTCAGCGGCAGATCAGGCCGATACTTCAGTTGCGAGTTCCGTGCCCTCAGCCAACAAATCCCCTGTGCTCGGCAAAGATATTCCTGGGCTACCAGAATACTGCGCCGACAAATTGATCTCAGTTTCCGGCTGCGATGGAATGACCGAAATCACCACGGAGCAGGGCAATACTTACCGCCTGGTTGAAATCGGCAACCAGTGCTGGTTTGCGGACAACCTCAAGGAAATTCCGACAACCGATAAGGGCTGGTATGGTAATTATGCTGGGAAAAACGGAGTCAAAGAGAAGAGCCACTATTTGTACTCATGGGACTCACTGGGATTAATTCAGAATAATAATAGTATATGTCCAAATGGATGGAGGATTCCATCGAGATGCGACATTATAAAGTTGGAGATAGGCCTCGGAGCTATACCATTTCACGCAGGTGAAAACTCTGATGTCGACATATCTAAGAAAAGTACACTGTATTTTTCACCACAGGTTGGTGGAGTTGGAAGTTTAAGAGAAGAAGGTCCAATATTCTTCGGTAGTGCAAATTTATCATTTTGGAGCTCTGATAGCATAAATAATTACGCTGTAGCTTTTCAGATAGATGATAATGTGCTTGAGGCAAAAAAATTCACCACAAAACACAGCAATCTACATCCAGCAAAGTGCGTGAAGTTTTGAGCATTATCCCTCAATCAACCCAATAACAAAGGCAGGAAAGCTATCGTTAATTTCTCTATAGTTTGAAATCGCTTCGGGAACCTCGTTTACCAGGAAAGAGATAAGTTCTTCGCGATCTCCGCCTTCGACCAATCCTGGCTGAGCCAGTATTTCGCTTACTCTGCTTGCAATTTTCAAGGTATGTTCCATTTGGCGGTCCATGCCGGAACTGCCGCCATCTCTAGCAAAGTCCCTAAAGATTCGGTCCAGTTCCACAAACTCTTCAACAGTAATTGAAGCTGCTTCAATATTTGCCCCAATCAGTCCGCCTTGGCCGGTTGCAATCCCTATCCGAGCAATTGCCAGCCCAGACTTCGCACTATACCATTCAAAAGACGGTATGCCAAACTGCTCTCCAATCTTGTCAGCAACGACATCGGCAACAAAGCCAACAAATGCTGAAGTTATGATACCACCAGTCACTGATCCCTTGAGTTGATTTTCAAGAGCTTTTTGACCTACTTCGGAAGCAAAATACTGACCAATTGAGTCAGCAATTTCACTGTTGATAAGTCTAAGTTGACCCTTGTATATTTCACCGGTCAAAAGGAGAGCAAGCACCGTTGAAACTTCAGTCGTACCCGAAATAGTTAGTCCTGCTAACTGCTGTGCCCAAAATTCTCGGCTAGATGCCAATGACTGTACATTGGCTCCCCCTACTGCAGCGCCTCGAAAGATACCAACATTATCGGACCAACATATTGCTGTTTCTTCACACAATCGAGACATACTCGAGTTCATGTTTTCAAATTCTTCTCTTTGATCCGAACTAAACCCAAGAGATACAAATACTCCCGGTTCATCTTGGGGCCTTATTACCACGACTCTAATGTCATTGACCGTGAATCTACCATTTGTGCTAACCTCATTGCCGCCCGCATCTGTGGCGGTCACGGTGAATGTGATAGCCCCTGCGGTGGTCGGGGTGCCCGAAATCGTCACGGTGCCATTGCGGTTGTCGGTGGCCGTCAAACCAGCGGGGAGACCCGACACTCCGAGCCTCAGCCCACCGACGCCGTTGTCGTCGGCGAACAGCACGGGCGTCGTGATCGCGTATTCCGCTCCAATCTCTGCGTTCGGCAGTGTTGGAATGCTGCCCACCAGCGTCGGTGGGTTATCAACTGGCGGTGGCGTCACCGCCTCTTGAATATTCAAACTCAACATCAAGTTGGTAGAGGTTCCGGCAAAGGTGGTCGCGCGGAACGTCAGGTTGATCGGTCCGGGGGGGCCGTTGTAGTCGATGACCAGCTCATTGCCGACGATCTGATAGCTTCCCCCAGACGGGCCAAACACATCCAGAGACAGGATAGGCGAATTAGGAGAGGTGAAGAGCGTAGGCAGTTGGATAATGATGCGTTCGCCGACGCGGTAAGTGCCCGTGGGGAGGGATACCCCAGACACGGCCACCGGTGTATAGAACGCCTCTAGACCCAGTGCGTCCTGGAGCGGGAAGTCAATAATGGCACCGTTGCGTAAAGACAGGGCCCCAAACTCGATATTGTAGACGCTGTTACGGTTGGTGCTGCGTTCACTGCGCAGATTGACGCCATCGAGCGTTAGGGTGCCGGTGGTCGCTATTCCATAGTCGCCCACATAGATTTTGGGGAAATTGTCGGGATTTGTCGTTGTGGCATTCGGGTTTTGGCGGAATACAATCGTCCCAGCGCCAGCATCCAAAACTTGCGATGCTTGCCCACAGTCGAATTGGTAATATCCGTTGCAGCCAATGGTCCCAGAGGCGTCGGCGCTGCCAGTGGGAAGGGCGGACAGTTCAAACAACATCACTCCGCCGTTTGTTCTGATGTTGCCCGGACGGGTGTCGCTGGCTGGTTCCGCACCGGAGCTGACGACCGAATTCGTCATCTGAAAAGCGGCTCCACGGTAGCCAAAGTCACCGCCATTGGTTTCGATAGTGGCATCAGAGACGATAAGCAGACCATCACGAAACCCTGTTAGGGAGCCATTTATAAATGGTTCCAGCGCGTCAGCGGTGCGAATCACAATATCCAGTTCACCGCTGGTACTGATAATATCTGCGTTGATCGAAACACTGCCGGACGAACCGAGACTAAGCCTCGCATTGCCACCCGCTGTCTTTCTGATTTGGCTGTTGATTCCTGTGCGAGCATCAGCGCCGGAACTTACCAGCGTAACATTTGTCCCGGAATTCAGAGCATTTTCGACTGTGGCAGCGTCAACGTATTCGGTGTTCCCAAACACGGCTGCTTCGTTCGACACATACAGTTGCTCTGGATCGAGTAACCACGTGCCGCCTTGACCGGCCGACACGTAGCCTTCGGGTAGGCTCAACACGCCAGCGGAAGACGTCTCAATAAATCCACCGGTTCCGTGTTCTGCACCGTAGGCCAGAATGTTGGCGCTAGTCGTGGTGGCTTGATCTGACCATAGAATGACCTTGCCACCATCGCCGTCTTCGGTGGCCGAAGCGTTGATTGTCGTCGGGTTGTCCACGGTAACGGTCGTGGCGGTAGCAACGTCGTAGTCTTCACGGATGTCTTCGCCGATCGGGAACATCTCATCAATCTGACGGCCACCGAGATAGTCGCCGCCGATCAGCACGGTGCCTCCACCTTCGGACCCCGAAGCGTCAATGGTTGCTCCGGTAATCTGGATGTCTTCCCCGGTGATCTGGATGGTGCCGCCGCTGCCCGGACGCGCAGTGGGGCGCAAGGAACGCGCGGGTGCCGCTGCCGACAAGGTACCCGACACACGCACAGTCTGGCGCGGCGCGGCAGGCGCGCGGCTAGAAGCAGTTTGTGCGCCGAGAATGATCTTGCCGTTGCGCATGCCGACGGAGTTGGCTTCGATCACGCCGGTGTTATTGATGACCGAATTCACGGCCGTTCGGGCTGTGGCGGCGGTCAAGGCTACCGTGCCGCCATTGGCGCTGATCGTGCCTTCGTTCTTGACCAGATCGGCCATCACTGCGCCGGTGGCCACGTCAATGACGTCTTCGGTGATCTCATCGCCAATGGCCAAGCTGACGAGCCCGTCACCGTAAAGGTCGAGAGCGAAGGTATTGCCAGAGGCTAAGGAGACGGTACCAAAACGGGCGGTGATGACACCGCTGTTGCGCACGCCAGGCGCGACAAACGCAGCGAGGCCATGATCACGGACCGACACGGTGCCTTCATTAATGACAGAGGCAGTGGGGTTACCGGGCAGGCTAAAGCGCAACTCGCCGCGCATGAAGGCGTTGTTGTCGATATCCGCTGTGGTGGCGACCAATCCACCTACATCCACTCGGGCTCCACGGCTGAACACAATTCCATCGGGATTTACGATCGCGATGTTACCGTTGGCGTTCAGTGCGCCTGCAATTACGCTGGGGTCTTGTGAGCCCACAACGCGGTTGAGGGCCCATGCATCGACGTTCGGCTGCACAAAGGTGGTCGTCTCACCTGCGTCGATGTTGAAGCTGCCCCATTCCAGGACAACGTTTTGGCTGTGCTGATTGATCAGCAGGGTTGAGGGGGTTGGGGTGGAAATCGTGGCCTCTCCAGCCACGACCTGTCCATCGCTGGGGTTCGCGTTCGTCGGTAGCGATAATCCAAGGACTAGTGCCCCGGCAGAAGTCAGCGCCGTGGTGGTTCTTAGGAAGGAATGACGTGAAACTAGATACATATGGGGTCCTCCTAGAACTGTGCCGACAGGCTGAACCAGCCCTGCCAACCCTTATTGACAGCAACACTGCTCGGGGATTTGAGAGGTCTTGCCGCTGAAATATCAAAACCGATCCGGCCAGTGCCAAACCGCATACCAAGACCTGCTGAAGATGCAGTGTCGGACAATGGAGTGCCTAGCGGTGGGGTGACGTTGCCGATCCGACCGGCGTCGGCGAAGGCGTAGACTTGGGTGTAATCGAGTCGCAACCCTCGGGTAAAATCCCCAGCAGGCAGGTTGTAGCGCATTTCCAGCGAAGCTTTGAGGCAAGTGTCGCCGGTAATGACGGAGCTATCAAAGCCGCGTCCGTATTGCTGACCGCCAAAACCGCATTCCTGCGAGGAGAGTAGGGGATCGTTGGTCCACTGCCCAAAGACCGAGCCATGCAGGCTGAAGCCTGAGCCAAGATTTTGCGTGCGGGACAGGCTCAGCGTGGCCTTGAAGAAATCCACCTCGCCGGGGGTGCGCGAAGCGTTGGGATTGGTGTTTGTGGTTGATCCCAGCCCTTCAATCCCTTTGTGAAAAGCCAGTTGCACCTGATTGGTACCATTGAACCGATCGGCGTTATCAAAACTCAACTCGGCCCGCAGAATTCGCAGTCTGTCAGAGGACGCGATCCCGGCAAAATTGGTTGATTCCGAGTTTTTTAGGTCAAATGCCAACCTACCGGTCAGGTTACGTGAACGCGTGCGGATGAAGGGATAAGACAGCGCCGCCGAAACATTCAGGCCTTTGGTCTTATAATCCAAAGCTGAAAGCACGGCGTTGTCCGGATCGCCCTTGCTGTAGTTGGCATCCAAAGAGAAGCGTAGCCCATGCGCATTTAGCACCTGATCATAACCGAAAAACACGTAAGCCAGTTCTGGGCGTGAGCCGTTGTTGGCAGGACCTGCCAGCGTGAGTCCCCCGCTTAAGTGTTCATTCAAACCCAGAACATTGTTGGCCTGACCCGACACCGTGAACTGCAGTGGCCCGCTGGCGTCAGAACCGCGATTGTCTAACCTCAAGCCCCAGCCACCCGGTGTTTCTCGGGCAGTTAAGGTGAGCGTGCTGGCCGCAGGGGTGGTGGGCGAAGCCGACAAGTTGGACTGCACCGACAGTCCCGGAATATCATTGGCCAACAGCATTTCGCGTTCGAGGCGATCAGCGTGCAAAGGGCGTGACCCTTCGATGTTTTGGGCATGCTGTTCGAGTAATCGCGTTCGTGAACCCAGGTTATCGGGCAAATCCACACGGTCGACGTAGCCTTCGATCACCTGCAACGTGATGACTGCGCCCGTCGGTTCCAATTCTTGGGGCGGAACAATCACTCGAGAAAGCAAGAGACCGTTGTCGCCATAATAGGCGGTCAAAGCGGCAGCCGCTTGAAACACGTCGAGTAAGGTGCCGTTCCGATCTTCGTATGGCTCTACTACGGCTTGCATCTCGGCCGGGCTAAAAGCGGATCCTCCGATAATCCGAAAGCCGGTGATGCTCAGTGGTATCTGGGCTGCTTGGGCAGGCGGAACCGTACTTTCTAAACCCTGACGCGCGGTCGGCTGCGCCCGTGGGGTTTCTGGGTTCTGAAAGCGGTCTTCTATACGCCCTGGTTCAACGGTAGCAGGGACACCCTGAGTTAACGCGGTGCTCGCCCACAAACTAGCGGTCACCGCAACGGTCAAACTTGCTACTCTCATGAAGACTCCCCGAACACTCAGTCTTCACGGTGTCTGTTGTCGGAGAGCCTCACGTCAACGGACTCGAGTCCGGTCTTGCGCAAGTTTTATGCCCCAAGCCCCTGAAACCCTGCGAAACTGTGGCGGAATGGTCTCACCGGGGCTCTTGGCTGCGCCAAAATCACGGTTCCTTTCGGGTCGCGACTTGCGACAACAAAAATTCTCGAACCTTCGGAACCTTTTTCCAGCTGCTCAGAATAAACCGTCCCGAGACCAAACGTTCTAACGCAAGTTCTTGTTCATGTTCGAAATACAGCCCGTGATCATCAAAGATCTTTACCACGAGCGGGAAGGTCGCGTTCTTATCGAGATGCGGAACCTCAAAGGCGATCGTGACCGGGTCGGTCAACTCGTCAGGAAAGATGTGACGGTGGTAAACGCTGACCGAGCGACGCGTCCAGACGTTGTAGGCTTGACCAATGTCCTGTTCAAACCCCTTCACGTTGTCGGGTGCCCAGTAAACGTCGCGCTCCCACTGCACCAAGTCAACAAACTCGTTGAATGCCATGAACGGCTTTCCCGGCGAGCAAAATGTTTTCAGGTTGGCGGGTGATCTTTGGTAGGTAATCATGGGTACATCCTCTTGTTTGAGGACACCCAAGTTCATCAATTTATACGGTTTTCTAAGAGACGGGATTCCGTCCCGTCAGAACAATCCGGGTGAGTCCTTTCTCTAGCCCCGCAAGTCATGGGCGTTGCGGATACCAAGCTTCACCTTCACTTGGTTCCAGACATCGAATGCGCGGGATCTTTGGATGCCAATCAATTTCCCAGCTTCTTGAACGCTGTTGCCAGCCGAAATCGCGTCAAATAGTTGTCGCTCTTGTGGGGTTAAGCGGTCCAGATCATAAGCAACCGTTTCTCGGTTAGGCAGCGTCGACGTCTGAAAACGCAGTAGCCAATAGCAATCCTTCTTGCCCCGGTACATAGGGTCGATTTCGAAGGGTGAAGCATGTGCTGAGATGGCGGGCTCAATGGAGTCATGTCGGGGGAGGTCGGGCACTTCCGAAGCCCTCGTGCCATAAATCGACATGTTTTGACATAGGCTCAAGCGAGCAAGCGGCCCGGAGCGACGAACAGCCCCACGTTCTTTCAGGGCCTCGAACGCCTCGTTCGCAAGAAAAACTTCTCCTGTATGAGTAATAATACAGGCGGGAACCGCGTTGTCGGACAAGCTGTTCAGCGCCGCTTGCCCCGTCTGTTGACACCGGATCACATATTGGCTGGAACGCCAGGCGTCGCTCAAAAGCTCAAAATGGATGTTGCAGTATTCTAACAGGGCGACGCCTTCATCCGAGTCATAGTTTTCGATAAAGAGGTTCATGGCGGTCCAGTGCCCTGGCACACGATCCAATTCGAAAGCGACCGTATCGCGGAGCCCCCCCGTTTCGAGCCAATCGAAAAAACGCCGATCCTTGGCTTTGGCAGGGTGACAAATTCTAGACATAATGGTCGGTCGGTGCGGGTGATGCGCAATTTGCGCTTCAGCCCATGGGTCTATCGTTCTCAATTCTTCCAAGTAGTACGTCACCGCCTCGAGCGGGAAACCCTGAATCAAAGGTGAGTGGTACTCACGTTCCAACGCATCATCGTTTACGATTTGGCAGGTCTTCCGGTCTCGCAACGTAATGATAGCCGCTTTGGCTGGGGTAACCGCCATGATGTGTTGAAGCAGCTTTTGCCACTTGTCTGGAAAGCGCACGGCTTGAAAAGCGAGTCGAACCAACTGTGCGTCTAGTTGAGCCATCTTCATCCTTACGTTGCGGCCACCCCATAGACATCACAACGGACGCAAGAAAATCCCGATAGTCAAGCGGTATGTCGCAGTGTCCTCTTCATGTGGTGCGCCATTGTGTACTGTCACAACAGCCAACCGAAGCCGTTGGAAGAACAGTATCAACTCGATGAAGCCCAACCAACGCGGTTTGGCTTTGCTGATAATCCCTGCAAAGCCATGACAAGCATGCAAGGCAACGGGCGATTAAGCCGAGACCCAAATCCGGATAGAAGAATATCCGTTGCTGGTGCGCGCCGGATGCTGGGGTTTATTGGCAAGAACTATGACGATGATGCCATCGCCGAAATTCTTGAAACGCTTTATGGAATTGCGGAAGCGAGCTACGAGAAATTTATGGAAACTTGACCGGAGACGCAGACTGTCTGACGGTGAGGTTTTCTGTTGCCATTCATTGCCAATAATCACATATGATTTGGGCTTCAAAGGTGTTCCATTCTCGGGACAGGTGC
>NZ_RPEN01000128.1 GCF_003991405.1 Pseudorhodobacter sp. E13
CGGTGTTGACCGTGAAGGCATCGAGCGTGGTCAGGTTCTGTGCAAGCCCGCTTCGGTGAAGCCGCACACGAAGTTTGAAGCCGAAGCCTATATTCTGACCAAAGAAGAAGGTGGCCGTCACACGCCGTTCTTCGCGAACTACCGTCCGCAGTTTTACTTCCGCACGACCGACGTGACGGGCACGGTAATGCTGCCGGAAGGCACCGAAATGGTGATGCCGGGCGACAACCTGAAGTTCAACGTCGAACTGATCGCCCCGATCGCCATGGAAGAAAAACTGCGCTTCGCCATCCGTGAAGGCGGCCGCACCGTCGGCGCTGGCGTCGTTTCGAAAATCATCGCTTAACTTTCTCTGGCAGAGGGATCGGGTCCGGTGTCGCAAGACATCGGGCCTGATTTCCCGCCAAGCCTAAAGGGCACCAAACTATGTCAAGTCAAACGATCCGTATCAGGCTGAAAGCCTTCGATTACCGGGTGTTGGATGCGTCCACGCAGGAAATCGTAAACACAGCGAAACGCACCGGCGCCACCGTGCGCGGCCCGATTCCGCTGCCGAACAAGATTGAGAAATTCACGGTTCTTCGTGGTCCGCACATCGACAAGAAATCGCGCGACCAGTGGGAAATCCGCACGCACAAGCGTCTTCTCGATATCGTCGATCCGACCCCCCAGACCGTGGACGCGCTGATGAAGCTCGACCTGGCTGCGGGCGTTGACGTCGAAATCAAAGTATAAGGGGGCATCAGATTATGCGCTCTGGCGTTATTGCAAAGAAGCTGGGCATGACCCGGCTGTTCCTCGAAGACGGCAAGCAGGTTCCTGTGACCGTTCTTCAACTCGACAACCTGCAGGTTGTGGCACAGCGCACCGCTGAACGCGACGGTTACACCGCCGTTCAGTTGGGTGCCGGTTTGGCCAAAGCCAAGCGGACCACCGCTGCGATGCGCGGCCATTTTGCGAAAGCTTCGGTTGAGCCGAAGCGCAAGATCGCAGAATTCCGCGTCACGGCCGATTGCATGATCGATGTGGGCGAAGAGATCACCGCTGACCATTACTTCGAAGGTCAGTATGTGGACATCGCCGGCACCTCGATCGGTAAGGGTTTCCAGGGTGCGATGAAGCGTCACAACTTTGGGGGTCTGCGGGCTTCCCACGGTGTGTCGGTTTCGCACCGTTCGCACGGGTCCACGGGCCAGTGCCAGGACCCCGGCAAGGTGTTCAAAGGCAAGAAGATGGCGGGCCACATGGGTTCGGCACGTATCACCACGCAGAACCTGCAAGTCGTCAAGACTGACAGCGACCGCGGCCTGATCATGGTAAAGGGCGCTGTGCCCGGTTCCAAAGGTGGTTGGGTGACGGTGAAGGATGCGGTGAAGAAAGCCGTTCCGGACAACGTGATCATGCCGGCAGCACTGCGTTCGGCTGGTGAAGCGGCCAAGAAGGCAGCAGAAGCAGCAGCAGCAGCGGCGGCGGAAGAAGAAGCAGCACGCGCGGCAGCTTTGGCAGCAGAAGCGGCAGCAGCCGAAGCAGCAGCGGAAGCAGCAGCGGCGGCAGATGCCCCGGCAGCTGAAGATGGAGGCGAGAAGAATGAAGGCTGATGTCATCAAGCTGGACGGCGGCAAAGCCGGTTCCATTGACCTGAATGATGCGCTGTTCGGCCTTGAGCCGCGCGCCGACATTCTGCACCGTGTGGTGCGCTGGCAGCGGGCGAAAGCCCAGGCTGGCACCCACTCGACTCTGGGTCGTTCGGACGTAAGCTACTCGACCAAGAAGATTTACCGCCAAAAAGGCACCGGTGGCGCACGTCACGGTGACAAGGGCGCGCCGATCTTCCGTCACGGTGGTATCTACAAGGGTCCGGTTCCGCGCAGCCATGCGCATGACCTACCCAAGAAGTTCCGTGCGTTGGGTCTGCGTCATGCGCTGTCGGCGAAAGCCAAAGCGGGTGAGCTGATCATTCTGGACGCCGCGACGATGGCCGATGCGAAAACCTCGTCCCTTGCCAAGATGGCGAAGGAATTGGGTTGGAAGCGCGTGCTGATCATCGACGGTGCAGAAATCGACGGCAACTTCGCCTTGGCCGCGCGCAACATCGACACCATCGATGTTCTGCCGACCATGGGTGCAAACGTCTATGACATCCTGAAGCGGGATCAGTTGGTGATCACCAAAGCAGGGGTCGAAGCACTGGAGGCTCGTTTGAAATGAGCGTGAAACCGAACCACTACGATGTGATCCGCAAGCCGATCATCACCGAAAAAGCAACCATGGCCTCTGAGGCGAATGCGGTTGTTTTCCAAGTGGCGATGGACGCAACCAAGCCGATGATCAAAGAAGCTGTTGAAGCTGTCTTTGGCGTCAAGGTGAAGGCCGTGAACACGACCATCACCAAAGGCAAGGTCAAGCGGTTCAAAGGGCGCCCCGGCGTTCGTTCCGACAAGAAAAAAGCCTATGTGACCCTCGAAGAGGGAAATACTATCGACGTCTCTACCGGGCTTTGATAGAAGGCAGCGAATCTCACGGCCCCGGGTTTTCCTGGGGCCGTGGATTTTTTCGACCTGTAGGATTTCGGCAACCGCTGCCGCGCCTGCATCTACCATCGGGGACCTTCGGGGCCCTATAACCTAGGGTCTGCATCGCCAGACCCCCAAGCTAACGGAAGACAGAGAGCATGGCACTCAAGTCGTATAAACCGACGACGCCTGGCCAACGCGGGTTGGTTCTGATCGACCGTTCGGAGCTGTGGAAAGGCCGTCCGGTCAAAGCCCTTACTGAGGGTTTGACCAAGACAGGTGGCCGGAACAACACCGGACGTGTTACGATGTGGCACAAAGGCGGTGGGGCAAAGCGCCTTTACCGTATCGTAGATTTCAAGCGCACCAAGCATGACATGCCGGCCGTGGTTGAGCGGATCGAATACGATCCCAACCGCACCGCGTTCATCGCCTTGGTGAAATATGAGGATGGGACGCTGAACTACATCCTCGCTCCGCAGCGTTTGGCTGTTGGCGATAGCATCATTGCTGGCGCAAAAACCGACGTGAAGCCGGGCAACGCGATGCCGTTTTCGGGCATGCCGATCGGGACGATCGTTCACAACGTCGAAATGAAGCCGGGCAAAGGCGGGCAGATTGCGCGCGCTGCTGGCACATATGCGCAGTTCGTGGGCCGTGACGGTGGCTATGCACAGATCCGTTTGTCCTCGGGCGAACTGCGTCTGGTGCGTCAGGAATGCCTGGCGACGGTTGGTGCCGTTTCCAACGCTGACCACTCGAACCAGAACTTCGGTAAAGCGGGCCGCATGCGTCACAAGGGCATCCGCCCGACCGTTCGCGGTGTGGCAATGAACCCGATTGACCACCCGCATGGCGGCGGCGAAGGCCGCACCTCGGGCGGTCGTCACCCGGTTACTCCATGGGGCAAAGGCACCAAGGGCAACCGCACCCGTTCGAACAAGACCACGGATAAGTATATCCTGCGGTCGCGTCACGCCAAGAAGAAGGGCCGCTAATCCATGGCACGTTCAATCTGGAAAGGCCCGTTCGTCGATGGCTACGTCCTGAAAAAGGCCGAGAAGTCGCGCGAAACTGGCAAAAACGAAGTGATCAAGATCTGGTCGCGTCGTTCCACCATTCTGCCGCAGTTCGTGGGGCTGACCTTTGGCGTTTATAACGGCAAAAAGCATGTTCCCGTCGCGGTAACCGAAGAAATGATCGGCCAGAAGTTCGGTGAGTATTCGCCGACCCGGACCTATTATGGTCACGCCGCCGACAAAAAAGCCAAGAGGAAATAAGTCATGGGCAAGGCAAAAAATCCGCGCCGCGTGGCCGATAACGAAGCAATGGCGCTTGCCAAGATGCTTCGCACCTCGCCGCAAAAGCTTAACCTCGTTGCTGGTCTGATCCGCGGCAAGAAGGTGGACAAGGCTCTGGCCGACCTCACCTTCTCGAAAAAGCGTATCGCCCAGGACGTGAAAAAGTGCCTGCAATCGGCCATCGCCAACGCTGAAAACAACCACGGTCTTGACGTGGATGAATTGATCGTTGCCGAAGCATATTGCGGCAAGAACCTGACCTTGAAGCGTGGTCGCCCGCGGGCACGTGGCCGTTTCGGCAAGATCATGAAGCCGTTCAGCCAGCTGACGATTTTGGTACGTCAAAAAGGGGAGTCCGCATAATGGGTCAGAAGGTCAATCCGATCGGTATGCGCCTTCAGGTCAACCGCACCTGGGACAGCCGCTGGTTCGCGGAAAGCAAAGACTACGGCAACCTGTTGCTGGAAGATCTGCGCATGCGCGAGTTCATCCACAAGGAATGCGCCCAAGCTGGCGTGTCCAAAGTCATCATCGAGCGTCCGCACAAGAAGTGCCGTGTGACCATTCACACTGCACGTCCGGGCGTGATCATCGGCAAAAAAGGCGCTGACATCGAAGGTCTTCGCAAGAAGCTTTCCGTGTTCACCGACTCCGAACTGCACCTCAACATCGTTGAGATCCGCAAGCCGGAAATGGATGCCAAGCTGGTGGCAGAATCGATTGCACAGCAGATGGAGCGTCGGGTGTCTTTCCGTCGCGCCATGAAGCGTGGCGTTCAGAACGCGATGCGCATGGGGGCCTTGGGCATCCGTGTGAACGTGGCTGGCCGTCTGGGTGGCGCGGAAATCGCACGGACCGAATGGTATCGTGAAGGCCGCGTTCCGCTGCACACGCTGCGCGCCGACATCGACTATGCGCACCACGAAGCGACCACCGCTTATGGTATCATCGGTGTGAAGGTTTGGATCTTCAAAGGCGAAATCCTTGAGCATGATCCGCAGGCACATGATCGTCGTCACGCCGAGGCACAGGAAGGCGCTGTTCCGCGTCAACCGCGCCGCGAACGCACGTAAGGGAGCAAAACAATGCTGCAACCTAAACGGACCAAGTTCCGCAAGCAGTTCAAAGGCAAGATCAGTG
Organism: Pseudorhodobacter sp. E13; assembly: GCF_003991405.1. Lineage (GTDB taxonomy): Bacteria > Pseudomonadota > Alphaproteobacteria > Rhodobacterales > Rhodobacteraceae > Pseudorhodobacter. The sequence continues at coordinate 4,955 of NZ_RPEN01000128.1, forward strand.
GCGAGGCCAAAGGCGGCTTCCTGTTGAACTTCGGCACCTTTGGCCTGAAAGCAACCGAGCCAGAGCGTGTAACCGCACGCCAGATCGAAGCTGCTCGTCGTGCCATCACCCGCCACATGAAGCGTCAGGGCCGCGTCTGGATCCGGATTTTCCCGGATGTTCCGGTGTCGTCCAAGCCGACCGAAGTGCGGATGGGTAAAGGTAAGGGTTCTGTCGATTATTGGGCAGCCAAGGTGAAACCTGGCCGCGTGATGTTTGAAATCGACGGCGTTTCGGAAGTGATCGCACGCGAGGCCCTGCGCCTTGGCTCGATGAAGCTTCCGGTGCAAACCCGCGTCGTTCAGCGCGAAGACTGGTAAGGTCGCTGCGCTGAGGCACTGGCGACAAGTGGTGCAGGCGCAGTTCTTGAAAATTTCAAAGGCCCCGCTGGAAACGGCGGGGCTTTTTGATTTGGTGATTTCGCTTCATATTGGGTGCAGGCCATGGGGTGGGATATATGAACGCAAAGGTTCCAGAGGCATGGGAGGCGATGGCGGCGGCTGTTTCGCGACGGCTTCACCAAACTTCGCGTTTTACCGACATGCTGCCGCCCGCAAGAGACGGGATCGGCCCCGCGTTGACGGCGAAGGAACAAGAGGCGGTTGAAGCGCAGCTTGGTTGGAAACTGCCACCGCTTTTGGTGTTTCTATACCAGCGGATCGGCAATGGGGGCTTTGGGCCGGGCTATGGTTTGATGGAACTTGCGGCGACCCAGAAGCGTGGATTTGGCGGCAATGCAATCGCCGTTCTGAACTTTCTGCGCGGGGATGACAGCAGTTTGGAAGGCAAAGACCAGCCTCCGCCTGCGCTGCGTGCCGGGGTTTTACCGCTCGTCTATTGGGGCTGCACGGCTTATACGTTGGTGGATTGCCGCGCGCCGGACCTGCCGGTGTTTTCATGGGATTGCGACGGGCCCGATGCGCAGAGCGATTGGCCGGTCGAGGACCAGATGCAGCCGCTGGGCCATGGCTTGGTCGATTGGATTGGCGATTGGGCGCAGGCCGCGCCCGCCGTGTCAGGCTAAGCGTATTTGCCCAACTTCCCCCTTGCCCTTCATCCCCCATCCCCCTATACGGACGCATCCAGCGATTCCGGGCTTCCGGATTCGTTGGTTTATCATTGACTCCACTGGGACAAGGGTCACCCTAACGGGCCCTCCGGTGATGTGAAGAAGGAAAAGGCGCATGAACGCCACTGAACTTAAGGCCAAGACGCCTGACCAGCTGCGTGATCAGCTTGTCGCGTTGAAAAAGGAAGCTTTCAACCTGCGCTTCCAGCAGGCTACCGGCCAGCTTGAAAACACCGCACGCATGCGCGCCGTCCGTCGTGACGTTGCCCGCATCATGACGGTTTTGAACCAAAAAGCGGCTGAAGCCGCCATCGCGAACTGAGGAGCCTGAAACATGCCCAAACGCATCCTGCAAGGCACCGTCACCAGCGATCAGAACAACCAGACCATCACGGTTTCGGTTGAACGCCGCTTCAAGCATCCGCTGCTGCAAAAAACTGTTCGTAAGTCCAAGAAATACCGGGCCCACGACGCAGAGAACAAATTCAAGGTAGGGGACACTGTTCGTATCGAAGAGTGTGCGCCGATCTCGAAAACAAAACGCTGGACGGTGGTTCTGGAGGCGTAAGCCCTCAGGCCATCCATAGCCATTTTACGAAACCCTGGGGGATGCACCCCCAAAGGTCGGGAGAAACCAAATGATCCAGATGCAGACCAACCTGGATGTTGCTGACAACAGCGGCGCGCGCCGTGTTCAGTGCATCAAGGTTTTGGGCGGCTCGCACCGTCGGTATGCTTCGGTCGGCGACATTATCGTAGTGTCGGTGAAAGAAGCCATTCCGCGCGGTCGCGTGAAGAAGGGTGACGTGCGCAAAGCCGTCGTCGTTCGCACCGCCAAAGAAGTCCGTCGTGAAGACGGCACCGCAATTCGTTTTGACCGCAACGCTGCTGTCATTCTGAACAACCAAGGTGAGCCCGTCGGCACCCGTATTTTCGGGCCGGTGGTTCGTGAGCTTCGCGCAAAGAACTTCATGAAGATCATCTCGCTGGCTCCGGAGGTGCTCTGATGGCTGCGAAACTGAAAAAAGGCGACAAGGTCGTCGTGCTGACCGGCAAAGACAAGGGTAAAGAGGGCGAGATTTCCTCCGTGAACCCGGAAGCCGGTAAAGCTGTTGTGGATGGCATCAACATGGCTATCCGTCACACCAAGCAAAGCCAGGGCTCGCAGGGCGGCCGCATCCCGAAAGCGATGCCGATCGACCTGTCCAACCTTGCGCTGATTGATGCGAATGGCAAAGCAACCCGCGTCGGCTTCCGTATGGATGGCGACAAGAAGGTGCGTTTCGCCAAGACCACGGGGGATGCAATCTGATGCTGGACCAGGCAAATTACACCCCGCGCTTGAAGGGCGTCTACAAGGACAAGGTCCGCGCTGCCCTGAAAGAAGAATTCGGCTACAAGAACGACATGCAGATCCCGCGTCTGGACAAGATCGTGATCAACATGGGCGTTGGCGAAGCTGTCAAAGACACCAAGAAAGTGAAAAAGGCAGCAGAAGAGCTGACCCAGATCGCTGGTCAAAAGGCTGTCGTCACCCATGCCAAGAAATCCATCGCCGGTTTCCGCGTGCGTGAAGAAATGCCGCTTGGCTGCAAAGTGACTTTGCGCGGCGACAAAATGTACGAATTCCTCGATCGTCTGATCACCATCGCTTTGCCGCGCGTGCGCGACTTCCGCGGTGTGAAGCCGACCTCGTTCGACGGCCGTGGCAACTATGCCATGGGTCTGAAAGAACAGATCGTGTTCCCGGAAATCAACTTCGACCAAGTCGACGAAGTTCTGGGTATGGACATCATCATCTGCACCACCGCGAAAACCGACGCGGAAGCGAAGGCATTGTTGAAGAATTTCAACATGCCCTTCACAGCGTAAGCGGGAGGAATAGGGATATGGCTAAGAAATCCATGGTAAACCGCGAAGTGAAGCGCGCAAAGCTGGTGGCACGCGATGCCTCCAAGCGCGCTGCTTTGAAAGCGGTGATCAACGACCAAGAGCGTCCGATGGAAGAGCGTTTCAAGGCGACTCTGAAACTGGCTTCGCTGCCCCGCAATGGGTCGGCTGTGCGTCTGCACAACCGTTGCCAACTGACGGGCCGTCCGCATGCGTATTACCGCAAGCTTAAACTTTCGCGCATCATGCTGCGCGATCTGGCCTCCTTCGGTCAGATCCCCGGCATGGTCAAATCCAGCTGGTAAGGAGGTCGCACGATGATGATGAACGATCCTCTCGGCGATATGCTGACCCGCATCCGCAATGCGCAGATGCGTGGCAAATCGACCGTTAAAACGCCGGCTTCCAAGCTGCGCGCATGGGTGTTGGATGTGTTGGCCTCTGAAGGCTACATCCGTGGTTATGAGAAAGCCGAGACCGCAGACGGTCAGGGTGAGATCACGATCAGCCTGAAATACTTTGAAGGCACGCCGGTCATTCGCGACCTGAAGCGCGTTTCCAAGCCGGGACGCCGGGTTTATATGGCTTCGAAGGATCTTCCTTCGGTCCGTAACGGCCTTGGTGTTTCTATTGTCTCCACGCCGAAAGGCGTCATGTCCGATGCAGCTGCACGTTCCGCCAATGTTGGTGGCGAAGTGCTCTGCACCGTGTTCTAAGGAGGGCAAGATGTCTCGTATTGGTAAGAAACCGGTCGAGCTGGTTAAGGGTGTTTCGGCAACCTTGTCCGGTCAGACAGTCGAAGTGAAGGGCCCGAAAGGGACCCGTTCCTTCACCGCCACTGATGATGTGACGATCACGATTGAAGACAATGCTGTGTCGGTTAAGCCGCGCGGCACGTCCAAGCGTGCCCGTCAGCAGTGGGGCATGACCCGTTCCCAGATCGAAAATCTGGTGATCGGCGTGACCACGGGCTTCAAGAAAGAGCTTGAGATTCAGGGTGTTGGTTATCGCGCAGCGATGGCTGGCAATGTTCTGAAGCTGTCTCTTGGCTATAGCCACGAAGTCAACTTCGATGTTCCGGCAGGGGTCACTGTATCCGCGCCGAAGCAAACCGAAATCGTTGTGGAAGGCATGGATCAACAGTTGGTTGGCCAAGTCGCAGCGAACATCCGCGAATGGCGCAAGCCCGAGCCCTATAAGGGCAAAGGTATCCGCTATAAGGGCGAGTTCGTGTTCCGCAAAGAAGGCAAGAAGAAGTAAGGGGCGTAAAAATGGCGAACAACAAACGACAGCTGTTCCTCAAGCGCCGCTTGCGCGTGCGGAACAAGATCAAGGCGATGGCAAACGGGCGCGCGCGTCTGTCTGTGCATCGGTCCAGCAAGAACATCAGCGTCCAGCTGATCGACGACGTCAACGGCGTGACCTTGGCCGCAGCTTCGACCCTCGAAAAGGGTCTGGGCTTCGTGGGCAAGAACAACGTCGAAGCGGCAACGAAAGTTGGTGCGACGATTGCCGAGCGGGCGAAAAAAGCTGGGGTCGAAGAGTGCTATTTCGACCGTGGCGGCTTCCTTTTCCACGGCAAGATCAAGGCTTTGGCCGATGCTGCCCGTGAAGGTGGTCTGAAGTTCTGATACCAGCGGGTGGCGTTCGCGCCACCCCGATGATCCGGGGGCTTGGCCCACCAGGATTGGTCCATATGGCGCGGACCCCGCGCACTATACGAGGAATGCCTCATGGCAAGAGAAGATAACCGTCGGGATAATCGCGGTGGCCGCGAAGAAACCCCGGAATTCGCAGATCGCTTGGTTGCGATCAATCGTGTGTCCAAGACCGTAAAAGGCGGTAAGCGCTTTGGTTTCGCAGCCCTCGTGGTTGTTGGCGACCAAAAGGGCCGCGTTGGTTTTGGCAAAGGCAAAGCCAAGGAAGTGCCGGAGGCCATTCGCAAGGCCACCGAGCAGGCCAAGCGTCAAATGATCCGTGTGCCGCTGAAAGACAGCCGCACGCTGCATCATGACATGGAAGGCCGCCATGGCGCGGGCAAAGTGGTCATGCGCACCGCCGTTCCGGGGACAGGCATCATTGCCGGTGGTCCGATGCGCGCTGTGTTCGAAATGTTGGGCCTGCAAGACGTGGTGGCAAAGTCCATCGGGTCGCAGAACCCCTATAACATGATCCGCGCCACGATTGATGGCTTGAAGCAAGAAGCCAGCCCCCGTCAGGTCGCGCAGCGTCGCGGCAAGAAAGTGGCTGACATTCTGGGCAACAAGTCTGAAGCCCCTGCTGAAACCGTGGAGGCTTGATCATGGCTGCTGCAAAGAAAACCATCGTTGTGAAGCAGGTGGCATCCGCTGCCCGTCGCCCGGCGATCCAGACCGCGACCTTGAAAGGTCTTGGCCTGAACAAAATGAACCGCACCCGCGAGCTGGAAGATACGCCTTCCGTGCGCGGCATGGTCAACAAGATCCCGCATCTTGTGCAGATCATCGAAGAGCGTGGTTAAGGTGGCGGTGGGTTAGCACCCACCCTACGCAGAGATTGAAGGCGCCTCGTGGGAAACCACGGGGCGTTTTTTATTCTGGGTGTCGGGATGTGGCCGCGTCATCAAACCGATAGCCGAAGCGGGTGATATCTTCGGCACATATCCGGGCGATGAGGGCCGCATCTGCATCGGAGTAATAGCCGCGCCAATCGGTATCGCGGGCAGAGCGGTTGGCGCGGGGCAGGGGGGTGAGGGAGAAGCCCAGATGCGCCTCCAGCGGCGCGATATCCTGGGCGAGATGTTCGAGGCGAATGTAAAGCTGGCAATGTTCCACCCCGGAAGCATCGCGCAGATAGGCACTTGCAGGCCAGTTTTGAAAGCTGGTGCGGGTTTGCGGGTGGTTCAGGAAGGCGCTGAAGCTGGTTTGCTGGGCCAGGGTGACGGCAGGATGCGCAAAGCCCTGGTCGCGCAGCCAGTGGTAGTAGCTGACAGCGCGGTCCCACGGATTGCGGACAAGTGAGAAGATGAAGTACCGGTCAAGCTCTGCCGCGCCGAACAGCCCGTCAAGATCCGCGAGGGTGGCGTGTTTCCACAACCGCCCCTTTGCCGGAAGATCTTTGAGGCGTTTTTTGCGGGCCTGCGCCTTGGGAGTGTCACCGATCAGGATGTCATCCTTCATCGCGCGCGCTTCGAGGGCCAGCGTCAGCGCGGTGCCGCCGGTTTTGGGGATATGGACAAAGATATAGCGGCGACCCTGTGAGATGATCATGGGCGGGGGGAGCCGCCCTTGGGGGCATCGAGCCCCCGCGGGCGGCATTGCCATGGCGCGGTTGCCCGGCGCTGTGCCTGTGGTGGCGGCGGAGCCTTCGGCGAGGATATTTTTTCCAAAGAGAAAGAGGGCATCGGTCAGACGAGGTTTGGCAGGGGTTTGCCATCGAAAAAGGCGCGGAGGTTATCGACGGCCATCAGGCCCATGGCCTCGCGGATTTCCAGTGCGGCGGTGCCGAGATGGGGCAGGAGGGTGACGTTTTCCATGTCGATCAGGGCGGGGGAGACCGTTGGTTCTTGTTCATAGACATCGAGGCCCGCGCCTGCGATTGTCTGGTGTTGCAGGGCGTGGACCAGTGCCGCCTCGTCCACGATATCGCCGCGGGCGATGTTGATGAGGAAAGCGTGGGGCTGCATTTGTGCCAGTTTCTCGGCATTGATCAGGTGGCGGGTTGCGGGGCCGCCCGGCACGGCAATGACGACGAAATCGGCGGCGAGCGCGGTTTCCAGTTTGACCTGTTCGGCAGGCAGGCCGGGGTTGGCCACGGGGGAGCGGTTGAAGAATTGCACCTCCATCCCGAAGCCGTAATGTGCGCGTTTGGCGATGGCTTTGCCGATGCGGCCCATGCCGATGATGCCCAGCCGTTTGCCGGTGACATGGGCGCCGAGCATTTGTGTGGGGTGCCAGCCTTGCCACGCGCCTGCACGCAGCATGCGTTCGCCTTCGCCGGCGCGGCGCGCAGTCATCAGGATCAGCGTCAGCGCGATATCGGCGGTGGCATCGGTAACAGCGCCGGGCGTATTGGTGACGATGATGCCTGCGGCCTTGGCGGCCTCGACATCAATGTGGTTATAGCCGACGCCAAAATTGGCCAGCAGGCGGCAGCGCGGCGCGTGGTTTTCGGCAAAGACCGCAGCGCTGAACGGGTCGCCCAGCGTGGGCAGCACCGCGTCATACTGGTGCAGCGCCTCGGCACATTCGGCAGGGGAGAGCGGGGTGGTATCTTCGCGGATGGTGAGGGAGAAATGGCTGATAGCCTCGGCAATGACTTTGCCGGGCAGGGGGCGGGTGATCAGGACTTCGGGTTTCAAAACAGCTTCCCCCCGTTTGGAACAGCATGGCCGGGGCCGACCAGCACCACCTCACCCGCTGCATCGGGGACGCCCAGCACCAGCACTTCGGACATCACTTTGCCGATCTGTCGGGGCGGGAAGTTCACGACGGCCAGCACCTGCCGTCCGATCAGCCCGTCGATGCTGTAATGCGCGGTGATCTGGGCTGATGAGCGTTTTTCACCCAGATCGCCGCCGAAATCGACCCAGAGTTTATAGGCCGGTTTGCGGGCCTCGGGGAAGGGTTCGGCGCGGGTGATGGTGCCGACACGGATATCGACGGCGGCGAAGTCATCATAGGTTATCATTTGCCAAGCTCCTGCCCGCGTTGGGTTGCGGCTTTGACTGTGCGGGTCATCAGGTCGGGCAGTTCCGCCATCAGAACGCCAAGGCCGGCGGCGGTGGTGCCACCGGGGGAGGTGACGTTGATGCGCAATTGCTCAGCGCTTTCCGGGGCTTGATGGGCGAGTTCGCCTGCGCCGCAGACGGTGGCACGCGCCAGTTTCATCGCCAGATCGGGGGCAAGGCCGACTGCCTCTCCGGCTTGGGCCATCGCCTCGATCATGTGAAACACATAGGCGGGGCCAGAGCCGGACAGGCCGGTGACGGCATCCATCTGATGCTCCCCCTCCAGCCGCACCACGCTGCCCACGGCAGAGAGCAGCGCCTCGGCCAGCGCCATATGGGCATCGGTCGCCTGGGCATTGCCGCAGATCGCGGTGATCCCGCGAGAAACGGCAGCGGGGGTGTTGGGCATGGCGCGGATGATCGGGGTCTGATTGCCCAAGGTTTTTTCATAAAACGCGATGGTCGTGCCAGCGGCGACCGAGACAAACAGGGTTTTGCCATTGCCCAAGGCGGCAAGGCTGGGCAGCGCCTCGGCCATCATTTGCGGCTTGACGGCGACCAGCACAATCGCCGGATCCTTGGGCAAAGGGACGTTCAGATGCACGCCCGTCTGTTGCAGCCAATCGCTGGGAAACGGGTCACTGACCCAGACAGAGCCGGGCTTGACCCCTTGGGCCAGCCAGCCTTGCAGCATCGCTGACCCCATCTTGCCACAGCCCAGCAGGACCAGCCCGCGTGTGTTCACTTCGTCCAGATTCATGCAACCCCCTGACAGTTGCGGCAAGGTTAGCGTGAAAGAATGCAAAGCTGAATCCTTTTCTTTGCGTCATTGCCGGGGCTTGCCCCTGTTGCCCTGCGGCTTGGCGCAGTAGGGTGGCCGGTGAACCGAAAAGGAAACACCATGCCGCAAAACGCCCAGATCAACCGCCGTATCGTCCTGAACCAACGCCCGAAAGGCGCGCCGGATGCCAACACGCTGCGGCTGGAGGAGGGGGCGATTCCGTCGCCGGGGCCGGGGCAGATGCTTTTACGCTCTGCCTTTCTGTCGCTGGACCCTTATATGCGGGGGCGGATGAATGATGCGAAATCCTATGCCACGCCGGTTGCGATTGGGGGCGTGATGACGGGGCAAGTGGTGGCCGAGGTGATGGTCAGCAATCTCGATGCCTTTGCACCGGGGGACTATGTTCTGGCGGGCAGCGGCTGGCAGGATTATGCGCTGTCGGATGGGGCAGAGGTGATGAACCTTGGCCCGAACCCGGCCAACCCGTCTTGGGCACTGGGGATCATGGGGATGCCGGGCTATACCGCCTATGCCGGTTTGCTGAAGATCGGAGAGCCGAAGCCAGGGGAAACCGTGGTGGTGGCGGCGGCATCGGGCCCGGTGGGGGCAACGGTGGGGCAGATTGCCAAGATCAAAGGCTGCCGCGCGGTGGGGATCGCGGGCGGGCCGGAAAAATGCGCGCATGTGGTGGATGTGCTGGGCTTTGACGCCTGTATCGACCACCGCGCCCCCGATTTTGCCGCACAGTTGCGCGCGGCTTGTCCCGATGGGATTGATGTTTATTTTGAAAACGTCGGCGGCAAGGTGTTGTATGCCGTGCTGCCGCTGTTGAACCCCTTTGCCCGGATTCCGGTATGTGGGGTCGTTTCATGGTATAACTTGCCGGGCCTGCCCGATGGGCCGGATATGGGGCCTGCGATCATGGGCACGATCTTGCGGATGAAAGTGAAGATGCAAGGCTTCATCATCTTCGACAGCTTTCCCAAGGCCACCTATGCCGCATTCCGAGAAGAGATGACGGATTGGCTGGCCGCAGGAAAAATGCAGTATAAAGAGCAGGTTGTCGACGGATTGGAAAAAGCGCCAGAGGCGCTTTATGATCTGCTGGTGGGCAACAGCTTTGGCAAGATGGTCGTGCGGCTGTAATGGCTTGCCGCGGCGGTCAGGCCCGCCCGTAAGCCTCGGCAATCGCGACTTTCAGCGCGGCTTCGGGGCTGTGGTCGGCCCATGTCACCAGTTGGAAGGCCGGGTAGAACCGCTCTGCCGCCATCACAGCGCTGGAGATCAGCCGGTCAATCTGTTCCGGCCCGGCAATCTGCCCGCCCGCAAGGCACAAGCCATAGCGCCAGACCATCAGCTTTTGGTCGGCCCACCAGGTAAAGGCCCCGGTCCAGACCATATCGTTGCAGCGGTTCAGCACATCATACAGCGCCGAAACCCGGCCCTCTGGCGGTTCCATTTCAAATGTGCAAATCAGGCGCAGGGTTTCATCCTGTGCCGACCAGGCGAGTGTGAGGGAATAGGTGCGCCACTGCCCTTCGACCGCCATGGCGATCTGGTCATCGGTCACACGGTCAAATTCCCACGCATGGCTCTGCGCGAGGGTTTCGACGATGTCGATCGGATGGATATCCTCCGAAAGATAGTCCTCTGAAAGTGACATGCCCCGCCTCGTTTTTATATTGCCTGCGGAAATGCCCCTTGCTGCGGTGCATCCCACAAGAACCTGAGAGTCTGGCAAGAAACAGCGTCCCGCCACTGCGCCCCTTACTAGATATAGTGTGCAAAGAACGAAACCCTGTAAAGGAAATTTTGCGAAATCTCTTGTGGACAAGTCTGCTGTGTGTGGCTCGCTGTGGCTCGCCACGCAAATTTGCAGGGTTTGACAACCAAAGTTGCAGCGGAGCAATTTTAACCATCCGTCTGGCAGATTGATATCACCCCCTCCGTCAGCAGCCCTGCGCCCAACGGTGCCAGCGCACGCCGCCACAATTCGCCCGCCGTTTCATTGGGCAAGACTTGCACTTGATCTTGCAAGCGCCGCCCGCCCGCCACAACGACTGGGCCGCCGTCGATGGCTTCGGTCAGCCAATAGACGCTGCCGCCGGTGATCCTCTGGCCCGCGTCCAATGCGTCTTGGACGGCGCGACGGCCCTTGAAGGCGGGCAGGAGCGAGGGGTGATAGCCGATGGCCCCAAGGCTTGCCCAATTGATCACCCATGGCTCCACGATTCGAAACGAATGCGCACAGACGATCAGGTCGGGACGCCACGGGAAATCCGTCGCCATCAGCGGCACGGCGTCAGGTTTTACCCGGCATGGAAGGCCCAGCTTCTCTGCCGTTCGGGCGGCTTGATCGTCCGATTTAACGGCGATTAAAGCCAGTGTTAAACTCCTTTCGTGAAGTTGCTTCAGCACCTCCGCGCCAAGCCAGCGTGTTCCGATGACCATTACTTTTGCCGCTGCCTTATTCGACATAACGAAACCCCTGCACTGCGCGAAAATGCCCGCCGAAGCCGCCCGTCGCGGCGTTGCCGTCCCATCCATTGCGCTTTGCAGCCGCCTGCAAAGAGCCCACACTCCGCTTGCGGTTCCCCCCGTAAAGCGAGGCCGATATCTGTGCCCAAAGCGGATCTCGACGCAGCGCTTCGCACAGTCCTGGATGCGACGTGTGAAACAGCATCGGCATGGGCTTTTGATACCGGTTCACGCCGCGCCGCCAGAGCGCAGAAACCTCATTGAGGAAGCGCAAGCCAAGCCCGGCCCCTTGCCATTCCGGCATGATCACAAGGCGACATCCCCGCGCCTCTTTCATGCCCGGTCGGGTGGATACGCAGAGATGCGCGACTGGCGCGCCGTCGACGAAGCCGACGTAATAATTGGCGGCAACCATGCGCGGCAGCTTCAGGTAGTGATGCGGC
>NZ_RPEN01000129.1 GCF_003991405.1 Pseudorhodobacter sp. E13
ATCCCCAAAAGCCGGATCTTCAGCTGGAAGGTTTCGGGGGCAGAATGCATCCATAATTCTTGCCAGAATTACCATCAAAACGCAATTGCCCCACGCTTTGGGGTGCTCTCCGCGTCAGAGATGAAGGATCGATCGGTGGGCGGTGCTGAAAGAACGTCTCGCCGGTGAGGTGCTGATAGTAAGGGTTTTCAACCCAGCGGGCGACCACCGCCTCGTCAGAGAGTCGATAGGCGTGCTGGAGATATAACAGCCCCGCAACCAATCTGGGCGGCGTCGCTGGGCGACCTTTGGCTGATGGAAAGAACCCCGACCATTCCCGCTTGAACACGTCCCAGTCAATCAGGGCGGTGAGCTTGACCAACGCATGGCGCAGATCAATCAGATCAACCAAGCGCGGACGCAGAAGGTCATCCTGTTCAGGCGGGAGCGAACGATGCTTCATGGGCAAGACCAAAGTTGCAGGGTTTACAAAGAGATTCTATAAAACCCTGCAGGGAAAAGCCAGAAAAAGTGACTGTTTATCGCATTAAATCAACGGCATAATGGTTGTTCAGGTTGAACTGATTAACTGATGAACTTGGGCGAGCACGGTGTTTTTGCTGATGCCGAGATCGCGTGCGATCCATCGGTATGACCGGCCCTCTGCCACAGCCTGAACGACTTTTGGCGCGAGCTTGTCAGATTTCGGCCTCTGACCCTTTTGGCGACCGAGCTTCTTTCCGCGTGCCCTTGCAGCGGCGAGTCCGGATTTGACCCTCTCGCTAAGGAGGTCGCGTTCAAACTGGGCGATCCCGGCCAGCATGGTGGCCATCATCCGGCCATGCGGCGTGTCCAGTTCGAATGTCATGCCACTCATGGCCACGACGGACACTTTCCAACCGGCGAGGCCGGAACGTAACCGTGACAAGACCAACTTTCAGCTATATCTCACTCAAATATCGTTATGCGCACTCAAGGCCAACAGCTGTGCGGCTGGTACACAAATGGATTCACCGAGCCAGTTGATCTTTTCTAAAAAGATCTTTTCTGTATAAGGTGACATATGATCGGATACCGCATCTAAAACGTCACTTCGAAATAGCATTGCATCTGTGAAGAATCCATTTACAGAAACAATATTTTCATAACTTAAAATGTAATTTGGCAAAAGTGAACGCCAGAGCGAGTTTAACTTGCGCGCTCTCTTCGGAAAAACTATGCGGCCTGCTGCGTTTCGTAGAACAGCCCCAATCGCGGCAGCATCAGGTCTTTCTCGTGCAGCACGGTAAAGTGCATCAATAGAGCCCCATGAAATCTTAGAGCCTGCTTTTAAGAATAGCACATATGGAGAATCATTCATCGCCAGGCAAGATTTTAAGCAATCGCAAGCGATATACTCATTAGATCCCGTGTGAGTTTCGCTAATGTTTGATTTTTTGGTGGGGGCATATTTGTATGTAAATACCGAGCTGTGAGCAACACTAGGCATGCCAGTTTTCTTCAAAAAACTAGTCGTTTTATCTAGATCCGCAGCAAAATCAGAACACGCAATGATGATGCTAAATCCATACACAGTATCAAAGGAGGAGTTCTCTTGAATCACGTTATTAATGTGTTTGTCCTTCACAATATCTCCAAACTATTAATTAGCTTTGATAGCTGCAAGCTTCATGATAATTTCGTGGTATGCGGCCTGAGCAAGCATTTCCGCCAAGCGATTTAAGGCGTGGTCCCTGCTGGCTTCATTGATCATATCTCCAACGATACTGGTTGATGATGTAAAAGAAGTGTTAGAAGATACTTGGCCAGACGTTATAAGGGATCCTGATCTTAAATCAGTCAGGTTATATGACATATGCGCATTTATAACGATGTTTCGATCCCCAAGCTCTCTTTCCGCTAGAGAAATTGAATATTTCATGTTTATAGTAGCATCGCTTGCTTGAGGAAATTTCCGCTGCATTTGAGGCAGAAATTTGAATCCTATCTCGCTAGTAGGATCTGCTAACCGAATTTCGTGGAGCGCTTTCCCAACTTGGCTCCCCTCTTTATAAACTGGGCTAAAGCCGCATGCCGTTAATCCGGCAACGGCTATGGATATAATTAAGACCCATAGCTTGTTCACATTGTTTCCTTGTGTGTTTAGGATCTTTTTTGTCTGCACTGAATCTCAAGATGCTTGTCGTCGGTTAGTAGATCAAGAAGATGTTTTCCATAGGTCGACTTGGAAACAACTTTGGCGCTCTGTTCTAACTGTTCACGTGATATCCAATTGGATCTATATGCTATTTCTTCTTGGCAGCCAACCTGAAGCCCTTGCCGCGCTTGGAGTGTTCGAGCGAAGTTTCCTGCATCGAGAAGGCTTCCATGGGTACCGGTGTCAAGCCATGCATAACCTCTTCCCATCTGGCGTACCTTGAGAGCACCGTCATTCAGGTAGGATTGAAGAAGGTCAACGATCTCAACCTCCCCCCGCACGGATGGTTTAATATTTCGCGCACGATCTGGAGCCGTGCCGTCAACGAAGTAAAGGCCAGTAATAGCATAGTTTGACGTGGGAGAAACAGGCTTTTCTACGATTTCGGTGACTTGGTTGTCGTTGCCAAAGGCCACCACGCCATAGCGTTTAGGGTCGCTGACGCGATAGGCGAAGACGGTGCTGCCCTGTTCTTGCTCGTCGGCAGATTTCAAAATTTCGGGTAGACCGTGGCCAAAAAAGCTGTTGTCACCCAGCACAAGGATGGAGGGTGCTCCGGCCAGAAAATCCTCATCAGGCCCGTTGGAGCCTCTCCCCCGACAAAGAGAGTTATTGTCAAATCTGGTGTTTGAGTGTTTTGGGTCATGCCGCGATCTGGCTGGGTTTGGTGGTTGCAATTCCGTCTTTGAGCGTAACGCCTGTGATGACTTTGGCGAGGTAGTCAAAGCCGCGTAGCTTTCTCCAGTTTTGTTCGGCGCATTGGCCAGCTTCATCACCTCGCGCAGCTCCATCGCGTCGATATCACCCAGCTCAAACACCGTCACTGCCCCGGGCCAACCTTCACAATGGTCAGGCAGCGATCGAAGACCTTGTCATCGATCTGGAAGTTGTCGAGACGGACTATGCCAGCATCAAGGCACTTCGGAAGGCGGCGTCCGAGTTCGAGACCTACATCGCCAACAACGCCTTGATGATCCCGAACTATGCGGAAAGACGACGGTACGGTGAACGCGTTTCAACCGGCTTTGTCGAAAGCACCGTCAACACCGTTGTTGGAAAGCGCTTCGGCAAGCGGCAGCAAATGCGCTGGTCAAAACGAGGCGCGCACCTCATGCTGCAAACCCGAACCAGAGCCCTCGATGGCACCCTGCGCGCCAAGTTCGAGCAATGGCATCCGGCGTTGAAACCTTCGTCCGAAACCGAAATGGCTGCATGATTGCCCACACTTTACGGTACTCTCCTTGATGCGCCACTGCGCGATCTTCATGCTTTGATGTTGGAGGGCAAAGCGCCAAGCTATGGCGGGATGTATGACGATGCTTTGCGCGATGTTGTGGCCAAGATGTATAAAGGCGATCTTGGGTTGGTACGCGATAAATGCAGTGCTGAGCCTATCCTATTTTCTTGAAAGGGGAGAGCATCCTGTCTTTTGTGTAACTAGGATCTGGTCAATACTTCCTGAGAGGAGCAAGGAACAGCTGAAGGGCTGCGAGCGGCCTGATGCTTCTCGCAACAACAGTGTCTTCGATCCGGTTGATAAATTCTCAATTCTCAGTGGCAATTAACATGTCGCGGCCTCCAGCATCGAATTGCCGTCCGCCATTTCGCGGATTCGGTGTTCATACCTGCCCCGAGAGATGGCACCAACTTTCAACCCAAAGTTTCGCAACAGCCCACGCATAGACACTTCTTGGGAGAGGCGCTGAAAGCCGAGGCTGATACCTTTGTCGCCAGTTTTGCCGCTGAGCACCTCGAGGATGGCCGCCAACGGATTGTTCGGCATGGATTGGGCCCTGAACGGCAGATCCAGACTGGGATTACTGCTCTGGACGTCCCGCGGCTCAAGGTGCGTGTGACCGGATGGCACCTGACGTTCGAATGCCGCGAAATTTAAAGCCTGTGTTGCAGCGACCCGTTGAAACCGTACCACTTACCGTTCCATCACCCATTCTGGAACTGCGTCTCATAAAGCTTTTTAAACTTGCCGCCTTTTGCAAGAAGCTCTTGCAGCGTGCCTTGTTCCTTCACTTCGCCCGCCTCTATGTAGCAAATTTTGTCGGCTTCCAGCACGGTTGCCAACCTGTGTGCGATGACGATCGTGGTCACGCCCGCGCTGACCCGTGCCAGTGCATCACGGATATATGCCTCTGACTGGCTGTCGAGCGCGCTTGTTGCTTCATCCAGCAATAGAATTGGCGCGTGGCGCAAGACAGCCCGCGTGATCGAGAGCCGTTGACGCTGCCCACCAGATAGAAACGCGCCATTTTCCCCGATATGGGTTTGATAGCCGCCGGGCAGCGCTTCAATAAAGTCATGGGCGTGGGCAACACGCGCGGCGTCAAACACCTCTTCATCCGTGGCATTCGGGCGGGCAACGCGCAGGTTTTCCATGACTGTGTTGGAAAACAGGAATGTATCTTGCCCCACAAAGGCAATTTTTTCACGCAGCGAGGCAAAGGTCGCTTGCCGGATATCACTGCCATCGATGCACACCACGCCTTCTGAGGGATCATACAGCCGCAAGAGCAAGTTCAGGATGGTCGATTTACCCCCGCCGGATGGGCCGACCAGTGCAGTTGTCTGCCCAGCCTCAAACGTCAGGTCAAGATCGTGGATGACGGGGGCGCCGTTCGCATAGCCAAAGGATACATTGTTAAGCGTCACCTTGCCCGGCCCGACGGTCAATTTCTGCGCGTCAGGGGCTTCGGTAAGGGTCAAGGGCATGTCCAGCAAGTCATACATCATGCGAACCCCGACCATACCGGCTTCGATTGTGACGCGCATCCGTGACAGGCGCTTTGCCGGTTCATACGCCATCAGAAAGGCCGTCACGAAAGACATCAACTGCCCTGGTGTACCCACTGACTGCCCTGCAAAACTGGTGCTGCTGAGCAAAACAATCGCGGCGATGGCGGCACCTGTCAAAGTATCCATCAGTGGTGACGTGGCTGATTCAAGCCGCACCATCTTGTTAGAGCGTTTTTCGACGTCTCGCACCGCCGAAGCCATACGCCTTTGCATGACCTCTTCTAGCGCAAAGGCTTTGATAACCCGTGCGCCGGTAGAGGTTTCCTGCACAACCTTGATGATTTCGGCCAGCCCAGCCATTTCCTGCGCCATAATCGCACGGACCTTGGTCAGGATCATGCGCACACCAAGAACCGCCGCGGGCCCAACCACAAGGCTGATCAGCGACAAAAAGGGTTGCTGATAGAACATGACAGCGACCAAGCCAATCAGCGTCAGAAGATCGCGCACAAAGCCTGTGACCACAACGTCAATCACATTGCGCGCCATTTGCGCGCTTTGCGTGACCCGCAGCAGCAAGTCCGAAGATTCAGTCGTGTTGAAAAAGGCGATACCTTGGCCAAGCAGACGCTTGAACAGCGACGTTTGCTTTTCTGCGACAATCCGGTTGCCGGCCCGCGCCATCAACACAGTTTGTGCAAAGCTGGCAAAACCTTTCGCCGTGAAGATAAGAAAGACGCTGGTCGCGACCCAGTAAATACGCCGCTTATTCTCGGCATCTGTCATAGCGTCGACAATCTCGCCCATGACCCAAGCGGATAATGCCGTAGTGGATGCGACCAGAACCATTGCGGCGATTGCCGCGGCATATTTGCCTTTGTGTTCGGGTAAGCTTTCCGTCAGCAAGCGCCAAAGAAGACTGTCAGCCGTCGCGCGCCTGAACAGGTTAAAGCGTCTGTTTGTAGTGTTCATATGTATTAGCCTTACTACACTTGACAGCAGTCCGCTCATGCTAGGCCGACCCGTGCATCTGAACCGTCGCTATAATATCAGATCCACAATTCTCACTGATCCCACGCTGTTCGATACCCCAAGCGGATGACCTGTTCAACCATCGTGCTATTCTAGACCTGTCGCGGGTCATAGAAGCCGCGTGTGGATGCCCCTTTAAATGCAAGACGTTTTTTCAGATTGCTTAGACCAAGCAATAAGAGGTGGTCCCGCTTTTTCGAGCAGATCGCAATCCTTTTAACGGTGAAACAGAGTTTCCTCTCAGGCGGCCATTTTTATTGATTTGAATGGCCTCATTTGGGGTCAAGATGCCGTGGGGTGAATGGGGCCATACGGCATTGTAATAGGCCAGGCTGTGTTACTGTCGCTCATTTTTGTACTTTTTACTGCGCATAGTCCCGTTACCAGCCACGCAGAGCGTTCTTGGTGAGAAAACCGAATGCGCAAATCGTTACCCGAGCACGCTTGCCGAGTTTGATATACACTTAAACTGCGCGTATGCGCTCTTCTTAGCTAAACATGAACTATCTCCAAGATTGTCCAACGTTTCGTCCGCACCCCCACCCGCTCATTTCTAAGTGGAAATCAACACCCTATATTCAAACAGATCAAATGGGTCTGCAATCCTCGGTTGGCCCGGGATCCAGTCCCGTTCACGCGTTAAGATGAAAAATTCGCGACAGAACTCAGTTGCGCCTTTAGTTTTACCAAATGGGCTGTAACCAAATCAGCGGCCTCGGTTGCCGTTGCGGCCTCGGCATAGCAGCGGCATTCCGGTGCGTTGCCCGAAGGCCGCAAATGTACCACCGCGCCCGAGGCAAATCGTATGCGCAACCCATCGGTCAGGTCCAGCTCGGCTTCTGGCCCCATCGTATCAAAGAACGCGGCGCGGGCGACGGGGTTGCTGATCAGATCGGCGATAAAGGCGCCGGATTTTTTGCTTGGCACCTCTGCCACGCGGTCGGCGGCGGTAAACACCGGTGGCAAGGTCGCCACCAATTTGGCAAGGCTGATCCCGCGTGCCTTGGCATCAGCCAAGGGGGCGAGCAGTGGCAACAAGCAGTCACGCGTGGCCAAAGGGGCAATTGGCCCTGCCGGTCCTTGCGCCTCAAACCCCAGCAGAAAACCGCCATTTCCCTCATAGCCAACAACAGTGGCTGCAGGGCTGGCTGCCAGTACCGCTTCCATCGCAGCAATCACAAAAGGTGATCCGATGCGCGTGCGTTCAATCGTACCAAACATCGGCATATCAGCAATCATCGAATTTGAAGACACCGGTGTACATATCACCCGCGCGCCCAGCATCGCCGCCGTCAGCGCGCCCAACACATCGCCGGGGACAATCTGGCCAGTGGCATCTGCCATCATCGGGCGGTCAGCGTCACCATCGGTTGAAATCAGCGCATCCAGTTTGTTTTCCGCACACCATGTGGCCAGTTTGCTGCGGGTGTCGGGATCTACCGCCTCGGTATCAACCGGGATAAAAATATCAGACCGTGCCAACGATACTGGCGTGCCGCCCAAGGCCGCAACCGCCTGCCCCAAGATGTCACGGGCGACCGAACTATGTTCATAAATGCCAATTGTCAGCCCTTGCAAGGCGGCAGGGCCAAAGCCGGTGACATAACGGTCAATATAGGTTTGCGCCGTGTTATAGATGATTTCGACAGGAATGGGGCTGGCCACAGCCTCCCATGTGCCACCCAGACGCGCGTTAATCGCGGCCTCATCCTCTTTGGACACTTCACCGCCCGGAACATAAAACTTTAGCCCGTTGCGGTCGGCGGGAATATGGCTGCCGGTAATCATAATGGCCCCATGGCCAGATCCCATCGACCCCAGCGCCAGCGCAGGCGTTGGCACAGCCCCAACCTGAATAGTGCGCAAACCTGCGGCCTGAACAGCCGCGATTACCAGTTGAGCAATAGCGGGCGAGGACGGGCGCAGATCCCAGCCCACATGCACCGCCCCACCATGCGGGCAGGCAGCCAGAAAGGCGCGGGTGTAATCGGTGATCAGGGTGGGGGTCAGTTCGGTGACAAGACCGCGCAAGCCACTGGTGCCAAATTTGGGGGGCATGAAAATCTCTGAGCCTAAAGGAACACATTTACAGCCAAAATGGACTGCGTGTGATTGGACCGCAACGGCTTTTTTGCATAAATGGGCTGATGGGATTCACTGTATGAAGCGAGCGTGCTAGGAGTGAATTCCGGTAGGGGCAGGATGGTATCATAAGGCGGTAACGGGTTATTTTATCCACCTGTACTCTCCTGCGAGAAGGCTATTCGCCGGTCCGAGAGGCGAAATGTGCGGCAAAAGCTCATGAGAACAATCCAGACCGGCATGTCTTTGTGCCGCGACTGCCTTGTCCGAGATATTTTGTATTCCCGTGGACCTGGAAAACGCGCTTTGCCAAGTCGATACCGATGATGGTAACTTCGGACATGGATGCTCCTTCCTCTTGTGATGCTTTCAGCACTTATTACTTTGGCACATTACGATGCCGTCAGGAGGGGGCATCCCCGCCATCAACAGAGCCCCCTGCGGCTGTCATCTGATAAAGAAGCGTCTCGTGAAGCGTCTGGTCGAAACTAAAAGCCGGTTTCCACCCCGAGTCACGCATCAGCGATTTAACACATCCGACAATGCGGGGAAGATCGCTCGGGCGTTGACGGGACGGGTCAAGATCGACGGAAATTTCAAGCGCAGAGAGCTGAATGAGACGGTCAAGCATCTCTCGCATGCTAACGGCGTGACCGGAGGCTATATTATAAATTGAGCCGGAACGAAGATCTGTGGTGCGGGAAATCAAGGTTGCATAAGCCGCCGCCACGTCCCGCACATCCAAGAAATCACGTTCGGCGTCAAGATTGCCTACCTGCATAACGGGAGGCTGCAGGCCTGCCTTAATCCGCGCAATCTGGGCGGCAAAGGCAGGTACTACAAAATCTTCAGTTTGTCCTGGACCGGTATGATTGAACGGCCGCAGTCTAAGGCATTTCAACCCTTCGCCTGCCAAAACTCCCATAGCCAAATCACCGGCTGCTTTGGTGACAGCGTATATATCCATAGGGTCCAAAAGTGCCTGCTCATCTACGGGTTTACCGTCCAGCGCGGTGCGCCCGTAGATCAAGCCGGAACTAACGTGAAACAGCCAGCAATCGGGCGCCTCTTGCAACAACATGCGGCCAAGGCGATCCGGTGCCAGTGCATGCAATTCCCATGCCAGCGCCGGATTGCGGCGCGCTTCAATCGGGGCCGCAATCCCAACCAGATTGATGATATGAGTTGGCTTCTCACGCTGGACGACCGCAGCCACCGCATTGGTGTCACGGATATCTAACGCAAGCGCCCCAGCATCCACTGGCGTGCGCGTGGTATTGATAATCCGTGCCCCATCTCCGAACCGTGCAACGAGTGCAGTACGCAGATGGGTGCCGACGAAGCCGCCGCCACCCAGTACAAGAATGCACGGTTGGTCCTTCATCTGATCAGCGTTTCTGCTGAAGCGCTACACGCTCCAGATCCGCCTCAAGCATCTCGGAAACGAGTTGTTCCAGCGTACATTCCGCTTCCCAGCCAAGCTTGGCACGCGCCTTGGATGCATCGCCATGCAGAACATCCACTTCAGCAGGGCGCATATAACGCGGATCGATCACCACGTGATCCTCCATGCGTAAACCGGCAAGCGTAAATGTCATCTGACAAAAGTCCCGAACGGATGTGGTCCGACCGGTTGCGATGACATAGTCATCCGCTTTTTCCTGCTGCAACATCAACCACATACCACGCACAAAATCACGTGCATGACCCCAATCACGGGTCGCATCCAGGTTGCCGAGTGCAAGTTCATTTGTCAGGCCAAGCTTGATGCGCGCCACACCATCCGTGATTTTACGCGTTACAAACTCGATGCCCCGCAATGGCGATTCATGGTTGAACAGAATACCCGAAGACGCGTGCAGCCCAAAGCTTTCGCGGTAGTTTACCGTCATCCAATGTGCATAAAGCTTTGCCACGGCATAAGGCGAACGAGGGTAGAACGGTGTTTTTTCCGACTGGATAGGTTCTTGGATAAGACCGTACATTTCAGAAGAAGACGCCTGATAGTAGCGCGCTTCAGGCGCCTCCAAGCGAACGGCTTCCAACATGTTGTGCGCGCCCAATGCCGTGACCGAACCGGTCAGCAACGGCTGTTGCCAGGACGATTTTACAAATGACTGCGCACCAAGGTTATAAACCTCATCCGGCTTCACATCGCGCAAAATGCGGATTAGACATGACAGATCCGTAAGGTTGCCATCGTGGACCTGAATATCGCCCGCGATCCCCAACCACCGCAAGCGGGCGTCGATCACGTCGGCAGAGGCGCTGCGACGGACGAGGCCGTGTACCTCATACCCTTTAGACAGCAAAAGCTGTGCAAGATAAGCGCCATCTTGCCCCGTCAAGCCGGTGATCAATGCACGTTTGGTCATTTCGTATCCCTTGTCTTTAAATCGCGCGACATTTTTATGCCAAACACGAAGATTTAGATCTTTCCCGTGGCAGGTTTTTGCGAGCAAAAGCGCCAGTTAGTCTTGTTCCGCCGACACGCGACGTAAGCTTAGCGTCGTAAAATGGTAAAGAGCCGTTTTGCAGGCTCTTACTCATATTTAACCTTTAGCACCCTGTCCGCGCGCGTAGACATCATCATAGCGGGTGATGTCGTCTTCGCCAAGATATGCCCCCGTCTGAACCTCAATTAGCACCATCGGGAGGCGCCCGGGGTTTTCGAGGCGGTGACGCTCTCCTAGCGGGATGTAGATTGACTGGTTTTCCGTCAACAGGCGCACGTCATCGCCCACCGTGACGCGGGCTGTGCCCGAGACAACGGTCCAGTGCTCGGATCTGTGTAGGTGGCTTTGCAAAGATAAGGCCGCGCCTGGCCGAACGACAATGCGTTTAACCTGAAAACGATCGCCTAGAGCCAGCGTCTCGAAATGGCCCCAAGGACGATGGTCATGCAAAAAGGTTTCAGCCTGCCGCGCCGCTTTGGCGCGCAATGCGTCAACCGCAACTTTAACCTCTTGTCCGCGAGACCGATCCGCCACCAGAACGGCATCGTTCATGGCGACCACGACCAGATCACGCAAGCCAATGCCGACCAGTTCAAGCCCTTCACTGTCCGAACGCAGCAAGGAGTCATGGCAGTCAAGCGCCGTCACGCTTCCAGACTGCGCCACTCCCTGATCGTCACAGCCCATTTCATGGGCTACGGCGTCCCAGCTGCCCAGATCATTCCAGCCTTGGTCATAGGGCAGAACGGACAAGCGGTCCGAATGTTCCATAACGGCATAATCGATAGAGATAGACGCAACCTGCGCCCAAGGTTCAGCCGCCAGACGCAGAAAGCCCATGTCTTCTTGGGCTTGCTCTACAGAAGCGGTCACATGCGCCAGAAGATCGGGGGCGTGTGTTTTGAATGCTTCGATGATCGTCCGCGCGGAAAAGAGAAAAATGCCAGAGTTCCACAGGAAACCACCTGATTGCCACATACGATCGGCGGTTTGGGCATCCGGTTTTTCGACAAAGCGCTGTAGCGGCAAGGTTGGGCCCGGACCCGTGGCGGCTATTTCAAGCCAGCCATAGCCGGTTTCTGGTGCCGTCGGTGTAATGCCAAAGGTCACAATTCGGCCATCCCGCACGGCATCCAGCCCTGAAAGGGCGGCGGCGCGGAAAGCCTCTGGTTTTGGGATCGCGTGGTCAGAAGGGGCAACCAGCAAGATTGCCTCTGGGTCAGATCGACTAAGGGTCAGGGCTGCGGCAAGAATTGCCGGTGCGGTATTGCGCGCTTCCGGCTCGATCAGAATGGGTCCAGGCTTTAATCCGGCCTCTGCCAGCTGTTCTGTTACAACAAACCGGAAATCCGCACCCGTCACCACCAGTGGCGGGTGAAACTCGACGCCCGACAGCATCCGCGCCGAAGCGACAAACAAACTCTCGGCCCCTGTAAGAGACGAAAACTGTTTTGGAAAAGCCTTGCGCGACAATGGCCAGAGGCGTGTACCGGCTCCGCCACAAAGAATGACTGGGTGAATCATAATGTGTTACCTATTTCAAATTATGTGGCATCGTTTGTGAGGGGCCCTTTGTACTCATAGTGCGACACTTATTTATGGGCCAGGCATCAACGTATGCGCCGTTATGTGAAGATGTGAAACGGTTGTTTCCAAGTCTGGCGGCCCTAAAAAGTCTCCCTTTCCATGATACGCCAAGATCCTTGGATAGCTTTATATCTGGGGTCTGAGATGCAATATTTCGATGTGAAGGTCAATGGAGCCTAAATGGGCCTGTCCCGTGGCGGGCCTGGTTCTGTCAAAGAATGGCTTTATCCCTCACGGTCGCTTTGATCATATCGTCTGCGACATCGGCCCATGTACGCAGCCGCGTTGCCCGAATGCAGGCCTCCAGGGCCTCGCGCTGGCTGGGGTCGACGATCAGATCGTGGCAGGCTTGCATGATCGATTGAGGCGACAGAGGATCACAATAGCGCACCAGATCGCCCCCCACTTCGGGCAATGAGCTGTTATTTGAGACTACAGCCGTCTTGCCATAGCTTAGGCTTTCGCCGACGGGCAGGCCCCAGCCTTCGTAATGGCTGGCGAGGATTGTAAAGGAACAGTTCTGATACAGCAGGGCAAGTTCGGCATCGCTGGGGGCCTCGATCAAAGAGATAAAACCGTCAAGCTGGCCCGTATTGACCATCAACCGGTTAAAATCATCGTTCATCCAGCCTGATCGTCCCGCAAACACCAGCTTTGGCATCTGGTTGATCGGCACTGTTTTGCGCAGCAAATCCCAGGCCAGCGCGATACGCCAGTTATTCTTGCGTGTTTCCAAGGTGCCAACACACAGCACATAGGGCATTTGCAGCAAGGATCGGATCGCATCCTTGACCCCGACCAATTCCAGCACCCGAGGATAGGCCTCGGCATTCACCCGTTCGGCCAACGGCCCCTTGGCTTGCACCACCGGCGCGGCCGTAACCATGTTCTGGGCCAAGGGTATTAGGGAAACCGGCCGCGAGACGTTATGGGCCTTTTGAAACGCTTCCAAGTCGGTCTTGGTGGCTTGAGAACACGCCAGATATCCGGTTGTGAAATCGAGGCTCGACAAGAGCCAGTCATAAAGCTGCATCGAGGCCCCTTCTGTCACTAACTCCGGCCGCACAATTGGGATCAGATCATAGACCATGACATGCACCGAAAGCCCATTCTCATGCGCTTTTTTGAAATGAGGTATTGAACGCGCCAGTGCCCAAGAACAATCCAGCAAGATCAGATGATCCCCTTTGCTTGCCAAGCTTGCAAATTCGGTTCCAGCTATGGCCTTTCCTGTCTGGCGTTTGGCGCGCAAGTAACTTTTCCAATCCGCAATGGTCACATTGCGCTGGCGGAAAAAGGTGTTGTTGCGCAGGAGCGCGTTCAAATGAAAGCGTGCCAGATGGAAGCTATATTTCTTGCGGTTGCTGGCATAACCACGCAACGGCGGGAAAACCGCGTCCTCGTCGACATCCATCCCCAAGACTGAACGAAACTTCCGAGCATCGATAAGCGTCTCTGTCTCAATGGATCGCATCGAGATTGCGCGATAGCGCAGTTTGCGCGTGTCGTAGAGAGATAGAAACACATGCTCGGCCCCGACCCGATTAACGGTTTCAGCGATCATCATCACTGCGGCTCGTTGAATGCCTGAATAGGTGTCGGACCGTCTAAGATGCCAAGCCAACCTCGTGATGTCGAAGAAGATGTTCTGCATGGCTCTACCTGAACTGGATATCGTGTTGGGTCTTGTGCTTAGAATATTGGCCATTCCATGAATGCCAAGAGGGGTCAAGGTATCCTATGGAACGCGACTCTTTCATTTCAACAACAAAGGCCTTTTGGCTTCTTGAAGCAAATCAGATAATAATAGTCTTTACTGCCTTACCCGTGAAAAAACGAAAGCACATATGCCCAAACGCCAGATAGTGATTACCCTGACAGCGATTCCGCCTCGTTTTGCCAATCTTGGAGCAAAATTTGCCTCTATCGCCAAGCAGAGCGTTCGGCCCGATCGGGTGCAGCTGACCTTGCCAAAGCACTACCGCCGGTTTCCAGGCGAGCGCCCTGCCCTACCGCCTTTGCCTGATTGGGTAGAGATCCATGAAACTGAGGTCGATTACGGCCCTGCTACCAAAATTCTTCCTGCGGCGCAGCGATGGGCGGGCAGTGATACGGATCTTTTGGTCTGCGACGATGACCGGTTGCAAGATCCCGACTGGGTGGCCCGCTTTCGCCGCACCCGCGCCAAGCGTTCTGATGACATCCTGTGCGAACGGGGATGGAACATCGCTGATAGATTTGACATGTCACAGGAAAGTCCGGTCCTGCCACGGGCGCGCCAAGAACCGCGCGGGGGGCGAACGCTGGCCTATCGGTTGCGGCGCGCGTTCAGCTTTGGCCTGTCGCATCCACCGCGGCGTCTTTATGAAGCCGCCGGTTATGTCGACGTCTTTGAAGGATTTTTGGGGGCTTTGATTCCTGTTTCAGCCATTCCAGAAGCGGCTTTCGACATTCCGGATGTGATATGGACCGTCGATGACGTCTGGATTTCGGGTATGGCCGCTCAGAATGGTACCCATGTCTGGGTGCATGACGAAGCGCGCCCCGTCTATTCCGATGGCCATTTTGACCGTGTAGCGGCCTTGCGTCAGCATGTCGAACAGGGTGTTGGTCGTGGTGGTGCCGACCGTTTGGGTGTAGAGTATCTGCGCCAACATCATGGAGTGTGGAAATGAGCGAAACACCTGTCATCTTGACGATGAAATGGGGGACATTGTTTTCCTCAGACTACGTTAATGTGCTTCACAATGCTTGCCGTGCAGCGTCCCACCGCCCGTTTCGCTTTGTCTGCCTAACCGACGATGCGACGGGCCTGCTGCCTGAAATCGAAAGTTTGCCACTGCCCGATTGCGGCCTTGCCCCGAGCGATTGGTATAGGCCCGGTGTTTGGCCAAAGATCGCCCTATACCACCGCGATTTGGCGGGGTTGCGGGGGCGTGCGCTGTTCATAGATCTGGACATGATGGTGCTGCGCGACCTTGACGATTTTTTCGACTGTCCGGCGCCTTTTGTGACAACAGACATGGGACAGTCTTGGCGCCCCGAGGGAGGAAGCCAGCCACCCGAGGCGGGTACGTGTCTTTTCGCCTTCGATTTGGGAAAAGAAGGGCAGATATTTGATGCCTTTACCTCCGATCCCGCAGTGGCTATGGGACAATTTCACAATGAGCAGGATTTTGTCGGGGCATATGCGTCCTCAATGGACTATTGGCCGCGTGGTTGGGTCATCAGTTTCAAGCGCTGGCTGCGCCAACCTATAGGGCTTGATCTTGTGCTTGCCCCTAAGGCCCCACCGGCCTCGACGAAGGTGGTGGCCTTTCACGGCGACCCACGTCCTGCAGCGCTGCTGCGGGGTGGTGTCAATTTCTGGGATCGCTTTCCGCACTTAGGTAATGGTCGCGTATCTTGGGTGGCTGATTACTGGACTAGTTTTGGCGGCCGGCTGCCTTGAAGGCCTGCGTTTTCTGCCTCACCTGAAAACAATTAGCGCAGCCGATCAATAAACTATTTACAGAAAACCATCCTAAACGAGTGGGAACCTCCGGGCGTCAAAGTCCAGACATGCTTCGCGTGATAAAACATGGTAGGTTTCCGGTCTGGGAGACGATCGACATATAGCGGTGGCGGTAGGCCACGCAAAGACGTCAGCTCAAACGTCCGCGTCAAAAACTTCTAGCGATCTAAGGTAAGTCTCTATAGGTCATTGTTGTAAAGACAAATGAAACGTGGGGCTATGACTGATACCTTCTATCGTGACTTTGAGGCTAAATTTCGTGGTGATCCTTCACTTATTCGTAAGCGGTTGCGCGTTTATGAACCGTTCTTGACGCCTCTAGCCGTGCAAGATGAAGAGACGTTGGCGCTTGATCTGGGGTGTGGACGTGGGGAGTGGCTCGAAACTCTTGCCGATTACGGTCTAAACGCGCGCGGCGTTGACCTTGACGAAGGCATGCTTGATGTGGCGCGGACCAGAGGTCTGACCGTTGACAGAATGGATGCCTTGACCGCATTGAAGATGGTTCCAGACTCGACACTCACATTGGTTTCTGCTTTTCATCTGATTGAACATCTGCCCTTTAATATGGTGCGTGAAATAGCGGCAGAGGCCCGTCGCGCTTTACGTCCTGGCGGCATCTTGATCTTTGAAACGCCAAACCCGGAAAATCCAGTCGTTGGACTTGTAAATTTCCATCTTGACCCGACGCATATCAAACCTCTGCCGCCAGCTTTAACAAGCTTCGTGGCCGAGAATTCAGGGTTCTCCCGCAACCTGATCCTAAGGCTTCAAGGCGCCGACCCACAGGAAGAAACGGCCGCCCATCTCGGCAGCATACTTACAGATGTTTCTTTTGACTACGCTGTCGTTGCGCAGGTTGACGGGCCAAAGGCGCGTGATCTAGATGCTGCCTTCGCGCTCCATCTTGGCGTGGATCTTTACAGTTGCGTGCAAAAATTTGACGAAGCCTCCGCGGCCCGTATTGCTAATGTTTCGCAGAACCTGACATCGCAGCACGATGAGCTAACAAGCTTGCGCCAAAACCTGACATCGCAGCGCCACGATCTAACAAACCTGCAACAAGAACTGATGGTCCTGCGTCAACAGTTTGAACGTAACTGGCTGGAACGCCTTCTGTTCCGGCGTTCTAACGGACGCCCGAAGCGCGCTCTCCGACGGATGCTTTTTCACAAGAGTGGAAAACCAAGAGGCATTTTCCGCAATTGGATTTTTAAATCTGATGGGCGCCCACGTCGTGCTTTCCGGCAGTGGATGAATGGCCCTGATTACTTGGCATTGTCTTGGCCCGCTGGTCAGAAATTGTCTCCTGTGCTTGAGCCCGACGAAAACATTCTTGCCTTCAAACCCCATCGTCCCCGCCCTGCGGATCTTCCGGAAAATGTTATGACAATTGAAGAGCTGGTCACTCGGGCCGACCGTTCTTCCGTAGACGGAGTTTGACCATGGCATGGAACCAAAATGTAGCAGAGCCAGGGTCAATTTTTGTCAGTTCCCTGCTGGATGAGGAACGGCTGCCGTTTCAAGATCCAGAACTTGTCTTTGGGCAGACGCATTATTCGTGGAAGCTAATCACGCGGCTATATTCCGAAGGCTTGGTGCGGGCAGGGCTGTCACCTAAACATATTGCTCGCCCCGAAATCTATCAGGCCTCCGCAGCCAAGGCCGTTTTGGGCATTGGGCCGCGCGATCTTCACATTGCGGTCAAGCCTGTTGAACATCTTCGCCCCTTTTATGGATTGCCAAACCTATTTGTCTGCGGCTGGGAGTTCCCTGAGTTTTTCTCGGGCACTGATGGATTTCCTCCTTTTTTCAATCAACTGGCCGTGCTGGGCCGCGCAGATAGTATCATGTGCTGGACCGATTTCACGCGGGATAACCTGCACGCA
This sequence comes from Pseudorhodobacter sp. E13, assembly GCF_003991405.1. Taxonomy (GTDB): domain Bacteria; phylum Pseudomonadota; class Alphaproteobacteria; order Rhodobacterales; family Rhodobacteraceae; genus Pseudorhodobacter. Next base: position 17,485 of record NZ_RPEN01000129.1, read on the forward strand.
GCGGGCCTCTCACAGGCCGTGACATTGCCGCCGCCGATTCTTCCTATCCCCCCACAAGGCGATAGCGACGTTCTGGCCATGCCGACAGTTTTTCTGGCTAGTGAAAATATCTCTAATCAGCCTACTGTTATTACCTTCGGACAAGCTATGGAAAGCAGCCCGCAGTGTGTTCTACTGGCCGTTCTCAACCCGTTCGATAAGCGCAAGCGGATAGATAAGCTCCTGGAAGGTGCCCGGTTGGCGCGTGCCGCAGGGCAAAAATTCTTGCTTGTGATCAAATTGGTGATTGATGGAAAAGGAACATCAATTGGAAACATCAACGAGATACTCCGCAACATATACAACTATCACGAAACAAGCGATTCCGTGTTATTCTGTGCCGGGAACCTCGATGAACCCTCAATGGCGGCTCTTCGTGCTCGATCTGATTTTCATATTAGCGCCCCTTCTGCAGAAGGCCTTAATCTTCCGTTAGTGGAATCCGCGCTTCAAGACATCCCAATCATCACAACACGCAATACAGCAATGGCAAGCTATCTTGGCCCTGAAGATGCTGTATGGATAGACTGTATTGCCGAAGCGGCGGGGGGCGGCGTTAATGCCTTCGCAGAACACGCCAGTTTCACACATTTTCCAGCAGGCCCTCAGGCAATCTCTACAGCAATTTGTACGGCACTGTCTCTTGCTCCGGATGAACAACGTGCGCTTGCCAGACGCGGCCGTAAGGCCGTCGAGGCACGGTTTGGCCAAGCACGGTTTGAAACAGACTTCAGCGCTCTCGTACATAAGGTTATAGCATGATCGGCACCGGCCCCCGCATCCCTTGGGTGATAGATGCAAGTCCGCTTTGGGAAAAGCAATATACCGGCATATCAAATGTTACCTACGAAATCGTTCGCCGAGCGGTTACTGAGCCCGATAAAGAGGTTCACATTATTGCCGTAGATCGAATTGTCCCCCGCGAACTTGTAGATAAATGTATCGCAGACCGGAGCGGTAAAGCGCTTCAAGCGGCTTGTGCCAAGCTACCTAAAGCCGCCAATATCATGGACAAACTTCGCGCAGAGGGACCACTCGACGGCACCATTGGACTTTATCTTAATAAGCGCCCACTCTACAAATTGTACGATTGGGAGGCCATGATGTTCTACGACTTCTCACCTCTTCTGACACCAGAATGCCATACGTCTCAAACGATAGAATACCATAATATTGGCATCTCCAAGCAGGTTTCCCTCTGTGACCATATGTTTTCTATCTCAGAATCGACTGCACGCGACCTTGGATGGATTTTTGATGTTTCTAGCGACAAAATCACTGTTTGCCTGTTGGGTCATACCGCAGACGATAGTGCCCAGAAAGCGGCTAATGACCTGATAGGCTCGATGAATGTCGAACCCTTCCTTCTGATGTTAGGGACCATTGAGCCCCGCAAGAATATTGGATTGATCCTAAATTGGCTCGCCACGTATCCTGATGTGCTGCGCACGCATCGCGTGGTCTTTGCCGGTCGGCAAGGCTGGGGTCCAAGCCTTCAATCTCAAATCCAGCAATGGGGGCTGGAACACGCGGCTCATTCCGGCAGGATCGTTTATATGGACTATATTAGCGAAGCGCGGAAAGATGCGCTGTTGGCTGGAGCATCTGCGCTGCTTTATCCATCCCTATTCGAAGGGTTCGGCCTTCCAGTCCTAGAGGCCATGGGCTTCAGTTTGCCCGTTTTGTCAACCGTTTCCACATCTCTGCCTGAAGTAATGGGTGACGCCGGATACTATTTTGACCCCTACTCAAGCGCCACGCTGGATGCCGCGTTCCGCAACTATTTGTGGGACGCAAAAACTGGACACTTGCAGAAAGTCATTAAAGACGCTCGTGCGCGAGCAGATACGTTTGACTATAATAAAACCTATAAATTGGTGCGTGACAGGCTTACAGACGCGGCGCTGGCCATGTCCAAAAGTCAGAACCAAATTGGCGGATAAGATGTAAGGCTAATACGGCCATTCTTCGAAATGATGCTGTGTTTTTAACGCAAGTTTGCAGCTTGGTTTATCTGTATTGACCTGACCCAAAGTTTCCTCCAACTTTGCGCGGATTCCATGATGCCCTCACTAAAGCGTTTCGGGGAAAACTTGAATCGGGGGATTCCCATGGGGTCGTATTTGTGATTCATCCTGTATGGGAGGATCGGTCATGTCAGCACCTTTGCCATCGGCGCTTCG
>NZ_RPEN01000130.1 GCF_003991405.1 Pseudorhodobacter sp. E13
CGGTGTTGACCGTGAAGGCATCGAGCGTGGTCAGGTTCTGTGCAAGCCCGCTTCGGTGAAGCCGCACACGAAGTTTGAAGCCGAAGCCTATATTCTGACCAAAGAAGAAGGGGGCCGTCACACGCCGTTCTTCGCGAACTACCGTCCGCAGTTTTACTTCCGCACGACCGACGTGACGGGTACGGTAATGCTGCCGGAAGGCACCGAAATGGTGATGCCGGGCGACAACCTGAAGTTCAACGTCGAACTGATCGCCCCGATCGCCATGGAAGAAAAACTGCGCTTCGCCATCCGTGAAGGCGGCCGCACGGTAGGGGCAGGGGTGGTTTCCAAGATCATCGCTTGATGATCTTGAACACTCAAGGCGCCGCTGGCGTCGTTTCGAAAATCATCGCCTAAGTCTGGCGGGTTTTTTCGGAAAGAATAAAGGCGCGTGGGGGGGCAACCCTGCGCGCCTTTTCCTATCTGCGGAATCGCGCGCGATTCTTAGTGTAAGCTGTTGATGTTATTGACTAGTAGCTAAAAAATTCATCAAAAATTAACGCCTGAGTCGCGCAAAGCGCCGCGGCTGCGTGGTTTACAAACGGCCGATGCAGGCTCAATCTGATGCTCTGGCGCGCGATGAGGGAGGCGGAAATGGATATCCAACGGGGCTGATCAACCGATATCAACCACAGATAGGATAGACCCATGCCTGCATTTCTGAACGCCGATGCGCGCCACCCGATGCGCTTTGCCGGGGGGCGGGAAAACCCCGCGATGGTGCATCTGGCAGTGGCGATCGACCATCCCAATATCACGGTCGGGGCCCATACCTATGCCAATGATTTTGACCCGCCCGAGGATTGGGCCGCGCGTCTGGCCCCCTATACCTATGCCGGCGCGCCGGAGCATTTGCGGATTGGCAAATTCTGCCAGATCGCGCATGGCGTCCGGTTCATCACCGCCTCGGCCAATCATCCGATGGGGCTTTCCACCTATCCATTTCCGGTTTTCGACCCGTCGAAACTGGAGCTTTATAAAGACAGCTTTAACGGTTTGCCGGATACGGTGATCGGGCATGATTGCTGGATCGGGCATGGGGCGATTGTCTTGCCGGGCGCGCGGCTGGGCCATGGGGTGATTGTGGGGGCGGGGGCTGTGGTTGGCGGCACGATCCCCGATTATGCCATCGTGGCGGGCAATCCGGCACGGGTGCTGCGGCTGCGCTTCGCTCCCGCCCAGGTGGCACGCCTGCTGGCGCTGCGCTGGTGGGATTGGCCCTTGGACCGGGTAGAGGCGGCGCTGCCCGCGTTGATGGGGGTTGATCTTGCGGCGCTGGAAGGCTGCGCGCCATGATCCTGCGCGGGCCGTGCTATGACGAAAGCCGGGGCCTGCGGCTGGATGCCTATCTGCCAGCGGGGCCTGTGCGGGCTGTCGTGCTGTATCTGCATGGCGGCGGGTTTCTGAAAGGCAGTCGGGAGGAGCCTTTGGTGCAGGCGCTTGCGGCGCGGCTTAGCCCACAGGCGGTGGCCGTGGTGTCGGCGGATTACCGGTTGCGCGTGCCGCTATCGGCCTTTCCGCCGCAGCAGGCCAAGGAGATTGCGGCGATGCAGGCGCGATCTGTCGCGGCGGGGCTGACGCTGGCGCCGCGGCTTTGCGGGCCGGCGATGATCGCTGCGGTGCAGGATGCCAGCGCGGCCTTGGCTGCTGTTCGCGGCGGACTCGTGCCGGGGCTGCAAGGGCTTCCGGTGGTGGTGCTTGGCGTGTCAGCGGGTGGGATTGCGGGGTTGTCACTGGCGCATCCGCCCAAGGGCATGGCGCTGGCGCGGCCCGATGCGGTGCTGTCGGTTGCGGGGGCGATGGTGCAGCCGTGGCGTTTGCGGCGCGCCGGGCCGCCTTGTGTGATGCTGCACGGGCAGCGGGACCGGGTGATCGGGTTGGAAAACCCGGCGCTTGCGGCACGCCGCGCCACCGCGCAGGGCATTGATCTGCGGCTGGTGGACAGTGGCGTTGCCGGGCACAACACCCAAGTCACCGCGCTGCTGGAAGGGCGGGACGCGCAAGGCCGCCCCTATTTTGACCATTTGCTGCACCTCGCACTGGGGCCGGGTGCCACAGCTTAGCCGCCCGCTTTTGTGCCTTTCCCCTAGCGCGCGGGGCTTGGCCCATGCGGCGACAAAAACCTTGGGGGCAGGGGCCAGATGCCCCTTGATTTCGCCAAGGCTTTGGCCTATCCCCCCGCACAGGCATAGGAGTTTAGCTCAGTTGGTAGAGCATCGGTCTCCAAAACCGAGGGTCGTGGGTTCGAGTCCCCCAACTCCTGCCACTTTTTCCAGACCGTAAGAATTGCGTCTGCGCTTTTTGGGGCGGGGTTCAGCCTTTGGCTGCGGGTCTGATATAGGTCCGGGCGACAAGGGACAGAACCGCCCAAACCCCTGTCCGCAGGATCATCGCGCCGACGGTGCGCGGCTCATAGGCGCCGCCTTGCCAGATGTGTATTCCAAAGATCAGCATGACCAGAAAGGTTGCGGCAAAGATCGCAAGGGAGAGCCAGACAGCGGGCGCATGCCGCAGGAACATGCCGATCCCTGCGATCACATAGGCAAATCCGGACAGAAAGTTGAACCAGAGCACGAAGGGAACCGCATTGCCGACGGCAGCGCGGGCCGCTTCGCCACCGAACAGCGCCTGACCGCCGGACAGGATGGTCAGAAGGCCAAAGACGATTGCCACGCCTGCCGAGATTTTCAAGGCGCGGTTTCCGGGGTGTTGTTCGGTCATGTGCCATCCCTCCTGACGGGCTGATGTAACCCGATGATGCCATGAGGGGGGGCGGTTTCGGTTGACCAGCGTCAAGGCCGGGCGTTTTTTCCGGCGCGCCCGGCGCATTGTGATGGGCCGGCGCGGGCAGAAATGGTCTTGCCTTGGTCCCGCGATCGCCAGAATGCTGCCTTTATCCACGGGCCTAATGCACGGAAAGGTTGCAGGAGGCTTGCCATGATTCGTTTGCTGATGTCGCTGTTCTTTGCACCGTTCTGGGTGCATTTCCTTCTTGCGGGCGGGATTGCTGGGCTGGGGGCCTATGTGACCTTTGCCGAAACGGAATCGCGTGCCGAAATTGCGCGGATGGCAAATGAATCGGCCCCCGAGGCGGTGCCGATTGAGGCGTTCTCCAGCGACAAGCGGTTCTATTTGCCGGTGGAGGTGAATGTCTCGGCGCAGATTGCGATGGATCACAAGGTCCGGCTGGTTGAAACCAAGAATGGCAAGACGACAAGCGAACGGCTGATGTTCATTCTGCTGGCACCAGATGCCTCGGCGGAGGCGCGGACGGCGCAGGGTGCGGTGATCCTGCACCCGGATGAGCTGGAAGCCTTCGCGGCTTGGGCGACGTTGAAAACCCTGATGGGCGGGCGGGAGGGCGCGCAGGGCCCCGTTATGCAGCTTGACGGGATGGTCGACAGCCCTTCGGACAAATCGCACATCAAGACCGCCTTGAAAAACCAAGGCTATACCCCTGCCAAGGATTTTCTCTATATCGCGCCGTTCTTGGAGGGACGTGCCGCCGCTTTTGCGAAAGAGCTGGAAGGAGAACCGCTGACGCTGGCGCCGTTCCTGAAATTTGCCAGTGTGTTTGTGTTGGCAGGGGTGTTGCGGCTGTTGTTCAGGCTGCTGATGGGGGGCAAGACGCGGGCCGTGGTGGCGAAGGCCAACCCCACACCGATGCCACCTGCACCAAATGCCGGTCAGATGCCCGTAGTGGACCTGCCGAAGCCGCCGATGGTTGCAGCGGCGCGCGACAATGATTTCATCGGCGCTCTGGCCCGCAAGAAACAAGCCGAGCTTGCCCAGCCTGACCTGCCACCTGCTGCCAAAGCGCCGCCGGTGATTGTGTCCTCGCCAAGCCTGAGCGAGAAGTTGGGCGGCGCGCTGGGGTCCGGAATGGGCGGGTTCGCCCGCAAGGCGGTTGGGTTTGGCGCGGCGATCGTGCTATATCTGTTCATCATGAATTTCAGCGGCTCTTTCGGGCTGCCGGGGGCGGTTTCGCTGATGGGGGACAGGCTGCCGCAGCCAGAGGCCACGGTGGCTGTGGCCAATGCGCCCGACGCCAGTATCGTGATGAAGGCCGCGCCGGTGGTGCAAACGCCCGTTCCGGCAGCGGAGCCTGCCGCGCCGATCCAAGCGCAGGTCGCAAGCCCCGCTCCGCAATCCAAAATGGCCTTTTTCGCGGACAGGTTCGCCCATTCCTGGGGCAAGCTGAAGGCGCAGTTCTTGCTGTGGCAGGCCGCCCCGCCGCTGTGGCTGATCGCCACCATCCTTGGCGCGCTGATCTTTGTGCCTGCCCTGATCTTGCTGCAATCCATGATACGGACAGGCAGCCGGCAGAAAGACATGAAAATTGACCCGTTTGAACGCCTGTTGCAGCGCCGTCTGGCCGAACAGGCGCGGATGGATCGGGGTGCCGTGGGCGGCTAGCCCGTGCAGCGGGCTTGAATCCTTGCGCGCAAACGGCTATCTGCGCGGAAAGCAGCGAACAGTCAGGACGTAAAGATGGCAAAGGCCAATCCCCTACAGTTTATCCAGCAAGTGCGGACCGAGGTTTCCAAGGTTGTCTGGCCGACCCGCCGTGAGGTGGTGTTGACCACGATCATGGTGTTCATCATGGCCGCCTTGACCGCGACTTTCTTTTCGCTGGTCGATCTGACGATCCGCACCGGCCTGAGCGCGGTCATCAACTCCCTGGGCTGAAAGCGGCCAGAACCGGCCTTACCCCCTTGAAATTGCGGGGCGGGGCCTGTATTCGGGCCACTACTCGGGACTGAAAAACGCGCGGCGATTCGGGCCGCGCGTTGTTTTTTGTTCTACGCGGCGCGGAAAATCCGCGAAAAAGTCAAAGAATTACCGGGGCTTAGGCCCTGGATCAGATAGGTGAAGCAGGCATGGCGAAGCGTTGGTATTCGGTGAGCGTTCTCTCGAACTTCGAGAAGAAAATCGCTGAGCAGATCAAGACAGCCGTGGCCGAAGCCGGGCTTGAGGATGAAATCGAAGAGGTTCTCGTCCCGACCGAAGAAGTGCTGGAAGTGCGTCGCGGCAAGAAAGTGACATCCGAGCGTCGCTTCATGCCGGGCTATGTGCTGGTGCGGATGGAGATGTCGAACAAGGGCTATCACCTGATTTCGTCGATCAACCGCGTCACCGGGTTCCTTGGCCCGCAGGGCAAGCCGATGCCGATGCGCGACGAAGAAGTGAACGCGATCCTGAACCGGGTTGAAGAAGGCGAAGCCGCCCCGCGCAACCTGATCCGCTTTGAAGTGGGTGAGCAGGTGAACGTGACTGACGGGCCGTTCGAAGGCTTTGCCGGGATGGTCGAGGAAGTGGATGAGGACCATAGCCGCCTGAAGGTGACTGTGTCGATCTTTGGCCGGGCCACCCCGGTCGAACTGGAATTCACGCAGGTCGCCAAAACGGCCTGACGTGATCTCGTGGGAGGCAAGCGCACGCAAGTTTGTGTGTGGGGGCCGAACCACTAAACCATGCGCCCCACGGTGGGGTGCGGTGATAAAAGGAGAGGCCACATGGCCAAGAAGGTTATTGGGCAGCTGAAGCTGCAAGTTAAAGCGGGGCAAGCCAACCCGTCCCCACCCGTCGGCCCTGCACTGGGTCAGCGCGGCCTGAACATCATGGCTTTCGTGAAGGAATTCAACGCGAAGACCGCTGATCTGGAGCCGGGCACCCCGACCCCGACGATCATCACCTATTATCAGGACAAGTCGTTCAGCTTGGAAACCAAGACTGCACCTGCGTCCTACATGCTGAAAAAAGCTGCCGGTCTGCCGCCTGTTGGCAAGCGTAACCGCCCCAAAGGGTCGGTGAAGCCGGGCCGCGAAGTGGCTGGCACCGTGACCGTGGCGCAAGTGCGTGCGATTGCAGAAGCCAAGATGAAAGATCTGAACGCCATCGACATCGAAGGCGCAATGCAGATCATCCTTGGGTCGGCCCGCTCTTGCGGTATCGAGGTGAAAGGTTAAGTCATGGCAAAGTTTGGAAAACGGACGCGCGCGGCGCGGGAAGCCTTTGCTGGCAAAGACATGATCGCCCTTGATGATGCGGTTGCGCTGATCAAGGCGAATGCCAAGGCGAAATTCGACGAGACGCTGGAAATCGCGATGAACCTGGGTGTTGACCCGCGTCACGCGGACCAGATGGTTCGTGGCGTTGTGACTCTGCCGAACGGCACCGGTAAAACCGTGCGCGTGGCTGTGTTCGCACGCGGCCCGAAGGCGGATGAGGCAACGGCTGCTGGTGCAGATATCGTTGGCGCAGAAGACCTGATGGAAGCCATTCAGGCTGGCAAGATCGACTTTGATCGTTGCATCGCAACCCCGGACATGATGCCGCTGGTCGGCCGTCTGGGCAAGATCCTTGGCCCGCGCAACCTGATGCCGAACCCGAAGGTCGGGACGGTGACGATGGATGTGGCGACTGCGGTGAACAACGCCAAAGGCGGCGAAGTGCAGTTCAAGGTTGAAAAGGCCGGCGTTATCCATGCGGGTATCGGCAAAGCCTCTTTCGACGCGGCAAAGCTGGCTGAAAACGTGCGCGCCTTCGTGGACGCCGTGACCAAGGCCCGCCCGGCAGGCGCAAAAGGCACCTATGTGAAGAAGATTTCCTTGTCTTCGACCATGGGCCCCGGCGTTGCTGTGGATGTGGCTTCGGCTGCTGCGAAGTAAGCCCTGCGCTGCGGCGCAACACAAGAATTCCTGACCCTTCGGGGAAGGGATGGCGGGGCCGCCAAAACGGCCCTGTCCTGTCCGAGACGGTGGGGGGGCATCTGCCCTTAATCTTCCTGCCTGAGATGGGGATCGAGACAAATTTCCGGGGGTATCCCTCGGGTGATCTGGCCTCGGGACCCGTTAAAAGGACCCGAACGCCCTTTCTTCGGAAGGGGCAAATATGAGCCGGAGGGAAACCTCCAAACTTGGAGTGAAACTGTGGATAGAGCACAAAAAGAGAAAGTGGTCGAGGAACTCGGCCAGATCTTTGAAAGCTCTGGCGTCGTAGTGGTTGCCCACTACGCCGGGATCACGGTTGCACAGATGCAGAGCCTCCGCGCCGAAATGCGCAAAGTTGGTGGTTCTGTACGCGTTGCCAAGAACAAGCTCGCCAAGATCGCCCTTGAAGGGAAGCCCGCTGCAAAGATGGCTGACCTGCTTACGGGCATGACCGTGATGGCCTATTCCGAGGACCCTGTCGCTGCTGCGAAGGTCGCGGATGAGTACGCCAAGAAGAACGACAAGTTCGTCATTCTTGGTGGTGCTATGGGTGACACGTTGTTGGATCCTGCTGGTGTGAAAGCCGTGGCACAGATGCCGTCGCGTGAGGAGCTTATCGCTTCGATCGTGTCTTGCATCGGTGCACCTGCGTCGAACATCGCCGGGGCCATTGGCGCGCCTGCTTCGAACATCGCCGGCATCTTGTCCACCATCGAGGACAAGGCTGCCGCCTGAGCAATCTAATGATCCGGCGTGGTTGATATTACCGACGTTGGAACCCATCTTAACTGAACGGAACAGAAAATGGCTGATCTGAAAAAACTCGCCGAAGAAATCGTGGGTCTTACCCTGCTTCAGGCACAAGAACTGAAAACCATCCTGAAGGATGAGTATGGCATCGAGCCCGCTGCTGGCGGCGCTGTGATGATGGCTGGCCCTGCTGCAGGCCCGGCTGAGGCTGCTGAAGAGCAGACCGAATTTGACGTTGTTCTGACCGATGCTGGCCCGAACAAAATCAACGTCATCAAAGAAGTGCGCGGCATCACCGGTCTTGGTCTGAAAGAAGCCAAGGACCTGGTTGAAGCAGGCGGCAAAGTGAAAGAAGGCGTGTCGAAAGCTGACGCTGAAGGCTTCAAGAAGAAGCTGGAAGAAGCTGGCGCAAAGGTCGACCTGAAGTAATTCAGGCCGGGTGCTGCTTGCAGCATCGCCGAAAACGGGGCTGGGTGCGATGTATTTCGCGCCCAGCCATCTGCGTCTAAGGCGCATCTTGGCAGGGATTTGGCGCGGGCAGGGGCCCGAAATCTCTTCCAAGGTGTGTTGTCAATGTTCGGGAGCTTTCCGGTGGGACGGAAGGCATGAATTGAACCGATAACCCCTCTATCGCCAAGCGGCGTATGCTCGTGGCCCGACGAGCCTGCGCCGGCGAAACGATGAAAGGTGACGATGAGCATGGCTCAGAGCTACGTAGGTCAAAAGCGTATCCGCCGCTACTTTGGCAAAATCCGTGAAGTGCTGGAGATGCCGAACCTGATCGAGGTTCAGAAATCCTCCTATGATTTGTTCCTGAAATCGGGCGAAGGCCCGAAGCCCGCCGATGGCGAAGGTATTCAGGGCGTTTTCCAATCGGTGTTCCCGATCAAGGATTTCAATGAAACGGCTGTTTTGGAGTTCGTGAAATACGAGCTTGAAAAGCCGAAATATGATGTCGACGAATGTCAGTCGCGCGACATGACTTATGCCGCACCGTTGAAGGTGACGCTGCGTCTGATCGTGTTTGATGTCGACGAAGATACCGGCGCGCGGTCGGTCAAGGACATCAAGGAACAAGACGTGTTCATGGGCGATATGCCTTTGATGACGCATAACGGGACGTTCGTCGTGAACGGCACCGAGCGCGTGATCGTGTCTCAGATGCACCGCTCGCCGGGCGTGTTCTTTGACCATGACAAGGGCAAGACGCATTCCAGCGGCAAGCTGCTGTTTGCCTGCCGGATCATCCCCTATCGCGGGTCGTGGCTGGACTTTGAGTTTGACGCCAAGGACATCGTGTTCGCCCGTATCGACCGCCGCCGGAAACTGCCGGTGACGACGCTTCTTTATGCGCTTGGCATGGGCCAAGAGCAGATCATGGACGCGTATTACAATACGGTCAGCTACAAATATGAGAAGAACAAGGGCTGGGTCACCAAGTTCTTCCCCGAGCGTGTGCGCGGCACCCGCCCGACCTTTGATATCGTGGACGCGGCCACCGGCGAAGTGCTGTGCAAGGCTGGCGAAAAGATGACGCCGCGGATGGTCAAGAAGATCATCGACGAAGGCAAGGTCAAGGAGCTGCTGCTGCCCTACGATCAGATCGTGGGCAAATATGTGGCCAAGGACATCATCAACGAAGAAACCGGCGAGATCTGGGTCGAAGCCGGCGACGAATTGACGATGGAATATGACAAGGACGGCGAAGTGAAAGGCGGAACCCTGAAGGTTCTGCTGGACCAAGGCATTACCGATATTCCGGTTCTGGATATCGATAACGTCAACGTCGGCCCCTATATCCGCAACACCATGGCCGCCGACAAGAACATGGGCCGCGACACCGCGTTGATGGATATTTACCGCGTCATGCGCCCGGGTGAGCCGCCGACCGTTGAGGCCGCGTCGAACCTGTTCGACACCTTGTTCTTTGACAGCGAGCGTTACGACCTTTCGGCCGTGGGTCGCGTGAAGATGAACATGCGTCTGGATCTGGGCAAGCCCGACACCCAGCGCACGCTGGACCGTGACGACATCATCGCCTGCATCAAGGCCTTGACCGAATTGCGTGATGGCAAGGGCGAGATTGACGATATCGACCACCTCGGCAACCGCCGTGTGCGTTCGGTTGGCGAATTGATGGAAAATCAGTATCGCGTCGGCCTGCTGCGCATGGAACGCGCCATCAAAGAGCGTATGTCGAGCGTCGAGATTGACACGATCATGCCGCAAGACCTGATCAACGCGAAACCGGCTGCGGCTGCGGTGCGGGAATTCTTTGGTTCCAGCCAGTTGTCGCAGTTCATGGACCAAACCAACCCGCTGTCCGAAGTGACGCACAAGCGCCGTCTGTCGGCCCTTGGGCCGGGCGGTCTGACGCGGGAACGTGCGGGCTTTGAGGTGCGCGACGTTCACCCGACCCATTATGGCCGGATGTGCCCGATTGAAACGCCGGAAGGTCAGAACATCGGTCTGATCAACTCGCTCGCCACCTTTGCGCGGGTGAACAAATATGGCTTCATCGAGACACCGTATCGCAAGGTCATTGACGGCAAGGTGACGGACGAAGTCGTCTATATGTCGGCGACCGAGGAAATGCGGCACACGGTGGCACAGGCCAACGCATCCTTGGACGCAGATGGTCGCTTCATGAATGATCTGGTTTCCACGCGGAAATCCGGCGAATTCATGCTGAACCCTTCAGAAGCTGTCGATCTGATCGACGTTTCGCCCAAGCAGTTGGTGTCGGTTGCGGCCTCGCTCATTCCGTTCCTTGAAAACGACGACGCTAACCGCGCGTTGATGGGTTCGAACATGATGCGTCAGGCGGTGCCTTTGGTGAAATCCGATGCGCCGTTCGTCGGCACGGGGATTGAAGGCATCGTGGCCCGCGATTCCGGGGCGGCCATCATGGCGCGCCGGGCGGGTGTGATTGATCAGGTGGACGCGTCCCGTATCGTTGTGCGGGCGACCGAAATGCTGGAGCCGGGTGAGCCGGGCGTCGACATCTATCGTCTGCGCAAGTTCAAGCGGTCCAACCAGTCGTCCTGCATCAACCAGCGTCCGCTGGTGAAGGTGGGTGATACGGTTGTGCGCGGCGAAGTTGTGGCCGATGGCCCTTGCACCGATATGGGCGAACTGGCCGTTGGCCGGAACGTCATCGTGGCCTTCATGCCGTGGAATGGCTACAACTACGAAGACTCGATCCTGATTTCCGAGCGTATTCTGAAAGACGACGTGTTCACCTCGATCCACATCGACGAATACGAAGTCGCGGCGCGCGATACGAAACTGGGGCCGGAAGAAATTACCCGCGATATTCCGAACGTCGGTGAGGAAGCCCTGCGCAACCTCGACGAAGCCGGGATCGTTTACATCGGTGCTGAAGTGCAGCCGGGTGACATTCTGGTGGGTAAGATCACGCCAAAGGGCGAAAGCCCGATGACGCCGGAAGAAAAGCTGCTGCGCGCCATCTTTGGTGAAAAGGCCAGCGACGTGCGCGACACGTCCTTGCGTCTGCCGCCGGGGGCCTTTGGCACGATCGTCGAAGTGCGGGTGTTCAACCGTCACGGTGTGGACAAGGACGAACGCGCGCTTCAGATCGAGCGGGAAGAAGTTGAACGCCTCGCGCGCGACCGGGATGACGAATTGGTCATTCTGGAGCGCAACATCTATGCGCGTCTGAAAACCCTGATCATGGGGAAAACCGCTGTTAAGGGGCCGAAGGGCATCAAGGCAGGGTCGACCATTGATGAGGAGCTGTTGGGCACGCTAAGCCGTGGCCAGTGGTGGCAGTTGGCGCTGGGTGAAGAAGCCGAAGCCAAGGACGTTGAGGCGCTGCACGACCAGTATGAGGCGCAAAAGCGCGCCTTGGATCACCGTTTCGACGACAAGGTCGAAAAGGTGCGTCGCGGCGATGATCTGCCTCCGGGCGTGATGAAGATGGTCAAGGTGTTCGTGGCGGTGAAGCGCAAGCTGCAACCGGGCGACAAGATGGCTGGTCGTCACGGCAACAAAGGTGTTGTCAGCCGCGTGGTTCCGATGGAAGACATGCCGTTCCTAGCAGATGGAACGACCGTGGATATCTGTTTGAACCCGCTGGGCGTGCCGTCACGGATGAACGTCGGTCAGATTCTGGAAACCCATATGGGTTGGGCTGCACGCGGCTTTGGGATCAAGATCGACGAGGCTTTGTCCGAGTATCGTCGTTCGGGCGATATGACCCCGGTGCGCGATGCGGTGCGTCTGGCTTATGGCGATGAGACTTATGAAGCGGCGTTTGCTGGTCAGGATGAGGAAACCTTCCTTGAACTGGCAGGCAATGTGACCGGCGGTGTGCCGATCGCAACGCCGGTTTTCGACGGTGCCAAGGAAGCGGATATCAACGATGCGCTGAAGCGGGCTGGTTTTGACCAGTCTGGTCAGTCTGTCGTGTTTGATGGCCGCACCGGCGAGCAGTTCGCGCGCCCGGTCACTGTCGGGGTCAAATACCTGCTGAAGCTGCATCACCTTGTCGATGACAAGCTGCACGCACGTTCGACCGGCCCATACTCGCTTGTCACGCAGCAGCCGCTGGGTGGTAAGGCGCAGTTCGGTGGTCAGCGTCTTGGGGAGATGGAGGTCTGGGCCTTGGAGGCTTATGGCGCCGCCTACACCCTGCAAGAGATGCTGACTGTGAAGTCGGATGACGTGGCGGGCCGGACCAAAGTGTATGAGAGCATCGTGAAGGGCGAAGACAACTTTGAGGCCGGCGTGCCTGAAAGCTTCAACGTTCTGGTGAAGGAAGTGCGCGGCCTCGGCCTGAATATGGAACTCCTGGATGCGGAGGAAGAGTGACGGGGTGGTGGGCAGATTGCCCACCCTACACCGTCCGTAGGGTGGGCAATTTGCCCACCTTACCCCTTCTCCCCCGCCGCCCCCATTCAAGGATGTGAAAATGAACCAGGAACTTTCGACCAACCCGTTCAACCCGGTTGCCCCGGTCAAGACCTTTGACGAGATCAAGATCTCTCTGGCCAGCCCGGAGCGGATTCTGAGCTGGTCTTATGGTGAGATCAAAAAGCCGGAAACCATCAACTACCGCACGTTCAAGCCCGAGCGTGACGGCCTGTTCTGCGCGCGTATCTTTGGCCCGATCAAGGATTACGAATGCCTGTGCGGCAAATACAAGCGCATGAAATATCGCGGCGTTGTCTGCGAAAAATGCGGCGTTGAAGTCACGCTGCAAAAGGTCCGCCGTGAGCGGATGGGCCATATCGAACTGGCCGCCCCGGTTGCGCATATCTGGTTCCTCAAGTCGCTGCCGAGCCGTATTGGCCTGATGCTGGACACTACGCTGCGCGATCTGGAGCGTATTCTCTACTTCGAAAACTATGTGGTGATTGAGCCGGGTCTGACCGACCTGACCTATGGCCAGTTGATGACCGAAGAAGAGTATCTGGACGCGCAAGACCTCTATGGCGCGGACGCGTTCACCGCCAATATCGGCGCTGAAGCCATCCGTGAAATGCTGGCTGCGATCGACCTTGAGGCGACCGCCGAGCAATTGCGCGAGGAGCTGAAAGAAGCCACCGGCGAATTGAAGCCGAAAAAGATCATCAAGCGTTTGAAGATCGTGGAAAGCTTCCTTGAATCCGGCAACCGCCCGGAATGGATGATCCTGACCGTGCTTCCGGTGATCCCGCCGGAACTGCGCCCCTTGGTGCCGCTGGATGGTGGCCGCTTTGCGACCTCTGACCTGAACGACCTTTACCGCCGCGTCATCAACCGGAACAACCGTTTGAAGCGTCTGATCGAGTTGCGTGCGCCCGATATCATCGTGCGCAACGAAAAGCGCATGTTGCAGGAAGCTGTGGACGCGTTGTTTGACAACGGCCGTCGTGGCCGCGTGATCACGGGCACCAACAAGCGCCCGCTGAAATCGCTGTCGGACATGCTGAAGGGTAAGCAGGGTCGGTTCCGTCAGAACTTGCTTGGTAAGCGCGTCGACTTCTCGGGTCGTTCGGTTATCGTGACCGGTCCGGAACTCAAGCTGCATCAGTGCGGTTTGCCGAAGAAGATGGCCTTGGAACTGTTCAAGCCGTTCATCTATTCGCGTCTGGAGGCCAAAGGGCTTTCCAGCACCGTGAAACAGGCGAAAAAGCTGGTGGAAAAAGAGCGTCCCGAGGTTTGGGATATTCTGGATGAGGTGATCCGCGAGCATCCGGTTCTGCTGAACCGTGCGCCGACGCTGCACCGCTTGGGCATTCAGGCGTTCGAGCCGATCCTGATCGAAGGCAAGGCGATCCAGCTTCACCCGCTGGTCTGCTCGGCCTTTAACGCCGACTTTGACGGTGACCAGATGGCCGTTCACGTCCCGCTGAGCCTTGAGGCCCAGTTGGAAGCGCGCGTCTTGATGATGTCGACGAACAACGTCTTGTCGCCGGCCAACGGTGCGCCGATCATCGTGCCGTCGCAGGATATGGTGTTGGGTCTGTATTACACCACCATGGAACGCAAAGGCATGGTTGGCGAAGGCATGGCTTTTGCGGATGTGACCGAGGTGGAGCATGCTTTGGCTGCGGGTGCGGTGCATCTGCATGCCTCGATCAAGGCGCGCATCAAGCAGATCGACGACGAGGGCAATGAGGTTTGGAAGCGGTATGACACCACGCCGGGCCGCCTGCGTCTGGGCAACCTGCTGCCGCTGAACGCCAAGGCACCTTTCGATCTGGTGAACCGCTTGTTGCGCAAGAAAGACGTGCAGAACGTCATCGACACCGTCTACCGTTATTGCGGTCAGAAAGAGTCGGTGATCTTCTGTGACCAGATCATGACCATGGGCTTCCGTGAGGCATTCAAGGCCGGTATTTCCTTCGGTAAGGACGACATGCTGATCCCCGATACCAAATGGGATATCGTGAATGGCGTGCGCGATCAGGTGAAGGATTTCGAACAGCAGTATATGGACGGCCTGATCACTCAGGGCGAGAAGTATAACAAGGTTGTTGATGCCTGGTCGAAGTGCTCGGATACCGTTGCTGGCGAGATGATGAAAGAAATCTCGGCAGTGCGTTACACCGATGCCGGCGCGGAAAAAGAGCCGAACTCGGTTTACATGATGTCGCACTCCGGTGCGCGGGGTTCGCCTGCGCAGATGAAGCAGCTTGGCGGTATGCGCGGCCTGATGGCCAAGCCGTCGGGGGAGATCATCGAGACGCCGATCATCTCGAACTTTAAAGAAGGTCTGACCGTGTTGGAGTATTTCAACTCTACCCACGGTGCCCGTAAGGGCCTTGCGGATACGGCTTTGAAGACGGCGAACTCGGGCTATCTGACGCGGCGTCTGGTGGACGTGGCACAGGATTGCATCGTGCGCGCCCATGATTGCGGCACTGAAAACAGCATCACCGCTTCGGCGGCTGTGAATGATGGCGAGGTTGTCTCTTCGCTGTCCGAGCGGGTGCTGGGCCGTGTGGCGGCTGAGGATATCCTTGTGCCCGGTCAGGACGAAGTGATCGTGGCACGCGGCGAGCTGATCGACGAGCGCAAGGCGGATCTGATTGATCAGGCCGGTGTTGCATCGGCGCGTATCCGCAGCCCCTTGACATGTGAGGCCGAAGAGGGCGTTTGCGCCCAGTGCTATGGCCGTGACCTTGCACGCGGGACTTTGGTGAACCAAGGTGAAGCTGTCGGCATCATCGCCGCGCAGTCGATTGGGGAGCCGGGCACGCAGCTGACGATGCGGACCTTCCACATCGGCGGTATTGCGCAGGGTGGTCAGCAGTCCTTCCTCGAAGCAAGCCAAGAGGGCAAGGTCGAGTTCCGCAACGCCAACCTGCTGGAAAACGCAGCGGGTGAACAGGTCGTCATGGGCCGCGCGATGCAAATCGCGATCATTGACGAAGCCGGGCAAGAGCGGGCATCGCACAAGGTGTCTTACGGTGCCAAGGTTCACGTCAAGGATGGCCAAGCGGTCAAGCGCGGCGCGAAACTGTTCGAATGGGACCCCTATACCCTGCCGATCATCGCCGAAAAGGCCGGTGTGACGCGGTTCGTGGACCTTGTGTCGGGTATCTCTGTGCGTGAGGAAACCGATGATGCGACCGGCATGACACAGAAGATCGTGTCTGACTGGCGGTCGGCGCCGAAGGGCAATGACCTGAAGCCGGAAGTCATCATCATGGATGCCGACGGAGAGCCGGTGCGCAATGAAGCGGGGAACCCGATTTCCTATCCGATGTCGGTCGACGCGATTTTGTCGGTCGAAGACGGTCAGGACATTCGCCCCGGTGACGTTGTTGCCCGTATTCCGCGGGAAGGTGCCAAGACCAAGGACATCACCGGGGGTCTTCCCCGCGTGGCGGAATTGTTCGAAGCCCGCCGTCCGAAGGATAACGCGATCATCGCGGAATCCGATGGCTATGTGCGGTTCGGCAAGGACTACAAGAACAAGCGCCGCATCACGCTGGAACCGATTGATGACAGCCTTCAGCCGCTGGAATACATGGTGCCGAAAGGCAAGCATATTCCGGTGCAGGAAGGTGATTTCGTCCAGAAGGGCGATTACATCATGGACGGCAACCCGGCCCCGCACGATATTCTGCGGATCCTGGGAGTCGAGGCACTGGCCAACTACATGATTGACGAAGTGCAGGACGTGTATCGTCTGCAAGGCGTGAAGATCAACGACAAGCATATCGAAGTGATCGTGCGTCAGATGCTGCAAAAGTTCGAGGTTCTTGACTCGGGCCAGACCACGCTGCTGAAGGGCGAAAACGTCGATAAGCAAGAGTTGGAAGAAGCAAACGCCAAGGCACATCGTCTGGGCGTGCGTCCGGCAACGGCAGAACCGATCCTTCTGGGGATCACCAAAGCCAGCTTGCAGACACGCAGCTTCATCTCGGCAGCGTCGTTCCAGGAAACCACGCGGGTCCTGACCGAGGCTTCGGTTCAGGGCAAGCGCGACAAACTGGTCGGCCTGAAAGAGAACGTCATCGTTGGTCGTCTGATCCCGGCAGGGACAGGGGGTGCCACCAGCCGCGTGAAGCGCATCGCCGCCGAGCGTGATACCAAGGTCGTGGAGGCCCGCCGGTCCGAAGCCGAGCAGGCAGCCGCCTTGGCCGCGCCGGAACCGGTTGCCGCTGATCCGGTGGAAAGCCGCGACGAATAAGCGCGCCTGAAGGAATGGAAAAGGCCCCCCGCAGGAGACTGCGGGGGGCCTTTTCACTTTGTCAGGGATACAAAGTTTTGGCCCTGCGGGTCTTGACCTTGGGGGCCCTTGGCGGAAAGGGTCGGCCAAAGCATATCGCGTTTTCCCCGGTTCCAATCTGCATCGGGCAGGGCAGATGCGATGCGCTTCATAGGGTAGGGGGCAAAGCTTGGCACTTTCAGACAACGCGCGCGGCAGCCTTTATATGATGGTCGCCATGGCGACCTTCACGATCAATGACAGCTTCATGAAAGCGGTGATGCAGGTATTGCCGATGTCACAGGCGATTGTGATCCGAGGCGCGATGACTTTGGCGGCCTTGCTGGTGCTGGCACGGGTGATGGGCATTGGCAGCCTTGCCGTGCCGCCCGGCGATCGCAAGCTGTTGGGCTGGCGCACCTTGGCAGAGCTGTGCGCGACGCTGACCTTTCTGCTGGCCCTGCGGCAGATGCCGCTCGCCAATCTGTCGGCCATTCTGCAATCCTTGCCCTTGGCGGTGACACTGGGGGCGGCGCTGGCCTTGAAGGAACCCGTGGGTTGGCGGCGGATGACGGCGATTGCCATCGGCTTTGGCGGGGTGCTGTTGATCGTGCGACCGGGCACCGAAGGGTTCAATATCTGGTCGGTGGTGGCCTTGATCTCGGTTGCGTTTGTGGTGGTGCGTGACCTGACGACGCGACAGTTTTCGCATGGTCTGCCTTCCGTCACCATTGCGATTTACACATCAGTTGCGGTGACGTTGATGGGCGCGATCTATAGCGTGGTGGCCGTGACGCTGATGGGGCTGGGCGGGCCGGGTGAACTGGCGTTAGAGACTTGGATCGCGGTGAACCCAAAGGTGCTGGCGCTGTTGGCGGGCGCCTCGGCCATGCTGATCATGGGCTATCTGTTCATCGTGATGGCGATGCGGGTGGGCGATGTTGCGGTGGTTGCGCCGTTCCGCTATTCCGCGCTGATCTGGGCGATTGTCATCGGCTGGTTGGCGTTTGACGATTTCCCGCGCGGGCTGACCTTGCTGGGGGCGTTTATCGTGGTGGCGATGGGGCTGTATACCTATCTGCGCGAGCACCAGTTGCAACGCCGCATCGCGGCCAGCAAAGCCTCGATGACGGGCACGGCCACCCCGGATCGCTAAGCCCTATTGGGTCGCGGTGTGTTGACATCCTCTGCGACTCCCCCTATACGCCGCAACACCTGAGGCCTGCGCGAGCATGTCCAAAGGTCTCAAAGACTGAAGTGGTCATGATCCGGGCCGTGAAATGCCCCGATCCTCTGGAATTCCACCGCACCGTCACCCGCAAGGGCGACGACTGCGGTTTTGGTGTTTTGTGAAGGCACAAGATGCCGTCGAGAAGTAGTGTGCCGGAAAAAGACCGGTGCGAGTATTGACAGTTGCAACACGAGGAACGTGAATGCCAACGATCCAACAGCTAATCCGCAAACCGCGCGAGCCGCGCGTTCAGCGGTCCAAGTCGCAGCACTTGGAATCCTGCCCCCAAAAGCGCGGCGTATGCACCCGCGTTTACACAACGACCCCGAAAAAGCCGAACTCGGCTATGCGGAAAGTCGCAAAAGTGCGTCTGACCAATGGTTTTGAGGTCATCAGCTACATTCCGGGCGAAAAGCACAACCTGCAAGAGCACTCTGTTGTTCTGATCCGCGGCGGCCGTGTAAAAGACCTTCCGGGTGTCCGTTACCACATCCTGCGCGGTGTGTTGGATACCCAAGGCGTAAAAGACCGTCGTCAACGCCGTTCGAAATACGGCGCGAAGCGGCCGAAGTGAGGAGTTGAGATATGTCACGTCGTCACGCCGCTGAAAAACGCGAGATTCTGCCTGACGCCAAGTATGGCGATAAGGTTCTGACAAAGTTCATGAACAACCTGATGATCGACGGCAAGAAATCTGTCGCCGAATCCATCGTCTACAACGCGCTGACCCGCGTTGAAGAGCGCCTGAAGCGCGCCCCGATCGAGTGCTTCCATGAAGCACTGGAAAACGTGAAGCCGTCCGTCGAAGTGCGGTCGCGTCGCGTTGGTGGTGCAACCTATCAGGTTCCGGTTGATGTGCGCTCGGAGCGCCGCGAAGCTTTGGCCATTCGTTGGCTGATCATCGCTGCCCGCAAGCGCAACGAAAACACCATGGAAGAGCGTCTGGCTGCCGAGCTTTCGGATGCCGTCAACAACCGTGGCACCGCCGTCAAAAAGCGGGAAGACACCCATAAAATGGCCGACGCAAACAAAGCGTTCAGCCATTACCGCTGGTAAGAGGGCATCATGGCACGCGAGTACGAACTACGGCGCTACCGGAATATCGGGATCATGGCGCATATCGACGCGGGTAAAACCACGACGACCGAGCGGATTCTGTATTACACAGGCAAGTCGCACAAAATCGGCGAAGTGCATGATGGTGCCGCCACCATGGACTGGATGGAGCAGGAGCAGGAGCGTGGCATCACGATCACTTCCGCTGCAACCACCACCTTCTGGCAGCGTCAGGAAGACCCGACCACCGAAGGCACTTCGGACACGAAATACCGTTTCAACATCATCGACACCCCCGGCCACGTTGACTTCACCATTGAAGTAGAGCGTTCGCTGGCGGTTCTGGATGGGGCCATCTGCTTGCTGGACGCCAACGCTGGTGTTGAGCCGCAGACCGAAACCGTATGGCGTCAGGCTGACCGTTATAAAGTTCCGCGGATTGTGTTCGTCAACAAGATGGACAAGATCGGCGCGGACTTCTTTAACTGCGTCAAGATGATCAAAGACCGCACTGGCGCGACTCCGCTGCCGATCGCTTTGCCGATTGGTGCCGAGGACAAGCTGGAAGGCATCATCGACCTGATCAAGATGGAAGAATGGGTGTGGGAAGGCGAAGATCTGGGCGCAGCCTGGGTTCGTAAGCCGATCCGTGCCGATCTGGCCGATCAGGCCGCTGAATGGCGCATGAACCTGCTGGAAATCGCCGTCGAGCAAGACGACGACGCGATGGAAGCATATCTGGAAGGCAATGAGCCTGACGAGGCAACCCTGCGCAAGCTGATCCGCAAGGGCACGCTGTCGCTGTCCTTCGTGCCGGTGACTGCGGGTTCCGCGTTCAAGAACAAAGGCGTTCAGCCGCTGTTGAACTCGGTTATCGACTATCTGCCTTCGCCTTTGGACGTGCCGGCCTATATGGGCTTCGTTCCGGGCGATGAGACGGAAACCCGTAACCAGCCGCGTTCGGCCGATGACAGCCAGCCCTTCTCGGCTTTGGCCTTCAAAATCATGAACGACCCCTTCGTCGGTTCCTTGACCTTCACGCGGATCTATTCCGGCGTGTTGAAAAAGGGCGACCAGATGGTCAACACGACCAAAGGCCGCAAAGAGCGCGTTGGCCGTATGATGATGATGCACGCCATCAACCGCGAAGAGATTGAAGAAGCCTTTGCAGGCGACATCATCGCTTTGGCTGGTCTGAAGGAAACCACGACCGGCGACACCCTGTCCGACCCGAACAATCAGGTCGTTCTGGAAACCATGACCTTCCCCGAGCCGGTGATCGAGATCGCCGTCGAGCCGAAGACCAAGGCTGACCAGGAAAAAATGGGTATCGCACTGGCACGTCTGGCTGCCGAAGACCCGTCCTTCCGCGTGGAAACTGACTTCGAGAGCGGTCAGACCATCATGAAGGGCATGGGCGAACTTCACCTCGACATTCTGGTTGACCGTATGAAGCGGGAATTCAAGGTTGAGGCGAATATTGGTGCGCCGCAGGTGGCTTACCGTGAAACCATCTCTCGCGAAGCCGAGATCGACTACACGCACAAGAAGCAGTCCGGTGGGACCGGCCAGTTCGCGCGCGTGAAGATGATCATCACGCCGACCGAGCCGGGCGAAGGTTATTCCTTCGAAAGCCGTATCGTTGGTGGTGCTGTTCCGAAGGAATACATCCCCGGCGTTGAAAAGGGTATCAAGTCTGTCATGGACTCGGGCCCCTTGGCTGGCTTCCCGGTTATCGACTTCAAGGTTGCCTTGGTCGATGGCGCGTTCCACGACGTTGACTCCAGCGTTCTGGCCTTTGAAATCGCGGCCCGTGCCGGGATGCGTGAAGGTCTGAAGAAAGCTGGCGCAAAGCTGCTGGAACCGATCATGAAGGTCGAAGTTGTGACCCCGGAGGAATATACCGGTGGTGTGATCGGCGACTTGACGTCGCGTCGTGGGATGGTGACGGGGCAAGACAGCCGCGGCAACGCCAACGTGATCGCGTCGATGGTGCCTTTGGCAAACATGTTCGGCTACATCAACACGCTGCGGTCCATGACCTCGGGCCGTGCTGTGTTCTCGATGACCTTCGACCATTACGACGCTGTTCCGCAGAACATCTCGGACGAAATCCAGAAGAAATACGCATAAACGGTGCGGCGGGGGAAACCCCGCCCTCCATTCCGTAGGGTGTGCTTTGGCGCACCGCACCTATCCAAATCAGGAGGCCATCATGGCAAAGGCAAAGTTTGAACGCACCAAACCGCACGTAAACATCGGCACGATTGGTCACGTTGACCACGGCAAGACGACGTTGACGGCGGCGATCACGAAGTATTTTGGC
>NZ_RPEN01000131.1 GCF_003991405.1 Pseudorhodobacter sp. E13
GATGCAACCTGACGCCGTGTCAGGCCACTGGTGAGCGCAATGCGAACCGCATCCCGCTTGAACTCGTCGCTGTGTATCGCTGCCATATCCGGTCTCCTTGATGGCGAGTATTGCTCTCAAAAGACCGGAACGAAACCGTGACAGGTCCAAACTCCTGCCCGATATCATTCAGGCGCGGAGTCGCAGCTTAACAGGTCATGCAGAAGATGGGGCCCAGACGCCGCTTACGCAAATAGGACAATGCCCGCAACACGTGCGGACCTTAGGTCGGAAACGGTGGTTGCGGGAGCTCGACTTGGACACTGTTTCACCGGCCTGAGCGAAATTCGAATTTATCGGTGAAGCGCTTCCTACACCCGAAACCGACGACTATCAAAACCAAGGACTCTCGTTATGACCGAGGGACGACCGGGGGGCAGGTCAGTCAAAGGCATGGGCGGCGCGATGGATCTGGTCGCAGGCGTAGGCCTTGTGGTGGTGGTGATGGACCACACCAGCAAGCATGGCGAGAGCAAACTGCTGAAACAATGCACGCTGCCCCTGACCGGCAAGGCTGTGGTGGACCGCATCATCACCAATCTGGGCGTGCTGGATGTTGTCGAAGGCGGCTTGAATATCGTCGAATGCGCCAATGGCGTCACCGAAGCCGAATTGCGCGCCGCCACCGAGGCCACGATTGTCTAGCGTCAGGACCCATTGATCTGCTTTAGGCTGCCGTCGCTGCGTGATTCAAGACCCCGAGCTGACATGGGTGATGATGAGCAACTTATTCTGGCTGACCGACGCGCAGGTGGAGTGGCTAAAGCCATTCTTTCCGAAGAGCCATGGCAAGCCGCGGGTGGATGACCGGCGCGTCCTGAGTGGAATAATCTTCATAAATCGCAATGGATTGCGTTGGTGCGATGCCCTACGGGAGTATGGGCCACCGAAGACGCTCTGCAACCGTTGGAAGCGGCAGGTCATTGCCTTTGTCACAAGCGAACTGGGTCGATCAGAAATCCCTTGCAGCATAGGGAAGTTTGTCGACGATGCCGCTGAGTGTTTGGTCAGATAGCTGACCTTCGCTGCGATCACGACTTTTGATAACTGCTTAGGGTCAAGATGCATTGATTTTGGTCGTGCTGCGTGATTCACGGCTCCGAAAAGGAGTGGTGACATGAGTGATCATTTCTGGCTGACCGAGGCGCAGATGGGCAAACTTAAGCCTTTCTTCCCGAAGTCGCACGGCAAGCCGAGGGTCGATGACAGACGGGTGTTGAGTGGGATTATCTTCATCAATCGCAATGGCTTGCGATGGCGGGATGCGCCGCGGGAATATTACCCTCACAAAACACTCTACAGCCGCTGGAAGCGTTGGAGCGAGAAAGGCATCTTCGCGCGGATGATGGCCGGGCTGGCGGCGGAACATGGTGAGAAGACGACCGTGATGATCCCCTTTCGCGGTTTGAAGGCAAACCGCTGCCGGGCATCGGACGCGACATACCTGAAGGCTCACCGAACAGCGACCAGCATGGCCGCCAAAAAGGGGGGCGTGGCCGTCTGATTGGCCGAACCAAAGGCGGCATGAACCGTTGCCCGACAGGGCATTGCGCAGCAATGACCCGAGAGGGACCAAACTGTACGCCATCTGCGACAGTCAGGGGCGACCAATCGACCTGTTCGTTACCGTCGGACAGGTGAGCGATTGCATCGGCGCACGGGCCCTCCTGAGCGGCCCGCCAAATGTCAAATGGCTGCTCGGGGATCGCTGCTATGATGCCGACTGGTTCAGAGAAGCGTTACCGGACAAGGGGATACGCGCCTGCATCCCAGGCCGGAAGAAACGCAAGACGTCGGGCAAATACGACAAGCGCAGAAACAAGCGCCGCAACCAGATCGAGACCATGTTCGGCAGGCTCAAGGACTGGAGGCGTGTCGCGACCCGCTATGACAGATGCCCCAAGGTGTTTCTCTCTGCCATCGCACTCGCAGCCCTCGTCATCTATTGGTTATGCATCCTGACCCTAAGTGGGGACGGTTTCAACTGGCGGCTCCTTGGCACCGGTCATGAAAGCCACGGCATCCGACATCGTGTAGTCCTTGGGATTCACGACGCAAAGACGTTTGCCCAGGCGGTGGACGTGGATGCGGTCAGCAACTTCGAACACATGGGGCATGTTGTGGCTGATCAGGATGATCGGGATACCGCGCGATTTGACATCCTGTATCAATTCCAGCACCTTGCGGCTTTCCTTGACCCCCAGTGCTGCGGTCGGTTCATCCAGAATGATGACCTTGGAGCCGAATGCCGCAGCGCGGGCTACGGCCACCCCTTGCCGCTGACCACCCGACAGGGTTTCCACCGCCTGATTGATGTTCTGAATCGTCATCAAACCCAGTTCGGTCAGCTTTTCGCGGGCAAGGCGTTCCATGCGTGGACGGTCCAACTGGCGCAACCATTTGCCGCGAAAGCCCGGTTTGCGCAATTCACGCCCCATGAACATGTTATCAGCAATCGACAGCGCCGGAGACATGGCAAGGGTTTGATACACCGTTTCAATCCCCGCCTCGCGCGCCTGAATGGGCGAGGTGAATTTGACCTGCTTGCCCTCCAGGTAAACCTCGCCCTCATCCGGGACGATGGCGCCAGAGATCGCCTTGATCAGAGAGCTTTTGCCCGCACCGTTATCGCCGATCACCGCCAGAATTTCACCGGGATAGAGATCGAAATCACAGTGATCGAGCGCCGTCACCTTGCCATAGCGTTTGACCAGATTGCGGCCTTTCAAAATCGGTTCCATCAGACAGACACCTTTCTAATCCATTGATCCACAGCGACCGCGGCAATAATCAGCGCGCCGATCAGCAGATAGGTCCATTGCGCATCGGCCCCCAGCAGGCGAAGGCCAAGGGTGAATACCCCGACGATCAGCGATCCGAACAACATCCCCAGAATAGAGCCACGCCCCCCGAACAATGAGATGCCGCCAATCACCACCGCCGTAATGCTTTCGATATTGGCAAGCTGGCCCGAGGTTGGCGAAACCGACCCGATCCGCCCGATCAAGGCCCAACCTGCGAAAGCGCAGATCAACCCCGACAGCATATAGACGGAAATCAACGTGCCTTTGACATTGACGCCGGAAAGCTCTGCCGCGTCCGGGTCATCGCCCACGGCATAGACATGGCGGCCCCAAGCGGTTTGTTTCAGGATATAGGCCAGCAAGACCACCAGCAGCACCATGAAGACCACGCCCACGGTGAACACCGCCCCGCCGATCTTGAAGGTCGCGCCAAAGAGTTGCAGCAGGGGGGCCTGCTCGGCAATCTCTTGGCTGCGGATGGTTTCATTGGCGGAATAGAGAAAGTTGGAGGCCAGCGCGATTTGCCACATGCCCAAGGTCACGATGAAGGGGGGCAGCCGCATGATCGCCACCAGCCAGCCATTGACGAAGCCGACAGCGGTGCCGATGGCAAGACCACACAGGATCGAAACCTCGACCGGCAAGCCGTAGCGAAAGGTGAATTGCCCCATCACCACCGAGGACAAGACCATGATCGCCCCAACGCTCAGGTCAATTCCTGCGGTCAGGATGACAAGGCTTTGTGCCGCGCCCACGATGCCGACGATCGCGGTTTGCTGCAAGATCAGCGTCAGCGCGAAGGGCGAGAAGAACTTGCTGCCCAGCAGCGCGCCAAACACAAGGATCGACAAGACCAGAACGATCAGCGGCACAAGCGCCGGATTGACGTGCAGCCAATGTTGCAATGTGCCGATAGCCCCGCGATTGGGCTGTTCAAATTTGGCAACTTCCTGGCTGCCGCGCTTTGAGACGCTTTCAAAATTCTCAGCTTCTGACATGGCGACCCTCCTCCCCCTGTGCAAGCGAAATGCTGTGAAAAGAGGCGGCGCAGGCCGCCCCTTTCCAGATTGTCAGGTGTTGCGGCCCATCAGCCCCAGCACAGCTCCGTGCCTTTGGCACTGTCGATGCTTTCGACGCCGTCAACCGGGCTGTCGGTGATCAGGGTCACGCCCGTATCAAAGAAGTCCTTGCCTTCGGTATTGGCAGGCTTGGTGCCATCCTTGGCCCAAGCGGCAATCGCCTCAACCCCTTTGGAGGCCATCAGCAGCGGATATTGCTGCGATGTGGCGCCGATGATGCCTTCCTTGACATTGGCAACGCCGGGGCAACCGCCGTCAACCGAAACGATCAGCACGTCTTTTTCGCGGCCAATCGACTTCAGCGCCTCATAGGCACCCGCAGCGGCAGGCTCGTTGATGGTATAGACCACGTTGATCGACGGGTCTTTGGCCAGCAGGTTTTCCATCGCCTTGCGGCCACCTTCTTCGTTGCCCGAGGTGATGTCATTGCCGACGATGCGCGGGTCGGTTTCGTCGCCCCATTTGTTCGGATCGCCCAGATCAATGCCAAAGCCTTGCAGGAAGCCTTGGTCGCGCAGCACGTCAACCGAAGGCTGCGATACGGCCAGATCCAGCATCGCGATCTTGGCATTGGCAGCCTCGGCGCCCAGCTTGCCAGCGGCCCATTTGCCGATCAGCTCGCCTGCCAGAAAGTTGTCGGTCGCAAAGGTTGCATCGGCCGCATCAATCGGGTCCAGCGGTGTATCCAGTGCGATCACCAGAACGCCCGCATCCCG
The DNA here is from genome assembly GCF_003991405.1 of Pseudorhodobacter sp. E13. Taxonomy (GTDB): domain Bacteria; phylum Pseudomonadota; class Alphaproteobacteria; order Rhodobacterales; family Rhodobacteraceae; genus Pseudorhodobacter. The sequence goes on from NZ_RPEN01000131.1 coordinate 4,639, forward strand.
CGCTTGCTTTACGGCGGTGGTGATCGACGACGTATCCGACGCGGTCAGCAATATGCCCTTTGCCCCGTCCAGAATACATGTCTCAATCGCCGCCACTTGGGTTTCGTGATCGCCGTCAACCTTGCCGGCAAAGGATTTCAGCGTCATCCCAAGCTCTGCCGCTTTGGCCTCGGCACCCTCTTTCATCTTGACGAAAAAGGGGTTGGTATCCGTTTTCGTAATCAGGCAAGCGGTGATGCCTTGCGCCGAAGCTGCTCCGGCCATGCCCATAACGACCACCGCGGTGGTTGCGAGTAGTTTTTTCATGATGTCCTCCCAAGACAGTCTTTGATGGTCCGGCGTGCCGGACAGTCACCCCGCAGCGTTGCGGAACTGACTTTAAGAAACACGATTCGCGTCACCCCGTCAATAAATAAATAAACTTGATTTATTAATTGCCGAAGTGTCTTGTAGGCAAGGAGGGCAGAGGGATATGGTCACGATCATGGATGGCTCAAAGATCAGATCGTTAAGCAGTGGCGCGAACCAAAGCGGTTTGCGCGACTATAACGAACGTCTGTTGCTGTCCATGTTGCAGCGCAACGGGCCGATGCCCGGATCAGACCTGGCGCGGGTGGCGGGGCTGTCGCCGCAAACTGTTTCGGTGATCTTGCGCAAGCTGGAGCAGGATGGCCTGCTTGCCCGTGGCGACCCGGTGCGCGGCAAGGTGGGCAAGCCTTCGGTGCCGATGCGGCTAAATCCCGACGGCGTGTTCTCGTTTGGTCTGAAACTGGGGCGGCGCAGTGCCGAACTGATCCTGATGGATTTCGTTGGCGTCATCCGGGCGCAGCGGCGCATTACCTTCCCTTACCCGGTGCCAGATCGTATCCTGGGGTTTCTCCAGGACGGGCTGGAAGCGTTGACGGCCGACCTTCCTGCACAGGCGCAAACGCGGGTGTGTGGCATCGGCATCGCGGCCCCGTATGAGCTGTGGAACTGGCACAAACTGGTCGGCGCGCCAGAGGCCACTTCGCAGCTTTGGAAAACGCTTGATCTGCGCGAGGAGGTTGGGACATTCACCGATCTGCCCGTCTTCATGGTCAATGACGCCACCGCCGCCTGCCGGGCCGAGCATGTCTATGGCCGGGGCAAGGAATACCGTGATTACGCCTATTTTTTCGTCGCGGCTTTCATTGGCGGCGGTATCGTGTTGAACCATTCGGTGTATGAGGGCCATCAAGGCAACGCCGGGGCCTTGGGGTCGCTGCCCAGTATTGGCCCCAGTGGGGAAAGCCGTCAGTTGATTGATATCGCCTCGCTGCATGTGTTGGAAACCCGCTTGGCCGAGGCCGGGCTGGACCCGGCGCGGCTTTGGCAGACGCCGCAAGACTGGAGCGGCCTTGCGCGGTATGTTGATCCCTGGGTCGGGCAAGCAGCACAGGAATTGGCAAAGGCCAGCATATCCATTTGTTCCGTCATAGATTTCGAAACCATCATGATTGACGGGTCTTTTCCGAACGAAGTGAAACAAGCGCTGGTAGAGCGCACGCAACGCTATCTGCAAACCCAAGACACCCGTGGTCTGGTTCCCCCCACGATCTGTGCAGGAGAGATTGGCGGCAAAGCCCGCGAAATCGGGGCTGCTTGTGGCCCTATATTTTCCCAGTTTCTTTTGAACACCAATACTGGAGCGTTCTAATACAATCTGCGCCGTGTCTCACTGCTAAGAAGCATTAAGTCGGTAAATTAGACCCAAACCTGACGTTCGCCGTGGTGGCTTCGAAGGTCCGGTTTGGGCCTAATGCGTCATCCTAGCTCCCCACTCCCACTTCACCCTCAGTCTTTCATATTGATCGCCATGATCCCCTCCGACAGATCCGGCCCTACGCGTTGAAAACCAAGAAGCCGCGCAACGGCTTTGGTCATTTCTTCGGGCGGCATGATGCCGCTTTCCGTGTTGATTTCCGCGAGAATTTGACCCAGTTTTCCGAAACGCCGTGACCCACTGGCATCAAGGATTCCGCGGCCTTTTCATGCGATTATCGTGTTGCAGACGGCTCAGCGCCAAATGGAAAAATGGGTCAATCCGACACGAAAATCAACACTTTTATTGTCTACTTGATGAATCCGAACGTTTAAAGGAAATCGACGGCTGGCTTCTAAGCATGGTTCGTCGAGCGATGGAAAAGCGGAATTCCATTTTGAAGGCAAAATATGGAGTGGAGTGCCCAACTCCATCCAATAAAGAACTCGCCACTGGTTCTTGGTTGGATCTTGCGGCATGGCGCGGAGACGACCAGCCAGAAACCAGGATGCCGAGCCTTGTGAGGGGCTGGCGTGCCGCTCGCAAACACTTCTTCACGTTTGGACTTGAGCAGGTACAGGCCCCTAAGTACGGGTTCTATAGCGATTTCGACGATCTGTTTGACTACTGAGAGCGAACATCGCCCGAGCGTTGAATTCATAAAACTCGGCGCACCTCTGGCTCGAGGTGAAACTCAGTTATTGTTAAGCATTCCACAACGATCAATCAGTCCCTGAACGTTCAAACCTGAGTTGGACAAATGCCCACCACCCGCGAAACCGTTCTCGCCGCGCTGCACGCGCGGTTGCAGCCGCTTGCCGCCCTCACCCTGCGCGATGAGGTCCTGCCCGAGCGGATCCCCGCAGCCGGGCTGATCATCCTGCGCGACGGCCAGCCGGGTGACCCGGAGGTGACGCTGTCGCCGCTGCGTTACCACTATCAGCACCGCGCCGAATTGGAGGTCGTCGTCCAGGCGTGCACCAGTCGGGCCAGCACCTTCGACACCCTGATCACCGCCATCGGCACGGCGCTGGACGCTGACCGCACACTTGGCGGCCTCTGCGACTGGCTCGAGCCCGAGGCCCCGGCTTCGGTTGATCTGCCCATCGAGGGCGCAGCGGCGCTGAAGGCGGCGGTGATCACCGTCGTGTTGCACTACACCACCACCGGCCCCCTGGCCTGACACCCCCACATAAAGGAGACCCCCATGGCACGTGCGCAAGGCGCGCGGGCGCAGATGGCGCTTGCGTATGAGACGGTTTACGGCACCCCGCCAGTCAGTGGGTTCCGGCTGATGCCCTTCGCCCGGGCGACGCTCGGGTCAGAACAGCCGTTGCTGGAATCCGAACTGCTGGGCTATGGCCGCGATCCGCTCGCCCCGATCAAGGACGCGGTGACCGCCGACGGCGAGGTGGTGATCCCGATTGACGTGGAGGCATTTGGGTTCTGGCTGAAGGCCGCCTTTGGCCAGCCGACTACCACCGGCACGACGCCCAAGACCCACACCTTCCAGTCGGGCAACTGGACCCTGCCCAGCATGGCGATTGAAACCGCGATGCCCGAGGTGCCGCGCTTTGCAATGTATTCCGGCTGTGTGCTGGATCAGCTGTCCTGGCAGATGCAGCGGTCGGGTCTGCTGACAGCGACAGCTCGGCTGGTGGCCCAAGGCGAAACCATCGCCGCCGCAACAGCCGCTGGCACGCCTACCGCGCTGGGCTTGCAGCGTTTCGGCCATTTCAACGGCACGGTGAAGCGCAATGGTACAGCACTCGGGAATGTCGTTTCGGCCGAGATCACCTATTCCAACAACCTCGACCGGATCGAGACGATCCGGGGCGATGGCCGGATCGATGGCGCCGATCCGACCATGGCGGCGCTCACCGGTCGGATCGAAGTGCGGTTTTCGGACAGCACGTTGGTCACCCAAGCCATCGACGGCAGCCCGTGTGAGTTGGAGTTCGTCTACAGCCTCGGCGCGAACGCCAGTTTCACCTTCACCGCCCATGCAGTCTATCTGCCGATCCCGCGCATCGAGATTGCCGGGCCGCAGGGCGTGCAAGCGAGCTTTGACTGGCAAGCCGCCAAGGCCGCCAGCCCGGCCCGCATGTGCACCGCCGTTCTCATCAACACCCTTGCAGGATATTGATCATGATCCGACTGAACCTGACCGCCACGCCCGAATGGCTGGACCTCGCCCCCGGCCTGCGCCTGCTGGTCGGCCCCCTGACCACCGCGCTGATGGTGTCGGCGCGCGCCGATCTGGCGGTGGAAACACTCCCCGAAGGTGCGACCCAAGAGGAAATGGCGCTGGCCATGGCAAAATCGGTGGCCCGTCGCGCGGTTCTGGATTGGGAGGGTGTTGGCGATGGCGCAGGCAACATCATCCCCGTTTCGCCCGAGGGCATCGACGCCCTACTGGAAATCTGGCCGGTCTTCGAGGCGTTCCAGACGCAGTATGTCGCGCGCGGCTTGCTGCTGGACGCAGAAAAAAACGTCTCCGCGCCCTCGCCGACTGGTCCTTCGGCGGGGGTGACAGATACTGCGCGGCCTGCGCGGGGACGTGCCCCGACTGCCCCGCAAGACTGAACCGACCGCAGACACAAGATGGCTGGCAGGTCTGGGATCTGGTCGGCCGTCTTGGTGGTCAGCTGCGCGTGATCCCCGGCGCGGTGCTCGGCTGGGACATGGGTGCTGCCCTCGCGCTGGCGCGGGCGCTGGGCGTGAATACCCTGATCGCCGCCGAACTGCTGCCCGAGATCGAGGCGGTAATGGTGCGCAAACTGAACGAACAGATGGAAGGGGGCCGCGATGGCTGAAAAAAGGGTCAGTGTAAGGCTCGTCGCCGAGGGCGGCCGCCAGGTTCGCGCCGAGTTGGAGGGCGTCGGCACGGCTGGCGCAAAGGGCCTCGGCCGTCTGTCGCGCGAGATGGAACTGGCCAACACCCGGCTTGCAGGTTTTGCGCGCCGGGCCGGGATTGCCATGTCTGCCGCCGCTGCTGCTGCCACCGCTTCGCTCGGGCTGATCGTCCGGTCCACCGCCGAGAGCGCCGCGCAAATTCGGCAGTTCGCACAGGTCGCCAATGCCACGCCCGAAGCCCTGCAGCGCTGGTCTGCAGGCGCGCGCACAGTCGGCATCGAACAGGAAAAGCTCGCCGACATCTTGAAAGACGTGAACGACCGGGTGGGCGATTTCCTGCAGACCGGCGGCGGGCCGATGGCGGACTTCTTCGAAAGCGTCGCCCCGAAGGTGGGCGTGACGGCTAACCAATTTGCCCGCCTGTCGGGGCCAGAAGCCTTGCAACTCTACGTCGACACGCTGGAACGCGCTGGCCTTAGCCAGCAGGAGATGACCTTCTACTTGGAGGCAATGGCCTCAGACGCCACGCGCCTCCTCCCGCTCCTGCGCAACGGCGGGGCCGAGATGGCCCGGTTGGGCGATCAGGCCTCCGACCTCGGCGCGGTGCTGGACACCGACGCCATCGAGGCCCTGCGGCGCACCCAAGTTGCCCTTGGCACCATGTCACTGGTGTTCGAGGGGCTGCGCAACCGGATCGCCGTCGCCGTGGCCCCATCGGTCGAGGCGCTGGCCAACGCCTTCATCGCGCTGGCATCGGATGGCGGGATCCTGCGGGCAGCCATTAATGCGCTGATCGGAAATCTTGGACGCCTCGCCTCCTATGCCGCGACCTTCGCCGCCGTCATGGCGGGGCGCTGGGTGGCGGGACTGGCAGCGGCAGCACTGTCAGTGCGCGGCCTCGCCACGGCGCTGGTCATCATGCGCGGGGCGCTGATCCGCACCGGCATCGGCGCGCTGATCGTCGGTGCCGGAGAGCTGGTCTATCAGTTCTCGCAGCTGGTGGCCCGCGTCGGCGGCGTGGGCGAAGCCTTCCGCCTGCTGGGCGATCTGGCGAAAGAAGTCTGGTCGCGCATCGGCCTGTCGCTCGACGCCGCATTCGCCAACATGGCCGCTGGCTGGGAGCGGCTGAAAGCTGCTGGGCTTTCGGCTCTGGAAGGCACGATCGCGGGCGTGGTCAGTTTCGGCGACCGGACGGCTGCCATCTTCCAGGGGGCCTATGACGCTGCGGTCGCAATCTGGGGCAGTCTGCCCGGCGCCATTGGTGACTTCGCCTTCCAGGCCGCGAACGGGCTGATTTCCGGCGTCGAGGCGATGCTGAACGGCGTCGTGACGCGCATCAATAATTTCATCAACGGGCTGAACGCCGCGCTGGCGCTGCTGCCCGAATGGGCCACTGGCGAAGGTGGGGTGCGGATCGGCACACTCGATCCCGTAGAACTCAGCCGGATCGGAAACCCGTTTGAGGGTGCCGCAACAGCTGCAGGCGCAGCCGCAGCGGATGCCTTCTCTGCCGCGCTGTCCCAGACCTATCTGGAACCACCCGACCTCGGACTTGGCGCGATGGCAGACGACGCGCGTGGCCGGGCGGATGGCTATCGCGAGGCCGCTGGCATGCTTGCCGATGCCGCCGGTCGTCCGTTGGCCAGCTGGCAAGCGCTGAAGGAGGCCGTCACTGGCACGGGGACCGAGGCGGAGACCGCACTCGCCGATGCAGCCGCTTCGGCCGATGCCCTCGCGGCAGGGCTGAACAACACCGCCACCGCAGCCGATGGTGCGGGCAGCGCTGCGCGCAACGCCGGGGCGGCGGCCGCCGAGGGCGCGGACACGGCCCTGACCGGCTGGCAGGCCGTCACCGCGGCGCTCGCCGACTATGCCGCCAAGGCGCGCGATATCGGGGGTGATATCGGCAGCACGCTGGTCAGCGCCTTCACCTCAGCCGAAAACGCCGTGGCCGACTTCGTGAAAACTGGCAAGCTGGATTTCCGCGACCTGGTCACCTCGATGATCGCTGATCTCGCGAAGCTGGCGGCGCGACGCTTCATCCTCGGCCCCATTGCCAATGCGCTGTCGGGCGCGCTGGGCGGTGCGGGTGGCATCTTCGCCAACATTCTGCACGCCGGTGGCATGGTCGGCGCGCCGGGCCCGGGCCGCATGGTGCCTGCGCTGGCTTTTGCCAATGCGCCGCGCATGCATTTCGGTGGCTGGGCCGGGATAAAACCCGACGAGGTTCCGGCAATCCTGCAGCGCGGTGAGCGGGTTCTGTCGCGCCGGGAGGCTGCTGGATATGGCCAAGGTCAATCCTCCGCACCTGCCGTGAATGTCACCATCATGACCCGGGACGCCGAAAGCTTCCGGCAATCCCGGACACAGGTCGCAGCCGATATCGCCCGCGCGGTGTCGCTCGGCCGGAGGGGCATGTGATGGCATTCCATGAAGTCAGGTTCCCCGACAACATCAGCCGCGGGGCACGGGGCGGCCCTGAACGGCGCACGCAAGTGGTCGAACTGGCCTCAGGCGATGAAGAGCGCAATGCCAGCTGGGCCGACAGCCGTCGCCGCTATGATGTAGCCTATGGCATCCGGCGTGCGGATGATCTGGCGGCGGTGGTTGCCTTCTTCGAGGCCCGCAACGGCCGTCTGCACGGGTTTCGCTACAAGGACTGGGCCGACTACAAATCTGCCCTGCCTTCTCATGCGATCACCGCGACGGACGATCAGATCGGCACCGGGACCGGTAGCCAGCAGAGCTTCCAACTGGCGAAACGCTACACCTCCGGCGCGCAGACCTGGGTGCGAACCATCGCCAAGCCGGTGGCCGGGACCGTCCGCGTGGCGCTGGGCATGGCGGAACAGCTGTCGGGCTGGACCGTGGACACGACAACTGGCGTCATCACCTTCACCACCGCCCCTGCGGGTGGCGTCATCGTCCGCGCTGGCTTCGAATTCGATGTGCCGGTCCGTTTCGACAGCGACACGCTCGACGTGACCCTCGAATTCGAAAGGTTGGGATCGATCACCGCCATTCCCTTGCTGGAGATCCGCAGATGAAAAACCTCTCCTCTAAACTGCAGGCGCATCTGGATGATGGCACAACCACCCTGTCCTGGTGCTGGCGGATCAGCCGTGCCGACGGCGTGGCGCTGGGCTTTACTGATCATGATCGCGCGCTGGCCTTTGACGGCACCGAGTTTGAGCCAGAGAGCGGGTTTGCCGCCTCGGAAATCCGCGCTGGCTCCGATCTCGCCGTCGATGCGCAGGACGCGACCGGGGTGCTGACCTCGGACCGGATCACGGAAACCGACATTCTCGATGGGCGGTGGGACAATGCCGCAGTGGAGCTGTGGCGGGTCAATTGGGCAGACACCAGCCAGCGTGTGCTATTGCGCCGGGGCGCGGTTGGGCAAATCCGGCGCGGACGCATGGCTTTTGTGGCCGAGGTGCGTAGCCTCGCGCATGTGTTCGGCCAGACCGTGGGGCGGACGTTTCAGGCGGGGTGCGATGCAAGGTTGGGCGATGCGCGCTGCAGCATCGACCTAGAGGACGCCATCTACAGGGGCACGGGCATCGTCACCGATCTCTTGCGCGACCGGGCCTTCATGGCCTCGGATCTGTCCGAGTTTGACGCGGGCTGGTTCACCTCCGGCACCCTGACCTGGACCAGCGGTGCCAATGTGGGTCGCATCACCGAGGTGCTGTCGCATGGGCTGGATGGGAGCATAGCCACCCTGACCTTGCTGGAACCGCCAGTGCGCCCCATGGCTGAAGGCGACAGCTTTCTTGCGCGGGCGGGCTGCGACAAGCGGATCGCGACCTGCAGCGCCAAGTTCGCGAATGTCGCCAACTTCCGGGGCTTTCCCAACATTCCGGGTCAGGATGCGGTCCTGCGCTATGCCAGCCAGGACGGCGGCCATGAAGGAAACGTGCTGTGAATTGCGCCGATCCCGCCTTCGTCATCGCCACCGCCCGCAGCTGGCTTGGCACGCCCTACCACGATCAAGCCAGCCTTCGCGAGGTCGGTTGCGACTGCCTTGGACTGGCACGTGGCGTGTGGCGCGAGGTGGTGGGCGACGAGCCTTTCCCGATTCCTCCCTACAGCCGGGATTGGGGCGAGACAGGTCCGCGCGAGGTGCTGGCCGAGGGTGCGCGCCAGATGATGCCAGAAATCATGCCCCCCGACGCCGGGCCCGGCACGCTGATCCTGTTTCGCATGGCCCCGCGTGCCATTGCCAAGCATGTCGGCATCCTGACCGCCCCCGACCGTTTCATCCACGCCTACGAGCGGCTGGGCGTCGTCGAGGAAGTTCTGACACCGACATGGGCGCGAAAGATCGCCTTCGCCTTCCTGTTTCCGAACCCCAGCAGCATCTGAGATTTTCATCCATGGCAACTTTGGTTCTCGGCGCCGTCGGCTCCGCGATTGGCGGCGCATTTGGCGGTGCCATCCTCGGCTTTTCGGGTGCGGCCATCGGCGGTTTCATCGGATCCACTATCGGATCGGTGGTCGACAACTGGATTGTGTCGTCCCTCGCCCCGGCCCAGCGGATCGAGGGCGCGCGGTTGGACAGCTTGCGCATCACCTCCTCGACCGAAGGGGCGGTAATACCGCGCCTGTTCGGTCGCATGCGCATAGGCGGCAACATCATCTGGGCCACGGATTTCCGCGAAGCGGTCAACACGACCAGTCAGGGCGGTGGCAAAGGCAGCGGGCCAAAGGTCACGACGACTGAGTACTTGTACTACGCCAGCTTCGCCGTTGCTTTGTGCGAGGGCGAGATCACCGGGATTGGCCGGGTGTGGGCTGACGGCAAGACCATGGACATGACCGGCGTCACCTGGCGCTGGTATCCAGGCGACGAGGTGCAGACCCCCGATCCGTTCATCTCGGCCAAGATGGGCGCGGCCAGCACCCCTGCCTATCGTGGCACCGCTTATGTCGTCTTTGAGGAGCTGAACCTTAGCGCCTTCGGCAACCGCCTGCCGCAGATCAGCTTCGAGGTGTTCCGCCCGCTGGCCGATTCCGACACCGCCGAAGGACTGGTCAAGGCCGTGACGATGATCCCGGCCTCGGGCGAATTCACCTATGCAACCGCGCCAGTCAAGAAATCCACCGGCTCCGGCGGCGCGACAGTGGCCGAGAACCTGAATGCCATCACCGACACGGCCGATATTGTCGTGGCGCTGGACCGGCTGCAATCCCTTGCCCCCGCAGTGGAAAGCGTCAGCCTCGTCGTGGCTTGGTTCGGCGATGACCTGCGCGCGGGATCCTGCAAGGTGCGGCCGGGCGTCGAGGTGGACACCAAGACCACCACGCCGTCAGTTTGGCTTGTGAATGGCGTTTCGCGCGCCAGTGCCTTCCTCGTCAGCCTCGATGCAGAGGACCGTCCGGTTTATGGCGGCACGCCCGCCGACTTCGCAGTGGTGCAGGCGATACAGGAGATGAAGGCACGCGGGCTGCGCGTGACCTTCTATCCCTTCCTGCTGCTGGACGTGCCACCCGGGAACACCAAGCCCAACCCCTACAGCGCAAATGCCGCCACCTCTGGCCAGCCGACCTTCCCATGGCGTGGGCGCATCACCTGCTCCCCGGCTGCGGGTTTTGCTGGATCGGTGGACAAGACTGCCACCGCTGCCACACAGGTATCGGCGCTGTTCGGCACGGCGACGCCCGCCAATTTCAGCGTGTCGGGCACCACTGTCAGCTGGACCGGGCCGGTCGGCGAATGGGGCTTGCGCCGGATGATCCTGCACTACGCGCATCTCTGCAAAGCCGCCGGGGGCGTGGACGCCTTCCTGATCGGCTCGGAAATGCCCGGCCTCACCACCATCCGGAGCGGGGCCAGCACCTATCCTGCCGTCACTGCCTTCAAGGCTCTCGCGGCAGACGTCCGCGCGATCCTCGGCGCTGGGCCGAAGATCGGCTATGCCGCCGACTGGTCGGAATACTTCGGACACCACCCTGCCGACGGCAGCGGCGATGTGTTCTTCCACCTCGACCCGCTCTGGTCGGACGCCAACATCAACTTCATCGGCATCGATAACTACATGCCGCTGTCCGATTGGCGCGACGGTTTCGATCATGCCGATGCGACGCTGGCGCCTGCAATTTACGATCGCGCCTATCTGCAATCCAACATTGCGGGCGGCGAAGGCTTCGAGTGGTTTTATGCCAGCGCCCTTGATCGAACCGCGCAAAACCGAACGCCGATCACCGATGGCGCAGCGGCGAAGCCTTGGGTCTACCGCTTCAAGGATCTGCGCGCCTGGTGGCAAAACCCGCATTTCAACCGGCCCGGCGGTGTGGAAAGTGGCACGCCGACGGCATGGGTGCCGCGGTCCAAGCCGATCTGGTTCACCGAACTGGGGTGCCCGGCCATTGATCGCGGCACCAACCAGCCCAACGTGTTCTTCGATCCGAAATCGTCCGAGAGCTTCACGCCCTACTCCTCTCGGGGCTGGCGCGACGATGCGATCCAGCGCGCTTATCTCGAGGCGACATATCTCTGGTGGGGTCAGGGCGCGAACAATCCGACCTCGGCCATTTACGGCGCGCGCATGGTGCATGTGCCGGAATGCGCCGCCTGGACTTGGGATGCGCGCCCCTATCCGTTCTTCCCCGAACTGACCGATGTCTGGACAGACGGGCCGAACTGGCGGCTCGGGCATTGGCTGACCGGGCGGCTGGGCGCAGTATCGCTGGCGGCACTGGTGCGCCACCTTTGTCTCCGCGCCGGAATGCCCGAGGAATTGATCGACGTCTCTGGCCTATGGGGTGCGGTCGAGGGCTATGTGATCTCGGCATTGGAAGCCCCAAGGGCGTCGATTTCCACGCTGGCCCGGCATTTCGGCTTCGATGCTGTCGAGAGCGAAGGGCGCATCAAGTTCCTGATGCGCGGCCGAATTGCCGGTGCCACGATCACCCCGGATGGAATGGTGGCCCCCGCCTCTGCGCAGGGCGATGTGATGGAACTGACCCGGGCGCAGGAAACCGAACTGCCGCAGGCGTTGAAATGGCAGGTTGCCCGCGCCGACGAGGACTATGACGCAGCACAGGTCGAAGCGCGCCGGATCACCGTCGATACCACCCGCATCGCGTCCGAGTCGTTTCCGATGGCGATCCCGCCCGAGGAAGCCGAACGCCGCTGCCGTCGCGCGCTGATGGAGGCATGGGTAGGCCGCGAAAGTGCCGTGTTCCGCCTGCCGCCGTCGCGTCTGGCGCTGGATCCCTGCGATGTGATCCTGCTCGACCACGATGGCCGCCTGACGGAAATGCGACTCGTGTCCATCGCGGATTCGGATCAGCGCAGCATCGATGCGGTGCGGCAGGACCGCGCGGTCTACGATCTGCCGCCCGGCGAGCCTAGACCTGCATCCTTGTCGACGCCGACCGTGTTCGGCGCACCGGATGTGCTGCTGCTGGACCTGCCACAACTGCGCGAGGATCAACCGGCGCATCGGCCCATCGTCGCAGCACATGCCAAGCCGTGGCCGGGTGAGATTGCCGTTTACCGCAGTGCCGATACAGATGGTTTTGCGCTGCTGACAACCTTTGGCACCCGTGCGCGGATGGGTGTGCTGGCGGCGGACTTCTTTGCCGGGCCGGTATCGCGCTTTGATCTGGGCAATGCGCTGGTCGTCGATCTCTATTCCGGCACCTTGGAAAGCGTCACGGACATCACCCTGCTGGGTGGGGCCAACGCTCTGGCCATTGAGGGCGCCGCTGGGCAGTGGGAGATCGTCCAGGCGGGCGCGGCCGAGTTGATCGCGCCGGGGCGATACCGGCTCACCCGGTTGCTGCGCGGTCAGCGCGGAACCGAAGGGGCCATGGTTGCGATGGTACCGACCGGCGCGCGGATTGTGGTGCTCGACACTGCCGTGGCCCCTTTGCCCATCAGCGAGGCCGATCTGGGTCTGCCTTGGAATTGGCGCATCGGTCCAGCTTCGAAGCCAGTCAGCGACGAGACCTTTGTCGCCACAGTCTTCACGCCCGAAGGCGCTGGGCTGCGGCCGTTTTCGGTGGCCCATGTCGAACAGCCGTGGCGCATCGCCCGCAGCCCCGGCGATCTGACGATCCGCTGGACGCGCCGGTCGCGGTCATTGGCCGCCGATACCTGGGGCGCTGGCGATGTGCCTTTGGCCGAAGACAGTGAAGCCTACGAGGTGGAAATCCTCGACGGGGCAACTCGTAAGAGAACCTTACAAGTTGCCACCACCTCTGCCCTCTACACCGCCGCCCAGCAAACCGTCGATTGGGGCGCACCCCTCGGGTCCGGCCAATCCCTCGCCATCCGCATCTACCAGCTCTCGGCCCTGATCGGCCGGGGCGCTGGGCGATCCGTCACGCTAACCTTCTGAAAGCGCACCCATGTCCGACATCACCACCCATCTCCTGCTGCCCTACATCCTGGCATCGCAGGCGCAAAAGCATGTGACCCACAACGAGGCGCTGCGGCTGCTGGATGCCATGGTGCAGCTGTCGGTCCTTGACAGAAGCCGCACCGTCCCACCCGCCAGCCCGGTCGACGGCGACCGGCATATCGTAGCATCGGGCGCGACCGGCTTCTGGGTTGGCTGGGATCTGAACGTCGCCTTCTGGGTCGATGGCGTCTGGATGCGGCTGGTGCCACGCCCGGGCTGGCTGGCGTGGATCGCGGCAGAACAGATGTTTCTGGTCTGGAGTGGGTCGTCCTGGGATCCGGTCGGCGAACCGGTTGATGTGTCGGATGCCATCTTTAGTCTGGTGAATGACGCCGATCCGACCAAGAAGGCGCTGTTCTCGCTGTCAGGGATTTCCACCGGCACGACCCGGACCTTCACGCTGCCAAACACCTCGTCGGAACTGGCGATCCTCGCAGGCACCCAGACATTCAGCGGCAACAAGACCTTCTCGGGTACGCTGACCGCGTCAGGCACCGTCACGGTTTCGGCGGCCGCGGCAACGATTGGCACGGCGACGACGACCGCCACCTACGGCATGGGCACCGGAGTCACGACCACCGGCGTCACCAAGACCTTGAACCTCGGCACCGGCGGGGCTTCGGGGTCCATCACGGTCGTCAACATCGGTTCCGCCACCGCTGGGTCAGGCGGGACCACGGTGGTGAACACGCCGACGGTCACCTTCGCCAACGCCGTCACGCAGGTCAGCATGCCGCAAGCCAACCTGACTGCGCAATTGCTGGGCCTCGGTGGGGCGACAGCTGACAGCTACAACCGCTTGTCGATGAACACCCCGGCGGTGCTGATCAACAACGCAGGCGCCGGGATTGAAGCCACGGTGAACAAGGCGGCGGCCGGGAACGATGCGGCCTTCGCCTTCAAGACCGGCTTCTCGGCACGCGCCCTGATAGGACTGCTGGGCAACGATAATTTCAGCTTCAAGGTCAGCCCGAACGGCTCGACCTTCTTTGACGCGATACGGATCGACAGTGCTTCCGGCCGGGTCGAACTGCCCGAGCCGGTCGTGTTGCCCGCCTTGGCCGCTGCGCCCGACCCGCCGCCCGCAGGCAAGCTGGCCGTCTATGCCCGCGACCGCGCCGGGGCCGGATGGCTGGATGTGCAGCGCCCCTCGGGCCGGTTCTTTCCGCTGCAGCCTCATTTCGGGGTCAACCGGATCGCCACTTGGGCCCCGTCCACCAGCACGACGGTGAATACGAACGGCATGCCGCGCACGGCTGTCGGCACCGTGGCGACGCCGACACTGACCACCACGGGTCTGGCCGACAGCATGCGGCGCTGGCGGGTGACCAGCGCGGCCACAGCAAGCGCCGCCGCCGAGGAACGATCCGCAGGCTGGGTCTGCTGGCGCGGCAATGCCGAGGGCTTGGGCGGCTGGAACTACGTCAACCGCCTATCGCTGACCACCCTGCAAGCGACGGGCATGGGGTTTTTCGGGCTGTATGGTTCTGTGGCAGCGCTGGCGACCACCCTGACGCTGGCCACCGTGCTGAACTGCATCGGCATCGGTTTCCAGCGCGGCACCCACACCAACTGGCAACTTGTGCACAATGATGGCGCGGGTGCACCGACCTTGATCGACCTCGGGGCCAGTTTCCCGGTGGCCAGCATGACCAACGTGCTGACGCTCTACATCGCCGCTGCGCCGAACGGGTCGGACATCGGTGTGCGGGTGGTCGAGGAGGTCAGTGGCGCTGCCGTCGAGTTCACCATCACCACCGACATGCCCGCTGCGACCCAACTGCTGAGCCCGCGCAACTACATGAACACCGGCGCGACCGCAGCGGCTGTCGCCTACGACTGCTCCGGCGTCTACGTCGAGACCGATTATTAAAGGAAATCAACATGACAGAACGAACCACCCTGTTGCAGGAGGTCGGCGCGGCCTTCCGCGACAACGGAATGACCGCCGCTATCACCGCACTGATCGGCGGGTTTATCGCCCTTTTGGCCGCCGTCACGCGCCGCGCCTTCACCAATGATGCGATGCTGGTCCGGATGGACCGTGAACTGTTGGTCGAGCGCGACCGCGTGGATCGCCAGCGCGCCGAAGACCGCAAGGGCGACGCCGACCGGCTGGAGCGCATCGAGACGGACATTCGCGCGATGCGGGATCTGATGTTCGAGGCGTTCCAACGCGGCCGCACCGACTGACCATCACCACCCTGCCGACCAACCCCACCCGCCCCAGAGGCGGGTTTTGCATTTCTGGAGATCACCATGCCGACCATGACCTACGCCCATTTCCGCGACGTGCCCGAAAGCGCTTGGCGCTGGCCCAGCTTTTCCCCGGCCGAGATCGCCTGCCGCGGCACCGGCGCGATCAAGATCAACAGCGAGGCGATGGACAAGCTGCAATCTCTGCGCAACCGCATCGGCAAACCGCTGATCGTGCGCTCCGGCTATCGCAGTCCCAGCCACAACCGCGCTGTCGGCGGTGCCCCGGCCTCCAAGCACATGCTGGGCACGGCGTTTGATATCGCCATGTCGAACCACGACCCGGTTGCATTCGCCGAAGCCGCCCGCGCTGTCGGTTTCCTCGGCTTCGGCACCTATCCCCGCTCGGGCTTCATGCACATCGACCTCGGGCCAGCCCGCAGCTGGGGCGAACCCTTCGCTCCTCGCGCCACGCCCTTCGTGCCGGAAATCCCGCCTGCCCGCGAAGTACTGGCCGACAGCCGCACGCTGAAAGGCGGTGGCGCTGCGGGCATCGCGACCGTCGGTGCCGCCGGTATCGAAGTGGCGCAAGAGGTCTTGGCGGAAACCCAATCCGCCATCCTGCCCTTGGTGCCCTATCTCGACACCCTGCGCTGGGTGTTCATCGCCGTTGCGCTGATCGGCATTGCGGTCGCGATCCACGCCCGGATCGATGACTGGAAGCGGGGCCAGCGCTGATGGGTTGGATCACCGCCCTCCTCGCCAGCGGCCCGGCGCGCAAAGCGCTGGGCCTGCTGCTGGTCGCCCTCACCATCGCCCTGTTCCTGATGAACTTGCGCCGCGCCGGTGAACGGACCGGACGGCTGGCAGAACGCCTTTCAACATCGGAGAGAACACATGAAATCCAACGCCAGATGCTGGACGCCGCCAGCCGCCGTCCCGCTGATCGCGATGCTTTGGCTCAGCGCATGCGCGATGGGCGGTTCTGATGCCCGGGCGCCGTGCCCACCTGTGGTGGAATACACCGCCGCCGATCAGACGCGCGCGGCGACCGAGATAGAGGCTTTGCCAGAGGGTGCCGTCATGATCCAGATGATGAGCGATTACGCCGTGCTGCGCGATCAAGCACGGGCCTGCCAGTAATGGTAGATATCGGTGGACTCGGTACCTACCGCCAAGGCTCCGGCTCATAGGCCGCCTTTGCCACGACTTTGTTCGCATCAGCACGCGTCCGGTATCGGCCGATCATCTCTCCAGCCTCGTTGTCGTCCACGGCAAACACCCGATACATGTTCCAGCTTTTGTCCGAATTCGGCTTGAGCTGGAACACACGGCCGTTCTTGCGGCAATAGAAGCACTTTGAACCTTTGATCTGTGTCCAAGGGCAGTCGCCATAGGACAGCAAGCGTCGTTCGCGCTCCAACCTCGCTGCTTCAAGCCGACTTTCTTCCTCTTTGCGCCGCGCGTCCTGCAAGCGCTGCCATTGCGCCGCGACGTACGCAGACAGCCTTCCGATAATGGCGGGCATCTCGGTACCCGCAGATTTTTCGGCTTGATAAATCTTTAGGCACTCTGCCTGCAGGTCTGGTTCGGGCGATGCGATGTATTCGACCTCTATCAGATGCCGCATGCGCTGCTCAAGATCTGTCATTGTCAGTGGCTGACCGGGCAAGGTGTTCAAGAACGCCAGCATGTCGTCATTCGGTATCCAGCAGTCCAAAGCTGAGGAAATGACAGTGTCGCGCGGACCCTCCCACTTGCGCCAGACAGACCCGTCAGAATCGAGAGACTTGACGATCTGCAAGGCAAGCTTCGTCAGAAAATGCGGATCACGAATGTGACGGAGGGAGGGGCTGCGAACATGATCAGCCAAAAGACGATGAACGTTCGAAGTGCGCTGATCCATGTACATGTGGCACCAAAGATGGAGATAGCCGAGGGAATTCGGATGAACGAGTTCAATGCCATTTTTAGCCAGTGATGGCGTACGATCAAGCGGGCCAGTTGTTCAAAGACCTCGTGCGGAGAATAGTCGCGCCAATCTCCGCATATATTGCGGCGTTAAATCTTGCGGAAGCGGCGAATAGGATGCATTATCACCGCATCTGGCGCGGAGTTTACAATGTACATCTGGGAGAGGCCAGACTGGCCGACACTGACCTGGCGCGATGGCAGCATCGCGACACCGCTAGCGGCTGTGCGGCACGATCAGGGTCGCCTGATCGGCCGGATGGAATCCCTTGGGTTCAAGCTGCGCGAAGAGGCGGTGCTGCAGACACTCACTCAGGATGTGCTCAAGACCAGCGAGATCGAAGGCGAGGCGCTGGACGCCACACAGGTGCGGTCATCGCTTGCCCGCCGACTTGGCATCGACATCGGCGCCCTGCCCCCGACAGACCGAAACGTTGAGGGCATCGTCGAGGTGATGCTGGATGCGACGAGGAACTACACCGCACCCTTGACCGCGGAGCGTCTGTTCGGCTGGCATGCCGCCCTGTTCCCTACGGGGCGCAGCGGCATGACACGGATCCGCGTCGGGGATTGGCGCGACGACAGTTCGGGGCCCATGCAGGTGGTGTCGGGACCGGTCGGCCGAGAGCGGGTGCATTTCGCGGCCCCTCCGGCCGACAGGATCGCGGCGGAGATGGGGGCGTTCCTGACATGGTTCAACGCACCACTGTCCACCGATCCGGTGATCAAGGCGGCTCTGGCGCATCTGTGGTTCGTGACCATCCACCCGTTCGAGGATGGCAACGGCCGCATCGCCCGCGCCATTGCCGATCTTGCGCTTGCGCGATCAGAGGCCAGCCCGCAGCGGTTCTACAGCATGTCGGCGCAGATCCGGATCGAGCGGTCAGACTATTATGATGAGCTGGAGCGCACCCAGAAAGGCGCGACGGATGTGACGGAGTGGCTGACCTGGTTCCTTGCCTGCCTAGGGCGAGCAATCCACGGCGCCGATGGCGTCTTGGCAGCAGTCATCGCCAAGGCCCAGTTCTGGGAACGCGCCGCAGCGCTGGCGCTGAACGAACGCCAGATCAAGATCCTGAACCGACTGCTTGACGGTTTCGAGGGCAAGATGACATCGTCCAAATGGGCGACCATCGCGAAGTGCTCTCAAGACACCGCGAACCGCGATATCGCGGCATTGCTGGATCTGGGGCTTCTTCGCAAAGGGGAAGCTGGTGGCCGCAGCACAAGCTACGAGCTTGTGATCTGAGGGGTTCGCAGCCGGGCTCCATGCCACTCGTAAAACGTTGACATGGCGTTGACACAAAATGCACAAGCAAAAAGCCGCCCTTGCAGACGGCTCGTAACTTACTGATACATTTGGTAAAAGTGGTTGCGGGAGTAGGATTTGAACCTACGACCTTCAGGTTATGAGCCTGACGAGCTACCGAGCTGCTCCATCCCGCGACGCTTGGGTTGCGCGTTTTGTTGCGCAGGGCCC
>NZ_RPEN01000132.1 GCF_003991405.1 Pseudorhodobacter sp. E13
ATTCACCAGCGCCGACATCGAAACCGCCAAGGGCGTCGGCTCCATCTCGACCCTGACCTTCGACCTCGACATCACGGTCGAACCCGTCGCGAGCACGAACCCGATGGCCCCCACGCATCGCGTTCTCGGCCGCTCCCCGCGCGGCAAGCTGGTCGAGTGCGGCGGCATCTGGAAGAAGCAGAACAAGGAGACTGGCGCCGGCTACTACACGCTGACCATCCGCGACCACGGCTTCAACGCCAACCTCGGCAAGGCCGCGAACCAGGACGATCTGTCCCTGCAGGCCGTCATCCCCTGGGGTCCCAAAGACGCCGTCTAAGCCAACGGCCAGACCGCTCCGGCGGTCTGGTTTTTTCTCGTTTCAAGAAGCGACAGAGGTTCGGGTCCGAAACCCGTGTCCGAAGGATGCGGCATATTTCGGACAACGTCGCCGTGGCGGGTAGGAAGCTGGATAGGTCGCAGATGCGGCTCCGATCGCCCAGTTCAGTGACAGTGTGGATCGCGCGAACCCGAGGCGGAACCGAATGTCCGTAGGGAGAACTGGCAGCCAGCTGAGCGAGGCAAGCGCACCCCTTCTCTCATTCGAGCAACCCGCGCCTGGGGCGTCTTGGCGAAGCTGCCAGGGGCGCCGAACTCACCCTGTGCCGCGAGGGTGTAAACCGCAGATCAACGTCATGCGTCTGGGGGCAACGTCTCAAGTCAGGGCCACCGCCGCGCGCCTTTCCGTCGACCTGTTGGCCTTTCAGATCGCTAGCCCGGGGTCGAGCGGTCGGCAACGCCGGGGGCAGGTTTCTGGACGGCTGGCGCTTTACGTTTGATTAGCCTCGAAACACGCTGCCTCTCGCCTGCGGCTCGAACGCGTGTTTCGAACATCATTGTTCTTTTGAAAACGTATAGCACCGTGACGCCTTGAGCGCTGCTGGGCATCGTTCACAACAAACCTGCCCCCGGCGTGCTCCATTTCATTCCGCCCCGTGCCGGGTGCAGCCCGCTCTCATGCCCCCGGTCTTTTCCACGATCCGTCCAACGACGATCAACGGAAAGGATCACACCATGACACTCGAACAATCCATCGACCTCGCCGAACTGCAAGCCGACATGGCCTTCGATGCCTACCTCGCCGCCTTCGATGAAGACGCCCATCCCGAGACCCTAGACAGCCTCGAGACCGAGGCGCTGATCGCCCGCAGCCGCTACGACGATCTGCGCAATCAGGGACTGGGTCACTGACCCGGACACCCCTGCGGGTCTTCGGATCCGCAGGGGTCTGACGGTGTTCCGTTCAAGCTTCGTGACGCCTCTAACGGGCGTGACCCGCGCCATCTTGCGCGGGCCGTTTTCGTGTTCTCGGCGCCCGATCCGTAACCGGCTCGGGCGCTTGATTTGCCTGTCATCAGGTGCTGCCCAGGCGCAAGTTTCGGCAGCTTTTTCGCCCTGATTGCGGCGCATTGATGCGGACTACGCCGCACCATATCGGGCTGCGACGGAACCTTCATTGCGCCGCCAACCCCTGCAAAAAGACAGAACATGCAAAACGTAATATTGCGCAATGTGATGTATTGAAGTATAAGCGAAGGAGAGAAGGAAGACGTTGGCAGGATATGGCCAATGTTTGCACATTTTGTCCGAGGGGTCTGTGATGGGCGTTTCCCGCAAAGCTGAATGCTCCGCCGCACGCGAACGCGACCTAGGGCAATCGCTGCCTCGCGCGCGTCTGCGCATGCACCCTTTTCCTGGAAGCGGGAGAACGCCCTAGTGCCGAGGCCAGCGAAAAACCTGAAGCTTGAACAGCGCATCGAAGTCGCGCGGCGCTTTGCGGCGGGCGAGAGCGCAAAGGATCTGGCGGAGGCGTTCGGCATCTCTCCACGCCACGTGAACCGGCTGGCGAAGGAAGAGGCGGGCGAGGGCATCGCGGTGCGCGATCCGAGTGAGACGGTGGCCTTTCGGGCAAGCCGATCCGAGTTGGACGCCTTCGATGCGGAGTGGCGCGAACGGGGCTATGCCAACCGGTCCCAGGCGCTCAATTCGGTGCTGCGCGGGCGGTGCGGGTTCCTCGACGTGCCGCGTGATCTGGTCGCGGAATTTTGCGCGGCGTGGCGTCAGGCGAAGGATGTGAGCGACGCAGGATTGGTGCTCGCCAAGGCGGTGCATCGTGGCCGGTTGGAGGTCTCGGAGGCGGACCGCGCGGTGCTGATCGAACTGCTCGATCTGGCGCAGTCCATGAGCCGTGAGATGGGCCGGATGAAAGATGCGGCGCAGGCGCTGCGTGCTCAGGAGTGGCCGCAAAAGGAAGAAGGGCAGGGGGCGGAGAGCGCGGTTCTGGAGGACAGCCCGCGCACGATCGAACGCAGATTGAGGCTTGTCAGGAATGGCTGATCCCCTCGCCCTCTATGCCTCGGTCATGGGGCGGCTCTGGGAGGATGAGCGCATCCGGGGCCAGGCCGCGGCGCAGATCGACGCGCGCCTGGCGGGGCGTCGGCAGGGTCGCGGTTTCGCGCGCGTCGGATCGCTGTCGGCGCGCAACGCGCTGAAGGCGGCGTCGGGTCAGAGCCGGGCGGCGGTCTTCAAACGGATTCGGGCGGGGGGCTGCAAGACGCGGGCGTCCCTCGGGGCGCAGATCTCCTACATCAATGACAAGGCGGTCTACACCTACTCGACGATGACCAACGCGCTGACCGATGCGGCGGTGCTTTCTGAGGAGCAGAAAGAGGACATCATCGAGGACTGGGCCGGGACCTGGCGCGGCTCGACCAAGCTCGGTTTCACCTCACACATGCTGCTCTCGTTCCCGACCGATGTGACGGTCGATCAGGTTCGCGACATCGCCATGGACTGGACGGAGCATTTCTTCGAGAGCGGCGAATACGGGGATCAGTGGGACTATGTCCTCGCGGTTCATGACGACCGGGCGCACAAGCACGCCCATATCATCCTGAACAATCGCGGGGTCGAAAACGGCACCTGGTTCTCTTGCTGGGCCGAGGGCGTGATGTCGCCGCAGCTCATGCGCGAGAAGCAGGCTGAGATCGCGGAGCGCTATGGCGTCATGCTCGACGCGACTACCCGGCTCGAGCGCGGCATCTTTGAGAAACCCGCCGGGATCGAGGAGATCTACCGCGCCAAGGAAGAGGCCCGCCTGCCGCGTGAGATTGTCATGACTGCGCAAGAGTCAGCCATCGCGCAGGCGCAGGTGGTGGGCTTCGCCAAGGACTACAAGAACCTCGCCGACCTGCTGGACCGGATGGACTGGCACCACATGGCGCGCGCCCTGCGCGGTATGGCCGACAGTCTCGGTTCCGGCACGCCGTGGAACTTCACCGAAGGAGAGATAGACATGAAGGACATCAAAACCGTCGGTGACGCGATCGACTATTCCGAGCGCACGATCGAGGCGCTGAGGCTCAAGGCCGAGGAACTGGATCCGGCCGAGCGTGCCGCGTTTGAAGCCAAGGCCGCGCCGATCATCGCGGACCTTTCGCAGATGGTGCCGGATCCGGAGCTGCGGGCGCGGTTCGGTAAGCAGCTGGAAGAACCCTATCCGCCCGGGGCGGGCAGCGAGGTGCTGATCGCAGCACTTCAGGCTGGCAATGACGAGGGGCTCGGCGACGTTCTTGAGCGCGCCGAGGAAGCAGGCATGGACAGCGAGGAGCTGGTGGCCCGGATCGCGGCGGGCGGTACACGCAACTACGGCATGGCGCAGGACTGGGTCGAGCGGGACATGAACGCGGTGCTGGCGAAGGACGGCCTCAGCGTAGAGACCGCCAATGACGACCAGCTCGATGCCGCGCTCGAGAAGGTCGATGGGGTGATGGACGCGCTGATGGAGCGGGCCAAGGAGATGGGCGTCGAGATCGGCCGCACCCTCGCGGACGAGGAGGAGGCGACACTGCCGCTCATCGACGAGGACGACCGGACGCCCAATCCCTACCTGCAGGACCTCGCCGACATGTTGCGGGACGGCAAGCTCACCGAGGCACAGGAAGAGGTGGTCGAGCGGACTCTGCAATCCGAGCTCTTCAAGGAACTGGGCGAAGAAGGCCTGGCCGAACTTCGCCGCGGCAACTACGAGGTGCTGGATGCGGCCCTGCCGAGCAAGCTCGATCAAATCACCGTCACGCAGGAGTTCCTCGAAATGACCTTCGAGGAAACGGGCGACCAGGTCTTCACCGACCGTGCCGCCGGGTTGCAGCAGGATAAGGCGACCGAGGTGGCACGACTGCGCGGCCAGCAAGAGGCGCAGGAGCTGGGTCGCGATCTCGGTCGGGGCCGCGGTCTCGATGACGAGATGGAATTCTGAGGGGGAGATGACCACCATGACCAAGACACTTCCCCTCTGGGCCGCGCTTCTCTTCGGTGTGATCTGTGGCGCCGTCATCGGCACAATTGTCGCCGCCTTCTATCTGACCCTGGCATTGAAAACCGGGTTCGGCAGTTTCGACATGCTGGCGCTCTGGAAGGCGAGCGCCGGTACCCGCGCGGCGCACCCAGAGGCCTTCAAGGTTGGGTTTGGCGCCGTCGGCTTTGGCGCAATCGGCCTCGGTGTTCTGGCACTCGCCTGGACCTGGAAGAAGGAGCGGGACGATTATGGCTCGGCCCATTGGCAGACCAAGGCGGAGTTGAAGAAGAACGACATGCTGCAGACCCCCGGCAAGGGTTTCGTCTGCGGCAAGCTTGGCGCGCCGACGGCCAAGGCGGAATTCATCTCCTCGACCACGATCCCGCATGTGATGATGGTGGCGCCCACCCGCGCGGGTAAGGGCGTCGGCTTCGTGATCCCGAACCTTCTGAGCTTCGCGGGCTCGGTCGTGGTGCTCGACGTGAAGGGTGAGAACTTCGAGAAGACCGCGCGGCTCCGGGCGCTCAACGGCGACGAGGTCTATCGCTTCAGCCCCTTCGACTGGGCCAATGCCACGCATCGTTACAACCCGCTCGCCCGGATCGCCAAGGCCCCGAGCTTCGCGCAGCGCTTCACCGAGGTGTCGATCCTGGCGGACCTCTTCCTCGACAAGGACAACAAGACGCTCGACACATTCTCCGAGGCCGGCAAGTCGATCTTTGTCGCGGCCTGCCTGCTGGCGATCCAGCGCGGCACGCCGAACCTTGGCGCAGTGAACCAGATCGTCGCGGGCGGGGAATACAAGAACGCCCGGTACAAGACCTATGCCGACGAGGCCGAAGAAGATATCCTGCGCGAACTCTGGACCAATGCGGCTTCAGCTTCGTCGCGGCTCCTGACCTCGAACATCCAGGCGCTGATGACCGCCGGCCTCAAGCAGTGGGACAACCCCGCGGTGCGTTCGGCCACGCAAGACAGCGACTTTGATTTCTCGACCTTCCGCAAGACCCCGCAGTCGCTCTACATCGCGGTCTCCGAGGATCACATCGCGACTCTGGCGCCGCTCCTGCGCCTGATGTTCGCCGACCTCATTGCCTCGATCCGGCTCAATGAACCGGGTCCGGACGAGCCCTGGCCGGTCATGATGATGATCGACGAATTCCAGCAGATGGGGGCCATGCCCTATCTCGAGCGCGCGATCCATTCGCTGGCGAGTTACGGCGGCCGCGTCGCGATGATCGCGCAGTCGCTGGCTTCGCTTGATCGGATCTACGGGCCCGAGGGCCGCGAGAGCCTCGAGAACGGGGCAGGGCTGAAGCTCTACATCACCCCTCGGGATCGGCGGACCGTAAAGGAGGTCTCCGCCGCCGTCGGCAGCACCACCCGCGAGGCGGTCACCCGGATGTATGGTCGTAACAAGGGTTTCCTCGGCGCAACTTCGACCTCGGCGCGGCTGGAAGAGCGGCCGCTGCTTTCGGAGACCGAAGCCCGCCTGATGGATCCCGATGAGGTCATCATCCTCGCCTCGCCCCAGCACCCGATCAAGGCGAGCCGGATCAAGTATTATGACGATCCGTTCTTCAAGGAGATGCTGGCCCGCATGGAGGGCAAGTCCTTCCCCTATCCGCCAAGTGTGCAGGGCGTGGGGCCTTGGGGTAGCGTGGATGGTGACGCAGCCCTTGCAGACGAGCAGGCGAAACCAGCCGAACGCGCGCCTGTCCGGGATAGATCGCAGCGGCGCGAGGCGCGGGCGATGAGCGTGATGGCGTTGGAGGCCGGGCGCGGGCAGCCCGAGCCCAACACGCTTGAGCGGGAAGCTGCGGTGCCGAAGGAATGGGAGGCGGCGCTCGACCGGCAGGAGGATTTCATTGAGGAGTTGTTAGGTGGGTGAGCAGATTGCGCGTGTTCCCCTCGCGTCTGGAACAACCCGAACTATTCTGCCGCATGTAGCTCGTCGTCCAGCAGTTCGAGAATCATTTCACGTTGACTGGGCTTTTCTAGATAACGCTCAGCCAAATAGCGAACATAGGCAGCAACACCGGGCGCAGGTTTCCAGTACAACGGTCGAACCTTGAATATCATGGAGCGATCTCGAGCCTCCTTGAGCCGCTCGCTAAGCGAACGAGGTACAGCGTCAAGGTAGGATGGCCAGCCAATGTCTATGGCGAGTTTGGACATCCCATCGAGGATTGCGTCTTCCGATAATCCATCCTGATGAGTGTGCATCACGGTGAAAAACAGGATCTCTTGTCTCGTCAGATCGTCACACATTCGCAGAACTCCTATGGAACGCCTCTTAATGACGTCAGGTTAACATAGCATTGAGGCGGCGTTTTGGGGGCATTCACAGGTCATGACGCTCCACCACCTTGTTTTCCGCATCGGGCCTCCAACTTTGGAACCGTTCGAAAGCATCTCGGATTTGTTCGGTCACAAGCGTTTGGACCGCGTTGATCACTGAGGGGTTGGCCTTCAAATCACGACCAATTAAGTAAAATCGCAAACCAATATTGCCCTGGCGGCTTGCCTCCATCGCGCTCAAGGCCGGAGCGGCGCCACCTTGATCGATGCTCACAATATCGCCCGACGGGTCTGCTATCCAAGTGAACTCCTCGCAAACATTCTCGTCCGGCACTTTTGCGCGAAAGCACTTTGGGGCAATTTTCTCTGCACAGAACAAAAGGGGTTCTGTAAATCCCACTTTTTCTCCCCATTCGGGCTCGCTGAGTATTTTGTTTATTTCTCTGACAATTCGAGACATATGGTCCGGCGCAGCGACTTGTTTGGAAAAACTGATCTGAGTTTGTATGTCAGTTATTCCAAGTTCTTCGGAAAGAAAGCTTGCGACCGTTTTGGACTTGAAGAGTGTTTCAGTATGAGCGAGTGATCGAAATAGGAGCATTTCAATAAGGACATCAAGCTGTTTTGCCCTCCGCCAACGTTCCTCACTCTTTCCTTTAAGTACCTCGAAATTTCCTGGACGACGCAGTATCATTCGACAACGCTTCATCAAGACTCGCAGGGAAGCGTCGTCAAGTGCTTCACCATCGCCATCGCCACTAGGCAGGATTTCGGAAAGCACAACGATTCCGTTGTCACTCTCATCTGATCGAGTTCGAATGAAATCGAGCCGATTCATGACGGAAGCACAGTCACTATCCGGATATCGGTATGCGTACTCGTACAGCTTTTGCAAAAGGAGCTGAATGGCCACATTCGCACGACTCGCGGTACGGTGGTGTACGAGATATCGATAACTCTGATAGCGCGACTCAAAAAACTGTTCAATTCCGGGAACCGCTCGTGGTCCAAAGCCAAATGCAAAAATTCCGGTAGGCTCTCCTTCAGGTTTTTTGCATTGCACCAGGATGGCGTCGCGAACGACTCGTTCAAGATCGAACTCACCGAAGCTGGCTCCTGCAGATCTGCAATCACGTAGCGTGTAGTCGAGACGGTCCCCGTCTACTTGACCGTCCACCAGTTGCCGCATAGAATAAAGAAAGCGTGTCGGCTTGTTTGCTTCAGTAGTACCGCCTTTGTGAGCAATATAAGAATAGATCAGACAAAGCGTGACATGGTGGATTAGTCGACAGTACTCATCAAGCCAGCTAGTTTTGTTTATTGCTTGTCCCGGAGCCCTATTTCCGACTGGCAGAAAATCACCGTAGCCGACAACTAGGCTTTGCCTTTCCTTCAGGTAACTGCTAAGTATTGCGTAACTCCTGACCTCATGCAAATCCTTCTGTCTAATCTTTTTCTTCAAATCCGAACGAGTGACATCCAACATTGCTGTCAGGAAGCCGTCTAGGCGTTTTGCATCAAGTTTGCCTTCGTAACTACTGCGCGCACGATCATAGAGTTCTGATGCAACAGGCCCACGGTTTTGCGGGTCGTAACCATCGGAAACAATTGTGAAATCCTTTAGTGCGACTTCAAAGGCGTGGCTCATTGGCAGGTGACCGATGTCATGTGCTAGGGCATAGAGCTTGAGCGCCTGCCAATAAGTATCGATCACAAAGCTTGCGTTCAGCAACTTGTCCTTGCCAACCATGCTCTCAGTGTCAATTCGAGCATCCGGGTTTGCGGCCAAGAGTTTTCCTTCGTGCGCCATCAGAGGAGTATGCAGGAACCCACTTCGCCCAGAGATTGATGCTCTGTGGGCTTTACATAAGCCCTCAATCTTGCGGGAAACATCGACCGGATCGGCGTCGGCTCCACTGCCTAGTTCATCGAAGAGCTCGCGAATTACCGCCAAGAGGAAATCGGCCGCGACATCCAGGAATTCCCTTAGGTCCTTGTGGCCAGCATTCGACAGCGCGCTGCTAAACATCCGTCCGACCGTATAGGCTGTTCCAAGCGAGTGCGGAAAACGAGTGTTCTTGTTTGATGGGAAAGCAACGAAACTTACAGATTGTTGCAAGACATAGTGAAGCCGTTGAAAATCTGGGCGGTCCACGAAATCTCGGTCGAATATCGTCAACGGGATGGTGCCATGTATAGGATCAGGGATGCGGGTGATGGCCCGCGGATGCGACAACCCTAACATATATTGGCCTACCCCTCAAACACGTCCCCTGCAGGACAACGTGATGTTGTGTGAGGCTTGTGTCAACCCTTGGTGCAACATCAGCTCGGCAGATAGAACTCCGTTATCCCCCGCTTCCCCTCGGCTCGCCCGAGCTGCACGATCACATCGATGGATTTCCGGATGTACTCCTGCACCTCGGCGAATGTCAGCGGTGTGCCAGCCTGCAGCACCATGATCGCCAGCCGGTCGATAGCGAGTTCTGCAGTCTCGGCGTGGATGGTGGAAACCGACCCGCCATGCCCGGTGTTGATTGCTTCGAGATAGGTTAGGGCCTCGGCCCCGCGCAGCTCGCCGACGATGATCCGGTCGGGTCGCATACGGAGGGAGGCCTGAAGGAGGGCGTTGGCGCTGCGTTGTGAGCCGGCACCTCGGTCGGCCAGGAGGGCGACAGTGTTCGGCTGGCTGGGGAAGAGCTCGAAGGCGTCCTCGATGGTGATCAGCCGTTCGTGCTCGCTGACGTGGTTCAGAAGATGGCGGGCGAACGTGGTCTTGCCGGTCGAGGTGCCGCCGCTGATCAGGACGTTGAGGCGTGCCTCGACCAAGGTCTGTAGGGCAGCTTCGAGGTTTTCTTCTGCGAGACTGGCAATGTTTTTCAGTTTCTCTGCGCGGAGCGCATCGAGCGAGACGGCCCTACCGAAGAGATAGGCGGGGGCGTAATCCCTGACACTGCCCGAGGCGAAGAGGCGGATGGTGATCGAGGCACCGCGATCGATGGCGGGCGGTACGGCGACCTGGACCCGAAGAGGGCGGCCCGCATATTCCACCTTGCCGGAGACGAGGGGGTTCTTTTCAGAGACGCGGGCCTTGGCGTCGCCGACGATGGTCTGGGCCATGTTGAGGGCGGTGGTGCGATCCACGGTTTGGCCTTCGTGGCGCATCGTGGCGTCGCCCGCGACCTCGAGCCAGACCTTGCCGTCCGGGTTGATCGCGATCTCGACCACGTCGTCATGTCTTAGAAGGTCGCGGAACGGGTCGAGATAGCGCTCGAGGTAGGAGGCTGGCGATGCCTGATCCATCATTTCGGTGGTTCCGGTAATATTGAATCTGGTTTCGCTGCCTCTCGCCTGCGGCTCGAACGCGAAACCTGATGCTTCTTTTTCATTGTGAACCAGAACCCCCGTAGATCACCACATCCCTGTCAACGAGCACAGTGACCGAGGCCCCCTGATCGACATAGATCGTGGGCGCGATCGAGACCTGGTCGGCAATGACCGAACCGACCGCATCCTGAAGGTCGCTGCCGACATCGCCCAGGACGATGCTGGTGGTTTCGTTGTTGCTGCTCTCGGCTGCCACCGCAGGCGCCGCCCCGATCACGGAAATCAGCGCTGCCCCGCCGAATCGCTCGGCGAACTTGGTGTCGACGAGGCCGGTCAGGCCCGAGCGGCCGAGCTGATCTCCGCCCACGGCGGCGATTTCCATCGAGGTCCCGTCCGGCGTCAAGACGCGGGTCCAGAGGATCAGGATGCGCTTCTGATGCATGTCGATGCCGGAGCGGTACTGGCCAAAAAGGCGGGAGCCCCGGGGGATCAAGATCCGGTCCCCGGAAAACGCCGGGACCGGCTCAGAGACGACCGCGACGACCGAGCCGGGCAGATCGCTGTTGATGGCGGTCTGGAGCGCGGCCTGAATGACAGACCCTTGGGTCAGCGTGCGCTCGGGGTAAGCGAGGCGGGCGGCTTCCTGCACCTCGAGCGGGCGGGCGGTCTGCAGGAACTGCTCATTGCCGGAAAGCACCGGTCCCCCAGTGCCAGCGGCCGCCGGATCGGCCACCGCCGCGCCACTCGCGCCGCCGCGTGGACCGTTGGCATAGACCACGGCGGGAGACTTGATCTGCGCGGTCAGAAGCTCCTCGGCGACCCGCTCGGCCTCGCGCTGACGCTGTTCCTCTTCTTGCCGACGGCGCTCTTCGAGAAGGCGCTGGTCAGCGATCAGCCCTTCGCGGTCGAGCTCGGCCTCGAGCCCCTCGCGCTGTGCCCTCTCGGCATCGAGCATGGCCTGAAGCCCTTCGATGCGGGTTTCGGTCTGGCGCTGCAGGTTGGCCAGCTCTGCCTCCTTTGCGGCCAGCATGGATTCGAGCGCGGCTTTCTGTTCGTCGAAGGCCTCGCGTAGATCCGCGACGGCGGACTGGATTTCCGAGTTGCGGGCGGCCTGGCTGGCGGCGAGGGCTTCGCGGAGCTTGGCGATTTCTGCCAGAACCTCGGCGCTTGCCTCTGGGGCAGGGGCGACGGGCACGTCGAGCGCTTCCTCGACGGCGATCAGAGCGTCATTGACCCTTTGCTGGGTCTCGTCGGGCGGAAACTCCAGCCGCCCGCCGGTGCCTGGGCGGCGATCCTGAAAGGTCTCGACATCGGAAGTCTCAAGCGCGCTGTCGCCCTCCTGCAGGCCAGTCGCCAGGAAATACGCTACCCCGGCGCTGCCAAGAGCGAGGGCAGCGGCGAGCGCGCCGACCCCGAGGCTGTTGCCCCGGCGTTTGGATTTGCCGCGCTGGCTGAACTGGTTGAGGCGGTCCTGAAGGTCTGGAGGGGTTTGATCGGCCATGGTCAGTTGCTCACATAGATGGCGCTCTCGTCGCGCCAGGCACAGATCGCCTCGTCGCCGATGCGCAGCGTCCAGTATGTGTTCACCCCAAGCACGCGGACGGTGTTGCCTTGCTGGGTCCAGTTGACGGTGCGCTCGCGGCCCTGATCATCGGCCTTGAAGAGCGCGGGCTGGCGGCCATTCTCCGGGAAGACGAAATACGTATAACGCCCGTCGTCATAGATATGGCTCGGGCGAAAATCCCCTTCACCCGAGACACGGTAGTTGTAGTTGCGCGGGGCCTCATAGCCCTTGGGCTGGGTGGAACCCGCCGCACGGCGTTCTTCGTCGGGGTAGCGGAAGCGGACCTCGAAGAACATGCCGGTGCGGTTCGGGATCGAGCCCTCGCGCAGGTGGAAGGAATAGCTGCGCCGGTTGGTGATGACGGTCATGTTGGTCGAGGCATTGGCCACATGCGGTTTGATCGTCAGCACATTGCCGAGCTCGGGGATTGGATCGACCTGAAAGCTCTCGGTGTCGCCGACAATGACTGCTTCAAACCGCTCGCCCGCCCCGAAATGTATCGTCGTCGAATGCCTGAGATCCGTCTCGATCCGGTAGACCTGGTTTTCGTTATAGACGGCGGTGCGGATACGGATGTCGAGCGGGCCGCCTTGCGGCGTGGCTTCGGCCAGAGCGGCAACAGGTAGGGCAAGCGCCAGGAGAAGCGCGGGGAAGGATTTCATGGTGGTCAGTTCTCCAGGGTCTCCGCGTCGACGCGGTACGAGGTCACCACGAAGCCCAAGGGGTTGGCCCAGACGTCCTGAAGGCGCCGGCGGGTTTCGGGTTGGAAGTCGTAGCCGACGGTGGCGACATAGGACCGGGTGACGGTGCGCGTGTCGCGGGGGCGGCGCAGCGTCCGAGTGAAGCGGACCTGGGCTACGCCGCGCTCGATCTGGTTTACCGATTTGATGACCACCTCAATCTTGGCGTCGCGCCCGTAGACGGTGATCGGGTAGTCCTCGTTGGTCGAGGACCAGAGATCGCGCAGCGTGCGGGCGGCATCGCCATCCGAGCGATCGAGCACCGAATTGATGCGTTGCTCGCCATCGGTCAGGTCATAGGTTTCGCGGTCGTCAACATAGGCCACGAGATTTGCCTGGATGATGGCGTCGCTTTCCGACAGCGTCAGCGCCTGGACGGCTGCGACCCGGTCCATCTCGCCGGTTTCCTTGTCCACGACGACCACGAAGGTCTCGGTGGATTTCAGCGGAAAGAGGCTCGCGCCCGCGACCATGCCAGCAACGCCGACCAGCACGCCGGCCGTCGCGACGAACCAGGCGAAGCGCTCGCGCCGCCTTGGCCCGTAGATGAAATCCGCTTCAAACGCGTCGCGGTCGGGGCTCGCGGAAGGGGTTGCGGGTGTCTTCACGTCAGTCGTCTTTCACATCAGGGTTTGCGGAAGGATTTGGCAGCGGAGAGAAGCGCGCCGGGGCTTTGCCGGATCATCTCACCGGTTTTCACCACGCCCGCATTGGCCATCTGGTTCAGCTCGTGCGGAGACTTGCCGGTGACAAGGCGCGAGGCGGTACCCGTGCCATACTCCCGCGTATTCACAAAACCCTGACGTGCAAGGCCGGTCAGGCCCACGGCATTGGAGGCAATGCCGACAACGCCGGTGAGGTTGGAGGCGATGTAGGGCACGGAGGCCATGATTCCGGCGCTGAGGATGAGGATCACTAGGAAGGGCAGGATGAGGCTGACGGTCTCGACATCGCCTGGATCGGCGGAGGCATCCCCGATAGCCTCGGCGATGGCGACGATGATGCCTGCGGCCCCGGCGGCGGCGACCGGCATGAGCGCATAGCCGATGGTGGCGCGGGTCCAGGCCTCGAAGAGGGATTGGGTCGGTTTGAAGAGCGAGGTCACGATCATGAAGGGCGCGATGACAATCATCAGTGCGAAGACGATCCGGGCGAAGGCGATGATCCCGGCGGTGACGGCGGCGAAGACGGCGGAGAGGACGAAAAAGATCGCGCCCAGGACCGCGCCGAAGACCCAGCCCGCGCGGTCGCCGATTGTATCGCCATAGGCGGTGATGCGCGCGACCATGTTGTCGAGGCTCTCATAGACCCCGGCCTCATCGCCCGACCCGGTGAGGGCAAGGATCGAGGCGCCGATGGAGTCGGGGACTTGCGTGACCACGCCATAGATGACGCTGAAATTTTCCCAGCTCTGTGCGAAGATCCCCACCAGTGCCACCTTGATCCCGAAGGCAAAGCCGGTGCTGAAGGGCAGGGGGCGCAGTTGCATCACCGCGTTGATTCCGAGAAGCACGAGGAGGAGGGTCGCGCCTGCCGAGATGACATTGCCGACCGAGGCCGCCGAGGAGACAAAGCCGTCCTGCGCCACGGTGTTCACTGCAGCGTCGACTTCGCTCAGAATGTCGCGAATGATCCCCATCTACTTGGCACAGGCCTCTGCAACTTGAGCCTCGAGCGCGTTGGCCTGCGCGTAGAGCTCGAGCACGTTAAAGGGCAGACGCGGATTGTCCGAGGTCTGGAAGCGGGGCAGGGCGTCAAGCGCCTGATCCCAGGTGAACTGGTCCAGCAGGCAGGTCCAGTTCTCTGTGGCCAGCGCCTCTTCGGCGATCAGGATGCGCAGGATCGCGCGGTAGCCATTGCGCAAGTAAGCGGTTTCGGCGAGATCGGCGGGCGGTTTCGGGACGCGGCAGTCGTCGGCCTCGTCCCGCGCGATAGCCATCGAGCTGAAGGGCGTGTTGCCGGATGGTTTGGTGTTCGGGGTCTGGGCCGGTGCGGCACCGTGAAGTGCGGCCAAGACAAGAGCGGCAAGACCAAGAGCCCGAATTGGTGCCAAGCTGAGGATCATGGACATGCTCATGGATCCACAGCCATCGAGCGGAACTTGCGTTCATCTGCAAGGGTCGCGGCATCGACAACGCCGAGCTGGCCGGCACTGACGCCTTGCGCGGCTTCCAGCCGCCAGATCTGGGTCAGGATGATGCCAAGCTCGGCGGTGACGCGGGTGTTTAGATCGACGGCGGCCTTCAGCCCGTCCTGATCGTCGATGAACCCGACCATGGTCTCGAGCCGCTCAAGGCTTTGACCGGCCTCCACGTGGCTTTCCTGCGCGGCAACCGAGAGCATGGCACTGGCCCCGGCAGAGGCGGCGATGCGGTTGTCGGCAGGCTGGTCGGAGCCCGAGAGCGTTCCCAGTCGTTCCGAGGTGAAACCGCTGCCAGAGAGCACCCGCTCGACCGAAGCTGAGAGTTCGGCGCCGGGATTGAAGCCGCTCAGGAAATCGCCGCTGGCAAGCGACTGTGCGGTGTTAAGGGGCGCGACCAGCTTGCCTCGCAGCGCGCGGAATTCCTCGACCGTGGCGAAAAGCTCACCCAGTCCGCTGCCTTCAATCAACGAGGTCAGTTGCGCCTCGAGGTTCGTGAGCTGCGACAGCTGAGTTTCCAGTTCCAGCCGCATGGTGGCGAGTTGTTGCATTTGGACGTTCAGATCCTCAGCCATGTGTTCGAGCTGCGCCACGAGCTGACCAAGCTGCGAGCCATCGAAGGTCGGCACACCTTGGGCTGTTGCGGGCGAGGCGAGCCCGAGTGTGGTGACCGCAGCCACGGTCAGGAGAAGCTGTCTCATTCGGGAACTCCCATCTGCATGAAGTCGCGCTCGGCCAGCCGGTCGGCGACGAGGTGTTGGGCATAGACCGCCTCGCGCTGCTGGTTGGCGGCCATAAGCCGGACACGAAGATTGAGGATGCGACCGATCTCGGCCTTGGCATAGGTGTTAAGCTCCCAGGCCGCCTTGGCATTTGGTTGGGCGTCGATCTGCAGGATGATTGCACGCAGGCGATTGATGACCTGTTCGGTGGTGGCGGAGCTGTCGGTCGCGTAATAGACGCCCGCCTCGGAGATGCTGGCATATTCGGCCAGCGCAAAGTCCGAGGGCGAGAGCGTGCCGAGCGCGTCGGCGCCGCCCACGACGGCGAGGTATTCGTTGTAGAATTTGGAGATGTTGCGCACGTAGCCTTGGGTCTCGGCAAAGGGTGGCACGCCGCCATATTCGATCACGCGCCCAGGCCCTGCGTTATAGGCCGCAAGCGCATGGGGGATATTGCCGAAGCGGTTGAGCTGGGTCGTGATATAGCGCGCACCGCCCCGGAGGTTGTCTTTCAAGTTGTAGCGGTCGACGCCGAGGTCAGACGCGGTGCCGGGCATGAGCTGGGTCAGGCCATAGGCACCAACCGGGCTTTGTGCTGTGACGTTGAAGCGGCTCTCCTGCTTGATCAGGGCCTGGAAGAGGCAGCGCCACTGGGTGGCCGAGAGACCCGCGCGGGCCACACCGGGGGCGCCTGCGAACTCGCCCGCCACCTCGACGATCATCATCTCGACCGTCTCGCGGCCCTCGCCGAAAAGACGGCTGTTCATCGGGCTTGGATCCGAATTGGGATAGACCGCCGCCACGCCAAAATCCGCATTGCCTTCGAGCGCGCGGATATCGAAGCCGGGGCCGGTGATGGCCGCCGTCATTTCTTCGAGGACGCGCAGCTGGTCGGCCTGGACATCGGCGAGCGTGGACTCGGTCCGGTCCTTGTCTTGCTGGACGCCCAGATCCTCGGCCAGCGCCGTCACCCGGGCAATGGCGCGGCCGATCGCGGAATTGTCCTGCGTCGGCACGCCCTGGGCATGCGCGGGCAGGGCACCGAGGCCGAGGCAGAGCCCGACGGATATGATCGCGGCGTGGCTCATTCCGGACGGGGCAGGGTCTCGAAGCTGCAGTCGGATTTGGCTGCCTGCTGAACTGGTGTGCCCATCGTCGAGAAGGCGAGGGCGGAGCGTGACACCTGCGGCTCGCCATTGCGTCCGAAGCAGGGCGAGGTTTTCTCAGTGTATTTCTCGCAAGCTGAGAGAAGGGCTGCGGCGGCGCAAATTGCGAGGAGGGGTTTCGAACTCATATCACATGTCTCCAGAAATCGGGATTGGCGCGCCAATCGGCGGGCACACGGGCTTCGCCGGTGGCGCCGCCGCCAAGGATGGGAAGGAGGTCGCCGAGGGCCGAAAGGTCGGCATCGACGAAGACGCTGTCGCCTGCCGAGCGGACAAGCGCGATGCGCTGGCCGATGGTCGGCTGAACGAGGAGCGCCGCCTCCTTGGCGTTCACGCGCAGGAAGTCGTAATCCGAGATCGTAGCGCGATCGTTCGGAAAGAGGATCTGGGTCGGCACCGTCTCGACGATGGTTTTGCCGACGCGGCTGTCGCGCAACTGGCTCGGATACTGCGTCATCATGATCACGACGCAGTTCATCTTCCTGAGCGTCACCAGCCAGTTTTCCAGCCGAGCCCCGAAGTAGGGATCATCGAGCAGTTTCCAGGCCTCGTCGATCACGATGATTGTGGGGCGGCGATCCTCGACCACACGTTCGATCTGGCGGAAGATGTAGGAGAGCACCGCCATGCGCTCGGTGGTCATGTCGAGAATCTCGGTCATGTCGAAACCGATGATGTCAGAGGCCAGTTCAAGCCCGGCACCATATTCCGGCTCGTCGAAGACCCAGCCGTAGCGCCCACCCGGGGCCCATTCGGCGACGCGGGACTGCAGCTCGCCATCGTCGTCGAGCGACTGAAACAGGGTCTCGAAACTCGCAAAGCGTCTGAGCGACCCCTCCGCATGGGCATTTTGCGAGACCGCGCTCTGGATATGGCGGGATTGCTCGCCCGTGAGGGTGCCTCCCCGGGAAAGAAGGGTCGAAAGCCAGTCCGAGAGCCAGGCGCGGCCCCGTTCATCGATCTCGGTATCGAGCGGGTTCAAGCCGGAGGGCACGCCGGCGCGGATTTCGTTATAGCGGCCACCAAGGGCGCGGACCGCCATTTCGAGGCCGCGGTCCTTGTCGAAGAAGAATAGCCGCGCCCCGACCCGCTGCGCCTGGGCCGCGAGGAAGGCAGTGGTGAGCGTCTTGCCCGTGCCTGTGCGTCCCAGCACGAGCGTATGGCCGACAGTGGGTTCCTTGCCCGAGCTTCCCGCCTCGTGGAAGTTGAAGCGATAGCCCGAGGTGCCGACCGTGGGCAGGACCGAGATGGTCTGGCCCCAAGGCGATTGATCGGGACCGCGCCCTTCGACACTGCCATGAAGGGCTGCGAAATCCGCGAAATTGATCGAGGAGATCGGTGTCTTGCGGGCGCGGTAGCCGAAGTTACCGGGACTTTGCGCGAAATAGGTGGCTTTCAGGGCCATATTCTCGCGCACGATCACCGACATGATCTCCTGACCCACGCGCTTGATCTGGGCGGCGGCGCGCTCGAGCGTGTCGCGGTCGGACGCATAGACGGCGATGGAGAGGTGGTGATCCCCAAAGGCGATACGGCCCGCCTCCTGATCATCGGCGGCTTGTCCGAGTTGTTCGCGCAGGGAGACGGCGGCATCGTCGGAGGCGTGCATCTGGCGGATGATGCGCTGGATGCGCTCGGCCATGATGTTGTTCGGGATCGGGCTGAAGGAATTCGTCAGCACGATGTCGAGAGGCAGGTCGAGCGCGTCGAGCAGCGTGACGTCCGTGAGGGCCGGATAGGTCTTCATGGAAAAGAGCGCGCCGTATTTGACCCGACCTGTCACAGCATCGGTCAGAGTGACGACGTCGCCATCAAAGGTGGCGCGGCAATTGCTCAAAGTGTGCGAGAGGGGCAGGGCGCTTTGGCCGAAGGCGATGGGGGAGAAGCTACCCGCGTTCAGCGTATTGAGATAGCCTAGCCATTCGCCGCCCGCACGGGTCAGCCGGATCGGATTGGCCGACGAGAGCGCCACCTCGAAAAAGCCCATGACCTCGTTGAGTTCCTGCATCCGCGTCGCGCGGTCCTTGACCCAGGCCTTGCGGGCCAGTGCCCGCAGGAGCGGGATGCGGGCCGAGATGTCGGGGCGACGGATGACGCTGAGATAGAGCTGACGTTTGGCCGGGCGCTGGTCCTTCACATGGGCCTGCCAGCGCGCGTCGATCGCGGCAGCGAAGCTGTCGCCCTCTATCGCGTGCATTCCGAGATCCTGCGGCACGGAGATGCGGTGGATGTAGAACCCGAAGGCATTGCCGGTCTGTGCGACGATGGCCGCAACCGCGCGTTTGAGCGCGTCGAGCCGGGCATCCTCAGTGGTCATCGGATTGAGACCATCAAGGCGCAGGGTGGCGAGGAGATCGCCCTCGCGCAGCACCATGACATCGTCATCCGCCAGCGCGAAATACGGCAGATGTTCGGCGAGATAGCTTTCCCGCGCGAACTCCCTGCCGCCCGCTTGATGCAAGGCGGTCCCGAAGGAGGAAAGGGTGCCTGCATCACGCGCCAAAGCTGTCGCCTCCGTGCAGGGCCCGGTTCTTCGTCGGGCGGACCGAGCCGTAGGAGATGCGCAGCACCTCGAAGAAATGCGGCTCGCGGTCGGCGACGAACCAAAGGATCGGATAAGCAATGATCCCGATCAGGAAGAAGACCATCGACTTGGTCCAGATGAACGGCAGAACGACCCCACTCGCCAGAACCACGAGGTATCCGACAGGGAGGCCCAGATACTTGGGCGGACGTGCGAGGCCCAGGAAGAGGGGGGATCGTTCTGCCATTTAGTGCGTGTTTCGCTTAGCAAGAAAAGTGTATCCGAAGGCGGGCCCGAGGCAGCGTTTGCGAAGCACAACGCGTTCGGACCTGCCGAAGGATGCCTTCTTGCGAAACACGCACGATGATTTCCGTCTCATCAGGCGAAGCCTGCGACGATCGTCCCGGCCGAGAAGATCAGCACGATCCCGATGATGACCGAGGCGAACCAGCCCCAGTTGAGCCGCCCCATCATGCACATGAAACCGGTGCCGATGACGGCAAGTGTTGCCACCGCGATCCCGATCGGACCGGTCAGCGCGGCCTCGACGGTTTCCAGCATGGTCTGGATCGGCGACAAGTCTTGCGCGAGGGCGGGCGTTGCAAAAGCCGCCAGGGTTGTGGCGATGGGCAAGAGGCGGCTGAGGCGATGTCGAAGCATGCGAAGTTCCCTTGTTTTACTGAAGATCGATAAGGACGGGCGCGCGGGCGGGCACCCGGTCTGCGACGCGGGTGTCCGACGCGGAGACGGCTGTGCCTGCCAGCCGGGACCGAATGCGGTGAATGCGCGCGATGTAGTCGCGGGTCTCGGCGAAGGGTGGGACACCGGAATACTCGACCACCTGGTGCGGCCCGGCATTGTAGGCCGCGAGCGCCAGGTCGATGTCCTTGAAGGTCGCAAGCTGCGCCAGCAGATAGCGCGCCGCGCCATCGAGGTTCTGGGACGGATCGCGCGGATCAACCCCCAGGGCGCGAGCCGTGTCCGGCATCAACTGACCCAGGCCGTAGGCGCCCTTGGGGCTGACGGCAGTTGGGTTATAGCTGCTTTCAGCTTCGACCAGCGCGCGGAACAGGACCTGCCAGTCGTCGGCGCCCAGATTAACGTGGCGCAGGGCCCGATTGCCCGCGTGACGACCTGCGGTGGCGCGGATCAGCGCGAGGATGTCGTCGCGCCCGGAAGGCGGTGTGTCGTCCAGCGAGGACAGAACGACTTCCGCCTCAGTACTATCATCCAGACCAGCCCAGGCAGGCCGCTCACCGTGGAAGGTCCAGCCAGAAGTCCGGGCAGTGCCGTCGCGACCGAAGGCGATGACGTCAGCTGCGCTCCTCGAGGGTGATGCTGTAGTCAGGACCAAAGCGCAGATCGCGCCCGTCACCGAACTCGAGATGATGTTTGAAGAGCCCCGGCCATATGTTGAAATACCGCGGCTCCGGCCCGTGCGGGGTGATCCGGGTCGAGACCAGAATGGCTTCCGGCTCGCCCTCGCGCAGGTAGATGCACTGGTAGCGCGGCTTGCCATCGTCCGTGAACCCCACGAGTTCATACCGGCAGCGGAACGCGATGCCCTTCTCGGACAGGTCTTTGACACCATCTATGGTGATCAGGATCTGGTTGCGCGCTATCGGCATGTTCGGACTCTCCCGTTGAGAGCCCTTCTACTTCACGACACTAAGGCCATAAAGTCATATGGAGTCAATAAGACATATTGCAAAAAAATACATATTGCACGATAGTTGCCGCAACTTTTGCGGGAGAGTGGTATGAGACGGCAGGTTATGGCAGCGGCGATAGGGGTGATGGCGGTGCTCGGAGCGCCGGAGAAGGCGCAGGCCTATGATATCGACTGCGCCATCATGCTCTGCATGGCCGGTGGTTTCCCCCCGAGCTCTGTCTGCGCCCGCGCCTATCGCACGATGATTCGTCGGATCGCGCCCTGGCCAAGCCTGCCGCCCTTCGGAGTCTGCACCTTTGCCCATGTGCCGCTCGAGCTAGGTGGGCCCGGCGGAGAGGGGGAACTCGACACCAACCTGCCGGAATACGAATGGCTGAACCGAACCCATGTGATCTGGTTCAGCGGACAAGCCTATAGAGAAAGAGGAGGCGATCAGTACTGGGACTGGTCGCTTCGCTCATGCGACAGGGAAAATCGCGCCTGCCGCTACTTGCAACGGGTCTACCGGTCTCACACGCCCTGGCCCGCGACATTCATCTCTGAAAGCGAGCAGGAGATTGTCTATCCGACGGCAGGCGTCCTTGGGCACCTTTCTTCACGGAGCATCATGGTCGAGTACGGCGACTACGAGGGCAACATGGGCCACTCGGAGTGGTTTTCTTATTGATCTGAGATATCACCGGGCGTCAGGGAAAACGGGCGCACGATGGCAAGACTGGCATCAAAGCGTTCTGGATCGACATGCCAGCGGCGGCTCACCGAGCCATCATTCCAACGGTAATCGGTAAACAGGTGGATCTCCCGCGCCCCGTTGTTTAGAAACCCTTCCGCAAAGGGTCTGCCAAATAGCTTCTTTACCATTGGGAGATGAGGCCCGTGGAATGGTTGATGGCCCTCCAGGACCCACAAGAAAACCTGCACACCCTGACATCAACGAGGTCTGAAAAACTCAATTGTGTCGATGTCAAGTGCTTTTGAAAGCTGTTCAAGAACATCGACGGAGACGGAGTATTTTCCATTTTCGATTTTCCCAACATAGGTGCGGTCAATCTCTGCCATCAAGGCAAGCGCTTCTTGACTAAGACCGCGAGCGCGCCTCAGGTTTTGTAAATTCAATCCTACTCGTTCCCGCATTTTCATGCGCCGCCTGTGACGGCAAGCAGCGCAAAAACTCTACGGAGTATACTCTGCAAAATTGTCAGATAGCTTCGTTGCCCGAAGAATGTCGCTGGTCGTCTGTCGATACATTATGTAACGCGGCGGCGCGGATCGAAAGTTTAGTGCAAGCTTCGGGGATAGATAGCTTGAAGGAGTTAGCCCTATGCCTACGTTTGGTGCCCTTGATGTGTCCAAGAAAGAGACGCAGGTCCATGTCGTCGATGTTTACGGGAAATGTATCTGGCGCGGAAAAGTGCCGACCAATCCGAGCGACAGTGCAACAGTTCTGATCCCGTATGCCACTCAGCTGGAAAAGGTTGGTCTTGAGACGGGCAACTGGAGTTCGTGGCTCTTCCACGGCCTGACGGACCAAGGGTTTAGTGTCGCATGCATAGATGCGCGGCAGGCTCACGCGGCGCTTTCTGTAATTGTGAACAAGACCGATGCCAATGATGCCTAAGGTTTAGCACATCTGCTGAGAACGGGACTGTTCATGAAAGTGCGCGTAAAACCATGGTGCGATCTGCGCAGGTGGGCCTTGCTCCGGGCGCGCGCAACGCTTGTGCGCACGGTCATTGATCTTGGCAAAGCGATCCGCAGTGCTTTGCGATTGTTCGGCTTCAACATGGCCGCTGGCCCCGGATCGGGAGAGGCGCGTGTCTTTGAGCGTCGGTTCGAACAGCATCTTGCTGAACAGCCTGGACTTGTTTCCGTTGTGATGCCCCTGCTCGTTGCCCGGCACGCACACAAGTCGCCCGGCATGAAAGTTCCATCCGCGCCGAAGTGCGGGTAGACGAGCGGTGTC
This sequence comes from Pseudorhodobacter sp. E13, assembly GCF_003991405.1. Classification (GTDB taxonomy): domain Bacteria; phylum Pseudomonadota; class Alphaproteobacteria; order Rhodobacterales; family Rhodobacteraceae; genus Pseudorhodobacter. Next base: position 22,456 of record NZ_RPEN01000132.1, read on the forward strand.
AGCTGCTGATGACGGTCCCCGTGTCGGCCATTTGAACGCGCTGGCCTTTGTCGCCGCGATCGGATACGCGAAAGCCTTACCCCGGGGCGCGCGGCGGCGGCCTGGATCGGCCTGACCCCGCGGCGATACTAATCGGGTGAGATCATCATGCAGGGCAGGATTTCTCGTCATGGCGACAAGCTGCCGCGATCCTACCTATATGAGGCCGCCGCGCACATCCTGACCCGCGCCAAAACCGACAGCGCCCTCAAACGTTGGGGTACAGCTCTATGCGAAAGGATCGGGTTCAAACGCGCGAAGGTGGCGGTGGCCAAAAAACTTTTGGTCACATTATTCGCCATGCTGCGCTCCCGAAAACCTTTTGAAGCCAATGGCATTGCCGCATAACGAATGAACGAGATCCGCTGCTGACCAGCAGTGGTGCGTCCGCTAGGACGCCGAGCCGGTTCACCGCGTTTTGCTCGCCGAAGGCCCGACCGGGAGCGCTGCGTTTCGAAACATTGCGGCAACCGTTTTCGAAGCTAATCATGCAGCGGCACATGCTCCGACTGCGAAGACAACCCTGACCCAGGACAAGCGGAAAAGCCAAAGACGTTCAACCGCCCAGAAAGCGAAAAACGCCGCCCATTCTGGCGACGTTCCGAAGAAGAAGTGCTTGACCCAAAGCCCGTGATTAGAGTGTGCGGGCAGAGCCAGGTTTCATGAGTAGTCCTCCAAAGCGGATCAAAATACAATTAAAGGTTGCTCAAGGGATTTGCTGAAGGTCGAGTCGCTCAATGAGCGCTATACTCACTGACTTACCGCGTTTCAGTGGGTCGACGGACATCGACCGGGTTCCTTCGGAAGGCTAAGCCAATTTTGGTAGAACAGTCCCCCAACAGCATGGGCGACACAGCAAGCACTGGCAAACTCCAAGGCGGACCCACAAAACGTGCTGAACTAGTTGCAAACCTGCATCAGGCTCGTGTGAACGTCGCGCCATCACTGTTTGATTCCAAGGCGGTATTGACAGGAGGGGGCCTTTGTGTTGACCTTGAATGGCCGCGAGTGTTTGGCTGGTTAAAGAGTACGCATGTTAAAAAGTGAACACATACCGTTCACGTTGTGGTGGCGGACAGAAA
>NZ_RPEN01000133.1 GCF_003991405.1 Pseudorhodobacter sp. E13
TACATCGAGTTTTTCTACAACCCACAGCGCAAACACGTTAAGAACGGCATGCTGTCACCGATTGACTTCGAACAGCAGCAAAAACTGAAGCTGCAAGGTGTCTAGGAAACTCGGGGCTCTTCGAATGGACCCCGAACCGGCTCGCCAGTTCGGCGGCTGTCTCCTCGCCCTTCAGGGCCTCCAGTGCAACCTTCGCCATGAGCTCGGGCGCAGGTTGTTTGTGTTTCGACACCTCTGACCTCCTTCTTGTCGAAGATCAGCAGGCTGCAAATCGTAGCTCATGTCAGTGTCCGAATTGGGGGGGCAGGTCTGCCTATTCCGCCCATGGTTTGGAAGCAAACAACTATTGAAAAACGGGACGCATATGCGCCGGCCTACCCGTGCGGGTCCGGGTTTCTAAAGGTCAGGCTGGATGCCGAAAAAGGCGGGGAGCAAGATGCGGAGCATCCTGCATAATAAGGACAGGGCAGGAAGGCGGCTGATTTGGTGCGGAGAGGCGGCGCCCTCAACCAGCTTTGTGCTTTTGCGACGCGCATTTCTGCGCCAAAATCCGACGCCTTTCTCTGTGAAACTCAAATTATCCCACCAAAGCTGCGGGCAATTGGTGCCGGTCGCTCCATTGCCGTGGCGATTGGCCGTATAGGCGCTTGAATTCCCGACTGAATTGCGAGGCGCTGACATAGCCGACATGCATCGCGGCCTCTGCCACCGTCATGCCGCCCGCGATTTTCATTGCAGCATTGTTCAGGCGCATGGATTTCACGAATTGGATGGGTGACATGGTTGTCGCCTGCTTGAACTTGCGATGGAACACGGCGCGGCTCATCCCGGCGCGATCGGCCATCTCGTCGATGGATATCTGTTCCTCAAGCCGAGAGGAGACATGCAGGATGGACCGCGCAATGGCATTGCCGGGGCCAAAGGCTTGCCGGGCAAATGCACCCGCCTCGCCCTTCAGAACGGCATAATAAAGCTCGCGCAGCCGCGCTTCGCCAAGGATGGCGGTATCCAATGCGCTATCGCTCAGTTGGACCAACCGCAAAAGAGCGTCCAGAAACCCATCGTCCCACCGGGCCAGACGGATACCACGGGCGCTGCCTTCGGCCAAAGGCGCACGCCTGCCGCTGGCCTCTATCTCGATGGTCAGCTCGGACATCAACCGCTGGTCCAGCGCGATATAGACACCGTAAAGCGGGTTTTCCGGAGAGGCCGCAGGCGTTCCCGCCTCTACCGGCATGGACATCGGGCAACACAGATATTCGCTGCTGTCATAAACATAGCGCTGCCCATCCAGAACAGTTTCCTTGCCCCCGCTGACAATGGCGATGATACAGGGTTCATAGACTGCCGGGGCGCAGGGAACCGCCTCGGTCGCGCGGAACAACTGAACACCCTTGATGCCGGTTTGGACCATGCCATCCTTTGGCATCCGGGCCTCGATGATCGTTCTGATTTTGGTCTTGGTCATGCTCGCTTTGTATGCCGCCAGAATGCAACCTTGCAACAGGTTTGAGATAATCAGGCAAGTTTTTGCGACTATTGCGCCTGTTTTCAAAGTGCCTTGAGATTTATCTACAGTTTCAATCAGGCCGCCACAGGCCACGCATTTGGAAAGGACCCGACAGATGACAGACACGAGCTTTGGCCCGAAAGGGTGGACACCCGAGCGCCTTCGTGCACTGAGCGGCAAGACCTATGTTATCACGGGGGGCAATGCCGGGGCGGGGTTTCAGGCGGCGCGCATTCTGCTGACGCGCGGCGCAAAGGTGGTCATGCTGAACCGCAGCACAGAACGCTCTGCCACGGCGATCAAAGCGTTGAAGCAGGAATTTGGCGCACAAAGCGATGTCAGCTTTGTCCGGATGGACCTGTCGGATCTGTCCAGTGTGCGCACCGCTGCGCAGGAGATTTTGAATACAGTGCCGCGTATTGATGCGCTGATCTGCAATGCCGCAATCGCCCAAGTTCCCAAGCGCCAGTTGACCGTGGACGGGTTTGAAAGCCAGTTGGGCACCAACCACTATGGCCATTTTCTGTTGTGTGGGTTGCTGTTCGACCAGATCGAGGCCGCGCAAGGCCGTATCGTCGTGGTCGCCAGTCTTGGCTACAAGATGGGGCTGCGTCACATCAAATTTGAGGATATGAATTGGGAAAAGGACTATGGCGGCAACGCGGCCTATAGCCAAAGCAAGCTGGCCCAGATGATGTTCGCCTATGAACTGCAAGACAGGGTCAATGCCGCGGGGCGCAAGGTGGCGGTTTATGTCTGTCACCCCGGCTCGTCTGCCACATCATTGATCAGCACCAGCGGCGGGTTGCTGGCGCGGTTAACATGGTGGCTGATGACCAAGACACCCATGGTGCAAACCGCCGCGCAGGGCGCCTACCCAGAGGTGATGTGCGCCACCCAAGCGGGGCTGCCGCAGCGCGCGCTTTACGGCCCCACCGGGCGGATGGAATTCGTCGGCCCCGTGGGCCTCGGCACATTGGAACCCCACGCCCATGACAAAGCCGCCATGGCCCGCCTGTGGGACGTGTCAGAAAAGGCCACGGGTCTGACATGGTCGGTGTAAAGGCCGGGCGCTGAAAACCTTCGCGGCGCCGTTCAGGCGGCGCTGCGGATGGGGTGTGACCCAGCGGCTGTGGGCATTTCAGGAAACACCCACAGCCGTTTCTTAGCGCGAAAACCGCTTATATTTCGCCCGCTTCGGTTCCAGCGCATCCGGGCCCAAGCGGCGGATTTTATCCTGCTCATAGGCCTCGAAGTTACCTTCGAACCATTCCACATGCGCGTCGCCTTCAAAGGCAAGGATATGGGTGCAAAGACGGTCAAGGAAGAAGCGGTCGTGGCTGATGATGATCGCGCAGCCGGCGAAATCTTCGATCGCTTGTTCCAGCGCTTGCAGGGTTTCCACGTCCAGATCGTTGGTCGGTTCGTCCAGCAGCAGCACGTTCCCGCCCGAGCGCAGAAGTTTCGCCATATGCACGCGGTTACGTTCACCGCCCGATAGCAGGCCGACTTTCTTCTGCTGATCCGTGCCTTTGAAGTTGAACGAACCGGCATAGACGCGGCTGTTCACATCCATATCGCCAAGGTGGATCACCTCGGCCCCGCCCGAGATTTCCTCCCATGCGGTGGCATTCGGGTCCAGCGCGTCGCGCGACTGGTCGACATAGGCCAGTTGCACGGTATCGCCCAAGGTGATCGTGCCTTCATCGGGCTTTTCCTGCCCCGTGATCATGCGGAACAGGGTGGATTTACCCGCACCGTTCGGCCCGATTACACCGACAATCGCACCCGGCGGGATGGTGAAGGTCAGGTCTTCGATCAACTGCTTGTCGCCCATGTGCTTTTTCAGGCCGACAACCTCGATCACCTTGTTGCCAAGGCGCTCGCCGTTGGGGATGACGATCTGCGCGGTGGTCGCGCGCTCCATAACCGTCTGGCCCGCCATCTCGTTATAGCGCGCGATACGGGCCTTGCCCTTGGATTGCCGCGCCTTGGCACCGGAACGGATCCATTCCAGTTCCTTTTCCAACGCTTTTTGCTTTGTCTTGTCCTCGCGGGCTTCCTGCGCCATCCGCTTGGCCTTTTGCTCCAGCCATGCGGAATAATTGCCCTCATAGGGAATGCCGCGACCACGGTCGAGTTCCAGAATCCAGCCGGTGATATCGTCAAGGAAATACCGGTCGTGGGTAACGATCAGGATGGTGCCCTTGTAATTGATCAGGTGCTTTTGCAGCCATGCGATGGATTCGGCGTCAAGGTGGTTGGTCGGTTCGTCCAAGAGCAGCATGTCCGGCTCTTCCAGCAGCAGCTTGCACAGCGCGACGCGGCGGCGTTCACCGCCCGAAAGATCCTCGACATTCGCATCATCCGGCGGGCAGCGCAGCGCATCCATCGCCACCCCGACCGAGGCTTCCAACTCCCACAGGTTGCCCGCGTCGATCTGGTCTTGCAGCTGGGCCATTTCCTCGGCGGTTTCGTCCGAATAATTCATCGCAAGTTCGTTATACCGGTCCAGAATGGCGGTTTTTTCTGCGACGCCCAGCATGACGTTTTCTTTTACCGTCAACGCCGGATCAAGATAGGGCTCCTGCGCCAGATAGCCGACCTTGGCACCCTTGGCGGCCCAAGCTTCGCCTTTGAAGTCCTTGTCGATCCCCGCCATGATCTTCAAAAGGGTGGATTTACCGGCACCGTTGACGCCGACGACACCGATCTTCACACCGGGAAGAAAGTTCAACTGGATGTTTTCAAAGCATTTCTTGCCGCCCGGATAGGTCTTGGATACGCCGTCCATGTGGTAGATATATTGATAGCTGGCCATGATGCTTTTCCTGTGCGTTCTGGGCGTAGGGTGGGCAATCTGCCCACCGCCGCTGGAGTTTGGCGGTGTTTTAGTGCGGAACGCGGTAAAGGGCAATCAGGGAAGGCGGGCTTTACCGCAGGGTCGCTGCGGCCCGCACTGCATCCGAGGGGTGGACAAGTCTTGCCGCGCGGTGATTAGCTTTGCGGGATTTAGCATTGCGCAGGGGGCGGGCATGAGGTTGGCAGGTTTGATCGGGGCGCTTGCACTGGGGCTGATGGAAGCTGCGTCTGCGCAGGCGCAGGTGACAAATCACGAAATGCCGGGCAGTCTTGCCCCGACCACCGATCCGGGATGTGTCAGCCCGGCACAGGCCGCCGTTACCCTGACCCCACCGGACCTGTCGCTTGGCGTCTTGGCCTGCGCGCAGGCCGGCGATTTCGATGCAGCGGTAGAGCTTTATGTGCTGATGCAATTGCGCGCGCGGTTTGACACGCTGCGCGTGGCCGATACGACGGCCCATCAAGCCGAGCAGGTCTTGGCGATGCAAACCTTTGCGGCATTGTCGCCCGCCAATCAGGCGCAGTTGCAAGCCGCTTTTGAGCGTTTTGGCGATACCGGCGGCGCGCGCCACACGGCCTTTTGCGCTGTGGTTACGGCGCAAGGGGCGCCGGATTACCTGCCGGATTACATGATCCAGCACGGCATCACCGCCTTTACCGGCGTGACCGGGGATGGGTTGGTTCCCGGCTTTGCCGTGCAGGCTGCCTGGGACGGGTTGCTGGGCGGCTATCTGCAATGCCCCGGGCCATAATGCAGCGCGCCGGGCTTCCTGTTGCGACCAAGGGGATGGTGATCGGCCTGTTGGGCGGGTCTTTTGACCCCGCGCATGCAGGCCATGCGCATTTGACACGGGAGGCGCTGAAGCGGTTCGGGCTGGACCGGGTGTGGTGGCTGGTTTCCCCCGGCAATCCGCTCAAGGCCCGTCAGCCTGCGCCGATGGCGGATCGTCTGGCGCAGGCGCGGGTGGTGATGCAGGATCATCCGCGCGTGGTGGTGACCGATATCGAGGCGCGGCTTGGCACGCGCTACACCGCCGCCACGCTGGAGGCGTTGACAGCCCTTTATCCCGGTGTGCGCTTTGTCTGGCTGATGGGGGCGGACAATCTGCTGCAATTTGATCGTTGGGACCGCTGGCGCGATATCATGGCTATGGTGCCGATTGGTGTTCTGGCCCGGCCCGGAAGCCGCATTGGCGCGCGCCTGTCCAAGACCGCCGAGATTTTTTGGGGCGCACGCCTGCCCGGATCGGCCAGTCAGCGGCTGGGGCAGGGGCCAGCGCCGCGCTGGTGTTTCGTCAATATGCCGATGCGGGATGACTCCTCGACCGCGATCCGGGCGCGCGGCGGCTGGCGACAGGCGCGCTGAGGGAGGCCAAACGCCAAGGGGGCCAGCCCCCCGGACCACGCCAAACGCCGGGGGGCCAGCCACCCGACCCAAACCAAAAGCCGGTGGGCCAGCCCCCCGAACCAAGCCAAACGCCGGGGGGCCAGCCACCCGACCCAAACCAAAAGCCGGTGGGCCAGCCCCCCGAACCAAACCAAAAGCCGGGGGGCCAGCCCCCCGGACCCCCCGGGATATTTTCACCGAAAAGAAAGCCGTAATGGGGAAATCGGTGTCTGTGGTCTGGACGCTTGGGGCAGGGGTGGGATAGGTTGCAGGGGGCAAAGGGTGAGGGGCGGTTCAATGTATTCAAGACGATGGGTTCTGTCGGCACTCCTTGCCGGGGCGGCGGTGCCGGGTTGTGCAGAGGCACCGTCCCGCTCGCCCAGACCTGCGTCGCGGCCGGGATCATCGGGGGCGAGTGCCGGTGGTGGCGGCACGATTGTCGAGGCCGCGGGTCTGGGAGGCGCCGTTGGCTTTGTGGTGATGGAGACGGGGTCTGGCAAGGTGCTGGAGGCCATGAATGAAGCCGTTGCCCAGCCGCCTGCCTCGGTCGCCAAGGCGATGACGACGATTTACGCGCTGGACAGGCTTGGGCCGAATTACCGCTATACCACCCGGGTTATGGTGACAGGGCCGGTGCAATCGGGGCGGGTGCAGGGCGATTTGATTCTGGTGGGCAGCGGCGATCCGAGCCTTGATACCGACCGTCTTGGCGATCTTGCGGCGGCATTGGCGGCGCGCGGCGTGAAAGAGGTGACAGGACGTTTCCTCGCCTTTGCCGGGGGCATCCCCCATATCGACGAGATTGATCGCGATCAGCCCGATCATGTTGGCTATAACCCGGCGATTTCGGGGCTGAACCTGAATTACAACCGGGTGAATTTTGAATGGAAGCGCGGCAATAAGGGCTATGCCTTGTCGATGGATGCGCGCGGCAAGCGCTTTGTGCCGGCGGTGTCGATGGCCGATGTCAGTGCGGTGGCGCGTGACACACCGTTGTTCACCTATAAGCGCGGGCAAAACCGCGACCAATGGACGGTGGCGCAAACCGCTTTGGGCAAAGGTGGAAGCCGTTGGTTGCCGGTGCGCCACCCGGAGCTTTATACCGCCGATGTCTTTGCCACGCTGATGCGGGCGCATGGGTTGCGCTTGGGGGAGGTGTCGCTGATCACGGCTTTGCCCGCAGGCACGGTTTTGGCGGAAAGCCGGAGCGAGCCTTTGTCCGATGTCATGCGCGACATGCTGAAATATTCCACCAATATCACCGCCGAAGCCGTGGGGCTGACGGCCTCGGGCGGGCAATCCTTGGCGCAATCGGCGGGGCAGATGCAGGCCTGGGCGGCAGCAAAGCACGGGATTTCCAGCCGGTTTGTCGATCATTCCGGGCTGGGCGGCGATTCGCGGATTTCGGCGGCGGATATGGCGCTGGCCTTTCGCGGCGCGCGCGGCACCATGTTGCCGGGCCTGTTGAAAGAGCAAGGCATCCGCGACGCCAAGGGCAAGGAGATCAAGGGCCACCCGACCCGCGTTGTGGCGAAAACCGGCACGCTGAACTTTGTGTCCGGGCTTGCGGGCTATATTCAGCCGGCATCGGGCAAAGAGCTGACCTTTGCGATATTCAGCGCCGATACCCGGCGGCGTGATGCGCTGTCGATGTCGGAACGGGAATCGCCCGAGGGGGGCGCTGCCTGGACGCGGCGCGCGCGCAACATGCAAGCGCAATTGATCAGCCGCTGGGCCGGGGTATATACCTGAGCCGCGATTTCAGCGTAAACCCGCGCAATAAAAAAGGCGATTTGCGCGAAAATCCGAGTCATGCCCAATCGCAAACCAGCGCAGGCATGGACGCAAGGCGGGCGTCACGTCATCAAGAGTGTTGGCCGGTTTGTCAAAAAACAAGCTGGCGGTAATGAGTATCGGAAAGGAAGACAGTGTTCGAGTTTGGAGTTTTGGCCAGCATCTTGGTGGCGGCGATATGTGTCGGCGCGGGTGTGGCTTTGGGGTGGTATCTGCGCGGGGTCTTTGTGGACAGCAGTCTGGAACTGCGCGCGCAAACCGCCGATATAGACTGGCTGCGCGCTGCCCTTGCCGATAGCGAAAAACGCAGCGCCCAGCAGGCCGAGTGGCTAAGCGCGATGGAAGCCGAGCTGGTGGAACTGCGCCCCGAAGACAAGCGCGCCTGAGCCGCCCCCCGACCACAGCAGCAGGGGGCAGACCCGGATCAGATGGTCATATGCCGCGCCCGTGCCCCGCGTTCGATGGCCGCCGCGTGCAGCCGGTCTATCGACAATTCGTCGCGGATTTCCTGCAACAATTGCAGTTCTGCCTCATACAGCGTGCCATCGGCGGCGGCGACATCGCAGGCCAGCGCATAGGCGGTTTCGAACAGCTTTTCGGGCAGCGCGTCGCGGATCAGGCCGAACAGCGCATCCAGCCCGTCTTCTTCCTCAAACAGATCAAACACCACTTTGGACACGCGCGAAAAGCGGTCGTCATCATAGCCCGCAAAAACCGGCAGGTGATAAACGATGCGCTGAATCGCAATCAATTCCGAGGTGCGGACGTTTTCATCGGAGGCGGAAACCGCAACCATGATCGCCAAAAGCGCGTCCTGCGGGGTCATGGAGGGTGACGTATCGGGCATGGTTTGCGTCCTTATGGGGTGAATTGGGCACAGAATATTGACCTATCGCCGGGGGGGCAATAGGAGAGGCCCGTTGAGGCAACGCGGTGTTGCCGCATATGAAAAAGAGGATGAGGGATATGTCTGCCCTGCGCGATGCTGCGATGACGTCGAAAGCCTGGCCTTTTGAAGAGGCGCGCGCGATCCTCAAACGCTATGAAAAGAAGGCGCCGGAAAAGGGCTATGTGCTGTTTGAAACCGGCTATGGCCCCAGCGGCCTGCCGCATATCGGCACCTTTGGCGAGGTGGCGCGCACAACCATGATCCGCCGCGCGTTCGAAGTGATCTCGGATATTCCGACCCGTCTGATCTGTTTTTCCGACGATGTGGATGGCATGCGCAAGGTGCCCAGCAATGTGCCGCAGCAGGATATGTTGCGCGAGCATATGCAAAAGCCGTTGACCTCGGTGCCCGATCCGTATGGCGAATACGACAGCTTTGGCCATCACAACAACGCCATGCTGCGCCGCTTTCTGGATACGTTCGGCTTTGAATATGAGTTCATCTCGGCGACCGAGTTCTATGCCTCGGGCAAGTTCGATGACACGCTGCGCCTGTGCGCCGAACGCTATGACGCGATTATGGCGATCATGCTGAAATCCCTGCGCGAAGAGCGGCAGCAGACCTATTCGGCCTTCTTGCCTATTCACCCGGAAACCGGGCGGGTTTTGTATGTGCCGATGAAGCATGTCGATGCGGTCAACCACACCATCACTTTCGATGACGAGGACGGGCGTGAGTGGACGCTGCCCGTGACCGGCGGAAATGTGAAATTGCAATGGAAGCCGGACTTCGGCGCGCGCTGGGCGGCGCTGGGTGTGGACTTTGAGATGTATGGCAAGGACCATTCCACCAATACCCCGATCTATGACGGGATTTGTGAGGTTCTGGGCGGGCGCAAACCCAACCATATGACCTATGAATTGTTCCTTGATGCCGATGGTCACAAGATCAGCAAATCCAGCGGCAACGGGCTGACCATTGACGAATGGCTGACCTATGCCAGCACGGAAAGCCTGTCTTACTTCATGTATCAAAAGCCGAAAACGGCGAAGCGGATGCATTTTGATGTGATCCCGCGGGCGATGGATGAATATCACCAGCAGCTGCGCGCCTATCCGGGGCAGGATGCGGCAGGGCAGTTGAATAACCCGGTCTGGCATATCCATTCCGGCAATCCGCCCGAAAGCCGGATGGTGGTGCCATTCTCGATGCTGTTGAACCTTGCCAGCGTGTCGGCGGCCACCGATGCAGCCGGGCTTTGGGGCTTCATCAAGCGCTATGCGCCCGACGCCTCGCCCGAGACGCACCCGGATCTGGATGCGGCGGCGGGCTATGCCGTGCGCTATTTTGCCGATTTCGTGGCCCCCAAACGCGTCTTCCGCCTGCCGACCGAGCAGGAACGCGCCGCGATGGTCGATCTGCGCACGCGTCTGGCGGCATGGGATGGCGGGCTGGACGCCGAAGCCCTGCAAAGCATGGTCTTTGCCGTTGGCAAGGAACACGGGTTCGAGCCGCTGCGCGACTGGTTCAAGGCGCTGTATGAGGTGTTGCTGGGGGCCAGTGAAGGCCCACGATTCGGCGGCTTCATCGCCCTTTATGGTGTCGAGGAATCGCTGGCCCTGCTGGACCGTGGACTGGCGGGCGAATTGGTCAAGTAACGGCAAGGCTCTGACGAAATGTCGTGGCGCGCGGGGCAACCTGCGCGCCATTTGCTTTTCCAGGCGCGCGTTCTATCTGTTGCCCAAGGGGACGCAACGGAAAGGGCCGCATCATGCGCCATGCCTTTATTGCACTGCTTTTCTCACTCGCCTTTACCCAGCCTCTTGCGGCGCAAAACGCAGCCTCCGGGGCCATTCAATCCACCATCCAGAACCAGATCACCGCCTTCCAAGCGGATGATTTCGCAACAGCTTTCAGCTTCGCCTCGCCCATGATCAAAGGGATTTTCGGCACTTCCGATAATTTCGGCACCATGGTGCAGCGCGGCTATCCTATGGTGCATCGCCCCTCTGCCGTGCGCATGCTGGACCTGCGGGACGTGGATGGCAAGCTGTGGCAGCGCGTGATGATCACCGATCAATCCGGCGCGACGCATCTGCTGGACTATCAGATGATCGAAGGCCCCGAGGGCTGGCAGATCAACGCCGTGCAGCTTTTGCCGCAATCTGGCCTTGGCGCGTGAAATCTCGGCAATCGGTGGCTTGCCCGCTTGACGAGGCCAGCGATTCCCCATAACAGACGCCAATGGAATTTTGGCACACCGCCCTCGCGCGGTGGCCTTTGATGTTGAAGTGACGCTTGCGGGCGTTGAATACAAGGATCACGACTATGTCGCGTGTCTGCGAACTGAGCGGTAAAGGCCCAATGTCTGGCAACACTGTCAGCCATGCCAACAACAAGAATCGTCGGCGCTTCTTGCCGAACCTGAACGATGTCACGTTGATTTCTGACGTGCTCGGTCAATCCTTCCAGCTGCGCATCTCTGCTGCGGCGCTGCGCACGGTTGACCACCGTGGCGGGCTTGATGCCTTCTTGGCAAAAGCCAAGGATGAAGAGCTTTCGCCGAAAGCCCTGAAGATCAAGAAAGAAATGGTAAAGGCACAGGCAGCCGCCTGATCGCTGAACCGATCTTTTGCAAGGCCCCGCTGCTGCGGGGCTTTTTGCGTTTCTTGCCGTGCTGCGCTGTTTTGGCGCTTTCGCACCTGCGTGCCCCGGTATAAAAACGCTGCATGAGAGTGTCCTTCCGCCCCTTTGCCCTTGTGTTGCTGTGCCTTGCGCTTGTCGCAAGCAGCGTCACCATGGCTGTGGCGCGCGGGCAGGCGCTGGCCTTGTCGCGCGGCGGCACCACGCTTGTCATCTGCTCGGGCTATGGGGTGACGACCCTGTCGCTGGATGCCGGGGGCAACCCGATTGGCCCGGTGCATCCTTGCCCTGATTGCTTGGCTGGTTTGGCCGCCTATATCCCCCCGGCTGCGGTGCAGCCTGTGGTGGTGGCGCAACTGGCAGGCCAGATCAAGCGGGTTAAAGCGGCACCTTTGCCGCATCTGTTCCATGTTTTGCAAACGCGGGCGCGGGGCCCGCCTGTCTTGGTCTGACCGGACCAAACAGTGACCTTGCTGCGGTAGCCCTGATGGCGCTGCGGCCCCAAGGCGCAACCCATTGCAAATACATAGAAAGAGATGACCATGACCACGAAATCCCTGCTTCTGGCGGCTACGGCTGCTGTCTTTACCCTCGCCTCGGCACCTTTTGCCTTTGCGGGCGATATCACGATCAAAGACCCCTATCTGCGGGTATCCGGCGCGATGGCCAAAACCGCTGCCGCCTTCATGACGATTGAAAATGCGGGTGCCGAAGATCGCTTGATCGACGCGCATTCCGACCTGTCGGAAAAGGTGGAACTGCACACCCACAAGCAAAACGCCGATGGCGTGATGCAGATGCTGCATGTCGAAGAAGGCTTTGCCATTCCCGCAGGCGGCAGCCATGCGCTGGAACGCGGCGCGGATCATGTGATGTTTCTGGGGCTGAACAGCGTTCCGGCCGAAGGCGACAAGATCACGCTGGTGCTGACCTTTGAAAAGGCGGGTGAGGTGACGGTAGAAGTGCCGGTTGACAACACCCGCGCGCCAGCGGCCGGAGGGATGGAACATGGCAAGATGGACCATGGCAAAATGAACCACGGCGCTGCCCCGTCAAACTGATCTTGGCCTTATGCCAATACCAACGGCCCCTTCGGGGGCCGTTTTTTATGTGCGAATCCGGGTGGTTTGCATCCCGTTGCATCATATAACGTCGATTGGGCCTGCTTGGGGTTGCACCTTGAGCCGGAACTTCGGACAGTTTCCGGCGGGGCAATGCAAGGGATAGTGATGAAGCGGGTTTTGATGGTGTGTCTGGGCAATATCTGCCGCTCTCCCGCGGCGGAGGTGGTGCTGCGGGATATGGCGGCAGCGGCGGGTGTGGTGCTGGAGGTGGACAGTTGCGGCACCAGCGGTTGGCACGCCCGGCAAGCCCCCTACGGCCCGATGATCAAAGCTGCCGCCGCGCGTGGATATGAGTTGCGGACCCTGCGCGCCCGCAAGCTACTGCCGTCAGATTTCACCCGGTTTGATCTGATTGTCGCGCTGGATGCTTCGGTCTTGCGGGATGTCGAGGCGCTGCGCCCTGCGGGAAACAGCACGCCAGCGCAGCTTTTACCGATCCCCGACGGGAATGTGCCCGACCCGTATTACACACGAAATTTCGACCAAGCACTGGGCTTGATCGAAACCGGGTGCCGGGATTTGTTGGAAAGCCTTTAGCCGATCAACCGGCGCAATAGGCCTGCGCGGTTTCGCCGAAATTCTTGTAGCGCGCCCAGAATTCATTGTCGCGGTCGCTTTTAGACATGCGCACCTTTTGCGCCTGATCCGGGTCACGGAAGAACTTGGCCGCCTTGCGCTGATCGCCACCTTTCAGCGTCATATCCGCCACTTGCTGAATGCAGCCACATAGCGCGCGATTGGCCTGCTTGCGATCCGATTTCAGGCAGGCGCTTTCAATAGGCCCGGCCATCGCGGTCATCGGAAGGGAGAGGGCCAGCAAGCTGGCTACGATCAGGGTCTTGGTCATGTCACTGCCTCATTCTGGGTGCGAGGTGGGCCCCGCATCTGTTGTGTATTTGCAAAGGATCTTACCGATTCTGGCAAGATTTTTCAATGAAATAGGGGTAAAACGGCGGTATCTCGCCGATGGACTAGACATTGCGATGCGGGGGCGGCGGGCTACTACATGGCGTTGCAAAACCGGCGCAAAGCCGCCGGGTCGCTAGAAAGCCATTGTTCGGCCAGACTCTTTTTGCCGATGTGCCGCCTGGAAAAAAGCGGGGCTGCGCGCCCTGCGGGCTATTGGGTGCAGATATCTTGCAGGCTGACCCAATCGCCATCCGGCAGCAGCGCAGGTGGTATCACGGTGCTGAACGGATCAGCCTCGATCAGGTTCAAGGTGGTTTCCCCCGAGGGGTCGCGGGCATAGGCATAGGGCGTCGTGGCCACGCCTGCCGCCTCAAACCGGGCAAGCAGAACCGCGTCTGACGGGGGGGCGGGCGGGGCCGCAATGCTGGCTTCGGCATAGCCTGTCACCGCATCTTCGGGCAGGCGGCCTGTGGTCAGCAACCGGAAGGTCGCGCCGATCCCGGCATAGCGCAGCAGCGGGATCAGCGGGTCTTCCAACTCTGCCCCGATGCGCGAGGCAAGCACGATACCAGCCGCCGCATCCGGGCTGTCCTGTTCGGCCAGGAATTGCTCGGGCAGCACCACCAGCCGCCCCGGCAGGCTATAGGCCCCGGCCAGCCCTGTGCGCACGACGACAATCTCAACCCCGCCATTTTCACCGAACAGCTTGGCGGACAGCGTTTTCAAGGCCTGCGCCCCTGCGGGGGCCGCGCAGGGTTGCCCGGTCAGCCGGGTCAGATCGGTCAGCGCCTCTCGTCCGATTTCCAGCCGGGTCGGGCGCGGCAGGAAAGAGGCGGTGTGTTTGATCAGCGCATCCGGCAACCAGAACACTCCCGCCGCCACGATGCCTATCGCCACAATCCCCAGCAACGCATTGCGCAGGCGGCCGGGGTGCGGGCGTGCGGCTTTCAGCGCGGCACCGACGGTTTCCAGCGCGGTGATCATCTCGCTGTCGGTCAGTTCCAGCGTTTCGCCATCGGCGTCCCCCGGCGCGAAAATCGCGGGCATCTCGCCCGGATTAAGCCGGGTGATTGCAGGCAAAGACCAATGCGACAGCGCAAGCTCTTTTTTCGGGTCTGACAGCACAAGCGAGGTATCGCCCAGATTGGCAATAACTTCCCGCCTCTGGCCCGCTGCACTTTCGCGCCACAGACCAGAGCTTTCCAGCTTCAGATATTTTTTCAGAGCCGTCATCGGCTGTTATGGCCTTGCCTGCTGCCTTATTGGAAGCCGACGATAGCCGAGACAAAGCGATTGCACAATCTTGCAGCGGTTTTCAAAGCGATTTGGCGCGGTTTCGCAGCTCAAACTTCTGGATCTTGCCGGTGGCGGTTTTTGGCAGCTCTCCGAACACCACTTTCTTGGGGGTTTTGAATCCGGCAAGATGTTCGCGCGCAAAGGCGATCACCTCGGCTTCGGTCAGGTCTGCGCCGTCTTTCACCTCGACAAAAGCGCAAGGCACCTCGCCCCATTTCTCATCCGGTTTGGCGACCACGGCACAAAGCGAGATGGCGGGGTGGTGCATCAGCGCGCCTTCCACCTCGACCGAGCTGACATTCTCGCCGCCGGAAATGATGATATCCTTGGCGCGGTCGGTGATCTTGATATAGCCGTCGGGGTGCTGAAAGGCGATGTCGCCGGAATGAAACCAGCCCCCTTTGAACGCCTCGGCGGTGGCCTCGGGGTTTTTGTAATAGCCTTTCATTACCGTATTGCCGCGGATCATGATCTCACCCACGGTTTGCCCGTCACGGGGAACGGGGCGCAGGCTGTCATCCATCACAACCGCCTCTCCGGCCATGGGTTGCACCACGCCGGTGCGGGCCTTGATGGCGGCGCGCTCGGATTGGGGCAGGGTGTTCCAATGGTCGTGCCACAGACATTCGGTGATATGGCCATAGGTTTCGGTCAGCCCATACACCTGCTTGACCGAAAAGCCCAAAGGTTCGATTGCGGCAAGTGTGGCGGGGGCAGGCGGGGCGCCAGCGGTGAAAACCTGCACGATATGGTCAAAGGCGCGGCGCTGTGCGGCAGGCGCGTTGATCAACGTGTTCAGCACGATTGGCGCGCCACCGAAATGGCTGACGCCATGATCGGCGATCGCGCCATAGATGGCTTTGGCGGTGACATCGCGGCAACAGACCAGCGTGCCACCCAGCACCGGCATCATCCATGTATGGCCCCAGCCATTGCAGTGAAACAGCGGCACGATGGTCAGGTAGACCGGGTGCATCACCAGCCCCCAACTGACAACGGTGCCCATGGTCAGCAAATAGGCCCCGCGATGATGGCACACCACCCCCTTGGGCCGCCCCGTGGTGCCAGAGGTATAGTTCAACGCGATGCTTTCCCATTCATCGGCAGGCATTAGCCACGGCGCGTTTGCCTCTCCTTGGTCCAGCAGTGCCTCATAGGTCAGGTAGCGGCCCGTTGCGCTATGGCCTGCTTCGGTATCCACCACCTCGATGATCTGCGGTTTTGGGCCGGTTTGCAGCGCCTGCGCGGCCTCGGCCAAGGGCAAAAGCGCGGTATCGCACAGCACCACCTTCGCCTCGGCATGGTCAAAGATATAGCCGACGGTATCGGGTTCCAGCCGCGTGTTGATGGTGTTGATCACCGCGCCGCAGGCAGGCACGCCAAAATGCGCCTCGGCCTGTGCAGGGATATTGGGCAGCAAGGTCGCCACAACATCGCCGGGTGCTACACCCAGCCGCGCCAAGGCAGAGGCCAAACGGCTGACGCGCGCGTGATATTCAGCATAGCTGCGCCTTGTTTGCCCGTAGATCAACGCGATCCGCTGCGGAAACACATCCGCCGCCCGCGCCAGATGCGACAAGGGCGTCAAAGCGACATGGTTTGCCGCACAACGCTGCAACCCGGTTTCATCTGCCAACCAACCCATTTTCCCCTCCCCTTTGGGCACGACTGCGCCCAAGATTTCCCTGTGTTCACCCGCCATTTTCACCAAAATGGGGGCAAATCGTTTTTCATGTCGTTTTCCGCCATGCAGGATGGCCGAAAGTATCTGAACCCGTAAAGCGAAAGCTGAAGGGCAAACCCGATGAAAACGACATTTGATCCCGTTCCGCGCGCCGCATTGCTTGTGCTGACCTTTGCGACCGTTATCGGCTTTACCGACAATTATGTGCGGGTGATCGCGGCAGAGGTGGGGCTGTGGCAGTTCCACGTTACCCGCACGCTGATGATTCTGGTGATGCTTGCCGCGCTGATCCGGCCCATGGGCCTAGTGCTGCGGCCCAGACGCTGGGGCGGGGTGCTGGGGCGTTCGGCGCTGCATGGCACAGCGATGATGATCTACTTCGGCGCTTTGGGCTTTTTGCCGGTGGCGGTGGTGGCGGCGGGGCTGTTCACGGCGCCGATTTTCGTGCTGCTGATCAGCCGCTTTGTCTATGGCCACCGGATCGGGATTGTCCGGGTGGTGGCGGTGGCGTTGGGCTTTGCCGGTGTTGCCATGGTGCTGGGCCGCGAGGCGCTGGAAGGGGCTTCGCTTGCCGC
The DNA here is from genome assembly GCF_003991405.1 of Pseudorhodobacter sp. E13. Taxonomy (GTDB): domain Bacteria; phylum Pseudomonadota; class Alphaproteobacteria; order Rhodobacterales; family Rhodobacteraceae; genus Pseudorhodobacter. The sequence goes on from NZ_RPEN01000133.1 coordinate 16,674, forward strand.
GCTGATGCCCGTGGTGGCGGGGGCGTTTTACGCGATGGGCAATGTCGCCACCCGCGAATGGTGTGCCGAGGAAACGACCGAGACGCTGACGCTTGGCTTTTTCGCGGGCATTGGTGCCTTTGGTCTGCTGGGTTTGGTGGCTTTGACGCTGTTTCCGGTTCCGGTGGCGGATGGGGCCGCGGGATTTGTGGCGCGCGGCTGGGTCTGGCCTTCGGCCAGCTTTTACGGCTGGACCTTCGTGCAGGCGGCGGGGTCGCTGGTCGGGGTGGCATTGCTGATGCGCGCCTATCAGATCGCCGAGGCCAGCCGTGTTGCGGTGTTTGAATACCTTGCCTTGCCGCTTGCGGCCTTCTGGGGCTGGTTGCTGTGGCAAGAACAGCTTTCTGGGCAGGCGGCGCTGGGGATGGTGCTGATCGCCAGCGCAGGCGCGATGATCGCGCTGCGGGGGCGTCAATCGCCCGAGGTATCGCCCACGGCCTGACGCCAATGGCGGCGGCACAGCGAAACATAGCTTTCATTGCCGCCGATCTGCACCTGATCGCCTTCGCGCAGCACGCTGCCATCGGGGCCTTTGCGCACCACCATCGTGGCCTTTTTGCCGCAATGGCAAATCGTGCGCACTTCCCGCATCTCATCCGCCCAGGCCAGCAATGCCGCCGAACCGGGAAAGAGATTGCCCTGAAAATCCACGCGCAAACCATAGCACATGATCGGCACGCCCAGATCATCCACCGCGCGCGCCAGTTGCCAAACCTGCGCCTTGGTCAGAAACTGTGCCTCGTCGATGAAGATGCAGGCCACGGGGCCTGCCGCAAGCCGCGCCTCGATCTTGGCAAACAGATCCTCGGCCGGGGCAAAGGTATCGGCTGCCTCACCGATGCCGATGCGGCTGGCAATCCGCGCTTGCCCGGCGCGATTGTCGAATTGCGCGGTCAGCAGATAGGTCGCCATGCCGCCTTCGCGGTAGTTATGCGAGGCCTGCAACAGCGAGGTCGATTTGCCCGCGTTCATCGTGGAATAGTGAAAATAAAGCCTTGCCATGGCCGCTTGTTATCCGGGCAAGGGCCGCTGCTGCAAGTAGGGCAGGGCAAAAAAGGTGGGGCGCGCCGTGGTGGTGGCTTTGCCGCAAAAAAGGGGGGCCGCCACGGGCCGGTGTTTGGACATCGGGGCTGGGTTGATCTGTTTCCGATCTTTACCGCAGCCCCTTCGCACCTTTGAAAAAACGACGGCCCGCCGCATCGCGACAGGCGCGAGGCCCGACGCCCTCCGTTGAGGAAAAATACGGCGAGCCCCACCCAAACCAATGCTGGGGACATTGGCCACTCTTACCATTCCAACACACACTGGAACTGAAAACATGGATGACAAATCCTGAAGGGCAGCTTAATGGGAAAAGGGATAACGATTTCCCCGGATAATCTGGGGCAAAGACGAAAGCGCGGCATATGAAGCATAACGGATACCTGAAAAAGCACACCGAAGCCTTGGTCAAGGATGTGGGGATCGAAGCTGCGTGTGAATTGTCGGGCAAATCCAAGGCCACGATCGGGCGCTATTATTCCGACGCGGATGAACACGCCGACCGCTTCATGCCCATTGACGTGGTGGCCGCGCTGGAATCGGCGGCAAGTTTTCCGCATGTTACCAGTGCCTTGGCCGATCTGCGTGGAATCACGCTGGCCTATGACGGCACGCGCCGCAATTCCAGCTCGCAGGGTATCAACTCGGACGTGGTGGCCTTGTCGCAGCGCTTTGCGATGCTGATGGGCGAATACAACAGCGCGATCTCTGACGGCAAGATCTCGATCAATGAGGCGAAACGCCTGCTGCGGGAGACGCTGTCGATTCAACAGGTCTTGCTGGAAATGAAGCTGAATCTGGAAGAAGAAGCAGGCTGACGCCTGTTATTGCTTGGCGGTCGGGCGGGGCGCGCGTCACCCGCGCCCAGAACGATTTTTCAAATGTGAAAGGCGCGTCTGATCGGGCAGCCCCGACCAGACGCAAGACGTGTCAGGCGACGTTGCTGCGCGCCTGCGGCTTTCCGCCGCGCCGATTGTTCGCCTTTTTCGGGGCGCCAAGACCACCTTCGACACCGCGCATCGGTTTGCCCTGCGGCTTGCCACCGGATTTGCCACCCGGCTTGCCCTGCGCCGAACGCGGCTTGCCCTGACCACCACCGCGCGGCGGGCGGGCGCCACGCTGTGCGGGCTTTGGCGCGGCCTTGATATCGGCCAGACCCCAGGGCGCGCCGCCGATCACCGGAAGCTGGTTTTTCAACAGCTTTTCGATGTCTTTCAACTCCCCCATCTCGGCCGGTGCGCAGAACGCCACGGCGCGGCCTTCGGCCCCGGCGCGGGCGGTGCGGCCAATGCGGTGGACGTAGTTTTCAGGCACATTCGGCAGGTCATAGTTATAGACATGGCGGACACCGGGAATATCAATCCCACGCGCGGCCACATCGGTGGCCACCAGCACATCCAACTCGCCGTTGCGGAATTCGGTCAGGGTGCGGTCACGCTGGTTCTGGGATTTGTTGCCATGAATGGACCCAGCCTTGAAGCCCCAGGACACCAGCAATTTCATCAGTTTTTCCGAGCCATGCTTGGTGCGGCCAAAGACCAGCGCCTGTTCGCCCGGATGTTCCTTGAGATAGGTTTCCAGCAGCTTGGCCTTGTCACCCTGCGGGGTGTAATGCACCGATTGCACAATCTTTTCCACCGGCTTGCCGGGCGGGGCCACCTGCACCTTGACCGGATCACGCAGATAGGTGCCTGCCAGATCCTCAATCAGTTTCGGCATCGTGGCCGAAAACAGCATGGTTTGCCGCTTCAGCGGGATATGTTGCGCGATTTTGCGCAGCGCATGGATGAAGCCCATGTCCAGCATCTGATCCGCCTCGTCCAGCACCAGATAGCCGCAAGCCTCAAGGCTGACGGCCTTGCGGTCCAGCAAGTCGATCAAACGGCCCGGCGTGGCAACCAGGACATCAGCCCCCCGCGCCAGCTTTTCCGACTGCCGGAAAATCGAGGCACCGCCAGTGATCATCACCACTTTGACAGGCGTGCCCTTGGTGTAATTCGTCAGGTTGTCAGAAATCTGGCTGACCAATTCGCGGGTCGGCGCAAGGATCAGGCTGCGCACGGTGCGCGGTGCCGGCGGGTGGCCGATATCCAACAAACGGTGCAAAAGCGGCAGGCCGAACGCGGCGGTTTTGCCGGTGCCGGTTTGCGCCAGCCCCATGATGTCGCGGCCCTTCATGATATGCGGAATGGCCTGCACCTGAATCGGTGTGGGCGCGGTGTAGCCAGCTTTGTCCAAACCAGCCATAAGCTTAGGGGAAAGCCCCAAGTCAGAAAACGTCGTCATAAATAGTCTTTCCGGCCCGCGCGGTCGCGTGCCTAGCGCCGCACAATCGCGGCAAAGAGGAAGCGGCGCGCGCCTCGGATGCCTGCCCTTGCAAACACCCCGTCGGCACCGCGGAACCCCTGCGTGACGGTGGGAACCAGTATCCGGGCCGTTCACATGCTCACGCGGCACGGGCACTCGGATAAGGGGCAAATGGGGGTTTTTGGCGCATATGTCAAGCAAAGGTTGCGGCTTGGGTAAATCACTGACGCGACGATGGGCGGAACCCTTTGGCCATCTGGTGGGTTGATACCGCAATCGGTCGCCCTGGTGGCCGCAACGAAATGGAGAATGGAGAGATGAATATGGTTCGCAATTTTATCGCAACAGCCCTGACCACCACGATGCTTGTTACCGCCGCGCCGACCCTGGCCGAAACCATGGTCAAAGAGGTTGAGGTTTCCGCAGACCTGACAGCGGTGCAAAATGCCAAGGCGGGGGCGCATTGGGCCACGCTGACCGCCGATCTGCAAAACGCCATCGTCTCGCGCATTGCCGATCTGATCGCCGAGGATGGCGTCAAGGTTTCGGTCGCCATCGACTCGGTGGAGCTTGCCAACAGCCTGCAATCCTCGCTTGGGACGGCGGATTCGAAACTGGTCGGGCAGGTGAATATCTCGCATGAGACGGATAATTCGAAGTTCGACAGCTATGACCTGACGGTGACTTTCGAACAAGCTGGCCCGTTTTTCGTGCCCGGCACGGACCTGACGGCCATCACGACGGACAGTAAGGAATATTACGACGCCATGATCGCCGCTTTTGCCGATTTCGTGGCGAACAAGCTGAAAGGCTAAGCACCAGCCACGGCGCGCTCGTCAAATGTCCCCCGATGCCCACGGCGTCGGGGGTTTTGCATTTCGACAACGCCACTTACCGCCCCTGCTGCGCAGTTCTGTCCCAAGTGGCAGGGAATAAAGACCGAGGCAGTGTTGCGTCGGGGTCCTATCCAAGGGCTGATGGCGGGCTTGTTCTGCAAGACGTGAGTGATGGCGTAACGAAAAGTGGCGAGGGTGGGGAGCGAAATCAAACGCCAAACCCACGCATATGGCCCAGAACATCCCAGACGCTCGACAAAGGCCAAGCGAAAACGGGCCGCCATGCAAAGCCTCCACCAAACGCGGCTGGCAGGTTTCCCAGTAGCACGGCCCGGGCAGGGGAGAGCTTTGCACCGATGCACCAAATGCGGGCCGTCGGGGGGAGGCAACCACGAAGCCAAGGCGGCAAACGCCCGCGCCTATCGTGCCAGCCCTCAAACCGCCTCAATTTCCTAGGTGAACTGCCGAACATAGTCCCTGATACTATCGACCTTGCGCGGGCATTGGCGGCAGCAAGCACAGGGCGTGGCTTTCCGTCCTGTCAGGTGGTTCGAGGCGCCCAAGGTCAAAGCCTGTGCCAAGCGGCTGTCGCTGCGGGCGTTGACCCCAATGCCGACCGCTTGATTGTGGGCATCCCCTGAGCCTATTTCTGAAATCCAAGGGCCAACTTGGACCGACTGCCCCGGTTTCTGCGAAGCGCCGGGGCTTTTTTATTCGGTCGGCGGATTGTGCCAAGCTTTAAACATGCCCGAAAGTTCGGTCACAACGTCGGCGGTGTTGCTACGCTGAAGGTCGTCAAGATCAACCCCCAAAGCTTCGTAAAATTCACCAATCGTAATTTCACGCCGCCAAATCATGCGAGCTACTTCCAAAAGTATGTCGTCGCGATCTGCCAAATTAACCCCCTTTATCGTTTCCGCGCATCTTTGCTGGTAGCGCCGCCGTGAACATGGCAGAATCCGCCGTCTTCTTGAAGCCAAACTTCAAAATAGCGTTGAATTCCGCCGCTTACAGAGTTCTTGCACCGCGTCCCCTTCGATGTGTTTGCGCCACAACGCGGTTCGCCACTTGTCGCGACCCAATCAAGATACTGTTGTTTGAACGCGCCGTTCTTTCGGGCGAACCATTCTTCGCGATCTTTGATAAAGGGGGCAAGGTCTTCCGGTTCCAAGGTTTCCGTTATTCCGCCCCAAGGCGCAGGCACCGAACCGACGAAAGAAATCCCCGCCGCTTTCATCGCTTCAATTGTTTTTTTGTCTAGGTTCATCGGCATTCTCCGCAATCAGGTTTTGCTAAGTATGCAGCGCGACCGCAGGGCAGAGCAAGCGACGTGTTCACGAATGCGTGAGCCGTTCGGGCTTGCGTGTCATTGTTTCCAGTCAATCCCACGACATGCAGCCCAACATGCAAAGTGACAATAGATCTTAAAATTTTGCAATAAAAACAATCACTTGAATGGGATTTTGGCGGAGAGACAGGGATATGTGGCGGAGAGGGTGTGATCGCAGAATGGTCCCAAAATCAGGGAAAACGTAGCACCAAGTTCTTTTAGATTCAAGAGGTTGAGATCAGAGAGATGCAACTGCCATCCCGACGGCTAGAACAGGCTGTACCAAGATTTGTACCAAGCTACTTCAAACCAGATTCGGCAGAACACTACGCAACGAATGCGTGATGCAGTTGAGTACCACGCGAGCCCAGATGAATGTCTCCTTTTCGATTGAATGCCTTCACCATAACCGCATAATTTTCCCAGAGTGGCTCCCTCGCTTCAAAAGCGACTAAGCTATCACTGCTGTAGTCGTAGAAAAAGCCAATAATCCGTTTACTACCTATCAGTGGAAGGAGGTCCGAAAAATGCTTTTCGAGTGGAGATGAAAACGTATCTGCTGCAGAGCAAAGTACGCTAAAGGAAGCGCTGCCTTTCCCAAAACAGATGCTGTCTGGGCTGAAAAGAAAAAGCGTCTTGGTATCGCTGCGCGACGAAAAAATCTCATCTAGTTCCCACTTGACACCATCGGAAGTATCCAAACAAACTACGATCCTTACGCTCTCCGAAATTAGGCGGGATACCTCTTGTTTCCAGTCATTCTCAGGGAGGTAAGATTTCTGAGTTCCAAAAGGTGCCATTATCTGCCCTGGTTTGCCGAGCGAGACAACAGGCCCCTGATGCATTAGTAGCTGAGATAACATAAAGTCCAGGCTGGGCCGGAGAATTTCAGTGGCGTATAGGAGCCTTGAGAGTGGGCCACGCCGCTTCCGATCTAGCTTGACCAAGTCCTCTCCAAAAGATCGCAAGTATACTGTATTTCGCTCGTGGCTATTTCGGGAAGATCCTCGCAAGTGACGAATGATAAGCCTTTCCGCAAAAAAGCGCAGAAGCAAGAAAAGGCCGAGGGCAATCACTGATATTGAAAAATATGCGAAAAAACTGGGTGTGATCGACGCCACCTCTGTTGAAATACACGCTTCAATAAGCTCAGGAAATCCAATAGCAAAATAGTAGGAGCAAGCCTGTCTAATTCCGTCAATAATCATTGCTGTGACAAATGGCGTGAGAAGAATTGGATATAGCCATGACCCTAGTGTTAGCCGCCTGACGGAAGATTCCCAACCGTGAACAGGTGTGTCACAATCGGGGCATGAGACGCAATGACATCTGCCTTTACCTCGGCCCCGCTGACCGTGCGCA
>NZ_RPEN01000134.1 GCF_003991405.1 Pseudorhodobacter sp. E13
AACCATTGCCGGGCAACGGAATACATCAACGGCTTCTACAACCCACGCCGCAAACACTCAGCCCACGGCTGGAAATCACCCGTGGCCTTCGAACAGAGGGCCGCTTAACATGAGCACCTGACAGGAACAGAACCGGTGCAGGTCCAGGTGCAGGTCCAGTGGTGGAAAGCTTCTTCAACCTGCTCAAACGCGAACGCATCCGCCGCCGGAAATACAAAACCCGCGAAGAAGCCCGTCAAGATGTGTTCGCCTTACGGCGATTGCGGGCAATCGCCTACTGGCCAGCGGACTACATCGAGTTCTTCTACAACCCGCAGCGCAAACACGTTAGGAACGGCATGCTGTCACTGATCGCCTTCGAACAGCAGCAGAAACTGAAACTGCAAGGCGTCTAGCAAACCAGGGGCTATTCGACGATACCGACTTCCGATCAGACATCGTTATGCTCCGTGCGGCCTGATAAACTGAGCTCCAAACCGTTGCCTGCCTGACCGCAGGCCTTCGCGGTCCCCCAGGGAGGCGGTTCCGATGACGCCTCTCTCATGGTTTGCAACGTAAACCATTGGCGGCAACGGTGCTCAGGACTGTTGCCGATCCACATCGAGCACACCAATGAGATGGGCACATCGGAATTGCATAGAACCAGCATCATGTTGGCAGCCCCGCGCAGACCGCGGACCGAAGCGTGCACCCGAGGTGATCTAAGGCGAAGGCGGCAGTGACAGCAGGACGGCCTCGTTACCGAAGTCCTGAGCCGAGGCTCATTGCTGGGGAGCCAACCGATAGAGCCGCCGCGCGGTGTCGGCAAAGAGTGCGGGCATGGCGCTGGGGTCCAATGCGTCGATCAAACCCGCAAGGATCGGGACATGGCTGGAAACCGGGCAATTCACCTTTTCTACCGGAGCGTTGGAGCCATACATCAGCCGCGCCGCGCCGATCTGTTCCAGGGCTTCGGCAAGAAACGGGCGCAGTGCGGCGGGTGACCAGGCTTTGTCGATGGTCCAAAGACCCGAGAGTTTGATTGCGATGTTTCGATGCGCGGCAAGCTGGCGCAAGCCTGCCTTCCACAGATCAAACTGCGCGATTTCTGCCGTGCCAAGGTGGTTGAGGATGATCGGGAGGTCGGGCAAATCCTGCGCCAAGGCGGCAACCTCTGGCATCTGTTCCGGCGCGATGACCAGATCAAGGCTGAGGCCCAGCCGCACCAGCAGAGCGGCGTTGTGGCGGAACACCGGATCAGACAGCACACCGGGTCGCTGCGCAAACCGCCAACGCCCGGCACTGTCCCAGGCAACCAGCGCGCGCACGCCTCTGGCAATGGTAAAAGCCGCATGGCCCGCCAGCACGGCAGGGGCATCCGCGCGCGTCATATCTGCAAAGCCCACAACCGCCGTCGGCAGGCCCGTGCTTTGCGCCAGGCTTGCCAGCCAGCGGGTTTCATCCACCGGGTCCGCGGCACCACAATTGGCCTGCACATGCACAGAGGCCACCAGCGGCAGGCCCGCAAAATCGCCCCGATAATCGCGCGGCAGGTAATTGCGCTTGATCGCTGTATGGTCGCCAAACGGGCGGGGCGGCGCAGACGGGGCAAGCCACGGGTAGGGAAACCGGCCAAGATCCCACAGGTGGTGATGGGCGTCGACAATCTCGGCCGGAAGTGTCATGGCGCGCGCCGCTTCAATAGGTCGCCCGCCCGCCCGACAGATCAAAGGTGCCTGCGGTGGTAAAGCTGTTTTCTTCGGACACCAGCCACAGGATCATGGCGGCGGCCTCATCCACCTCCAGAAACCGCCCGCGCGGGATTTTCGACAGCATATAGTCGATATGTTCCTGCTTCATCTGGTCAAAGATGCGGGTGCGCGCGGCGGCAGGGGTGACGCAATTCACCGCGATATTCTTGCCCGCCAGTTCCTTGCCCAGCGATTTGGTAAAGCCGATCACCCCCGCCTTGGACGCGGAATAGGCTGACGCATTCGGGTTGCCCTCTTTCCCGGCGACCGAGGCGACATTGACGATACGGCCATAATTCTGCGCCTCCATCATCGGCACCACGGCCTTGTTGACCAGAAACGTGCCCGTCAGGTTGATGGCAAGGATGCGTTCAAATTCGGCAAGCGGGTAATCCTTGACGGGGGCATTGGCCCCGGCGATCCCGGCAGAGTTCACCAGAATATCCACCCGGCCAAACGCCTTGGCCGTGGCGGCAAAAGCCGCCTGAACCGAAGACTCATCAGCGACATTGGCTGTCACCGCTATCGCACCCTTGCCCAGCTCTGCCGCTTTGGTTTCGGCCAGCGCGCTGTCCATATCCCAGATCGCGACCCGCGCGCCATGCTGCGCAAGGGCCGAGGCAACCGCCCCGCCAATCCCCTGCGCGCCGCCTGTCACAATGGCCGTTTTCCCGTTGAAAGTCATGCGTCTACACCTTTTCCCGTTGAATTGTTCGAACCTCGGCCCCGCCGCTTTGGGCAGAGTGTAGCAGCGCAAACAGGGTTTCCACCGCCCGCGCGCCTATATCGCCATTGCTTTCGTTGCCACCTTTGCCAAGCGCCAGATCAACCAAAGCATTGGCCGGGCCTTCGCAACTGTACTTCCATGCACCTTTTGGCACGCTTGCCTCTTCGCGCTGCCCGTTCGGCAGTTTCAGGATAAGGCGCTCTGTCTCAATATCCAGCATCACCATGCCCTGCGCACCGTAGATTTTCAGATCAACCTCAAACCCGTGGCCATTGGGCACACCGCAACTGCCGGAAAGCACACCCGTCGCCCCGCTGTCAAAACGAACGACAGCCGCGTCGTGCAGATCGACCCCGCTAGGGGCGTTCCATGTCATCGCGCGGGTGGTTTCGGCGCGCAGATCGGTCAGCCAAAACAGCAGGCCAAGCGCATGGCTAAGCTGACCATAGGCAAAGCCGCCACCGTTATCGGCGTTTTGCCATGTCTCGCGTTCAGGTTGGATACGCACAGCCGCCCAGTTCGAGACCCCGCCATCCCCAGCAAAAACGCCACGGGTAAAGCTGCCCATATGGCACAGCACATGCTCAATCGGGCCAATGCGTGCAATCATCTCGCGGGCCTGTTTCAGCCCCGGCTTGTAGTGCCAGCCATAGGAAACCAAAAGCTCTCGGCCCGCCCGACGCGCGGTTTCGACCAGTGCCCAGGCTTGGGCCGGATCAAGGCACATCGGCTTTTCCACCAGCACATGGCAGCCCTTTTCCAGAAAAGCGGTGGCCTGTTCAAAATGCAGATGATGCGGGGTTGCGATAACGGCCACATCAATGTCGCGGGTCAGCACGCTGCGCCAATCTTCGCTGGCATAGGCAAAGCCAAATTCGTCCCTGATCACCGCCAAGTCCTGCGCCCCGATACGGCACACGCTGTCCAAAACCACCTCGGGCCGGGCGGCAAGCGTGGGGATATGGACGCGATAGGCAAAATGCCCCGCCCCGATGATCGCCACGCGAATGCTCTCTTCGCCCTGACGTGCTGCCTTGTTCATGCGCTTTTCCTGATCTTTAGGTCATAACCGATGTCTTGCCCGGCATTGCTGCTGGCCTTGCCCGCCAACCGCCCGAGCACCAGATTGGCGGCGCGTTCCCCCATATCCTGCGCGCGGATGCGCACGGTGGTCATGGGGACGGGCAAAAGGGCCGACAGGCTAAGATCACCAAACCCGGCGATAGCCACATCCTCTGGGATGCGGATGCCGCGCGACAGACAAGCCATCATTGCGCCTTGGGCCGGCAATTCGGCCTGAAAGAACACCGCATCCGGTCTGACCGGCCCATCCAGCAGCCGCATCATCAGATCGGCCCCGCTTTGGATCGTGGTCGGGTTCGGCACCGAGAGGATGAATTCCGGCCGCACCTTGCGCCCCGCTTCGGCCATTGCGGACAGAAAACCATCGCGCCGGTCGGTGGCCTGATCGTTGTTTTCAAAGGCACCACCGACCATCGCAATTTCGCGATACCCTTTGCCCAGCAAATAGCGCGTCATATCGGCGGCAGCGGCAAAGTTGTTGTAGCCCACGCTAAGGTCAATCGCCTTGTCGCTCAGGTTCCATGTCTCGACAATGGGGCCATGAAAACCCGCAAGCATTTTGCGGCAGGTGTCGGTATGGGTGAAGCCGGTGACAATAATCGCATCCGCCTGCCGCGCGATGAAGGTGCGCACCGCTTCTTCCTCTTGCAAGGTAGAGCGTTGGCTGACCCCCAGTAGCATCTGGATATTGTGGCGTTGCAACACCCCCGCCACGCCCTGCGCGAAATCCGCAAACAGCGAACTGGTCAGGATAGGCACGACAACCCCGATCATGTTGGATCGGTTGGAGACCAGCGAGCGCGCCATCAGGTTGGGCACATAACCAATTTCATCAATCGCGCGCATCACCTTGTCGCGGGTATCAGGTTGCACGGTTTCTGGCTGGCGCAAGGCGCGTGATACAGTGATCAGGGATAGACCTGCCTTTTCAGACACATCGCGCAATGTTGCCCTGCGGCGTAGTTCTTTCACCTGTCGCCCCCCGTTTCTACCTGCCCGCCACAGCCATCAACCCCTAGCTTGGTGGGTGAACAGCCGTCCAGAATCTTTGCGTTGACATACGAATATCATCGGGCTAATCATAGCGCAATAGCCAATGATATACGAATGTCATTGGCGGAATCAGGCAAATTCGACGCGACATTATTCTCAGGGAGGAACTGGAATGAAGGTTAACGTAAACAGACGTGCGTTCTTGGCGGGTTCAACCGCGATGGCCGTAGTGGCGCTTGCCCCTGCCGGGCCTGCGCTTGCGGCGACAGGCGCGCTTTCGGTGTGGAAATTTGGCGGCACCCCCGCCGAGGTTGAAGCCTGGCCCGCAGCGAATGAGAGATTCCTTGCTGAAAACGCTGGGGTGGAACTGAACTATTCCTTCTTCAATGGGCAAATTCGGCGGCAGAAGTTGCTGGCCGGGTTCCAGACCAACAAGCTGGCCGATGTGATCATTGCCTTTGGGCAAGATATCCCGGAATTCGCGGGCTTTGGCATGATCCAGCCGCTGGATGACATCGCTGGCGACCAGATCGCCGGATGGAAAGAGCGCATGGTGCCCGAAGTGCTGAATGCGGGGATGCATGAGGGCAAGCTTTACGGTCTGCCCACCTATGTCGATATGTCGGCCTTTATCGCGATTGACAGTGATGCCATGGCCGAAGCCGGGTTTGACCGCCCGCCAGCCACATGGAGCGAGCTGCGCGCCTATGCCAAGGCCATGACCAAACCCGACCGTCCCGGCATTGCCTTCCCGGCTACCACGGCCCCAGTTGACATCAATATCTTTGAAGGCATCGCTTATGCCAATGGTGGGCGCATCTTTGACGAAGCCACAGGGCAGGTCCGGTTGAATGATGCCGGGGTCGTGGATGCCTTGCAGCTTTATGCCGATCTGATCGCGGATGGGTCCACCCCGTCGGGCAATTCCATGACCGAAACCAACTTCCGCGATACCGCCCAGCTTTTCGGGCAGAAACGCGCGGCGATGTGGATCGGTTTGTCATGGCTCAACACGCCTTGGGGTGTGCAAGAGGGGATGAATTGGCAGGGCGCGCCGTTCCCGAAACCTGATGCGCCCAGCGGTGCCTATCCGCCTGTAGCCGCGATCATGGATGGCACTGCCGTCTTGATGGTGTCATCGCGCACCCAGAACCCCGAGGCGGCGCTGGCCTATATCGACTTCTGGTCGCAGGATGCACAATTGAACATCTGGGGCGGCAACCCCGAGATTGCGCGGGTGCCCGCAGGCAAGGCCGCGTGGAAAGAGGCAGGTCTGGCAAAGGCATGGCCGGCTTGGGTTGCGTCCTACGAGGCGGGCACGCTGTTCGATGGGGCAGAGCCGATGCCGCGCTTCATCGGCGTGTCGGCGGTGGAATCCGCGCTGGCAACAGCGATCCAGCAAGTCGTTCTGGGCCAAAAAACCCCACAAGAAGCGCTGGATGAAGCCAACGCCGCCGCTCAGGCGCAAATTGACCTGCTGCGCGGATAACCTGCTGCAACCTATGGTCTGAACCTTCCTCGGCGGGTCCGTCCCGCCGATGGATACACTATACCCCATACCATCGAAAAGGAGGCGCCCGTGAACCGCCGAAGTGATATCTGGCTGGCCTATTTCATGATCTTGCCCGTCGTTGCGGCGGTGCTTGCCTTTGTCATCGGGCCCACCTGGGATGTGATTACCCTAAGCCTGACGCAATTTGTGATGGGGCAGGCGCGTGGCTTTGGCACGCTGGTCAATTTCAAGGCGCTGCTGGCTGATCCGGTCTTTCCTGTGGTGCTGAAGAACACCGCCATCTGGATTTTGGGCGGCACAGTGGCTTGCGTTCTGACCGGGCTGTGCGTCGGCCTGTTTCTGGCAATTGACAGCAAGCTGACTGGTGCCCTGCGCGCCTTGATCCTGCTGCCTTGGGTGTTGCCCGATGTGGTCACGGCGATGGCGTGGAAATGGATGCTGCACGGGCAGGTTGGCATCATCGGTGACAGCTTTTCGCGAATGGGTGTGACCGATGGCCCGATCTCTTTCCTTGGCAATCCCGACATGGTGATGTGGATTTTGGTGCTGATCCTTGTTTGGCGCAAAATGCCGCTGGTGGCGCTGATCCTATGCGCCGCAATTCGCGCGGTTCCGGCAGAGCAGATAGAGGCGAGCCGGATGGATGGGGCCAATGCTTTCCACCGCCTGCGCTATGTCATTTTGCCCAACATCGCCTTTTCGCTAACCGCCGTCACTGTCATCTCGATGATCTGGATCACAGCTGAATTTACGCTGCCTTGGGTCACAACCGGGGGCGGCCCCGCGAACGCAAGCCAGATCATGGCGACCTATATTTACCAGCAAAGCTTTCAGTTCTTTAACTGGGGTGTCGGGTCGGCAATGTCGGTTGTCAACCTTGTGTTCCTGATGCTGGTGGTGGGCCTTTATCTTTACATCAACCGCCGGTCATGGGCCGCAGGAGGCAACGCATGAACCCCTCTCCCCGCCCGTTGTATTGGACCTTTCTTGCGCTCATCGGCATAGTGATCGCGGCCTATATCCTGTTTCCGATCTTTTGGCTGATCCTTGCGTCGTTCAAGACAACGCAAGAACTGGCCAGCCTGCCACTGACCTTCTGGCCGCAATCCCCCACGATCGAGGCCTACACCGCCCTGTTCGATTCCAACTCGCAATCCAGCCAACTGCTGCAATGGCCGACGCTGATTTCTAACAGCTTTCTGGTGGCGATCAGTTCCACCGTGCTGGTGCTGATTTTCGGCACGCTGGCTGGCTATGCCTTCTCGCGCATCCACTTCCCGGGGCGTGACCTGATCCTTGGTGGCCTGCTTGTCAGCCGGATGTTCCAAGGCGCGGCGCTGCTGTTGCCGACCTATCGCCTGATGAACACGCTGGGCCTGCAAGACAGTCTGATCGGGTTGATCCTGCTTTACTCCGCTTTCGGCCTGCCGTTCGCGACCTGGATCATCGCGTCATCCCTGCGCGAAATCCCGTTTGAACTGGAAGAATCCGCCATGATGGACGGGGCAAGCCGTTTGCAATGCATGGTGAAAATTGTGCTGCCATTGGCCACGCCTGCGCTTATCACCGCCGCGATGTGGCATTTCGTGGGGGCTTGGTCGGAATTTGCCTTTGCCTCCATCCTGATGGAGTCCTCGGAAAACAAGACCGTCACCATCGGGCTTGCCAGCTTTGTGGAACTGTTCACGATTGAATTCAACCGCGTCGGCGCTGCGGCGACCCTTGTGGCGCTGCCGATCATGATCGTGTTTTTCTTTGGTCAACGCTACTTCACGCGCGGCTTGCTGGCCGGGGCGGTGAAAGGATGAAAATCAAATCCATTCAAGCCCGTTCGGTCGATTGCGGCTTTCAGGCGCAGAAACTGCAAACCAGCCGGGTTGCCTCTCCTATGTCGCGCTGGCCGAAATTTGGCGAAAAGCGATCAAGCTGGATGTGGCCCACGAATAAGGTTTTCGTGCGCATTGAGTCTACCGATGGCGCAGTGGGGTGGTCCTGCACCAATGGCGGCGATATCGTTGCCTTGATCGTGCAAGATCATCTGGCGCGGCTGCTTGCAGGGGCCGAGGTAACGGATGTCGCAGAAATCTGGGATCAGATGTTCTTTTCGCTGCTGCCCTGTGATCGTTCCGGCTTTTCGATGATGGCGATTGCGGCGGTGGATATCGCTTTGTGGGACCTGCGGGCCAAAACGGAAGGCCGCAGCCTGACCGAGCTTTTGGGTGGCGGCACCGGGGCAGCGCTTGCGGTTTATTGCACCACACCCCAGCCCGAGGCGCAGGCCAACGGCAAGTGGTGGGGGCTGAAGGCAGCGATGCCTTTTGGCGCGACGCAAGGCGACATGGGGCTGACCGAAAACCTCGCCTATATGCAAGGCTTTCGCCAGCATGCCGGGCCGGAAGGCCGGATCATGCTGGATGCCTTCATGGCGTGGGATGCCGATTATACCCTGCGCTTTGCAGAGGCCGCCCGCGATCTGGATATCTATTGGATTGAGGATCCGCTGCCCCCCTATGATCTGGAAGGTCTGCGCCAAATCCGCGCGCGGGCGGGCAAGGATATCCGGCTGGCGCTGGGGAATTTCTGCTTTAACCGCTTTGACTGCGCCGAACTTCTGCGCGAGGGTCTGGCCGACATTCTGCAACCCGATGTCGCCTGGTGCGGCGGCATCACCGAAACCCTGCGCATCCTGGATATGGCTGCGGCGGCGTCGGTGCCGGTCATCTTGCATAACACCGCCGAACAGCCTTGGGCATTGGCGCTGGCCATGGCCTGCCAGACAGATGCTGTGGTGGAGTTTGTGGACCGTGGCGAAGGCTCTCCGCTTTACGGCTTGATGGGGCCCGCCGCGCCGATAGCGCTGGGCCGGATGCCGCCCGATGGCATCGCCTCTATCGGCAATCACCCCCCCCAAAGAATTGCGGCCCTGTTTGATGGCAACGCCGTCAGCACCGCGCAGAGGAGATAACATGGGTTCTGTATCGCTTAGCAATATTCGCAAATCCTATGGCGCTGTCGAGGTGCTGCATGGGATCAATCTGGACGTGGCTGATGGTGAATTCACCGTGCTTGTCGGCCCCTCGGGCTGTGGCAAATCCACGCTTTTGCGCAGTTTGGCGGGGCTGGAAACCATCAGCAGCGGCGAGATTACCATCGACGGCAAAGTGGTGAACAAACTGCACCCCAAGCACCGTGATATCGCGATGGTGTTCCAGAACTATGCGCTTTACCCGCATATGAATGTGGCCGAAAACATGGGCTTCTCGCTTAAGCTTGCCAAGGTGCCAAGGGCCGAGATTGAAGCCAAGGTGCGCAAGGCGGCCGAGATACTGGACCTGACCGAGATGCTGGGCCGCAAACCCGCACAGCTTTCGGGCGGGCAGCGGCAGCGGGTGGCGATGGGCCGCGCGATTGTGCGCAACCCGGCGGTGTTCTTGTTTGATGAACCATTGTCCAACCTTGACGCCAAGCTGCGGGTCCAGATGCGGTCTGAAATCAAGGAATTGCACCAGCGGCTTGGCACCACCATTGTTTACGTCACCCATGACCAGATCGAGGCGATGACCATGGCCGACCGGATCGTGGTGATGAAGGCAGGCCATGTTGAACAGATCGGCGCGCCGCTGGAATTGTATGACAATCCGGCGAATGTCTTTGTCGCGGGGTTCATCGGCTCCCCCGCGATGAATTTCCTGCATGCGACTGCAAAGGGCGGGCAATGCGTGCTGGCCGATGGCACAGCCCTTGGCCCCTTGCCGGTGCCTGTGGCCGAAGGGCGCAGCTTTACGCTGGGCATTCGCCCCGAACATTTCATTATCGATCAAGCAGCAGCCCCGGCGCTTGTCAGTCTGGTAGAGCCAACGGGTGCAGAGATACAGTTCACTGCGCATCTGGGGGGCGCTTCGGTTCTGGTGACAACCCGTGACCGGATCACCGCGCGGGTCGGGGACCCGATCGGCCTGCGGGTGGAACCAGGGCGCATGCACGCCTTTGACGCCAAGACAGGCCAGCGCATCGAAGGGTGAAGCCATGAAGATCACCGATATCCGCTGCATCCCTTTTCGCACCCATGCCGACCGTTGGGATATTGGCCATGGCCGCCTGATCCCGCAGGCGGAAGTGCATCAAACCATCACCTGCATCGACACGGATGACGGGATCAGCGGCTATTTCCTGGGCGGCGGCAAGCACGGCGATCAGGATGGGCTGAATGTAGTAGAGCAACACATGCTGACCGGGCGGCTCAAGGCGCTGTTGGTGGGCCAAGACCCGTTTGATCGGGAAATGATCTGGAAATGGCTTTGGGTCGCCAATATTCCCGAAGTGGTGGCCTCCGTCGTCGATCTGGCGTTGTGGGATCTGGCGGGCCGTGCCTTTGGCACCCCGGCCTATAAGCTGATGGGTGGCGCGCGCGATAGGGTAAAGGCCTATGCCTCCACCTATCCGAATATCGGCCAGCCGCGCGATTATGCCGAACATGCGCTGGCCTGTCAGGCGCAGGGCTATACCGCCTACAAGATCCACCCGCATTACTTCTGGACACCGGAAACCGGCCAACCCAGCCCGGGCCGCCCCTCAAACATCCGCGCAGATATTGAAACCATCCACCTTGTGCGTGAGGCGGTGGGGCCGGACATGGTGCTGATGTATGATGTCTGGGGCACCTATCACACGCTGGAAGAAACCATCAAAGTCGGGCGTGAACTGGAAAAGCTGGATTTCTACTGGTTCGAGCATCCCATGCCGGAATACCGCGTCGAAAGCTATGTGCGGCTATGCCGGGAACTTTCGATCCCGATCCTCGCACCAGAAATTGCAGCGGGGGGCGTGTTCACCCGTGCTGAATGGATATTGCGCGGCGCAAGCGACATGAGCCGGATGGACGTGCGGCGCGGCGGCCTGACCGGGTGCCGCAAAACCGCGATTGTATGTGAGGCGTTCGGTATCAAATGCGAGATTCACATGGCGGGCTGGGGCAATTTGCAGGCCATGGGCGCGACGTCAGAGGATACCAGCGAATATTACGAAAAAGGCCTGCTGGCCCCCGGTGTCGATTATGATGCGCCCCACCCCTACCTGCGCCGCAACTGTGACCCGATGGACCCGGACGGCATGATCACCCTGCCGGAAATGCCGGGCATGGGCTATGATATCATCTGGGATTACATCACCGAAAACCGCATGGCCGAGCCATGATCCGGCGGGCCTGGGCAATGCAACTCAAACCCGGATGTGAGGCGGCCTACAAGGCCGCGCATGATGCGATCTGGCCCGAAATGCTGGCCTTGATGCAGCAATCCGGCGTGATGCGTTTTGACATCTTTCGCCACGGGCTGACCCTGTTTGCGGTGCAAGACCGAATTGGCGCGCCGCCCGATGCCCCACCCGATCCGGTAATGCGGCGCTGGTGGGCGCATATGGCCCCGCTGATGGAAACCCACCCCGATAATCGCCCGATCCAGACCGAACTGGACCTGATGTTCCGTTTTGACGCCTCAACCAAGGACAAGCCGCATGACCACAGCCAGTTTTGAAGGGATCATACCGATCCTCATCACCCCTTTTGACAGTAAGGGCCGGATTGATGCCGATAGCCTGAAATCGCTGGTGGAGTTCAACATTAAAGCAGGTGTGCATGGCCTTGGTCTGGCTATCGGCAGCGAGATTTTCAAACTGACCGAGGCAGAGCGCGCCGAGTTGCTGCGCCTTGTGGTAGAGGCGGTGGCAGGCCGCGTCCCAGTGATTATGAACACCTCGGCCAATGGCACAGACCTTTCCATTCACTATGCCCGGCAGGCGAAGGATTGCGGGGCCGATGCGTTGATGATGTTCCCGCCATCATTCATGCCCGTCGGGGCCGATGGCACGCTGGATCACTTTGCCGCCCTTGCCGAAGCTTGTGACCTGCCCGTGATTTTGCAAGACGTGCCGCAAGGCCCGATCCCGCCCGCCTTGGCTAAGGCGATTGCATTGCGCGCGCCGCAGGTGGTTGCGATCAAGGTCGAAACCCTGCCAACCGTGCCCCAAGTCGCTGCTATGGCCGCCCATGTCGGGCGCTGTCTGACCGTGATCGGCGGCGCCGCAGGCAGCTATATGATCGAGGAATATCGTCGCGGCGCGCGCGGCACCATGCCGTTTTGTAGCCAGCCCGAAGATTTCCTCGCCGTCTGGCACCATCTCGAAGCCGGCGATGAGGCGGCCGCGCGGGCCAGGCTGGACAGCCGCATCATGGCCATCAACCGTTTGGGCGCGCAGGAAGGTGATCTGTTTTATCACCTGCACAAGCAAATCCTGAAACGTCGGGGCATCATTGCCCATAGTTTCGTGCGCAGCCCTACAGTCACCGTCAGCAAAACCACGCAGGCCGAGATTGACGCGCTGCTGGAGATGTTCTGACAGGCGCAGCGGGGCAGGGCGGGCAAAGCCCCGCCCTCATCGCTCAGGATTGAAAGAAGCGGGCCTTAACCCCTACCGGAAACGCTGCGCTGATAGCTTTCTAATGTGCCCAAAAGCGCAGCACCAGTGGGAAGGCCCGCCCGCAAGCAAACCTCTTCCCACACGGAAGCAAAGGGCAGGTCACGCAATTCCTCGGTCAGCACCAGCCTCGCCGTGAAATCGCCAGCCACCTCGACCGCTTTCAACCGCGCTTGCGGCAACAAAAGCGCCCGCAGCAACGCCTTTTGCATATTGCGCACGCCGATCACCCAAGCCGCTGTCCGGCTGATGGTGGCATCAAAGAAATCCAGCCCGATATGGGTCTTGCCCAGCAGGCCAGCAAAGACCAATTCCTGTGCCATTTGCAGAATATCGTCGTTTTGCAGGATCACATGGTCACTGTCCCAACGCATCGGGCGCGAAACATGCAGCAGCAGTTCCGGCACTGAAAGCGCCACCGCGCTAAGCTTGTCGGCGATGTTTTCGGTGGGGTGGAAATGGCCCATATCCAGACACAGCAATATCTGCTTGCGGATCGCATAGCCCAGATAAAACTCGTGGCTGCCGACGGTGCAGGCCTCTACCCCGATGCCGAACAGCTTGGATTCCACCGCGTCGCGCAGATGGTCATGCGGGGTTGCCAGCATCGCATCAAGTGACGCATCCAGCCGTTGCCGCGCCGCCATACGGTCCACCGGAATGTCCTTGTAGCCGTCCGGCACCCAGATGTTATTGACAACAGGCGACCCCAGCGCCGCCCCCATCTGTGACGCAATCTCGCGTGAGCGGCGGCCATGTTCGACCCAGAAATCGCGAATACCCTGATCGGGGTGCGACAAGGTCAGGTTATCATCGGCGCGGGCATGGGCAAAGAAAGTTGGGTTGAAATCCAGCCCCAGGCCCTGATCGCGCGCCCAATCCACCCAAGGGGCGAAATGGCGGTATTCAATCGCGTCGCGGTCTGGCGACTCCGCCGTATCCAGATAGCAGGCATGCAGGTTCAGACGGTGTTTGCCCGGCAGCAAGCCGTAGGAAAACTCCAGATCGGCGCGCAGCTCATCCGGGGTGCGGGCGCGACCGGGATGGTTGCCCGTGGCCTGAATGCCGCCCCCCGAGGTGCCGGAAGTGCGTTCAAACCCGCGCACATCATCGCCCTGCCAGCAATGCACCGAGATCGGTATCTGCAACAGCGCCGCAATCGCGCTTTCCGTATCCACGCCCCAATCGGCAAAGCGAGCCTTGGCGGTTTCATAGCTCATAACAGCCCCCTAGCGCGTGAACGCTTCTTTATTGCCAGCATCGACATTGATGATGTTTCCGGTCGATTTTGCCGACAGGTCAGAGGCAAAGAAATACGCAGCCTCGGCGATATCCTCGGGAAAGACCGAACGTTTGAGCATGGAGCGCTGGCGATACATTTCTTCCAGCCCGTCCTTGTCGGTCTTGTAGGTCGAAGCGCGCTGATCCAGCCATTCACCCGACCAGATCTTTGATCCGCGCAGCACCGCATCGGGGTTGACCACATTGACGCGAATGCCCGCCTCGGCCCCCTCCAGCGCCAAGCAGCGGGCCAGGTGGATTTCTGCCGCCTTGGCCGTGCAATAAGCCGACGCATTGGGCGAAGCCGCAAGCCCGTTCTTCGAGGCCACAAAGACGATAGAGCCACCGATACCCTGCGCCCGCATCAGCTTGAACGCTTCGCGGCTGACAAGGAAATACCCGGTGGACAGGATATCCATGTTCTTGTTCCACAGCGCGAGGCTGGTGTCTTCGATCGGGGCAGAAGACGCGATCCCAGCGTTGGAGACGAGAATATCCACCCCACCAAATTCCACCGCAGTCTGGGCAAAAGCGGCCTGCACGGCGGCTTCATCGGTGACGTTCATCTGCACCTTCCGCAGCACATCCGCGCCAAAACGGGCCGACAGATCGGCATGGGTGCGGGCCAGCGCCTCGGCATCAATATCGGCCAGCATCACGCAAGCCCCTTCTTGCAGATACCGCGCGGCGGTGGACGAGCCGATCCCACCCGCAGCACCTGTCACCAAGGCTACCCGGCCCGCAAGCGCCTTGGGCTTCGGCATGCGTTGCAGCTTGGCTTCCTCCAGCAGCCAGTATTCAATATCGAAGGCTTCCTGTTCCGGCAGACCGCAATATTCCGACACCGCCGAGGCACCGCGCATCACGTTGATCGCGTTGATGTAAAACTCCCCCGAAATCCGCGCCGTGGCCTTGTCTTTGGCAAAGGTCAGCATGCCCACACCCGGCACCAGATAGACCACCGCATTTGGGTCGCGCAGGGCTGGCGAAGTCGGGTTCTTGCAACGGTCATAATAGGCCGCGTAATCGTCGCGGTAGGCTGCAATCTGATCGGGCAAGCCTGCCATCACAGCCTCAATATTCTGTAGCGCTGGGTCAAATGCCAGCACCAGCGGTCGAATTTTGGTGCGCAGAAAATGGTCAGGGCAAGAGGTGCCAAGGGCTGCCAACGGCGGCATGTTCTTGGCATTCACAAAATCCAGCACGGCATCGGAATCGTCAAAATGCCCGACCATATGCTGATGGCCCGAAATCATACCGCGAATGGCAGGCATCAGGCGTGCGGCAACCGCCTGCCGCGCCTTTGCGTCTAGGCTGCTGTGGACCGGCCCGCCGAACGCTGGGATACCCTTTGTCTGCGCGTCAAACCAATCCATCGCTTTTTGAATGATCTCCAGCGTCAGCTTATAGCAGGCCTGCGCGTCATCATCCCAAGTGAACAACCCGTGGCTTTCCAGCACAACGCCCTTGGCCTCTGGGTTCTCCAGACAGTATTTCTCCAGCCACAAGCCCAACTCGTAGCCCGGCCGTTTCCACGGCAGCCAGCCGATCTCCTTGCCGAAAATCTGTTCTGTCAGCTCCTTGGAATTGCGGGCGGCTGCGATGGCGATGATCGCATCAGGGTGCATGTGATCGACATGTTTGCGCGGCACATAGGCATGTAGCGGTGTGTCAATAGAGGCCGCGCGCGGGTTGAGGTTAAAGGTGCAATGGGGCAGCAGGCCAACCATTTCATCCTCCATCTCGACGCCTTTGTAGATGCCTTTCAGGGCGCGCAGCTTGTCCATATACAGCGTGGCAAACCCGTCCATCTTGATAGAGCCAACATCCCCGCCAGAGCCTTTGACCCAAAGCACCTCCACCTGTTCACCCGTCAATGGATCAAGTTCCATCACCTTTGCGGATGTATTGCCGCCACCGTAATTGGTGATGCGCTTGTCAGACCCCAGAAGATTCGAGCGATAAAGCAGCTTTTCCGGCTCGGTCATGCTGCTAGCCTTCTTGGTATCCCATTGATCCAAAAGGCGATCTGTTGCTTTCACTGTCATGATATTCCTCCCAAGGGCCTGACGGATTGAAAGCCCTGTTTGACCGAAGTGTTGCTGTGGGTGCGTCAGAATGTCAATCAAAAACAATCATGAGTGATCGTTTGCACCTGCAGCATGATTGAATATGACAAATTATGATTGACACAAGGCGAATCCGCGCACATCGTAAGGGTAAGGGGAGACAGCCATGCACGAATCCGAACGCCACAGGGTCATTTTATCTGCCGTGCAAGATCGCCCGGTAGTCACAGTCATTGAGCTGTGCGAAATGACTTCTGCCTCTGAGGCGACGATACGGCGCGACATTGCCACGCTGCATATGCAAAAGCGTCTGCGCCGGGTGCGCGGCGGGGCGGAATCCATTAATCCACCGCAGTTTGTGGGGCTTGCTGGTCGGCCCTTCTCGGTTAATGAGACGATGCATGCCAAGCAGAAGCAGGCGATTGCTCGCGCCGCTGTCGATCTTTGCAAGGATGGCGACAGCATCATCATCAACGGTGGCACCACCACTTTTCAGATGGTGCATCCGCTGGCCAATCGCAGGCTTCAGGTGTTCACCAATTCGTTCCCGATTGCGGAACATCTGCTCAAGCATTCCAAGAACACCATCACCCTGTCCGGCGGCACGATTTACCGCGAGCAGAACATCATCCTGTCGCCTTTCGACAATGACGTGACCCGCAATGTCTATGCCAAGCGCATGTTCATGGGTGCGCATGGTCTGGCCCCGATTGGCCTGATGGAGGGCGACCCGCTGCTGGTGCAGGCCGAGCAAAAGCTGATCGGGCAAGCAGATGAATTGATCGTGCTGGTCGACAGTTCGAAGTTCAAGAACCGTTCGCCTTTGGTGCTGTGCCCGCTCAGCCGGATCGACACAGTGATCACAGACGAAGGCATCTCAGATAAAGCCGCCGCCATGTTGGAGGCCGCGGATGTGACCTTGATCGTCGCCCCGTTTGGGGCCGCGCAAGCTGACGAAGCGGCGTCCTAGGCGCCGGAACAGTAATTCCAGGGAGGAAAACATGACTGTAATGAAGAAGATTCTAACCACTGTCGCAGTGGCGGCAACCCTGATGGGGACTGCGGCGCAAGCCGAAACCACCCGCATTGCGCTGGTGGTCAAGGCGCTGGGCATCGGCTTTTTTGAAGCGGCCAACAAGGGCGCGGAAGAAGCTGCCAAAGAATTGGGTGATGTCGAAATCATCTACACCGGCCCGACCGACACCACCGCAGAAGGCCAGATCGAAGTGATCAACAGCCTGATCGCGCAAGGCGTCGATGCGATTGCCATTTCGGCCAATGACCCGGATGCCGTTGCCCCGGCGCTGCAAAAGGCGATGGACCGCGGCATCACCGTCATTTCATGGGATAGCGGCGTGGCAAAAGAGGGGCGCATGATGCACCTCAACCCGTCCTCCAGCGCGCTGATCGGCAATACCATCATCAAACTGGCGGCAGACCATCTGCCCGATGGCGGCGATGTGGCCGTGCTGTCTGCGACCGCAACATCTACCAACCAGAACACCTGGATTGAAGAGATGAAAAAGGTGATGGGCAACTACCCGAAGGTGAATCTGGTTGCCACGGTGTATGGCGACGACCTTGCCGATAAATCTTACCGCGAAGCGCAGGGCCTTATGGCAACTTATCCGAACCTGAAGGCGATCATCGCACCGACGACGGTAGGCATTCTGGCCGCTTCGCAGGCGGTGACGGATGCTGGCAAGATCGGGCAGATCAACGTGACGGGCCTTGGCCTGCCGTCTGAAATGGCTGGGGCGGTCGAATCCGGGGCAACGGTTTCCTTCGCAATCTGGAACCCGATTGATCTGGGCTATGCGGCGACGATGCTGTCTTACAACATTGCCAAAGGTGCCAAGGCCGAACCGGGCGCAAGCATCCCGATGGGCCGCATGGGCGAAGCCACGCTGGACGAGAACGGCGAGGCCGCGATGTCGGACCCGTTCACCTATGACAAGTCGAACATCGAACAGTTCAAGTCGATCTTCTGATTTAACTGGACCCGGCGCAGCTATGGTTTGCGCCGGGTTCCTCTCTGCCCTTCCAACAATTGGATACGTTCATGCAGCCGCAGCCCTCCGCCGCAGCGCCCGTGGCCATTCTTGCCCTTGATGCTGTGACCAAAGAATTCCCCGGCGTGCGCGCGCTGTCCGAGGTGTCTTTGTCGCTATATCCCGGCCAGGTCACCGCGTTGATCGGCGAAAACGGTGCGGGCAAATCGACCGTGGTCAAGGTGCTGACGGGGATTTACCAGCCTGATGGCGGCAGGATTTTGGTTGATGGCCGTCCGGTGCGCTTTGCCAATGCCCAAGCTGCGGCGGCTCAGGGCATAACGGCCATCCATCAGGAAACCGTTCTATTTGACGAATTGACCGTGGCCGAAAACATCTTTCTGGGCCATGCGCCTCGTGGGCGTTTTGGCCTGATAGATACCGCTGCGATGATTGCCAGATCGCGGGATATCCTGACAGGGATCGAGGCCGAGATTGACCCGACGACCCGCCTGCGCGACCTGAGCATCGCCAGCAAACATCTGGTTGCCATTGCGCGCGCACTGTCGGTGGATGCCCGCGTGGTCATCATGGATGAACCGACCGCCGCGCTGTCGCACAAGGAAATCCACGAGCTTTACGCGCTGGTTGACAAGCTGAAAGCGCAGGGCAAGGCGATCCTGTTCATCAGCCATAAATTCGATGAGATCTTTCGAATTGCTGACCGCTATGCCGTGTTTCGCGACGGGCAATTCGTGGGTGAAGGCGCGATGAGCGATGTCACCCAAGGCGCGCTGGTGCAGATGATGGTCGGGCGTTCGGTGGATCAGATTTTCCCGGCACGCCGCCACAATCCGGGCAAAGAGGTGCTGAAAGTGGTGGGCTATGACCACCCGACCGAATTCGCCGATATCAATTTCTCGCTGCGCCGGGGCGAGATTTTGGGCTTTTATGGCCTGATCGGCGCGGGGCGGTCCGAGGTGATGCAGGCCCTTTACGGCATCACAAAGCCCAGCAAAGGCGCGGTGAGAATTGACGGCGATGTGCGGATTATCCGCTCTCCGGCGGATGCGGTGGCGCATGGGATTGTGTATGTGCCGGAAGATCGCGGCAGGCAGGGGGCCATTACAGCGCTGCCGATTTATCAAAATGTCACGCTGCCCTCGCTTGGCCGCACCTCGCGCCACGGGTTTTTGCGGCTTGCGCAGGAATTTGCACTGGCCCGCGAATATACTGCCCGGCTGGATCTTCGTGCCGCATCGCTGGAAACGGCGGTGGGGAACCTGTCGGGGGGTAATCAGCAAAAGGTGGTGATTGCGAAATGGCTGGCGACCCAGCCGCGCGTGATCATTTTGGATGAGCCGACAAAAGGCATCGACATCGGGTCGAAAGCGGCGGTGCATGAATTCATGGCGGAACTGGCTGCGGAAGGCTTGGCGGTCATCATGGTGTCATCCGAGATCCCCGAGGTGCTGGGCATGTCGGACCGTGTCATCGTCATGCGCGAAGGCCGCATCGTGGACGAGTTGCAAGGCGCGGCGCTGACGCCGGAAACCCTTGTCCGCCGCGCCGCGGGAATTGGAGATATGGAATGATAAGGCGTTACCTTCAGTCACGAGAAGCCATTCTCAGCGCTGCAATTCTGGTGTTGATCGCGGTGATTGCGCTGCGTTTTCCGGCCTTCATCACCCCAGCCAATCTGGCCAATGTGTTCAACGATACATCCCCGCTGATGATCCTTGCCATCGGCCAGATGATTGTGATCCTGACCAAATGTATCGACCTGTCGGTCGCAGCCAATCTGGCGTTGACGGGGATGGTGGTTTCCCTGCTGAACATCGCAGCGCCCGATCTGCCACTGGCGGTGACCTTGCTGGTCGCCGTGTCGCTTGGCGCGGTTCTGGGCATGTTCAACGGCATTCTGGTCTGGAAGCTGAACATCCCGCCGATCGTTGTGACGCTGGGCACCATGACCATTTATCGCGGCATCATCTTTCTGATTTCCAAAGGCAAATGGGTCAACGCGCATGAGATGAGCGCGCCGTTCAAAGCCTTGCCACGCCATGTGTTTCTGGGTTTCCCCGTGTTGTCGTGGATCGCGCTGGCGGTGATTTTGATCGCCATCGTGGTGATGACCCGCACCACCCTTGGCCGTGCCTTTTATGCGGTGGGTGGCAACCCGCATGCGGCCGTTTACACGGGGCTGAATGTGGGGCGCACCCAGTTCTGGGCCTTTACCATCTCGGGTGCGCTGGCCGGGCTGACGGGCTATCTGTGGGTGTCGCGCTATGCCGTGGCCTATGTCGATATCGCCGGCGGGTTTGAGCTGGACGTGGTCGCAGCCTGCGTGATTGGCGGCATTTCTATCGCGGGGGGCGTCGGCACTGTGGGTGGCGCGGTGCTGGGGGCCTTGTTCCTTGGCGTCATCAAGAACGCGCTACCCGTCATCAACATCTCGCCCTTTTGGCAGCTTGCGATATCGGGCGCTGCAATCTTGATTGCGGTGGTGCTGAACTCTCGCGCCAACCGGACCCGCGGCCGCATCATCCTGAAACAAACGGAGCCAGTGGCATGAGCAGCACCGACCGTTATATCCCCGACCGCCTGCAAAGCCCGCTGCAACGCCGCCTGAAATCATGGGAGACGTTACTTCTGGCCGTGGCGGTGGCGATTTTCACTTTCAACGCCTTTGCCTCACCTTATTTCCTGAACGCGTGGAATCTGTCGGATGCCACGTTCAACTTTACCGAAAAAGCGATGATCGCCTTTGCCATGGCCCTGCTGATCATCGCCGGAGAGATTGATCTGTCGGTGGCCTCTATCGTGGCGCTGGCTTCAACGGCGATGGGGGCAGCGGCGCAGGTGGGGGCGTCACCCGCGACACTGGTGATGATCGGGTTGACGGTTGGGGTCATTTGCGGGGCCTTCAATGGCTTGTTGGTCACGGCGATGGGCCTGCCCTCAATCGTGGTGACCATCGGCACGATGAGCCTGTTTCGCGGCATCAGCTATATCGTTCTGGGCGATACCTCTTATGGTGGCTACCCGGCTGGGTTCAAATTCTTTGGGCAAGGCTATGTCTGGTGGGTGTTTTCGTTTGAGCTGGCCTTGTTCGCGGTTCTGGCGATCCTGTTCGGCGTTCTGCTGCACCTGACCAACTTTGGCCGTGCCGTTTATGCGGTCGGGAACAACCCGGTTGCGGCGCTGTTTTCAGGCATCCGGGTGAACCGTGTAAAATTCATCCTCTTCCTGCTGACGGGGCTGATGGCGGGCGTGGCCTCGGTCTGCCTGACCTCGCGGCTTGGCTCTACCCGCCCGTCCATCGGCTTCGGGATGGAGCTGGAGGTGGTGACGATGGTCGTGCTGGGCGGGGTCAATATTCTGGGCGGGTCCGGCACGATTCCGGGCGTGGTGATTGCCGCCTTTGTCATGGGGCTGGTCACCTTTGGCCTTGGCCTGCTGAATGTGCCGGGGATTGTGATGTCGATCCTGATTGGGGCGCTGTTGATCGGCGTGATTGCGCTGCCGCGCCTTTGGGGAATGTGGAGGGGCTGATGGAAAAATACGCCTTCAAGATGAAACTTCATCCCGGTCAGAAGGCCGAATATATCCGCCGCCATGATGCCATCTGGCCGGATCTGGTGGCCCTGCTGAAAGACGCGGGCGTCAGCGATTATTCGATCTATCTGGACGAGGAAACGCATATCCTGTTCGGAGTTTTGTGGCGTAAGGATGGGCATGCAATGGCTGATCTGCCCAGCCATCCGGTGATGCAGAAATGGTGGGCTTATATGGCCGATATCATGGACACCCACCCCTCGAATGAGCCGGTCAGCGCCCCGCTTTCGCCAGTTTTTCATATGCCATGATGCGCAAGATCGCCGTTATAGATGTTGGCAAGACCAATGCAAAACTGGCTTTGGTCGATCTGCAAGACTTGTCAGAACTGGCCGTGCGTACTCGCCCCAACACCGTGCTGCACGCCCCCCCCTTTTCCCATTATGACCTTGTCGGGCATTGGCAATTTTTCTGCAAGGGTCTGCGCGACTTTCACCGAGAGTTTGGCGTTGATGGGGTGTCAATCACCACGCATGGCGCGGCCGCCACGCTGATCGGGCATGATGGGGCAGCGCTGCCAATGCTGGATTATGAACACACAGGGCCCTCAGAAACGGCGGCTGAATATGACGCGCTGCGGCCATCCTTTGCTGAAACCGGCTCGCCGCGTTTGGCTTTGGGGTTGAACCTCGGCGCACAATTGCATTGGCAGTTTACCAATGATCCGGGGCTGAGGGCGAGGATCAAACATATCGTCACTTATCCGCAATATTGGGGTTATTTGCTGACGGGCAATCTTGCCTGCGACATCACCAGCCTTGGCTGTCACACGGATCTGTGGCTGCCGGAAAAGGGCGGCTTTTCAAGCTTGGTAAAGCGTTTGGGCATAGAAACCCTGATCGCCCCACCGCGCAGGCCTAACGCCCAAATCGGCACCGTTTCGGCGCAAGCCGCGGAGGCGACCGGTTTGCCGCAGGGGCTGCCCGTGGCCGTCGGTATTCACGATTCCAACGCCTCACTGTTTCCGCACCTGATGGCGCGCAAGGGTGCGTTCTCTGTCGTTTCCACCGGCACTTGGGTCATCATGATGGCGATGCGCGGCGCGGCACCCTTACTGGACCCCACGCGCGACACGCTGATCAATGTGAATGCCTTGGGGGAGGCGGTGCCATCGGCCCGCTTCATGGGCGGACGTGAGTTTGATATGATCCTTGGTGGCACAAAGGCCAAGGCAACGGAAACCGACCGGCAAGCTGTGCTAGACCAGTCCATCATGTTGCTGCCGGCGGTGGAGCAAAACTCCGGCCCCTTCGCCGGCCAGCAGATGCGCTGGACCCAACCGCCGCAAACCGATGGGCAACGATTGGTGGCGTTGTCTTATTACCTCGCGTTGATGACACATACCGGCCTGCAAATGATCGGTGCGAAGGGTCCCTGCGTCATCGAAGGCCCCTTCGCGCGTAATCCCGATTACCTGGCCATGCTCGCCAGCCTTTACAATGACGGAGTAGAGGCAAGGGAATCCGCCACGGGCACAAGTGCCGGTGCAGCCTTGCTATTCGCACAGAGCCTACCCCCGCTAGAAACCGCACCGCCCCCCAGAGGAGACCCAAAGAGAATGGCCTATGGCGAGGTCTGGCAAGCCAAGGTCACGACAGAGAGAAAGCAGTTTTGAAGCCTTACCGGCATATCGGCCTAAACTGCGCACCGCAGATGAGGTAGATTACGGCGGTTGCGGTCTCCCGCAACCAAAAGCTTCCATTATTATCAGAGACTTAAAGGACAAGCGTAACGCTCGGCTTTCTTAGTTTGCAGTCTACATCAACGCCACATCAACGTCGCAACAGAAAAACTGCATCTGCATGCAGTGGCGGGCATCCGCAGGCGCTGGAGGACAGAGCGAAGAAGATTGATCCTACAGGGAGTCAGTCAAGGCCCCATCGCCTGTTTAAACCAAAGCAAGGTTTTGGGGGCACTCTCGTTAGCCTGAGGGAAAAGGGGGAGTGCGCCAAGGGTTCGTCTTTTGGTCGAGGCCATCAGGGAGGCATTCTCGGGCTGGCCCACGTCCTTTGAGCAGTTTGCAACGCAGTTATAACTGCTGCCTGGAGGCTTCAGCGTCGAGCAGAATCCAAATAGGCGCGGCAAATTAACAGCCCTGTTCGAGGGTCCAAACATTGCGCCGTTCCGCGGTGGTGAAATTTCGATTGAACTGGAACCGCGTCACTTAAAAGCCCGCTTCGCGCTGCTCAGCAGCCTGCACATCTTACGGGACAGAATTGCAGAAATCCTTCTCGTGACAGCCCAAAAATCTGCATTCCTGCCCATGCAAACTAAAGGAACCTCCCAAAATGGCAAGCAACGATCGCCAAATCCAAACTGTCCTCCTCGAACTTCTGAACAGCGTCATTCAGGATCAGAAGTCACACAGAACCCTTTCAACGGACACCAACAATACAGCGCATCGGCTTACTGGACCTGCACCGGTTCTGTTCCGGTCAGGTGCTTATGTTAAGCGGCCCTCTGTTCGAAGGCCACGGGTGATTTCCAGCCGTGGGCTGAGTGTTTGCGGCGTGGGTTGTAG
>NZ_RPEN01000135.1 GCF_003991405.1 Pseudorhodobacter sp. E13
AATGCGAACCGCATCCCGCTTGAACTCGTCGCTGTGTATCGCTGCCATATCCGGTCTCCTTGATGGCGAGTATCGCTCTCAAAAGACCGGAACGAAACCGTGACAGGTCCATCATGAGCGCGGGCGTGGATGGTCACCTGCGGGTAGGACTTGGCGGCATGATGCACGAGCTGCGTCTGCTTCTCGCGGTCGTCCAGTGCGGCGATGAACAGGCGCGCCTCCTGCAGCCCTGCGCTATGGATCAGGTCCGGACGCGTGGCATCGCCATAATAGGCGTGGAAACCGATCTTCATCAGGTTCTCGATGGTCTGGGAGTCGTGGTCGAGCACGGTGACCTTGTGCCCGTTGGTGACCAGAAGCCGGGTGACGATCTGACCGAACCGGCCCATGCCAGCCACGACGATCCCGCCAGGATCGTCGATGGCGTCGGCCGGGCGGGTTGCGCTGCTGACGCTGCGCGGCGCCAGCACCTTTTCGTAGAGAATGAACAGTGCAGGCGTCATCAGCATGGTCAGGGCTACGACCAGCGTCATCGGGGCCAGAAGATCGGCGCCCAGAACGCCTGCGCCGCCCGCAAAGCCGAAGAGCACGAAGGCGAATTCGCCCGCCTGCGCCAGCCCAAGCGCAAACAGCCAGCGGTCCGCGCCGCGCAGGCCGAAACCGGTCGCCAGCACATAGAGCAGCCCGGCCTTCAGAATGACAAGACCCAGCGCCAGGCCGATCAGTCCGAACGGATTGCCGAACAACAGGCCAAAGTCGATCCCGGCGCCGACCGTGATGAAGAACAGCCCCAGCAAGAGGCCCTTGAATGGCTCGATGTCGGATTCAAGCTCGTGGCGGTATTCACTGTCCGAAAGCACCACGCCGGCGAGGAAGGTGCCGAGCGCGGGAGACAGCCCCACATAATTCATCAGGAGTGCGAAACCGATCACCAGCATCAGCGCTGCGGCCGTGAAGATCTCGCGCAGCCGCGCCTCGGCGATCAAGCGGAAGACTGGCCGAATGACCGTCCGTCCGCCGAGAATGATTGCGGCGATGACGGCGAGAATGACCAGCGCCTGCGCCCAGTCCGGCAGGGTCTGGAAGAGGGTCGGCGCCGCCCCGGGATCGGCAGGGCTCGCGGCGTGGGCCGCCATCAAGGGCTCGCCGCCGGGTTGATTGAACCAGCTATGATCCTCGACCAACGGCGCGGCGCCAACCGCGAGAAGCGGCATAAGAGCGAGCATCGGGATGACAGCAATGTCCTGCGTCAGCAGAACGGAAAACGGACTCTGCCCACCCGCGGTCTTCATCCATCCCTTTTCATTCAGCGTCTGCAGCACGATGGCCGTGGATGACAGCGCGAGGATCATCCCCAACGCCAGCGCCGGCTGCCAGGCCAGACCGAACGCCAGCGCCACAGCCGCGATCACCGCCGTCGTCGCCACAACCTGCAAACCGCCGAGGCCGAGGAGTTGCGCGCGCATGCGCCACAGCATAGCCGGCTGAAGTTCCAGCCCGACGAGAAACAGCATCATCACCACGCCGAACTCGGCGAAGTGCTGCAGCTCAACGGTCTCGCTGCCGACTATGCCGAGAATCGGACCAATCACAACGCCGGCGATGAGATATCCCAGAACCGAGCCGAGACCGAAGCGCTGGGCCAATGGCACGGCCAAGACCGCAGCGACAAGGTAGACGAAGGCGGCGGCAAGAAGATCCATCAGGCAGGCTCCGACGCGACCGGCAGGGCGGCCGCAATGTCATTGAGGGTTCTGGACGCCCGGGCAGCTTCGATGTCGAGCCGGTCGTCAGTGAGCGCGTTCAGCAGGCCGAGCCACGATGCGAGATGCGCCTTGTCGCGCCCCTCCTCGACGGCCCGTCCAGCCCCAAACAGCGCGAAGGGCGCGAGGTAGCGCAATCGGCAGAGATCAGCGGTCTTCTCGAAAGGCGCCAGAAGCGTGCGCAGGTCCGCTCCGTTGGCTCCGCCGTCCGAATAGGCCGCATCAGCAGCGCCGCAGGAGACCGCGTTGAAGGTCACCTTGCCGTCGAGCGCGTGGCCCTCATGCCCGTAGGCGAAGCCATGCTCCAGCACAAGGTCCTGCCATTCTTTCAACAGCGCCGGCGCCGAGTACCAGTAGACCGGATGGAGGAAGATTACGGCATCATGTGCGACGAGCCGGTCCTGTTCGCGCGCGACGTCGATCTCGAAGGTCGGATACTCGGCGTAGAGATCGACGCATGTCGTCCCGGTCACGGTCTGGGCGGCTTCGAAGAGAGGGCCGTTCACTTCCGAGCGGTCGAGGCGTGGATGCGCGAGATAGATCAACGTTCTCAAGCGGCGTCTCCGAAACGGTCCCGGGCCCAGTGAACGACATCGGTCTCATCTTCACTGGCGATGACGCTTGCGTATCCGGGCTGTGCATAGGTACGCGACAGCCAGGCCGCCACGGTCGGCCAGCGTGCGGCGTCCAGCCGGAACCCCGCGAGGTCCGCGCCGCGCAGCCAGCTGGCCATGGCGATGTCCGCCACGCTGAAATCGCCAGCCATGTAGTCCGCATCGCCAAGCGTCTCGGCCACCGCATCGAGCAGCGGCGGCGCCATCTCTGTCATCGCCCGCGCCACCAGCGCTTCCTTGCCCGCCGCCTTGCCGAAGTAGAACGGGACGACGATGCGCTGGCCGAACATCATCCCGCCGAACACCT
Source organism: Pseudorhodobacter sp. E13 (assembly GCF_003991405.1). Classification (GTDB taxonomy): domain Bacteria; phylum Pseudomonadota; class Alphaproteobacteria; order Rhodobacterales; family Rhodobacteraceae; genus Pseudorhodobacter. The sequence goes on from NZ_RPEN01000135.1 coordinate 2,685, forward strand.
GCGCCATCTGCGTGTCGGCAAAGCGCAGCAACTCCATGGCGCGTGCGCGCAGGGCGCCATCTGCGGGGAGCAGGCCGGGCTCGGGCACCCGTTCCTCGGCCCAGGCGACAATATCAGCGCTTTCCGTGATGGGCGCCGCGTCGCCGCCAGTCAGCAAAACAGGTACGGTCCCGGCCGGGTTTACCGCCAGCACCGCCTCGCGGTCGGTGTAGGGCACGACGGGATCCAGCGCATACCCGATCCCCTTTGCCTCGAGCGCCACGCGAACCTTCCGCACGAAGGGCGACACCGGATATCCGACGAGTGTGACCGCCATCTCATCACCCTTTCTTGACGTCGCTTGCGAAGCGGGCGGCGTTTTCGGCGGCGAAGGCGCCGTCGTCCGCGCTCGCGTCCCAGAACTGCGGCTGCGCCTTGGGGATGGTCAGCGCCTTTTGCACCGCGGGCCGTGCATCGATCCGGTCGAACCAGGCCTTGAGATGCGGCAGATCATCAACCTCGACTCGCGCCCAGACATAGGCCCGCGCCCAGGGGTAGGTCGCCATATCTGCGATGGAGTAGTCGCCGACGAGGTAATCGCGGCCGTCGAGGCGCGTGTTCAGCACCTCCATCAGACGGCGGCTCTCATCGACATAACGCTTGATCGAGAACGGCTCATCATGGCCGTTCGGCGCCGCGATGCGCTGGAAATACATCGCTTGGCCCATCATGGGCCCGACATGGCCAACCTGGAAAAGCAACCATTGCAGTGTCTCGGAGCGCTCGACCGGATCGTCCGACAGGAACTTTCCGTATTTCTCGGCCAGATGCCACAGGATCGCGCCGCTCTCGAAGATGGCACGGCCCTCTGCCCGATCCTCTATCGTGGGGATCTTGCCGTTGGGATTGAGCTTTAGATAGTCTGGCGCCTTTTGTTCGCTCTTGGCGAAGTTGATGAACGTCAGGTCATAGGGCACGCCCAACTCTTCGAGCAGGATGACCGGCTTGTAGCCATTCATCGTCGCGGCGGTGTAGAGATGGATGTCAGGCTGCGACATGGGAGGCCTCGGAGAAAACGGTTTCGAGATGGGCGTCGAACCGAGCCAGATCGCGCTCGATCTCGGCGTTCTTCATAACGTCGTGGGCAGCGAAAGTGGGCAGCGGCGCCATCCCGAAGAACTTTGCGTTCAGATGCACGGGCCGCAGCAGGTCATCTACGCTCATGCCCTCGAAGAAGGGCTCTTCAGGGTCGTCGAAGGCTTCGCTCGGGGCGTTGAAGGTGGCAGAGAGCATGTAGCGCGTGCCAGTCAGCGTGCCGCCCATGCCGTAATTCGCCTTGGGCGCCTCGGCGGTACGCCCGTCGCCCGCAGTCAGTCGACCGTCCATCCCGACGGTATAGACCTCATCCATGTATTTCTTGAACGACCACGGCACCCCCATCCAGTTCACCGGAAACTGCATGATGACCGTGTCGGCCCAGCGGTGGCTTTCGACCTCGGCCTCGACGTCATAACCGTCGGCCACGGTCGTAATGCGCACCTCGTGGCCTTGCGCTTCCAGATAGTCTTTCGCCCGCTTAGCGAGAGTCGCGTTCAGCCCGCCGGGCGCAAATGCGTACGGTTGGGCGCCGTTCAGGATCAGGATCTTGCTCATCTTCTTCGTCCTTGTCTGTTTATTCCGGGCCGCTTGACACGCGGCGCGCTCGAGACGAAATTGCGGGTGCAAGGAACTAAGATCAACCAGTATACTTTTGGTAACCTGCAAAAAGACAGGAGAGACATGCCGTGGAGGCGCGAGTTGAAGAAGACGCAAAGGGCCGCAGACACGTTCACGACGCATGTGTCGAGCCTTGCGCCATCGAACGCGGGATGCGGATCATCGGCGGCAAATGGACCGGGTCGATCCTTTGGCATCTCAAGGATGGGCCGGTCCGGTTCAACGACCTTGCACGGATGGTCGGCGGCGCATCGAAGAAGATGATCACCGAACGGCTGCGCCAGTTGGAAGTGCAAGGCTTGGTGACTCGTGAAGTCATGCATACCGCGCCGGTATCAGTGCAGTACCAGATCACCGAGTTGGGCTACACGGCGCTCGGGTTTCTCGACGAACTTAGGAAATGGAGCGAAAGCCTGCCCCAGCATATTTCCGATGTCTAAACTGGTGCGTCTGAAGCCCGACCCGATCCCGGCCATTCATCCGGTACCGGAGTACGCCGCAACGGGGGATTTGGCGGAGGTCTACGAGCGGACCAAGGAGGGCCTCAGGGTTCCCTGGATGGGCGTTGTTGCAATGGCCTTCGCTCACTATCCGCGCTTTTACGAGACGCTCTGGTCGGCCCTCAAGCCCGTTGTCAGTTCAGATGCTTTCATCCGCGCGTGCCACGACCTGCGCGACCAGGCGGAACAGGAAGCGGCCGCACTTTTGCCGCCGTCTATCTTGGGACGGCTCGGCGAAATGGGTTACGATCAGCGCGAAATCGAGGAGATCCGAGCCTGCAATGAGATCTTCTCGTCCGGAAACATGCCATATCTTCTTATGGCGTCGTTGGCGCGCTTGGTCCTCGAGGGCGGTGAATGGCCCGTCGGCGCCGTTGCGGAACGGACGCCCGAACGGTGCCGAGATGCGCCAAAACCTGTTCTGATCGAGCCCCACCACGCCGACGCGACCATTTCCGCACTCTATTCCGACATTCGGGGCACGCTCGGGCTGCCTTTCGTCAACACCGACTATCGCGCCTTCGCCCGCTGGCCGAGTTACTTCGCCCCTGCATGGGCCGACCTGAAACGTGCCGTGGTACGCGATGACTACGAGCATCACGTTGCCCAGGTCCACGACAGGGCCGTCGCACTGGCCGCGGGTCTTCCGAACCCCACTAGGCTTTCGAGCGACGCGCTTCGCGAGGCCGTCGCAGCAGATGCCACCTGCGAAGAAGTCCTGGCCGTCGTCCGCCTGTTCCAATGGCTGCTGCCCGGACTTGCACTCAACGTCGCCTATTTGAGGGAGCAACTCATCAATCACCGTGTCATAGAACAGATCGCGCGCTGAGGCGTAACCGCAAGAAATAATAGAAAATAAAATGTTATCAATGCCTTTTATGTTGGAGAAGGTTGGATCTCAGGCCCACCCCATCCGCCACCTGCCCTGTTGCGAAGACGGACATTTGCCCCAAGCGGTGCAGAAATAATCGTTTTTCAAAGGACTTTGCCTCTCCAATGCGCACATCCGAGACTGCGCGCCAGGTCCGTTTTGAACCGCCCCAGCTTTGCTGGAGACCAATTAGTCCGTTTCACGCGACCATATCGAGTGTATTCAAGCTTGCATAGAAGGCCTCCTCTGCTTCGGCCGGTGGGATGTTTCCGATGGGCCAAGCAGTCGGCGGTTGTTGAACCAGTCGACCCATTTTAGGGTTTCCAGCTCGACCTGCTCCATTGTTTTCCATGAACTGCGCCGCCGGATGACCTCGGTTTTGTAAAGGCCGTTGATGGTCTCGGCCAAAGCGTTGTGACAGGCGTCGCCGACGCTGCCAACGGATGGTTCGATGCCCGCCTTTCCTAAACGCTCGGTATACGGTTTGAGACGTATTGGCCGCCCCTGTCGCTGTGGTGGATCAACCCGCCCTGATGGGCCGGACGGCGGGCATGAAGTGCCTGCTCAAGTGCATCGAGAACGAGTCTTGACCCTAAATTGCGGATAAAAATTCCCAGACGTAATGTTCTATTTGCGTGGCAGAAAGCACCCCGTATCCCACGGCAGGGGCGGCAAAAGGGGTTCCTGCCTCGTCTGGTCGTGTCGCAAAATAGCTGTTCCAACTGTTGCGGAACATAAACCACCCGCCAAGCGGTTCTGATGGGTCCACCTGAAAGCCGACAAGGCAGACTGCATGACCGTTATCGGGCGTCGGGTCCATCCCGGCGCTGGCGACGGCCGCATCAATCGGGCAATAGACAATACCTGCATATCCGGCCTGCGCGGCTTTCCAGTTTGTCGTTTTTGGCGCGATCATGAACGTGGGCACGGCCACCGCGACAGGTCGACCTTCCAGCAAGATCGCATGTAGGCGTTTTGCCAGACCGGGCACGCGTTTGTCGGCTGTCGGGTAATCTGCTGAGTCAAAATCGCGGTGAAGGCGGGTTTGCGCGTCCGAAAACGCGGCCGGACTGGGGGGCTCGCCGTTGATATCGGCGGTGGCTTTTGCGCCATAGGTAAGGTGGTCCGATGCACAGACGCCATAGCCTTCCAAGACTTCGCGCGCCTCTGACAAGCGCGTCGCCCCAAGCTCGGCCCCCGGTGCAGGATTCTGCTTGGACGAGAGGGTGTGCCGCATCAGGTAATACAGAAATTGTTCGGACAGGTGCTCGGGCTTCTCACCCTGCTTGGCCCGGAACCTTTCCATCATCGCCACGGCTGCAAAGGCAGAACAGGTCGCCCGTTCGCCCTGATCTTTGACCGGCCAACTGGCACCGTCTTGCGCCGAAAAGATCACCGGCACGGGGGGAACACGCAGCGCATCATCATCGCTGCGCGCCCGCGCCGATGCTGCATAAGCCGCGTTGAAATATTCGCGCACGCTGGCGGGAAGCGCCGATCCGAAACCCGCTGACCGAAGTGTCATGCTGTCCCTTTCTCTGAGAATGCTTGCGAACGTATCCGCGTGCAGATCGCGCCAATACCCCACTGAATCGGGGATATTGGCGATTGTCTGCCCGAAGGCGCGTTATGCCAAGATGTCGACCTCTTGCGTGCCGGTCCGGTCTGCCCATTCCAGCTTGGCGGCGTCGATGATTTCGACGATGGATGCCATCTGTGACAAATGCTTGCTGAACAGCCAGTTGGCGATGCTTTCCCCGGCTTTGGTGTCGGAGGGGAAATGCACCCCGGCAATTTCGCGGTTGGTCGCAAGGCGGTCGGCAAGCGCTTTCATATAGGGGTAGAGGTGGTTTTTTGCGCCAGCAGGCAAAGCCGCTGTCAGCAGCTGCAACACAAGATAGTTTTGCAAGGCATGATTGGACGGAAAGGATGGGTGCGGCGGCGTTGGAACAGAGGTAACGAGCGAGGGGATATAGTGAACCGGGCGGGCCATGCCAAAGAAATCCTTGAAATACATCCCGACCATTTGGCCGACCGTGTAGCCCACCGACAGCAAGACAAAGCTTTGCGGCTTGGCGGCGGGGTTCATCGCCAACAGATTGGCCCAATAGGCACCGGCATTGTCGATCTGCGCAATCAATTCAGCGAGGCTTTCCGGGCGGAGGCCATTCATATGGTCATTCAAGACTTTCAGTTCTTTCTGAAGCGAATCCGGGGTGCTGAAATCCGGGGCCTCTATCGACAAGCCGTCACCGTGCCAGGCTTTGCCTTTCACAGATGCTTTGGTGGGCTGTGACCAACCACGCGCGCCAAATTCCGCAAGGATCACCTGTGCGCGCAATTCGCTGGCCCAATCGGCCTTGGGATAGGCCAAGGGCAGGCCGGGCACGACATATTTGATCGTATTCGATTTGACGGGCGTGCCATAGGGAAGGACCACATAGCCTGCTGAACCGGCTGCTCCGCTGGACAAGCCCCCGTTCAACCCGCCATTCAGCCCGCCGTTCAAACCCCCGTTCAAACCTCCGTTCAAGCCACCGTTTCCACCACCTGACATTGCTGATCCTCCTGTTGATTTGGTTTACGTCTCAAACCCGGCTTCGCGCAGCAGGCTGCCAAAATGCTTGCGTTGTTCGGGGCGGTGAAAAGGCGCACGGTCTTCCAGACGCGCCACAGAAAACTCTGGCTCTTGTTCCAGCACGGTTTGGCGGATGACATCCAGATCATCCCGTTTGCCTTGCGCGATGATGGCAGCCGCCGTGACCCGCAGATTAGAGGTGTATTTCGGGTTTCGGGCCATCGCCTTGCGCCCCCAATCCTCGGCTTGGGCATAATCGCCATGCGCGAAATTGGCGATCGACAGAAAATGTTCATAGCGAAACATCAAGGGATCTTCGGGCGAAAGCTGGATTGCCGATCTTGCAAGCTCTATCGCCGCTTCGGTTTGGCCGACATAGGCCATCGAGGGGCCGGACCACATCATCGTTTCGGCGTCATTGGGCGCAAGGTTTGCCGCCTGTTCGAACAGGGGGATCGCCTTGTTGAAGTCGCGCCCATAGATCACAAGGTTATGGGCCAGCAAAGCCATGGAGCGACCGGGATTGCCGGGAAGGCGGGTGGCCGTATGCGCAGCCTTCATCATCGCCGAAATATCGGCGGCCGGGTCAGGCGACCAGCCTTGCCCAAGGCGCAAACTATACCAATCGGCAAGGTAGTGGTAAGCCAAGGCAAAGCTGGGTTCTTTGGCAGTGGCCAGTTCAAGCAAAGGGCCTGCCGCATCAAATTGCGCCTTGGTCAGATCAAAGATCATGCTGCGCGCCCGCATGGTCAGGTGATAGGCGGTCAGATCAGACAGCTTGTAATTGCTGTGTAGCATCGTCTCGACCGACCGCAGCGATGGGGCAAGCGTGTTGACCACATCCGCGGCGAGGCAGCTTTGCGCATTGAACAACCTGTCTTCGGTCGGGGTCAGCACCCGTGACCAGACCACAAGGCCCGTCCGCACATCTGACAGTTGAAATGAAAGCCGATAAACCGCCCCGGTGCGGCGCAGCTTGCCCGTCAGGGCATAGTCGGCCTGCAACCGCCTGCGCAGCGCGTCAAAATCAATCGGCGCTGCACCGAAAAACTGGGCCGAGTTCATCGAGATCACAGCCATTTCGCGCACGCCGGCGATTTCGCAGATGATATCTTCGGTCAAAAGGTCCGTCAGACCCTCAGGAACAGGGTCTGACCCCATGCTTTGAAAAGGCAGAACAACAATGACAGGCTGCCCCCCCAGCGACACGGATGCGCGGGGCGAAGGCAGCGGCTCGGGCGTGGGGTGTGGGTGCAGCTTGGCACCAAAGCCGCCCATTTTCACCCGCACCGCAAGGTCTTGTGTGGCCTGCGACGGTTCCATATCCAGAACCCGGCCCATTTCTTCAAACAGACGGGCATAGAGCGTCAGCGCCCGGTTCATATCTCCGGCTTCGGCAGCCATTTGCATGGCCGCGCGGCATGCCGGTTCGCAAAGCGGGTCAATGGTCAGCGCTGCCTCGGCTGCGGCTTTGCGCGCGGCGACATCGCCTTGCGCGTTCTCGATCACATGCAGCAAAGGGGCCATGGCCTGATCATGCAAATGGATGCGCATATCGCGGAGCCAATCGCCATAGGCTTCGCCAATGGCTTCGGTCCCACGCAACAGCCCTTCGCGGATCTGGGCCGCGCGGCCCGCTATGTCATGGCTGACCGGGTTATGGCACAGCCCGCCCAGAACCTGAGCGACATCAAGGCGAATTCGCGCGTGGTCAACCTGTATGGTTTGCCGGTCTGACCCAATGATCTGACACAACAACGGGTCTGTCTTGCGCAGGTCTGACAGCACTTGCCGCAAAGAGTTCTGGGCTTGCGTCTCGCTTCGGCGTTCCCAGAAAAGAGCCATGACCTCGGTTCGTGGCACCTGACGTTTGCCTTGCAACACCAGATAGGCCAGAACGGCAGCCGGTTTTTGCCCCAAGTGAATGCGTCGCCCCGCCCCAGAGCAGAGCGAAACCCCTCCGATCATATTGACGTCAAGCCATTCGGTCACTGCCGCACCTCTCACACAGGCCCTGCATTCCCTCACACCCCTTATTTCTATGCGAAATCGGGGCAATTGTCCTAACGGCAATTTCTGCACCAAAGCCGGGGACAGGCGCTTCGCATCTCAGGTTAACGCAAAACTAACGCTGACCTTGCGCCGGGGTCGCGCAGCGTTTGCGCAGGCCGCGCAAGCTGCACGGGTTCCGGCACTTTGTGTGGGGCACAATTGCCTGCTTGGGGCGGATTTCATGGAGGTTAAATTATGACTGTCAAAACAAGATTTCTGGTGTCTGCGGCGGTTCTCACGGCTGTTTCGGCCTGTGGAGGGGGCGGCGGTCTTGGGAGCAGCGGATCAGTTCAGATCGATCCGACCGAAGAAGCCGCGCGCAGCTTTGCGCAAAAAGCCGATGGCAGCACGCAAGATGCAGCTGGGGCGTTGAATGAGGGCGCAACATTGACCGCCCGCAAAGTGGGCGCGGCTGGTCAGTTGCTGAATTATGCCAATGGCCAAACCGGACCTACGTCCGCCGAGGTCACGATCAAAGCAAACGCCGAGGGTGGCCATGATATTACCCTTAACGGCAAAACCTTGAAATTCACCGCTGCCGACCGTTTGGTTGAGGCGGATGGCACCTACGGATATGACATCAGCCGCGCGGCGGATGATGTTTATTCGTCGGCCTTTCTTCAAACCGGACCGCTAAGCGATCTGTTGAACCCGGGCAACGGCTATGCCGAGATATTGAGCATTCAGACCAACCAGATTGCCTCGGGCCCAGACAATACCACGGCGATGGCTGTGTTCGGCATGGAAACCCGCGATTCCGATCTGAAAGCTTTGCCAACCGCGACCTATTCCGGGCGGGCCCGGTTGAACGTGGTGCCCAACACAGGTTTCGTTTCGAACCAGCAAAGCCGGACAAGAGTGCGCAGCGACATGACGATGACCGCCGATTTCGGCAAGGGCGAGGTTTCGGGCAGCTTGACCGGAATAACCGTGCAGGCACCGGATGCCAGCACACGCACCTCCATCGCGGGGGTTCTGACGATGGACAAGACCACGTTTGACAAAAACGGGTTCAGGGGCAGCATTTCGCCGGATGCGACCTTTGCCAACAGCTCAGGGTTGAGCAATGGCAGCGGCACTTACAGCGGTGCGTTCTATGGCCCCAAGGCTGAAGAAGTCGCCGGCACGCTGAGCCTGACAGCCACAGAAGAAGGGGGCGGCGGCATCAACGGGATCGGATACTTCGTCGGCAACAAGGACTAGCCCGAAGTCAGGAAAGCGGGACGGAGCTTTTGCTTGCGCAATCCGTTTCGCGAGGCGCTGCATTCGCCCCAAGCTGTGCAGCGCCGCCAAATCCACAGCCCTCGTGGGGGTGAATCTGGCGCAGGTCAGCTTGGGGCAACACGGCGCATTTGCGCTTATCAAGCTTGGGGATTTTCATGTTCAGATATATTTTTGTGGCGCTACTGGCCGCCCTGATCGCTGCACCAGAGGATGCCGCCGCCAAACCCGGCGCGCCGCGCGATTTGCTTAACGCTGGTGATTTTGACGGTGCCCGCGCAGCGCTCACGCAATTGACAGCAGGCGACCCGCAGGCAGGACTTCACCGGCTTTTTCTCGAAGGTCTGATCCTGATCCATCAGTCCAACCCGCGCGCGGCCGCCACGGTTTTCCGCAAGATACTCGCGGTTGCCCCCGATTATGAGCCTGCGCGCCGTGAACTCAGCGCAACGCTCTTTGTTCTGGGCGATGCCGATGCGGCCAGATTTCACGCAGAGCATCTGATGGCCCTGACATCGGATGACCGTATTCGCGCAACGGCACAGGCCATCGTGAACGCCAGCCAAAGCGGCAAGCCCGCAGGCGTTGCCTTGCGCTTTGCGCTGCAACCTTCCAGCAATATCAGCAAAGGCACCGCGTTGGACGAGGTGATCATCGGCGGCCTGCCGTTCAAGATAGACCCCGCGTCCAAAGCGGCCTCTGGCTCTGCGGTGATAATTGGCGCGACCCTCTGGCGCCGTTGGCAACTGTCAGAGGAATGGACTGGCACCGCAAGCCTTGGTCTGGACGCAAAACTTTCGTCATCAGGCGGGCCGACCGAACTGACTTTTGGCCCAAGGTTTGATTTTGTCTATGGCACTGCCAACACGCGGTTCAGTTTTGGCCCGGGTATGGAATTCAAACGCCAGGGCGGTGAAACGCTTCGCCGCCGCATCGGTGTGAACACGTCTTTCCAAAGACGGTTGTCCGACAGGCTGAGTTTTGATGTCTCGGCAATGGTCATGCAGCAAAAATACCCCGGTCAGTCGCATCGCGATGGCTGGATCGTCGATGGTCGTCTGCGCCTGTCGCAGGTCGTCACCCCGAGCCTGCGCCTTTATCTAAGCGTGCCGTTCGAAATTGAGAAAACCGGGCGTGCGCATCTGGATCATCGCGCGTTGGGGGTGACGTTGGGGGCCGACAAGCTGTGGCAAGGCGGGCTTTACACAGGCATCTCGGCCGGTTTTGAGGCAGATCGCTATGCGGGCCTTTATCCGGGTCTGGCCCATGCGCGGCGCGACAGGGTGCAAACCTTGTCTCTGTCTTTGCGGCACTCAAAATTGAACATCGGCAAATTCACGCCCGAAGTGACCTATAGTTTCACCAAACACCGTTCAAATGTCGGCTTCTTCGACCATAAAAGCCATGATCTGAGCATCGGCCTTTCATCGCAATTTTGATATCCTGAAATTTAGATCGTAGTCCAAAGGGCTGTTCATTGCCGTCTGCGCAGGCAGGCAAGAATGCGCTGCCTTGCACCATCGCGACCCGCCAAAAGATGACCCAGCGTCATTGCGTCATCTGGCTACGCGCTTGGCTGGTGGCCGGGGGCAGCCTATGGGCTTGTGCAGGCACTAAAAATCGGCCAAAGCAGTCGCAAGTTTTTGTGTTTAAGGTGATTTGCAGTGACGGGGCAAAGTGAACAGCAAGACCGGCAGGCCGCAAAAGGTGCTGGCGGTAAGGCGGGCTTTGGCGGGGCGACCATCATCGGGGGGGCTTTGGCCGCTGGTGCAGGTGTTTTGGCCGTGGTTTTGGGCTTGGGGCTTTTGGGCGTTGGCAATTCGGGTCCGCAAGATGGGTCCGGGTCGGTGCGGCTTGGCCCGGTGAACCCGGCCGATCTGGAAGCAGCTTTGCAAACCATTTCCCCAGAACAGCAATCGCAAACCCGCGAAGATGTCGCCAACTGCAAGACAGCTCTTTTCATGATGGAAGTCGGGCCGATGCCGGGCGCAGCAGCGCCGCCCTCGGGCTATGTGCAGGTGCGCGTTGGCACCTATGTCTCGCCGCGCTTTTCCGTGGGGCCGCGTGCCACTGTCTTTGCCGTGCCGCACCCGATCCCGGAGGCGACCACCATCATCAAAGGGGCGGTGATCGTGACGGGGACCGCGCGTGGCGCCCGGGTGCAATTCTCGCCGCCGGTGGATTTTCCCGTGCTGTCAGGGGCTGTGACGCAACAGGTTAAATTTGATCCCCCGGCAGGCTGCGGCACTGACAAGGCCAAGCCTGCGGGCTGAGGGCGGGATGCGTGTTATGGGGTGCAAGGTGGCCGTAAAATGAACAAGCAAACGATCATCGGATTAACGATTTCGGGCATTCTGGTGTCGATTGTGGTGCCTTGGCTGATCCGCCCCGAAGACGGCGCTGCGGACAGTTGGATGGGGCTGGATGCGGTGACGCGCGGGCGGATCATCGCGGCGCTGATCAGTGGCGCATTGGTCGCAGTCGGGCTGTTTGTCACGGGGTGGATGGGCCGTATCGCGGCGCGTGGGGCCGGGCAACCTGCCACCGCCCCAATGATCCGCCAAATCCTGTCGCCAGAACTGCGCGCGACCGGGTCGAGCAAATCGGCACAAGAGATGTTGGATGATCTGGAAGGCATGGTGGGCCTGCTGCCCGTCAAGCGCGAGATCAATTCCATCATCGCCCGTCTGACGGTCGAGGCAGAGCGCCGCAAACAGAACCTTGGCAATGCCACGACCGGCCAGCACATGATCTTTACCGGCCCGCCCGGCGTGGGCAAAACCGAAGTGGCGCGCACCTTGGGTGGCATTTTCCGCGAGCTTGGCGTGTTGTCGAGCGGCCATCTGATCGAAACGGACCGTGCCGGTTTGGTTGCGGGTTATATCGGCCAATCCGCGATCCGCACGACCGAGGTCTGCAAATCGGCGCTGGATGGGGTTTTGTTCATCGACGAAGCCTATTCTTTGGCCAGTGAGGCCACCGCCGGCAGTGGCAATGATTTTGGCCGCGAGGTGGTCGATACCCTGTTGAAATTCATGGAAGATCACCGCGACCGTATGGTGGTGATCGTGGCGGGCTATCCCGGCCCGATGCGGCGTTTCATCGGGTCGAACCCCGGCCTTGCCAGCCGTTTCAGCCGCACGGTCGAATTCCCTTCCTATTCGGAAGCAGAGTTGACCGAGATTTTGCGCCGCATGGCCAAGCAGCAATCCTACCGGCTGGAGGAGGGCGCGGCCGAGACGATGTCGCCATGGCTGCGGGCGCGGGTTGGCGGCGATGATTGGGGCAATGCCCGCGAAATGCGCACCGTGCTGGAAAAGGCGCGTGAAGCGCAGGCCTTGCGGGTTGCGGGGCGTCCGGGCGCTGATTTGCAGGCCCTCACGGTGGGTGACATCCGCCGCGCCATCGGGGAGACGGCATAATGGGCAAAAGCGCAAAGATAAGCCGGGTGCCGATGCTGGCAACGGGGCTTGGCATGGCGATTGGCGCGGCAGGCGTGATGGCGCTGCGGCCGGATTTGCTGGCCGTGCCGCAAGGGCTGCGCGGTTGGCTTTTGTCGGGTGGTGCTGTGGTCGGGCTTGCGGCGGCGGGGATGATCCTTGGCGCTTTGGTCACGGGGGCGCGGCCAATCGGGGGCGCGGGTAAAAACGCGGCGCAACCGCTGCGGCCCATCGCCTTGCCAGAGCCACCGCCCGCATCTGCCAAAACCTCGACCCAAGACAGCGCCATGGCGCGGCTTGATCGCATGATCGGGCTAAGCCCTGTCAAGACAGAGGTGCGCAACCTGATCGCGCGCTCTCGTGTGGATGCCATGCGGCGTGATCAAGGCAGCGAAGTGTCTGCCGCCAGTCAGCACATGGTCTTTACCGGCCCGCCGGGCGTTGGCAAAACCGAGGTGGCGCGCATCATCGGCCAGTTGTTCAAAGAAACGAAACTGCTGCGCAAGGGCCATGTCGTTGAAACCGACCGGGCCGGGCTGGTGGCAAGCTATATTGGCCAGACCGCGCCGCGCACGCTGGAAAAATGCCGCGATGCGCTGGACGGGGTTTTGTTCATTGACGAAGCCTATACCTTGGCAGGTGACGGCCATGACTTTGGCCGTGAAGCCATTGATACATTGCTGAAATTCATGGAAGATCACCGCGACCGGCTGGTGGTGATCGTGGCCGGATACCCCGATCAGATGGACCGGTTTATCGCAATGAACCCCGGCCTTGCAGGGCGGTTCAGCCGCCGCATCGACTTCCCGGCCTATTCCGCGCCCGAAATGATCGAGATTTTGCACAGCATGGCGCGGCATCAAGGTTTTATCCTGCCCACCAATACCGAAACGATCATTGGCCCTTGGATCACTCAGCAATCTGCCCGTGCGGATTGGTCGAACGCGCGCGAAATGCGCAGCTTTCTGGAGCGCGCGCGTGAGGCGCAAGCCGTTCGCGTATCGGCCGAGGACGCTCCCGATCTGAACCAATTGACAGAGGCGGATTTGCAGGCCGCCATCGGTCGCCGGGTTTCGGCCCAGACAGGAGGCAGCAATGGCTGATCCGCGTAAACCTTCTGGCCTTGCGCGGACCCATGGCGCGCTTTGGTATGGCAGCCTTGGCTACCGTTTGTCGTGGCTGGCCTTGCCGCAGGCGTTGGTGGCGCTTGGCGTGTCTGCCTTTCTGATGGGTAATGGAATTGACGACCTAAACTTTGGCGGCGGCAAAGGGCAGGCCCCTTCCGACCTCGCAGGCGACTGGGCGCAGCCCATGGACACCGTCGCCACCGAAGACATGCTGAACAAGCTGCGCGATGCGGCTGGCAACGAAGGCGACACCGCTGCTTTGGCCGAGCTGGAGGCGCTTGCCAAAGAGGGCGATGCGATTGCGTCCTTCAAGCTTGGGGTGCTTTACTCACCGTATTTCGCGGGGGTATTCCCCTATCCGCCGGAAAAGGATGCTGCCAAGGCGGTCGAACTGTTGCAACCGGCTGCTGACGCGGGCTTTTACAAAGCCTTCGGCGCGCTGGGCGAGATTTATATGGGGGAACCTGCCCCCTTGGAAAGCCGCACCAAAGGCTGCGAGAACCTGATCCTTTATGAAGCGGCGCCAGATCGGCAAAAAGTCGGTTGGTCTGACCATGAGATCCCGCGCATGGTAGATACGGCCAATTGCTTGCTGAATGAACTTCGCGACAAGAACGTTGCCTATACGGTCCCTGCGCCAGAGACGGCTGCAAAGGCGATGGCCCTCCTCGAGGATCCACTGCTGGCCAACGACACTTTGGCGCTTTGGTCGCGGATCAAATATCTGAACCGCGCAGGTGGCACCCTGGCCGAGCGCAGACAATCCTGCCCCGTCATTGACGCGTGGATGAGCCTGACAACCCCGCAAACGCGCGGCCCGGATGATTTTTATATTCCGGTCAGCCAAGCCATTTGCAAACTGAACCAATATGACGAGGCCCCCGGTGCGCCGCCCAAAGCCGCCCAAGAAGAGGCGGCAGCCATTCTGTCCGCCCCCGATTTGAAAAACTACCCCGGTGCTTACGCCAATCTGGCATGGCTCTACTTGCAGCCTTGGGATATTTACGACCCCCTCAAAGGCTGCAAAGCGGTGGAAAATTGGGTGGCTTTGGTCGGCACGGACAAGGCCCAGATCGACCAGCAAAGCCCGATGAGCGCTATCAATTTCGCCGATTGCCTGATGGGCTATCAGCCGGGGCAAAGCCCGCGCAAGCCAAGCCCGCAAGAGATGCAAACCGTTATTGCGCTTGCGCAATCCGCCAAGGACCGTGGCTTGCCCAATGGCGATTATGTGTTGGGCCAGATCTATCAATTCGGCACCGGTGGTATTCCGGTGAACCCGGCAACGGCGATGATGCATTACCAAAGCTGTGCCGTGTCCGGCCTGACGCTTTGTGATTTGCGGCTGGGAAGGATAAACCGATTTGGCCAAATCGACCAACCCAAAGACCCGCAAAAAGCGGCAAGCCATCTGGAACGCTGTGCTGCGGCGGGTGATCTGGATTGCAATGCCGAGTTGGGGGCGTTGTATCGCATCGAACCCTCTCTGGGGGCTGCGCCCGAAGTGGTTCTGGCCCATTTGAAAAAATCGGCAGAGGGCGGGCGATCACTCGGCGCGGAAAATCTTGCTTACGCTTATATGGAGGGCAAATACGGCTTGCCGAAAGATAATGACATGGCCGCGTATTGGTTGGTCAAATCCATCGCGCTGCCCGGCGGCGCCGAGGTGCGCGATTGGCTGGCGGGCACGCCCAACGCCTTGAAAGGGGCGGGCTTCTGGAAGGCGTTTCATCAGGAGTTGACGAAACTGGGCGTCTACTCTGGCCCGATTTCGTCGGAAATGACCACCGAAACCATTGCGGCCTTGTTCAAACTTTAAGGGCTGCCCGTGCTGTTCTTCATTGCTGCGATGCAGGCCCCCTTGCGTCACAGTAAGGGGGCCTTTTTGCCACGCAATCAGTGAAATCTCGGTCAAAGATGTTTGACATACCCCGGGCATCGCCATACCTCTCAACCTAGGCGCGAAGGGTCAACACTGAGTGAGGGGTGAAAATTTGTCTCGATTTCCGAGTGCCAGGATTGGCGATTCCCATGTTTGTCCTGTGCATGGTGGGGGTCCAATTGCGACAGGCTTTCCCACAGTGTTGGTTGGCAATTTACCGGCCTCGCGAATTTCCGACATTGCAGTTTGCCCGCCGGCTATTCCGGACCCCGTGGTCATGGGGTCGCCAACCGTGCTGATCGGCAAGATGCCCGCCAGCCGCATCACGGATTCCTGCGCCCATGGCGGCGCGGTGGCATCGGGGTGCCCGACGGTTCTGATCGGCACAAGCGGGGGCGGAGGTGGCATTGTGGCAACGGGCGCCCCAGCCTTCAGCTCTGACTGTTTGCGCCGCGCCGCAGCGTCCGGGCTTCCCTTTGTGATGTAGTGATGTCCCCGCTCGCGCCGCACCTTCTTGCGCTGGCGTCCCGGCACCCTGTTTTTGCGGTTCTGGACGGGGCACATTTCGAAAACCTGCCCGTCCGTTTGCAGGTGGCCGGGTTCTATGCACGACCCTTGTTTCAGGGTCGGGATCGGCAAGATCCCACTGCATCCACCCAAGCGCCTTGGCTTGTGGCACTTGACGAAAGCTCCCAGCCTTTCCGGGGGCGCCCCCCGGAGGCGACAATCCCGGATCTTTTACAAATCCTTGGTGAGCGTCCTGCGGCGGTCTTTTGGTCCTGTGATGATGGGTTTGACGCCCTCTACCGACACCTGAGGGGCCTGAACGTCATCCTCTATCCCAAGGTTGCCCTGACAACCTATGAAGCCCGTTTTGTGCAAGGTGAAGAAGTGGCCCCGCTGTTCCGCCATGCCGATGCCAATGTCATGGCGCAAGTGGAGCCATCACTGGGCCCTTCCAACCGAGCGCGGTTATTTGGACCAGCGCAGGCACTGTCCTTCGTGCCCGCTCCGGCATGGCGCACAAAAGACGTGCATGTGGCAATCGCAGAGGCAGCGACGCCTCCGCGCGGTCAACTTCGTCTGACACCGGAAGAAGCGGCGGCCATCGCCAGACGATACAGGCAAGGCGTCGCCCATCTGATTGCAGGCGGATACGCGCCGCCCTACCATGATCGCGTGCGTGCCGCCGTGTTGCGCGCCGCAAATTATGAGATTGATTTAATGGAACAATTGGAAATATTCGTGAAGCTTGACCTTGCCTACGGCCCCCGCTTTGAGCATGAACCACGCTATGCCGCAGCACTTGCCCAATTGCAGGCCCTTGATCGCGCGCCTGACACTCGGCTCGATTATGCCGCCGCAATCTGTCGCAAAACCGCGAGCCTGCTATGAGTTGCCCGACCTGCCCCCGCAATTGCGGCACCGGTCGCGCGAATGTCGTTCCCGACAAGCGCGATGACCCGATCTATGTGGCCCTTTGCATGACCTTATGCGAGGTCCGCAAGGAATTCTGCGAGGGGCGCCATCGCGGCAAAACCCAAAGCAGTGTCGCCGAAGAGCGGGCTCGCAACAGCCCGGAGCTGAGACGGGCGATACAAAACCACAGCGATCCGCGTATCCGTGGCGGAGAGTCGGCGGTGAACCGGGAACGCTATGTCAGATACGATAATGCAGATCCGAATTGGAACCGCCGCCGGGTGGACCCCAGAACCATCCAGAACCACCTCGATAACATCGAGCGGCAAATTCGCCGCCAAGGCGCGCGTATTCTCGCCACACGGGCAGGCCAGGCGGCTGCGCGGTCATGGCTTAAGATCGTGCCAATTCTGAACATTATTTCGACGGCTTACGATGTTTATGACATCGCCAGCGCCGGTGTTGATATTGTGCAGCAGATACAGGCGGCGCGCGAGCAGTTTTCGGGCGATGTCTATCGCATCCGCCCCGACGTGGCCGTAACAGGCCCGAATGGACAGTTGCAGGCCGCCTATGATTTCAAATTCGATACCGATGATTGGCAGCCCGGGCAGCAAGAGTTATATGCCCAAGACTTGAGGAATTCCGGTGCAGCCAATCCCGAACCGCAAAGCGTAAACGCCGTTGATTGCGGTTGTGATGGTCCGGCAAGGATCAACAGTGCAGGAGCCGTAGGATGAGTTGGACAGAAGATCCGGTTTTCGAAGGGGAGCAAGAGGATCGGCACAATCAACTTTGCCTCTGGGCGCGCCCGGCTTTCCGGCTGGGGCTGTTGTCCTCTGTCGAACAAGGGCACCCGTTTGACTATGTTGATGACTACCATGCCTTGTTCAAGGTCTTTGAACCGATCCTGCGCCGCGATGCGGAACGGCTGTTGATGACCGACCGCAACCTGAAAAAGCCACGGCAGCGCAAGTCCATCAAGACAGAGGACTGGACCCCCTTTCATTACTTGCAAGAAAAGGTATCCCGCGCCCGCCCCACTTTCATCGGGTTCAATTTTCAAAGCGGGCAGACCGCGCCAGACGGGATCAGCCCTTCGGGATGGCGGGCACATGAGGTCCATGATGCTGGCCCCACCGGCTTCCGCTGGCATGTCACGACGACATCTTGGCTTGATGCGACCGTGCCTGTTGCCGATATCGAGGATGGCACCTTCGACATTGCAGCATTGCGCGCGGCACTCTTGCGTTTGCCAGTGCGGTCGGGGCTTGGCGGTTACGGGCTTTGCATGTCGCAAGACATCAATGGCTATGGCCCGAAAAGCAACGCCTATGCGGCCTATCCTGTGGCGGTCAAATTTCCCGCGCTCGATACCACCTATCTCGACAAACGCGGCTGGTTGAACGGAGATGACGACAAACCAGAAAAGACCTGGATCCTTGGCATCAACTGGCTGACCCTTGTGGGAGAGCCATTCCTGAGCCGCGCGGGCGGTATCGCGGCGCTGACGGACGGGCTTGACCCACGGATCGAGTGGTGGCAAGGCCGCGATACGGTGCTGTTCCAACTTGGCCCGCGCCCCATCACAGGGCAGGCTGGTGTCGATGACGATATGTTGCCCCTCTATCGGGAACTTGGCGCACGCTTGGCACCACCGGGCGATACCGCGCCAAGCGCGGCCCATCCGCGCCACCTGTTCGGAAACCGCCGGGACGGGGTTTCTGTTGCCCTAGAGCGCCGCTTTTATGGTGGGAAATGGCCGGTGCCGTTTGACCTTGACCCTTATCCAGAAGGATAGCGACCTATGCGTGACCCCGGTTTTCCCATCGCCTTCAGGTCCAACACAAAAGCTGGCTTGGCGCTGCACCTCACAACTGCCCGCCACCATCCGGCGCATGGCCTTATCGCTGATGGCACCATCGGGCCAAGCATCGTGCAATTGGCCGATGTGCTGAACGCGGCAACGCCGGGCAATCCCGCAGCGCCACCCCGGATCGAAGCGATCGACGGCACGAACCTGGCCATCACCCTCGACCCGCGGGTGTTCTCCCAGGACTGGCATATCGCGGCGTTGTTAAATCTGATCGAAAATGCGATTTTTATCGGCCAATCGGAGGATCCGGTAATCCTGTCTGGCACGGTCGTCTCGTCGCATCTGAACGGGCGCTCGGTGGCAGACCTGCAATCCGCTTTGGTCGGGGCGAATGAAGCTGCGCGTATCGCCGTGCTGGACAGGCTGGGCGCACCCGGTTGGCCTGAAAAACCGCGCGATGTCCTGTATGACTTGACCTGGAGCCTGACCGATCCGCTTTCACCTGATGCCGCCACAGCCGTGTCCGATCGATTCTGGCAGATCAATGACCTGATGACCGCCTCGGCTTTTGAACCAGAGGCAAGCCCGCTGGATTGGCTGGAAGACGACCTTTTGCCACATGCCGCAGGCTTAGAGGCGAAAGGCGCCACTTTGATGGCCGGGATCGAGATGCCCCCCATGGACCCAGCCCTTGCACTTGACCTGTTCGAAGGCGTTTTACGGCAGGAATGGGATCTAAGACCAACCAAGCAGACAGCGCGTTTCCGAAAAGGGTGGTGACTCCTGCACGCAACCATCCCAGGAACGCCTTGCGCTGTCCCCGTCCCTGCTGTGTGATTGCGATGTCAGCGCCTCTCGATGCGCGCCAGATGAACGCGGGCACATGGTAAATGGGTGTGTAAGGCTACGCAGGCTCAGCCACGATCTGGGATGCCTTGGCGGGTATGCGGTGCGCCGCCACAGCGAAAAAAGCGCGATTGTTTAAATCAGTCGAAAGGTAAACACCTCGGAAACTGGCCCATTGCGTGAGAAAGCCAGAAATCTGTCTTTCGGGGAAACTGAAATGCTGTATTGTTATTTGAGATTGAGTCGTAATTCATTAGGCCCCCCATTGGAATTTTTTCAAAGTCTTGATGCCGGCGAGCACCGATTGAAATGACTGCGGCAATAGACCCTTGTTTTAGACAGACGGATACTCTCCCCGATGTATGGAAACCGCTTCTAAAATGGCGCAGAAAACACGGCTTTGATCCATTTTTGAGCGAGCGTCGGTTTGGGTGCGGATTGTCACCTGTGGTTGCGCCGCCTCAAAGTGTCGATCAGATACTCGTGTCTCTCGGCAGGCCCGATCCGGTCGAACGCCGTTTTCCAATCGAAACCTTCCCTGCGTTCTTCGACCGGTTAAAATTGCGAAGACAATACGGGAATATCCGACTTGCCGCCGCCGGAACGCCGATTGAGGTTCAGGCGCGCGTCGAATTGCAGGCAATTGCCGCCCGCGCGCGGGACAGCCAGATCAAATGGCTTTTGCAACATATGTTGCGACGGACATGGACAAAAAACGGGTTCCGAGAACGTCTGAGTTTCTTTTGGGGTGATCATTTTACGGCGCTTGGAAAGACAGGCGCAGGAAGCCGCGGCATGTCGACCTATATCGAATCCGCCATTCGACCAAATATTGCTGGCAGGTTCGGCGATTTACTTGTCGCCGCTGTGACAAATCCAATCATGCTGCAATATCTAGACCAAAATTTCTCGGTCGGCCCGAACAGCATGGATGCAAGACAAAGCACAGGCCAATCCCGCGGGCTGAACGAAAACCTTGCACGCGAAGTGCTGGAATTGCATACCTTGGGCGTTGACGGGCCTTACACCCAGACAGATGTGTCAGAGCTTGCAAGGCTGTTCACGGGGCTTACGTTTTCATTTGAAAAAGGGTTCATCTTTAAATCCAGCTTTTCGGAACCCGGCACAAAGACAGTTCTGGGCGTGGCCTTTGGGGGTGCGGGGGCAGGCACCCTGAACGATGTAAAGGCTTTGCTGCACATGCTGGCCTTGCACCCTGCCACAGCGCGACACCTGTCAGAAAAATTGGCCACCCATTTTTTGGGCGACGGATACCCTTCTGATTTGGCCGACCAAATGGCGGCACGTTACCTTGAGACAGGCGGCTACTTGCTCGAAGTATACCGGACAATGCTGTCCCATCCATCCGCATGGGATAAGGACCGAGGCAAAGCTAAAAATCCCTTCGATTTTGTGTCGTCAGCAATGCGTGCTTTGGCCATCAGCCCAAAGATTGCATCGGAATTTCCGACAAAGAAAATACAGATGACGCTTATGCATCCTATGGCTTTAATGGGACAACCTTGGGAAGAACCAACTGGCCCGGATGGCTGGTCAGAAGCCAGCGAGGCATGGATTACACCTCAGGGTTTAGCCGCACGTCTTCAGTGGGGGATGGCCATACCACAGGTTTTCTGCCCCGAACTACCGGACGCCGACAGTTTTGCAGCGGCCGCACTTGGTCCGGAAGTCGCACCGTCGCTGCGCACCATAGTCGCAGGGGCCGAGAACAAATGGTCAGGCATCGGTTTGGTCTTGGCTTCTCCAGAATTTCAAACCATGTGAGGATATCCGATGACAAATAGTGCCGATCTGGCCATCGGGTCCAACGGGTGTTCCACTGCTGCCAACCCGTCCTTGACGCCGGTGACGTTATCCAGTGCCCCCGGCGACAACAGGTTGGTCGTGATCATCCTGCGAGGCGGAATGGACGGCCTTTCGGCAGTTCAGCCATATGGAGACCCCAATTATCTGAAGATGAGAGGCAAGCTGGCCAAAGAAGACGGGCGTTACGCGCAAAAGCTTGATGGTTTTTTTGCGCTGCACCCGGCCTTGGCGCCCTTGTTGGGTTTGTGGGAAAAAGAAGAACTTGGGTTTGTGCATTCTGTCTCAACGCCATACCGGGATAAGCGCAGCCATTTTGAAGGGCAGGATTTGCTGGAAGCGGGATCTGCGTCCTTCAAAGGTGGCAAGATGCGTGACGGCTGGCTGAACCGGATGATGCAAGGCATGTCTGATGTGACGGGCGAAACTGCTTTTGCGCTTGGACGTCAGGCCTTGCCGATCCTGTCAGGCGATATTCCAGTTTCGCGATGGGCCCCTGCGGCCGGCCTCATGTTACAGCCGCAAGCGCGTGATATCTGTCGTCAAATGATGCATGGCTATCCACAATTTTCGCAAGCGTTTGAAGATGCATTGCGTCTGAGCGGCGATCTGGACCGTGATGCAACCAGCACCGGATGTGATACCCTTGAGGACATGCAGACAGCGCTTGAAAACCAGATCAAGCAAGGTCGCGATGGGGATGCGATTGCAAGTTTTGCAGCAAGCCGTTTGCTTTTGGGGACGCGTATCGCCGCATTTTCGATATCGGGGTGGGACACGCACGCGAACCAAAGCGCGGTGCTTTCCAGAATGTTGGCGCAATTGGCCTCTTGTATTCTGACCCTCAAGCGGGACCTTGGTTCGGTCTGGAAGAAAACGAGTGTTGTTGCACTTACAGAGTTCGGACGCACCCTACGTATCAACGGCACCAATGGAACCGATCACGGAACCGGGGGCGTGATGATGCTGGCTGGCGGCGCGATCAGGGGGCGCCGGGTTGTTGGCACCTGGCCGGGCCTGGATGAGGCGAGCCTATACGACCGCCGCGATCTGAACCCGACGTCAGATGTGCGCATGCACCTTGCGTGGATCATGCGTGGGCTTTTCGGCTTTGACCAAAGTTTTCTTCGGGATACCGTCTTTCCGGGCTTGGAAATGCATTCGGACCCAATGCTGCTAAGGTAGACGAACCCATTGTCGATAGAATGCACCGTTTTCCTGAGGAATGACCAAGGAAAAAGCGCATGTCGCAAACCACATCCGAACGGCATCCCCCATGCCTCAGGCTGTTTCTGGTGTTTCTTATGCGAGGCTGTGCCCCTGCTGATTGGGGCCCATGATCCCACTCCCCCTGCGAACAGACCACGGCTTTTTGCCCGCCCCCAAGAGCAGACGGGGCGGTTGGCACCGCAGAACCCCCGCCCTTCCCCAATCCCGGCCTTGGCTTTCGCGCCCCTGTGCTGCTGTTGGGTTGCTGGTAAGTCGGCATAGGGCAAAGTGCCGTTCCCCAAACGGCCCATGGAGCGGGCGCATCAGATCAGGGTTCCGATGGCGTTCGCCCGCTTCGATTTTTCAACCCGCTTGGCCCTGACCTTTCGATAATCTCACTGCCGTTTCGCCACCTCTGCCCTCTTTTGCATTGAACACCCGCACTCGGCCAATCGCCGCTTAGGTCAGTATCTGAGTTTGGAGGGAGCTGGACCTTGATCGGCTTACTCTTGGATGACCCATTGCTTGAACTCAGCATCCTGAATAGCCCTTAGTTTCCTAGACACCTTGCAGCTTCAGTTTTTGCTGCTGTTCGAAGTCAATCGGTGACAGCATGCCGTTCTTAACGTGTTTGCGCTGTGGGTTGTAGAAAAACTCGATGTA
>NZ_RPEN01000136.1 GCF_003991405.1 Pseudorhodobacter sp. E13
CTCCGCCGCTGCCGCTGCTTCTGCATCTGCCTTGGCTTGCGCGTCAGCCTCCGCCGCTGCCGCCGCTTCCGCATCCGCCTTCGCTGCCGCTTCGGCCTCCGCCGCTGCCGCGGCTTCGGCATCTGCCTTGGCCTGCGCTTCTGCCTCCGCCGCCGCTGCCGCTTCGGCATCCGCCTTGGCCTGCGCTTCGGCTTCCGCCGCTGCTGCCGCTTCCGCATCCGCCTTGGCCTGTGCTTCGGCTTCCGCCGCCGCTGCGGCTTCCGCGTCCGCCTTTGCTTGCGCTTCGGCCTCCGCCGCTGCTGCCGCTTCCGCATCTGCCTTGGCTTGCGCTTCGGCCTCCGCCGCTGCCGCCGCTTCCGCATCTGCCTTGGCTTGCGCTTCGGCCTCCGCCGCTGCCGCCGCTTCCGCATCTGCCTTGGCTTGCGCTTCGGCTTCCGCCGCTGCCGCGGCTTCGGCGGCAAGTTGGGCCTCGATCTTCTGGGCCTGTTCGATCACTTCGGGGTTGGTGATGTCACACACCACATCGGCACTGGTCTGGCACAGCACTGTGCCATCCGCCGCAAGGATAGACCCGTCATCGGCCAAAACCTGCGCCATCAGGGGCCATGGCTGCACATGGGCCAAAGCAATCGACAAGGCCGCCGTGGAATTCAACAATCGTTTCATGGATCACCCTTTCAACATCAGGCCCGCATCGGCCCTGCGCTTGGTTCTTGGGCCCGCCGCACTGATGCGCGCGCCCTTGGCTTTGTCATAAGCGGTTTGCCGCGCGAAAGCGAATGCGCTTTTGGCGCGGCTGCCGAAATCCGCCGATAAGGAAACGCACGAAAGCCAAAAAGGTTCCGCGTCTTACGCGTCCAATTCTGCATCCCAATACAGAAAGTCGAGCCAGCTTTCATGCAGGTAATTGGGCGGAAACCGGCGGCCATGGGCGTGCATTTCTTCGGGCGTGGGGCGGCGCGGCTTGCGGTTCAGTTGCAAACCACATTCGCGCAGACTGCGCGCACCTTTGCGCAGGTTACACGGGCTACAGGCCGCGACCACGTTTTCCCAGCTTGTCACCCCGCCGCGTGCGCGCGGGATCACATGGTCAAAGGTCAGATCGCCCTTGGCCCCGCAATATTGGCAACAAAATTCGTCCCGCAAGAAAAGATTAAAGCGCGTGAAGGCCACGCGCTTTTGGGGTTGGATAAAATCTTTCAGCACCACGACAGAGGGGATCCGTATCTCGGCGCGCTGGCTTCGGACCGTCTGGTCATATTCCGCAACGATGGTCACCCGGTCCAGATAAGCGGCCTTTATCGCCTCTTGCCAAGGCCACAGCGACAGCGGGTAATAGGACAAGGGGCGGTAATCGGCGTTCAGCACAAGGGCCGGATACTGCCGCAAGGCCGATGATTCACGCACGAAATTCGTTCTGAAGTCGCCATCCATGGTATCGTTCAAATCCCTTGCCGCCGTCCAACCGTCTGGGCGCGAGGGCGAGAGGCCTCGCCCCTTCGGTGGAACTATATATCGCGTTTACGTTCTGACAAGCCCCTGAATCTGCACCGCACAGGTTTTCTGCCGCAGCGTAATCGCCGGGCATGACAGCAAGATGACAGCCGCGCACCTAGCCCACTTTGGGCAAGCGATCCGCCAGAAAGCTCAAGCCGACGGACAGACCGTCCGGCGCGATGCCGTGCCCGGTGCCCTTCATCACATGGCCATAGGTTTCAAACCCGGCCGCCACCAGCGCATTGCCCGCCAGCCCCATATCCTCAAACGGGACGACCGGGTCCTGATCGCCGTGGATCAGCAGGACCGGCGGCTTCACCACCGCCTCATGCAGCAACTCGGGAGACAAAAGCCGCCCCGAAATGGCCACCACGCCCGCGATGGCCTCATTGCGGCGGGGGGCGATGTGCAGGCTCATCATCGCGCCTTGGGAAAAGCCCACCAACGCAAGGGCTTGCGGGGTCAGCCCTTCTTCGGCCAGTTTCGCATCAAGAAACGCGTTCAGATCATCGGCCGCAGCCAGCAGCCCTTGGCGCGCGGCTTCCTCGGACGAGCCATCGATCCACGGGATCGGAAACCATTGCCGCCCCATCGGCGCGCCGTTGCAAGGCTCCGGCGCATCGGGAGAGAAAAAGACCGTGCCGGGCAGATGCTGCGCCAGCGGGTCGGCAAGCCCGAGCAAATCGGCGCCATCCGCGCCGTAGCCATGCACAAAGACAACCATGCTGGTCGCCGTTCCGGGTGCCGCGCCTTTGCGGGCGGAGGAAAGTTTACGTGTCATCTGATCCCTTCTTTCGCGGTCGAAACCCTGTAATAAGCCCATAAAATCCGCGCCGCCACCGAGCGCCAGGGCGACCATGCTGCGGCCATCTGGCGCATCTGCGTTTCTGTCGGGCGGTCGTCCATGTCGAACAGCCGGCGCGCCGCCTCTTGCAAGGCCAGATCGCCATGGGCGAAAACATCGGCGCGGCCAAGGCTGAACATGGCATAGATCTCGGCGGTCCAGGTGCCGATACCGGGCACGGCGGTCAAGGTTTGGGACAGCTCTGCATCGGTCAGAAGGGGCAAGCCGGCATAGTCGATGCGGGCGGCGGCCAGCGCCTGAGCGTAGCGAATTTTCTGACGCGACAGACCGCAGGCGCGCAACCCCTCTTCGGTCGCGGTCAAAACCGCTTCCTCATCGGTCAGCCCCGCCGCATCCAGCCGCGCCCAGATCGCACGGGCCGATTGCGTGCTGACCTGCTGGCCGATGATCGCGTCCAACAGCGCCGCGAAGCCATCCCCGCGCAGCCGCAGCGGCAGCGGCCCCACGGCCCCTAAAGCCCGAGCGAAGCGAGGCTCGGCGGCCGCCAGCCACGCCGCCCCTTCGGCGACGCAGGCGTCAGATGTGATGATGCGACCGATCATAGAACCCCGTTTTCCAGTCAGGCTAATGCGGCGGCCTTGCGGGGGAAACCCCCAAACGGCAGTGATTGTGACGCATGTCATTGTCCCCGTGACAATTTCGCGCTTGCCCAGATATGGGTTCGAGGACTAGTCAACCTTATGACCCAGACAGAGACATTGCCCGCCCCCGCCCAATCCCGCCGCAACGTATGGGTGCTGGTTGCCGCCCAAGCGATCCTTGGCGCGCAGATGCCGATGATCTTTACCATCGCGGGGCTGGCGGGACAAACGCTGGCCTCCAATGCCTGCTGGGCGACGCTGTCGATTTCGATCATGGTGATCGGGTCGATGCTATCGGCGACACCTTTATCCTCGATCATGCAGGCTTACGGGCGGCGCGTTGGGTTTCTGATCGGCACTGCCGCCGGCGCGCTGGGGGCCGGGATCGGCGCCTACGGGCTGTATTCCGGCTCCTTCCCGGTTTTCCTGCTCGGCGCGCTGTTTTCCGGCACCTATATGTCAGCGCAAGGCTTTTACCGCTTTGCCGCCGCCGATACCGCCTCTGAGGACTTTCGGCCCAAGGCAATCTCTTGGGTGATGGCGGGCGGCTTGCTGTCGGCGATCATCGGGCCGCAACTGGTCAAGGTGACGGCGCAGGCCTTTGTCGTGCCGTTCATGGGCACTTATCTGGCGGTGATCGGGCTGAACATCCTTGGTTCTTTCCTGTTTCTGGGGCTGAACATCCCCAAGCCGCCGAAACCAAAAGTCGGCGATGCTTTGGGGCGCACCCGCTGGGAGATGATCCGCACGCCGCGCATCGCGGTGGCGGTGATTTGTGCGACCGTCTCTTATGCGTTGATGAACCTTGTGATGACCTCTTCCCCGCTGGCGGTGGTGGGTTGTGGGTATGAAACCTCTAACGCGGCCGATGTGGTCACGGCGCATGTTCTGGCGATGTATATCCCGTCGTTTTTCACCGGGCATCTGATTGCGCGGTTCGGGGTGGAAAAGATCATCGGGCTGGGGCTGTTGATCTTGGCGGCTGCCGGGGCTGTGGCCCTGACCGGGGTCGAGCTGGAGAATTTCTTTGCCGCGCTGATCTTGTTGGGCATCGGCTGGAACTTTGGTTTCATCGGGGCCACCTCGATGCTGGCCGGGGCCCATGCGCCGCATGAACGCGGGCGGATGCAGGGGTTGAACGATCTGCTGGTTTTTGGCGGCGTCACCATGGCCTCGCTATCTTCGGGCGGGTTGATGAACTGTTCCGGCGGCTCGGTCGAGGAAGGCTGGGCGGCCGTGAATATGGCGATGGTGCCATTTCTGGTGCTGGCAGGGGGCGCGCTGATCTGGCTGGCGATGCAGCCCAAGGAAACCCGCTCGGCCTGAGCCGGGGTCCGCGCGCTGAATCGCGCGCGGAATGACTGGCAAGCCTTTGTAAAACAAAGAATTTGCCAATTTTATTTATGAAATTTTAACTGTTGAAACAGCCCTTGTCGCAAACCTGCGCGTCTGCCCGAACGGTCGTTTGTGGCGGAGGCTGCGCATAGGTATTTTTGCCAAGATGAAATCAGGGCGATGCGCCTTTGCCCACCGCGAGGACGCGCGATGGGGGGCTGCTTGTTTTGCGCCCTAGCGCAGGCTGGCCAAGAGTTCGAGGCTCGGCTCGCCCGTCACGGCCATGCCACGGCTGGCCTGATAGGCGGAAATGGCGGCGCGGGTTTTGGGGCCGATTACGCCATCGGTGCCTTCGGTATCAAAGCCTTTGGCCGTCAGCAGGCGCTGCATATCCTGACGGTCGGCGATGCGCATGCCATTGGCATCCGGTGGAAAATTGCCACGGATCGCGGGGCGGCCCAGAATACGGTCGGAGAGGTGGCCCACGCCGATCACATAGCTTTCGGAATTGTTATAGCGCGTGATCGCGGTGAAATTGCGGAAGGTCATAAAGGCCGGGCCGCCCGTGCCTTCGGGAATAAGGATCGAGGCGGCACCATGGTTCGGCACCACGCCGCCATCCATATCACGCACGCCCATTGCGGCCCAATCGGCAGGGCTGCGGGTGGATTTGCGCCCTGCAAGCCCCGCGTTGAACCCAGCGGGCAAGCGCACCTCTACCCCCCAGGGCTGGCCTTTGGTCCAACCGGATTTCGCCAGATAAGCCGCGGTGGAGGCCAGCGAATCCGACGGGTCATCGGACCAGATGTCGCGTTTGCCATCGCCGGTAAAATCCACCGCGAACAGTTGATAAGAGGTGGGGATGAACTGGGTATGCCCCATCGCCCCCGCCCAGCTTCCTGTCATCCGGTCTGCTGTGACATCACCATTTTGCAGGATTTTCAGCGCCGCAACCAATTGCTTTTCAAAGAAAGCCCCGCGCCGCCCTTCATAGGCAAGCGTGGCTACGGCGGAAATCACCGGAATATCGCCGCGCCGTTCGCCAAAGAAGCTTTCCAGCCCCCAGACGGCTGTGACCACATGGCCTTCGACCCCGTAGCGGCGTTCGATCGCGTCCAGCGTGCTGCGGTGGCGGGCATAGGCGGCGCGGCCTTTGGAGACGCGTTCATCCGAAGCGGCAATGGCCAGATAATCTTGCAAGCTGCGTTTGAATTCGGTCTGGTTGCGGTCGCGCTCAATCACCTCGGGCAGGAAGCCGACGTTACGAAAGGCGGCATCCATCACGGCGGGGCTGATGCTGGTGGTGCGGGCGCGAAAGCCTGCGACCCAAGCGTCAAAGCCTGCGTTCGGTGTGGCGCGAAACTGGGTGACGCTGCGCGCGGCCACGGCCCCGCTGCGCCCGCCGCCGCCGACACAGGCCGACAGCATCAAGGCGCCAAGCCCGGCGAGGGTTGTTCTTTTGGTGACCTGCATTGTGCTGCTCCTCGTAACACGACCGGGCATTTGCCCCTTTTTCACCAGCCTAACGCAAATTCGGATGGGGGGGAAGCGGCCCTACCAGCGATGGGTGAAAGCCTGCCACAAAAGCCGCCCGCGCCGCGCAAATTCCGAAAGCAGCAAGGCGCCTTCGCCCACCCGGCCCGGTTCGGCCTGCGCCAGTTTCAGCAAGGCCGGGGCCTGCCAGCCCGCCAAAAGCGCGGGGCGTGCGGCGGGCTCTACCCCCGCTTTGCGCGCGCGGTCCAGCCGGGCCAGCCCTTCGGTGGCCAGTGCCGCGACCCCCTCGTCGCGCCCATCGAGCAGCGGGATACGGCCGCGCGCCACCAGTTCCGGCACCGCCTGCAAATAGGCCGCAAGCCCTGCCGCCCAGCCAAAATCACGCAAGGCCGCGTCTGACGCATCGCCTGCCCCCAGCGCGCGGCCCGACAGCCACATCAGGCCGCCTGCCGTATCGGCGAGGTAATCATCCAGCGCCTGTGCATCCGCGAAAGCGTCGGAATAGATATCCCAACGCCGTGCCTCGATCATGCGGTCCAGCACGTCCAGCGGCAGGCCGCGCGCCGCCACCAGATCGGCCAGCGGTTGCATCACCTCATGGCTGCGCACCGTGCCACGGCCCAGATCCTCGACTGCGTCGCGCCACCATTGCAGGCGCATCTCGGCGATCATCGGCTCTTTGGTGATCCATGCCGCGCGGGCGATTTCAAGGTTGAAGGCGTAAAGCGTGGCAAGGGGGGCGCGGGCCGGAGCGGGCGCGGCCAGCAAGGCCGCGAACCGGCTGGGATCGCCGCGCTGCAAGGCCTGCTGGGTCATTCCGAAACCAGCTTGTTCAAGGCCGCGGTCAATGGGGCCAGCCCCTCGCCCCGGCAATAGGTGGCCTCATGGCTTAGGCCCGTGGCAGTGGCAACTTGAACCTTTTCCACCATGTCGTGCATGCAGTCCTGCGGCTGGAAGCCGGGGCCCTCGGTGGCAAAAAACCGGTCGGTGAGCGTTTGGGCGCGCAAGAACAAGCCGGGTTTGGCAGGCAGCCATTCCGCATCAGCGGACATGCCCGTTGTTGTGCCATTGCCGATGGCAACGCGGTCATCCGGGAAAATGGTAACATGGGCGAAATTCACCCCGTCATGGCCTTGCAACATGCGGATATAGGCACCCTGTAACGGGATCTCAGGGGCAGGTGCTGTTTGACAGCCCGCCAGAAGCAGGGCCAGACCTGCCACCCTCATGCTGCGCCATCGCGGATCAGTTTCCATGTCACGGCCTCCAATAATGCTTCAAAACTCGCGTCGACAATGTTGGGCGACACCCCCACGGTCGACCAGCGCTTGCCCGCCGCATCCTCGCTGTCGATGATGACGCGGGTCACGGCCTCGGTGCCGCCTTGGGTGATGCGCACCTTGAAATCGACCAGATGCATATCGTCGATACAGGATTGGAACCGCCCCAGATCCTTGGCCAGCGCCTTCCACAGCGCGTTGACGGGGCCACGGTCGGTGCCGCTTGCATCCATGCTCTCACTGACCGACAGCATCTTTTGCTCACCGATCTTGACCACCACCACGGCCTCCGAAAGGCTGACCATCTGGTTGCGCTTGTTCTTGCGGCGCTCCACCGTGACGCGGTAGCGCTTGACCTCAAAGAACTCCGGGCACAGCCCCAGGGCGCGCCGCGCCAACAGCTCAAAACTGGCCTGCGCGCCATCATAGGCATAGCCCTGATCCTCGCGCTGCTTGATCTCCTCCAGAATTCCGGCAAGGCGCGGGTCTTTCGCCTCCACCTCAATCCCTGCCGCCGCCAGCCGCGCCCGCAAGTTGGATTGCCCGGCCTGATTGGACATCGGGATAATGCGCGCATTGCCGACCACATCGGGGGGCACATGCTCATAGGTGGTGGGGTCTTTTAGGATGGCACTCGCATGCAGCCCCGCCTTATGCGCAAAGGCCGAGGCCCCGACATAGGCCGCCGCCCGCTGCGGCACGCGGTTCAAAATGTCATCCAGCATCCGGCTGGTGCGCAACAATCCCGCCAGCGCCGCGCGGCTGACACCGGTTTCAAAGCGGCTGGCATAGGGTTCCTTCAGCAACAGCGTGGGGATAAGGCTGATCAGATTGGCATTGCCGCAGCGCTCCCCCAAACCGTTCAGCGTGCCCTGAATCTGCCGCGCGCCGGCATCCACCGCTGCCAGCGAACAGGCCACCGCATTGCCCGTATCATCATGACAATGGATCGCCAGATGATCACCCGGTATCCCCGCCGCAATCACCGCAGCGGTAATGCGCCCCACCTCGGCAGGCAAGGTGCCGCCATTGGTATCGCAGAGCACGATCCAGCGCGCCCCCGCATCATAGGCCGCCCGCAAACACGACAGCGCATAGTCCGGGTTGGCCTTGTAGCCGTCAAAGAAATGCTCGGCATCAAACAACGCCTCGCGCCCCTTGGCGATGACATGCGCGAAAGAGGCCGCAATCGCCTCGCGGTTCTCTTCAAGGCTGACGCCAAGGGCGGTGGTAACGTGAAACTCATGCGTCTTGCCCACAAGGCATACCGCAGGCGTGCCGGCATCCAGCACCGCCGCCAATACATCATCATTTTCGGCAGACCGCCCCACCCGCTTGGTCATGCCAAAGGCGGTCATGGTGGCACGCGTGGCAAGGCTCTGCGCAAAGAACTCACTGTCGGTCGGGTTCGCCCCCGGCCAACCACCTTCGATATGATCGACGCCCAAAGCATCCAATGCCCGCGCGATCTGCACCTTCTCCGGCGTGGAAAACTGCACCCCTTGCGTCTGCTGCCCATCGCGCAAGGTGGTGTCGAAAAGGTAAAGGCGTTCTTTCATCACCCCCGCCCCCCTTCATCTTGGCAAAAATACCTTCGGGGGTCTGGGGGCAGACAGCCCCCAGCGCGCGCCAAACAACACAGCCTCACGAAATTGCCTCCAGCTTTGCCGCATCAAACCCCGGCCCGGGCTGCAAAAGCACCCCATCCTTGCCCATCTGAATCTCCACCCCCGCCGCACTCAACGCGGCTTTCATCGCATCGACCGCCGCAAAATCCTTTGACAGTTTCGCCTCTGCCCAAACCGCTGCCAAGCGCTGCGCATAGGCGCTCAGGTCCACCGCCTGCGCCCAATCGCCCATGCCCTCGTCCAGCAACCCCATCAACCGGGCCGAGGCCAGAAGCCCCGCGTAATCGCCTTGCCCCGCCGCCTCATGCAGCGCGGCCAAGGCCCCCGCGGTGTTCAGATCATCCGACAAGGCGTCGATCACCGGGCCCAACGGGTTTGCGGCGGGCTCAATGCCGGCCGTAAACCCGCGCCACTTGCGCAAGGTGGCTTCGGCCTGCGCGGCCTTCTCTGCCGTCCAGTCCATCGTCTTGCGGTAATGCGTTTGCAGGAACACAAAGCGGATCACCTCGCCCGGGATACCCTGATCCAGCAAATCGCGCACGGTAAAGAAATTGCCAAGGCTCTTGGACATTTTCTTGCCCTCCACCTGCAACATCTCATTATGCAGCCAGACAGTGGCAAACCCCTCGTTCGGGTTGGCGCAGCAGCTTTGGGCCAACTCGTTTTCATGATGCGGGAAGGTCAGGTCGGTGCCGCCGCCGTGAATGTCAAACGATGGCCCCAGCAGCGCCTGCGACATGGCAGAGCATTCGATATGCCAGCCCGGCCGCCCCCGGCCCCAAGGGCTGTCCCAGCCCGGCGTCTCGGCATCCGAAGGTTTCCACAGCACAAAATCCATCGGGTCGCGCTTGTAGGGAGCCACCTCTACCCGCGCGCCTGCGATCATGTCATCCACCGACCGCCCCGACAGCTTGCCGTAATCGGGAAAGGACCGCACATCAAACAGCACATGGCCCTCGGCCTCATAGGCATGACCCTTTGCAATCAGATCCGCCGTCATCGCGATCATCTGGCCTATGTATTCGGTCGCGCGCGGCTCATGCGTGGGGCGCAGATTGCCGAGTGCATCCATATCGGCGTGATACCAGGCGATGGTTTCCTCGGTCCGCTGGTGGATCAACGCCTCCAGCGTGCCTGCCTCA
The DNA here is from genome assembly GCF_003991405.1 of Pseudorhodobacter sp. E13. GTDB lineage: Bacteria > Pseudomonadota > Alphaproteobacteria > Rhodobacterales > Rhodobacteraceae > Pseudorhodobacter. Next base: position 9,823 of record NZ_RPEN01000136.1, read on the forward strand.
CCCGCGCTTTGGCGGCGCAGCGCCTCGGCGTTGATCTTGTCATCGACATCGGTGAAATTGCGCACATAGGTCACATGATCCGCGCCATAGACCTGCCGCAGCAGCCGGAACAACACATCGAACATGATGACATTGCGCGCATTGCCAATATGGGCGCGGTCATAGACCGTAGGACCGCAAAGATAAATCCGCACATTTTCGGCATCAATCGGGGTGAAAACCTCTTTCCCCCGGCTTTTCGCATTGTGCAGCTTGATCGTCGTCATTTCCATCCCTTTTCGCGGCGGCAAATACAGCTTTCCCGCGCGGGCATATCAATTTCATCCTTGATTGGAAATGAAAAGAAGGCAGGCCCGCGTGACAGATGTCAGCAGGTGATGCAGCAAATGCAAATGAGGCCTGATGTTTTCATAAGCATAGCTTAGCACATGCGAAAGGCGGTCGCCAAGGGGCTTGTGCAGCGGGGCCGCCGCATGCATCCTTTGGCGCAAATATCCGGGGGATGAGGTGTAATCATGTGGCGCGTTTTGTTGCTGGTGCTGTGGCTGCCCTGCGCGGCCTTTGCCCAAAGCTTTCCAGAGCCGCTGTCCGATACTGTCAGCGATTACGCCGATCTGCTGCCCGAGGCCGACGAGGCCCGCATCAGCGCCGCCCTGCAAGCCGCACGCGACGAAACCGGGGTGCATATCGTTCTGGCCACGATTGAGCGTCAGGCCTATTACGGCGGCACCGGGCGTTTTGCCGATTTCGCGACGGGCTGGTTCAACGCTTGGGGCATTGGCGATGCCACCCGCAATGACGGCGTGTTGATCCTTGTCGCCCGTGAGGATCGCGAGATGCGCATCGCCTTGGGCGATGGTTATGACGTGGTCTGGGACGGGCGCGCACAACGGGTGATTGACAGCGCCATGCTGCCCGCCTTTCGCAACGCCGATTACGCCAAAGGGTTGGAGGACGGGGTGATGATGGCGATTGACCAGATCGCCCGCCCTTTTGCCGCAAACGAACCGATTGCCGATGAAAGCGGTTTCGGGCTCGGGGCCGTGCTGGAACGCGTCTTCAAATTCGTTGTGGGGATCGGGTTTGCGCTGGTCGTGCTGGGCGTCATCTTCAAGGATTGGCTGCGCGATGTGGCGGTGCGGTTCCGGGCCTGCCCCAATTGCGGGGCGCGCGCGCTACGCGTGACGCGCGAGGTGATCACCGAGGCCGGGCAGACCACGGATGGTCAGGCGCTGCGGCATGAAACCTGCGGCCAATGCGGGAATGACCGCCGCGAAAGCTACAGCCTGCCCTCGCGTGAAAAGCGGGCGCGGGCGAAATCCAACTCCAGCAGCGGCTTTGGTGGCGGGCGTTCGGGTGGCGGCGGCGCATCCGGCAAGTGGTAACCCCTCGACAGGGCGGCGGGTTTCGGGCTAATTGAACACATGTTCAGTTAAGCCAAGCGGGGGAGGCTGCGATGCAGATCAAGGACAGTGCGGTGATTGTGACCGGGGGGGCCTCGGGCTTGGGGGCTGCGGTGGCGCGGGCCTTCCGGGCCAAAGGTGCGAAGGTCATGCTGTTTGACCGCGACAGCGCCAAGGGTGCGGCCTTGGCTGCCGAGATCGGCGCAGGCTTTGCAATGGTGGATGTGACGCAAGAGGCCTCTGTCGCGGCCGGGATCGCTGCGGCCAAGGCCGCGATGGGCCGCATTTCGGTGCTGGTCAATTGTGCCGGTATTGCGACAGGTGCGCGGATCGTGGGGCGCGAGGGGCCGCATGATCTGGCGCTGTTTCAGCGCACGATTGATATCAATCTGGTGGGCAGTTTCAACTGCATGAGGCTGGCCGCAGCGGAAATGGCGCAGAACAGCCCCGAGGATGGCGAGCGCGGCGTGGTGATCAACACGGCCTCTATCGCGGCATTTGACGGGCAAAAGGGGCAAGCGGCCTATGCGGCCTCCAAGGCCGGGATTGCGGGGATGACGCTGCCTGCCGCCCGTGATCTGGCAGGGATCGGCGTGCGGGTCTGCGCGATTGCGCCGGGGGTGTTTCTGACCCCGATGCTGGAAGGGTTGGGGGCGGAAATCCAAGCGGGTCTGGCCGCCGATGTGACCTTTCCCAAACGCTTGGGCCGCCCGGAGGAATTCGCCACCCTGGCCGCCTTTATCGTGGAAAGCGGGTATCTGAACGGCGAGGTCATCCGGCTGGACGGGGCCTTGCGCATGCGCTGAGGGCGCGGGGCCTGCCGCCGGCCAAAGCTGGGGGTTTCACACCCCCAGACCCACTGTAAAGCTGGGGGTTTCACACCCCCAGACCCACCGCAAAGCTGGGGGTTTCACACCCCCAGACCCCCGTGGGATATTTTCGCCGAAAAGAAAGACGGGCGGGGAGTGTTGCCCCGCCCTTTTGCCCGGCCTTTTGACCCCGCGCGGCGGGTGTTGCTTAGGCGGTTCGGGCGATCAGAAGCGCATGCCCAGTTTGATCTGCGCGGTATTGGCGCGGATATCGGCGCCGGTGTTGTCGAAATTGTCAAAGCGGTGGTGGGTCAATTCACCACCGATGGTCCAGCGGTCGTTGAGGGCGTAATCCATGCCGACGCCAACCAGATAGCCGGTATCAGAGAAGCCAGCACCGCCCAGATCCGCCTTGGCATGGGCCGCGCCGAGCGTGCCATAGACCAGCGTGCTGCCCAGATCATAGCCGCCCATCAGTTTCAGCTGGGTAACATCGGTCAACTTGTTGACACCGCCAAGGTCGATATTGGCGGCGTTATAAGCCAGTTCTGCCCCGGCGACGAATTGCCCGTAATCATAGCGATACCCGGCATGGACACCCCCCAGCGCGCCATCGCCTTCGAGCCCGGCGGCGGAGGTGTTCACATCGCCATAGCCAAGCTGGGCACCGGCGTAAAACCCGCTCCAATCGGCGCTGACGGGGGCGGCGATGACCGGGGCTGCGACCATCGGTTCGGGTTCGGGGCTGGCAAGCCCGCCTGCAAAGGCCGGGGCGGCCAGCGTGGAGGCAAGGGCGAGGGATGCGATATATTTCATGGGTCTACCTTTCGTTATAAGCCTTCGGACAGTTCCGACTATGGCTTCAACGTGCAGGTAAGCCCTTGGTTCCGGACTGTCAGGCCCCCCTCACGGCGCTGTGAGAGCCTGTGACCGGGCCGCGCCCGTTTCCGCCGATGGCAGACCCGGCCTTGCGCGGGAACTGGCCGAAAACCAAAGAAAAGCGGTGGGTTACGCGCTTGTGTGCACCGCAGTCCTTGACCGCGGCGCGGCGTTGCACAGTGGTCAGGCAGAGGCGGCTTTTTCCTCCAGCGCCATCCATTCTTCTTCCAGCGCGGCGAGTTGGGTCTGGCGCTCGGCCATCATCTCGGAGGCTTTGCGGAACTTGACGGGTTCCTTGGTGAACAGATCATCGGCTTCCAGCAATTCGCCCAGTTTGCTGATCTCGGCCTCCATCTTTGCGATCAGGTCGGGCAGGTTTTCCAGCCGCTTGCGTTCGGTGAAGGACAGGGTATCGGCGCGCTTGGCCTCGGCTTTCGGGGTGGGGGCGCTGGTGGTTTTGGGCTTGAACGTGGCCTCGGGGGCCCATTCGGTATCGCGCTGGGTCATGTAATCGGTCCAGCCGCCGGGAAAGACGCCAACGCGCCCCTGCCCTTCCAGCGCCACGGTGGAGGTGGCGACGCGGTCGATGAAATCGCGGTCGTGGCTGACCAGCAGCACGGTGCCATCGTAATCGCCAAGGATATCTTGCAGCAGGTCCAGCGTTTCGACGTCAAGATCGTTGGTCGGTTCGTCCAAAATAAGCAGGTTCGAGGGTTTCGCCATGATCCGCGCCAGCAAAAGCCGCGCCTTTTCGCCCCCTGAGAGTGAGCGGACGGGGGCGCGGGCCTGTGCCTCATTGAACAGGAAATCCTTGAGGTAGCCCACGACATGCTTGGGCACACCGCGCACCATCACCTGATCGGAACTGCCAGAGACGGCCATCGTCGGATCATTGGTCAGATTATCCCAGAGGCTGGCGTTCGGGTCAAGTTGCGCGCGGGTCTGGTCGAACACCGCGATATCGAGATTGGTGCCAAGGGTGATGGAGCCTGAATCGGGTTGAATTTCGCCGGTCAGCATTTTCAACAGCGTGGTTTTGCCGATGCCATTGGGGCCGACAAAGGCGATACGATCACCGCGCAGCACGCGCAGATCGAGGTTGTTGACGATTTGGGTGTCGCCAAAGGCCTTGCTGATGGCTTTTGCCTCTACCACGCGCTTGCCCGAGTTGGTGCCCGATTCCAAGGCGAGGGCGGCGGTGCCCTGACGGCGGATCTGGCTGGCGCGCTCTTCGCGCAGGGCGGCCAAGGCGCGCACCCGGCCCTGATTGCGTTTGCGGCGGGCGGAAATGCCTTCGACAGCCCAACGCGCCTCGGCCTTGATCTTGCGGTCGAGTTTGTGGCGCTGTTCGTCCTCTTCGGCCCAGACGGTTTCGCGCCATTCCTCGAACCCGTCAAAACCGGATTCGCGGCGGCGGACCTGACCACGATCAATCCAGAGCGTTGCCCGCGTCAGCGCCTTGAGGAAGGCACGGTCGTGCGAGATAAGGACAAAGGCGGTGCGGGTGGATTTCAACTCCTCCTCCAGCCATTGGATGGCTTGGATGTCGAGGTGGTTGGTGGGTTCGTCGAGAAGCATCAACTCGGGCGCTTCGGCCATCAGGCGCGCAAGGGCCGCGCGGCGGCGTTCGCCGCCCGAGGCAGAGGCGACCGGGGTTTCGGGATTGAACTTCAACCCTTCGGCCACCATCGCAACTTTGTATTCCTCGCCGTCCGGCAAGGTGGCGGCGGCGTAATCGCCCAAGGTTTCAAAGGCGGAGAGATCGGGGTCTTGCTCCATATAGCCGACGGTGACACCGGGGGGGACCACGCGGCTGCCGGCATCGGCCTCGACCAATCCGGCCATCACCTTCATCAAGGTGGATTTGCCCGAACCATTGCGCCCGACCAGTGCCACGCGATCACCGGGATGCACGACGAGATCGAGATTGTCGAACACAGGGTCGCCGCCGAAGGTCAGCGAGATACCGGAGAGTTGCAAAAGCGGGGCGCGGGCCATGGGGTTCTACTTCGGCGATTGCCATAATGGCAGAGGCCGGGGGTTTTGCACCCCCGGACCCCCGCAGGATATTTTTAAATAGATGAAAGCGCTGCGAAGGGGGCGGCGCGTTGGCCGCCCCTGTCGGGTCAGCCGACCAGTTCGAGGCCGGAGAAGTAGAAAGCGATTTCGCGGGCGGCGGCTTCCGGGCTGTCGGAGCCGTGGACCGAGTTTTCGCCAACCGACAAAGCGAATTCCTTGCGGATGGTGCCATCAGCCGCATTGGCCGGGTTGGTGGCGCCCATGACTTCGCGGTTTTTCAGAATGGCGCCTTCGCCTTCCAGCACCTGAACGATGATCGGAGCGGAGGACATGAATTCAACCAACTCGCCATAGAAGGGACGCTCGGCGTGTTCGGCATAGAACGCGCCGGCTTGGGCGGGCGACAGGTGGATGCGCTTTTGCGCCACGATGCGCAGGCCAGCTTCCTCGAACTTGGCGTTGATCTTGCCAGTCAGGTTGCGGTTGGTGGCGTCGGGTTTGATCATCGACAGGGTGCGTTCTACGGCCATGGTTTTCTCACTTTGATATGCGCGGGGATCCGCGTGATGTTTGTGGCCGCCTGCTATCATGGGTGGGCTGGCTTGAAAAGGCCTGCGATGGCGTCACTTTTGAGACAGCTCTGCCGCCAGTTTCCGCAAAATCCACCAGACGATCACCTTATGCGCCAGTCCCACGGGCAGCATATAGGCGCGGCCAAAGCGATTATGAGTTATGACCGAACTGGTGATCGTCAGGATTTGGTCATAGGTGGTCACGGTGGTCATCACATCCAGATGCCGGTCACGCGCGGTCAGCACCAAAAGCTGATCGGTGATGTCCTCGACCAGAAAAAAATCGAGCCGGTCGCCCCTTTGCACATTTGCGCGCTGCGTTCCCGAAAAACCGATGATCGGGGTTACACCGAACAGCCCCGAGATACGATCCCGTAGCCACATCGCCGCGGCCATGCCGGGCACAGGGTTGCGCATGGCGATGTTCCACGCCTCCAGCGCGGTGATGGCCCGCGGCAAGGTCAGCGATTGGGCATTATGGTAATCCAATTGTTCAGCTGGGGCGACAAGGGGGATATGCATTGTTGTCGGGCTTGCTTTGCTCTCGGGATGCCTTCCAGTCTGGCATGCATCAACAAGCGCCGCAACGGCTGCGGATAATTCCTGTTGCCCGGTGCAGACGGATTGACCTTCCGCGCTGCGTAAGGCATGGCGTGGCCCATGTTGCGCATATCAGATATCAGCTATTCCGTCGAAGGCCGCCCCTTGCTTGTGGGTGCCTCTGCTACCATTCCCACCGGCCATAAGGTCGGGCTTGTGGGCCGCAATGGCGCGGGGAAAACCACGTTGTTCCGCCTGATCCGGGGGGAGTTGGCGCTGGAGGGGGGCGATATTTCCATGCCTGCGCGGTCGCGCATCGGGGGGGTGGCGCAAGAGGTGCCATCGTCCTCGACCACGTTGCTGCAAACCGTGTTGCAAGCCGATACGGAACGCGAGGCGCTGTTGGCCGAGGCGGAAACCGCCACCGACCCGCACCGCATTGCCGAGGTGCAGGCGCGATTGAATGACATTGACGCCTGGTCTGCCGAAGGGCGCGCGGCGAGCATTCTGAAGGGTCTGGGCTTTGACGCCGAGGCGCAGTTGCGCCCCTGTTCGGATTTCTCGGGCGGGTGGCGGATGCGGGTGGCGTTGGCGGGGGTGCTGTTTGCGCAGCCCGATTTCCTGCTGCTGGACGAGCCGACCAACTATCTGGACCTTGAAGGGGCCTTGTGGCTGGAAAGCTATCTGGCGAAATACCCGCATACGGTCATCATCATCAGCCACGATCGTGGGCTGTTGAACCGCGCCGTGCAGGGCATTTTGCATCTGGATGAGAAAAAGCTGACCTATTGGACCGGGCCTTATGACCAGTTCGCCCGCCAGATGGCCGAACGTCGTGCGGTGTTGCAAGCCGAAGCCAAGAAGCAAGAGGCGCGGCGCGCGCATTTGCAAAGCTTTGTCGACCGGTTCAAGGCCAAGGCCAGCAAAGCCGTGCAGGCGCAGAGCCGCGTGAAGATGCTGGAAAAGATGGAAACCATCACGCCGCCGGAAGAGGCGCGCAAACAGGTGTTCACCTTCCCCGAGCCGGAGGAGCTTTCGCCGCCCATCATCAATATGGATGGCGTCTCAGTCGGCTATGACGGCCCGCCGGTGCTGCGCAACCTGTCCTTGCGGATTGACCAGGATGACCGGATCGCGCTGCTGGGGCGCAACGGCGAAGGAAAATCCACGCTTTCCAAGCTGTTGGCGGGCAAACTTAAACCTGTGTCGGGCAAGATGACGCAAAGCAGCAAGCTGCGCATCGGTTATTTCGCCCAGCATCAGGTGGATGAGTTGTTCATTGATGAAACCCCCTTGCAGCATTTGCAACGCATGCGCCCTGCCGAAGGGCAACCACGTCTGCGGGCGCGACTGGCGGGGTTTGGCTTGCTGGCGGACCAAGCGGAAACCGTGGTCGGGCGTTTGTCGGGTGGACAAAAGGCGCGGCTGTCGCTGCTGCTGGCCACACTGGAGGCGCCGCATCTGCTGATCCTCGACGAACCGACCAACCACCTTGATATGGAAAGCCGCGAAGCGCTGGTTGAGGCACTGACGCAATATTCCGGCGCGGTGGTGCTGGTCAGCCATGACATGCACCTGCTTGGGCTGGTCGCCGACCGCTTGTGGCTGGTCAAAGGCGGCGCGGTGGCCCCCTATGGTGAGGACTTGGAAGCCTATCGCAAGCAGCTTTTGGCGGGCGATGAGACGGCAAAGCCTGCCAAACCCGTTGAAAAGCCGAAGAAAGCCAGCCGGGATGAGGTGATGGCCCTGCGCGCCGAGGTGCGCAAATGCGAGGAACGTCTGGTCAAGCTGAACGATATGCGCGACAAACTGGCCAAGAAACTCGCCGACCCGGCCCTGTATGAGCCGGAACGTCTGGGCGAGATGGAAACCTGGCAAAAGAAATATGCCGAGGTGATGGAAGGGCTGGACAGGGCCGAAGCCATGTGGCTGAAAGCGCAGGAAAAACTGGAAGCTGCGGCGTAATTTTCGAATTTTCTTTGAAAATTCGGTTTTAGGTATTTGAGCCAAGATGAAGTCAGGCGACAGTATATGTCCTGACCGGAAGGGTTTTTATGGAAACCACGTTTTTGATCACCGCTTTTGCCACGCTCTTTGTGGTGATCGACCCGCCGGGGTTGATTCCGATGTTTATCGCGCTGACCCCCGGCATGACCGCCGAACGGCGGCGGGTGATCGGGGCGCGGGCCTGTGTGATTGCGATTGCGATCCTGACGCTGTTTGGCCTTTTGGGAGAGGCGGTGCTGGGGTTCATCGGTATTTCCATGTCGGCCTTTCGCATCGCGGGCGGGATTTTGCTGTTTCTGACCGCGCTGGACATGCTGTTCGAACGCCGCACCCAGCGCCGCGAGGGGCAAGCCACGGTGCATGACCACGACCCATCGGTCTTTCCCATCGCCATTCCCTTGATTGCCGGTCCGGGGGCGATTGCCACCATGATCTTGCTGGTGGGGGAGGCAGGCAGTTGGCAAGGCACCTTGGCCGTGCATCTGGTCATGGGCGTTGTGGTCCTGATGGCCTTTCTGCTGTTCCTGATCGCAGGCCCGTTGGAGCGCGCCTTGGGCCGCACCGGTACTGTGGTAATCACCCGGCTTTTGGGGATGCTGCTGGCCGCCCTTTCGGTGCAATTCGTGATTGATGGCATTATCGGCACCGGGTTGATCGGCTGACCGCCCTGCCCCATATCGGTCAGGTGAATTGGTGGAGACAGTGATGGACGGCGAGATTTTTGGCCGCGTGGTGTATCTGGGTATCCTTGTGGTGGCCGTTGGCAGCTATCTGCTGGTGGAATTTCGTGGCCGCATGGGCCAAATGGCGCGGGGCCTCATGTCTTGGGGCCTCATCATCGTCGGGCTGATGGCGGGCTATGGGCTGTGGCAGGATATGGGCCAAAGCTTTGTGCCGCGCCAGATGGTGGAGGCCAGCGGCGAGGTGGTGCTGCCCCGCGCCCGCGATGGGCATTACTACCTGTCCCTGGATATTGACGGCACGCCGGTGGATTTCATGGTGGATACCGGGGCCTCTGGCGTTGTGCTGACGCAAGAGGACGCGCGCAAACTGGGGATCGACCCGGAAGGCTTGGTCTATCTTGGCAGCGCGCAAACCGCCAATGGCACCGTGCGCACCGCCCGCGTGACGCTGGAAAACGTGCGGCTCGGCGGGTATGAGGACGACACACTGCCCGCCTATGTCAATGATGGCGAAATGGGCGGGTCGCTGCTGGGGATGGATTATCTGGGCCTGTTCCGCATCGAGATCGCGGGCGAGCAGATGATCTTGCGGCGCTGATCGGGGAAATGGCGCACCCAGCACGATTCGAACGTGCGACCTTTGCCTTCGGAGGGCAACGCTCTATCCAGCTGAGCTATGGGTGCCGATAGCGCCTAGGTAGCGAAAGCCGGGCCGGGTTGCAACGGGTTTATTGCCCCGACCCCGCGCAAAAATCCTAGCCAAAGAGTTCGTGGCAAAACTCCAGCGCGTCGACCAGTTTGTCGGCCTCTTCGGTGGTGTTATACATCGCAAAGGAGGCGCGGCAGGTGGCGCCGACGCCCAGATGTTCCATCAAGGGCATGGCGCAATGGGTGCCTGCGCGCACCGCAATCCCGCGCTTGTCGAGGATGGTCGAGATATCATGCGCATGGGCGGCCCCGTTCAGCGTAAAGCTGAAAATGGCACCCTTGCTGGCGGAATTGCCTTGCACATTCAACCAGTTCAACCCCGCCAGACGGTCGCGGGTATAATCGCGCAAACGGGCCTCATGCGCGGCAATCGCCTGCATGCCGATGCCCATCATATAATCCAGCGCCACCCCCATGCCGATTTGCTGCACGATGCCGGGGCTGCCTGCCTCAAACTTCATCGGCGCATCGTTATAGCTGACGGCATCGCGCGTCACCTCACGGATCATATCGCCGCCGCCCAGAAAGGGGCGCATCTCGGCCATCCGCTCTGCCCGGATAAACATCGCGCCAGAGCCGGAGGGGCCGTAAAGCTTGTGCCCGGTGATCGCATAGAAATCGCAACCCATCGCGGCCACATCCACCGGCATATGCACCGCCGCCTGCGAGCCATCGACCAGCGTGGCCACGCCGCGCGCGCGGGCCGCGTGGCAGATGCTGGCCACGTCGACCACGGTGCCAGTGACATTCGACATCTGCGTGATCGCCACCAGCTTGGTGCGCGGGCCGATCGCATCAATCACCGCCTGCGGGTCCAGATCGCCATTGGCATCGCAATCCACCCATTTAAGCACCACGCCCAAGCGTTCGCGCAGGAAATGCCACGGCACGATATTGGCGTGATGTTCCAGAATGGACAGCACCACCTCATCCCCCGCCTGAAACCGCGGCGCGGCCCAGGCATAGGAAATCAGGTTGATGCCTTCAGTGGTGCCGGTGGTAAAGACGATCTCATCCTCTGACGGCGCGTTGAGAAACCGCGCCACCTTGCCGCGCACCGCCTCATATTTGTCGGTGGCAAGGTTGGACAGGTAATGCAGGCCGCGATGCACATTGGCATATTCATGGGCATAGCCTTGGGTGATGGCATCAATCACCACCTGCGGCTTTTGCGCCGAGGCGCCATTGTCCAGATAAACCAAGGGCTTGCCATTCACCTGCCGCGACAGGATCGGGAAATCGGCACGAATTTTCGACACGTCAAACATCGCTCATACTCCGGCCGGGGCCGCGCCAAAGATCAGCGCGAAAATGAATGCAAGGATGGTCGCCGCCGCAAACAGGGTGATCAGAATGCCGACAAAGGTCAGCGCCAGCGATTGGAACCCGTGCAGCGTCGCCACGAAATTGGTCAGCAACCAGAAAAACAGCACCAGCCCCAACAAACCGACCAGATCAGACATCGGCGGCACCAGCGTTTGCACGACCAATTGCACGATTTGCACACAAAGCAGGATGAATTGCAGCCATGCCACCAGCAGCACCGTCTGGTCAAGGCTGCCCTTGCCGCCGCGCCAACGCCCGACCTTGTGGATCGCATGGACGGAAATCAGCAGCACCACCCATTGCATGATCGCCGTACGCACCGGGCTTGTCATGGCAGCGGCCCAGACATCCTGCGCCTCGGCGGGCATCATCGCAAAGCTCAGATGGGTCAACAGGGTAGAGGCGACCGCCATCAGCAGCAGCGCCATCCAGCCGATCGCCGGGGAAAACCCGATCCGCATGATGGCCTGCGCACCGTCGCGCGGGGCGCGGATGGTATCGCGGACCATTGCCAGCAAGACTGCGGGGGTCAGTTCCATATCAACGCTCCGCCTCGATCAGATTGAGAATCCAGAAAACCAGAAAGGCCACGCCCGTCAGGCTGGTGACAGCCGACAAGCCCGGCCCCGGCCCGATCATGCCCGCAACCAGCCCTTGCAGCAACATCAAGGGCGTCACCGTGACCAAGGCCCAGAACAAGGCCAGCCGCGCGCCGTAATGGTCGCCCTGCCCGCCCGCCAGCGCGCTGATCCAGCGCGTGATCGCGGCCAGCAGATACCACACCGGTATAAGCGCCAATATCCCCAAGGCCATCGCCAGAAGCTGCGGCGACAGCGGCACCTCGGGCGTTAGAAAGCTGACACGGCTGGCCCGCGGCCATTGCGCCACAAAGGCCACAACCATAAAGGCCACCAGCAAGGAAAACGCCCAAGGCTCTGACCGTCCGCGCGCCAGATGCGACCGCATCACCACGCGCGGGCTGTGCCATGACTTTACGATGTCATTGGTAACGGGCACTTACTTCCCCTCGTGCCGGGTCAACCAGTTTTCCATCCGGACCCGGATATCTTCGGCAAGGGTTTCACCCTCAATCTCGGCAATCGCCTCGGCCAGAAAGGCCAGCACCAGCAGGCTTTGCGCCGCCCGTTCCGGCACCCCACGAGAGCGCAGGTAGAACAGCGCCGCCTCATCAATCGCGCCCGAGGTAGAGCCATGGCTGCACACCACGTCATCGGCGTAGATTTCCAGCTCTGGCTTGGCAAGAAACTGGCTGTCATCATCCAGCAACAGCGATTGGCTGATCTGATAGCCATCGGTCTTTTGCGCGCCTGCCTTCACAAGGATTTTGCCTTGGAACACGCCCACGGCCCCGTTTTTCAACACCTTCTTGAACACCTGACGGCTTTCGCAACGCTCGGCGTCATGGGTGATGAACACCGTGTCATCATGGTGGAAATCCCGGTCGCCTACCGCCGCGCCCGCCACATGGGCCACAGCATCATCGCCGGTAAATTCGATGATCGCCTCATTCCGCGTCAACCGACCATTGGCCGTCAGCGTAAAGCTTTTGAACAGCGCGTTTGCCGCCAGCCGCGCGAAGATATGCGTCGCGGCGCGGCGTTCATGGTCGCGGCCTTGGGTGCGGATATGGTGGAAGCGGCCGCCTTCGGCAATCTCAACCTCCATCACCTTGTTGAACCGCGCCGCCGCCGGGCCGTTTTCCAGCACCGTAAGCTCTGCCCCTGCTTCGACCTTGATGCAGTGATGCAAGATCACGTCAGAAGCCTCTGATTTATGAAGATAAATCAGTGAAACAGGTTTCGCCGCCTTGCCCGTGGCGCGGATCAACACACCTTGGGTTGCAAAGGCGGTGTTCAACGTGGCCAAGGGCCGCTGCACCGGGGTTTGCCCGCGCGCTTCCAACACACCGTAAAGGTCCGAGGCCCAGTGAATATCCCCCGCCTCCGCCAGCAACGAGATTTCGACCCCGGCCAAAGCCAGATCATCCGATTGCGCCGCATCAAACACGCCATCGACAAAGACGATGCGCAAACGGTCGATATCGGTGAACACCATCTTCTCATCGGAATAGGTGAACGGCGCCGCCGCCGGGGCCTCGGCCACCGTCAGGCTGGTCGGATCGGTATAGCGCCAGTATTCATCGCGCTTGCCCGGCAGGCCCATGGCCGACAGGCGGGTCAGCGCCTCGGCCCGCAACGGGGCAGACCAGCCGCTTTTGGGCAAGTCCAGCCCTGCGATGCGCGCGCTCAGCGCGTCTTGTTTCGCTTGCAACTGGGCCATTACACCACCTCGGCCAGAATATCCGCGTAGCCGTTCTGCTCCACCTCCAGCGCCAATTCGGGGCCGCCGGTTTTCACAATGCGGCCATCGGCCATGATATGCACGACATCAGGCTTGATATGGTCCAGAAGCCGTTGATAATGCGTGATAACAAGGAAAGACCGCCCAGCATCGCGCAGCGCGTTCACGCCTTCCGACACCAGCTTCATCGCGTCCACATCCAAGCCGGAATCGGTTTCATCCAAGATGCACATCTTGGGTTCCAGCATTGCCATTTGCAGAATTTCGTTGCGCTTTTTCTCACCACCCGAAAAGCCCACATTGACCGGGCGCTTCATCATATCGGCGTCGATTTTCAGCGCCTTCGCCTTTTCGCGCACCACTTTCAGGAAGTCACCTGCCGAAAGCTCCTCTTCGCCGCGCGCCTTGCGCTGCGCGTTCACCGCGGTGCGCAAAAAGGTCATGTTGCCCACGCCGGGAATTTCGACCGGATATTGAAACGCCAGAAACAGGCCCGCCGCCGCGCGCTCTTCGGGTTCCATCTCCAGCAGTTCCTCGCCTTCCAGCGCGGCGCTGCCGTCAGTGACTTCATAGCCAGCCTTGCCCGACAAGACATAAGACAGCGTGGATTTGCCCGACCCGTTCGGCCCCATGATCGCATGCACTTCGCCCGCGCCGATCTTCAGGTCCACCCCTTTCAGGATAACCTTATCTTCTTCTTCAAGTTTGACGTGCAGGTTCTTGATTTCCAGCATATTTTCCTCGTTCACATTCCTTGGGCCAGCGGCCGTGTTTCCCGTTGCGGGGGGCCAGGTCAGGCCAGAACCACCGCCGTGCCAGAGGCCGAAACCATCAGCATATTATTGATAACCTCATAGTCGAGATCGACGCCCACAACCGCATTGGCCCCACGCGCCTGCGCCCGCTGTTCCATCTCGGCCAGTGCCGCCTCGCGCGCATCAGCGAGTTTCGCCTCATACATGCCCGAGCGGCCCCCGACGATATCGGTGATCCCCGCGAACAGATCGCGCACGATATTGGCCCCCATGATGGCCTCGCCAGTCACAATCCCTTTGTAATCAGCGATTTGATAGCCTTCAACCGAAGGCGTGGTGGTGACGATCATCCAACCGATCCTTCCAGCGAAATGGCCACCAGTGCCTGCGCTTCCATGGCAAATTCCATCGGCAAGCTCTGCAACACTTCCTTGCAGAACCCATTGACCACCAGCGCGACGGCCTCTTCCTCATCCATCCCGCGACTGCGGCAATAGAAAAGCTGATCGTCATCCACCTTCGATGTCGTCGCCTCATGCTCCACGCGGGAGGAGTTGTTCTTGACCTCGATGTAAGGCACCGTATGCGCCCCGCATTTATCGCCGATCAGCAAACTGTCACATTGGGTATAATTGCGTGATTCCTTGGCCTTAGGGTGCATTGTTACCAAACCACGGTAAGTATTCTGCGCCCGTCCTGCCGAAATCCCCTTGGACACGATGCGCGACTTGGTGCGCTTGCCCAGATGGATCATCTTGGTCCCGGTATCGGCCTGCTGCGCATTGTTCGCAATGGCGATAGAGTAAAACTCACCCTGTGAATCATCCCCCCGCAAGATGCAGGACGGGTATTTCCAGGTGATCGCCGAACCGGTCTCAACTTGGGTCCACATCACCTTGGCCCTGTCGCCCCGGCAATCGGCGCGCTTGGTCACAAAGTTGTAAATCCCGCCCACGCCGTTTTCATCGCCCGGATACCAGTTCTGCACCGTGGAATATTTCACCTCGGCATCTTCCATGATGACGATCTCGACCACCGCCGCATGCAATTGATTTGTATCACGTTTCGGCGCGGTGCAGCCTTCCAGATAGGACACATAAGCGCCCTTGTCGCAGACGATCAACGTGCGTTCAAACTGGCCCGTATTCTCGGCATTGATGCGGAAATAGGTGCTCAATTCCATCGGGCAGCGCGTGCCCGGCGGGATATAGACAAAGGAACCATCCGAAAACACCGCCGAATTCAGCGTCGCAAAGAAGTTATCCGACTGCGGCACCACCGAGCCAAGATATTTTTTCACCAGTTCGGGATGCTCGCGGATCGCCTCGGAAATCGAACAGAAAATCACGCCGGCCTTGGCCAGCTCCGCCTGAAAGGTGGTGCCCAAAGACACGGAGTCAAACACCGCATCCACCGCCACCTTGCGCGGCTCATCCGCACCTTCAACACCGGCCAGAAGCATTTGTTCTTTCAGCGGAATTCCCAATTTCTCATAGGTCGCAAGCAGCTTCGGGTCCACCTCATCGAGGGATTTCGGCTTCACCTCCATGCTCTTGGGCTTGGCATAGTAATAGATGTCCTGATAGTCGATCGCCGGATAATTCAGCATCGCCCAATCCGGCTCCACCATCTCCACCCAGCGCCGAAACGCCGCCAGACGCCACTCCAGCATCCACTCCGGCTCGCCATTCTTGGCCGAGATCAGGCGGACGATATCCTCATTCACGCCTTTGGGGGCGAAATCCATCTCGATCTCGGTTTCCCAGCCGTGCTTGTATTTGCCCGCCATGGCATTCACGGTTTCAATCGTCTCGCGGTCCACGCCTTCGCGAACCTCGGTTTCAAGCTGTGGCATGGCCGTCATCTTGGTCTCCCTTCGCCGGGTATCACGCCCCGGACCCTTCCTCAGCCCCGCCTTGCGCGGTGCCTGTCATAGTGTTTCGCCCAGCTCTCCGCAAAGCGCAGAACCATTTCTTCCGTCACACCCGGCCCGATGGAAATGCGGATGGCCGAAGCCGCCAGCTCTTCCTCCACCCCCATCGCGCGCAACACGCGACTGGCCCGCACCTTACCCGAGGAACAGGCAGAGCCCGCCGAAACGGCAAAACCTGCAAGATCCATCTGCATCACTTGCGTCTCACCTTTCCAGCCGGGGGCGATCAGGCAAAGCGTGTTGGGAAGGCGCGCGGCGTCTTTCCCGACAAAAATAGTATCTTTTGTCAGGGCAGACAATGCCTTTTCTAGAATATTTCTAAACTGGCCGATTTCGTCCCAGACGCCATTGGCCAAATCCCGCGCCGCGGCCTCTGCTGCCGCGCCAAATCCGGCGATGCCGATCAGGTTCTCGGTGCCCGCGCGGCGCCCCATTTCCTGCCCGCCGCCCTTGATCTGCGCGGGCAGGTCTACCCCCCGCCGCAGCGCAACCGCACCCACGCCCTTGGGCCCGCCCAGCTTATGCGCCGAAACCAGCCCCGCGTCACAGCCCAACCAGTTGAACGCCAAAGGCACCTTACCAAAGGCCTGCGTCAGATCACTCACAGCCAGCCCCTGCGGCAGGTCCTGCAAAACCCCGGTCTCGGAATTGGCCAGTTGCAGCGCAGATATCGCAGCCTCGGGCACCGCCACCCGCCCCTGCGCATCCACGGCCAGATCCGGCACACACCAACTCGTCACCGCATCATGCTCAACTTCGGCGCAATGCAGCCCCCGCCCCGCACAGGCCAAGGCCGCGCCTTCCGTGGCCGAACCGACAAACACAATATCGGCCCCGTCCGCCCCCATAGCCGCCGCCACCTGCGCCCGCGCGCGCTCCACCAACGCCTTGGCCGCACGTCCTTCGGCATGCACCGACGAAGGGTTCCCCACCACATCCATCGCCGCAATCATCGCCGCCCGCGCCTCGGCCCGCACAGGCGTGGTCGCATTCCAATCCAGATAGGCCCGCGCCATAACTTCAAACCCATTTCATCTTGGTCAAAATACCTCGGGGGTGAATGGGCCCCGAGGCCCAGAGGGGGCAGCGCCCCCTCACCCGGCCCCCTTGCCCAATCGAGGCGTGTTACTCCTCGTCCACCACCGCAAACAAGGCAGGCACCGCCGGGCAGGGCTGCATTTCATTGCGGATCACATCCGACAACCGCGTCTGGTGCAAGAACACATAAACATGCGCCGACAGCCCTTCCCACAACCGGTTGCTCAAACTCTGCGCCCGGCTGCCCGACACCCCGCCCGAGGCCCCGGCCCCCGCATGCATCGCGCTCACCGTTTCCTCCACCGCTTCCATGATCTCGCTGATCCGGATATCCGACGGCGCGCGCGCCAGCTTATAGCCGCCCCCCGGCCCGCGCACGGCCTCCACCAGCCCCGACCGCCGCAGCTTCACGAACAACTGCTCCAGATAGGGCAGCGAAATATCCTGCCGCTTCGAGATTTCCGACAGCGATACCAACCCCTCTGCCCCCGGCTTTTGCGCCGCCAGCGCCAGATCGGTCAGCGCAACCATGGCATATCGCCCCTTGGTCGAGAGTTTCATCGGCTTTCCTCACCCCTTCGGGGCCCATTTCCGGGCCAAATACCACCAAACAGATTGACCTGCACCGACAGGCCGCTTAACTCAAACCTGATCGCAGGCCAAGCACGGCCTGTTTTGAACCGTTCTAAATATGCGCCGGGCATTTGTCCACCAAAGCCCGCCGCAGGAAAGTGACAAGGCGAGCACGATGCCCGAAGTAATCTTTGCCGGCCCCGAAGGCCGTCTCGAAGGCCGCTACCACCCCCAGAAAGAACGTGACGCCCCGATTGCCATCGTGCTGCATCCGCATCCGCAATTCGGCGGCACGATGAACAACAAGGTCGTCTATAACCTGCATTACGCCTTCTACAAACTGGGCTTCACGGTTCTGCGGTTCAACTTCCGCGGCGTGGGCCGCAGCCAGGGCGAATATGATCAAGGCATCGGAGAGTTGTCCGACGCCGCCTCGGCGCTGGATTATCTGCAATCCATGAACCAGAACTCCAAGCATTGCTGGGTCGCGGGCTTTTCCTTCGGGGCATGGATCGGCATGCAACTGCTGATGCGCCGCCCGGAAATCACCGGTTTCATCTCGGTCGCGCCGCCGGCCAATATGTATGATTTCTCCTTCCTCGCGCCTTGCCCCTCCTCGGGGCTGATCATCAATGGCACCGCCGACAAGGTGGCCCCGCCAAAAGATACCACCAGCCTCGTGAACAAGCTGCACGAGCAGAAGGGAATCACCATCACCCACACGCAGATCGAAGGCGCGGACCATTTCTTCAAGGATGAAGAGGCCCATATGACCCCGATGATCGACACCGTCACCGGCTATGTCAAACGCCGCATCACGGAGCAATCACGATGAGCGTGGTCGAGGAGCTTGGCGACGCGCTCGCCAAAACCACGCTGGAGGCGATGGAGCAGATCGACGACGACCGTTTCTATGAAAAGGTCAGCCGCGTTGTCGGGGCCTCCTCGCCTACCTTGCAAGAGGCGTATCTGACCGCCATTCGCGTGCGTTTGGCCGAACGCCGGGGCCGCGAATTCGTGGCTAAAGCGCTGGCCGCCGCCAAATCCGGTGCTGCCGCCCCCGATGCGCCCAAAGATTACGGCTCGGACGGGCATTGACCGCGCGGCTTGACGCTCAATTCGCCTTTCTGAACGAGGCGGACCGCCTGAAATCCGTCACGCGCGCCAATGTGCTGATGGATGGCAGCCGCGATGAAAACTCGGCGGAACATAGCTGGCATGTGGCGCTCTGGGCCTTGGCCTTCCAAGGCTTCGCGCCGCACGGCACTCACCTCCACCGCGTCATCACCATGCTTTTGCTGCATGATCTGGTAGAGGTGGACGCAGGCGACCACCCGATCCATCTGCCCAACGCGGGCCAGGATGCCGCCGAGGCCGCCGCCGCTCAGCGCCTGTTTGGCCTGCTGCCGCCCGATCAAGGCGCGGACTTGCTGGCGCTGTGGCAAGAGTTTGAGGCAGGCCAAAGCCCCGATGCCGCTTGGGCCAAGGTGCTCGACCATTGCCACCCGCTGTTTCAAGTGCTCTGCGCCTCGCAGCCACGCCCCGATCATGTGCAGATCGTGGCCGACAATCTGGCGACAGGCCGCGCCGCCAATCTGGGCCAACGCTGGCCCGCGGCCTTTGATGCCGCCCGCGACCGCCTTCACAACATCACGCCACAACCGTCTGATTTTGAACGCATCCTCGGCTTTCTGGCTGAGGCGGATGCCCTGAAATCGGTTCTCCGCGCCACCACGCTTTGCGATGGATCGCGCCGCGAAAATTCCGCCGAACATAGCTGGCATATCGCGCTTTACGCCCTCATCCTTGCCGATCAGGCCGGGCCGGGCGTCGATATCGCCACCAGCATCCAGATGCTCTTGCTGCATGATCTGGTCGAGATTGACGTCGGCGATGTGCCGATCCATTCCGCAGGCGGCACCGCCCATAGTTCCGCCAATATCCAAGCCGCCGAAGCCGCCGCCGCAAACCGTATTTTCGGATTGCTTCCCAACAGCTTGGGCCAAACCCTTCACGGCCTGTGGCAAGAGTTTGAGGGCAATGGCACCCCCAGCGCCCGCTTTGCCAAATCGCTGGACCGGGTGCAGCCTGTGATGCAGAACATCCAATGCGGCGGCGGGTCTTGGGTGGACTACAACGTGACCTTCGATCAGCTTGAAACCCGCGTCGGCGCCAAGGTCAGCAACGGGGCCCCGGCGTTGTGGCACTATACCCGCGCGCGCTGTCAGGCGTTTTTCCTCTGACATCACCTCAAACTGTATACAATTGCATACCATACCTAGCCAAAGCCCCCGCTTTGCGCTACACAAGGCGCAATTCGAATCTCCCAAACTCCATGAGGACCGCATGACAAAGATCAAAGTCGCAAACCCGATGGTCGAACTCGATGGCGATGAAATGACCCGGATCATCTGGGATTTCATCAAGCAAAAACTGATCCTGCCCTATCTGGACATTGATCTGAAATATTACGACCTGTCGATTCAGGTTCGTGATGAAACCAATGACCAGATCACCATCGACGCCGCCCACGCGATCCAGAAATACGGCGTCGGCGTCAAATGCGCGACCATCACCCCGGATGAGGCGCGGGTGGAGGAATTCGGCCTGAAGCAAATGTGGAAATCGCCCAACGGCACCATCCGCAATATCCTCGGTGGCGTGATCTTCCGCGAACCAATCATCTGCCAGAACGTGCCGCGCCTCGTTCCGGGCTGGACACAACCCATCGTGGTGGGCCGCCACGCTTTTGGCGACCAATATCGCGCCACAGATTTCCATTTCCCCGGCGCAGGCAAGCTGACGATGAAATTCGTTGGTGAAGATGGCACCGTGATCGAAAAAGACGTGTATTCCGCCGCTTCCGCAGGCGTCTATATGGGCATGTATAACCTCGACAGCTCCATCATCGACTTCGCGCGCTCCTCGCTGAACTACGGTCTGGTCAAGGGCTGGCCGGTCTATCTCTCGACCAAAAACACCATCCTGAAAGCCTATGATGGCCGCTTCAAAGACCTGTTCCAGAAGATCTATGAAGAGGAATTCGAAGAAAGATTCAAAGCCGCTGGCATCTATTACGAACACCGCCTGATCGACGATATGGTCGCCTCCGCGATGAAATGGTCGGGCGGCTATGTCTGGGCCTGCAAGAATTACGACGGCGATGTGCAATCCGATACCGTCGCCCAAGGCTTCGGCTCGCTCGGGTTGATGACCTCTGTGCTGATGACCCCCGATGGCAAAACGGTAGAGGCCGAGGCCGCCCATGGCACCGTCACCCGCCACTACCGCCAGCATCAGGCGGGCAAGGAAACCTCCACCAACTCCATCGCGTCGATCTTTGCGTGGACCGGGGGGCTGAAGCACCGCGCCAAGCTGGATGGCAATGACCAACTCGCCAAATTCGCCGCCACCTTGGAAAAAGTCACCGTGGCCTGCGTCGAAGACGGCCATATGACCAAAGACCTCGCCCTGCTGGTCGGCCCCGATCAGAAATGGCTCACCACGATGGGCTATCTGGAAAAGGTCGATGAATACCTGAACAAAGCCTTGAACGGCTGATCCGCTTCATCTTGGCGAAAATACCTGCGGGGGGACGTCCATTGTGCCAGCACAATGGACGCGGGGGGCAGCGCAGCCCCCCGCCTTCCTTCAGGCGCGCCATTGTGCAAGCACAATGGACGCAGGGGCCAGCGCAGCCCCCCGC
>NZ_RPEN01000137.1 GCF_003991405.1 Pseudorhodobacter sp. E13
ACCGACGTGTTCAAGGCCATCGGAGCAATCTGCGACCTATACGATCCTCAAGAATGCTGGAACTACTTCAAGGCGGCCGGATATGTATCAGGTTAAAACCGAAATGCTTTAGGGCTGATGCCAAGCAAATCCTTGATATAAGCAAAATCCATCGGCCCTTCACCGATGACCGGTCCGCGCCAGTGGCACGTGCTGGCTATCTCTCAAACCTTCACTTCGCATCGGCCATAGATCTGCGCGTTCTCCGATCGAAGATGAGCAGACAAAACATTGCAGTTGTGTTGATCGGCAGGGCTTTTAGGGGGCTCCGAACCCTTCGCAAAGCGGACCGCCTTCCACTATTCCGAAACAAGTTTTTCGAGCAGACTCCTCGCTTTTGCGGTCTCATCCAATAGGTCGCGTGTCGTCGCAAGCGCGCCTTTTGTCGCCGCTGTTCCATCGCTCGCCTCCTCTGGTTGTTTGACGCCCGTGGCGAGAGCGGCGGCTTCTTTCCAAAGGTCATTCTCATCAATTGCGGCGATTTCGGCCCAAGCGCCTTGGTGGCGCGCGGCCAAGGCAGCTTCGCTCGAAAGGCCAATGTCCTTCAGCATAGCAGCAGCGCCCTTATCCCCCAATTGGGCCAAGGCCTGTGCCCGAAGCCTCTCAGCCGCCTCGGTTTGCAAACCATCAAGACCAGCGATTACGGCGCGCGCATCGTTTTGCTGCAACTCCGCTTCCGCGATCAACAGCCGATCTTCTTCCGACAGAACGCCATTATTGCGACTTGCCGCAGATAGCCAGTGCAATGCATTTTCCGGGAAACCAAGAGTGATGAGCCGCTTCGCGATGGCACGCCCAACGTCCATCGGGAGGATAGGAACCTCAGCGGGATTCGACAGAACCGCGAAAGCAAGCAATTCGGTATCTGACCCCGTCTCAGAGAGCATCCGCCAAACAGCGGCAGGCGCGATCGCTTTCTCCGCCAGTAGCCCGAATGCAGCCCCGTATCTATTTTGCGACGCATAGGCACGCGCAAGTGCTTCAACGATGGCGGACTCGTCTGGACCGCCCATCGTTTCAAATAACAAGGCCTCGGCCGTTGTCGCGAGGTCACGTGGAACCTCTCGGCCAGTGTCTGTATAAAGAAGGATCGAACTGATCGTTGACGTCAAACCTGCAGGTCCATTGGTGCCGACGATTGGCTTCAGGATCAGTTCGGCTTTGGCCGTCTCACCGCTCACGCGTTCGATTTCCGCTTCGAGCAAGTCAACCGATGCGCCATGTTCACCGGGCGCACGCAGAATCGCGTCGCGGATCGCGCGCGCCGTGGCTGCATCATCTTGCTGCAAGAAACGTTCCGCCAAACTCGGCCCAAGATGCCTGCGCAGATGGAGCGGCAAGGCAGAAAAGGCGCGCAACAGCGCCGGTATCGCGACGGATTTCATTGGCGGCGACTCGCTATTTGCCAGCACAGCCCAAAGGGCAGCGTTAGTGTTGCAGCCTTCCATCTCTGCCAGTGCAGTGCCGGGTACAGGTTCAAGATCAACAATATGCGCCATGGATTCCAACAACGCTCGATCTGCTGCCGCTATGTCCAGACCATTTAAAAGCAGTCGTGCCTCAGCCCCAAAACCAAGAAAGAGGTAATAGTGAACCGCACGGATAAGCCTTGCAGGATCAGGCCGATCAAATTCGCCAACGAGACCGGTGGTATAGGAGGCATAGTCTGAAATGACCGTAGAGTCGCCACCCCAATTCGCCACCTCCAAATCGGCATCCTGCCAGCAGGCCGCGCCGGCCCCTGTCATCGCGACATTGGCCTGATCTGTCGCATTTGGGTCTAGCTCTTGCGGATCGCCGATGCGAATATTGCCAAGATTTGCGCCTGCAGGCGTCCGTTTGCCAGGCTCCGTGGTAGGTATGGCAACTTCTACAACACCTTTTGAGGCGCCTTTGCTCAGTTGCCACAAAAGATCGTTCCTTAGTCCCTCAAGCCCCGGATCGACCAGAGGTTCCACCTCTGGCACCTGATTTCCCAAACGCGTTGCCGCCGCAATGGCATCTGACAGATCCTCATTGGTGCTTACCTCTTCGCGTGGTGCCGGGCGCGCAACAGGCGTAGTTAACGGGGGTAACACCTCGCCTGCGACCGTTTGTTCAAATGACGACCCTTCGGGTGGCTGACCATCCTTGATATCAATGACCAGTATGCCAGCGCGCAGTTCAAAGGGCATGGCATAACAAGGACACGCGATGTCAAACAGGAGCAAAGCATTGGCATCATCCCAAACGATGGATTTCAGTCGGTCCGTCGAAATGCGACGATACACGGCAGACAGATCGTATTGTGGGGTCGCGCCTTTGACGATCAGACCATACCCCGCCGCAGTTCGCACAAGCGACCAATCCGGCTGCGTTGGAAAAGTGAACACCAAACGAGTGAATGCCTCATGATCGCCGGTAGAGACAGACACAGGTTGGGCTTTAGCGGCAACTGCAAAATTTAACAGCAACAGAAATAGCAGCGTCCTCATGCGGCCTCCTGTTTCAGGGCGCGCAAAGCCTCTTCCAGGTCCGCGAATGTCGGGCGCACATGATGCGGCGTGTTCTGGCGCCCAACCTCAATGCAGATATTCGCGGGATGATTGTGAAGATTCGCGATCAGAACTTCTCGGATCAAGAGATAGAAATGATTGTCCTCTTCTGTAACGGCTTTGACGCGCGTTGCGAAAGGGCCAACAAGACCATAGGCCAGAAACACGCCGAGAAAGGTGCCCACTAGCGCGCCACCGATCATTTTTCCCAGTATTTCGGGCGGTTGATCCAAAGCCCCCATGGTTTTGATAATCCCCAGAACAGCCGCAACAATACCCAGCGCGGGCAGCGCGTCCGCAACGCTTTGCAGCGCATGGCTGGAATGCATGGCATGATGCTGCGTGGTCTCCATCCGCTTGTCCAACACCTCCTCGACCTGATGCGGATCATCGTAATTCATCGAAGCCGCGCGCAGCGTGTCGCAGATCAACTCAACTGATTCATGGTCGTGTTGAATTCTGGGATAGCGTTGAAAAATCGCAGAGTCGGAAGGGTTCTCAATATGCTCTTCCAAGGCAACCGGATTGGATTTGGCGATGCGAATCAACTCAAACAACAAGCACAACAGATCGCGGTAATCGGCGGGCTTCCATTTCGGGCCCTTGAAAACCTTACCCACATCTTTCGCGGTTTTCTTCACCGCCGCGAAGTCATTGGACACAAAGAAAGTGCCGAGGGCAGCCCCGCCGATCATGATCATTTCAAACGGCATCGCTTTGAGAATGATCCCAAGCTTGCCGCCTGCCAGCATGAACCCACCAAAAACCATCACGAAGATGACGACGATACCGATGATGCCGAACATTGGGCGCTCCTGCTCTGTCCTGTTTCTGCCACGCTGCCACAGGCAGATTAAGAAAGTCTGTTACTGATCAGTTTTTCGGAACATTTGCGTTCCGCCCGGCCAACAGCGCGCTGACGGCATAGGCGCTTTCCGGGGTCATCCCTGACAGAATCGCCGCTGCGGAATCGGGACGCATACGACCCAAGAACCCAGATGCGAATTCCGGTGCCATCGTCGAAAAAAGCGCGGCGGCATCTTTTGGCTTCATGGTCTGATACACTTCGGTCAGTCGGGTCAGATCGGCCTCGGCGGCCCCATCCGCCCGGGCCAAGGTTTCATTCAGCGATGCCTCAGCCTCGGCCAGTTTTGCCAAGCGAATTTCGATTGCCTGATCTGCCAGCGCCAAAGCGGCGAGCCGATCTTTCAAAGCCACCTCTTGCGCCTTAAGCTTTGCCTCCCGTTCGGACAGCGCTTCAGCCAAAGCGAGGGGCGGGAGCGGGCAGTCCAGCGCCGCAGCGGGTGCGTCAGAATCTTCTTTTTCACCCAGAGAATCGGTTAGGGCCATTGCGACCCCGATACCGTCACCGAGGCGCAACGCACCAGAAGCGGCTAAAAGAAGTGCGAGGATGACCAAAGCCCCGCGTCCCCCTTTACGCCGTGGGGCAGGTTTTGTGGCTTTGCTCATTCGGCTGCCTCCAACGCATCCTGTGCGGGGCGTCGCCGAACGAACCGCAACCGTTTCTCTGGCTCCTCCTCGCTTACCGCAGAGGCGCGTGCGGGCGGGCCAGCAGGCTTTTGTTCCGCAGGAAGGTCATGCATAGAGGCCAAAAGCAGCTCTAGCCGGGTTGCGACCGCTTCGCCTCGGTCGGTAATCGCCTCAAGGGTTTGAACCTGATTGTCGGCGGCCCCCCGCGCCGTTTCCAACGCCTTGGTCATGTCGTCGACCTGCGCTGACAACACGGCAATCGCGCCGCCCATGCCTGTTTCAAGCGTTTGCAGCCGCTTTAGTCGCTGGGCCAAAATATAGCAGTAGACTGCCGCCCCGAATGCGCCCGCCGCCAACAAGATATCCGCAATGAGTTGCATCTAGCTACCCCCTTCAATTCAAAACAAATTCTGTGATCAACAAATCGCGCACCCGGCCATCGCCAGTGACGATTTGAATCCGGCGCAGCAGATGGGCGCGAATCCGCACCAAGGCTGCCGGATCTTCCAATTGCCCCACGTCGATTGCGCGCAAATAGCCGTTCAGCACATCAAGGATGCGCGGCAACAGCATTGTGACATCCGCGCTGGCGGCTTTGGTCACCTCCAGTTGCGAAGTGAATCGCAAATGCCGCGTCTTGCTGCCCGCGCCGAGGGAAATCACGATCGGATCGACCGGCACAAAGGAAATATCCGGCAAGGGGCCGGGCGCCGCTTCTTCGGCATGCTCCTGTGACGGGGCAAGAATCATGCCGGACCAGGTGGCATAGAACCCACCCGCCCCCAACAGCACCGCAAGAACCAACCCGATCAGGAGTGGCAACTTGGATTTTTTCTTCGGTTCGCCCTCTTCAATGGGCTCTTCAGGCTCTGCCATCTTGGTCTCCGCCTCTTGCTGACTTTTTTATCTATAAGCCGAAGGTCACTAACCGATTGTTAAGGCCAATCCGCGAAACCTAAGGGCGAGTGGGGCAGAAGCCCCGAAAAGGAAAGAACGCCCGTGCAAAACCTGATTTCGCTTTGGTCTTCCCTCAACATGCGCCGCCGGATCGTCATCGTTGGCGCGACGATTGCCATGTTTCTGGCTGTTTTCGGCCTGTCTCGTATGGCTGCGACGCCCGGGATGGCGCTTCTCTACGCCGGGCTGGACAATAGCGCCGCGGGAGAGGTGATCCGCGCGCTGGACCAACGTGGGGTGGCCTATCAGGTCGTCGGTGACACGATTCGCGTTGATGCCAGTCAGCGGGATTCGTTGCGCATGACCCTTGCCACAGAAGGCCTGCCCGCAACGGGCGCCGCCGGGTATGAGCTGCTGGACGGGCTTTCGGGCTTTGGCACAACATCGCAGATGTTCGACGCGGCCTACTGGCGGGCCAAGGAAGGGGAACTTGCGCGCACGATCGTGGCGGCTCCGGCCATCCGCGCGGCGCGGGTTCATATTGCACAGGCTCCGTCCCAACCCTTTCAGCGCGATCAACGCCCGACAGCCAGCGTGACCGTTACATCAGCGACCGGCACCTTGGCGGCCGCACAGGCGAATGCGGTGCGCCATCTGGTTGCGGCCGCCGTCGCGGGTATGCAACCCGCTGATGTATCGGTGATCGACAGTGTGGCCGGGCTTCTGCCGTCCGAATCTGATCCTGGCATGCAGGGCGCAGACGGCAATGATCGCGCGACAGAGCTGAAGCGCAATATTGAGCGGCTTTTGACGGCCCGTGTCGGCCCCGGAAAAGCGATTGTCGAGGTTTCGGTGGAGGTCGAAACCGACCGCGAACAGATCACCGAACGCAGATTCGACCCGCAGGGCCGCGTTGCGATTTCCTCTGACACGGAGGAGCGCAGCAATTCTGCAACGCAGCCCGCAGGTGATGTGACGGTGGCGTCCAATCTTCCCGATGGCGATGCCGGCGCGGGTGGGGAAGGCAAAAGCAACTCTACTGAAACGCGCGAACGGGTGAATTACGAGGTTTCGGAAACCCAGCGCGAGATCGTGAAATCACCAGGCGCGCTGCGGCGGGTGTCTGTCGCCGTTCTGGTTGACGGCGAAGAGGTCAAGAACGCCGATGGCACTGTCACATGGCAAGCAAGAAGCGACGAAGAGCTTGGTATTCTGAGAGAGCTTGTCACCTCCGCCGCTGGTTTGAACGAAGAGCGGGGCGATGTTCTGGTGCTCAAATCGCTTGCGTTTGATCCCATTCCCGAAACCGGCAGTTTCGCCGAGGCAAGCCTGCTCTCAACCTTGGGGCCACTCGATCTGATGTCGCTTATACAGGCTGCTGTGCTGGCCTTGGTGGCGCTGGTTCTCGGGCTGTTTGTGTTGCGCCCGCTTCTGATGTCCAAGTCCATCGCCGCCGAACCCTCGGCGCTGGCCTTGCCTCCTGCCAACCCTTCGCCCGCGCGGGAGGCCGGATCGGTCCAGCGGGTGCTGACGGGTGAGATTGACGACAATGATCTGCCCGACCTCCCTGTCGTGTCTTTCGATGACGACGACCAAACTGAGAAGAACGACCCCATGGCCCGTTTGCGCCGGTTGATCGACGAGCGCCAAAGCGAAACGGTCGAGATTCTGCGCGGCTGGATGGAGACGGATGAGGAGGAGCAAGCCTGATGCCCCCATTGCGTCTTGAAGTGTTTGAGGAAACCACCCAGCCCAAGGCGGATACGGTGGTCACCGATCTGAGCGCGCTAGAAGAAGCGCGGCTTGCCTCTTATGAGCAAGGCTATTCCGCCGGGTGGGAAGATGCGACCTCGGCTCAGAAGGATGAAAAGGCCCTGCTGGCTGCGGAATTGTCGCGCAATCTGCAAGCTCTGTCTTTCACCTATCACGAAGCAAGGGTGCATGTGTTGCGGGCACTGGAACCGTTGTTGATTGGGATGGTCGACCAGATCCTTCCACAGATAGCGCGTGACACGCTTGGCCCGACGGTTCTCAAGGCGCTGACCCCTTTGGCCGAAGAAATGGCGGAGACGCCGATCAAACTCTTGTTCAACCCGGTCGCCCGCCCGGCACTCGAAACCATGCTGCTGTCGCTGAAGGGGCCTCCGCTTGAATTGATCGAAGAACCAACCCTAGGCGAAGCGCAGGTCTATCTGCGGCTTGGCGAAAGTGAGGTTCGCGTCGATCTCGAAGGCGCCATCACCGAGATCAGGACTGCATTGACGGATTTTCTAACCCTTTCCACAAAGGATTTGACCCATGGATGACCCTGCTGCCCAAAACCCCTTCAGCCAGGTTCCGATTGAAATCACCATCTCGGTGGGCCGGGCGCGGCCTCAGGTGCGCGATTTGTTGAAGCTGGAACGCGACGCTGTCTTGACCTTGGACCGGCGCGTCGATGACCCGGTGGAACTGTGGGTCGGCGACCGCATGATCGCACGCGGCGAGTTGGAAGAGCTGGAGGGGGAGCACGCCGGGCAATTGGCCGTGCGCCTGACAGAGGTCGTCAACCTGCGGGGCGGCCTGTGAGAAACGGCGCTGTTGTTGGCTGTCTAGTCGCGATGCTTCTTGCCTCGCCTGCTTTTGCACAGCAAATGACGATAGATTTCGGGGATGGAGCATCCTTTTCGGGCCGCGCGGTTCAATTGCTGGCGCTGGTCACCGTGCTAAGCCTTGTTCCCGGCCTTGCCATCATGGTGACCTGTTTTCCCTTTATCGTCACCGTCCTGTCGATTTTGCGGCAGGCCATCGGGCTACAGCAATCGCCCCCCAATATGTTGATTGTCAGCTTGGCGCTGTTCCTGACCTGGTATGTCATGGACCCGGTTTTCACCGAAGCTTGGCTGAAAGGGATCGAACCGCTCAGCACGAATTCGCTGGGGTTTGAGGAGGCATTTACCGCGACCATGGCCCCGTTTCGGGTCTTCATGGTGGCCCGGCTGGAACCAGACACCTTCGCCGCGATGCAAGCCCTGCGCCCCGGTGAAATCGGGCCGCCCGGCGATGCCCCCCTGTCTTTGCTGGTGCCTTCTTTCCTGCTGTCTGAAATCCAGAAAGCCTTTGAGATCGGGTTTCTGATCTATTTGCCGTTTCTGATCATTGATCTTGTGGTCGCTGCTGTGTTGATGTCGATGGGGATGATGATGGTGCCCCCGGCCGTTGTCT
This sequence comes from Pseudorhodobacter sp. E13, assembly GCF_003991405.1. Taxonomy (GTDB): domain Bacteria; phylum Pseudomonadota; class Alphaproteobacteria; order Rhodobacterales; family Rhodobacteraceae; genus Pseudorhodobacter. The sequence continues at coordinate 8,166 of NZ_RPEN01000137.1, forward strand.
CCATGCCCTTCAAACTAGCGTTTTTCGTGGTGGCAGATGGTTGGGCACTTGTTTCTGCGGCCTTGGTGCGAAGCTATTTTTGATGCCTTGGCCTGTGCTAAACCAAGGGCTGGAACCGCATTTTCTTGCCCCGCCTCACAACAGCACCTCGGCTTAACCGCTTGCTGACAGCGCGCTGCTTGTGCCAAGATCGCGCCATCAACCAAGCCCCTTGGCGTCCCGTTTCCCGCCCTCAACAGGTTTTTCATGTCCAGCGTTTCCTCTCTCTTTGCCACCCAGCTTTATCGCGCAACCCTCACCGAATTTGGCGACAAGATCAGCGCGGAGGAGTTGGAAAATACCTGTCTCGGCATCGCCGAAGATGATGAGGCGGGCCAAAACTGGTGCGTGGAAAACGACTATGCCGGATACACCAGCTATGCCTCTCTGGACGATCTGCCTTGGCGCGATCCGTTGTTCAAACAGGTTGCCAAGGCTTTGGACAAACATGTCGCAGCCTTCGCTGAAACGCTCGCATTCGATCTGGGCGGCAAGAAACTGATCCTCGATTCGCTCTGGATCAATATCCTGCCGCAAGGGGGTATCCACACCTCGCATATCCACCCGCACAGCGTCATCAGCGGCACCACCTATGTCGCGATGCCCGAAGGGGCCAGCGCCATCAAGTTTGAAGACCCGCGCTTGCAGATGATGATGGCCGCCCCCCCGCGCCGCGCCGATGCGCCCGAGGATCTGCGCAACTTCATCTATGTAAAGCCCAAGGTTGGCGATATCCTGCTGTGGGAAAGCTGGCTGCGCCATGAGGTGCCGATGAATATGGCCGAAGAAGACCGTATCTCGGTCAGTTTCAATTACGCTTGGGGCTGACCCCCGCACCACATCAAATAATGCCCTCATTCACATCTGTTCAAAATGCGCTTTCTTGCCCTGATTTCCACAATTGTGGCCTGCGCCTCGCTGGTTGCGGCCCTGCTTCCGGGCCTATCAGACTGGCTGTTGCTGACGGTGCCAACGCTTCTGGCGAGCCTGTTTTTGCTGCTGCGCCATCGCCCGACCATATCCGAAAAACGGATTGTGGTCGATGCCTCCAACGTCATGTATTGGCTTGATAACACGCCCAAAATCGACACCCTGCGCGATGTCTTGCAAGCATTGAAGGCACAAGGCTTCACCCCCGGCACGATCTTTGATGCCAATGCCGGCTACCTCCTGACAGGAAGATATTTGGATGATGGCGATTTGGCGCGGCTTCTGGGCTTGCCCATTCAAAACGTCGTGGTGGTGCAAAAAGGCACCCCGGCAGACCCCGTGATCCTGCGCGCCGCGCGCGATCTTGGCGCGCCGATCCTCAGCAATGACCTGTATCGCGATTGGGTCGGCGATCATCCAGAGATCAAAACCCCCGGCCATCTCATCAAAGGTGGCTACAAGGATGGCGCGCTTTGGCTTGGCCTGCCCGCCGCCTGACCTGTGGCACGGTCCAGCCGATAGGTGGCACAAGACTGCCCATAATGCTGCTCAATCCCCAGATCACGCATCCCCAACCGCTCCATCACGCGGATCGAGGCGCGATTGTCAGGATGCGCAACCGCAATCACATGGTCCACTCCGACCCGCGTAAAGGCAAAGGCAACCGCCGCGCGCGCCGCTTCCGAGGCAAAACCTTGCCCCCACGCGTCCCGACGCAAGCGCCACCCGATCTCAAGCGGTGCAGCTTCCTCATGCGCAAGATGCTGCACACACGCGCTTCCCAACACCGCGCCATCCGCACGCGACATCAAAGCCCACCAGGAAAACCCAAAAAGCGCCCAGCGGCCCTGCACCCGCTCTATCGCTGCTTGCGTCTCCGCCCGCGTCCGCGGCTTGCCATCCCCGATAAAGCGCATCACCTCCGGGTCACCGTCCATGGCGAACAGGCCTTCCAGATGCTGTGGCTGAAACGGCTCCATCCGCAGCCGCTCCGTGATCACTTCAAAACCCATCGCCCTCGCCCTTTCATCTATTCAAAAATATCCTCGGGGGGTGAGGCGCCTTGCGCCGAGGGGGGCAGACAGCCCCCCTCCCGCGCCACCACACATACCCCGCCCCATTCTCAACCCAATAGCGGTTGCCAATAGCCCAATGCCCTAGCCAAAGGGCAATGCACTGGCATCGCCGCAAGCAGGCTTGGCTTTTCACCACCGCCCCGCCTATAAGCGGGGCAAAGCATCCTTGCCTTCATAGCCGAAAGCCCCCGACCATGACCATTCATCTCTATCGAAACGACCTGCCCGACGGGCTTGACCTTGGCACGATCGTCGCGATTGATACCGAAACCATGGGGCTGGACCCCCGGCGAGATCGGCTCTGTGTGGTGCAGCTTTCTTCGGGCGATGGTCATGCGCATCTGGTGCAGATTGCCAAAGGTCAAACCTCGGCGCCCAATCTGGAACGTCTGCTGACCGACCCCAAAGTGACCAAGCTGTTCCATTTCGGTCGCTTCGATATTGCCGCCTTGCAAAACGCTTTTGGCATTGTCACCGCCCCGGTTTGGTGCACCAAGATCGCCTCGCGGCTTGTGCGCACCTTCACGGATCGGCATGGGCTGAAATATCTGTTGTCGGAACTGGTCGGCGTCGATGTGTCCAAGCAGCAGCAAACCTCTGACTGGGGCGCAGATACCCTGACCGAGGCGCAAAAGGATTACGCCGCCTCGGACGTGCTGTATCTGCACAAGCTGAAAGAGGCGCTGGAGGCCCGGCTGATCCGCGAAGACCGCATGGACCTTGCACAGCGCCTGTTCCATTTTCTGCCAACCCGGGCAGAGCTTGACCTGATGGGATATGACGAGCCGCTGGACATCTATCACCACTAAAGCCCCCGGATCGGCGGAGGAACGCCGCAGCGGCACCGGGAGGCTTGGCCCGGCACGCCGAAGCGATTAGCTTGAACCGACCTGCGACCAGAACGTGAGCATGATGAACGGGCATGACAACTTTCATTCTACCGTTGTCGCATGGCTCAAGGTTGCCCTGCCGCTGATCGCGCTTGCGATCTTGTCGACCTTGTTTCTGGTGTCCCGCACGATTGATCCGGCTGATGCGATCCCTTTCGCAGAAGTGGATATCGAAGACCGCGTGCGCGAACCGCGCCTGACCAACCCGACATGGGCAGGTGTCACTGATGACGGTGCCGCGCTGACCATCGCCGCAGATGAGGCCCGGCCCGAACGGGACGGCAGCGCCGGTTCTACCGCCAGCAAGCTGGTCGTCGAATTGCAGACACCGGATGGCGGCGTCGCAAAGCTTGTCTCGGCCCAAGGCGTGCTGAATACGACGACCAAACGGTTCACGGCGGATGGCGGCGTGACGATTACCACCTCCACCGGATATGAGCTGGAGACAGAAACCCTGACCGCCGCATTGGATCGCACCTCATTTGTCAGCGATGGCGCGGTGCAAGGCACAGGCCCCGCAGGGACCATCACCGCCGGGCAGATGGAGATTACACAGGAAAGTAATGGCTCTGACAGTTATCTTCTTGTTTTCAAGAAGGGCGTCAGGCTGTTATACCTACCAGCAATTCAACAATAGGTTTCGGGACAGGGCATGTTTAAGGCGTTACGCGTATCCACCATCGTGGCACTGTTTGCCCTGTTTCCCGTCTTGTCCTTGGCGCAGGGGGCTAGCGTTGCCTTTGGCGGGTTGAAACAAGACACAACGCTGCCCGTCGAGGTCACAGCGGATAATCTTGCGGTCAATCAAGCTGATGGCACAGCCGAATTTTCCGGCAATGTGCTGGTCGGCCAAGGCGACATGCGGCTGTCGGCCGGGCGCGTCAAAGTGGAATACACTGCCGATGGCACAGGAATTTCCCGGCTTTTCGCCAGCGAAGGCGTCACGCTGATCAACGCCACCGATGCTGCCGAGGCGCGCGAAGCGATTTACACCATCGAAAGCGGTGAAGTGGTGATGACCGGGGATGTTTTGCTGACCCAAGGCGGCAATGCCCTGTCAGGGCAAAAGCTGGTGATTGACCTGAAGGCCGGGACCGGGGTGATGGAAGGGCGGGTGCAAACCGTCTTTCAGCCGGGCAAGGCCAAGAACTGATGCCCCCCCCTGAACTCCACGTCAAAGAGGGTGATGCCGGCCTGCATATTCGCGGCCTGCGCAAAAGCTATAAAAAGCGGCCCGTGATCCGCGATGTGTCCATGCATCTGAACCGGGGGGAGGTGGTTGCCCTTCTGGGGCCCAACGGCTCGGGCAAGACCACTTGTTTTTATGCGATTGCGGGCCTGGTTTCGCCCGAGGGCGGGCAGGTTCTGATCAATGGGCGCGATGTGACCGGGTTGCCGATGTATCGGCGGGCGCGGCTGGGCATCGGCTATTTGCCGCAAGAGGTCAGTATCTTTCGCGGCCTGTCGGTCGAAGACAATATCCTCGCCGTGCTGGAAATCGCGCTGGATGACCGCCACAAGCGGCGGGAGCGGCTGGAAGAGCTGTTGTCCGAGTTTTCCATCACCCATCTGCGCCGCGCCCCGGCTTTGGCGCTGTCGGGCGGGGAACGGCGGCGCGTCGAGATTGCGCGCTGTCTTGCCGCAGACCCGAAATATCTGCTGTTGGATGAACCCTTTGCCGGCGTCGACCCCATCGCCGTGGGCGAGATTCGCCACCTTGTCAGCGATTTGAAACGTCGCGGCATCGGGGTGCTGATCACCGATCACAACGTCCGCGAGACGCTGGAGATCGTGGACCGCGCCTATATTCTGCATGACGGCACCGTTTTGATGAGCGGGACCACCGATGAGGTGGTGCGCGACGAAAACGTGCGCCGCGTCTATCTGGGCCAGAATTTTCGCATCAGCTAATTGCCGCGCAACCCATCGTTTCCAAGCAACCCCATTGACAAGTCGGCCTTCTGTGTCGCCAAATACTCTGGATGCTAGCACTACCGAACAGGTGACATAGCTTTCGTTGATGGTCGTAACCGACCAGAAACAAAAGGTTTTCGTTAACTTGTTTGGTGTCTAAACCCATCGGCAGGGTGCCTCGCAGCGTGCAGGTGTCCTATGTCGAAACAAAGAGGAGGGATTATGCGGTATCAGATCACGGGCAAACAGATCGACATTGGTGAGGCGTTGCAAACGCACGTCAAAGCAGAACTTGGGGAGACTGTTGAAAAATATGCTCAACGCCCGACCGAAGCTGTCGTGATTTTCTCTCGGAATGCTCATGAATTGGTCTGTGAATCGACAATCCACCTGTCCACCGGGCTGACTGCACAGGCCAAAGGTCACGCGACCGAGATTTATGCCGCCTTTGAAGCTTGCCGCGAAAAGATGGACAAGCAGTTGCGCCGCTACAAGCGCCGTCTGCGCGACCACCACCGCGACCGCGTAACCCCTGTTGAGTTTGACGGCGGTTCCTCTTATATCCTCGCGGGAAACGAAGAGCACGAGGATGCGGAGCCCGAGACGCTTCAGCCCATGATCATCGCCGAGATGGAAACCAAGGTTCCCACACTTTCGGTCGGCGAGGCGGTCATGCAGTTGGAATTGGCAGGGCAACGCATGCTGGTGTTTCGCAACTCGAAGCACAGCGGTGTGAATGTCGTGTATCGTCGTGATGACGGGAACATCGGCTGGATTGACCCGCGCAACAGTAAATAAAGCGCCGCATCGTGGCGCAGGAAAAAGCGGACCATGAATCTTTCTGATATCCTTGCGCCCGGTGCCGTTCGCATCGTCAGCCATCTGACCAGCAAAAAGCGGCTCTTCCAAGAAATTGGTGAGATTGTCGCCTCGGTTCACGGGCTGAATGCATCTGTTGCGATTGAAGGTCTGCAAGAACGCGAAAGCCTTGGCCCCACCGGTGTGGGCCATGGCATCGCCCTGCCCCATGCCCGTTTGCAAGAATTGCAAAAGATCATCGGGGTTTTTGTGCGTTTGGAAAAACCGCTGGATTATGACTCGGTTGATCGGCAGCCTGTCGATCTGGTCTTTGCCCTGTTCGCCCCCAAGGATTCCGGGGTGGACCACCTGAAAGCGCTGGCACTTGTGTCGCGCACCATGCGCGATGCAGGCGTGGTCGCCAAGCTGCGCGCCAATTCCGACCCTGCCAAGCTGCACGCCATTCTGACCGAGGCGCGCGCGCCGCAAGCCGCAGCCTGATCGGGGCCGTGGCACCCGGCGTCACCCGCGAAACCATCCACGCCCGCGCAATGGCCGAGGGGTTTTCCGCCTTTGGCATCTGCGCGCCCGATGCCACGCCCCACACGGCAGGGCGTTTGGACCAGTTTGTCGCGTTGGGGCGGCATGGGCAAATGGGTTGGATGGCCGAACGCATGGGCTGGCGCGGGTCTGCCGCCGCTCTTTGGCCCGAGGCGCGGTCGGTTATCATGCTGGCCGAGGTATACACCCCCGAAGGCAACCCGCTTGACGTTCTGGCCCAAACGGACCGCGCGGCGGTTTCCGTCTATGCGCAGGGGCGCGATTATCATGATCTAGTCAAGAAGCGGTTGAAACGTCTGGGGCGCTGGCTGGTTGAGGCGACAGGCGCAGAAATCAAGGTGTTCGTTGATACCGCCCCCGTGATGGAAAAGCCTTTGGCACAGGCGGCAGGTTTGGGCTGGCAAGGCAAACACACCAATCTTCTGTCGCGTGATCTGGGCAATTGGTTCTTTTTGGGCGCGCTGTTCACCACGCTTGATCTGCCCAAGGACAGCCCCGAAAGCAGCCATTGCGGCACTTGCACCGCCTGTCTGGATATTTGCCCGACAAAGGCTTTTCCCGCGCCTTATCAATTGGATGCACGGCGCTGCATTTCCTATCTGACCATTGAGCACAAAGGCCCGATCGACGCAGAGTTGCGCCCGCTTTTGGGCAACCGCATTTATGGCTGTGATGATTGTCTGGCGATCTGCCCGTGGAACAAATTTGCCGTTGCCGCCTCGGAAATCGGCTATGCGCCGCGGGTCGGCGCGCCCTTGCTGGCAGAGCTTGCCGCGCTGGATGATGCCACCTTTCGCGCTCGGTTTTCCGGCAGCCCGGTCAAACGCATCGGGCGCGACAGGTTCCTGCGCAATGTGCTCTATGCCATCGGAAATTCCGGCAACCCGGACCTGCGCGCCGCCGCCGCGCCGCATGTGGCAGACCCGGATCCGGCGGTTGCCGATGCCGCCCAATGGGCACTGCACCGCCTGTCTCTGGCGCCTTAGGCCACCAAGGGGGCGACTTTTCCCGCAAAACGTGTTACCTTTGGCGGGCATAACCTATGGGAGGATGCCATGACCAAACATCTCGCAGATCACCGCAACCCGCCCAACCTGCTGCGCCGCAAGTATTTCTGGGCTTTGGAACGCACGGCGAATGAAACCGCGCCGCATCCGGTGATCAAAACCCTGTCAAAGCGCGCGCAGCCCCGAACAGACGCCAGCCGCATGCAGCATTTCCTGCGGATTGAGCGTGGTGAAATGGCCTGAGGGCCCACGGTTTTTCACCGAAAACGCAGGCCCTCAGGGGGGTTAGCGGCGCACCAGCGCCTCATATTCCGCCGAGATATCGCGGGTCAGTTGGCCGACTTCGAAGTTGTAATCGCCAATCTGACCCACGGGCGTAATCTCGGCGGCGGTCCCCGTCAGCCAGCATTGCTGCATGCTTTCCAGCTCTGCGGCTTCGATCCGGCGCTCCTGCACCTCGATGCCCTTTTCCTTCAGCATCCCGATCACGGTTTGCCGGGTGATCCCGTTCAGGATGCCATCGGCCAGCGGCGTATGCACCACGCCATCCTTGACGAAAAAGATATTCGCCCCGGTCGCCTCGGCCACATAACCGCGATAATCAAACATCATCGCGTCTGAACAGCCTTTCGCCTCGGCCGCGTGTTTGGACATGGTGCAGATCATGTAAAGCCCTGCCGCCTTGGCCGCATGGGGAATGGTTTCCGGGCTGGGCCGCTTCCATTTCGCGATGTCCAGCTTGGCCCCTTTCATCTTAGCGTCGCCATAGTAATTCCCCCATTCCCAGACAGCGATAGCCAGATGGATCGGGTTGCGCTTGGAGGCCACGCCCATATCCTCACCCGCGCCGCGCCATGCCACCGGGCGCACATAGGCATTGGTCAGCCCGTTGGCTTTCAGCGTGGCTTCCTTTGCGGCCTCAATCTCGGCCACCGACCAGGGCAGTTCCATATCCAGCAATTCGCCGGATTTGCGCAGCCGTTCGGAATGTTCCACCGATTTGAAAATCTTGCCGTTGTAGCAGCGTTCGCCTTCAAACACCGACGAGGCGTAGTGCATCGCATGGGTCAGGATATGCACTTTGGCACTGCGCCAATCGACAAGCTCCCCGTCCATCCAGATTTTGCCATCACGGTCATCATATCCAGCCATCGCTGCGCCCTCCCTCGGGTGAATTGCAAAAGTTGCGCAATTTAGGGCCGATACGGTCATAAAGTTGCGTAAAATCGGGAAATCGCTAACAGTTGGCGCTTGGAAAGTCAACAAGGCTGACTTAAAACCATGTCAACCACACTGGATCAAACGGGTGGAGGCAAGGGATGGACCATTCAAAAACCGGCACAAGCCACAGCGACAGCCTGCTGTTTCTGACCGATGAGCAGTTGCGCAAAGGCATTGAGGCGATGTTTTTTGCCTATCGCGGCTTTACCGCTGACCCGGATCGCATCTTGGAAGGCATGGATTATGGCCGCGCCCATCACCGCGCGTTGCATTTCATCCATCGCAGCCCCGGCACCACGGTGAACAACCTTCTGGCGATCCTTGGTGTGACCAAGCAATCGCTGAACCGGGTGCTGCGCAGCCTGATCGAGGATGGTCTGGTCGAAAGCCGGGTGGGCCGCGCCGATAAACGCGAACGTCATTTGCATCTGACGGAAAAAGGCGCTGATCTGGAGCGCAGCCTGTCGGATGCGCAGCGCGCGCGGATGCGGGCGGCCTATCGTGCGGCCGGGCCGGGCGCTGTGCAGGGGTTTCGGCATGTGCTAGAGGCGATGATGGATGAAAGCGCGCGTAAACAGTATCTGAGCCTTAAGGAGAATTCCCCATGATCCCCGACCCGCAGGCCCATCTTTTGGTCGTCGATGATGATGAGCGTATTCGCGGCCTGTTGCAGAAATTCCTGATGCGCAACGGTTTTCTGGTCACGATCGCCCGTGATGGTGCGCAGGCGCGGCGGTTGCTGGAAGGTCTGGATTTCGACATGATCGTGCTGGATGTGATGATGCCCGGCGTCGATGGCATTGCCCTGACGCGCGAGCTGCGCGCGCGTCTGGCGGTGCCGATCCTGCTGTTGACCGCGCGCGGTGAAACGTCCAGCCGGATCGAGGGGTTAGAGGCAGGGGCCGACGATTACCTTGTGAAACCGTTTGAGCCGAAAGAACTGCTCTTGCGCATCAACGCCATTTTGCGCCGCGTGCCGCAGGTGCAGGCCGAAGCAGGGCCAAAGGTGCTGCATCTGGGAAGCGTGCGCTATGACATCGACCGGGGGGAGTTGTGGCAAGGCGGCGACCCCGTGCGCCTGACCGCGACCGAGGCGCAACTCATGCGGATTTTCGCGGCCCAACCCGGCCAGCCGATCAGCCGCGAAACCCTTGCCGGTGATCTGGGCCGCGACAGCAGCGCCGAGGAAAAGACCGGGCAGGAACGTGCCGTCGATGTGCAGATCACCCGTCTGCGCCGCAAGATCGAGCATGACCCAAAGCAGCCACGTTATCTGCAAACCGTGCGCGGCGCGGGCTATATGCTGGCCCCAGATTAAGGCCATGGCGACGGCGCTATTCTCTCATCCCGATTGCGATGCCCACCGGGAACCGCCGGGCCACCCCGAACAATCTGCCCGGCTTTCTGCCGTTCTGGCCGCGCTGTCGGGGCTTGATCTGGCGCGTCATGACGCCCCCATGGGGGCAGAGGCCGATATTCTGCGCTGCCATCCGCAAAGCTATATCAACCGCATCCGCGCCGCCCTGCCCGCGCAAGGCTGGGCGCAGGTGGATGGTGATACCTATCTGGCCCCCGGCAGTTTTCGGGCCGCTTTGCGTGGGGTTGGCGGGGTCTGTGCGGCGGTGGATCTGGTGCTGTCGGGCGGTGCGGCGAATGCTTTTGTCGCCACGCGCCCGCCCGGCCATCATGCCGAAACGGATACCGCCATGGGGTTTTGCCTGTTCGGCACCATCGCCATCGCCGCGAAATATGCGCTGGACCACCACAAACTGGCCCGCGTGGCGGTTGTGGATTTTGACGTGCATCACGGCAACGGCACCCAAGACCTGCTGTGGGATGAGCCGCGCGTGATGTTCGCCTCTTCGCACCAAATGCCGCTTTATCCCGGGTCGGGGGCAGCGCATGAGGTGGGCGCGCATCGCCAGATCATCAACCTGCCGCTGCGTGCAGGCAGTTCCGGGGCCGATATGCGCGCCGCCTATGATGCCCATATCTTCCCCCGGATCGACGCTTTTGCGCCAGAGTTGATTCTGGTTTCCGCCGGGTTTGATGCCCATCGCGCCGATCCTTTGGCCAATCTGAACTGGACCGAGGATGATTTTGCTTGGCTGACGCAGCGGATTTGCGATCTTGCGGATGACCATTGCGCGGGGCGGGTGGTATCGGCACTGGAGGGCGGCTATGATCTGCCCGCACTCGCGGCCTCGGCTGCCGCCCATGTGAACGTATTGAAGGAACGCGGACATGACAGATAAACCAGTTGCGGACATGAGTTTTGAAGAGGCGATGGGCGCGCTGGAACAGGTTGTCACCTCCCTGGAGCGGGGCGAAGTGCCGCTGGAAGCCTCTATCGCGCTGTATGAACGCGGGGCGGCCTTGAAGGCGCATTGCGCGGCCAAGTTGAAAGAGGCCGAAGACAAGGTCGAGATGATCCGCGCCAAGGATGGCCAAGCCATCGGCACCACCCCGGCGGAGGGGATGTGACCTTTCCAACCGTGCTGGCCGCTTCGGCCCGGCAGGTGCAAGCCCGGCTTGATCTTGCCTTGAATGATCTGGACGATGAACCCGTCATCCATGCCATGCGCTATGCGCTGGCGGGGGGCAAAGGCTTGCGCGGGTTTTTCGTGCTGGAATCGGCGGCGCTACACGGGATTGCGCCTGAAAACGCCGTGGCCGCCGCTGCCGCGATTGAGGCGATGCATGCCTATTCGCTGGTGCATGATGATCTGCCTTGCATGGATAATGATGATCTGCGCCGGGGCCTGCCCACCGTGCACCGCAAATGGGATGAGGCGGTGGCCGTTCTGGCGGGCGATGCGCTGCAAACACTTGCCTTTGAGCTGCTGACCGATGCAGCGCTTGGCCTCAACCGGCTGGCGCTGATCGCTGGCATGGCGCGGGCGGCGGGGGCGCGCGGCATGGTGCTGGGGCAGGCCTTGGATATGGCCGCCGAAACCGCTGCCACCCCGTTGACGCTGCAACAGATCACCCGATTGCAGGCGGGCAAAACCGGGGCCTTGTTTGAATGGTCGGCCACCGCAGGCGCGGTGCTGGCCGGGGCGGACCCGGCCCCCTTGGGGCGATATGCCGCCGCCATGGGCCTTGCCTTTCAGATCGCTGATGACATCTTGGATGTCACGGGCGACGCCGCGAAAGCGGGCAAGAAACTGGGCAAGGATGCCGAGGCTGGAAAGGCCACTTTCGTATCTCTGCTTGGGCTGGACGGGGCGCAGACGCGCGCGGCCAGCCTGATTGATGAGGCAACCGCCGCCCTCGCCCCCTATGGTGCGCGGGCCGGGACTTTGATTGCAGCGGCGCGTTTCGTGATCGCCCGCGAGAACTAGGCTCAGGGGAGCAAAATGACCGACCGACCCAAAACCCCGCTGCTGGACCGTGTGACCCTGCCATCCGACATGAAGGGCCTGACGGACCGTGAGTTGCGGCAACTGGCCGACGAATTGCGGGCCGAGACAATCTCGGCGGTATCCGTCACCGGCGGGCATCTGGGCGCGGGTTTGGGCGTGGTGGAACTGACGGTTGCGCTGCATGCGATTTTCGATACACCGCGCGACAAGATCATCTGGGACGTGGGCCACCAATGCTACCCCCATAAAATCCTGACCGGGCGGCGCGACCGTATCCGCACCTTGCGGGCCGAAGGTGGGCTTTCCGGTTTCACCAAACGCTCTGAATCGCCCTATGATCCGTTCGGCGCGGCCCATAGCTCTACCTCCATCTCGGCGGCTTTGGGCTTTGCCGTGGCCGCCGATCTGGGCGGCGATCCGGGCGATGCGGTGGCGGTAATCGGTGACGGGTCGATGAGCGCGGGCATGGCGTTTGAGGCGATGAACAACGCGGGCCATCTGAAAAAGCGGCTGTTCGTCATTCTGAACGACAATGAGATGAGCATCGCGCCGCCGGTGGGGGCGATGTCGTCTTACCTGTCGCGGCTTTATGCCGGGGCGCCGTTTCAGGATTTGAAAGCGGTGGCGAAAGGGGCGGTCAGCTTCTTGCCCGAGCCGTTTCAGGAAGGCGCGCGGCGGGCGAAAGAGATGCTGAAAGGCATGACCGTCGGCGGCACCCTGTTTGAGGAGTTGGGGTTCAGCTATGTCGGCCCGATTGATGGGCATGATCTTGACCTGCTGATGCCCGTATTGCGCACGGTTCATGCGCGGGCCAAGGGGCCGATGCTGATCCATGTGATTACCAAAAAGGGCAAAGGCTATGCCCCGGCAGAAAAGGCGCGCGATAAGGGCCATGCCACGGCCAAGTTTGATGTGCTGACGGGCGAGCAAAAGAAAAGCCCCTCTAACGCGCCCAGCTATACAAAGGTTTTTGCGCAGTCCCTGATGGCGGAGGCCGCGCGGGATGACAAGATTGTGGCGGTGACGGCGGCGATGCCCGACGGGACCGGACTGAACCTGTTTGCCGAGCGTTTCCCCCGCCGCTGCTTTGATGTGGGCATCGCGGAACAGCATGCCGTGACCTTTTCGGCGGGCATGGCGGCGGGCGGGTTGAAGCCGTTCTGCGCGCTGTATTCCACCTTCTTGCAGCGGGGGTATGATCAGGTCGTGCATGATGTCGCGATCCAGCGGCTGCCCGTGCGCTTCGCGATTGATCGGGCGGGGCTGGTGGGGGCCGATGGGGCGACCCATGCGGGCGCGTTTGATGTGGCCTTTCTGGCGAACCTGCCCGGTTTCGTGGTGATGGCCGCGGCGGATGAGGCGGAGCTGGTCCATATGGTGGCCACGGCGGCGGCGCATGAAGACGGGCCGATCGCGTTCCGGTTCCCGCGCGGCGATGGTGTCGGGGTCGAGATGCCGGAGCGGGGCATCCCGCTGGAGATTGGCAAGGGCCGGGTAGTCCAGCAGGGCAAGCGCGTCGCGATTCTGTCTTTTGGCACGCGGCTGGCCGAGGTTCGCAAGGCTGCGGAAAATCTGGCCGCGAAGGGCATCACCCCCACGGTCGCGGATGCCCGCTTTGCCAAGCCTCTGGACCGCGATCTGATCCTTGATCTGGCGGCAAAACATGAGGTTTTGATCACGGTGGAGGAAGGCGCGATTGGGGGGTTCGGTTCCCATGTCGCGCAGCTTTTGGCCGAGGAAGGCGTGTTCGATACCGGGCTGAAATATCGGTCGATGGTGCTGCCGGATATCTTCATTGATCAAGCCTCGCCTGAGCGGATGTATGAGGTTGCGGGCATGGATGCAGCCCAGATCGAGACCCGGGTGCTGGAGGTTCTGGGGGTTGCCAGTCTGGGCAAACGGGCGTGAGAATTGCAGCGCGGAATCGCGCGCGGAATTCAAGGTAAGCTGCTGATTTAAATCTGTTTTTGTGAAAAAATTAACCGAATATTAAGATTTGAGTCGCGTGTGTTAGGGGTGGCAGAGTCGGGGTGAACCCCGACCTATAAGGGGATTTTTTAATGCCGAAGGTAACAAGTCGGGAAATCGAATTTTGCTATGACTTAGGTTTAGCGTATCACAAACGCCAGATATTGTTTAACGACGCCGTTGAGACAGCAGTCACAGCGTTGCATATGAACAAGGCAAGTGCATCTGATTATATCAGAAATGTTGATTTGATCATCAAGGGCAAGACATACAAACGAACAATAAATCCAGAAGCAATTTCCTATTATCTTACACGGATAGCGACAGACTTTGGACTTGCAGCCCTAATGACTGCGTTGAAGTCTGTTGAGTCGCACATTGAATATTATGAAGGCCTTCGCAACACGACGCGGCACACGGCTCGACAAGCTGTATCTGATATAAGGGCGCGCTTTGTCGAACCAGACGCAGATGAAGGCCAAAATGCGCAGTTTCAGCGGCTTGTTGTTCAATCTCTAGGTGACAATGAGCCGGAACGGCTCGCCCGACTTTCAAAACTTTCCGGGGTGCCAGTTCGGAAGACTGTTGAAGTGACGGTGTTTCAAAGGAACCCGGATGTGGTCGCCCAAGCATTGGTGAACGCAAAAGGCGTTTGTCAGCGGTGCTGCCAGCCTGCACCGTTCACGCGCAAAGATGGCGCACCCTATCTGGAAGTTCATCATATCATTCCTTTGGCGATTGGCGGCTTGGATACGCTAGGCAATGTCGCTGCGATTTGTCCAAATTGTCATCGGGAGGCACATTTTGGGTCTGAGCCGATCACGTTTTTATCAACGGCCGCAAGCGCGCGCTAAAATTCCATGAGCCAGAGGACGTGGATGAGGCGTATTTCGGCGATGGCGGCTTGGGCTAGCCGCCGCCCTTAGTCGTTGAACACCCGGCTGGGGTGCAGCTCGCCTGCTTTGTAGGTGCCCACGGCCACGGCGCGGCCTTCAAAGCTGGCCCAGGCTTCCTCGCCATATTCGGCGTTGGAGGTCAGGACGATGCCGGGGTTGCCGTGGCGCAGGCGGGTCGCGCCTTCGGCAGTGGTCGGCAGTTCGGGCAAATCGCCAAGGCCCAGTTCCAGCGGCAGAAGGAAGGCATCAAGCGCCCCGGTTTTGCCCAAGGCGTCGAGTTGTTCGATCGAAATGCCTTTGTCTGCCTCAAACGGGCCGGACCATGTGCGGCGCAGCCAGAGCACATGACCAAAGCCGCCCAGCGCCGCGCCCAGATCGCGCGCGATAGAGCGGACGTAGCCGCCTTTGCCGCAGACCATTTCCAGCTCGACATGATCGGGATCGGGGCGGGCGATGATGTCCAGCTTTTCGACCCAAAGCGGGCGGGCGGCCAGTTCCATCGCGCCGCCACCGCGGGCGATATCATAGGCGCGTTCGCCGTCGACCTTCACGGCGGAAAACTGCGGCGGGATTTGTTCAATTTCGCCCCGGAAGGCGGGCAAAGCGGCGGCAATCTCGGCATCTGTGGGGCGCAGGGCAGAGGTTTCAGTAACCGCGCCTTCGGCATCATCGGTGGTGGTGGCGATGCCAAGGCGCACCACGAAGCGATAGCATTTCAGCGCATCGGTGATATAGGGCACGGTTTTCGTGGCCTCGCCCAAGGCGATGGCCAGAACGCCGGTGGCATCGGGGTCCAGCGTGCCGGCATGGCCTGCTTTTTGCGCATCCATCGCCCATTTCACCTTGCTGACCACAGCGGTAGAGGTGATCCCGGCAGGCTTGTCCACCACCAACCAGCCCGAAATGGCCCGGCCTTTTTGTTTGCGTGCCATGATGACCCCCATAAGTTGCGAAACATGCCTGCTAGCCCGCGTCAGGGGCCGCGTCAAGGCAGGGGGCGGGGGCTATTCCGCCTCGACCAGTCCGATGATGGGGCCCATCTGAAAGCCGAAATCATTGCGGCGCAGGGCGGGGGCGTAAAGGCGGCTGATCTTGCCGTCGAAATAAAGCGCGTTGGGGGTTTTCAGCGCATCGCGGAACAGGCGGCCGAATTGGGCGAAGTTCACCGCTTGCCCGGAAATCGCGAGATAGGCGGTTTTGCCATCGGCCGAGACGCCGACCCCGTTGCGGATATAGCGGCTGTCGCTTTTGGGCAGAAAGCGTGGGTGCAAGGCGCCATCAATCACCAGCATTGGGCCGGATTGGGTGGCAAAGCGGCAGGCGGGCGGGTTGGCCTGATAGGCGCGGGATTCCACGACGCGAAAGCGCTGCGGGCCGATGCAGAACACGCCATTGGGCAGCAGGCCGAAATTCCCCGGCCCATCACTGGTGATGATGCGGCTTTGCTCGGTGCCTTCGGTGACCAGCAGGCCCACGGGGGCGCGGTCGGCGTGATACATGCCTGCGTTCATCGCAAAGCCAAGTTTCTTGCCTTCGGGTTTCAGCACCTCATCGACGCGGCCAAAGCTGCCAAGCACGGCCCCATCGCCGCCAGAATGAAAGATCCGCAGATCCTGCGCGGTGGACACTTCGCACACGGTATAGGGCAGGGATTCGAAGGTGATATCACGGCAGGTGGCGGCGGCAAGGCCGGGTGTAGCCATGCCCAGCAGCAAACCGACGAGGGCTGTCAGCCTATGCCTCATCGCCGTCATCTTTGGCGTTTTCCACATCGCGGCGCACGCGTTCATCGCC
The DNA here is from genome assembly GCF_003991405.1 of Pseudorhodobacter sp. E13. GTDB lineage: Bacteria > Pseudomonadota > Alphaproteobacteria > Rhodobacterales > Rhodobacteraceae > Pseudorhodobacter. The sequence goes on from NZ_RPEN01000137.1 coordinate 24,625, forward strand.
CAGCAGGCGGCGGGTTTCATCCAGCTGATCATAGGTGATATCGCGGCGGAAGCGGAGTTCCGGGACATGTTTGATGATCATGCCCTTGCTGACATGGTGGCGCAATTCGCCCTGATGTTTGGCCAAAAGCGCGATGGCGCCGTCAACATCGCCGCCGCCAAGTGGCATCACATGCACGGTGGCCACGCGCAGGTCGGCAGACATCTGCACCTCGCCCACGGTGATATAGAGGCGGTTGAGGTCCGGGTCATGCACATCGCCACGCGACAGCACCTCGGACAAAATCCGGCGGATCAATTCACCAACACGAAGTTGGCGCTGCGAAGGCCCCTTGGCCGAGGTAAGGTTCTTATGTGCCATGCGCCTGACATAGGGCGGAATCGCGCGCCCCGCAACGGGCATCACCGAAGCGTGCATGCAGGTTTTCGCCTAAACTGTTGCGGCGCGCGTGATCTCGGCCTGTGTCAGCCCATAGCGGGGGGCAAAGCGTTGGCGTGCCGCGATCAGGCGCGGATCATCGGGGCGCATGCCAAGGGTGCGGATGAATTCGATGCGTTGCTGCGATTTCAGCGCCTCGCGGTCAATCGCGGTGCCCATCGCGCGGTCAATCACCTCGCCCCCCGGTGAGACGTGGAACCATCGCGAGAAGTCGCGGAAGTGGTGTTGGTTGTGCAGGGTGGTGACATGGCGTTCAACGGCGGTTTTCGGGACGGGCAGATGCGCTGTCATATGGAACCACTCATAGCCCAGAAAGGTCATGATACCGCCCACCGGCACAATCGCCACCGCGAGGGGAAGCGCGTGGGGCGTGATCAGCGACAGCGCCGCCCAAGCCACGCCAAAACTGGTGCACAGCACAGGAAGCGCCACCCAGATCGGCACAAAGAACAGCCCGTGATTGGTGGGGAAATCATGGTGGCCGTAATGCGCCTGATAAAGCAGGTCAAACGCCCATTGGCGGCGGGGTGGCGCGAGGTGAAAGATGTAGCGATGCAAGGAATATTCATTCAGCATCTGTGCCGGGATACCAAAGACCACAAAAGCCCATGCCCAGCCCGGCCCGTTCAGCGCCAGCCAGACCATCGCCGCCGCACAGATCAAGGCCATGACGCGGACGGCGTTATGCTGACACATCAGTTGCAGGCGAAACATCTTTGGCCCCTTCCCCGGTTTTCTGCGCCAGTTTGCCCCTTTGTGGCGCGTTTGTCGCGGGTAACGTAGCGCCATTGCGCCAGCCCACCTGTTGCGGATCGCCCTTTGCGCATTGCACGGCTTGCGGTTAAACAAGCGGCAAGCAGCAAGGGAACAAGATCATGGCCGACCTTCCGGGAATCGTCGTCACAGGGGCTTCGGGCCGCATGGGGCAAATGTTGGTGCGCACCATTGCCGGGTCGGGCAAGACGCGGCTGGTGGGCTGTGTGGAACGGGCGGGCCATGCCTGGGTGGGCCGCGATATTGGCGAGTGTATGGGTGGGGCGGCGCTTGGCGTCACCGTGACCGATGACCCGCTGGAGGCTTTTGCCCGCGCGCAGGCCGTGATTGATTTTACCGCCCCTGCTGCCACGGTGGAATTTGCCGCCCTCGCCGCGCAGGCCCGCCTTGTGCATGTGATCGGCACCACCGGGATGGAGGCCGCGCATATCGTCAAGCTGGGCCCTGCCGCACGCCATGCGGTGATTGTGCGGGCGGGGAATATGTCGCTGGGCGTGAACCTGTTGACCCGGCTGACGCAAAAGGTTGCCGCCGCGCTGGATGAGGATTGGGACATCGAAGTGGTCGAGGCGCATCACCGCATGAAGGTGGACGCACCATCCGGCACCGCCTTGATGCTGGGCGAGGCAGCGGCGGCAGGGCGCGGTGTGGCGCTGGAGGATGTGCGCGATTCCGGTCGGGATGGCATCACGGGGGCGCGCAAACGCGGGGATATCGGCTTTGCCGCCATTCGCGGCGGCGATGTGGTGGGCGAGCATGATGTGATCTTTGCCGCCGATGGCGAACGTATCGTGCTGCGCCATCTGGCCACCGACCGGGGCATTTTCGCGCGCGGCGCGCTGCGGGCGGCGCTGTGGGGCATCGGGCAGAAGCCCGGCGAATATGACATGATGGATGTTCTGGGGCTGTGACACCGTGACCTGTGGTAAAAACTGATCCAACGCCTGCCTTGCTGCGTAAGGGTTTCATCGGAGGATCACATGAAACATTTTGTCCTGTTTGCCCTGATGCTGACCCCATCTGCCGCGCTGGCCGATGGGTTTTCGCCTGTGGTGGAAAAACGTGAATTCGTGAAACTTGTGTCTGGCAAGGCGCTGACGCGGTTCGGCATCTCGCTGAATGTATCGCCGGAAGGGGCGATCAAAGGCAGCGCCTTTGGCACGCCGGTCACGGGAAGCTGGCGTTGGCAGGGCGGATTGTTCTGCCGTGATATGACCTATGGCAACACAGAAATCGCGGCGAATTGCCAATTGGTGGAACGCAAAGGCAATACGCTGCGCTTTACCTCGGATGCTGGCAAAGGCGATTCCGCCGATCTGCGGCTTAAGTGATCGCGCGGCGATAGGCGTCTGACGCCTCTAGAAAGCCGCGATTTGCCAAGTCTTCCGGCCCTTGATAAGGCAGCGCCTCGGCCGGGGTTATGGTGAAATCATCGCCACCTGTTGCTGCTGCAAGGCGCTTTGCATCCTCGGCATGGTCCCATGTGCCTGCGGCAACCGAGGCACGGTCACGCGCCAGATAATCGCCCGCCAGTTTGTAATGCCGCAACAGCCCGGTCACATCGGCCACGCGGACGCCTGCGGCGCAATGCGGATGCACCATCAATTGCACATCCGGCAGATTACGCACGAGCGAGTGTTTGGACAAAAAGCACGCCTCGCCAAAAACCTCGCGCCGCAAGCCGCCGATTTTCAGGGCCACATCGCCCTTGTTCTGATCCAGAAACCAGCTAAAGCCGATGCGGTCGCGGTCATGGTAGGGGACGGTGGTGATCTGCCCCAGGCTGAACTGATTGGCCCCGGACAGCACCTGCGCATAGGTCCAGCCCTTCGTTTCGCCATAGGGCTGCGGGGTGAACAGGTCGAGCATTTGCGTCACCATGGCGGTGAAGCCGCGCGTTTCCAGATAGGCCAGCAGGCGCGGCAAAGGGGCCGAGAGCGGGGGTTCAAACATTTCATCCGCGTCCAGAAACAGCACCCAGCCGCCGCGCAGCACGTGCCGTGCTGCTTGCACGCGGAGCAGCACCTCATAACGTTTGGCGGGCAAGGTGTTGCGGATCACGGTGGTATTGGCAAAGCCTTGGGCGATGGCGACCGTATCATCGGTGGAGCCGTTGTCGACGATCACGATATGGCGCACGCCAAGCGCTTGGTGATGGGCCATGAAATCGGCAAGGAAATAGGACGCGTTTTTCATCAGGGCGACGACGGCCACCTCATCCGGGGCCAGTTGCACGGTGGCGGGGCCGTGGATCACGCGGTTGCCTTGCGCCACGGCGCGGCGGGCGGCCCATGTTTCGGCCCGGCGTCTGAGGCCTGAGAGAATCCGACCGAACACTGTGTATCCTTCCCGCCGGGGGTTGCTGCCGCGCGGGATAACCAAACAACCACGCCGCGAAAATGGCAAGCCCTGCCGCGCAGGCTTACCAGCGGGCGCGGGCCTCCATCGCGGTGGGGCCGCCGGGTGTGGCGGTCCAGAGCGTCAGGTCCGCGCCATCGTCGCGGGCGTTGAGCGTGACATCATGGGTGTCAAACAGCGGCGAGAGGCTGCGGAAGCGGAAGCTGGCCGGGGCCGCGCCGCGCAGATCGGCGGCATATTGGGCCAGCAAGGTGGCCTGCATCGGGCCATGCACGATCAGGCCGGGGTAGCCTTCGGTTCCGGTGACATAGGGCGCATCGTAATGGATGCGGTGGCCGTTGAAGGTCAGCGCGGAATAGCGAAACAGCAGGGTCGGCGTGGCGGCGATGCTGCGGCTGTGCGTGCCGTTCGGGGCGGCCTCGGGCATGTTGCGGGGCGGGGCGCTGGCATCGCGGTAGACGATATCCTGCCGTTCGGTCACGGCTTTGCGCCCGGCGCTGGTGATGTGATGCGTGACGGTGACAAAGCAAAGCGCACCGGTGCTGCCGTGTTTCAGCGTGACATCCTCGATCACCGAGCGGCGGGTAACGGTGTCGCCGATACAGATCGGGGCGTGAAACTGGAACGCGCCCCCTGCCCACATGCGGCGCGGCAAGGGCACGGGCGGCAGAAAGCCACCGCGCGCGGGGTGGCCATCTGGCCCCAGTTCGGCGGTGGGCACGGCGGGTTGACCAAGGCAGAGGTGGATCAGCAAGGGGGCCTCGGCCCCCGTATCCAGCGCCGAGACGCGGTCAAAGGTGGCGTTGAAACGCTGGGCGATTGCGGGGGTAAGCTGTTCGGATTGTTCCTCCTGCCGCCCGATCCATTGGCGCAGGTGGTCAAGGTCAAGCGACATGGCTTAGCCCTCCTTGGGCTGTTGTGCGGGCACCGGGCCATAGACGCGGGGCGCCTCCTCCCAGACCGGGGCCGGGGCGGGATAGGTGACGGGGCCGTTGGGGGTTTCTACCGTGATCTGGCGCAGATGCGGGTGGGTGGACAGCCCTTCCATATCATTGACCGAGGCCAGCGCCACCTGCGCGCCCAGCAGCAAGGCAATCGCCTGATCTGCGGGAAGGGCGGCAATGGCGGCGGCCACCAGCGCATCGGTTTCGGCACGGTTGGCAACGCGGGCGACATTGGTGGCAAAGCGCGGGTCGGTGCCACAATCGGGGCGGCCCAGCACCTGCGCGCAAAGGGTCCGCCATTCGCGATCACTTTGCACGGCGATCAGGATCTGGCGCCCATCGGCGGCGGTGAACACGCCATAAGGCGCGATGGACGGATGCGCCATGCCGATGCGTTTGGGGCTTTTGCCACCGCGATGGTTCAGCAGCGGCACCGTCAGCCAATCGGCCATTACATCAAACATCGACACGGAAATAGTGGCCCCTTTGCCTGTAATCCCGCGCCGGATAAGCGCCTCGAGTATCGCGGAATAGGCGGTGGCCCCGGTGGCGATATCGACGATGGATAGCCCCACGCGCGCGGGTTCTGACGGCCCGCCGGTAATCGCACAAAGCCCGGATTCGGCTTGGATCAACAGGTCATAGGCCTTGCGGTCGGCCATCGGGCCGGTGGGGCCATAGCCGCTGATCGAACAGGTGATCAGGCGCGGGTAATCCTGCGCCAGACGGTCAAAGCCAAAGCCCAGCTTGGCCAAGGCCCCCACTTTCAGGTTTTGCAGCAAGACATCGGCATCCGCCAACATCGCCTCCAGCGCGGCTTTGCCTTCGGGCGTTGCCAAATCCAGCGTCACGGCGGTTTTGCCCCGGTTCAGCCAGACGAAATAGCTGGACTGCCCGCGTGCCACATCATCATAGCCGCGCGCAAAATCGCCTTCGGGACGTTCGATCTTGATGACTTCGGCCCCGGCATCGGCAAGGCGGGCGCTGGCGAACGGTGCCGCAACCGCCTGTTCAATCGCGATGACTTTCAACCCTGTCAGCGGCAGGTCCATCAGAACGACCTCGGCATGCCAAGCACATGCTCGGCGATATGGCTGAGGATCAGGTTGGTCGAGATCGGGGCGACCTGATACAGCCGGGTTTCGCGGAACTTGCGTTCGATATCATATTCGCAGGCAAAGCCAAAGCCGCCGTGGAACTGGATACAGGCATTGGCCGCCGCCCAAGACGCCTTGGCCGCAAGGTATTTCGCCATATTCGCCTCGGCCCCGCAGGGTTGGCCCGCATCATACAGCGCGCAGGCCTTGTAGCGCATCAGATTGGCGGCTTCGATTTCGATATAAGCCTCGGCGATGGGGAATTGCACGCCTTGGTTCTGGCCGATAGGGCGGCCAAAGACCGTGCGTTCGGAGACATATTTCGTCACCCGGTCGGTGAACCAATAGCCATCACCGATACATTCCGCCGCGATCAGCGCGCGTTCGGCGTTCAGCCCGGTCAGGATGTATTTGAAGCCCATGCCTTCCTCGCCGATCAGGTTTTCGGCGGGGATTTCAAGGTTGTCGAAGAACAGCTCATTGGTTTCGTGGTTCACCATATTCGGGATGGGGCGCACCGTCATGCCCGAGGTCATCGCCTGTTTGATATCAACCAGAAAGATCGACAGACCTTCGGATTTCTTTTTCACCTGCGCCAAGGGCGTGGTGCGGGCCAAAAGGATCATCAGGTCGGAATGTTGCACCCGGCTGATCCAGACTTTCTGGCCGTTGATGACATAGCGGTCGCCTTTTTTCACCGCGGTGGTTTTAAGCTGGGTGGTATCAGTGCCGGTGGTCGGTTCGGTCACGCCCATGCTTTGCAGCCGCAATTCACCGCTGGCGAGTTTGGGCAGGATGCGGCGGCGCTGGTCTTCGGAGCCGTGGCGGACCAGCGTGTTCATATTATACATCTGGCCATGGCAGGCCCCGGAATTGCCACCCGCGCGGTTGATTTCCTCCATGATGACCGACGCCTCGGTCAACCCAAGGCCCGAGCCGCCGTATTCTTCAGGGATCAGCGCGGCCATCCAGCCTGCGCGGGTCAGTGCCTCGACAAAGGCTTCGGGATAGGCGCGGTCGGCATCGACCTTGCGGTGATAGGCATCTGGAAATTCGGCGCAGAGCGCGCGCACCGCCTCGCGGATATCCTGATGTTCATCGGTTTGTTGCTGATACATCCTTGCGGCTCCTGCGTTGGGCGATGTTGCGTTCCGTGCGTATGCATTGCCCTGCATTATATTGCCAATATATATTTAATGCGCGCCTTATAGCTTTTTTATATGGGGCAAGGGAGGGCGGCGATGGACCTGCGGCAGTTGCGGTATTTTCTGGCGATCGTAGAGGAAGGGTCTTTTTCCAGCGCGGCGAAACGATTGAACATCGCGCAGCCTGCGCTGTCGCTGCATGTGCGCCGGATGGAAGAACAACTTGGAACGCCACTGCTGCTGCGCGGGCCGCACGGGGTCAGGGAAACCGAAGCAGGGGCGTTGCTGGCCCGCCGCGCACGGGGCCTGCTGGCAGAGTGGGAGCGGAGCACCGAAGAAGTGCGCAGCCTTGGGCAAGAGCCGGTGGGCACGGTGCGGCTGGGCCTGCCCGGCACGGTCAGCGGGCTTTTGTCTTTGCCCTTGATCCTGCAATGCCGGGCGCGACACCCAAAGATCAAGATCATCGTCACCGAAGCGATGAGCGGGTTTTTACGCGAATGGTTGCTGGACGGGCGGGTGGAGCTTGCGCTGCTTTATGCCGACTTGCGCGATGCGGGTGTGCAATCCCGCGCGCTGGTGACAGAGGAATTGGTGCTGCTGGTGCCGCCGGGGGCGGATGTGGCGCAGGCCCCGGCCCGGTTGATCGCCGATCTGGGGTTGATCCTGCCCAGCGGCGCGCATGGCTTGCGGATGATGTTGGACAGTTGGTTGCCGCGTCAGGGCATCAAGGTTGATCCGGTGATCGAGATCGACAGTTTTGGCAGCATCAAGCAACTGGTGGAAAACGGGTATGGCTGTTCCATCCTGCCCGAGCATGTGCTGCGCGATGCCTTGGCGGCGGGGCGCTTGCAGGTTGCGCGCTTTGCGCCCCCCGGCCTGTCGCGCGGTGTCTGGATGGCGCAAAGCACAGCGCGCCCGATGACACGGGCCGCCGGTGCGGTCAGCGATGTGTTGGTGGCGGTGGTGGAACAGCTTGTGCAAAGCGGCGATTGGCCGGGTGCGGCGCTGGCGCGTGACCCAAGGCCACAGAGCAAAACGCCCGCATCTTTCGATACGGGCGCAGGGTATCCGATTGCGGATAAAACTTAGCGGCGGATGCCAAGACGCTGGATCAGCGACTGGTAACGCTCTTCGTTTTTGCCTTTGACATAGTCCAGCAGCTTGCGGCGCTGAGCAACCATCATCAACAAGCCACGACGGGAGTGGTTGTCTTTCTTATGGTCTTTGAAATGCTCGGTCAGGGTCGCGATGCGCGAGGACAGAATGGCAACCTGCACTTCGGGCGAACCGGTGTCGCCTTCTTTGGTTGCGTATTCTTTGATCAATTGGGCTTTCAGTTCTGGCGTAATCGACATCGGGTTCTCCATAGTTGAATGTGACGGCGCAGGCCGGGATGTCGTCCAGCAAGGCCCTTGGCGCCCCAACCGGAAAGGTCGGGACCGCGTGCGTATAGGGGGATTCTGTGCAAAAGAAAAGCATTCAATGGGCGGGGCGCGGCTTGGATGTGTTCTTTGCGCCTGAGTTGGGTCGCCCGAACCCTGTCGTGCGGGGCGCGCGGTCTGTTTTTGTGGGCAAACGGCCCGCCGCCCGGATGCGGTGAGCTTGTCGAAGGCACGCCCCGCAAGAATGAGGTGCTCAAGAAAGAATTGAGCACATATGGCCGAATATCTTACGCGGCAGGGAGGGCATTATCGAGAAATCCGCGATCTGCGACGCCGTTTGAAAAATGATCTGGAAAGATACAATCGGATGAAATGCTATTAAAATGCCCCCGCGATGCCGCGCAGCAAGGTGTGAACCAACTTAACGAGAGTCCACCGGGCCAGAGCTTCATCCCACTTTGAAGGGCGATAAGATGAAACATGTCGATTTCTCAACTGTCGATCGCCTTTTGGAATGGGATGACAAGTTGCGCGACGGCGACCTTTCCATGGATCAATGGGCGATTGAAACGCTTTTATCTGATTGCCGGGTCAAAGGTGTTCCGATCGTGTTTTATGCGCCCGGATCGGACGCCGCGGTAACGCTCTCCTTGGCGGCGGGTGTGGATTTCACCCCACAAAATCCCGAGGGCGAAACCGTTTTGTTCGATGGCGCGCATCTTGAAATTACGGCTTATGGGCGCGTGGCCGAAAGCTTTGCCAAGCGAGGGAAGATAGACCTTGCCGAAACCGAAGGTCTGACGGCCCTTTCCGCGCAGGTCAAGTTCGGGAATCTGGACCGCGTGAAACTGCTGCTTCGGCACGGGGCCGATGTCGGACGTTTCGCCACGATTGCCCGCTATGGCAACGCACGGCTGACCATTCCGCAGCAAGCGATCAATGTGATGACAACGGCAGGGCCGGCGGAAAAGGAAACTCTTTCAATCACGCTGCTGGACTTGCTGAAGGCGCATGGGCTGCGGCTTGATGCCGCCGAAAAATCCGACCTCTTGCAGCGGGCGCGAACCGGACCGCGCCTACATGAATGGATTGATCGAAACCTCTGACGCGCTGGGGCGGGCGTATGGTCAGCCAAAAGCCGACGGTAAGATAAGAATGACCGTGGGGCCATGAGAATGACTGACCGTTTTTCGATATTTGTCGCCCATACCCAAATCCTCGTTCATCTGGCGAGCCACCCGAAGCCCGGTTTGATGTGGACAGTTGCGCATGTTGCCCAAGGCTTTGCCTGAGCCGAGGGCGTGGTGTCTTTTGGGGTGCAAGATCACGATGGTCCTTGCCTGATCGGGGTGCAACCTTTTGACATCGGCGCGCTGGCGCCGGGCGCGCTTTGGGCAGGTCAGGTGCCGTTCAAAGTGTCAGAAACCTTGACGATCGGCTGATGCGTCCGTATCCGGCGGGATTTTTCGGCAATACCTTAAAATTAATATTTATTAACAAACGCGCAGCTTGGATGGGAATGGATGGACTCAGCAAATCTGTTAACCTTTGCGGCTCAGCTAATATGCAAGACGCTGTAACAACCGGGCGCGCCTTTTCTTGCGAAAACAACCTTTTAGGGATTTTTGAATAGCTTGCTTCTACCTTAATGCGATGCAGCTTTCACCGGCACACACAGGTAACGATGCCAAAACCCCAATAACTAAAGGGCTTTGCGCAGATTCGTCCGGAAAAGCGCCACCGCGTCGGGGCATCGGCGCATATTCAAACAGAGTGCGATTTGCGGCGGTTTTTGCCAATTTTGGTGGTTTTAACCAAAGTTGAACAATACGCCCCGATTTCGCCACAGCATACTAGTGTTAGCCGCCTGACGGAAGATTCCCAACCGTGAACAGGTGTGTCACAATCGGGGCATGAGACGCAATGACATCTGCCTTTACCTCGGCCCCGCTGACCGTGCG
>NZ_RPEN01000138.1 GCF_003991405.1 Pseudorhodobacter sp. E13
AGCGCCGCAATCCGGTGGCCATCGCCGGTCATGATCTCGACGGACGCATCATCCCAAGGCGTCCTGAAATCCAGTGCGGTGTGCACCATGGGAAAACCGAATTTGTCAAAAGCCCGCAGGCGCTGGCCCTGACCATCGACCTCGACCAGCCGCGCGTCATCATCGTCAGGCGTGGCAAAGTCCATGCCCAACAAGGCCACGCTGTCTGCGGTCGGGTAGCGCGCCAGTTCGACGCTGATCTGCCCTTCCGCATGTTGATAGCGGATGATTTCGGTGCCAACGCGGGTGCCGAACTGGCCGCCGACGGGCGTTGCAGCCAAGCCCGCCGCCAGATCGGGGTAGATGTTGAAATTCACAAATCCGGTATCAAGCTCAGCCTGATACGAGGTCAAAGCAGCCTCATAGTCGGGCCACATTTGCGCGCTGACCAGCGCCGTGAATTGGTCGACCCCGATCTGCACCGTTGTGCCGCTGCGGTTGCCGAGCACCGTTTGGACAACCGACGCTGTCTCAAGGTTAACTGTGGTTACACCGGTCATTTGGTCTCTCCTAGACAACTGAAATAAGGAACGGGCCTGCGACGGGTCCCGGAATGCCATCGGCATTCTGCGGCTCCAGCCAGACGTAATGGGTGCCCTGCGCCAGACAGGCGGCGGTTTCGAGATAGGCCACGACATCATCCAACGCGCCGTTGAAACTGCTGTCGGCTGCGAAGCCGATTGTTGTGGTGCCGTTGGTCGCGTGCAGCCGGTCGCTATGGGTTCCATTGGCGCTGGCGGCGCTGCCGAGGAAGGCCGTGCCGCCCGTCAGACGCGGCGTAACGGCTCCGTTGCTGCGCCCCGAGACGGTAAACCCGACGCGATACCATTTGGCCTCGGTTGCCGCAAAGGACTGCGACAGGGTGCCAACGCTGCCTGCCACATGGCTGGCAACGCCATTGGCAATCGTCCAGCCCGCGCCCGACGTCCAAGCGGCAGGGCTGCTCATGGTGCCGCCGCTGATCAGGTTCGACCGCGTCGAGTCGCCCAGCACGAAGCTGAAGCTTTGCAGCGGCGTCGTAACGATTGCTGCACCGGCAGCGTCGGCGTCACGGTCCAGCACGGCAGAAGTCGAGCGATAGATCTGGACCTGCGTCGTTGCCTCATCCGCACCGGTTGCAAATTGAACCAGCGCACCGCCAAGCAAGGTCGTGACGCTGATTGCGGCTTCGTCCAGAGCGACCGGAATGCCTGCGTCATCCGCACCAACGGTGATGGTGACATTCGCGGTCCAAGGGCTGGCCGCGCCGCTTGCCGCGAGCGCCCGCGCCCGCAGCTCCACCTGATCACCCACGGCATAAGTGGTCATTGCACCGCCACCGTTGGCCACCGGCAGCACGATTGCGCTGTAGCTTGCCGCACCGGCCAAACGATGTTCCACCTCGAAGTTGGCCGTCACCACGCTGCCGGTCGCTGCGGTGAGTTGATAGTCGATCCGGTTGGCAACGCCGGTGCGCGCGATGCCGCTGGTGATCGCAGAAAAGCGCGGCGTGTCCGGGGCGCTGGCGTCTTCGATCAGCTCTGCGCCCGCCCGTCCTGTCCAGGTGGGAATGGAATCGGCCTCGAGCAGCGTGTCAATGATCGGCGCTTCGTCAACAAGGTGCAGGATTTCGTCATTGTCCTGCGCCCGTTCGACGCCGCGAACGATCAGCGGCAGGCTTTCCGCCGAGGCGCGACCGAACAGCACTGCATCGCCTATCTGCGGCATCGGTCCTGTGCCGGTCAGCGTCAGGGTATCACGTTCACCGGCCACCGTTTTCACGGTCCTGACGGTTGAGGTGCCGATGCTGTCAGGCTCTGCGGCCTCCGTGTCAAACACCCGAAACCGCACGGCATAGGCTTGGCCATTGACCATTTCCACAGGCTGGTCGAGTTCGATCAACGCCCCGATTACATTTCGCACCCGCGCCGATGCCTGCACAGAGTCGAGGACGTAATGATTGAGCATCACCTTGTCACCGCGCGTGGCAACCCGCACCGGGCCGATCTGCGTGACCTGATAGCTGTCAGGGCGATAAATCGCCTCATACTGCCGCCGCCGGGCCTCGCGCCAGATCAGGTCGGGGTCAGTAATTCCCGGCATGTCCAAGGCCTCGGTCACAGTGATCTCGCCGGTGTAACCCGGCCAGCGCACCACCCGTTCGGCGTCTTTGAAGTCATTGGTCTGGTCCGAGAACTTGACCCGAAACGCATGCGGATGGTCGATAAAGCTGCGCGTCGCCCGCAAGCCCGAACTGTTTTGTGCATCCAGATGGTCGATGATCAGATCTTGCGCGCGGTCAATCGTGACACCCCAACGCGCACCGTCATGGCGCGGCGTGGCGCGTCCGACAGCCGCAATCTGTGTCAGCACGTCGCGCAAAGAGGTGGCGCTGTCGTCGAAAACCTTGTTGAAGCTCAGCCCCTTGATCCGGCAGAAGTCGTGCCACTCCTCCAGAAGACCAAGGTCAAGCCCAGCGTCACTGACCGCTTTTGGATTGCACGGCGCTTGCAGGACGTAGCGGTAGAGCGATGCAGGATTAGAGGTCGCGCGTTCCACCCAAAGCCCAGACACATGGTCATAATCCGCACAGATGCGGGTCCCCAGAGCGCTGATATTGTCCAAGGCGCCAGACAGTTGGTGCGTGGCCTTGATCCTGACAGCGACCAAGGACAAGGGCCGGGGATAGGCCAGCGGGTATTCAGGCCGCAAGGTTTGCAAAGCGGCCCAGCTGACACTGCGTTGGATCGTGCTGTCGGTGGTTTCATCGTTCAACAGTGTGAGCCGCACCTGATAGCGGGCGCGGGTCGGAAACTCCCAACTGTGCTGCCGGTAGAACGACTCCAGCTTTTTCGCGACGATATCCAGCTGGGTCAGCAAAACCCAATCGTCTGCGTCGACACGACGATATTCCACCCGGACCGAGACGCCTTCAGCATGCGAGCGGCCTTCTTTGTCGAACCGGATCATGCCCGATGGAAAGGCCAGAATGATCGACGCGCCCGAGGCATCGGCCCCCGTGGTGCGCACGATAGGCGTGTCGGTCGTGGCCACGCCTGCGATGATCTCTCCAAGTTCATCGCGGGGCAGTGGTCTGGTGAGTGCAACGCCGACCGTCTCTTCGGCGATCTGGCGTGGATACAAGGCGATGGTCGTGTCGGCGTCGACACCTTCGCGCGCCTCGATCTCGACGTTGGAATATTCGCTGATGGACGTCTCGCCGATGCGGATATCGTCCAACTGCACCCGGCCTTCGCCAAAGTTGAACAGCGCCCGCACATATTGGAAGTCCCCGACGATTTCCGTGTAGGGCAAGGCGGCATAGGGCGGCGCGTAGCGCAGACTGCCCAAAACCACCGGCACTGCCCCATTTGGGTCCAGTCGGTTGCGCAATCCGCTGATTGAATAGCGGTTGGCGGCATTGCGATCCTCGGGCTTGATGGGCGGAATAAGGGCATTGATCAACAGTTGTCCAAGGGCTGTGACCGCCAAAGACGCCCCGGCAAAAGCCAGCGAATAGGCCGTCGTCCCAGCCGTCAGCCCCAGAACCGAGCCTGCGAACCACGTCCCCGTCGCAAAGGCCGCCACTGCGACAACAATCGACAGCACCGATTTCAGGGCATTCTTGCCAGCGACCAGTCGGATGACCACGCGCACACCGGCCTTTGGCCGAACGCGCGCCCAGTGTTCTGGCAAGATCAACTGGGTGCCGCGCGCCGTGACCAGCGCCACCCGGACCTGCGCCAACTCAGCCGACGGCTGGCAAGGCAGAGCCGCCCGCACCATTTCCGCGATGGTCAGACCTTCGGGGAACTCCAAAGTGATCCGGCGCTGGCCGGGGTCAAAATGCGGCGCGGCGATGACTGGCACCAAACCTGTCATGTCACGCCCCCGCCCAATGAAAATGGCCGACCAGACGGTTGCCCCAGCGCCCGGTGCCATAGGTTTCGATCTTTGCCCGGTCCTCGTCGACCATGTGCAGCATCATGCCGGGACGGATCACGATGCCCAGATGTGTGGCCAGCCGCCCCCTGCGGAACACGGCAATGTCGAATGGCCGGGCCTCGCCCGTGCGGCATAGCCACAGCGGCGAGCCTTCGGCCCCAGCGATCAATGCGTCGATTTCGGCATGTTCATCGACCCCGCCATAGCCAAGATATGCGGGCAGTGTGATCCCGCGCGCTTCGGCATAGACGATGCAGGCCAGCCCCCAACAATCCGCGCCAAGGCGGTCCCGCCCGAATGGCGCAAAGGGAATTCCGACGAATGCGTTTGCCCAAGCGCTCATAGGTGCAGCCCCGGAAACCGGTTGCGCGTCATGCGGCCCGGCGGAAACGGCTCCAGCTCAATCTCGTCGCGGCTGATCGACAGCAGGATTTCCGACTCGGTTATATTCGCGCTCAGCAGTTGCAAATCGAGATATTCCGCCTCGATAAGATCGGGCGTTTCCGCCAAGACCACGGCCAGATTGACCGTTGCGGGTGTGCGAAAACTGCGCAAAAGCGCCGCCATCTCGCTGCTCAGGTTTTCGACCGCGATCTGCGCCGCCGCTGGCGCGTCCTCCTGGTCGGACGGCAGCAAGGCCGAGGCGATGATCCACAAGAACGGCTGCGTGACCGGGTTCGCGCCGCGCCATGTCGAGCGGGTGCCATAGACCAGCGGGTCGGTCGATATCCGCTCCGCATTGTCTGTCGACAGCCGGATCGGTCCCCCTGCCAACTCGGGATGGGTGATTTCCAGCAATACGACAAACAGCCCGTCCGAGCCTTCATCGTCAATCGTTTGCCGCGCGTTCAGGGAAAGGCGTCTCATGGCAGCACCTGCAGGCTAAAGGTTTTGCGGCATTCGATGCCGACAAGCGTTTCGCTGGGCGGTGTATCGCCCCATGAGCAGAGCCAAAGCTTGGACAACAGCAAAGGCTGGCCATCCGCTGCCAAGAGCGGCAGCCCGTCACTGCCCAAAAGGGGCCAACCGTCAGTGGTAGGGTCAGGCATGTTGAACAGCCGGGTCCCGCCCGCGCAGTCGACCTCATAAAACCGATCAAAAACTGCTCTTAAATCCCGTGTGAGCAGCATCGACATTGTTACGGTCTGCGCCACACGGCTCAGCTTGCGGCCATAGCGCGCAGGCCCCGCGTCGCCTTGGGTTTTGCGCCGGCCATCCTGAAGGCTGCGCTGCCACGTCTGCCGCTCGGGACGAGGCAATGAACTGGGCCAATCCATGATCATCCGCGCTGCCTCACCGCTGGCGTCATCGAAAACTCTGACTGCATGGCGCGCCGCAACGGGTTGCCGCGCTGTGACACTGCAGCCGCCGCTTGCTGACCAATCGTCATGGTGATTTGCGGCTGGCCCCGGCTATCGGTCCCTTGCGTTGCCTCGACCTTCTGCCCCGAATAGTCATTGATGACGAAAGACATCGGAGCGGCGGCAAGCGCGGGGGCTGCGGCGACTTGGCCGACCAGCCCGCCTGCGGCGAAGCCGGGGATGGGGGAACCGGTGTTCATGGCCTCCAGCAGATGCCGGTATCGCGCTGTCGATTTGGCATTCATGACGAACTCGCCATTGGACAGCCGCGCCGAAATCTCGTCTGACGTTCCAGAACCGGGGCCATGAACCAGCCCTCCTGACGCATAGCCCCCGGCAAACGGGTTGAACGAGAGCAGGCCACCCAAGAACCCGCCGCTGCTGGACCCACCGCCACCGATAGCACCAAACAGGCTGCCCATCAGGCCGCCGCCACCGCTGCCGCCCAGCAAGCCACCCAACGGCCCATCGCCCAAGATGACCGCCTGCAATATCGCCCGCTCCAGTGTCTTGATCAGTTGCTCGCCAGCGTCTGCGCCGCCCATAAGCCCGTCGATCAAGGCGTTGCCAGCCTGCTCACTGACCCATTCCATCCGCTTGAGGGCATCGGTTTCGCGGATACGGGTTTCAATCAAGTCTTCAACCTTGGACATCTCGACTTCGGTGGCACCGGCCAGAGCTTCACGGTTGCGCAAGAGTTCCTTGCGCACCGGGTCCGTTTCGCGCAGCAACTCCAACTCGCGCTCTTCCCGCGCGATCAGTTCGTCCAACGCCCTGCGCTGTTTGTCGACTTCAGAGGTGCCGGAGCTGCGGCCAGAACCAGAGCGGCCACCACGGTTAGCTTCCCGTTCACGCTTCGCGGCGGCAGCCCGCTCATCGGCTAGTTCCGCATCAAGCTTGACGCCGCGCATCTTGATTTCGCGCTCGGCCCAATTGGCGGATTTATCGAACCAGCTTTCCGCGGCTGCGTCGCGGGCATTGTATTCAGCATCGATCTGTGACCGCACTGCGGTCATGCGGGCATCTGCGACGCTTTTGCCTGATTTCAAAGCCTCGAGTTCGACGACTTTGGAGGCGTTGGCAATGAGGCCGCCGCCCAATTGTGACAGCGCAGACAAGATGCCATTGATCTCGGCTCCGACAGAACCCATCGCATCTGCCCAAGCGTAGGTTGCCGCTTCGCTTTGCGCCGTGGCATCCCAGCTTTCCAGAAGCGAGGTTTTCATGTCCGCCGAGATATCAAGGCCGCGCACCATCTCGGCATAGACTGCGCGTTCCGCCTCTGCCCTGAACTCAGTGACTTGCGTGCTCTCCGCACCATAAAGCGCGGTCAGCCGCTCCAGTTCGACCTGACTGGCCTTCGATGCGACGACCTGCGCACCTTTCGCGTATTCATCGGCAGACAATGCGACCCGCGCGCGGATGTTTTCGAGCACTTCCGCGCCCAAATCTCGCACGGCGCGCAAATCGTCCAGCATAGGCTGACTCGACTCGCTGACTTGGACGCCCAAAGCAGACATGTCACGGATAATGGCCGCCAAACCATCGTGAAGCTCGCGCTGTTCGCCGTTGAGGTTTTTAAGGCCACCTGAATTGCCCAGTAACTGGTCGCGCAAATCGAGCGCTGTCGCCAAGCGCTCGGCAGGGTCCGCGCTGTTGCGCAGCGTCTCGAGGTTCTGGGCAAAGGAAAAGGCCATCTCTCGGGCGGCCTTGTTGCCACTCTTCAGGCCCAGAAAATCCCGAGCTGCAGCCTGCGCGGACCCGCCTTGGAGGGTCGTGCCCGCCAAAACGAGTTCGCGGACACTTTCGGAAGTTTCGTCAATTTTTTGATAGGCATCAAACTTCGCCAAACCCGCCATGTCCTGCAGGACTTGCCGAACTGCAGGGCTGGCCGAACCGAACTCTTCAATCAGTTCAGACCAAGGCGCGCGCGCTGCATCCGCTCGATCCGCAAAATTCTCGACGCCATCGGCCATCTCCTCGAGCCGGTCTTGCAATGTGGTCGCTTTGTCTTTCGCGCCGGTCAACCATTGGATCATGGCGGCACCGGCTGCGATGGAGCCGATGGTGATCAGGCTGACCGGATTGATCATACCCATGAAAGCAGACTTAAGCGCCGTAACGGAACCCGCCGCGCCCATCGGCCCGATGACCTGGCTGATCTGGGTGCCCTGCTGGATCGCAAGAACCAAGGGGTTCTGCCCAGCCTGCAGCATCATGCCAATATCGAAAAACTGTGCCGTCAGGTTTCCGACACTGCCTGCAGCGATCTTGTGGCTTTGCCCCATCGCCAGCGCGTTGGCTCCGGCGACAGCTTCGGCGTTGGCAAGTGCGGTCACCTTGGCGGCTGCGGCTCCTCCTGCGCTGCCAAGGCTGGCAACGCTTCCAGAGGCCCCGCGCGCCTCGCGGCCCGCTTTGGCGGTCTCTGTGCCAAGTTTTTTTGCCTCAGTGGCGGTCGAGGCAAGTTCAGCCTTCGCGCCCTTGGCATCGGCGGTCAGCAAAAGCCCAAGGGTCAGCGTCATTGCATGCGCCCCCGGTTCAACTCGCCCACCGCCCCGGCCTCGATCATCTGAATATCGGACCAAAGATCGGGGGTGACAGCCACGCCTGCCATTTCCAGCCCGGCGCGCGCGCCGTTGTAATCCAGACCGTGGACCAGCACGCCGCCACGGGCCAGCGCCGTCATGCGGAACTGGCTGTCGATGGTCAGAAAGGCGTGAACGGCTGGCACATTGCTCTCCCAGATGCCTTTGGTTTCAGTTGCGGTCAGCAGGGCGGGATTGATGCCCCAGAACGCCGCCTCGGTGGCGTCGTCATCGGGGCGAGTGTTGAACAGCGTTCCGTTCGCCCAATCCCGCCCTGCTTGTGTCAGTTTCCCAAACGGGCTTTCAGCAGCGCGGCGTTGTAGCCCCGCACCAAACCCAGAACGACCCACGGCAGGCCAAGGCATTCCTCGCGCACTGCGGCGGAGTAAGGGATCGCGGTGCCTTCGGCGTCTGCCAGATCGTCCAGGCTGACCAGCACCGCGTCGGCGTAATCGCGACCATTCATCCCGGCCAGTTCGCCCGGCGGCACAAAGCGAAAGCGCGCCAGCAAGGTCTGCTCTTCAAATCCGCCGTCAACGGGAACGTCGACGGTGACGGTGTGGGTGAACTCGGGGTTGGTAATAACCTTGAAGGTCATGGCAGTCTCCTGTGAGGTGGATCAGGTCAGAACCAGCGTGAACTGGTCATTGCCGGTCACGGGCAGTGGCACGAGCCGCAGCGGCCACTCGACCACGCCTTGGGCGTTCTGCGCGCCTTGCGGGCGCTGCATCTGGGCTGCGGGCGCGTTGATCGTGGCGCGTTTGCCCGCCACCGTGCCATGGGTCAGAACCAGCGGAACTTGGCTTTGGGATGCCGCCAGCGAGAACGGGTTGAGCGTGGCCAGCGGCACCGCCTCGACGACTGCTTCGACACTTTCCGCGCGATCCGTGATCAGCACCGCCTCGGACCCAACCAGAAAGCGGTTTTCCAACTGGTTGCCAAGGGTCAGGGCAAAGCTGCGCATGACCATGGCCGTGCCGCCGATGGTGCAGGTGGGCGTGTTGGTTTTGCTGGCAACTTCCGGTTTCCTGAAGCTGGTGAAATCCGCCGTGGGCAGGGCGGCAGCGGTCGGCACAGTGAACAGCCCTTGGAATTCAAACTCCAGATAGGGGATGCCCTGTGCATTGACCCGCATCACGCAGGTGCCGCGCGCGCCCAGCATTTTGACCAGCGTTCCGTCCATGTTGAAATAGATCGTGGCGCTCTCATGCCCGTCAGTGACCGGGTTATAGGTCACCGATGTCGTAGCCACGATGGTCTGGGCGCAACCGCATGCCCGCAGAAGCGGCCCCCATGCGGGAGGTGTGCCAGCGGTCCCGGAAGGGGCCAGTTCCACCTTGAACGTGATCTTGCTGTGCAACTCGGCCGGAATGGTGCCTTGGGCTGCCATGTAGGGCAGGTCCAGCTCGCGGCTGACATCGTTGCCTTCCATCGGCATGCAGGCCATGTCGATGGCAAGGATGGCATTTGCGGCCCCGGTCGGGGTCGCGTCCACGCCATAGGTGGTTTCCAGTTTGAAGGTCAGCACCTTCTTGCGCCAGAAAAGCGGCATTTAAGCCTCCTTTACGTTGGATTTAACGGCGGGTTCATCCGGCGTTTGTTCAGGGGCGGAGGCCGCGTTCCGCGCGTATTCCTCCAGAACAAGCTGGCCTGCCGTAACGGTGAAGCTGCCGCCTGATTGGGGCAGCGGATGCGGGGCGTTGGTTTCGCGGGTGGTCTCAGGCTTGGTGTCAGGGGCTTTGCGGCTCATGGCGTGATCCTCAATTGGTCAGCGATGGAAAACTCGATCAGATAGGTGAAGGTGCCTTTGTCGAGCGAGACGCCACCCGCGCGAACCAGTTGAAACACACCGGGGGTATCTTCGGGCCCCCAGCCGCAGAGCGCCGCCAGCACCGCGTCAATATGTGGCCCGACCTCCAGCAAGGCCTTGTCGCCCGTGCGGCCTGCGTTGCGCATCGACAGCAACACTGAGACGGACTCGGACACCGATTGGACGAAGATCTCCGAGGCGCTGGTAACTTGGCCCCCGCGCAATCCGGTCGGGATCACATAGGCAGCCACGCCGCCCTGCTGCGCCAGCGCGTTGGCCCCCATCAGAGCGGCCAATTCGGCTACGCCCTCAACGGTGCGCAGTCCGGACGCGCGGTCGTTCAAGCGGGCAATGACGGCGTCAACCTGCATCAGATGAACCCCTTCATGTTCGCGGCGGTCAAGGGACGTTCGCGGTCGGTGATCCGCGCGCCAGAGCCGCCCGTTGCGGCTGGTTCCGCCCCAGCGGCACCCGGAATGCGCAAGGCACCACTGGCAATATCGCGCAGGGATCGCAGGGCGTGGTCATAGTCGCGCGTGACCTTGGGGTCGGGTTCCGACAGGTGCAGCTTCCAGATGGCAATCGCCTGCGCCAGATCACCGATGAAGGGTGGCGTGGCGGTCAGCGGCAGCGCGTAACGTCCCGCCAGATAGCCGTCGATCATCGCATCTGCCTCGGCCAAGGCCCGGTCGACGACTGCCGCGTCAATCGCGCCGGTAGGCACGTCGGCCCGGTCGGTCAAGGCGATCAGCATGGCGGCACCGTAGCGCTCGGTCATCTGGGCAAGAGTCGCGTAGGTCATCGGGAGTTCCTTTGGGCATCTGGTGCCGGTCTCTCCCGGCTGTCGCGTCCATTTTCTCAGACGTTGCAGCGCGCAACTCGGGTGCGCGCGCCCCTACTCAGATCGTCGGCGGTGGGATTGCGTTTGTGGGCCCATGCTCCGCTCGGTTCGCGATTGATCCTTTCGCTTGGAATTCGGGGGTCAGGCGTCTTGAAGGTCGTGCCAGTGCTTTTCAGCAACCGCGCCCACGGCAGCGAGGGCCTTGAATTCGGCTTCAGACAGAACAATGTCGCCCTCGGCCTCAATCGGTTCACCGTTGTGCTCGATCAGACGGGTGGCGGTGGCGACCCGGCGTTCAGAAATCGCTCCCTCGGGCTTTTCCTCCGTGCGGCCAGCACCGCCCTTTTGAAGGTCGGCGTTGATGGCGTCCGAGAGTTTCACCCCGTCTTCAGATTCGCCTGTCACGGACAGGGTTTTCCCTGTCTCGGAGGCCGGAACGGTTTCGGGGGCGGCTTCGGTGGGCTTGGGCTGTTTGGCCATGATCTCACTCCTGTCAGGTTGTCGAAGGGGGCAGTTGCCCGCCCCCTCTGGAAAACCTGACAGCGATCAGGCGACGGCGTTTTCGATGAAATAGCCGACATCCTTGGCGACGATCAGTTCCTTCACGCGTTCGCCGGTCCGCACCCGGACACCGCCATTGAGGCCGATATCCTTGTCCTCGATCCGGCCCGAAACGCGCCCGCCATAATCGGCGGTCAGACCAAAGGTGATGCCACCGCCTTCGACCGTAGCCATCGGGTTGAGGTGCAGCATTGCAATATGCTTGCCCCATGCCCGTGCCAACGATGGCGCTTGGCCCGGCTTGGCAGTGTTGTGCCAGGCATCGCCGATCAGCAGGTTGGTAATGCCCTCGCCAGACAGCAGATCGATGAACTGTTGGCGCGTCACGATGCCTTCGCTGGTCAGATTGCCCTTGACCGCATTGACGATCTTGGGGTGCGAGGACAGCTTCGACCAAACCGCGCGACCCATCACCAAGGTGTTCGGCGGATAGACCAAGGTTTTTTCCATGCCAGCCTTCAACGCGCCAATGGGGTCAGAGTTGGCATAGTCCGAGAACTGTGACGTCCCCGAGAGCGTGATCTTCTTGTCCGCCGCATAGCTGGCCGAATTATGCACCAAGCCCGCAACCCGCACCTCGCGGATATTTTCCAGCGTGTCGGTCAGCATGCCAACCGAATGTGCCTCGGGATTATAGGCCGAAACCTTGCGGGCGCGGGCTTCGGCAGCCGCCTCGATGTCGTCATAAGGGATCGGTGCATCGAGGCCGAAATCCTCAACCGACGAGGTCTGCTCGGTGCCAGAGAAGGTCAACTGCTGGACGCGGCCCAAACGCCCGACCCGTGCATCCGGCGTATTGAATGCTTCCGAGATCGGGTATTCAGTCCATTTGAAGTTCTCCGCGCCGACAGACACGCGCGGCAAAACCTGATCGGCAATGCGGAAGGCGGCGGGATTGCGGAACCCGACCGCAATCGCGGTCAGGATGGGGTCAATTGTAAACGGGCGACGAGGTGCCATGGAAACTCTCCTGATTAAGCGCGATCAAGCAGGCTCGGGGCCAGCCAGACGTCGATGATGTCGCCGACCACACCCGGAGCATGGGCGAAGCCGATGACGCGGCGGGTGCTCGAAGCTGCGGCCACAGCCGGGACGGCACGACCGGTGGCGTCCGACATCAAGGGTTGGCCCGCCGTGACGGTCGCGCCCAGTTCCACCGAAGCCAGACCCGCCAGATGAATGTCGCACTGGTCGCCCAAGTCCGCGCCCATTTCGTCCGACACACCGATAGCGGCATCCGTGTTGGCGCTGGTCATTTCCACCGTGGTGCCAGCGGCCCCATCGGCAAAGCCGACAATGCGGAATGCTGCGATGGCGGCGGCTGCCTCATAGCTTTTGATGAACATCGGGATCATTGCTTGCCCTCCGAGATGGCCAGAACAGCGTCTGTCCAGGTGATGCCTTCATGCGCCGCCTGATAGGCTTTTGCGCGGCTGACCAGATCACCCTGATCCGACTGCAGGGCCGGGTTGTCGCGGCTGCCTTCGCGCGGCTTGATATAGGGGGCACCCTTGATCAGCTTTTCGGCTGTTTGCGGGTTGGTCATATGCAGCGCCACGAGGTCATCGCGGGTTTGCTCGTTCACCGCCGTGGCCCCTTTGTTCCGCTCGCCATCCACAAAGGCTTCTGCGGCCTTGCGGCTGTTGCTTTCCAACAGGCCGTCGAGTTGCGACTGCAGCGCCGTTACTTGCTGGGACAAGGCCGCATCGCCTTGCTTTGCCAGTTTTGCGGCCATCAGGACCGCACTGGCAGGCGCATCTTGATCAACGCCAAGTGCGACACCAACGTCCGAGATGGTCGATTGAAGGGCGGTCGCATCCTTGCTGCCGCCCGACAGTTTCTTGATCGCGGCAAGGATATCTTCCTCGCCCGCGTCGTCACCAAGGCCAAGCGCCTTGGCGAATGCCGCAAATGACATTGCGTTCTCCTCTGAGTGAAGCGCGGTCAGCCCGCGCAGATTGGGGCGGTTCGTCAGGGATGCCCGAAGAACCCCGGTGATGTTTTTCGCGGGATCGTGGGTGATGACGGGCGAGATGCCGAGATAGGCCTTCTCCTCCATCAGTGCGCGGCCCGAAGCGTTCCATTCAACCCGCCCCCAAAGCCCGTCGTCGCGGGCCTGAAGCTCGACAATATGGCCACGAGCCGGGGAGGGTTCGCCGCGTGGTCCAGCGATGTCGATGGAATGGTTTTCGTCGATAGGCAGTTTCACCGCACCGGATGTTGCGATGATCGACTGCAAGCTCGTGACACGGTAGGGACCGCGATGATCGCCGGTGTGAACCGTGCCGCCGCCCGGCAAAAGGTGGACCCATTCGGGAATACCTGCCTCGGCGGGCAGATCAAGCGGCATGGCTTGCATGAGGGCAATGTGAGAAGAGTTTTTCATGAGGCGACTATGCCGTCATGAGGGACGCCGATTAATCCACAAGGGTTTGCGGGGGATCGCTGGTCTTCGCGCGCGCGGGGCGGGCGGCGTCAGTTGGCGGGCGCGCCGCCGGTGCTGCCGCCTTGTGCGCTGGTTGCCAACCACTCCTCGACCGTGGCCAAGATGCCCGCGCGGTCATCTTCGGAGATGCCAAGGAAGGGCCGCGCCGGAATATCGCCCCACAGATGCGGGAATGCGGCCTTGGTGCCGCCGAACTGCATCATGGCGGCGTAAACGCGGCTTGAGCCGACTTCGACCTGATTGGAACCAGCCTCATAGAAAATCTGCGACGACAGCATCCCTGACGGGCCAAACAGCGGTCTGCGGTCACGGCCCTTGGTATTCGGGGACTTTGCCGCCCATTTGCTGCCGTCCGGGGCCTCGCCTTTCGTGAAACGGTCTTTCGTAGATGCCATAAGCAACTCGCCGATTTCTTGCATGACCGCCGTCATATCGCCCAGGTCCAGCAACAGCCGGTCCAGCGCGGCACTGATCTCGTCATCCTTGATTTCAATGGTGAACATGCCTAGATTTCTTTCTGGGTGATGACCCCGGAAAATCGGGTTCCGTGGATGCCGTACCCGCGAAAGCGGATCGCTAGCACATGAGGGGTACCCCGACCCTCCATCACCCGACTTTCCCTGTCACAAGCGATAGAAGCCCCCCGGCCAAACGACCCAGAATATCCGCTTGGAGCGGTCGGTAGGCCGAGACGATGATATTTGCCGTGCTCGTCTCCCGATTGATCCGCGTCCGGTAGTCCAAAGCCACAGCCAGTTGAGGTCCGCGCCCGTCAACGCCGGTTTGCATGAGATAGATCAGCCGCCCGGTGCGTTCATCCAGCAAAACAGCCAATGGCGCGCGCAAAAGCTGCGGAAGCAAAAGCCATTCCGACGATGTCAGCGCATCGCCCGCGTTTGCATGACGTCGTGCCTTGGGGCCAGCAACCAAGCCGGGATTGATCAGAAGCTCCGCAGTTTCTGCGGTGATATTTCGTTGACGTAAACCCAAAAGCACGTCTTGTGACAAAACACCGACGAGTCCGGGTTGCGACCGCTTGCCTGTTTCTGCCTCGACAAGCCAAATAGGCCAGTAGCGGTCAATGGTTCCGGCCATTCCGGCACCAAAGTCCGATCCGATTCCGGCTGGCAGCGATTGGAGTTTCTTGGCCCCCAACGCCAACAATTCTGCGACACTCGCCCCCGGCGCATAGTCCCAACCCTTGTCGATCCCCGCAGGCGCGCCGGTCTTGGGAACGGGCGCGGCCCAAGTCTCTGGCAAGACCAGCCCCGGCTTGCCGCCCACCCGCACCGCCCCGGCCAATGTGCGCGCGCCGACGATGTAGCAGCTGCAGCCCCAACCGTTGGGCGGCGCATGCGTGGCCCAAAACGGATGATCGGGCGGCAGGATCAAACCGTCCCAGCCCAGATGCTCAATGCGCGGGTCCAATGATCCACCGTGGCGGTAAACCCAGAGCTTGAAGTTCCCGGCGACCAGTTGCGCCATCCGACCTGCGGCGTAAGTGGTGCGCATGTTGGTCTTGTAAATGACCTTGGTGCGCCACGCCTCGCCGCCTTTGGTGCCTTCGCCCTTCCAGCCGTGCCAGCCGTGCCGCTCCACGATTTCGCGGAAATCGCGGCGGAAGGTCTCAAGCGTGGTGCCTTGTAAAATCGCCTTGTCCACCGCCGCGCCGAGGTCGGCCAGCAAATCGGCCTTCATGGCCCCGGCAACCATGAAGGCACGATCATGCTGTGTGCGCTGGATGTCGTCCCATTCCGCAGTGGGGGTCAGATCACCCAGCCGCAGCCGGAAGGCCGCGACCTGTTCGGCAAAGGGCTTGCGAAAGGAAGCTGTGATGCCGGTCACGAGGCGTTGTCCTCTGCCGCAGCGATCTGGCCTGCGCCGGTCGCAGCGACAAAGCCGCCTTCCAGCGCGGAGAGCAGGTCGGCGTTGTCGACGGCGTCAAATCCGGCGTGGAACATCTCGCGCAATTCCTCCAACGAGCTTGCAGCCCCGACCATCGCCTCGATCCGGCCCAGCATTGCGACCATTCCGGCCCGCGCTTCCGTCGCCATACGCTCGGTCAGGATGTCCACGATAACCGGTTCGGGCCTTGCCCCCGAAATTTCGCCCGTAGGGGCCTCTTCGGCCTGCAGGGCGGCATCCACCCGTGAAACAGCCTCACCCCGTTTAAAAACGGCTGGTTGGTGTTTAAATTTCGAATTCGGCCCCGAACCCTCGGTGACAGGTGGCGGCGGCGCGTCGTTCTGGCCCATCGGTCGCATCAACTCGTCATGATCCTCGGGTTTGGCGAGGCCGAAGCGGTCGCGCACGGCGCTTTGGCTGACCTTCAGCCCCCGGTCGATCATCGGACCCAAAGCCGCGCCCAAGGCGGCGAGGTCTTCTGGTTCGGGACGCGCGATTTTGATGCGCGGATAGCGCGCCTGCGGGCCAAACTCCAAATCCATCCACGGGCGCACCAGATCCCGGTTCAGAATGGCGGCGAGCGCCTTGGCGTCGGCGCGCTCGATATCCTCCTGGACTTGGCGGTGCTCTTTGCCGCTGCCCAAGCCACCCGTGACGGCATCGGTCGTTGCTGTCTGGCCCAGCACGGCTTTGGAGGTTTGCTTGTCCAGCCAATCGCAGCGCCGTTCGTAAAGGTCGGCGGTGGCCCCGACAGACTTGGTTTCGACAAAATCAATCGTCATCGACTCTGGGATGATCGCCGCGCAATCGCCTGCGATATTTGCCACAGCCTTGAACAGGGTGTCTTTGTCCTCCTCGGTTGCCCCGGCCCCGTATTTGCCCAGGCGAAGCGGCTGCCCATAGGTCTGGGTAAAGATCGCCCAATCGCGCTGAGTGAAAGCCTTGAACATCCACGCCCATGCCGCCGCGCGCGCCAGACCGCCGCGCAAGGCCAGACCGGACTTTGCCTTGATGGTCGCGTAGATGAAGCGGAACGGCTCGAGCACGACCTCTTGGCCATAGTTGTTGATCAGCAACGGCGTTGCCAGATCATGCCGCTTGAACCGAAATCCGCGCGGGTCACGATATTCTAGCCTGTCAGGCCGCCATTGCCCGCTCGAACGATCCCAGAAAATCTCAGTGAAACTGTAACCCTTGCCGATGGCATCCAGAATGTCGAACAACTCATCGGCCAGCTCGTCCCGGTTCAGCCAGTCGCGGATCATTTCGGCCTTGGCTTCATCCTCTGCGCTGTCAGACGCGGCCTCGACCGTGATGTCGATTTGCGTCACCGAGCGGCGGCGGGTGCCGAGCACACCCAGATAATGCAGGTCCCGCTCCTCAATCGTCTCAGCCAGTTCCAAATAGCGAATAGGGTTGCCCGCGTCCGCTTCGCGCAGCATTTGCGCCAGAATGACGGGGTTAAGGCCATCCCCCGGATAGCCTGTCAAAGGGCTGCGCACGCCGGTCAACGTCGGTGCGGCAATTTCCTCCGTCAGCTTGTTTCGGTTGACCGGGTTGCCCCAGCGGTCCAGCAGTTGCGGGGTTTTCATCAGAGACTTCCTTTCAGTCGCGCGCCCAAGGGGGCACGCAGCAAACCGTCGCCTTCCGCCGCAAACATGGGCGATCTGCCTTGCCCCGCAGTCTCCGGGCTAACCGCCCGATAGGCATATTCGCTCCATGGCAGGCGGCTGGCGTAATGCGCGAGGGCTACGGCAATGGCATGGTCGCCGTGGCGCTTTTTGTTGGTCTCGCCTTCGCGCAGGGCAGGGACGCGGGGAATGCCGCGCACCAGCTTCACTGCCCGCAAGTCTGACAGATGATCGGCATCCTTGATCAATGCGATGCTGTCATCTTCAAACGCGGCCTTGAGGGGCGGCATCTGAAGCCGATACCATTCCTCGGAAAACTTGATCGCCATGACGATGCCAGCCCCCGTCGGCTCCGGGCGCAGGCCAAAGATGCGGCCCATGTCCTCGGCCACGGTCCAGCCCATGCCTGTTGCGTCAAAGGCCGCTCCGATCAAGCGGGGGCGCACATGGTTCAGGACGGTTTTGCAGATCAGCTTTTGTTCGTCTCCCGGCACATTGCGCAGCTCATAGGCCAGCACTTCGCGGCGTTTCAAGCGCTGTTCAATCGCCATTAACGACCCGGCGGTCAGATCGACATAGCGGGCAAAGTCGAAGCCAAAGGAAAAGCGCGGGCCAAGATCAAGCGCTGCGAGCTGCGTCTCCAACTCCTCGATGAACGGGGCCATCAGCGACAGTTGCGCCAGCCGGTCGCGGTAGAGGTAATCGGCGGGCAGTTCCAATCGCAGAACCGGTGTATCCACCGTCATGCGCGCCTCGATCAGCGGCGCGGGCAGCCATGCGCCTGACGACAGCGACGGGATGCAGAACAGTTCCTCGTCGGCCCCGTCACCGTAAAAGTCGATGATGGATTGCCGCCATTCGGCTTCGCCTTCGGCTGTCCAGTCTTTGCCGGTCACCAGACAGATGCGTTGATAAAGCCCCTCGCGCAGCGCTTGGTCGAAGTCGATCCGCACATGGGCATATTTCGACCGCTCGGCCAGAATGTCCTGAACGGCTTGGTTGAACGGATTCTCTGCCCCGTCATGGGTGGAGCAAACGACGACCTGACCGCCCCACATCAGAAAGGCCAGTGCAGCCTTCAGCAGTTCCGCCAAGCTGTCGACAAAGGCGGCCTCGTCGATGATCACCACGCCTTGCTTGCCGCGCAGGCCACGCGGGGCCGAGGACAGCGCCATGATCTCAAACCCGCTGGCGAACTTGATCCGAAAGGCATTGATCGCCTTGTCGTCATCATCCTGGTCAAACAGCGTCTCCTCAACCTCGGAGGCCGCGCTGTCAAATGCGCGCGCCCACATGGCGCAGGCGTCGATGAACTCGCGGGTCATTTCGCGGGAATAGGAGATATACATCACGTCCATGCCGCCCGCCGCCTTCTGGCGACCGGCGCGCAAGGCGGCATAGGCGGCGAGGCCCCATGTCAGACCGATCCGGCGCGACTTCTCGACAAACAGCACCCGCTCCATTGCGGTGCCATCGAGCAGGTTCACGACGCGGGCCTGATAGGGCAGCAAAACGGCGGGCAAGCCCTCGTCTTGCACCATCTGCGGAATGGCATCCATCGCCGCCCGCCGCGCCTCGGCCCACGCCTCTTTGGTGATGATCGCGGTCATCTGGCCTCGCGGATTGTGAGCAGATAGGGGGTCTCGCGCCAGAAGCTGACGCGGAACCGGAACCCGAGATGCACATATGAGAGATGACGGCCGAACAGGATCGCCGCAATGCGGCGCAGCCATCCGGCGTTTTGCCAATGCTGATCTGCGACCAAACCGAGCATGCCAAGGTCATAGTCCCCCATCACGCTACCCCCAGAATCTGTTTCTTGATCAGGTCGGTCGTCTCTGTGGTCAAACCCTTTGCCTTGCCGACGGTATCGACGGCCTCAGTGACGCGGGCAGCAAGTTTGGCGTCTTCTTTCGCGCGGCGATCCGAACTCATGTTCTGGGCCTGCTGGGCAGAGCGGAAAGCATCGGCCAGTGACTTCAGTTCCTTGGGCGCAACACCGTCCGCGCCGTCGCCCAGCATGTGCAGCACCACGGACTTGATCATCTCGCCTGCGATCACCGTCAGGTCGTCAGATGCCTTGGCATCATGCTTTTGCGCCAACACCGCAACGATCTCGCGCGTCTCGTCCAACCGCCGCGACATACGGGCCTGCCGGATCGAAAACCGGTTGAAGCTGCTGAAGGCCGGGATGCTGAATTCCAGCTCGCCCCGGTGTTCCTTCATCAGCGCCTCGCAGGCGGCGACAAATTCGGCATAGATCTCGGTCTGGGTCTTTTCCCGCGCGGCCAAGGCCAAAGCGGCCTCGGTCACAATCCCCTCGCATTCGGGGGGCAGCACGTCGAAACTGGACAGGCGTCCCCGACCTCTGACCATGATCTACTCTCCCGGACGCGAGGGGCGTTTGATGCCCTCGATGACGATGGCGCGGCGCAAATGGCGGTGGCCTTTTTCGGTCAGGGTGGCCACGACAACGGACCCCGGCTTTGCCAAGGTCACGGCCCCCATCTCGGCCAGCCAATCCAATTCGCCGTGGACCCATTCGCGGGTGCGGTCGATGCCAAAGCGCAGAAGCTCCTCCACCAGATAGCCCGAATGCAGCCGCTCGTCGGTCTGGGCGGCCAGTGCCTTGAGCATGATCAACCGCGCGTCTTGGCGCACGAGTTCCAGATAATCGGTCATCGCTTTGTCCCTCCACCGCTCAGGTGTTCGTCATGCCGCACAACGCTGTGTTCCAGCCGCGCCATGATCTTGTTGGTCGCCTGCATCTCGGCGTTCATCGCCTTCAGGTCGCCCCGGATATCTGACAGCGCGAGCGTGACTTGGTGCAGGTCGTCTTTCCCCGGCATTGCCCGCAGGGTTTGTTCGACCGAGGCCAAGCGCGTCTC
The DNA here is from genome assembly GCF_003991405.1 of Pseudorhodobacter sp. E13. Taxonomy (GTDB): domain Bacteria; phylum Pseudomonadota; class Alphaproteobacteria; order Rhodobacterales; family Rhodobacteraceae; genus Pseudorhodobacter. Next base: position 19,992 of record NZ_RPEN01000138.1, read on the forward strand.
GTGGCTGTCGGTGCGCTTGCCCAGTTCATCAATCCGCCGTCCGTTGTTGCGCGCGCTGGAGCCGATGATGTTCCAGATGCTGGTCCCGAAGGACAGCAAGAGGGCGAGGGCCGCGACCCAAGCCAAAGGCGTCGACAGGCTCAATTCGACACCGTTCACTTGGCCTGCCCCCATTTTGCCGCCACATCCTTGAGCGTGTGGCCGCCCATGTAGAGCGCCATGAAAATGCCGGTCAGGCTCATCAGAATGTCCCAGGGCGCGGCGGGCAGGGCGATCTTCCAGATCGCATTGGCGATATGCAGGACGACGATGTTCCAAGCCCAGAACAGGCCGAGCAGATACATCCAACCCGGACGCCATGCCCGCGCCCAGAGCGGCTCGCCTTTTTCGGCTTGCAGCACGGCCATCTGATATTCCAGCCCGGAGGCGTAAAGCGCGACCATCTCAGGGGCCATCCGCTCCACTTCGCGCATGGCGTCGATCACCACACCGGGCTGGCTGTTGATCACCGCGTCCAGATCATCGGGGGCCACGCCGACACGGCCCGCCACGGCCTCAATGACATCGGCGGCCAAAGAGCCGCCCGCGCCGCCAAGTTTATCTTCCAGAATCTTGCGCAAGATGGGCAATCCCACCTGACCTGCAAGGCCGATCAGGGCCGTCGTCATGTCAATTCTCCGTTCCGGGTAAAGGGGGTGTCAGGGTTGGGTCCAACATCGCCCAGGTTTCCCCGCGCCTAAAACGCAGGCGAGGCCGTTGGTTTGCCGCACGATAAGGGTCCACGTGCCTTGCGGGGCGGCATAGACCGCGACCTCCTGGCCGAGCTGCTTGCCGCGACCAACGAACACCGGGGCCTCGCCATAGCGCGTGGTCAGGGCAGATTGCAGGTCTGGCCACATGAGGCAGGTGGCCGCGAAAGCCTTATGGGCCATCAGGACAAGGCCGATGACCAGCATCAAACCGCAGATCAGCCAATAGACAAAATCGCGCATCAGAAGCTCCTCAATTTTGCGGCAAGATTGGGAAAGCGATGATGGACAGCAGCGGCGATGGCATCGCGATAGCTGAAGGCAACGTAGAGCGCGAAGATCAGGCCCAGCCCGAGCGCGATCTCGCCCACATAGGGCAGGCTCGTCAGGGCTTGGTCCGCGCCGCTGGCCGTGGCCGTCCCCGCCACCGTCGGGGCTGCCGCCGCCGGAATGGCTTTGGCGCGCGCGTCCAGCATCCGTTGCAAGGTTGACAGAGTGGCACGACCAATGATGCCGTCGACGGTCAAGCCGTGATCGCGCTGGAAGGCGCTGACCATTTCAATCGGGATGACACCGCTATGCGGCCCCGCCAGATAGCCCAAACGGCGGAAGCCCTCCTGTGCGGCTGCCTTGTCGCCATTCGTGGCGTGGATTGCCCAGATAGCCGCCGACGAAACGGGTTTCGGCGGTGGCACCGGATATTTTGCATCAAACAGCATGTCGCATTCGCGGGCGCGCCGATGCACAAGCCCCGGCAGCACCTTGCCGCCGCCTTTGTTCCAAGCGATCAGGCGCTCGGTGATGACAGCTCGGCGGGCCTTCTCGCGCCACGATTTGACCCATGTCGCCTTGCCGATGGCCCCGGTGTTGAAGTGGAAGCCCACGCCTGCATCAAACTCATGCTGCTTGGCGCTCGGCATGGCGCGGCTGACCGCAGGCTCATAATTGCGGCGCAGTGCCTTTTGCAGAAGGCTTCGCGACTCGGCCTTGGAAATGACCATCCCGGCCTTTGGCTTCACAACGCCCGAGGCCGCTGTCAGCCCGACTCCAATGGTCCAGACGCCTGCCGGGCAGCGATAGGCGCGCAGCACCTCGCCCTCTTCATGGATAAGGCCCTCTTCGCCTTGGGCGCTGGTTTGCATTGTGCTTCCCCGGATTATTGCTGGGGACTTCCCCCGCGGTCATGGGGCCAAAATGCCCTGCGCGCGCGAAGCGATTAACCCACAAGGGTTTGCCGGGGGGGCTCGCTAGCTTTGACGTAGAGGGCGGATTCCCGACATTCGCTGCGGGTGCGAGATCAAATCGCATTTTGAAGCAAAGCAGACTTCATCGCTAGTGACTTTCGCTGGATTTCTCAGGGTGCTCAGATACATTGAAGCTGATTGCACGCTGAGATTGAGCGCGCAGATAGAAAACGAGGTAATTGAATGGGCGATACTGAAGTCCAAGATGAGAGTATTCGAATTGCGCATCTGACGATGCTGCAAGGAGTCATCACAAGGATGGGGGCAAACTCATTTACACTCAAAGCTCTTGCTGCGACTTTTGGGAGTGCTGCTGTCGCTGTCATGGCCACCGCGGAAACGCCGTCGCCATATTATGCGGTTGCAGCCGTAGTGCCGATGATCATTTTTTGGCTCATGGACGCGCAATACTTGCGCCTCGAGCGAGCCTATCGGAAGCTCTACGATCATGTGCGAAAAGGGGAAGAGATCGAAGCTTATAGTCTCGAAGCAACACCGTTCATGAAGGATACATCTTCAGTTATTCGACTGGCGCTGTCGTGGTCGGTGAGTTGGTTTTATGTTGCGATTTTCCTGTCATTAGGCGCAGTCGCGTCTTTGATATTTTGCGTGGCGTAAATGGCTAGTATCTTTGGGGCTATCCCCGCTCAAACGGCTAAGCGCCGGGTTTTCTTTTCCTTCCATTACCAAAACGACATTTGGAAGGTTAACCAGGTTCGCAATTCGTGGCGATACAACCACGAGAACACGCGCGTGTCGGAGGGATTCTTTGATGGCAGCATTTGGGAGAGTTCCCGGCGAACAGGGCCGGAATCTCTCAAAAACCTTATCCGCGAGGGGATCAAGAACACTTCCGTGACTTGTGTTCTCGTTGGCACGGCAACGTATGAGCGCCGATGGGTTCGCTTTGAACTCGCCAGATCGGTCGTCAAAGGAAACGGTCTGTTGGCCGTGAAAATCAACCTCATGGGAAATCAGCAAGGATATGTTTCCCAAGAAGGGCCTAATCCACTCGACTACATGGGCGTCTACAACGCAGGTGGCGCGATACGCCTAGCAGAGATTAAGGCTGGGAAATGGGTGAGGTATGAGGACTACACTCAAGCGGTGGAGCTTCCTGCCACATGGATCAAGCCGCACGACAATAACGTGATTAGGCTGTCTCGCTATGCCGGATCGTATTGCTACAAGACGCAGAACGGGGGTGCCAATTTTTCGTCTTGGGTGAGGCAAGCTGCCTCTGATGTGGGAAGGTAGCAATGATCGATCAGTCTTCTATTCTTGCTTATTCAAGTCGCGCCGAAGTTCGGAAGTCGGAGCGTATTGTCGAGGAAGCGCGTCAGGCAGGAAAGCAAACAGCCTTTCTATCTCATAGCCATAAAGATTCGACATTGGCCAAAGGCCTTCAAGGGTTCCTTCAGTCCAAAGGCTGGCATGTTTACATCGACTGGGAAGACATGACGATGCCATCGAAACCCAATCGTGAAACGGCGCAGAAGATCAAGGAAAAGATCAAGCGTCTTGATTGGTTCTTTTATTTGGCAACAGCCAACTCGGCTTCGAGCCGATGGTGTCCGTGGGAGATTGGATACGCGGACGGCGTGAAGGATATCGACAAGATCGTGATTATTCCGACCCGCGACAGCGCGGGCTGGAATCATGGGAATGAATACTTGGACTTGTATAGGTATGTGGATGTTGCCCAGAGCGGGGGCTATGGCCTTTTCTACCCAAATAACCGTGGCATGTTGCTGGAGAATGTTCGGCGCTAAGCCTTCCAACCGACCGCCCACAAGCCCTGAACAGCGCTTACTTAGAAAAGTGGCTACAAAGGCGGGCGGGTCACCCCATATCCTTGTGAATAAGATTTGGAAGAGGGATCGTAATAGTGCTTTTATCAACCGCGGAAGACTTGGCGATATTTACACAAGAACTTCAAAAAGAGACCGATCGCGGTCTTCCATTGGTGGCAGCCGCGCTGATTGATGAGTTGCTTTCAGACACACTGCGCAGCTTCTTCATTGAAAATAGCACGCATGACAAGTTGTTGAATGGAGCCACGGCACCGATCAGCACAATGTCTGCACGGGTGAATTTATGTCATGCGCTTGGATTAATCGACGACTATGAGAAATCAGAGTCAGAGCTAATAAGGAAAGTGCGCAATCGCTTTGCTCATGCTCGACATGGTCTTTCGTTTGACGATGATGCAATTAAAGGGCTTTGTTCCAGCTTTTCGAGCCCATTGCCTGAAGGAGACGCATATCCTGCTCACACGCCACGGTTCCGTCTGATAAACTCAACGATTTGTGTTGTGCTTAGACTCTACCACAGAGCTGACTGGGTGGCGTTAGAACGCCGCAAATCTAAGGTTTGGGTTGAGCCGGATTTTACGCGTTGGCGATCTACAGAGGAAGAACCCCCAGCAAAAGGCGAAGTTGTATTGGGGCTTCATCCACAGCAGGTCAGCCTAGTTAGATACGGCACCAAGCCAGAGGAATGAGAGTTGTGCTGCATAAGTCATGAATGGCCGCTTTCAGGATGGGTTACGACTGTGTCACATGACAAAATAAACGGCAGCTTCTGGCCGAAACCTATAGAAGTCTAAGCTGCCTGTGATCATCGCGCTGTATCTGTTGATCATTTTGCTTCAGAAACCGCCGGACGGTTACATCCGTCACATGAAGCTTGCGCGCGATTTCTGACACTGAGGTCCCCTGAGTGCGCCATACAGATGCGATCCACGGCTTGCCGGTTGGTATCCGGCGTGGCAGGCAATCAAGCGCTTCGGCAAGCGCTCGGGCGCGATCCATCCCGACCAGCTGAACCAAACGGGACCGCGCGGTCGGATTGGCAGACAAGTAGAGCTCGGCCCCGCCAAAGGCCAACAGGAACTCGATAGCGAGATCAACGCCCAAGACGCGAACGTAGGGCTCCAAGTGGGCTGGCGGGCGCGGGCTATTGGTCATCCGGCACCCGCTTTGGAATTTGGACGGTTCATGCGGGGCGTTGTATCCAGTATCGTCACGATAACCGGCCCGTCTGGGCCTTTGCCCACCACAAAGCGATGCCCGTCGATCACGACTGCCGATGCGCCGGGCAGCAGTGCCTCGGCGGCGCGGCGCTCCATGCTCTGGCGCAGCGCCTCGATCTCGAAGCCGCCAACGCGCTCCAGATAGCGCAACACGGCATGATCTGACACGGTCAACGGCTTCGGCTTAGGCGTCAAGGTCCACCCCCACCCGTTTGCACATGGCTTTCAGCGCCTCGATTACGGTGGCGATCTGTTTCCAGTCCCTCATCTGGTCGATATCGAGCGGGGCCGCGCCCCACGCATCACCGAACCGCTTGCGAATGAAGCCATTGAGGCCAGCTGCCCCTTTCGCATCGACTGCTCCGGCCCGGTGCAGCTTGCCCCAGAGCAAGTGACAGAAACGAAGGTCGGCGCGCGGTGCCGCAGCCCGCCGCCCGTTGGTCGCCCGCCCGCCCGAAGGCTTGAAGCCGCGCGCCTTCATCGCAGCCACAACCTTTTCCAGCTCGGCCTCGGTCATATCAGCCAAGCTGGCCTTGCCGGTGGCAACAAGCTGCAGGTCGTGGCGGGTGTCGGCGTCCAGCCCCAACTCCCGCGCGCCGACATGGATCAGCTTTTTGAGGGCGAGGGTCATTGTTTACGCCTTCGCCAGATCGATGGTCACGGCTTCCCACGCACCGTCGCAGGTTTCGCGGCGGTAGCAGCGGACATAGGTCTTGGAGCCGACCACGCGCATCGCATCGCGGATGGCCTTCATGGCCCGCTGCCAGCGCTGGTCTGCGATTTCCAGCCGCAGCAGCATGAAGATCTCCGAGCGGTTGATCTGGCCTTCCTTGTCGGTGTTGAAGGCGCGGGTCACGATGGCGCGGATTTCATCGCGCGCGCCCTCTGCCCATTCGTTCAGACATTCATCGACCAGTGCCTTGGCGATCTGCAGCTCGGGGCCGAACACGATATTGTCGGCAACCTGCACCTGCACTTTGAACAGCCCGTCATGGGTCATCAGGGTTTTGTTGCCTTTGGCCCCGCCGATGGTGGCTCGGTATTCCTGCGCCAGCAGCGCCTCGAAACCGCCGATGTCGTCAAAGGTGTGCTCTTTGAACCGTGAAACCTGATCGGACAGGGCAACAGCATAACCCATGACTTTGCGGACAAGTTCATCCTCCAGCAGCGACTGCGGCTTGATCAGGCTGGTCGGGATCAACCCGCCTTTGCCATCGCGCATGTATTGCGTTTCGCCGACGGTAACGCGGCCAGAGGGGATCGGGGCGGGGGTGAATTCAGACTGCATTGTCGTGGTCCTTTTCGGAAAGATTGGTGTTGATCACGGGCATCAGGCGACCGGCCTCCCATGCTTCGGCAAGAGCGCGGAAATAGGGAGCGCAGGCCGCAGAGTGATGGGCGCTGCGAAGGGCTGGCATCTCGGCATGGCGCTGCAGTTCCAGCAGGCGTTCCGCCAAGGCACAGTCGGGCTTGTATCCGGGCAGCTTCATTTGCGGCCCTCCATTGCATTGACGATCAACCGCTCTGGCACCGGCCCACCGGGCGGCACCGGCACAAGGCCAAACAGCGCCAGCATCCCTGCCATGGCCTCCACCTCGTCGGCGGTGACCAGCGTCACACCGCGATGGCCCAGCGTGTCGACCTTGCCCAAGCCGCGCGCGGCGCGCAGGGTCAACTCCTGCAATGTCAGGCGGGTCACGTCAGCCATTGGTCCGCCCTCCGTCATCGCAGAGCAGGCCCCGCACCGCGCGGCGGGCTTCGGTGTCAGACAGGGTTTCGGCCCCTAGCACCGAGGCAGCTGTCAGGACACATATCGCCAGCGCTTCGATATCGGCACGGTTGGCGTCAGGATCGCGCATCAAGCGGCGGGCAAGGGCAGCACCCTGCCGCTCGGCCCGGCCTGCCAAGACGCTATGCTCCAGCATCTGGGCCGTCAGAACCTCGAGGCTTTTGGCATAGCCTTGGTCGGTCTCGCAGCGCTGGTTGATGCGGTTCAGGCTGTTCATCACGCTGGTCGGGTCACGGTCACCAGTGCAGGCGCCGATCTCGGCATAGGACAAACCGCCAAGCGTCGACAGCAGCCATGACAACTCATGCCGGGGCCAGACAATCGCACCGCAGCGATTGTTCAGGTCCACGACGCGGGAAATGTCGATCCGGCGCAGCGCGGCATAAGCTTCGATGATCTTGCGCGGCTCGATCACGGGCGTCGGGGAAACAAGAGCGTTCATTCTTCACCGCCTTTCTGGTTGCGCGGGCAAGCCTTGCAGGCCGCAAACATGCGCGAGCGTTGCGAATTGGTGGGCACGAACTCGCGCGCCTTTTCGCGCCAGTCCTGGCATTCGTTCGCGGGGAGGTCACCAAGGGCCGGGCAGCGAACGCGGGCGTCCAGAAACACCCCACGAAACCGCTCTTCAAAGGCGGTTAAATTGCCGGGGTATTTGTTGCGCAGCACTTGGCTGATCAAGGCGCTGGAGCGTTCCAACTCTTTTGCCACGGCGTTCTGGCTAGAGCGCCCGCATTCGATGGCCAGCGCTTCGACCCAATCGGGGATGGCGTCACCCCAAGCGGCGCGGGCTGTGGTCAGTGGCGTGGTCTGGGTCATAGGTTGCCTCCCAATACGATGGTTTCGCCGCTATTGGGGTCGACCAGTGCCGCTACCCGTTTGGTGACCGGGGCTTGCGGCCCGGTCTCGTTGACAAGCCGGTAGATGGCCTCACGGTTGACCGAAGGGCTTGCTGGCCTGACGACGGACAAATAACCCGCCGACAAAAGCGACCGGCAATAGGCCCCGGCATGGGTCTGATCGACCGAGACGGTTTCGGTTGTGGCATGGGCCGAGAGGTCTGAAGGCGTGAAGGACCGCAGGCGGCGCATTGCCGTCCACATGTTCTCTGCCGGGGTGCGCTGGCGCAAAGGTTCGGGCCGCACGAAATCGGCATAGGCGCGGAAACGGCAGCGGTTGTTGCCGCGCCCTTCGCTCAACTGCTCGACCGCGCCTTCCTTCAACCAGCCGCGCACGAAGCGGGTGGCCTGCTCATGCGAAACTTTGAGACCGACGGCGATCTCGGAATAGCCGAACTCGCCCAGCCGCAGGGCAATCGCCCAAGCCGCCTCTGACATCGCCAGATAGTTCTTTGCGGTGACCGCGTGGACCTTGGGGCGCTTCATGCTGCAAACCCCCGGCGGTGACTGCGCGAAACCAGCCCGCGCGGGGCGGGGGCTTCGCCTGTGTGGAAGCTTTCGGTTTTCCATTCATCCATGCCCAGCGACGAGACACCCCGGCGGGACGCCACCTCGCGCACATGGGCGAGGTTGGTAGACATATTGCGCAGGCTCCCGCGTGACGCGGTCAACAAGGCTGCCTTCAGCTGCGGCGCGATGGTGACACCGCGCGCATAGATTTTCGCCAGATGATCAAGGTCGACGCTGGTCGCCTCTTCCATCCCGACCCATGACAGCACCCGGCTATGGACCCGGTCCCATTTGCACAGCTTCTGCGGCAGCTGCTCCTCGCCCATGAAGATCAGAGGCGCGTTGCTGATGTCGTGCAGGCGGCGCAGGATTTCGATGCACTTGTCTTTCAGGATCGCATCGGCTTCGTCGATGATCAGCACCCGCTGCGTCTGGGCCAGATGCTGGGCCGCTTGCGTGAACAGCGCCTCGGTTGTCCGTCCGGGTTTCAGGCCCAGTTCGGTCACGATCATCGAAAGCATGCCTTTGACGCCGCCGATGGGCATTACCTCCACATGGCAGGCATTCAGGCTGTTGGTCGCGTAGATCGCGGCGGTGGTTTTCCCAAGCCCCGCGCGCCCGTAGCAGCAACCCAATCCGGGCAGCCCATACTCGCGGCTTTGCAGGCGTTTGATCATCTGGGCCAGCCGCGCCACATTGGCGAGCGGTGCAATCCCATTGTGCGCTGTCGATTCTTCTGTCATCCTCAACTCCTAAGCTTGTCTTTGCCGCCGGTAGGCCCGCCAGCCTCCGGCGGATTTTTCATCCGAAATACGCGTCCCCGAAATCTTCCCAGAGCAACCGCTCGGTCTGATATTCGGTGCTGGTCTGGTAGACGCTCAACCAGCGTTGCTGCTCGACGGTCACGTCACCGCCCCCGTCCAGAAGTCGTTCCATCTCCAAAGCCCGCGCAAAGCGCTCCCTTGCGGTTTCCTCGGTCTTTGCAGGGGCATTCCGGCGCGCGGCCAGATCAGCCACGACAGCGGCCTGCGCCTCTACCAAGTCGGGGCTGGTGGCAGGAGCCAGCGGGGCGCGCGCGGCCTTGGCAGGGTTGGGGGCCGTGCCGAACACCGCCCGCACCACTTTGGCCTCGGGCTTGGGCAAAGATGCCTCTGACTGCGCGGCCAGATCGTCTAGGCTTTGCCCGATTTCCACGGCGGTCAGTTTGCGCGATGCGTCCAGTGCAGCGCGCTCGGCATTGAGCCAGGCACGACGGGCGCGGGAATGCGCGCGGGCCTCATCGGCATCAAAGAACCCAACCTTCTGGCGCACAGGCGCATGGCCCAGATAGCCGCCATCGGCACTGTAAACATGCAAACCGTCCCAGAAATTGACCGGGTCAAAGCGGACGACAACGCGCTGGCCCGCAAGGCTTTGCATCCAGTCTGCCCAGAATTCGTTGCCCTGAAACCAGACCGCGCCAGTGCTGCTATGGGCGCGCAGGCCCTCGGCCCCCAGAAGCCACAGCCGCTGCTGTGCTTCGGTCGCCTTGCGAATAGGTTGGGTCGCATAGCTTTCGTCAAAGACCTCGGCAAAAGACCGGCCCCAAGCCACTTCCGAACGCCGCCCTTGCCGGGTGTTATGCTCCTCAATTCCCTCGGCGAGAACGGTCAGGAACTGCTCAAGATCAACCGCCTTGGAGCCGTAGTTCTCGGGCTTGGCATCTGGGCGGTTGCCCGTATAGGCCCCGGCAAAGCGTGGGTCCTTGGAAATGCTGGAACACATATCGCGGAAGGCCCGTTCAATCGGCTTGGACTGGCCGCTATAGGGGGTGGCCCAGTGGATTGTGCAACCCAGCGCGGTGAACAGCCCCGGAATGTCATCTTCCTTGACCTTGAAGCGATAGCGGGTGGACGCGCCACCGGTGATCGACTTCGCGGCGAACTCCCGCCCGTTATCCAGCAACACATGTTCCGGGATGCCCCATTCGGAAATCATATCCCCGGCACAGAGCAACACGGCGGTGCTGTTTGGCGAGACGTCCACACGCCACGCCAGAATGCGACCGGAATAGATATCCTGAAACGCCACCATCTGCGGACGCAAAATCTGGCCCGGCTCGTTGCTGCCGAACGGCGCGGGCCAGCGCACGAACACGTCGAATTTGTGGAAGTCGGCATTGACCGCCTGCAGCGCATGCAGACAGGTTTTGTCGCGAACCTGCACCGGATACATTCGCTTGACGGCATCGACGCCTTTGCGGGCCAGAACCTGCGTGGCTTCAGACACCGCCGCATCCATGCGCCGCCGCATCGTGCGTTCTGGCAATACGTCCCAGCCTTGGGCCTTGGCCACCCGCAAGGCGCGGCGATAGCAATCGGTGAAGGGCGGGGCTTCCAGCCGCAGGAAATCGCCTTTGATCTGGTCAAAGAACTCGGGCGAGCAATCCTTGACGCCCGGCTTCTTGCCGCTGTCGGCGCGGTGACGCGGGGCCAGATAGGCAAGCCGATCATCCGGGCGCACCCCTTCGATCAGCGAAAGCCAGTTCCAGATCGTGCGCGCGGCGATCCCTTCCAGCCGTGCAACCCCCATGACAGCCATATGCCGCCCAATGGCAGGCTCCAGAGCCTCGACCTTTTGCAGGATCAACAGGCGCACCTGTGCCTTGTCCTTGACCGCTTGGGGCAGGGTTTCGAACCATGCCCAAACATCATCGCGCGCGGGCTTGGCCGCTGTCTTGGACCCGGCCACATCTTGCAACAGCTTGCGCTGTGCGCGTGACGGGAACAGCAACCAGCTATACTCCCAGCCGCCACCGCGCCCTGACCGCCGCCGCGCCAGTGTCGGGTTGCAGCGCCAGCCCATGCGATCTGCATGCGCGTTGATATTGCGCTTCGTCCCCGGCAGGTCGGGCAAAGCCGCCTCGGCGATCTCCTCCGCCGTCCACCAGATGCGTTCAGGGGTCAGGGCCTCGGTCATTGCTTGGACGCCTCCGCAATGGCCTCGGCATGGTCATCCACAAAGCGCCGCTTTGCGGCCATCGGCGCGCGCGCCCATGCGGCAGAGAGCGCTTTGAACGCCTCTTCAACCGGGTCTTTAAGGGTCGGTTGAACACCGTTTGCGGCAGCCTTGCGCAGCCGGATCGCTTCGCCGATCCGCTTGACTTTGCCCGCTGCGAAAAGCTCCACCGCGTCATAGCGCGCGGCAGGGTCTGCCTTGGAAATCTCCATAAGGTCGGCCAAAGAAACCGCCTGCGGTGCAGAGCGCAGGATTTGCACATCCTTGGGCGACATTTTTGAACCGGCAGAAATCATCCGACGCACATGACGCTCTGACAGACCGAACTTTTCGGCGGTCGCGGCGGCGAAGGATCGAACGGACATTGTGTCCGTTTGATTTTTGAAGTCTGGGCTTTTGCGGTCTCCACCCTGTTTAGCTTCAGGGTGCAGCCGCTCATAGACTTCCTTGCGCCGTGCCAAGAAAATCGCGTTGTCCAGCGCACACATCTCCGCCCCGGCAAGGTTGTCGTCGATCTCCATCAACTGTGCCCAATCATCGGTCACATCGGTCCAGACCTTGGCCTCGATTGTCTCCCAGCCCAAACGCTTCGCAGCCTCCAGCCGGTGACCGCCCGCGATCAGAGCCATCACCCCGGATTTCTTGCGCCGCAGATGGATAGCGTCTTTCATGACCCCGGTTTCAGCGATGGATGCCAGCAGGCTTTCCACACCAGCCTCGCTGATAGGGCGCAGGCGGTTGCTAACTTCGATATCCGCAACCGGGACTTGCCCGACGCTTTGCAAAACGGGGGCCTTCATTTCCGCACCGCCTCTTCCAAGTCACGCAGCCAGAATTCCGCCGCCAGCAGGTGCTCACGCAGATTTGCCACGTCATCGTTGGAAATTTCTTTGCCATCGGCCTCGCGATCCGCGACGTCATTTGCCAAGGCGTAGAGCTGCCGAGCGCGGGCGCAGAAGGTGGAAACTGTTGTTTTGATCTTTGGGTCTCTGGTCATATCGCTCATCCGAACTTTCTGGCTGGTATGGACGGGCGCACTGATTGCTCGCCGCTGCTGATGTTGCGGCAATGCGGGCAAAGCCGGTTATGGATGCCTTCGGAATGGAAGTCATTCGCGCAGCGCAAGCAGGGGCGCGGCCCGCGCTTTGCGGCCTTGTCGGCCTCTGCCTCCAGTTGGTCGCGCAAGGTTGCCATCTGCCGCTTGAAGGGGGATGGGCCGCCGCGCCGTGCGCCAAGATCATCGACAACGACATAGCCAAGCCCCGCCACATGCCGGATATCGAACAGGCCGCCGCGCTTTTTGGGTGTGTTGATATTGGACATCACACCCTCCCGAACTGGACGTCGAGAAACGCGCCAATATCGTTCAAATGCCCGCGCCGGGCCATCGCCTCCAGCGTGTCGATCAGCTTGTCGACCGCCTCTACGTAGACACGGCGCGCGCCATTGCGTTCGGCAACGCTGGGCGCATTGTGCATGGCAGGGCGTGCTGTCAGCGCGGTGTCGACAAGGCCAAGCACATCCAGCCAGCATTCATGCGGGGATTTCTCAACAGGTGCGATCATTTCAGCACCTCGCCCAGAAACAGGACGCAAGGCACAATCGCGGACAAAAAGGCGATGCCCAGCAGGTCGGCGAAAATGCTGTCCTCCAGCCGGTCAAGGGCTTTCAGGATACGGGTGAACATGGGTCAGCACTCCTTTTCGAATTCAAGGCGGTAAAGGTCATCGGCATGGGCATCGACCTGCGCCATCGCGGCAAAGATCAGGGCCAAGCCTGCAGGTCCGGTGAGGCTGCAAAGCAAAGCCACGGCCAGATCGGCGCGGGCGGCGTCAGGCAGTTTCAGGAACTGGTCGGGGAGGGGTGCGGTCTGGGCCATTATGCGGCCCTCCGCTTGCGTTTCGGCGCGCGGGTTGAGGGGCGCGGCACAGCCTCAGGCCATGCAAGGTCAGCGGGCCAGTTCTCATCAAACCAGCCCATGACGGCGTTATAGGTGTCAACGCGGCAGCCAGAGCTGCCTGCGAGTCTTTCGAAAAACCGCGAGTGCACCCCGACGCGCGCGGCGACGGTGTAAAGGCTCTTGCCGATGTGATCGGCATAGGCGGTTCCGAGGATAAGGGGCCATTCGTTTTCCATGCCCTTTTCTAATTCTTTTTACATATACAATGCAACTTCTTTTTACATAGTTTTGGAAACAGTGTGTCGCCACGTAGGGAGGCTTGTGCAATCCGCGCGTTTCGCTGTATTTTTACATAATGGAAAACTCAGAAACCCTTTTGCAGAAGATCGAAGCTAGGCGGCTTGAACTTGGTCTTAGCCAGACTGAAGTCAGCCAGCGTGCCTTTGGTAAATCGGACAATTCAGCGATCTCGAACATGAAAAGGGGCTCCTCGCCCAACTTTGACAGAGCAAGCCAGCTTTGTGCTGCACTGGGTTTGGAGCTCTATGTTGGACCTCCCCGCGAATCAGGTCCGGTAGAACAACTGCTCCTCGAAGGCACTGACTTCGCGCCGGTCCACCGCCTCGATGTTTGCCTCTCAGCTGGCCCCGGTGCAGAGAACGGAGATCACGCGGTTGTCGAGACCATGGCCTTCCGCCGCGACTGGTTGGCAAAGATGAACATTGCACCCAGCGCCGCAGTGCTTGTCAGGGTGGCGGGTGACAGCATGCAACCTGGCCTGCACGATGGCGATATGGCGCTTGTCGACACCGCGCAAAAGACGATCCGCTCGGGCCAGATCTATGCCGTCACCGACATCGACGCGCGCACCCTTGTAAAGCGGGTCGATACCCTGGGCGGGGAGGGGCTTTTGCTCCGATCCGACAACCCCGAATTCGCGCCCATCATCCGATTGGGCGATGAAGCAAACAACGTGACCATTCACGGTCGCGTCGTCTGGTCGGGGCATGTGTGGGGTTGATTTTAAAGTAATGCTGAGGAGCGGTTCATGAAGTTGTTTGCCATCGGTTCAATTGCCCTTACCACGGCGCTGTTTTCCTCTCCGTCATTCGCGAAAATGACCCCAAACGAGACGGTGGCGGCCTGTTTGCAAGCGCTCGAATCCGGGAATGGTGCTGCAGCCCTGGAAGCCGCGGAACTCATCAAAGAATGGCGGGGCGGTTCAGACAAGCTGATTGAGCAGGCCGCCAAGTGCATGGCCGAAGCGCTCCCGGAGCCTTGGACTTATCACCGCGCCGCCAAGATGTTTCGCCCTTCGTCTGAAGTCGCAATTCCAAACGAAGTATGGGCCGAAGAACGACGCAAGGCCGAGGAAGCCGAAAGGCAAAACAACGAACGCGCAGCTGCTGACGCAAAGGCCAACGCCGATGCCGAAGCGTGGCGCGAAGCGAATGAACGCCGGGTCCGCATTGGAACGATGACTGCCTGCAGAAAGCTTCTCAAAACATCGCCAGACGCGGCTTTCCTCAACCCGCTCTGCGTCGACAGCTTTCTCCGGGACGGTTTGCCAGAAAGCTAGAAACACCTCCTCCGCCGAGGCGGCAATACAGATTGATCGGGTTTCCCAAAGTGCCAATTAAAAACTTCCTTTCCAAAGTCCAAAGCATCTACGCCACCGACAACGCCACCGAGCATTCCTATCGTTCCGCCTTCGAGACGCTGTTTGCAGCCCTCGGCGTTACCGCCCTGAACGAACCCAAGCGCGTGAAATGCGGCGCGCCGGATTTTATCATCTCAGACGGGGAACTCGTGATCGGCCATGTGGAGGCGAAAGACCTCCACATCGGCATCCGCGCCATGAAGGACAGCAACAAGGAACAGCAGGAGCGCTATAAGGCCGCTCTGCCCAACCTTATCTATACCAACGGCCTTGATTGGGATTTCTACCGCGATGGCGTTCTGACGGCCTCTGTGACCATCGCGGACTACCTGATGGGCATAACCCCCAAGCCAGACCAATATGAGGCGCTGGAAAACCTGCTCCGCGACTTCATCGCCCAGAAGCCTCAGACCATCACCAGCCCCCGCGATCTGGCCGAGCGGATGGCTGGCAAGGCCAACCTCATCAAAGACGTGTTGCGCAAAACACTGGCCGATGATCCAGCCGACCAGAGCGAACTGCTGGCCCAGTATCAGGCGTTCAAGGAAAACCTGATCCACGACATCACGCCAGAAGATTTCGCGGATATCTACGCCGAAACCATCGCCTATGGCATGTTCGCGGCCCGCCTGCATGACACCACACTGGACACGTTCAGCCGCCAAGAGGCGCTGGAACTGCTGCCCAAATCGAACCCCTTTCTGCGGTCCCTGTTCGGCTATGTGGCGGGGCATGACCTGGACGAACGGATCGTCTGGATCATCGATGATCTGGCGCGGGTTTTCCAAGCCTGCGACGTGGCCAAGATCATGCACGGCTTCGGCAAGCTGACCGGCCAGAATGACCCGTTCCTGCACTTCTACGAGACCTTCCTCGCCGCCTATAACCCGTCCAAGCGCAAGGCGCGCGGCGTTTGGTATACACCAGAACCCGTGGTCAACTTCATCGTGCGCGCTGTGGATGAGGTGCTGCAAAAGGAATTCGGCCTGCCCGACGGCCTCGCCGATACTTCAAAGGTCACTATCGACTGGGACACCGGCCAGACCGACAAGAAAGGCAAAGCCCAAACCATCAAGAAGGACGTTCACCGCGTCCAGATACTTGATCCAGCGACAGGCACCGGCACCTTTCTGGCCGAGGTGATCAAGCAGATCGCACCAAAGATCAAAGGCGTCGCCCCCGGCATGTGGTCGAAATACATCGAGGATGACCTCATCCAGCGCCTGCACGGGTTTGAGCTGCTGATGGCCTCCTATGCCATGTGCCACATGAAGCTTGATATGATCCTGACCGAGATGGGGTATAAACCCACTGGCAACCCGCCGCGCCTCTCGGTCTATCTGACCAACAGTCTGGAAGAAGGCGAACCCGCCAATCAGGCTCTGCCTTTCTCGCAATGGCTGTCGCGCGAGGCCAAAGGGGCCAACACCATCAAGCGCGACATGCCCATCATGTGCGTGATCGGCAACCCGCCATATCTGGGCGAGGGAGGCGTATCCGAAGGCTGGATCGGCAGCCTGATGGACGATTACAAGAAAGAGCCGGGCGGCAAGGTGAAGCTGAAAGAACGTAACCCTAAATGGCTGAACGACCTCTATGTCAAATTCATCCGGCTGTCGTCACACCTGATCGAAAAGAATGGTGAAGGCGTCTTGGGGTTCATCACCAACCACGGCTATCTGGACAACCCCACCTTTCGCGGGATGCGTTGGCACCTGCTGAAAACCTTTGACAAAATCTGGGTACTGGACCTGCACGGCAATGCCAAGAAGAAAGAAGTCACACCCGAAGGCAAGCCCGACAAGAATGTTTTCGACATACAGCAAGGTGTGTCGATCATCATTGGCGTCAAAAAGAAGGGTGGCGGTAAGGGCCTAGCCGAGGTCATGCAAGGTGATCTGTGGGGGGCAAGGGCCGCAAAATACGAAGCGCTGGAAAAGGCGAGCCTTAGTGCGCCTCTGTTCGAGAAACTCGACAGCCCCGCGCCACAGCATCCGTTGGTGAGGCGGGATTTCGATATTTTCAGCCGGTATGAAATCGGCTTTAAATTGGTGGATTTCATGCCGCTGAATGGCACCGGAATTGTCACGAAACGCGACAAACTCACGGTTCATCGGACGCCCGATGGTGTTCGTCAAGCGGTGAAAGACATGATTAATCTTCCGGAGGCCGATGTTCGAACGAGATACAGTATACCGGCGGATGTCCGAGACTGGCGATACGATTGGGCGCGCGCTGATGTCACCGAAAACGCAACGACGTTTTCAGTCCCAACGATAGCTTACAGGCCTTTCGACACTCGATATATTTACTATTCAGGTCGATCACGCGGCTTCGTCGGCTGGCCTGTCCCAAAAATCATGAGACACATGCTGGCAGGCCAAAATTTTGGAATTGGCACGGCGCGAAGTAACAAGAACCCCCAAGTAGATCACTTTTATTGTGTCAATACGATCATGGAAACTAAGTGCGCAGAAAGCAGCACACAGTCGGCGCTCTTCCCTCTCTATCTCTACCCCGATGATCAAGACCTAGACCAAACCCGCCGGGTGAATTTCGACGCCAAGCTTTACAAGCGCCTGCAAAAATTGGCGGCGCACCCTGACAAGGGCATACCGGACGAGCTGGCCGTCTTTGATTATATCTATGGCGCATTGCACTGCCCCGCCTACCGCGAGACCTATGCTCAGTTTCTGAAAATCGACTTCCCCCGCATCCCGTGGCCCAAGACACCGGATGAATTCTGGGATGTCTCGGCCAAGGGGACAGAGCTGCGCAAACTGCACCTGATGGAACCCGCCGCCATTGGCCAGACCCCGTTCCCCTTCACCGGCGACGGCGACAACATGGTGGACAAGCCCCGGTTCGAAGCTGGGAAAGTCTGGATCAACGACAGCCAGTATTTCGACAGCGCTCCCGAGGTTTCATGGGGCTTCTACATCGGCGGCTATCAGCCCGCCCAGAAATGGCTCAAGGACCGCAAGGCCCGCGCCCTGACCTTCGATGACGTGAAGCACTATCAGCGCATCCTGAAAGTCCTGCATGAGACGGATCGCGTGATGAAAACGATCACGATGGACCTTGCCTGAGCAAGTTGCGCGCGGCCCCCGCTGTGCTTGCCTGCGGGGGCGCGCGGCCCGGTTTTGCTATGTCCGTTCGAAAAATCGCATCCCAGTTCGCGCTGCGATCCGGCCTTGCCCTCAAAGGTCTAACCCTTTGTTTTCATAGGCCGGATTGCCTTTCTGGGATGATGGAAACAAACTTTACGCCCATCATCCCAGTTCCGCGCGGCAATTTCCGCCCGACAAGCGCCTCTGCCTCGGCTTCAATCCCCATTTAATCGCTATTTTACGGGCGTTTAAACGCTGCCTCGCTTGCACCGGCCCAAAACCGTCTCCGGCCCTCATCTGGGCTGAAAGAGTCCGATAATGCCCCTTATGCAAATCCAATGATGCAACCTCATGCAAAGGGAATCGCCATCATAACCCTTTGTTTATCGGCCTTTTTCAGAGCTTCCCGATTGTTCCCACTTATTCCCGCTTTTCCTGCAGATATCGGTGTCAACGCACAGCCACTGTGGCTCGCCACGCAAATTTGCAGGGTTTGACAACCAAAGTTGCAGCAGCGCGATTTTAACCATCCGTCTGGCAGATTGATATCACCCCCTCCGTCAGCAGCCTTACGCCCAAAGGGGCCAGCGCCCGCCGCCACAATTCGCTCGCCGTCTCATTGGGCAATACTTGCACTTGATCTTGCAAGCGCCGCCCGCCCGCCACAACGACCGGGCCGCCGTCGATGGCTTCGGTCAGCCAATAGACGCTGCCGCCGGTGATCCGCCGGCCCGCGTCCAATGCGTCTTGGACGGCGCGACGGCCCTTGAAGGCGGGCAGGAGCGAGGGGTGATAGCCGATGGCCCCGAGGCTTGCCCAATTGATCACCCAGGGCTCCACGATTCGAAACGAATGCGCGCAGACGATCAGGTCGGGACGCCACGGGAAATCCATCGCCATCAGCGGCACGGCGTCAGGTTTGACCCGGTAAGGGACGCCCAAATCTTGCGCCATTTGGGCGGCCTTATCGTCGGGTTTAACGGCGATTAAAGCCGCCGTTAAATCTTGGCTGTGGAGCCGCTTCAGCACCTCCGCGCCAAGCCACCGTGTTCCGATGACCATTACTTTTGCCGCTGCCTTATTCGACATAACGAAACCCCTGCACTGCGCGGAAATGACCGCCGAAGCCACCAGTGCCGGCGTTGCCGTCCCAGCCGTTTCGCTTTGCGGCGGCCTGCAAAGAGCCCACACTCGGCTTGCGGTTCCCCCCGTAGAGCGAGGCCGATATCTGTGCCCAAAGCGGATCGCGACGCAGCGCCTCACAGAGGCCCGGATGAGACGTATGAAAGAGCATCGGCATGGGCTTGTGATACCGGTTCACGCCGCGCCGCCAGAGCGCAGAAACCTCATTGAGGAAGCGCAAGCCAAGCCCGGCCCCTTGCCATTCCGGCATGATCACAAGGCGACATCCCCGCGCTTCCTTCATGCCCGGTCGGGTGGATACGCAGAGATGCGCGACTGGCGCGCCGTCGACGAAGCCGACGTAATAATTGGCGGCAACCATGCGCGGCAGCTTCAGGTAGTGATGCGGC
>NZ_RPEN01000139.1 GCF_003991405.1 Pseudorhodobacter sp. E13
ATACCTCACCCCTCGGATGGGCACATATCCTCCTCACAGGCGAATACAGGTGGCCAAAACAATAACCAAAAATCTTAGGGTGTCATTCTGCACTCACCGGCATTCGACCCCTTTACAACCGGTTGCGCGAAAACGACATTCTGACGCGGCGCTATTTCTACCCGTTGCTCTCGACCTTGCCGATGTATTGCACCTTGCCTTCGGCAAACCCGGCCAATCTGCCGGTCGCAACTGAAATGGCGCAACGTGTGCTGTGTCTGCCGATTTATCCCGGCATGATAGACAGCGATCTGGCACGGATCATCGAGGCGCTGCGCAGCCCGCTCAAGAACAGCCAGACCCCGGGTCAGGCGCTGAACACCACCACCATCGCCTGATCCCCCCAAGGCCGAAGCCGGACATTTTCAAGACATGCAACATAACATCGTAGCCGACCCCAGTATCTTTTTCCGCGCGCCGCAAAAGTTCGACCGCAATTCCGACCCGGCCTTTCTGCGCTATTGCCTTGGCGGCACGCTTTACATGCCGTCGACCCGTGCGGTGATGGATAAGATCGTCGCGGGCGAATTGTCGGATGTGCTGTCGATGGTCATGTGTTTTGAAGATGCGATCCGGGCCGAAGACCTGCCGACAGGTGAGGCGAATGTCATCACCCAGCTTGGTTTTTTGGCCCAGCAGGTGCAATCCGGGGCGCTTGATAACAGCGAGGTGCCGCTGATTTTCCTGCGCGTGCGCTCGGTCGCGCAATTTCAGAGCTTTGCCAGAAAACTGACCCCCGAACTGGCCGATATTCTGTCGGGCTTCGTCTTTCCGAAGTTTTATTCCGACAATGCCCATGAATATCTCGACCTGCTGGCCGAATTGAACACCAAGTTTGCAACCCGGCTTTATGGTATGCCCATCCTTGAGGGGCGTGACATCGCCTTTGCCGAAACACGCCGGGATGAGTTGTTCGCCCTGATGAAAAAGGTGCGCAGCTATCACCAGTATATTCTGAATATCCGCGTCGGCGGCACCGATTTTTCTTCTTTCTTCGGGGTGCGCCGGGGCATTGGATCATCGGTCTATGACATTTTGCCGGTGCGCGATGCGCTGGCCGATATCCTGAATTTCTTTGGCCGCGCCGAAGAGGATTATGTGATCTCGGCCCCGGTCTGGGAATATTTTCTGGCCTATAAGCGCGATGACCTGAAAAAAGTGATGCAGGTGGATCTGCACCGCTCGTTGCGCACCAACGCCCCGATCCTGAATGATGCGATTGACGGGCTGTTGCGGGAAATTGTGCTGGACAAGGCCAATGGCTTTACCGGCAAAACGGTGATCCACCCTTCGCACCTGCGCTATGTCAATGCCATGCAGGCGGTCACGCGCGAAGAATATGAAGATGCCTGCCAGATCCTCGATACGTCTGGCGGCGTGATAAAATCGGCCAAATCCAACAAGATGAATGAGATCAACCCGCATCGTTCCTGGGCGCGGCGCATCTCGCATCTTGCCGATGCCTATGGCGTGGTCGAGGATGAACGCCAGATCGTGGCGCTTTTCCGCTAAAGCGGGGCCTGACCTTCGGGCCGCCCCCTTTTGCCTTGCGGGAACGGCCCGTTCGGCAGGGCAAAGCCGGTCAGCGTGACAGAGCATTGGACAGCCGTGCGTCATCCCAGTATTGGATAGGCCAAGACGATCAGGCATCGCCCCGCCCCGCAGGGTGTTTTGTGTCGCAAGATCAAAGGGAATGAGGGCAGAATGGCGGAAAAGCTTTTTGGCACGGATGGTGTCCGCGGTCAGGCAAACAGTTGGCCCATGACGGCCGAAGTCGCGCTTCATCTGGGGGCCGCGGCGGGCCGCTATTTCCGGCGCGATGGGCAGGATCACCGGGTGGTGATCGGCAAGGATACGCGGCTATCGGGCTATATGATCGAAAACGCGCTGACGGCGGGGCTGCTGTCTACCGGGATGAATGTGTTTCTGCTGGGGCCGGTGCCGACCCCGGCGGTGGGCTATCTGACCCATTCGCTGCGCGCCGATGTGGGGGTGATGATTTCCGCCAGCCATAACCCGGCCAAGGATAACGGCATCAAACTGTTCGGCCCCGACGGGTTCAAACTGTCGGATGAGGCCGAAGCCGCGATCACCAAGCTGATGGAAGATGGTGTGACCCCGGCCGCCCCGGAAAACATTGGCCGGGCCCGGCGGTTCGAGGATGCGCGCGGTCGCTATGTCGAATATGCCAAGACCACCTTTCCCAGCGGTTTGCGGCTGGATGGGTTGCGCGTGGTGGTCGATTGCGCCAATGGCGCCGCCTATCGCACCGCCCCCGCCGTCTTGTGGGAATTGGGGGCCGAGGTGATCGCCATCGGGGTGGACCCGAACGGCACCAATATCAACGCCAAATGCGGCTCTACCCATCCCGAAGCGGCGGCGCAAAAGGTGATCGAGACGCGCGCCGATCTGGGGATTTGCCTTGATGGCGATGCCGACCGGTTGATCCTGATCGACGAGACGGGGCGGGTGGCCGATGGGGATCAGATCATGGGGCTGATCGCGACACGTTGGGCAAAGGCTGGCAAGCTGAAGGGCAATACATTGGTGACAACCGTGATGTCCAATCTTGGGCTGGAACGGCATTTGGCCAGCCATGGGATTGCGATGGAACGGACCAATGTCGGTGATCGCTATGTGGTTGAACGGATGCTTGCAGGCGGGTTCAATCTGGGCGGAGAGCAGTCGGGCCATCTGGTGATGACCGATCACACCACCACCGGCGACGGGCTGATCGCTGCCTTGCAATTCCTTGGCTTCATGGTCGAAAGCGGCCAGAAAGCCAGCGCGCTTGCACGGGTATTCACCCCGGTGCCGCAACGTCTGGTCAATGTGCATTACACCCCCGGCACGGCCCCCCTGGACACAAAGGACGTGCAGGATGCGATTGAGCAAGGGGAAAAAGCGCTGGCAGGTGTGGGGCGCTTGCTGATCCGCAAATCCGGCACCGAACCCCTGATCCGCGTGATGGGCGAGGCCGAAGATCTGGCCCGTCTGGACCGGGTGATCAACGCAGTCGTTACGGCGGTGAAAGCGGCCAGCTAGGCCGTGGCCCGAACCGGGTGCGACCTGTCCATGAAAGAAGGCAATGCAGCATGAAGGCAGTTTTGGTCACAGGGGGGGCGGGCTATATCGGCTCTCATGCCTGCAAGGCGCTGAAAGCTGCCGGGTTTTTGCCCGTCACCTATGACAGCCTTGTCACGGGCTGGCGGCAGGCGGTCAAATATGGCCCCCTGATCGAAGGCGATCTGACTGACCGCGCCCGGCTTGATGCGGCCTTTGCCGAATACAAACCCGTGGCCGTGATGCATTTTGCTGCGCTGAGCCAGGTGGGTGAGGCAATGCGCGCACCGGGACGATATTGGCATAACAATGTCGCAGGGTCCCTGTCGCTGATCGAGGCCACCATTGCAGCCGGGGTCCGGCATTTCGTGTTCTCCTCTACCTGCGCGACATATGGCGAACATGACAATGTGGTGCTGGATGAAAACACGCCGCAGCGCCCGCTGAATGCCTATGGGGCCTCCAAACGCGCGATCGAAGATATGCTGCGCGATTTTCAGGCGGCCTATGGGCTGGAACATGTGATTTTCCGCTATTTCAACGTGGCAGGCAGCGACCCGGAGGCTGAGGTGGGCGAATGCCATCGCCCTGAAACCCATCTGATCCCGGTGATGCTGGAAGCAGTTGCCGGGCAGCGCGATGGGCTGACGGTGCATGGCACCGATTATGATACGCCTGATGGCACCTGTATCCGCGATTATGTCCATGTCTGCGACTTGGTGGATGCGCATGTTCTGGGGCTGCGCTGGTTGCAAAACGGCAAAGGCAGCCGGGTGTTCAACCTTGGCACTGGCAAAGGCTTTTCCGTGCGTGAGGTGATCGACGCTGCCCGCACCGTCACCAACCGCGAAGTGCCCTATACCGAAGGCCCGCGCCGGGGCGGCGATGCCACGCGGCTGGTTTCGGGGTCGCAGCGCGCCGCAGAGGAATTGGGATGGGAGCCGCAACGCTCCTCCATGCCGATGATGATTGCGGATGCCTGGCGCTGGCTGAAAGTCGGGGCTTACACGGAATAGGGGCCGTTGCCGCAGGCCATCGGCGGTGCCCTGACTGGACTGTCGGGCCATCTTGTGGAATGTCAGGCAAGGCGGCAACAACCGCCCGGATCGCAAGGAGCGCGTGAAACTCATGACCTGTCTTGTTTTTGGAAAAACCGGGCAATTGGCCAGCGCATTGCAACGCCAGTCAGCGGTCACGGCACTGGGGCGCGAGACGGCGGATCTGTCAGATCCGGCGGCCTGTGCAGCGGCGATATATGCCGCGCGCCCCTCGGTGGTGATCAATGCCGCCGCCTGGACGGCGGTGGATGCCGCTGAAAGCCACGAAGCGCAGGCCCATGTGATCAACGCCGAGGCCCCCGGTGCCATGGCAAAGGCCTGTGCCGCGCTGAAGATCCCGTTTTTGCACGTCTCGACGGATTATGTCTTTGATGGAACCGGCAGCGAACCCTGGCGGGAAAACGACCCTGTCGCGCCATTGGGGGCCTATGGCCGGACCAAGCTGGCCGGTGAAAATGCGGTCCGTGCTGCCGGTGGTGCCCATGTGATCTTGCGCACCTCTTGGGTGTTTTCGGCCTTTGGCAGCAATTTCGTCAAAACCATGCTGCGGCTCAGCGAAACGCGCAACCAGTTGAGCATTGTCAACGATCAGATCGGCGGACCAACCCCGGCAGCAGATATCGCCACCACCTTGCTGCATATGGCAGAGGCGATGCAAGCCGGCCATGCGGGCGGCACCTATCATTATGGCGGGGCACCGGTGGTCAGCTGGGCGGATTTCGCGCGCGAAATCTTTGCTCAGGCCGGGCGGGCTGTCACCATCGAAGGCATCCCGAGCAAAGCCTATCCCACCCCCGCGCAGCGCCCGCTCAACTCGCGGCTGAGCGGGGCCGCCTTGCAGACGGATTTCGGTATTGCGCCCGCAGATTGGCAAGCGGGTCTGGCGCTTGTGCTGCGGGATCTGGGCTGCGTGAACTGAGCTGCGGGCAAAGCTGACGCAAGGCCCTGACGGGGCCTTTTTCATCCATGCAAGCCCTGCCTCTGGCCCGCAACCGCCTCAATAGCTGTTCAGGAATGTATAGGCATAGCGCCGGGTGCCACCATAACGGTTTTCCAAAATCAGATTGCCGGCGGCCACCGACAGTGAAGAATAGTCATCCGTGCCGGTGGTGCCTGTCAGCACCAGATCATTGTAGTTCTTCATCCGCGCGCCCAATGCCAGACTTTGCAACAGCAAGGAAGGGCCGGTATCATAGGAAAACAACCCGCTATGCGCGGCCTGAGGGTAATCCGTATCGACAAGATTGATGGCCACCATACCGCCCGAAGAGGGCGTGGGGATATAGCCAACCGCATCATTGGCAATATCAATGGTCCCCGACAGCAGGCATTTTGCCTTCGTCGCCCCGGTGGACCGATGCACCGTCAGCGCCGAAGTCCAGCTATTGCCATCCGGGCTGACCCGGATGTGAAAGTTTTCATCCCCCGTCAGCCCCATCTCTGCCCGGCCGGACCAACCCGATTGCAGCACCAGCGACGCGGTATCACTGGCGCTGGCCTTGTTGATCTTCAGACGGTGACTGTTGCCCGCATGGGTGAACAGAACCGCCTCTGAGGCCACGGCCAGCCGATTGGCCGCATCCGACGCGGTGCCCACGCCCAACCCGTCCAGATTTTGCAAGGACGGCACCACCGCCAGCCAACTGCCGGCGGAATAGACCCGCAATTCGCTGGTCTGCAAATCCCAGGCACGCCAGCCCTCCTGCGGGGTGATAAAGGCCCAGGCCGCGTCGCTATAACAGGCCAGCTTGCCATCTTGCCCGGCCCAAGCCGCCGTTGCCCCACTTCCCAAGGCATAGATTTCCCCATTGACCGGTGCGGCGGGGGGCACCGTGGCCTCTATCCTTTGCACCGCCAATTGCACCAAGGCATCCAGCTGGCGCAGCGCTTCGTTATGGGTCACGTGTTTTTGCGCCTGAGACGGCATCAAATAGGGTAGCGACAAGATCGGCGACTGGTTGGACATCGGGTTCTCCAGTTAATAGCGTAAAGACGGTTGGGCACAGCCTTGCGCGGCCCCTTCCCGCCAGGCATAGCAAGCCATGCCTTTACAGCGCCCGAAACACCCGCGCGGGCCCTTCATCTGCTGGTAAGCCTTTCTGACCGGCACATAGGGGTGTTTTCACTGCAACGCCTGCGTTGATCCCCGGCAAGAAGATTGACAAACTGGCACATCCATCCGCAGAAAACGGCCCAAGTGGATCTGGAGCATGAAAGACCAGGATGCAGATTGAACAGACGCCCTTGGCTGGGTTGCTTCTTTTGACGCCGCGGCGGTTTGGTGACAGCCGTGGATTTTTTGCCGAGAACTGGAACCGCCGCAGTTTAGAGAAGGCGGGGGTTTTTCTTCCGGAATTTGTGCAGGACAATTATTCGCTGTCGCATAGCGCGGGGACGTTGCGGGGGCTGCATTATCAGGCGCCGCCGCATGCGCAGGGCAAGCTGGTGCGCTGTGGCCGTGGGTCTTTGTTTGATGTTGTGGTGGATATCCGCCGCGGCTCTCCGACCTATGGGCATTGGGTCGGCTATGAGCTGTCGTTTGAAAACGCGCGGCAATTGTGGATTCCGCCGGGCTTTCTGCATGGTTTTGTCACCCGGCGCTATGACAGCGAGATTTTGTATAAATGCACCGATTATTATGCGCCGGAATGTGAAGGGGCGGTGCTGTGGGATTCGGCGGGCATTGATTGGGGGCTGGAAACGGCGCCGCTTTTGTCTGAAAAGGATGCGGGCGGGGTGGCTTTCAAGGATTTTGAAAGCCCCTTTGTCTGGGAAGCGTAACGCGGGAAAGACCTGTATATGAAGATTTTGGTGACGGGTGGCGCGGGGTTCATCGGCTCGGCCGTGGTGCGGCAGGCGGTGCGCGACGGGCATGCGGTGGTCAATCTGGATGCGCTGACCTATGCGGCCTGTCTGGACAATGTGGCCAGCGTGTCGAACAGCCCGCTTTACAGCTTTGAGCAGGCGGATATCCGCGACCGTGCGGCGCTGGATGCGGTGTTTGCGCGCCACCAGCCCGATGCGGTGATGCATCTGGCCGCCGAAAGCCATGTCGACCGGTCGATCGACGGGCCGGGGGATTTTATCGAAACCAATATCACCGGCACCTATAACATGCTGGAGGCGGCGCGCAGCTATTGGCTGGCGCAGGGCAAGCCCGCGGGCTTTCGCTTTCACCATATTTCCACCGATGAGGTGTTCGGCTCTCTGGGGGCGGAAGGGCAGTTCACCGAGGCGACGCCCTATGATCCGCGCTCGCCCTATTCGGCCTCCAAGGCGGCCAGCGACCATCTGGTGCGGGCCTGGTATCACACCTATGGCCTGCCGGTGGTGCTGAGCAATTGTTCCAACAATTACGGGCCTTTCCACTTTCCGGAAAAGCTGATCCCGGTGGTTATCCTGAATGCGCTGGCGGGCAAGCCCTTGCCGATTTACGGCGATGGGTCGAATGTGCGCGACTGGCTTTATGTCGAAGATCACGCCGATGCGCTGCTGACGGTGCTGCAAAAGGCCCCGCTGGGCGAAAGCTATAACATCGGCGGCGAGAATGAGCGTTCGAACCTGGAACTGGTGCAGACGCTATGCGCCATTCTGGACCGCAAGCGCCCCAAGGCCAGCGGCAGCTATGCCGATCAGATCACCTTCGTGACCGACCGCCCCGGCCATGACGCCCGCTATGCCATCGACCCGACCCGCATCGCGACCGATCTGGGCTGGCGGCTTTCGGTCACGGTGGAGGAGGGGCTGGAAAAAACCGTGCAATGGTATCTGGATAACGAAGCCTGGTGGCGCCCCCTGCAAGCCCGCAAAGGCGTGGGCG
Organism: Pseudorhodobacter sp. E13; assembly: GCF_003991405.1. Lineage (GTDB taxonomy): Bacteria > Pseudomonadota > Alphaproteobacteria > Rhodobacterales > Rhodobacteraceae > Pseudorhodobacter. Next base: position 7,981 of record NZ_RPEN01000139.1, read on the forward strand.
AACGCCTCGGAACCACCAAACCCTGACCCCTCAAACCGCCCGAAGCAAACACAACGCCTGTGTGATAAGGCGCGCCGAAGGTTGGTCAAACGGGGTCAGCAAGGCGGCGGCCTCGGCGCGGCTCTGGGCCAAAGGGTCCTCTCGCTTTACAACCACATCGGCAAACAGCCGCGCCAATGTGGGCGCATCGGCACAGCGATAGAACCCGCCCGACAGGCGCTGGCCAAACGGGTTGAGCGGGGCAGCCCCGGCCCGCTCCAGCCGGATCAGGGGCTGGCCGGTGGGCAGATATTCCGCCAGAAATGAGCCGCTGTCGGTGATCAGCGCATCCGATGTGCGAAACACCTCCCAATAGGGGCCGTTTTCATGCACGGCCCCATTGGGCAAAGCTGCCCAGCAATCCTTGTAAGCCTGCCATTCGGCGCGTTGCATCAACCCGCTGCGCGCCAGACCGATGGCCATATTCGGATGCGGGCGCAGCAGAAAATCGACCTGAGGATGGGTGCGGACAAGGTCCAGCATCGCAGCCCCCGACCAGCCAAAGGTGCCCAGCCCGAGCGAGCCCCGCTCCAGCCCGTGATGGGGGGCGAAAATTACACGTCTGCGGCCCGTATCGCTGGGATGGGGCCAAAGCGGCACCGCATCCCGGGCCGGGGCGGGGCCGAGATATGTGTCGAACTTCGGATGCCCCGTGACGCACAGCTTTGGTCGCGCCGGGCCTGTGAGCTGTGCTGCCCGGATCGCTTCGGCATGCGCTTCGGTCGGCAGGAAATAGCGCCATAGCCAAGGGTGAAAATCCGGCAGGCCGAATTGCATGCGATCATTGCGGATCACCGCCATGCCGTAATGCACATAGGCCGTCCGCACCCGCCCTGAAAGCCGCCTTGGCAGGTCTTGCATCCCCCAAGGCTGCTGGATGAATGCCACATCACAGGCAATCTGTTCCGGCTCATGCACCCTGTCGCTCTCGGCATCATACAGATCCGCCCAAACAGGCCCTAACCCTGCGAAAAACGCCCTTTCGCGGGCATAATCCTGACGCCGCTCGGCGCGGGTCATGCGCAGGCTCAGATCAGATAAAGCGGGATAAAAGCCGATCTCGACCCCGTCCATCTGCTGCAAATGCGCAAGCAAAGAGCCAAGCCCCCATTTCGCCGCTTCGCACACCACAAACCCAACCCGCAGCGGGCGCCCCCTTGGCAGATCCGGGGGCGGGCGGGGGGCATCTGGCGGTGCGATCCGGTCTGCCAGACGCCAGCCATAACGGCGCAAAAGCGCGCGGATGCGGTGAATCAGGATGATCCCGCCCAAAGACGGACGCGGGCGCATTGGGGCAGGCCAGACAGGGCGGGGCGGATCAAGGGGCAAGGCGGGTTACATTCCAAACAAAGGATTTGCGGCGGCAGCGGTAATCAGGCTTTTGCGGTGCCGGGCAGGCAGCAAGGGCGGACCTTTCGCCCAATCTGCAACGCTCTGCCCTAAGGGGCAAGCCACGGTCCTGCTGGCCTTGTCTTTGCGGGCCAAGTGCAACACAATCCCGCTTCGATGGCAGGAGCGTTCCTGCCCCCTTGCCACGCCACCCCGCAGGACCAAACCGACCCTATGACCGCCAAAACCGTTTCGAAACCGCCTCTGGTGATCGGCTATACTGCCGGTGTGTTTGATATGTTCCATATCGGCCATCTGAACCTGTTACGCCGCGCACGGGCACAATGCGACCGGCTGGTCGTGGGTGTGACCACGGATGCGCTGGCGCTGCATCGCAAGAACAGCAAGCCCGTGATCCCGCAAGCCGACCGGATGGAGATTGTCGGCGCGCTGTCTTGTGTCGATGCGGTTGTAGAACAGCGCGACATGGACAAGATGGCCGCCTGGAAGCGGATCGGATTCCACCGCATGTTTGTCGGGGATGACTGGAAGGGCCACCCGACATGGACAGCGCTGGAGGCAGATTTTGCCCCGCTGGGGGTGGAGATTGTCTATTTCCCTTATACGGCGCATGTGTCGTCCTCGCAGCTGCGCCATCACCTTGGCCCCAAAAGCGGAACAGAACAGACATAGGCTTGCCCAAGGCAAGGGATGACAGGCCGCGCTTACATGTTCAGCAGATCGCGGTGGAACTGACGCAACAGCAACAGCCCAAGCAGCATCGGCAGCGCGATCCACAGCCCCAGATAGACCCCTGAAATATAGGTCGGATGATAAAGCGGGTAAAACCCATCGCGCATGATGCCGGTCAGGTGCAGAACAGGATTATACCACAAGACCTGTTTGCCCATCTGCGGCAGGTCTTCATAGACAAAGATCACCCCGGAAATCAGAAACATCGGGCGCGTGGCAACGCCCCAGATCTGTTGCCAGACCGGGATGCGTTGAAACAGGTAGCAATTCAGTATTCCCACAGACAGGCCCAACAGCGCGGCCAAGACCATCGCCAGCAGGATGCGTGGAAAATTCAGCACGGTATTGACGTCTTCGTAAAGCATGATGCCGGTCAGGATGATCGCCGCAACCAGCCCCACCACCAGCGTATTCAGAATGAACCGCGCCAGAATGGCGTCCAGCCATGTCACCCGCGGGTAAAACAGCAATGGCCGGGAAAACAACATCGCCCCCCCTACCTGCTTGGCATTGACCATCACCATTTGCAGCACCAGAAACCCGGTCGCCTTGAACAACAGAAAACTGGTGCCCAGCGTCGGCGCCTTGGCCAGCAAGGACCAGGCAAAACTGAGCAGCAGGATCATCCCCATCGGTTCCAGCAAGGCCCAGACATAGCCACCGGGCGTGCGCCCATAGCGTGTCGACATCTCGCGCAGAACCAAGGCGGTGATCGACCGCAGCGCTTCTGGTATCCGGCTTTTGGGGGCTGGTGCAGCAGGGGCGGGCCAGTCTGCAAAACTCATGGGGGCGCGGCCTTTGTTCTGGTATTTGCAGAGGGGGCTTTGTAAAAAGTGACCAAGAGTACCCTGTATTCCATATAGGCCTATATAGTGACCTAAGCAAATATTGAAGGCAAGTGTATGGCCGAGGCAACAGACGATCCCTATGGTCTTAACGACCCTCATAATGTTGCGCTGCGCGAACGGGCGCTTTCCAACAAGAAATTCGACAGCGATGAAGAACGTGAAGCCTATATCGAGGCGTGGAACGACAGGCTGATCGACAAGAAAATCCGCGCCCGCGCCATGCTCGAAGCGGAAAGAGCCGCCGCAGAGGAAAAAAGCCAGGCCGAGGCCATCGCATCCGCGCCGCCCGTTGTGGGGCCTGCCTATATCCGCAGGCGGCACTGGGGGCTGATTGGCAGTTTTCTTGCGTTGGTGGTGCTGCCTGTGCTGCTGGCGGGGTTTGTTCTGGTGTTCATGGCAAAGGATCAGTTCGCCTCGACCACCGCCTTTACCGTGCGCAGCGGTGAAACCAGTTCAGCGACAGAGCTTCTGGGCGGGCTTAGCACGATTGTCGGCGGCGGGGCCGGGGGCAATGCCGATGTGCTGTTTGAATTCATCCAGAGTCAGGAAATCGTCGCGCGGATCGACAGCAAGCTTGATCTGAAGGGGCATTATTCCCGCAATTGGCAAGGGGACCCGTTGTTTTCCCTTTGGCCGGACGCAACGATCGAGGATCTCTTGTGGTTCTGGAAGCGCATGGTGCGCATCACCTATGACAAGGGCACCGGGCTTTTGATGGTCGAGGTGCGCGCAGGCACGCCCGAATATGCCCGCGAGATTGCGACGCTGGTGGTGACAGAGAGCGAAAGCATGATCAACAAGCTCAATGAAAGCGCGCGGCGTGACGGCATGGCCAATGCGCAGTCTGATCTTGATGAAGCTTTGAACCGCTTGCGCATCGCGCGGGAAAATGTGGCAAAGTTCCGCGCCAGAACCCAGATCCTTGATCCTCTGGCCGATATTCAGGGCCGGATGGGCGTGCTCAACAACCTGCAACAGCAATTGGCCGAAGCGCTGGTGGCCCATGATCTGCTGGCCCAGACGGCGGATGCTGCCGATCCGCGGTTGCGGCAGCTTCAGCTTAGCATTGATGTGATTCAAGCCCGGATCGTAGAGGAACGGCGTAGCTTTTCGGCGCAGAACGTCACGGTGGATAACACCGACTATCCCGCCTTGCTGGCCCAATATGAAAGCTTGCAGGTTGAACAGGAATTCGCCGAACAAACCTATCGCGCGGCCCTGACGGCGATGGATGCGGCCCGTTCCAATGCGGCCCGGCAGCAGCTTTATCTGGCCGCCTATGTGCAGCCGACGCTGGCCCAGCGGGCGGAATATCCGCAGCGCGTTTTGCTGATGGGCCTGACCTTGTTTTTCGCGCTGATGCTGTGGTCCATTCTGGCGCTGGTCTATTACAGCCTGCGTGACCGGGGATAGCGATGCAACCGGCAGGCGCGCAATCGGGGGCGACGGTTCGTTTCGAAAACCTCAGCAAAGGGTTCTGGGTGCGCGGCGAATATCGCCCGATCATCAGCAACCTGACGATGACCTTGCCGCCGGGGCGGGCCCTGGGGCTTTTGGGGCGCAATGGGGCTGGTAAATCGACCCTGTTGCAGATCATCGCAGGCACCATGCAGCCGTCCTCGGGCCGGGTCATCCGTGCGGGCCGCGTATCCTGGCCTATTGGCGGCACGAACAGCTTTCACCGTGATCTGACCGGTTTACAAAACACCCGGTTTCTGGCGCGCGTCTATGGCGTGGACAGTGATGCATTGGTGGCCTTTGTCGAACGCTTCGCCGAAATCGGGCGGCATTTTCACATGCCCTTGCGCAGCTATTCATCCGGCATGCGGTCGCGATTGGCCTTTGGTGTGGCCATGGGTATTCCCTTTGACACCTATCTTGTCGATGAGGTGACGGCCGTGGGCGATGCCCGGTTCAAACGGAAAAGCCGGTCGCTGTTTCGCGCCCGTATGGCACAGGCTGGTGCTGTCATGGTCAGCCATTCCATGTCTGAAATGCGCAGCTATTGCGACAGCGGGCTGGTCTTGAACGAAGGCCACTTGGAATATTACGAAAACATCGGCAGTGCCATTGCCCGCCACGAAGCCTTGATGGCATAAGGACACACCTGCCCAAGGGAGGCACAAGCTTGACGATCAGGCCGCCCCCCGTGCCCACGCCCTCAGCTTGCCCCTGTCGCAAATCTCGCATAGACTGCGCAAGCAAAGGCCCGGCAAGAAATCTCTGGTGCTCTTTAAAGATACAAAAATGAGGCGCGTTCGAGAATATGTTTTGGGCAGCTTTCCCGGCAGAGTCAGGTATATGTTATGACGTCACCCTATATTGACCTTCCGGCAAGGGCCTATTGGCGATCGGGGGTTGCAGAACGCGGCGACATTTCCGGGTCTGATCTCTATATCCCGAAATTCCAGATCACGCGGAAACATCGTATCGCCACGGCAGGGTCCTGTTTTGCCCAGCATGTCGGCCGCACCTTGCGCCGTGCGCGTTTCAATGTTCTGGACGAAGAAACCGGGCCAAGTGTGCCACCTGCGGTGCTCAATGCCTATGGCTACGGGCTCTATTCGGCCCGATATGGCAATATCTACTCTGCGCGCCAGTTGCTGCAACTTTTGCAAGAAGCGTTCAAAGGGTTGAAACCTGCACATCCGGTCTGGGAAAAGGACGGGCGTTTCTATGACGCTTTCCGCCCTTCGGTCGAACCCGATGGTTTGCCGACCGAGGACGATGTGCTGCGCCATCGCGCACAGCATCTTCAGGCCGTGCGGACGCTGTTTTCGTCTATCGACGTTTTTGTGTTCACCTTTGGGCTGACCGAAACCTGGGCGGCCAAAAGCGATGGCACCGTCTATCCGACCGCGCCGGGCACGATTGCGGGCACGTTCGACCCCGATATTTTCGAATTCCGCAACATGCGTTACAACGAGATCCTGTCGGATTTCCGGGTGGTGCGAAAGATGATCCAGACCCTTAACCCGGATGTGCGCTTTGTCGTCACCGTCTCGCCCGTCCCCTTGACGGCGACGGCATCGGGCCAGCATGTCGAGGTGGCCTCAAGCTATTCCAAATCGGTCCTGCGGGCGGTCTGCGGCGCGTTGATGGAAGACCACAAGGATGTCGATTACTTCCCCTCTTACGAAGTGATCATGTCGCAGACGGCGCATGGCACCAATTTCAACAGCAATTACCGGACCGTCCGTGCTGAAGGGGTTGATAAGGCCATGAACCTGTTCATGCAGGCGCATAAGGCGGGTATGGCCGCCGGAACACTCCATACGGCGGCACAAACCATGTCAGAAGCGGAGAAAGACATGACCGAGACCGACGATCTGGTCTGTGAAGAAGCCTTGCTGGAAGCCTTTGCAAAGTGACGGTTTCGGTTCTTTTCCTTGGCAATTCGCATGTCGCGGCGCTTCGGCGTGGCTGGGCCCAGATCGCGGCAGAGTTCAGCGATTGGGATATACAGTTCTTTGCGGCGAATTCGACGCTGTTCAACAAGATGACCCTGGATGACAACCGGGTGTTCGGCGCGCATGAAACAACCGGGGCCAGCCCCGGTGATCCGGCGCAGCTTTCCGCTGCGGAGGGCGCGCAAAACGCCAACCAGCAAGACAGCCCCCAGACCGAGCAAGAGACACGCTATAGCAAGCATGAGCTGAAGTTTCTGGATCAGGTTTTCGGGCGGCACCTTGTCGATCTCAAAAGCTTTGACCATGTCGTTCTGGTTGGCCCCAATACCAATGAAGTGGACTTTCTGCGCCAGTTCGAACCCTACAGCATTGATGGGATACGCGAGGATTCCACGCGCTCTTGCCTGTCGCAATCGGCCTTTGCGGCGTTTTGCACCGCCATCGCCGCCAAGCGCCTGCCAGAGCAGGCTTGGCACAATTGGGCCACCCCCCGGATTTCCGTGCTGCCGTCGCCCGTGCCGCGTGCCGATTGCCCCGAAGCGACCCCGCGCTACAGTGTCTGGGCGCGTTACGGGGCTGATCCGTTGACAGGTCTCAGCTTTCTCAAAGCCTATCGCAGCCATGTGGCCGCACTTTATCGGGCGCATGGTATCTCTCTGCTGTCGCCCCCCGACGCGGTCTATGACGAAAGCGGCCTGACGCGCCCGGAATTCGGCGACGAGCCGACCCGGCTTCATCCGCGGGCGGGCGTGTTCGAGGAAAATGATTTCCACCACATGAGCCCTGAATACGGCAAAACCGTGCTGCGCCATGTGCTGGAACAATTGGCACAAGACTGAAACGCTTATCCGAAAAAGAAATCGGCCTCGCTCAACAGCGGGGCCCCTGTGATGTCGATGCTGAAATCGGCTGTGCCTGATCCGTTGAGATCAACCAGAACCCGACCGATAGCGGCGTTGTAAAACACATCTCCGGCTGTGCCTGTAAGCTGATAGACCCAATGCAGATCTGGGTGCAATTGGCTCAGGTCGATGCGATCCACGCCGGTTTCAAAATCGCGCAGCTGATCGCGGCTGCTGGAATTCGGGCTGTCCGCGGCGGTCAGCCACACGAATACATCGGCCCCCGCGCCCCCATCCAGCGTGTCCCGCCCTGCCCCACCGATCAGCGTGTCATTGCCCAGCCCCCCCAACAGGGCATCATTGCCATCACCCCCCAGCAGCCAATCCGCACCATCATTGCCGTAAAGCTGGTCATCGCCCTCATCACCATAAAGGCGGTCATTGCCTGTGCCCCCGGTCATCAGATCATTGCCGGCCCCGCCATAAAGCGTATCAAGGCCGGTGCCCCCATAAAGGCTGTCATTGCCATTGCCGCCCGACAGATAGTTTGTGCCGCTGTCGCCGCGCAGAATGTCATTGCCATCCAGACCATAAAGCGAGTCATTGCCGCTATTGCCGCGCAGGCTGTCATCACCGGTGCCGCCGACCAGCCGGTCATTGCCTGCCCCGCCGAACAATGTATCAACGCCCGTGCCGCCATAAAGCGTGTCATCGCCCGTGCCGCCCGACAGGTAATTGGTGCCGCTGTCACCGCGCAGAATGTCGTTACCACCATTGCCATAAAGCGTGTCATTACCCCCATTGCCGCGCAGGCTGTCATTGCCCCCCGCACCGACCAGCCTGTCATGGCCTGCCCCGCCGAACAGCGTGTCAACGCCGCTGTCGCCATAAAGCCTGTCATCGCCATTACCGCCCGACAGATAATTGGTGCCACTGTCGCCGCGCAGAATGTCATTGCCATCCAGACCATAAAGCCGGTCATTGCCGCTATTGCCCCTCAGGCTGTCATTGCCTGCCCCGCCGACCAGACTGTCATGCCCGGCCCCGCCATAGATCGTGTCAACGCCGGTGCCGCCATAGATCGTGTCATTGCCATTGCCGCCCGACAGATAGTTGATCCCGCTGTCACCGCGCAGAATGTCATTGCCATCCAGACCATATAGCCGGTCATTGCCGCTGTTGCCGCGCAGGCTGTCATGGCCCGCGCCGCCGACCAGCCTGTCATTGCCCGCCCCGCCGAACAGCGTGTCGACACCAGTGCCCCCGTAAAGCCTGTCATTGCCATTGCCGCCCGACAGATAATTGGTGCCACTGTCACCGCGCAGAATGTCATTGCCATCCAGACCATATAGCCGGTCATTGCCGCTGTTGCCGCGCAGGCTGTCATGGCCCGCGCCGCCAACCAGACTGTCATTGCCGGCCCCGCCGAACAGCGTGTCAACGCCGGTGCCGCCATAAAGACTGTCATTGCCATTACCGCCCGACAGATAATTGATCCCACTGTCACCGCGCAGAATGTCATTGCCATCCAGACCGTAAAGCGTGTCATTGCCACTGTCGCCGCGCAGGCTGTCATTCCCCTCGCGCCCGATCAGCCGGTCATTCCCGTCGCCGCCCAAAAGCGTATCACTCTCCGCGCCGCCATAAATCGTGTCATTGCCCGTGCCACCAGACAGCATATTGGCGCCGCTCGTCACCTCCAGAAGGTCATCGCCCGCATTGCCATAAAGCGTGTCATTGCCCTCGCCGCCATAAAGCGTGTCGTCACCGTCCCCGCCGCTCAGCTGATCGTTTCCGCCCCCGCCCGTCAAGACATCTGCCCCGGCCCCGCCATACAGCCGATCCTCCCAGGCGCTGCCGAACAGGCTGGCCCCGACATCATCGGCACGAAGCAGCATACCCGCTTCGGCATCATGAACCGCCGGATCAATCGGCACGAATATCCGGTCTGCCCATTGAAAACGGCCCCCGAACAGGCTGGTCGCGACAAGCGGCGTTTGGGTCGAGGTTACAATCTCCAGCCGGTAGTCGCGATAAGACAGGATCATCCCGGTAGAGGTGCTGGCCATCCCCAATGCCAGCGGGTCCCGCAGCATCGGCCAATCCGACAGGTCCAGCCGGTCCACCCCCACCTCAAAATCGGTGATCCGGGCATTGGTGCTGCTTGCGCGCAACACAAATATATCGGCACCGCTGCCACCGGTCAGGGTGGTGCGGCCCGGCCCCGCCACCAAGATATCAGCCCCCTCGGCGCCGCGCAGTGTATCCCCATCGACCCCGGCCATCAGAATGTCATCGCGCAGCGTTCCCAGACGGTTTTGGGCCGTAGCGGTGCCATTGGACCAATACTCCCCCACCGTGGGCGCAGACAGCGAAAACAGGCTTACCCCCGCCTCATTTTGTGACCCGACACTGACATGAACCGTGCTGCCGATGATATGCATGGCCAGCGATGACACATTGTTCAGCCCGGTCTGCACACTATCGGCCACAGTGTCCCGCCACAGCAGCCGCCCATCCGGCAACATGCTGAACAAGGAAATACCGTCATCCCCGCCCCCGACCAGAACCAGAACATGATGCCCGACCTGTGCCGTGGCTATGGCCTGCACCCCGCCAAACCGGGTTTCCAGCGTGTCGATCAGATGATCCGTCAGGATCAGATTGCCGGTCTCGGTCAATTGCAGCACCGAAAGCGAGGAACTGCCTGCGGCGCCAAGCAGAACAAAGCTCTGCCCCGCCACCTCCACGGTTTGAAGCGCGGTCGGAACGGCAATACCAAGCCCCTGATCAGCCCCCATCCGTGTGGCCAGATGCGCCCGGTCGGTGATCCCGCCCAGCATCAGCACCGAGAGTTCATTGGCCGTCTGATCGGCCAGCAACAAGAAACGGCAATCATTGACCTGACTGCTGGTCACGATCTGCCCATATCCGGCCCCGATACCAGCAGGCAGAAAGGACTCACACAGCCCAGCCCGTTGCAACAGCGTCAGCGCAGCCCCATCAACAGCACCGCCCAGCAGCAACCCCGCGGTTTCCAAGGCGTTCAGCCGGCTTTGCCCGGCAAATGTGCCATCATTGCGCAAGGCAAAGCCTGACATGCCACCCGTGTCAGAGCTGACAGTCACCACCAACCCCAAGGCGGTCTGAACCAGCCCCAGCACATCCAGACTGCCCAGACTGGTCGGCCCGGAAAAGAACGCCTGATCCAATGCCTGCCAGGTGCCGCCGCTGGTCAGACGGTAACTGGCCAACCCGCCGCCCCGCCCGCTGGAGGTCAGCAGAAAGACACCGTTGACCGTCTCGACAAAGCACAGATCGTCCAGCCCTGCATCCAAAGCCGCGTTCTGGCTCAAAAGCATCCTTTCGAAACGCAAGCCCATGTAACCACCCACTGCCCCATTGCAGTGGCAAGATGGGTCGCAACAAGGGCGGCCGGCGTCGCAAAATTGTGTCTGAACAAGGGAGTATTCCGTGAATTCAATTGAAATACGTTTCAATCCCGCGCCATACCGGCTGCGGCGGCGCGCCTCTGCCCCCTATCCGTCTTTCTGGGCGGGGGGCCGTTCCCGCACTGGTTTTGGCGGGCCCGACCGCATAGATTGACCGCAGCCCCCTGCCCCAAACCGGCTTGCCCCCATGCCCCGCCCCACGACGTCGATCCTCATGCCGATTTATAACGCGCAAGACACGCTGGCGCGCAGCGTTGGCTCTGTGCTTGGGCAAAGCCGTGACGATTGGGAATTGCTGCTGGTCGAGGATGGCTCTCGCGATGCAAGCCCGGCCTTGGCGGCAGATCTGGCCGCGCGCGATCCGCGGGTCCGGCTGCTGGTGCCGGGGGGCAATCACGGGGCGGCGGCGGCCCGCAACCATGGGCTTTCACAGGCTCGGGGGCGTTATATCGCCTTTCTGGATGCAGATGACCGCTGGCATCCCGACAAGCTGGCCCGGCAATTGGCCTTCATGCAGGAAAACCAGATCGGGCTCAGCTATACCAGCTATGCCCGGCTGACCCCGGATGACAAGCTGATCGCCCGCGAAACGGCCCCGGCACGGCTGGATTACAAAAGCATGCTTGGCCCCAACCGTATGGGATGCCTGACGGTGATCTATGACAGCCATCGCTTTTCGGGCCCGCAACCGATGCCCGATCTGCCCTTGCAGCATGACTATGCGCTTTGGCTGCGGCTGTTGCGGCTGGGGGGCCCCGCCTTCGGGCTGGATGAGACATTGGCGTATTTCCGGGTCGGGGTGGGAACGCTGTCAGGCTCCAAGCGCCGGGCCGTGCGCGACATCTGGAAAGTCTGGCGCAAGGAAGAAGGGCTGTCACGGGCCCAAAGCCTTGCCGCTTTTGCCCGCTATGCAGGCCACAGCCTGCGTCACCGGGTGTTTCAGCGCCCGGACCCGTCCGGCCTCACCTTCGGCGATGACACAGAGAGCAGCCCAGAGCAGCCCCCCTCCCCGCGCCGGGGCTGATGACCTGTCACAGCGCGTCGATGCTGTGCAACAGGCTGCCCGCCTGACCGGGGTTCAGAACCCGGTCGGCCAGCGCGGCGGCCTTTGTGGCGTCAAGCCCTGCGAACCCGGCCAGATCCAGAAATTTCGTCTCGAATTCTGCGGCGGTCAATGCGGTTTCAGGCTCTCCCTTCGGCAGGTCGATGCGGTCACGCAGGATCTGACCATCCCGGCAATGGATTTCGACCACCGCTGCCCGTTTGGCAGGCACAAGGGCCGTCAGTTCCGGATCTGCGCGCACATCGACCCGCCGGGTCAGATCAAGGATCTCCGGATCAGCCACATGTTCGGGCGTGAAAGCCGCCATGCCCGATTGCCCGGTGATCAAGGCCGCCGCAACGCAATAGTTCACGCTCATCTTTGCGGAATGCACGCCGGTGATTTCGGTATGGTCATGCAGATGCACCGCCATCCGGTGGGTGCTGACCGCAACCTTGGCAATCTTGTCCGGTGTAAGCCCATGCGCCTGACGCAGGATCAAGGCTGCTTCGACCGGGGCATGACAATGGCGGCAGGAGGCATAGGGTTTGACATAAACATCCCCCACGCAAAGCGTCCCGGTGCCCACCAGCGCCTCGGCGGTCTTATCGGGCTTGCCGGACATGACATGCAAATAGCCATGTTCACCATCCAGCACATCGGCAGGGCCTGCAAAACCCGCGACGGCCATCAAGGCGGCCGACAGGCCCGCCTGTGCCGCATGGCCCGCGTTGAACGGCTTCAGCTGGGACGCCCCGCGTATCACCTTCAACAAGCCTGATGCGGCCGTCGTTCCCCCGGCCAAGGCGGCATTCATGCCTGCCTTGTCCAGCCGCAAGGCCGCAGCTACACCCATGGCCGCCCCAACCGTGCCGCAAATCCCCGTTGCATGCAGACCGGCATCTTTGGCATCAGGCTGAACCGCGCGGGCCAGGCGCACAGCGGCCTCATACCCGACCACAATGCCCAGCAGAATATCTTCATCAGACAGGCCCGAGGCCTGCGCCTGTGCCAGCACCGCGGAAATGACCGGCGCGCCGGGATGCACCATCCCGAAACGGTTGCCATCATCCAGTTCGGCAACATGCGCATTGGTGCCATTCACCAGCGCGGCCAGCGCCGGGGCCGTCTTCAGACCCAGACCAATCAGCCGGGCCGGGCCAGCCCCCGCGCCACTGGCCGCCACCAGCCGCATCATGCGGCTGCGTTCCATTTCTGCCCCCGCAAGGGTGCAGCCCAGATAATCCAGCAGCCGCAACCGCGCATCTTGCCGGGCCTTGTCACTCAGCGGGTGGTTCTGGATATCCCAAAGGCCCGAAAGCAGGGTTTGTGTGGCATTGGTCATGGCAAGCGGCTCCGGCTTCAAAAACACCCGGCCCGAAACGGCAGCGTCCCGGGTCGGTCAGGGAGGGGCGCAGGCGGCAGCCCTTCTTTGCAAAAAGGCCCGCTGCTGCGCGGATGTCGCGCCTGTCTTACAGGCTGCACAGGCCCCCTGCCAGCAAAATTGGCCGGGCGTGCGGCAGCCCCCCAACCTGTCACCCCCGTTTGCCCTGACCGCGCGCATAGACATCTTCATAGCGGATGATATCGTCTTCGCCCAAATAGCTGCCGGTCTGCACCTCGATCAGCACCATTGGCACCTTGCCGGGGTTTTCCATACGGTGCACGGAGGCCAGCGGGACATAGACCGACTGGTTTTCCGTCACCAGCCGCTCTACCCCGTCAATGGTCACTTTCGCCGTCCCCTCGACCACGATCCAATGTTCCGCCCGGTGGTGATGGGATTGCAGGCTCAGCACGCCTCCCGGCTTGACCACAATCCGCTTGACCTGAAACCGCGGGCCGATCGCAAGGCTCTCAAACCAGCCCCAAGGGCGGTGATCTGTCGGGAAGTCTTCGGCCTGTGCGGCGCCTTTGGCCTTCAGCGCGCTGACCGCTTCCTTGACATCTTGCGCCTTGCTTTTATGCGCCACCAGAACGGCATCGGGCATCGCAATGGCGATGATATCGTCAAGCCCGATCCCCACCAGTTGCACGCGGTCGGATTCCGACCGCAACAGCGTATTGGAACAGCGGATCGCCGTAGCCCCCCCAAAACAGACAGTGCCCCCAGCATCCGGCTGACTATGGGCCCAAACCGCATCCCAGCCGCCCAGATCCGACCACGCAGCGGTAAAGGGCATCACCGCCAGATTGGAGGCTTTTTCCATGATGGCATAATCAATGGAGATATTGGGAACATCGCCCCATGTATCCGGGTCCAGACGGGTAAAGGACAAATCCTGTGCCGCACCTGCCACGGATTTGCCCACCGCTTCCAGAATTTCGGGCGCGTGGGCCTCGAATGCGGCGATCAGCGCCTTGGCGGTGAACAGGAAAATACCGGCATTCCACAAGAAATTCCCGGCATCGAGCATCTGTTGCGCGCGCTTGCGATCCGGCTTTTCGACAAAACGCGCCAAGGATTGCGGCACAGTCGCCATCGCATCCGCATCAGGGGCCAGTTCCAGATAGCCATATCCGGTTTCGGGATGCGATGGGGTTATCCCGAATGTCACCAGATCGCCCGCCTGCGCGCGCGCCATCGCGGCCCGCACCGTTGTGCGGAACCTGTCCGTATCCGGGATGACATGGTCTGACGGCGCGACCAGCATCAGCGCCTCAGGATCGGTCTTTGCCAGAACCAGCGCCGCCGCCAGAACCGCAGGGGCGGTATTGCGGCCCTCCGGTTCGATCAGCAGACAGCTTGCGGCGATTTCCGCGGCGGCAAGCTGCTCGGACACGATAAAGCGAAAATCATTCCCGGTCAGCACAAGCGGGGCGGCAAAACCTGCGCCTGACAAACGTCTGGCCGAGGCCTGAAACAGGCTTTCTTCGCCCAGCAGCCGCGCGAATTGCTTGGGATAGGACTTGCGCGATAAAGGCCAAAGCCGGGTCCCCGACCCGCCGCATAACAGAATGGGTGTGATATCTGGCTGGGGCATCATAAAACCTTGGCAAAAGCGTCAAAAGGAAAGGCACGACATGGGGTGACGATGACTCTGCTTCCGGCCTTAATCAACGCCGAACAGGTCCCGGGTAAAAACCTTGTGGAGAACATCGCCCAGATCCGCAGCGCGGCGGTTGCTGATGATCAGATCCGCTTCGGCCTTGAAAGAGGCCAGATCCCGGATCACCCGGGAATTGAAGAAGGCATCCTGCTGCATCGCGGGTTCATAGATGATCACCTCGATACCTTTTGCGCGCACCCGCTTCATGATGCCCTGAATGGCGCTGTGCCGAAAATTATCCGACCCTTCCTTCATCACCAGACGGTAAATCCCGACCACGCGTGGCGCCGCGGCGATGATCTGATCGGCAATGAAATCCTTGCGCGTGCGATTGCCATCCACCACGGCTTGAATCAGGTTTTGCGGAACCGTGCCGTAATTGGCCAAGAGCTGCTTGCTGTCCTTGGGCAGGCAATAGCCGCCATAGCCGAAAGACGGGTTGTTATAATGCGCCCCGATGCGCGGATCATGGCAAACCCCTTCGATGATCTGCCGCGCATCCAGCCCGTTTGCCAAGGCATAGCTGTCCAATTCGTTGAAATAGGTGACGCGCAGGGCAAGATAGGTATTGGCGAAAAGCTTGATCGCTTCGGCTTCGGTCGCCCCGGTGAACAGCACCGGGCACTCCTTGTCGATCGCGCCTTCGCGCAGCAGCGCGGCAAAGGTCTGCGCCCGCGGGCTGTGTTCGCCGACAACAATGCGCGATGGGTGCAAGTTGTCGTAAAGCGCTTTGCCCTCACGCAGGAATTCGGGTGAAAACAGGATATTGTCACATCCCGTCTCGGCTCGGATACGTTCGGTAAAACCGACCGGAATGGTCGAGCGGATCACCATCACCGCCTCGGGGGCGATGGCACGCACCTGATGGATCACCGCCTCGACCGAGGCCGTGTTGAAACGATTGGTCGCGACATCGTAATCGGTCGGGGTCGCGATGACCACGAAGGCTGCATCGCGATAGGCCTGCGCGGGATCGCTTGTCGCGGTCAGGCGCAGCCCGCCTGCCGCCAGATAGGTCTCACATTCCTTGTCGACAACCGGCGAGCGGCGGCTGTTCACCAGATCAACCCGGTCTTGCGAAATATCCATGGCCACGACATCATGATGTTGGGCCAGCAGGATCGCATTCGAAAGGCCAACATAGCCCAGCCCCGCAACGGCAATTTTCATAAGACCACTTCTTTCATACAGATACGCAAGCGCCGTATACCAAGCCTGCGCAGCTTTGTTAATAACGCAAGCGCCTTGCTGGCGGGGTCATTTTCGCCCCGCTTTCGGGGGAAGCCGCAGATTTGGGCTTGGACAGACGCAGGAAATTTGCGAGGTGTCACGGGCCATTTTCAAAGGGGCCTTACTGTGATTGATCCGGTCAACAACTCTTCCAATCCTCTCGGGCGGCAGAGCCTGACGCATTTGCAGCGTCTGGAAGCAGAGAGCATCCACATCATGCGCGAAGTGGTCGCGAATGCGGATAATCCGGTGATGCTCTATTCGGTGGGCAAGGATAGTGCCTGCATGCTGCATCTGGCGAAAAAGGCGTTTTACCCGGCACCGCCGCCCTTCCCCTTGCTGCATGTCGATACGACCTGGAAATTTCAGGAGATGTATAAGCTGCGCGAAAAGGCGGCCAAGGATGCCGGCATGGACCTGATCGTGCATCAGAACCCCGAGGCTTTGGCCCAAGGCATCAACCCGTTTGACCATGGCGGGCTGCACACCGACATGTGGAAAACCGAAGGGCTGAAACAGGCGCTGACCAAGTATAAATTCGATGTGGCCTTTGGCGGCGCGCGGCGCGATGAGGAAAAATCCCGCGCCAAGGAACGGATTTTCTCGTTCCGCTCGGCCAATCACCGCTGGGACCCGAAGCAACAACGCCCCGAACTTTGGAAACTTTACAACACCCGCAAGGCCAAAGGGGAAAGCATCCGCGCCTTCCCGCTGTCGAACTGGACCGAACTGGATATCTGGCAATATATCCATCTGGAAGGCATCGAAATTGTGCCGCTGTATTTTTCCGCCCCGCGCCCGGTGGTGGAATATAACGGCATGCTGATCATGGTGGATGATGACCGCTTTCCGCTTGCCAAAGGTCAGGTGCCTGAAATGCGCTCGGTCCGGTTCCGCACGCTGGGCTGCTATCCGTTGACGGGGGCTGTGGAAAGCATGGCCACCACCCTGCCCGAGGTTATTCAGGAAATGCTGCTGACCACCACATCCGAACGGCAGGGCCGCGCGATTGACCATGATCAGGCCGCATCCATGGAGAAAAAGAAACAAGAGGGGTATTTCTGATGTCTGCGCTTACACCCAAAGACCCCGCTTATGTCACCGATACACTGATCGCCGAGGATATCGAGGCCTATCTGACCAAACACCAGCACAAGACCATGCTGCGCTTTATCACCTGCGGCTCGGTCGATGATGGCAAATCCACGCTGATCGGACGCTTGCTGTATGACAGCAAGATGATCTTTGAAGACCAGCTTGCCAGCCTTGAAAACGACAGTAAGGCGCATGGCACCCAAGGCGCGGGTATTGATTTCGCGCTTTTGGTCGATGGTCTGGCCGCCGAACGCGAACAAGGCATCACCATCGACGTGGCCTACCGCTTTTTCGCCACCGACAAGCGCAAATTCATCGTGGCCGATACGCCCGGCCATGAACAATATACCCGCAACATGGTCACAGGTGCCTCTACCGCCGATCTGGCCGTGATCCTGATCGACGCGCGCCAAGGGGTGCTGACGCAAACCCGGCGCCATTCCTATCTGGTCAACCTGTTGGGCATCAGGAATATCGTGCTGGCGGTGAACAAGATGGATCTTGTCGGCTATAGTCAGGAACGCTTTTACGAGATTGTGAAGGATTATTCACATTTCGCTCAGCAGATCGGCATGAAAAGCTTTTTGCCGATGCCGATTTCGGGGCTGGCGGGCGATAATATCGTCACCAAATCTGAAAACATGCCTTGGTATCAGGGCCCGACCCTGATGGGCCATCTGGAAGAAGCCCCGATCAATGTGGCCCGGATGCAGGACGCGCCGTTCCGCATGGCGGTGCAATGGGTCAACCGGCCCAATCTCGATTTCCGCGGCTTTGCCGGGCAAATCTCGGCCGGGGCGGTAAAGCCGGGGGATGCGATCCGCGTGCTGCCGTCGGGCAAGACGACGACGGTAAAATCCATCGTCAGCTATACCGACAGTCTGGATATGGCGGTGGCCGGGCAATCCGTCACCCTGACCTTCGCGGATGAGATCGACTGCTCGCGCGGGGATGTGATCGTGCAATCGGATGCGCCTTGCGAAGTGGCCGACCAGTTTGAGGCCACGCTGGTCTGGATGGATGAGCATGAGATGCTGCCGGGCCGCGCCTATCTGCTGAAAATGGGCACCCAGACCATGACCGCCACCGTGACCGAGCCGAAATATGAGGTGAACGTCAACACGCTGGAACATATGTCCTCCAAGACCCTCGGGCTGAATGCGATTGGCGTCGTCAATATCTCGACCGATCGCGCCGTCCCGTTTGAGGCCTATGCCAAGAACCCCGATCTGGGCGGTTTCATCCTGATTGACCGTATGACCAATGCAACCGTGGCCGCAGGCATGGTGCATTTCGCCCTGCGCCGCAGCCAGAACATCCATTGGCAGGCGCTGGACGTGGACCGCGCCGCCCATGCCGCGATCAAGAACCAGAAGGCGCGGGTGGTCTGGTTCACCGGCCTGTCGGGTTCGGGCAAATCGACCATTGCCAATATCGTGGAAAAGAAGCTGCACGCGATGGGCAAACACACCTTCCTGCTGGATGGTGATAACGTGCGCCACGGGCTGAACCGCGACCTTGGCTTTACCGATGCCGACCGGGTGGAAAACATCCGCCGGGTGGGCGAAGTGGCCCGCCTGATGGCCGATGCAGGCTTGATCGTGCTGACCGCTTTCATCTCTCCTTTCGTGTCCGAGCGTCGGATGGTGCGCGAGATGCTGCCGGAAGGGGATTTCATGGAGGTCTTTGTCAACACGCCGCTGGAGGTGGCCGAAAGCCGCGATGTGAAGGGCCTGTATAAAAAGGCCCGCGCCGGCAATCTGAAAAACTTCACCGGGATTGATAGCCCCTATGAAGCCCCGGAACAGCCGGAACTGGTGGTCAATACGGTTGATCTGACCCCCGAAGACGCCGCCGAAAAAGTCATCGCCATGTTGCTGAACAGCTAAGCTGATGTCTTTGGGCAGGCCATTCGGATCGCCGCAGGGCGATCCGGGCGGCCTGCCCCGTTACAGGTTCGTTGCAAGCCCGACAGAACGGTTGACCAGAGAGAGTATGCTCATGGCGCCGCTCAGCGGGGATTCCGTGGCAATGATCACATCATCCGGGTTGATCTGAAAATTCCGGGCGGCAAAAAGGCCATCCGCGCTGCCCAGATCGAAGGTAAAGACCATCTGCTTTTTGCTGGGGCCCGCGCCATCACTGCGCAAAGCATGGTCGGAATATTGGCGCAGAACCAGAATGCTGCGGATATTGGCATGGGACTCGGACAGGCCATTCGCCAGGGATAGCGCCTCCAGCATGCTATGGGTGGCTTTCTCGAAATACACCGTCCGCTCGGCTCCCGTGGCCCCCAAAAGCACGAAACTGCGCGGATCGGATTCAACCATGATCCGGTCGCCCCGGCGCAGCATGATGTCCTTTTCAGGCGTGTGATACAGCGTATCGGCCAAGGCCGCGTAGGATTTGCCGCCGCGCTGCAACCGCACGACGGGGTTGCGCATGGCATCCGGAATACCGCCAGCCTCGGCCAACATCGACAACACCGTCAGACCGCGCGCGGCGACGGGATAGCGCCCCGGTTTTTCCACGCCGCTGACCAGCTCAATCGTATTGCTGTCGCCTTCGGCCACTTCAAGCTGCACCTGCGCGGAAGGCGCAATCGAGGCAAGCCGTTTCTGGATATCGGCGCGGGCAGCTTCGGGGCTCAAGCCCGCAATCTTGACCACATCAATATAGGGGACGAAAATGGTTCCATCCGGGCTGATCACCAGCCCGTTCATCGGCACCGCGCGTTGTTGCGGCGCGGCCAGCAAAGAGTTGTCCTGATTTTCCCAGATCGTCAGGCTGACAACATCCCCGGCGCGCAGCGTCCGAGATGGCTGGCTTTGGCCTTTGCCCGGCCAGGTCAGCCCCAGCCCCTTGCCCGTGGCGGGCCATCTGGACACGATGTCCGCCTGCGCCTTGGTCATTGTCACGATATCGAAATCAGCGTTTTCCTGCTTTGACTCCCGCAGGATGTCACCTTGCAGGGCTGCACCGCGCGGGGCAAGGCCGCAGGACATCAGCAGAGATGTGACGATCAACACGGAGCCGATTCGAGCCAAATATTGCACTTGCATCGCCTTCATTTGGGCTCGTTGAGCCGATACCGCTGCCTGTTGAGTCTGATAGCGGATGCACTGCATCACTTCAACCACTCCGGGGCAGACATGAACATCTGTGTGCCATTGTCGCACACAGGGTGAACTATAGGGCCGGGCCCAGGGCGCAGGCTATGAGCCCCCCGGACCAGACCAGAGATGTTTCGCTGCGAAACACTCATGCCTCGTGCTGCCCGCCAAGCCAGTCGACAAGGCTTTGCACGAATGCATCGGTCACAGCGCCCCCGGACAAGACCAAAGCCCCATCCTGCCGACGTTGAAGGCGCAGGGCGTCAAACTCTGCCACGATCGCGGTTTCGCGTGGCAAAACCGTCTCTATCGGCGCGGTTAGTGACGTTTTTTCAGGCGGGGCCGAGCCGGGTTGCAAGGTCTTTGCAATGACGGCTTGTTCCGCCAGCGCATCGGCAGGGGCGGCCTGCGCCAAAGCCGCGCGCAGGCGCGGGGTCAGCGCCGGGTCCTCGCGCAGCCGCTGCGCCAGTTCCAGCCCGCTGCGCTCGCTGATCTTTTCGGGAAACCGCACCGCACCATCCAGCGCCTGCACAACGCCCAGAAAGCTTCTGATCTTGGACCGCCGCGCCCGCGGAACAGAGCCAAACAGCCCGGTCAGAGCCTGTTCTTCACCATCGAACACCCCGGCCTCGACCGCCTTGATCACCACGCGCGCCCGTTCATAATGGCTCAGATTGGCGCGGATCTCGTTTTCCTCGACCATGCTGCGATAGGCATCTGCGGCATCTTCGGGGCGGCGCAACAGGGCCTGCACCACGGCAAAACGCGCCTCGCCTGTCTCAACATGCAGTGCCCGCAGCGCCTGACAGCGCCGCCAGCCGGACAACAGGCCATAGCCTGCATCACCGGGCAGGGCGACCACTTCGACAGGGGCCTGTTGCCCCCGCTC
This sequence comes from Pseudorhodobacter sp. E13, assembly GCF_003991405.1. Lineage (GTDB taxonomy): Bacteria > Pseudomonadota > Alphaproteobacteria > Rhodobacterales > Rhodobacteraceae > Pseudorhodobacter. The sequence continues at coordinate 29,073 of NZ_RPEN01000139.1, forward strand.
TGACAGGCTCTGTTTCAGGGCAAGCATGTCTTCAGGGTCCACCACCATCCGGTCGCGTTGCAGATAATCCAGCTTGATATCGTCATGGGGCAGGGCGATGACCAAACGGCCATCCTGCCGCGCCATGGCCCAGTTCTGCGTCATTTCCTCGAGCGCGGCGGCGGCGGAACTGTCGCGCGCCACATCGGCTATCGGGGCTGCCCGCCGGGCCACCCCCAGCGGAAACATTGCTTTTGTCTCTAATGCGGCCTCGGCGGCATAGCTGGGATCGGCGGGTGTTAAACGTCTGCGCTTGGCCATGCAAAGCCTCCCTTGATGGAAAGACACAGGCTGTCAGACCCATGTTGAAGGACCCTGAAACCACCGTTCACAGATGTTTCGCGGCGAAACACTCGCAAGCGGTGGCGGGCAGGGCAGAGGATCATTCGGCGGCCTCCTGTGCGGCCAGAACGTCACGCCGCCAAGCCCCTACCAGCAATTCCTTGAAGGCCGCATAGGTAGCGTCGAAAGTCTCGCGCCCGCGCACATAGGTTTCGCGGTTGAAGTCGCGGTAATCGGCCTCATAGATACCTTGCACCTGCTCCCCGGCCTGGCCGATCAGCGCGGTGAAATCCTGCCGGTGCAGCGCCAGAGTTTGCCCCAGATAGGCCTGCATCAGGGCGGCCAACTCGGCCTGTTGCGCCCCGTCATAGCGGGTGATCACGGCGCGCACGGCATCCCATTCAAAATGCAGCCCCGACCGGCCCAAGGCGCGCGCGGCCATATTCTCTGCCTCTTCGATAGAGCCGAATGTCGCGTGAAGCATGTCAAAAAACCGCCCCGTGGAATCGAATTCCAGAAAAGAGGCCCCCAGCGGAACAAGCAGAATATCTGCTGCCGCCAAACCGTTGATGGTCAGATAGCCCAAGGCCGGGGGCGTATCGAGAAAGATGACATCATAGCGATCCAATATCCCGTCAGCGGCCAGGGTTTCCGACAGCGCATCCCACAGCTTCCAGCCCCGCCCCTGCATCCGCCAGACCGGGATCTGAAACTCGGCCCAATAGAGGTTGAGCTGGGCACCGATCAGATCAATATTCGGCCAATGGGTTTTCTGGATCAGGGACCCGGCCTTGATATCCAGCGCCGCGCTCAGCGTATCGTCCAGCGGCTGCGGCGGCTCTCCCCGGTCCAGCCTGCGCTGATTTTCGTTTTGCTGATAGCGGGCATAGTGCTGGGCCAGAAGCGGGAAAACCGTCTGCCATTCATCCGCGATGCGCCCCCCGAAGATCGAGGTCATGGAGCCTTGGCTGTCCAGATCGATCACCAGCACCTTGTAGCCATCCAGCGCCGCCGACATGGCCAGATGCGCGGCGGTCGATGTCTTGCCAACGCCGCCTTTGAAATTTGCCACCGCCACCAGCTTGGCCGGCTGTCCTGCGGGGCGGTAGGGCAGATATTCCTTGGCCTTCGACCCTTCCTGCCCAAAATGGGCGCGCAGGCGCAACACCTCATCCAGCGTGAACCATTTGGCCCCCGTCGCGGTATCGCTGCGCCCTTGCGGCAGATCGGGATTTGCTTTCAGCACGCGGCGGAAATGGCCGGTCGCCACCGGGATCAGGTAGCGCGTGATTTCCCAGGTGGAGAATTGCCGCAAATGCCTGCGGCCGTTTTCTTCCAGCCCACGGCTTGCCAGATCGTTGCGCCCCGCCTCACAGGCGCGGGCGATGCTGCCAAAACCTGCCGTCGTTGAGGGTGCCCCGAGGGATTTCAAAGCGGTGTCAGGATCAATGTTGAAATAGGGAGGCTTTGTATTCGCTTGCGGTTTTTTCATTGGCCCTTGTCTTTGCCTTTCACCCAAGATTGGGGTGACATTGCCACCATGTGCGCAGTTTCCGCGAATATACTTGAAAATAGCGAACATGAAAGCTTTTTACGCACATCGCAGGGCTTTTCTGCGGCTTTTCATGGCTTTGGGCAGGTTCTGGCGCAGGTTTTTCGGCATGTGCGAAAATTTCTGGTTGTTATAGTCATGTTATTTATATGTTACGGGTATGGCCAGTTTTAATTAAGCCGCTGTATTCAATGACATTTTCTTGCAATCTGTGGCAAGTGGTGACTCTGATACCCCGTTGAAGTGACTCTGATCCTCCGTCTTTGCGACTCTGATCCCCCGAAGCGAATGCTTTACGCAGCTTGTGGATAACTTTAGGGTCGGTGTCATTGAAACCCCGATAGCGATTCACCGATAGGGCGCAAAAAAACGGGGGCAACGCGGCAGAGCAGGCCGTGACAGAGGCAAGGACGGCAGCATGGCGGCATTAAACCTTGGCGGGGCGCTGGAGCCGGTTCGGCATCCGACGGCGGATTTTTTCGTCTGCGACGTGTTTGGGGCCGCGCTGAAAGATGACCTTGGCACGATGGAACATCCGATCTTTTCGCTGTCCACCCGGCCTGACCGGCGGGTGTTGCGCTATGATCATAATGGCACAGAGATAGAAGTGGTTCCCAGCGTCAAGGGCCGGGCCACGATGCATGACAAGGATGTGTTGATCTTTTGCGTCAGCCAGTTGATGGCGGCGATGAATGCGGGGCGCGCGGTGTCACGCACCTTGCATCTGAAGGCGCATGATCTGCTGATCGCGACCAACCGCGATACCAGCGGCGATGCCTATACCCGATTGCGCGAAGCCTTTGAGCGCCTCGCCGGCACGCGTATCACCACCAATATTGCCACCGGCGGGGTTGAAACAACCCGTGGCTTTGGCCTGATCGAGGCGTGGGAAATCGTGCGCCGCTCGCGGGCGGGGCGGATGATCTCGGTGACGGTGACGCTGTCGGACTGGTTGTTTCGCGCGGTGCTGGCAAAATCGGTGCTGACGCTGAGCCGCGATTATTTCCGCCTGCGCAAACCGCTGGAGCGCCGTATCTATGAAATGGCGCGCAAACATTGCGGCCGCCAGCCCGAATGGCAGGTTTCCGTTGCCGTGTTGCACAAGAAATCCGGCAGCACCGCCCCGGTGCGGGTGTTCCGGGCCGCCATCCGCCAGATGATCGAGGCGGATCATCTGCCCGATTACACGCTGGAGGAACTGCCGGGCGACAAGATTCTGGTCTGCCGCCGCGGTCAGGTGATCGAACCGGGCAGCGGCCCACAGATCAGCCCCGATGCGCTGGAGGCCGCCCGCCAGCTTTTGCCCGGGGTCGATGCCTATGCGCTGGAAGCCGATTGGCGGGCCTGGTGGGTGGCGACAGGCCGCACCCGCTTGACGGCCCCCGATCAGGCCTTTCTGGGCTGGGTCCGCAAACAGGCGCAGCGTTAGCCCAAGGCCGGGTGGGCGCGCGGGTGGGGGCAGGGTCTGCGGCTGTCAATCTGTCAATCCGGCATCCTGTAGCTCTTCGCGATCGGGCAGGTCGCGCAGGCTTTCCATCCCGAACACTGCCAGAAAGGCTTGTGTCGTCACATAGGTATAAGGCGCCCCGGCCTGTGGGCTGCGCGGCCCTGTCGTGATCAGGTCCAGCGCGCGCAGACGTGCCAGCAGATCGCGGCTTATCTCTTTGCCAAGGATATCCTTCAGCCCGGCACGGGTCAGCGGTTGATGATAGGCAATCGCCGCCAGCACAGTGACATCGAACGTGGCAAGATCGAGATGTTGCGGGCCAATATCCGCCGCCACGCGAATGGCTTCGGCAAAGCGGGGGCGCGTCCGCATCATCCAGCCCTCTGCTACCTTGGCCAGCTCATAGGGGCGGCCCAGCAGATCTGCCTGAATATCCGCGATCAGCAGATCAACCGATGCCTCTGCCCCGACCACCCGCGCCAGATCGGCGCGCGGCACCGGGGCTGCGCTGGCGAAAAGCACCGCCTCGATCCGCCCCATCCATTCGCGCCAGCGCAGGTCTGGCGGCAGGTCTTTCAGATCGACATCCAGCATGGGTTTGCCTTTGGCCATGCTCAGACCCCATAAAGCCGGAACGTCGCACGTCCGGTCAATTCACGCAGCCCGCCCAAGCTGACCAACCGGTCACATAAGCGGCGTGCGGCCCGGTCGGTCATCGGCTGTGATGTGCCCATGACCATCGGGCTGAGCATGGCAGAGGGTGACACCGCATCATGGCTGAGAAACAGGGATAGCGCCGCCTCTGCCCCTTTTGCCCGCAGCTTTGGCGCAATGGCGCGCAGCCTTTCGGCCCGCGGCCCCAGATCGGCCATCATGCCAAGCGCTGTGGCACAAGCGCGGACCATGGCCGCGTGGCCATATCGCTCTGGGGTGCCGGTGCCCTGCGCAAGGCTGCGGATTTCCGTGCGTTTCAGATGGGCGGCCAGCAAGGGGATCACCCGATCCCATCTCAGCGCCTGTGCAAGGGCCACATCTGCCAGCATCAAGGCGGCCGCTTCCTGTCGGGGGAATTTTTGCAACAGGCCCGTCAATATATGCGCCGCGCCTGCAACCGCTGTGCCGGCCTGTCGGGTGGTGTCGGGCAGCGCCGCGACCAGCTGCGGGGGCAGCAGTTTCGCAACCCGCTCCATCCCCGCCGCTGTCGTCAGGTTGATCCGCGTCAGCCTGCGCCATGCCATGAACATATCGCCTGCGGGGCCCAAAGCCTCCTCCGGGCGTGCCAGACACAGGGCATCGCGGATCTCACAGACCGTGTCGCGCCTGTTTTCCAGTGCAAGACAGGCCACCGCCGCCTCAAGCGCCAGACGGTCGCGCAACAGCGCCGCCGGAACGAAAGAGGCCTGCGCGCGCAAGGCCCAATCCAGTGTCGCAAGCGCCGCGCCCGCATTAAAGGCAGCGGAGTCAGGCTCTTGGCTGTTTGCCGCAGCGATCCATTGCGGCAGCCGATATATGATCCGGTGTGTATCCAAGGCAGGTCTGGCAGGGGGGTGCATGGCATCATGCTAAATCGCCACGGCGCTTATAGCCAGAAAATTCCACTATATCCGCCGCATCCTGAAACCCTTTTTCATGTCCAATAAGTTTGCATTATCGGACATGAAAAGATATGCTCAGCGACATGTCAGAAAACTACGAGAAATCGAGCTCATCCGCGCCAAACGGGTCTTCGGTCAGCGAGGACAACGAGAGAGACACCGTGCCCGGCGAGGCTTTGACACTCACTTCCTTTAGGTCTGGATCACACGCCGTCGATCAGGATGTCCAACGCGCGCTTCAAGGCGTCGCGATGATCGGCCAAAGACCCAACCCGATCTCGCAATTCAGCGCCAGGAACGGCGGCGAGTTCCTGAACTCTGACAATCCACGTCGACCCGTTGTGCTCGACAGTCGGGGTGAGTCCGGGGAAGGCCGCATAACGCCCCGCCTCTCGCAAAGGGGCGACAATACGCGACGCGTCGATTCCGATCAGATCGGTTTGAAGATCCACGACAAGCTGCCCGCCGTTGAGGCAATAAAGATCGAACTGCGCCATCCCGACCTCGCTTCAGAAGCTGCGATAGCCCGCGAGGGGCAGACCCTCTTTGGCAATCTCCTCGGCATAGGCATTGATTGCGGGCTGGTTCTCTGCTCGCCAAAGGCGGTTACGCTCGACCTTCGCTGCCTCGATAATCGCCGCTTCGGCAAGACGCGACATGTTAAGGCCAAGCGACCGTGCTGTTTCAGCGACGTCGGCGTCCAGCGTCAGATTGACTTTCACGCGGCCCATATCAACCTCCCGGAGAATACGTATGGATAAAGAGTATACTTCAGGCGGCTTGCCGGAACAAGAACCATCGGAAACGATCACCCTTCCTTCCTTTATGGCTGGTTCGGGCACGCTCGATCGGCTGGTGGATACCGCGCGCGACTATGCGCGCGCCGCAGCTTCTGACAATACGCTGAAGGCCTATACCAAGGATTGGGCGCATTTCGCGCGCTGGTGCCGGATGAAGGGCGCGGAGCCTCTGCCCCCGTCGCCCGAAATGATCGGGCTCTACCTTGCGGACCTGGCGTCCGGAACGGACCCCTCCCCGGCCCTATCGGTCAGCACCATCGACCGCCGCCTGTCGGGCCTCGCCTGGAACTTTGCGCAGCGCGGCTTTGCCCTCGATCGCAAGAACCGCCATATCGCCACCGTGCTGGCCGGGATCAAACGCAAACACGCCCGTCCGCCGGTGCAAAAGGAAGCGATCCTGGCCGAGGACATCCTCGCGATGGTGGCCACTCTCCCCTATGACCTGCGTGGGCTACGGGATCGGGCCATCCTGCTGATCGGCTATGCAGGTGGTCTGCGCCGGTCTGAAATCGTCAGCCTCGACGTGCACAAGGACGACACGCCGGACTCAGGCGGCTGGATCGAGATCTTCGACAAGGGCGCCCTGCTCACCCTCAATGCCAAGACCGGCTGGCGTGAGGTCGAGATCGGACGCGGCTCGAAGGATCAAACCTGCCCCGTGCATGCGCTCGAACAATGGCTGCACTTCGCCAAGATCGACTTCGGTCCAATCTTCGTCGGCACCTCACGCGATGGCAAACGCGCCTCAGAAACCAGGTTGAACGACAAGCATGTCGCGCGCCTGATCAAGCGCACGGTCCTAGATGCCGGCATCCGATCCGACCTGCCCGAGAAAGACCGCCTCGCCCTCTTCTCCGGCCACAGCCTGCGCGCCGGTCTCGCCAGTTCGGCCGAAGTGGATGAGCGCTATGTCCAAAAGCAGCTCGGCCACGCCTCGGCCGAGATGACCCGCCGCTACCAGCGTCGCCGCGACCGGTTCCGGGTGAATTTGACAAAGGCGGCGGGGCTGTAGCCCCCTGCCCTACTCTGTCGGACCCGAAAGTAAGCGCGCCAACATGTGACGAATATGATCCTGCGCTCCGAAGAAGAGCGCGATCACGACAACGCAAGCTCGATCTTCGTCGGGCAGAAACCAGATCACCGTCTTCTCCAACCGAACGAAACGAAGATTCGCCCTGATGTCAGGCCGCAGCGTTCCGATGAAGGGCGATTTCGCCAATGTATCGATTGAAGACCGGATACCCCTGATCCGATCGGCCGCTCGATTGAGTGCGGCATCCGCGTCATCGCCGAGGTCGACATATGACCGCGCGAGATGGTCGAAGATCAGTTCAAAATCCCATTCTGCTTCCGCGGAAAACTCAAGTTCCCACATTGCTCGACTTCTGCTTGCGGGCAATCATGCGTTCTATGCGGGTATCCATTTCACCGGCAGAGATCATCGGCCCGGACATGCGTCGATCAACGAGTTGGCGCAGTGCAGCCACTTCTAATTCTTCAGCCTCATTCTTCTGACGTAGAAGTTCCAGACCCTGCTGGAGCACGGAACTGAGGCTGGAGTACTGCCCCGATTCTACCAGGGCGCGGGCAAAGCGCGCTTGCGGGTCTGTCAAGGAAATCGAAGATTTTACGGTCATGCCAAGGCTCCTTCTTTTGAAAGGTAACACCTAGTAGCACCGACTTCAAGTTCAGGATCGCCCGATGGCGTTTGAACGGCCCTGCTTCATAGACGCCTGCCTGCTTGAGACCGAATTTTGCTATCGTCCACCGGGGCAATCTCGACCAGGCTGGCCTCCGCGCGCCGGGTCAGCCGCAGGGATCGGCACATGAAGACGCGCGCGCTTGTCGAAAGGCCTGCCGGATCCCGTCATCACCGCTACCTTCGGCGAACTCACCCGCCTTTGCCTGCGCCAATCCTTCGAACAAGCCCTGTCGGATACCGGCGAGCTGGGCTTCTTCCTGCTCCAGCGGACGAAGCCCTGCGCGCATCGCCTCGCTGACGTTCTGGTAACGTCCGGACGCCACCAAAGCCTGCACCAGCTGGTCCTGAGTTTCAGTCAGAACGACATTGTGCTTAACCATCTATCGGTCTCCTTTGTTGACAATATTTGCCAATGACGCCTTTTGATCGACAACTCACGCCGCCTGCCCACTGAGCCTACCATAGAAGCTGCGCTCGAGATGCAGCTCCCCTGCCCCGGCTTTCTCTACCATGCCCCGCAGATAGCCGCCCGGCGAGGCAACCTCGCCCGCACTGTGCTTCTCGAAGACGAGGGCAAACGCGGCCGTGGCCACCTGGGTGCCCATTCGGTCCTGCGCCACGTTCCAGGCATGCTCAGAGATCCCGATCATCGGCCTGAGTTGACCGGCAACCCGGTGCAGATCGCCCCAATCCTTGAGGAATCCACCCAAATTCCGCGCCCAGGAAGCGAATTCCGGACAGGCCTGCATGATTGTCGGCAGATCGAGCGCTGTGCGCTTCTTGCGCACTTCGGCAACCCAGTCTTCCAGCTCCCTGTCAACCCGCTCTTCGGGTGCCGCATTGGGCACCACACCCGCCGCTTCCTCCTTTTCAGAGGAATTACTAGTTACAGGATTAAGTTGATTTGTAATTAGTATATGAGGTTCAGAAATGACCTCCCTGGGGTTCATTTTTTGAGTCTTCTCCATGACTTGGGTATCGTTATTGCCGGTGTTTTCCACAGGTTTCACCGCGACAGTCGCTTTGAGATAGGCCGCCTCAACCCGTTCCTGGAGTTCCTTGAACCATGTGAGCAAGCGCACCAGCTGTTCGGACGCTTCGTATCGGCGCGGTAGCCGGTCGAGAAGCTCCTCGAAAAGCCCCGTGAATTGCCTCCAGGGCCCGCGTAGCGCGCTGCTGACAGCCGCCTCGATCCGGGCTCGGATCATCCGGCGCGCCACAGTGATCTGGCGCTTCAGGCGCTGGCAGAGTTCGCGCTCGGCCTGCAACTCGGTATGAAGTCCCTCGAACTCCTCGACACGGGCGGAAAGCGGTGAAAGATCGAAGCCATAGGCCTCGACGATACGCCCCTCAGCGTCCCTGCGGCCCCACCGCTTGCCATTGGGGCTATCCTGGAAGGAGATCACGCCGATCTCAGCAAGACGCCGCGCGTGGCGCTTGAGGGCCGACAGGGAAAAGCCCGTCTGCTCCATCAGATAAGCGTTCGACGCCCAGACGATCGGGCGCTGCCCCTCCTCCCAGTCCTGGGCTTGCGTGAAGGCCCCGAGCGTGTCGAGGAGCAACATGTCTCCGGCCTTCAAGCCGATATGTGCCCCCACGCGCTTAAGTGCCACGAATGCCCGTGTTTTGGGTACTGCTACCCGTTCACCGGCTTGTGCAAGTTGCTCAGCAACCCCAAGACCCGGTGTCGGCTTGCGCCAACCTGTATGTTTCATGCCTGTATCTCACCTCCGGTTAGTTGGAGGCAAAAGAAAGCCGTTCGCTCAAAAGCGTTCGTTGTTGACAGTGAATCGTGGGAGAGGTATCTTCTAAGCGACCAAACTTTTCAGATTAGCTCTCAGGCCACGCTGCTTGGGGGCTTTTCTTTTGCCTAGATCATTGTTCCGACTGCTCCTCTTTTGTAGCGAGGAATTCGCTGTAGAGCTGATCCAGTCGACCGGAGAGAAAGTCCCCGAACTCGGTTGAATCTTGCGCCGTGAGCGAAATACTGAATGCCTTACCGGACCGCCCGATGACGCCTTTGATGCGGCCTTTGCCGGCGGTCCAGGTGCGTTTTTTGGGCGCAGCGCGTGCTTTACGGCGCTTCGGCGCCCTGCCGGCTTCTGCCAGTTTGCTGTGCAAGAACTCGAAGCGAGCATCACTATCGAGATGCTGAAGCCCGTCAAAGTCCAAGGCTTCTTTAAGGATCTTGTCATTCGCGGGCTCCGAAGCCAGCTTCTTGAAATCCTCCCAGCGATCACGTCCGATCTGCTTGGCTGGGCCAATCTGCTCGATAACATCCCGCGGAACGTTCTGAGCGACCGACAGCATGCGCGAAAGCAGTGTCCCATCAATGGTCAACGCAGCTTGGATCACATCCTTTGCCTGCCCCATATCCAAGAGATTTTTTGCGAACAGCGCCTTCTCAATGAACGAGAGATCTGCGCGCGCCGTATTTTCCTGCCCTTGAGCAAGAATGTGCGCCACATCGTCCATTGGTTTGACAACAGCGCGAACCATACGGTTGAGCGCCGACGCAACTCGCACACGGCGATGCCCGAAGACGATCATGTAGCGGCCGTCTAATTCCGGATGCGGGCGAAGCAATACTGGTGTGTCCTGGCGGCCGGCAGCGATCGATGCCTTCAGTTCATCGAACGCCTGGTCGTCATCGCTAAGGCGATCTGAGACAAAGGACACGTCGATCAATTGTGGATCGATCTCCACAATCGTTTCCCCTTCGAGGAGACGCTTCGAGTTCTCCGCGAGGCTGTCGATTGAAACTTTCATCGACTTCGAAGCGCCGCGCATTGCGTATCCAGAGCGGCCAGAATCCTTGGGTTGCTCCGGGGGACCGCTCATGACGCTTTTCAGGAGGTCTTTCCGAGCCATCAAGCCATCTCCTTTTCGTCAGAATCCAACCGACGCACACCAAACATTTCGACAGTTGCACGGCTGTCAAAACTGGCGCTCTGCACGGCTGTCAAAACCACAGTCATTCTCGCCCCCAAGCCTTGTGGATCAGCTCCGCGATCTCGTCGTTCACGTCGTTCAAAGAAGTGACAGCGCGATCATATGTGGTCCGGACGAACTGCGACCGCTCGACTTCGTAGAGCGTCTGCTTTGTGATCCCTGCGTCGGATATCGCGGTTGATTTCAACACCGGAGCCGACAGCATCTGATTTGGAAACATGGCCTGGAGGAACCCGACCATCTGCTTTTGGGGGCCGTCCGTCGGTTCAAATCGCGTTACCAGATAACGGAACCACTTCAGGCGCATGTTTGCTCCAGCGTCTCGGATCGTCTTCATGATCCCGCCCAACATCAGAAGAAACTGGCTCATCGACATGACGTCCAGCATCTGAGGATGGACGGTCACAATCACCGAAGATGAGGCCGTCAGAGCGGTGAGCGTCAGGTAGCCCAACTGAGGGGGGCAGTCGATTACGACCACATCATAGCGCTCATCGACCTCGCCGAGCGCTTTGGATATCCGAGTGAAGAAGGTTCGGCCCTCATGGGGGTCGCTGCTCGTCAGTGCAACCGGGGTATCATATTCGTACTCTTGCAGTTCGAGGCTTGCCGGAACGATATCCAGATTTGGAAAGTTTGTCGGTCGGATTACGACGGAGATGGGCTTGCGCTCGTCATCATACCGGAGGGTCTCATACAACGAAGGCACGTTGTCGAGTTCAGGCTGAATACCGTGCAAAGCTGTCAGCGAAGCCTGAGGATCCAAGTCGATCGCAAGAACGCGATGCCCCTTCAGCGCCAAATGCTGAGCTAGATGCGCTGCGGTGGTGGTCTTCCCGCTGCCCCCTTTGAAGTTCACGACAGACACAACGTGCAACTCTTCGCCTGGCTGTCGGTAGGGCACATATCGACGCTTGCCGGGCCGACCATGTTTGTCCAGATAAGCTCTCAGCTCGAGCATCTGCTCCGCAGAGTAGCTACGCCTTCCGGATGACGACGTTTCAGGTTCGGGGCCTTTGCCCTCGAGGTGAAGCTTCTTGATGGTCGACTGGGTTACGCCAAGATAGTAGGCAACCTCCGCCAGCGAAAACTGACGTAGACCTTTCTGGGCATCTGGAGGATACTGTTCCTGCCGCAACATATTGAGACGGTCAGAAATCAACTCTCCCTGCTGAAGGATGATCTCGTCGAAGGGTTGATCCTTCGTATCAGCCGTAAATGACCTATCTCGCATCCGCCTGCCCTCTAAATATCGCTTTTTCAGCGAATTCGCTCTTTAAAGTGTCATCTACACGGAAAAATGAGTCTTAACAACGATTTTCACCGAGAGGTTCGAACCCACTCGATGCACCAGACGGCTTAGATGCGGCGACAACCTGTAGCTATCACGGAACACCGCGACTCAATATATAGGGACAATAGCGACATCTTCGACGCAGATTTTGGGTAATGCCTCACGGCGATGACTCTCTAACCATCTGTTTTATATTGAATTTATGCGACTGCACGGCTGTCAAAACACATGCAGATCTAGGACTCGAAACGCCCGACGGTACCTCGAAACCTAGGGTGCCAAAACGAACAGTACCGGCCGGGTCATACAAACGGACTATGATCATTTGCTGTCGTTCCGCTCTTCAATCACGGCAGACCAACATATAACCAAGTCGCTTCAGGGGCCTAGAAGGCAGCGGAAATCGGCTGGGTTGCCCCAGCCGATTCTTTGCGTCACGCGGCGTCTTTGGGACCCCAGGGGATAACGGCCTGCAGGGACAGATCGTCCTGGTTGGCGGCCTTGCCGAGGTTGGCGTTGAAGCCGTGGTCGCGGATGGTCAGCGTGTAGTAGTCGGCGCCGGTCTCCTTGTTCTGCTTCTTCCAGATACCGCCGCACTCGACCAGCTTGCCGCGCGGGGAGCAGCCGAGGACGCGGTGCGTTGGGGCCATCGGGTTCGTGCTCGCGACGGGTTCGACCGTGATGTCGAGGTCGAAGGTCAGGGTCGAGATGGAGCCGACGCCCTTGGCGGTTTCGATGTCGGCGCTGGTGAAT
>NZ_RPEN01000140.1 GCF_003991405.1 Pseudorhodobacter sp. E13
GCCCTTTCTTTTCGGTCCAAATATCCTCGGGTGGGGGTCTGGGGGAGGGCAGACAGCCCTCCCCCAGCCTTGCCCCAAAACCCTCAGCTCAGCTTCCGCGCCCGCGCGTCCAGCATATCCTGCGTGATCAGCACCACCCCGGCATCGGTGCGGCGGAACCACTTGGCATCCATCTCGGGGTCTTTGCCCACGACCAAGCCTTCGGGAATGATCACCCCGCGGTCAATCACGCAGTTTTTCAACTCCGCCTTGCGGTTCACGATCACATCGGGCAACGCCACGACATATTCCAGACTGGCATAGCTATGCGTCCGGCATCCCGTGAACAGCAAACTGTTGGACACCGAAGACCCCGACACGATGCAATCCCCTGACACCAGCGATGACACCGCCGAGCCGCGCCGCGCCGCCTCATCATGAATGAATTTCGCGGGCGGCTTGATCTCGGCATAGGTCCAGATCGGCCAGGCGTTATCATAAAGATCCAGCTTCGGCACAAAATCCGTCAGGTCGATATTGGCCTGCCAGAAGGCATCAATCGTGCCGACATCGCGCCAATAGGGCTCGGTTTCCAAGCCCGACGTCACACAGCTTTCGGAAAACCGGTGCGCCATGGCTTTGCCGTTCTTCACGATGTCAGGGATCAGATCATTGCCGAAATCATGGCTGGAATTGGGGTCCTCGGCATCGCGGATCAGCAGATCGCGCAGGAAATCCCAGTTGAACACATAGATCCCCATCGAGGCCAGCGCCGAAGCCGGGTCCCCCGGCATATGCGGCGGGTTGGCGGGCTTTTCCAGAAAGGCCGTGATGCGCAAATCCTTGTCCACATCCATCACACCAAAGGCAGAGGCCTCGGCCAGCGGCACTGTCAGACAGCCGATGGTCACATCCGCCCCGGTTTCGACATGCTGTTGCAGCATGATCTCGTAGTCCATCTTGTAGATATGATCACCTGCAAGGATCACCACATATTTGACGCCATAGCTGTCAACGATATCAATGTTTTGCGTCACGGCATCGGCGGTGCCCAGATACCATTTGTTTTCCGACACGCGCTGCGATGCGGGCAGAATATCCAGATATTCATTCCGCTCGGCCCGGAAAAACCCCCAGCCGCGCTGCATGTGGCGGATCAGGCTGTGGGCCTTGTATTGCGTGGCAATCGCCATTTTGCGGATACCCGAATTCAGCGCGTTTGACAGCGCAAAGTCGATGATCCGCGTCTTGCCGCCGAAATAGACCGCAGGCTTGGCCCGCTTGTCGGTCAATTCCTTCAAGCGGCTGCCGCGCCCGCCTGCCAGAACGAAGGCCATGGCCTGCGATGACAACCTTTGATTGATGCGTGGTTGCATGGGTTCTCCCCTCCCCTAAAAATGGCCTTGAAAGCCCTTATGTCTTGTCGCCCGATGCGCCGACCTTGGCTTGCTGAAAGAACAAGGTCGCCAGCGGCGGCAAAGTGATCATGGCAGAGTGCGGCTGGTTGTGGCTTGGCACGGCTTCGGCCTCGACCCCGCCCATGTTGCCCCGGTTCCCCCCGCCATAGATCGCGGCATCGGTGTTCAGCACTTCTGCCCACGGCCCCGGCCCCGGCAAGCCAAGGCGCAAGCGCCGCTCCACCGGGGTGAAGTTGCAGGCCACGACCACCGGCGCATCGCCCGCCTTGCCCTTGCGCACAAAGGCATAGGTGGAACCATCGGCATCTTCGGCGGAAATCCAGTCAAAGCCCTCGGGGCGGCTGTCATGCAGATACAGCGCTGGCGTGCGCCGGTAGAGCGCATTCAGATCGCGCACCAGCGCCTGCACCCCACGATGCGGCGCGCCATGCTCGCCTTCCAGCTCATGCCAATCAAGGCTGCGGGCATGTGCCCATTCGCCGTTCTGGGCAAATTCGCAACCCATGAACAACAGTTTCTTGCCCGGATGCCCCCACATGAACCCGTAATAGGCCCGCAGATTGGCGAATTTCTGGTCGCGGTCGCCCGGCATCTTTTCCAGCATGGAGCCTTTGCCATGCACCACCTCATCATGGCTGATCGGCAGGATGAAGTTTTCCGACCACGCGTAATGCAGGCCAAAGGTCATCTGGTGGTGGTGGTGTTTGCGGTAGATCGGGTCGCGCTGCATATAAGACAGCGTGTCATTCATCCAGCCCATGTTCCATTTGAAGCCAAAGCCAAGCCCGCCATGATCCACCGGGCGCGACACGCCGGGAAAGGCGGTGCTTTCCTCGGCCACGGTCATGATGCCGGGGCAATCACCATAGGCGGTGATATTCATGTTTTGCAGCAGAGCAATCGCCTCATAATTCTCGCGCCCGCCATCGCGGTTGGGCACCCATTGCCCCGCCTCGCGGCTGTAATCGCGGTAAAGCATCGACGCGACAGCATCGACGCGCAGCCCGTCAAGGTGGTATTCCTCTAACCAATACAAAGCGTTGGAGATCAGGTAATTGGCCACCTCGGTGCGGCCATAGTTGAAAATCAGGGTGTTCCAATCCTGATGGAAACCTTCGCGCGGGTCGGCATGTTCATAAAGCGGCGTGCCATCAAAGCGGCCCAGCCCATGCGCATCGGACGGAAAATGCCCCGGCACCCAATCCAGCAGCACCCCGATGCCCGCCTGATGCGCCGCCTGCACAAAGGCGCGGAATTCGGGCGGCGTGCCGTGGCGGATGGTGGGGGCAAACAGGCCCACGGGCTGATAGCCCCAAGACCCATCAAAGGGGTATTCGGAAATCGGCATCAGCTCGATATGGGTAAAGCCCATCTCGGTCACATAAGTGACCAGCTGATCGGCCAGTTCATCATAGCTGAGCATCCGGTCCCCCGGCGCGCGCTTCCATGAGGCCAGATGCACCTCATAGACCGAAATCGGCGCGTCGACCGTCTGCGCCGTGGCGCGGGTTTTCATCCATGTGCCATCCTGCCAATCGGCCCCGCGCAGATCGCGCACCACCGAAGCATTGGCAGGCGGGTGTTCGGACCCATAGCCCACCGGATCGGATTTCAGCGGCATCACCGCCCCGTCCAGATTGCGGATTTCGTATTTATAGGCGGTGCCTTCGGTCAGGCCGGGGATAAAGATTTCCCACACGCCTGTCGGCCCGCGGCGGCGCATCGGCGCGCGGCGGCCATCCCAGACGTTGAAATCGCCCACCACCGAAACGCGTTGCGCATTGGGGGCCCAGACGGCGAAATGCACACCTTCCACGCCTTCATGCGTGATCAGATGCGCGCCCAGCACATTCCACAGCCGTTTATGCGTGCCCTCGCCCAGCAGATATTCATCCATTTCGCCCAAGACGGGGCCAAAGCGGAACGGGTCTTCAAAGGTCCATGTGCTGCCATGGCCGCTGGCCTTCAGGTGATAGGCAACGCGGCCCGGCAGATCGGCGGTAAAGAACCCCGGCACGCCCGATAGCGGCTTTGCGTCAATCTCGGTGTCGGTGACGACAACCAGCGCATCCGCCCCCGGCACGAACACCCGCAACTGCCAGCCCGCCCCCACCGGATGCAGCCCCAGAACCGAGAACGGATCGCCATGCGTGCCTTCGGCAATGGCGCGGGCGGCGTGGATCGACAGGGCGGCGGTGGTTTGGGCCATTCGGTTTCGCCTTTTATGCGTGGGTCACAGGGCAGGTTCGACAGACCAGATATCGGCCATATAACCACGAATTGTCCGGTCGGAAGAGAAATATCCGGACCGGGCCGTATTCAGCGCCGCCATGCGCAGCCATTTCGCCCGGTCGGCATAGGCGGCATCCACCTTGGCCTGCGCGCCGAGATAGGCATCGAAATCCGCCGCGACGAGGAAATAGTCATGGTGCCAGACCCGATGCACCAAGCCGTGATAACGGTCGCGCTGGCTGGGGGAAAACTGGCCTTCGGCAATGGCTTGCAGCACCGCTTGCAAGTGCGCGCTTGCCTCTATCGCCTCGCGCGCGTGGTCAGGGTTTTCGCGGCGGGTCACCACCTCGGCGGCGGTCAGGCCAAAGAGAAAGAAGTTTTCCGCCCCGACATGGTCCAGAATTTCCACATTGGCCCCGTCCAGCGTGCCAATGGTCGGCGCGCCATTCATCATGAATTTCATATTGCCGGTGCCCGAGGCCTCTTTGCCCGCGGTCGAGATTTGTTCCGACAGGTCAGAGGCCGGGATCAGACGTTCCGCCATGGAAACATTGTAGTTCGGCGGATATAGCACTTTCAGCCGGTCACCAACATCAGGATCAGCATTAACAACGCTGGCCACATCATTGATAAGATGGATGATTTCTTTGGCGACCGCATAGCCGGGTGCGGCCTTGCCGCCAAAGATCTTCACGCGTGGAACCCAATCGGCCTGCGGGTTGGCCTTGATCGCCTGATAGCGGGCGATGGTTTCCAGAATGTTCAAAAGCTGGCGCTTGTATTCGTGGATCCGCTTGATCTGCACGTCAAACAGCGCATCGGGGTTCACGGTGACGCCGCAATGCGCCCCGATCCACCCGGTCAATGCTGCCTTGTTGCTGCGCTTGGCTGCGTCAAAGGCGGCGCGGAAGCCGGCGTCATCGACATGCGGCTCCAGCCCTTTCAGGCGGTCAAGGTCATCTTCCCACCCTGCGCCGATGGTGTCGGTGATCAACCCAGCCAAGGGACGGTTGGCCATGCGCAGCCAGCGGCGCGGGGTTACGCCATTGGTCTGGTTGATGATGCGGCCCGGATGCAAGGCGTTCAGTTCGGGGAACAGGTTTTGCTTTACCAGATCGGAATGCAGCGCCGAAACGCCGTTGACCTTATGCGCGGTGATAAAGGCCAACTCGCCCATCCGCACTTCATGGTGTTTCACGATGCCCACATAATGCGGGCGGTTGGGATGGGCGCGGCGATGCGCGCTGTCGATACGTTCGACAATCTGCATATGGCGCGGCAGCACTGTGCCAAAGGTGAAAGTGGCCCATTTTTCAAGGGCTTCTGGCAACAAGGTGTGGTTGGTATAGCCAAGGCAGGCCTGCGCGGTTTTCAAGGCCGCGTCAAACTCCATCCCATGCTCGTCGACCAACAGGCGGATCAGTTCCGGCCCGGCGATGGCGGGATGGGTGTCATTCATCTGAATTGCGACATGGTTGGGCAGTGCTGCAATATCCAGCCCGGCGGCCAGATGGCGGCGCAGGATGTCTTGCAGCGCGGCAGAGGTCAGGAAAAATTCCTGCTTCAGGCGCAGTTCCTTACCCTGATAGGTGGTGTCATCTGGGTAAAGCACCCGGCTCAGCGTGCGGGCCAGCGCCTCTGGCTCGGCGGCGGCGGCATAGTCACCACGGTTGAACCGTTCCAGATCGAACATGGTCGTGGGCTTTGCGCCCCACAGCCGCAGCGTATTGGCCCATTTGCCCTGCCAGCCCACCACCGGCATATCATGCGCCGAGGCGATGACGGTTTCGCCCGGCACCCAGGTTTCGCCGTCCATATGGCCCTTGAAGGGGATGGTATAGGCCGCCTCGGGGCGGGCAAATTCCCACGGATTGGGCTGCGACAGCCAATCTTCGGGCGTTTCCACCTGAAAACCACCCTCAAACCGCTGGCGGAACAGCCCATGTTCATAGCGGATGCCATAGCCATAGGCAGGGCAGCCCACGGTGGCCATGCTTTCCATGAAACAGGCGGCCAGACGGCCAAGCCCGCCATTGCCAAGCGCCGCATCGGGTTCATCCTCGATCACATCGCGGTAATCCTGCCCATTGGCCGCCATGACGGCGCGGGCCTCATCATCCAGACCAAGGTTCATCGCGGCATCTTCCAGAACGCGCCCGATCAGGAATTCCATGGACAGATAATAGACCCGCTTGCGCCCTTCGGCCCATGTGCGGCGGGTAGAGGCGAACCACGGCCCCACCACCCGGTCACGAATGGCGAAAGACAGCGCCATGCGCCAATCATAGCGGCTGGCATGGGCGGTATCCTTGCCCAGTGTATAGGTCAGGTGGCGCAACACATCCTGGCCCAATCCTTCGGATTTGAACATCAGGTCAGGGGATTGAATGGTATGCTTTGGCGTGTTCACTGTGTCGTCCCGTCTGAATTATGGCCCCGCAGCTTGGGGCAATGGCTTTTGTGGCCAGAGTGGCGCGACCGCCCGTTCCCATCAAGCCCGGAACGGTGCCGCACCCCAATCACGTGCCAGTCCTATTGGATACCCGCGCTATTTTGACGTCTGCGCTATTTTACCCTTCGCGCTATATGATAGCGCTAACAATAGCAAGGAAAAACGAAATCCGGCATGGTTCCCGGCCGTGATAAACCTGATCTAGATCATGTTTTGCAAGCCCGCGATGGGGTAGCGTTACCCGATCACAACACAGGCATTTGGCATGAGACTGACGATACGCACAAATCTGGCAATGCGCACCTTGATGTTTTGCGCGGTGAACGCCGGGCAAACGGTTCGCAAGCAGGATGTCGCAGAGGCATGCAATGCGTCCGAAAATCATCTGGCACAGGTGATCCATAAACTGGCACAAGCCGATTACATCACGACCGTCCGGGGCCGCAGTGGCGGGTTGTCCCTGCGCCGCGATGCTGCCGACATTCGGGTGGGTGAGGTTGTGCGCTGTTTTGAATCCACCGTGCCCTTTACCGAATGTATGGAAGGCGGCGATGCGGGCTGCCCGCTGGCAGGCTGTTGCCGCCTGAAATGCGCCTTTGCCGATGCGCTGGAGGCGTTTTATGCCTCTCTCGACAGGTTGACGATTGCCGATATGGTCGCGGATAACACCGATCTGACGCGGTTGCTGCGGGTCGCCTGAGGGGCTTTGCACTGACTATCACAGAGGATTCGGCAAAAATCAGCCGAAATCTGTGGCCTTCCTGCACAACGGGTCAAGGGCCGGATTTTTCCCCCTTGTGATGGCAAGAGGTGGTGACTAGATCGCCGTAATCTTGCCATATTGTTGCCACGGGATGGCCGCAACTGACCTTTAAAATTTGAGCGATCGGACTGTTGCAAGGCGGTCTTTCGCAATCGGAACAAACCCATGGCAAACGCGCCCATCACCCCGCAGCAAGGCAGCACCCCTGCCCCAACTCAACAGCAGCAACAAGGTCAGACCCCGGCCAACGGCCAACAACAGGGTCAGCCGATCTTCCGCGACTGGGCTTCGATCTAGGCGCTTTTGCGGCAGCCCCCCTTGGCCGCGCCCTATCGGGCGGGCTAATCTGGGGGCAAAGCAAGGGCTGCCCATGAACGCGTCACATTCCCCTGTCAGTTCCATTCCCAATCTTGGCCCCGCCTCTGAGGCGGCCTTTGCCAAGGCGGGTATCCATTCGGCCGAAGCACTGCGCGCGCTTGGGCCGGATGCGGCTTACTTGCGGCTGCTGCAATCGGGCGCCGCCCCGCATTTCATTGGCTATTATGTGATTGTGATGGGGCTGCAAGGGCGGCCCTGGAATGATTGCAAGGGTGCCGAGAAAGCCGCCCTGCGCAAACGCTTTGACGCGCTGAAAGCGCAGGTGCCACGGCAAGGCCGGACCGAGATTGAGGCGGCGCTGGATTTTCTGGGCGTGGTCGAACGCAAGCGCAAGGCCTAGCCCGACACCGCGCGCAACAAACGGGCACGGGTGGGCGGAATGGCATCCACCTCGACCCCGGTAAAGACATGCATGGTTTGCAGATCATGGTCATAGACCGCGTGATCGCTGACCCAGCCGCCCATCACCAGATAGCTGCGCAGCAGGGGCGGAAGACCGGCCTGCGCCTTGGTCGGGTCGCAGACATGGCCCGCAAGGCCGGTTGCAAACTCGAACACCTCGGGGGCCTTGATGCCCGGCCGCCATTGCTCTGGCGCGATATGCTTGCGGTGCAACAGGCTGAAAGCATCCAGATGCGGCGCGGCCTGATCCCCGACAAAAGAGGTGCAACCAAACAGCAGGCGCACCCCGGTTGCATCGACCCACGCAGTCAACGCCCCCCAAGCCATGCGCAGGATATCCGGGTCCAGATGGCCGGGATGGATGCAAAAACGCCCGATTTCGACCATCGGGCCGGGAAAGCGCGCCAATGCTGCCAGATCATAGAATTGCGCGGAATAGCTGCGCTGCACCGCTGCCCCGTCAGGCACCGCCAGCAAGCGAAAGCAGCCGACAAGCGTGCCCGAGGCGGCGTCCTCAATCAAAATCTGGGTGCAGTGTTGGTCGAACGGGTCGGCATCCAACACCCCGGCGGGCTTTCCAAAGCACAGGGCGCGCAGGCTTTGGGCGCGGGCCAGATCATCGGGCGCCGTGCCGGGGCGGGCAAGATAGCGGCCTTTGCGAAAATGCAGCACCGAACCATCCTTTGACCTGGGCGACATGCGGTTCACACCTCTACATATGCGGGGCGGCGCAAGGCGATGCAAGCCAAAGCAGCGCCCGGCCCGCCCCTTCGGCGCAGGGGCGATGCGAATCATTCCCGCCTCTCTCTTGCTTGATTGCGGAACAACAAAAGGCCGGAGCACATTGCGTGCCCCGGCCCCGATCTGTCAAAACCGCCCGCCGCCTTGCGGCAAAAGCGGCCTCAGTTGCTCAACAACTCATCCGCCCGCAAGCGGCCGAAGCTGCTAAAGAGCTGACGCAGGAAGCTGATGCCTTTGATATTCGTTTCGGTTACGCGGCGCGACAGCGGCACGACCCGCCCTTCCGCCAGACCAAAGCGCTCTACATTCTCGACGATCCCGCGATCATCGAAGGTGATCGCCAGCACCTGACGGTCAATTTCCTCTGATTTCATCGGCCCAACAGTCTTGAACTGGCTTTGCACGTAATACCAACCCACATCGTTCAACAGCCCCGATGCCGAAGGCCGCCCGACCGCATCCGCCACATCCTGACGCGACGACACGCCGACCTGAACCGCCTCCAACTCTGTATCGGAGGGCACATAGCCGTGATTGCGATAGATCGCCGAACAGGCAGAGAGCAGCACAATGCACCCTGCCATGACCAGTTGGGCCATCCGCGCCCGTAGCTTGCCTGCCTGCACTTCCATCGCACCCTCTTGCCTATGGGGCCTAAGCCCCGTATCCCGGTCCGGTTTTCCGGCGTTGCTCTTGGCTTACAGAAGGATAGGCTTTTGTTCAAGAAAGGAACGCAAGGCGATGGGCAAGGATCGCCCCGCCCGCATCACAGATTACCCGAAGGAGAGCCGATGTCACAGCCCCTGCCCCCAGAACAAGGCCCATTGCCCTATAGCGTGCCCTATCGCGTGGCCGGCCTGTCCAGCCGCAAACCCAACCGGTTTGATCTGAAACCGGATGCGGAAACCCGCGCGGCCATTGCGGCGTTTCTGGATATTACCGCGATCAAGACGCTGCGGTTCAGCGGCATGATCTCTCCCAAAGGCCGGCATGATTTCGTGCTGGAGGCCGCGTTGGAGGCAGAGGTGGAGCAACCTTGCTGCGTCTCGCTTGCCCCGGTGCGCAGCCATTTGCGCGAAGATGTGCTGCGTGTCTTTCTCGCGGATTACGATCTGCCAGAGGCTGCCGAGATGGAAATGCCCGAGGATGACACCTCTGAACCTTTGGGCGAAGTGATCGACGCAGGCCATGTGCTGCTGGAGGCGCTGGCGCTGGCCTTGCCGCCCTTTCCCAAGGCCGAAGGGGCCACGCTGGAAAACGCGCAGTTCACCGCCCCCGGTGCCGCACCGCTGCGCGATGATGACCTGCGGCCCTTTGCCGGACTTGCGGCGCTGAAAGCCAAGCTGGAAAACCCCGATGACGGCCCGCAAGGCGACGGCAGCTAACCCAAGTTTGCCAATCTTTCAGAAAGGGCTTGCGTATAACAAGAATCGCAGTATGTTCCGCGCTTCGTTTACAGTGTGGATCAGACGCACCCAAAGCCTTGGGTTTCGGCCGGATCCCCAAGGAAAATCAGGGGCCTAGCCCCCAATAACCCGAGGTCGAGACATGGCTGTCCCGCAGAATAAAGTCACCAAATCCAAGCGCAACATGCGCCGTGCTCATGATGCGCTGGTCGCATCGAACCCGGCGGAATGCTCCAACTGTGGTGAGTTGAAGCGCCCGCACCACGTTTGTGGTGCTTGCGGTCATTATGATGCCCGCGAAGTGATTGCGTCCACCGAAGAAATCGATCTGGACGAGGACGCGGCGTAAGCCGTCCGTCATTGCCCTGACGCATGACGATAAGCACCGACACACCTGTGACGAACGAACAGGGCCCGACTGGGCAGGCTGCGGGGCGTATCGTAATTTCGGTTGACGCCATGGGCGGCGACCGGGGGCCTGCGGCTGTTGTCGCAGGTCTTGTGCTGTCGGCTGCGGCGAATCCGCGGATCGCCTTCATCCTGCATGGGGATGAGGCTGTTTTGGCACCGATGGTCGCCAAACACCCGGAATTGTCCGGGCGTTGCACGTTGCGCCATGCCGCGCGCGTCGTGACGATGGAGGACAAGCCAAGCCAGGTCATGCGCAATGGCGATGGCACCTCGATGTGGTCTTGCATCGAGGCGGTCAAGCAGGGTGAGGCGACGGTTGCGGTGTCCTGCGGCAATACCGGCGCGCTGATGGCGATTTCGATGATTCGCCTGCGCCGCCTGCCCGGTGTCACGCGCCCCGCGATTGCCTGTCTGTGGCCCTCACGCAACCCCGGCGGCTTTAACGTGATGTTGGATGTGGGCGCGGATGTAAAAGCCGACCCCGAAGATCTGCTGCAATTTGCCATGATGGGCGCATCCTATGCCCGCAACGGCCTGAACCTGAAACGCCCGCGCGTTGGCTTGCTGAATGTCGGCACCGAGGAAAACAAGGGCCGACCAGAGCTGAAACAAGCCTATGATCAGCTTAGCGCGGTGGCGGATGTGGGTGATTTCGACTTTGTCGGCTTTGTCGAAGGCGGCGATATTCCCGGCGACCGGGTCGATGTGATCGTGACAGACGGCTTTAACGGCAATATCGCGCTGAAAACCGGCGAAGGCACCGCCAAGCTGATTTCCGATTTCATGCGGGAGGCCTTCAACGCAAGCCTGTTCTCCAAATTCGGTGCGCTGCTGGCGCTTGGCTCTTTGCGCCGTTTGCAAAAGCGGATTGATCCGCGCCGGGTGAACGGCGGGGTGTTTCTGGGGCTGAACGGCACGGTTGTGAAATCCCACGGCTCTGCCGATGCGACCGGGGTATCGGCGGCGATCAAACTGGCCTTTGACCTTGCAAAATCCGGGTTCAATGAACGACTGGCGGCGCGCGTTGCCTCTGCCGGGCAAGCAGGGCACTCTGTGCCAGCCGATGCGCAGACAGGAAATGGTGGGGAAAAATGACACTTCGTGCCGTCGTCAAAGGCGTTGGGCATTATCTGCCTGAACGTGTGGTGCCGAATTCGGAATTTGAAGCCACGCTCGACACTTCGGATGAGTGGATCAAAAGCCGCTCCGGCATCGAACGCCGCCATTTCGCCGCCGAAGGGGAAACCACCTCGGTGCTGGCCACCCATGCGGCACGGGCCGCGCTAAAGATGGCCGGGATGCAGCCCGATGACATCGACGCGATCGTCGTCGCCACCTCCACCCCCGACCTCACGTTCCCTTCGGTGGGCACCATGGTGCAGGCGCAACTGGGCATGACGCGCGGCTTTGCCTTTGACGTGCAGGCGGTCTGTGCCGGGTTTGTCTTTGCACTGACCAATGCGAATGCGTTGATTCTGTCGGGTCAGGCCAAGCGGGTGCTGGTGATCGGGGCTGAAACCTTCAGCCGGATCATGGATTGGACGGATCGGTCCACCTGCGTTTTGTTCGGTGATGGCGCCGGCGCGCTGGTGCTGGAAGGCGAAACGGGCGACGGCACAACCAGCGACCGCGGCATCCTGTCGGCAGACCTGAATTCCGATGGGCGCTACCGCGAAATGCTTTATGTCGATGGCGGTGTGTCCACCTCTGGTCAAGCGGGCAAGCTGCGGATGCAGGGCAATCAGTTGTTTCGTCAAGCCGTTGAAAAACTTGCTGAAACAGCTGAGGCTGCTTTGGAAAAGGTGGGGCTGTCGGGACCGGATGTGGATTGGATCGTGCCGCATCAGGCCAATCTGCGCATCATCAGCGCCACTGCCGCACGGATGGAGGTGCCGATGGAAAATGTGGTGCTGACCGTGCAGGATCACGGCAATACCTCTGCCGCCTCTATCCCGCTGGCGCTGTCGGTGGGTGTGGCACGCGGCCAGATCAAGCAAGGCGATCTGATCGTGACCGAAGCGATTGGCGGCGGTTTGGCCTGGGGCGCTGTCGTTCTGCGCTGGTAGGCGAGTTTTCGTTCCTTTGGCATCTTAACTGCGGGCTGCAAGTCTCTGATATTGACTTGGCTTTTCAAAGGCAGCATCCTTCCTGAAAAACCCGGGGGGATAGAATGAGTGAAAAGACTTTGACACGGATGGACCTGAGCGAAGCTGTGTTTCGCGAGGTGGGCCTGTCACGGAATGAATCGGCGCAGCTTGTGGAAAGCGTGCTGCAACATGTGTCGGATGCGCTGGCATCGGGCGAGACGGTGAAGATCTCGTCTTTTGGCACCTTCTCGATCCGGGACAAAACCGCCCGCATCGGGCGCAACCCAAAGACCGGTGATGAAGTGCCGATCAGCCCGCGCCGCGTGCTGACCTTCCGGCCGTCACATCTGATGAAAGACCGCGTTGCTGCTGGCAGCCACGGGTGATCTGAGGCGGGATAATGGATAAATCGCCCGACGCGTTTCGCACGATCAGTGAAGTTGCCGAGCTTCTGGAAACGCCCGCGCATGTCTTGCGGTTCTGGGAAAGCCGGTTTCCACAGATCAAACCCGTGAAGCGCGCGGGCGGCCGCCGCTATTACCGCCCTGCCGATATGGCGCTGCTGTCGGGTATCCGGCGCTTGCTGCATGAGGAAGGGATGACCATCCGGGGCGTGCAGAAAATTCTGCGTGAACAAGGGGTTAAACATGTATCCGGCTTGGCAGAGGACGAGGATGCCGAGGCGGAGATGATGGATACCGATCTGGAGCTGGCAGCGGAGTCGCCAGAGGCAGAGCAGAAAAGCACGGCCCCAATTCCGTTGTTTCCCGGCAAATCCGCCGCAGCAGAGGCTACGGATGCAGAGCCTATGCAGGACGCCCCGCAGCAGGCAGAAGACGTGCGAGAGGAGGCTGCGCCCGAACGGGCCGCCGCCCAAGCCGCCGATGCACTGGCCGCTGCCCGCGGGCCCGAAACCCCGGCAGAGCCAACGCCTGCCCCGCTGACGGCAGCAGAGGAACAAGCCTTGCAGGCCGCACTCTCTGGCCCCTTCGGCAAGGCCGAGCCTGTGGCCGCAGCGCCAGAGGAAAACGCAGAACCTGCGCCCCCCAGAACGCAAGCGCCCCTGTCCGAGGCGGACAGCGAAGCGCCGGAATTCGCCTTTGAGCCGACAGAGCCTTTGCCCGCGCCTGCGCCGGGCCCTGAACCCGAATCAGCCGGACCGCTCGGGGATGATTCGGTGACGGAGAACACAAACGCGCCCGAGGCACATGACCCTGCCCCCCAATCGGCCCCAGAACAGGCAGCAGAACCGGCGGCAGAGCCAGAGCCCGTGACAGCGCATCCACCACAGCCAGAGCCGGAAGACGCAGCGGAACCCGTGGCCGCAGCAGCGGCGCAAACCGAGGCCAAGGCGGCACCGCCCAGCGACGCACCGGCCAAGCCTGCCTTGCCCGGGCCCTTGCCCATGTTCCAAGAGATTACCGGCCACTGGTTGCCTGCCGATTTGCGCGCCCTGCGGCGCGGGGATCTGGCCCCGAAACGGGCTGAGGCCGAGGCGCTGATGCGGCGGTTGGAGCAGTTGCGCAACCGTGTGGGTGATCTGGGCCGGGTTCCGCGCCGCTAATTCGTCGCCAATGGTGCTTTCATGCTTGCCCCCGCCCGGAAATTCAGTATGAAAGCGCCAGTGTCGGGCTATGGCGCAGCCTGGTTAGCGCGTCCGTCTGGGGGACGGAAGGTCGTGAGTTCGAATCTCGCTAGCCCGACCAGTTTTGAAACCGCCCGCCCTGTGCAGACAGGCGCGGGCGTTTCCATATCACCGCCGCAGCCATGGGGGGCATGACGATGCAAACGACCGGAGTTCTCCCGTCACAGGCCTTGCGCGGTTTGGTGGAAAGCGGTGCGATTACGGCGCGCCCGGCGGTCTTGCCCGATCAGATCCAACCTGCCAGCCTTGATTTGCGTTTGGGAACCGTGGCTTACCGCGTCCGTGCGTCTTTCCTTGCCGGCCATGGCCGCACGGTCGAAGACCGCATCGCGGAATTTGAGATGCACCGCGTGGACCTGTCGAATGGCGCAGTGCTGGAAAAAGGCTGCGTCTATGTGATTCCCCTGATGGAGCGGTTGGCCCTGCCCCAAGGGCTGACGGCGGTGGCGAATGCAAAATCCTCCACCGGGCGGCTGGATTTGCTGACGCGGACCATTACCGATGGCGGGGTGGAATTTGACCGCATCGCGCCGGGCTATGTCGGCCCGCTTTATGCCGAAGTGTGCCCGCGCAGCTTTTCGGTGCTGGTGCGCCCCGGCATGCGGCTGAACCAGATCCGGTTCCGCAACGGCCAATCGGTGCTGGATGATGCCGCGCTGACCGCTTTGCACAAGGCCGCACCCTTGGTGTCTGGCACGGCGGTGATTTCGGAAGGTTTGGGTTTTTCGGTGGATTTGCAAGCGGGGCGCGATGATCTGGTGGGGTTTCGCGCCAAACCGCATACCGGTGTGATTGATCTGGACAAGATCGGCCATTACCCCGCGCAGGCGTTTTGGGAAGATGTGCGCAGCCGGGATGGTCGCATCATCCTTGACCCCGGTGCGTTCTATATCCTTGTCAGCCGCGAGGCGGTGACGATTCCGCCCGATTATGCCGCCGAAATGGCCCCCTATCTGGCCATGGTAGGCGAATTTCGGGTGCATTACGCGGGCTTCTTTGACCCCGGCTTTGGCTGGGCAGAAGCGGGTGGTGCAGGCTCTCGCGGGGTGTTGGAGGTGCGCTGCCATGAGGCGCCCTTTGTGCTGGAACACGGCCAGATTGTCGGCCGTCTGGTCTATGAACAAATGGCCGCGCGGCCCGAGGCGTTGTATGGCACCGGGATTGCGTCCAACTATCAGGGACAGGGGTTGAAACTGTCCAAACATTTCCAAATGCCCTGTGCTGAAAGCAAATTGCCATGAAACACGCGCTTGCCCTTTGTGCCTTGCTGCTGCCGCTTCCTGCTTTGGCGGGGCCTGCGGATTTGAACCTTTACTTGTCCTATTGGCCCGAAGGTGCCGAAGAGGCGGCGGGCGCGCTGAACCTTGAGCTGGAAAACGGCGTCTTGGCGCAGTTGGTGTTTGACAAGGACGGCAACGAAACGGTGATCGAGGCCGAAGCCAGCGCGACGAATGTGGCGCTAATGCAAGGGGCGATCCGCGCGATGCTGGACCAGATCAGCCTTGATCAGCAGCCTTCGGTCAATGGTCCTGCCTTGGTGGTGGAATGGAGCGTTGCTACAGACGCCACCTTTGCGCGCGGCAATATAGTCTTGCCTTTTGACGCACAGCCAGAGGCTATTCTGGCCGTGCAGGATCAGATTTTTTCGGCCCGGCTGACGGGCAATTAACGCCCCAGACGCCGGGTCAGTTTGGCCGCCTGCCGCGCCCGTTTGGCGGTTTCGCGCGCTTGGCTGGATTGCACGCGGTCGGCCTGCCCGGCTGCGGCCCCCGGTTTGCCCTTGCCCGCGAAATGGCCGATGCCTTTGTTGATGCCGGTGTTGATCACGCGGCGCATGATCTGGTTGATGATCATGTTGATGATGCGGTCGATGCTCATATCTAATCCTCGAACAATTCGCTCTGGCCTTCGGGGCTTTCGTCGTCATCATCTTGCGGGGTCTGCGTGACGAAACTGGGGCGATTATCCAGCAGCCCTGCGGCACGCAATTCTTTCAGCCCCGGCAAGTCGCGCGCCGATTCAAGGCCGAAATGGTCCAGAAACTGCTCTGTCACCACAAAAGTCACCGGACGGCCCGGCGTCATGCGGCGGCGGCCAAAACGTATCCATTCCAACTCGATCAATTGATCCACCGTGCCGCGCGACACGGCCACGCCGCGAATTTCTTCAATCTCGGCGCGGGTGACGGGTTGGTGATAGGCGACGATGGCAAGGGTTTCGATGGCCGCGCGTGACAGTTTGCGCGCCTCCACAGATTCCTTGTGCATCAGATGGCCCAGATCGGGGGCGGTGCGAAAGGCATAGGCATCGCCTACCTTGACCAGATGCACGCCCCGCCCTTCATAGCGGCGGCGCAGGGTCACAAGCGCCTCGGCGGCATCGCAGCCATGCGGCAGGCGCGCAGTCAGTTCGGCCAGCGTCACCGGTTCGGCACTGGCAAACAGCACTGCCTCGATCATGCGTTCCTGTTCGGCCTGTGGCGGGGCGGCAAACAGGCTGTCGGTGTCGCTCATGTGCGGCCCCCTTCACGTTTGCGGACCTGAATCGGGGCGAAGGTTTCGCCTTGCCGCACCTCCAGCTGGCCCGCCTTGGCCAGTTCCAAAATCGCGGCGAAATGGGCGGCGGTGGCAGAGCGGCGGCGCTGCGGGTTGGTTTCCCATCCCGCCGGCAGCCAGCTTGTCAGGTCCGTCCATTGCCCGGCATAGCCCAAAAGCCCGCGCAGACGCTCCAACGCTTCCTCCATCGTGAAGACATTGTTGCGGTCCATCACGAAGGGGCGGAAATCATCACGGGTGCGGATGCGGGCATAGGCCTGCATCAGGTCCATCAAGGTCGCGGAATAGCTGATCTTTTTGCGCCGGGTCACATCTTCGGGCAGGCCACGGGCGAAAAAGTCGCGGCCCTTTTGATCGCGGGCCATAAGCTGGGCCGCGGCCTCACGCATGGCTTGCAGGCGTTCAAGTTGAAAGGCCAGATGCGCGGCAAGATCTTCGGCGCTGGGGCCTTCCTCGGTTGGGTCTGGCGGCAGCAGCAGGCGCGATTTCAGATAGGCCAGCCAAGCCGCCATCACCAGATAATCCGCCGCAAGTTCGATCCGCAAGGCACTGGCTTTGTTCACAAAAACCAAATACTGCTCGGCCAGTTGCAAAACCGAGATTTTACGCAAATCCACCTTTTGCGTGCGGCTGAGAGTCAACAGCAGGTCAAGCGGGCCTTCGAACCCGTCGACATCAACGATCAGCGCCTCGGCGGCCAGCCGGTCGGCGACGCTTATCTTTTCCTGCCCTGTCGCCCAGTCGTCAGACATGTCCCCGCCCGCCCAAGAGGCCAGCAAGTTCGGCGGACAGGGCGGCAATGTCAACTGTTTCTGGCGCAATGCGGGCGCGCAAGGCGGCATCGGCGCGGCTTTGGGCTTTGGGCGTCATGCGGCCTGCGGCGGCGACCACGGGTTCCATTTCAAAGGGCTTGCCGTTGCAATGCAGCGCGATATCAACACCGGCGGCAATGGTGGCCGCGGCGCGTTCACCAAGGCTGCCCGACAGCGCCTCCATCGACAGGTCATCCGACATCAGCAACCCGTCAAAGCCTATCTGCCCCCGCATACACTGCACCATGGCGGCAGAGCTTGTGGCAGGATGGTCGGGGTCAATATCGGTAAAGACGATATGCGCGGTCATGGCCAGCGGCAGGTCGCGCAACGCGTGGAAGGGGGCGAAATCATGGGCGTGCAGCAGATCGCGCGGGGCGGTCACGATGGGCAATTCCTTGTGGCTGTCCATCGTGGCGCGGCCATGGCCGGGCATATGTTTGACCACCGGCAAAACGCCCCCCGCCAGATGCCCATCGGCAGCGGCGCGGCCAAGGGCGGCCACGACCTGCGGATCATCGGAAAAGCAGCGGTTGCGCAGGAAAGCATGGGTATTGGCAGAGGCAACATCGAGGCACGGCGCGCAATTGCCATCAATGCCCACGCCGCGCAGTTCCGCCGCGATCAAGCGATAGCGCAGCCACATCGCGCGGCAGG
The DNA here is from genome assembly GCF_003991405.1 of Pseudorhodobacter sp. E13. Lineage (GTDB taxonomy): Bacteria > Pseudomonadota > Alphaproteobacteria > Rhodobacterales > Rhodobacteraceae > Pseudorhodobacter. The sequence goes on from NZ_RPEN01000140.1 coordinate 17,939, forward strand.
CTTGTTCCAACCCCTGCCCCGCTGCGGCGCTGGTCATCGCCAGTGTCACTATATCCAAGGGCGGCAACCATTCCGACCAATGCGGTGCGCGCAACCGTTGCACCCGCCCGCCTTCCTGATCGACGAAAACAGGCGCATCGCGGCCCACGGTTTCGCGCAGATCATCGGTCAGGCGGCGCAGTTGTGCCGGGTCTTCGACATTGCGGGCAAAGAGGATGAAGCCCCAAGGATCGGCCTCTCGGAAAAAACCGGCCTCGGCCTCTGACAGAACCGGGCCGAGGCAACCAAGGATCGTTGCGCCTTGTGTGGCGCTCATCGCACGGCGACCGGGATACAGGCGGCGCGTTCCGCAACCAAGGCCGAGCAGAAGCGGCGCGAATCCGCCTCATCGGCAAAGCCAAGCGCGCGCAGGCGGTAGAAGGTGCGGCCACCGCTTTGTGCGGCTTGCACGATGCGGGTTTTGCCATCCATCAGATCGCCGAATTTGCCCGACAGGCGATCCCATTCCTTGCGCGCGACCTCTTCGCTGTCAAACGCGCCGAGTTGCACAAGGCGGGTGCCCGAGGCCAGATCATCGCCGCTCATCTCGGGCGTGTCTTGCGGGGTTGCGGCGGCCAATGTCACGCTGCCTTCGGGGCGGGCGCGTGGGCGCGGCGATTGGGCCATCGCCCCTTTGGGCAAGGAAAACACCGGCTCCGGCTCGGACCGCAGGGTGATATCAAGATCGCCCGACAAGGGCACGGCACCTTGGCTCAGCGCATCCGCCAGCGCGCCGATATCGGTGTTTTCATCAAGGCTGACCAGTTGCGGCGCGTCGTCTACGGATTCGGGCATCGGGCCAAGGGCCAGCCCCGGCGCGTTGGAGGACCGACCCGAAACTGGGGCCACCATCGCCACGGCGGTGCCTGCTTCGTCATCTTCGCCCAAGGTGATCGGCGCAGGGGCCAGCACCAAACGATCGGCGGGGGCCGAAATGCCGCCCTCGGCTGCCACCGTATTGACCGACAATCCCTGATGCGAGGCGATGACCCCACCGGGATCTTCGGGGGCCATACGCATCGGGCCTTCCATCGCGCGCACAACGGGGATGCCCGTCATATCCCGCACCGCGAGGCGGTAGCCCCAATACCCCAAGCCCACCACCAAGGCGACCGAGGTCACGGCCCCAACCACCCCGATCAGTCGCGCCGATTTGGCCGCAACGCCATTGGATGCGCCAAAGCTGCCTTCGAACTCTTCGAATTCCACGTCTGCCATGCTCTTGCCTCACTGCGCGGGCGGTTGCCCGGCCACGCTGTCTTGCCTGTTTGCACGCCAGTGGGGCACTTTATCTCAGCGCATTTCCTCAACCGGCGTAACGCCCAAAATAGCAAGACCTGCGGAAATCACAACGCCTGTCGCCCGGGCAAGTGCGATTTTTGCCTGAGTTGTTGCAGGATCGTCCTGAATGAAGCGAAGGGACGTGTCTTCCTTGGCTTTGCTCCACAATCCGTTGAGGTCCGAGGCGAGCTCATACAGGTAAAAGGCCACGCGATGCGGTTCATTTCCGCGCGCGGCAATTTCGACAAGGCGCGGCCATTCGGCGATTTTCTTGGCCATGGCAATTTCGGCCGGATGGGTCAGTTGTGCCACATCGGCGGCGGCCAGCGTGGCATCATCTACCGCAACGCCCATCTCCCGCGCTTTGCGCAGAACCGAGTTGATCCGGGCATTGGCATATTGGACGTAGAAAACCGGGTTGTCCTTGGATTGCTCCATCACCTTGTCAAAATCGAAATCCAGCGCCGCGTCATTCTTGCGGGTCAGCATCACGAAACGGGTAACATCGGGGCCGACCTGTTCAACCACGTCGCGCAGGGTCACAAAGGTGCCTGCCCGTTTGGACATTTTGAACGGCTCGCCGTTTTTCCACAGTTTCACCAATTGGATCAGCTTGATGTCCAGCGGCACGCGGCCACCCGACAGCGCCGAAACCGCCGCTTTCATCCGCTTGACATAGCCGCCATGATCGGCGCCGAAAATGTCGATAAGCTGGTCAAAGCCGCGTTGCACCTTGTTGTAGTGATAGGCGATATCGGGCGCAAAATAGGTCCAGCCGCCATCGGATTTCTTCACCGGGCGGTCCACATCATCGCCATGCGCGGTGCTGCGGAACAAGGTCTGTTCACGCGCTTCCCAATCGTCGGGCAGCTTGCCTTTCGGCGGCTCCAGCGTGCCTTCATAGATCAGGCCCATCTCGCGCAGCGTGTTGATCGCGGCTTCAATCTGGCCCGTGCCATACAGCGCCTTTTCCGAGGAATAGACATCCATCTGCACGCCCAAAAGCGCCAGATCCCCGCGGATCTGTTCCATCATCTTGTCGGTCGCGAAATTGCGCACCTCTTCCAGCCAGACGCTTTCGGGTTCATCAAGCCAGATGTCACCCACCTTGGCTTTCAAGTCCTCGCCCACCTCGATCAGGTAATCGCCGGGGTAGCTGCCTTCGGGCCAATCCACCGTCAGGTCATGCGCCTCTAGGTAGCGGTTATAGACAGAGCGGGCCAGCACATCGACCTGCGCGCCACCATCGTTGATGTAATATTCGCGCGTCACGTTATAGCCCGCAAAGGCCAGCAGCCGCGCCAAAGCATCGCCAAACACCGCGCCGCGCACATGGCCGACATGCATCGGCCCGGTGGGGTTGGCCGAGACGAATTCCACATTGACCTTGATGCCCTGGCCCAGCGTGGCGCGGCCGAAATCATCACCGGATTTCAAGGCCGCCACCAAAAGCCCGGCCCAGACCGAAGGCACCAGCGCCATGTTCAAAAAGCCGGGGCCTGCGATGTCGACGGCGGCAATCCGGCTGTCCGCGCCCAGACGGGCGGCAAGTTTTTCGGCAATCGCGCGCGGCGGCAGCCCCGCAGGCTTGGCCAGCACCATTGCGGCATTGGTGGCCATATCGCCATGGCTTGCATCGCGCGGGGGTTCCACCGCCACGGCGGCAAGGTCCAGCCCGGCGGGCAGATCGCCTGCGGCCATCATCGCTTCGATTTCACTGACAACCAGCGTGCGAATATCGGAAAAAAGGTTCATTGGTCCCGTCCTTTGGATCAAGGATGGGTCTGCCAGAGGCCACGCGCGGGGTCAATGCCCTGCGCGTGGGACAAAAGGCGCTATCCGCGCCCGGCCTGCCAATCGGTCAGGGCGGGGTTCGGCTCTGCCGTCTCGGTTTGGCTTGCCGCGGCAGACAGCGGGCGAACGGTGCCGTTGCGGCGAAAATAATAGGCCTCTCGCGCGCCGAAATAAAAGCCGACCACCGCGCCCAGCAACCACCACAAGGGTTCGGGCACCATGTTCAGCCCCACCATGCGGTTACCAAAACTCACCGGGTCCACCATGGCATAGATGAACAGACCCAAGGTGCCAAAGGCCAGCAAGGGCCGGGGCAAGCGGTTCAAGCCGTTCACCATCCGGTCAAACCAACCAAAGCCCGGATCGGCATATTCCAGCCCCAACTGGCGCAGCGCAGACATTTGCGCTTCGGCGGAAAGTTCCATCTGGCGGGTGGCGGAAGGGGTGAACACCTCGGCCACGCCGCGTGCGGCATCGCCCAAGGCTGTCACCGCCGCAGGCCCGCCGATCAATTTGCCAATCACCCCCATGCGGCCACCCGCGCTTTGTGCTGTGCCTCGGTCAGGTGATATTTGGGGGACATGAATTCCTCCGCGCGCAAGATCCAGCCGCCTTTGCCGCCATTGATCCGGCGCGCATATTTGCGGCTGGCGGGGCGGCCATCGGCCAGACGATAGTAGTAATTCCGCCGCGCAATCGCATAGGCATCGGCCAGATGGGTTGGTGCCGCCTCGAACGCGCGTTGCGCCGCACTGATGGTTTGCGGCCCGATGGCACCATCGGGAACGCAAGCAAAGCCCATATCTGTCAGCAGGCGTTGCAGGATTTTCACCGCGTTATTGCCCGCGTTCACCATCATGTCAAAAACCGAGGCTTGCAGCACTTCGGGCAATTGCGCGATGCCGGGGCGGGTAAAGTAATGTTCGATATAAATCTCGACCGCGCGGTCGCGGGTAAGTTTGCGCACATCTTCGGGTGTCACCACCCCGTCGCCTGTCAGGTCCAGCCCCAGCCGTTGCAGTGTGTGGATGGTCACGCCAAAATTCGTGGCCCCGCCCGGATCATCCGGATCATTCACAAAGCCGCCTTCGCGCGCGACGATTTCTTTGGCAATCTCTTCAACCGTTTGCATTCTTGTGCCTCCTTGGCCGGGAATGGACCCGGCGCTGGCGGTCAGAATGCGGAAACTTGGGTTAAGACGGCTGCAATCAACCGTTCGGTTCGGCGTCCGCGCCTTTGTAAAGCCCCTGCTCTTTCAGTGCGTCAGCCACTTCTTTGGGCATATAGCTTTCATCATGCTTGGCAAGGATTTCACTGGCGACAAACACGCCATCCACCAGCTTGCCGGTGCCGATCATCCCCTGATTTTCGGCAAACAGATCGGGCAGAATACCGGTAAAGGCCACCGGCACCGTGGCCGCGCCATCCGTCACCTCAAAGGTGATTGTCTCACCCTGCCCGCGCACGATGGACCCTTCGGCCACCAGCCCGCCCAGACGGAAGGTTTCATTCGCGCCCGGCGGGTCGGCCATCACCTGCGCCGGCGCGCGGAAAAAGTTGATCCCGTCGCGCATGGCATAACCGATCAACCCGGTCGAAAGCGCAAGGGCCACAAAAGCCAGCAGGATCACTTGAATCCGGCGTTTCTTTTTCAGACCTTTCATCGCGGTCTCCGTTCTTTCAATTGCGTTGCGCGTTATCTGGGGTTTATCACCAAATTTGCAAAGGGGAATGGGGCGTATCGTAGCAGCCCCCTCAGGCCGCCTCAAAGCTGATCTTGCGGCGCAGGAATTGCGTGGCCTTGTTGCTGACGCGCGCGGGGTCGCCCGTGGTCAGGAATTTTGACTGATGCCCCGCACCGCGCATCTCGGGGCGGCGATCAAGGTAATCGGCCAACGCCTCGGCCACCAGATTGGGTTGCGAATAGACGCGGACATCGGGGCCCAACGCCTCGGCAAAGACCTGTTCGACCAGTGGGTAATGCGTGCAGCCCAAAACGGCAGCCTCGGGCTTGGGCATCCGCCGCAGCAATGCCTCGACATGGCTGCGCACCAGCGCTTCGGCAAGGATTTCATCGCCTTGCTCCAGCGCATCGACCACACCGCCGCAGGGCTGCGCCTCGACATCCACGCCAATCGCCCGATAGGCCAGTTCGCGTTGAAAGGCACGGCTGGCGACCGTGGCGGGGGTGGCAAACAGCGCCACATGTTTCACATCGACTTCGCGCGGGGGGGAATTGTCGCCCCATTGCCGCTCTGTCACTGCCTCGATCATCGGCACGAATACCCCCAGCACCCGCTTATCCACAGGCAGCCAGGTTTCCTGCATCCGCTTCAGCGCCGCCGCCGAGGCCGTGTTGCACGCCAGAATGACCAGATCGCAGCCTTCCGCCCAAAGCCGTTCAGTGGCGGCACAGGTCAGCCGGTAAATATCATCGGGGGTGCGGGTGCCATAAGGCGCGTTGGCATTGTCGCCCAGATAGATGAACGCCTGATCCGGCATCCGTTTAACCAATGCATCCAGCACCGTCAGCCCGCCAAGACCACTGTCGAAAACACCTACCGCCATATCGCTGCCCTTTTTACCCGGGGTGCCTGCCCCGTTGCCTTTCGCCACAGCATAAGCGCTCTGCCCGCGCGGGGAAAGAGGTTAGAGGCCGCAGCGCCTATTCCGCCGCCAATGCGCTGCCATCGCCGTCATCGCGCCATTGCGCCAGCAAGGCGCGGCGCGTCGCGGCGGCTTTTTCGGCATTAGCAGCCTTGACCGGACCAAAGCCACGAATGGACAGCGGCAATTCGGCCAAGTCCTTGGCGATGGACAGCTTTTCCGGGCGAAAGCTTGCAAAGATTTCGGCCATATCCGCCTCATATTCCACGATCAGTGCGCGTTCCATCCGCCGCTCCTCGCTATAGCCGAACAGATCGAACCGCGTGCCGCGCAGGCGCTTCATGGCGGCCAGTGCCTTGAACACAGGCATGATCCACGGGCCAAAGGCACGCTTTTTCGGGCGGCCTTGGCCATCCTTGCCGGGCAGCAAAGGCGGGGCGAGGTGGAAGGTCGGGCGCAAATCGCCCTCAAACTCTGCCTGCGCCTTTTCAATCGTCGCCAGATGCAGGCGCGCTACTTCGTATTCATCCTTTATTGCCAACAGCTTATGATAGGCTTTTGCCACGGGGATACGCAGCGGCGCGGGGGCGGCCTCGACCAGTTTCAGGTAGCGGGCCACCAAGGCACCATCGCCATAAGCCTCTAGCTGCCGGGCGCGGAAAGCGACCGGGTCCACCGCTTTTGCAGGCTCGGGCGTCAGGATCGCCTGCGCCTGATCGGGGTAAAGCATCGCCCACCGCCCCAGATCAAAGGCGCGCAGGTTCTTTTCCGGCCCCGACCCGTTCAGCGTGATCGCCTTGGTGATCGCCTCCAGCGACAAAGGAATAAGCCCCTTTTGCCATGTCGCGCCAAAGACGACCATATTGGAATAAATGCTGTCCCCCAAAGCTGCGCGCGCCAGTTCTGTGGCATCGAAAAACGCAACGCGGTCTTTCAAGCGCGCCTCAAGAGAAAGCTGTAACCTATCGGAAGGAATACGGAATTCCGTATTGCGGGTGAAATCCCCGGTGATGATTTCATGGCTGTTGACCACAGCACCGGTGCGGCCTGTCGTCATCAGCCCAAGGGTTTTTGCCCCCGCCGTCACCACCAGATCGCCGCCGATTACCGCGTCCGCCTCGCCCACGGCCACGCGGATCGCGGAAATATCATTAGGTGTGTTGCCCAGACGGCAGTGAATATGCACCGCACCGCCCTTCTGCGCGAGGCCCGCCATCTCCATCATGCCCGCGCCCTTGCCATCAATATGCGCCGCCATCGCAAGGATCGCCCCCACCGTCACCACACCCGTGCCACCGACCCCGGTGATCACGATGTTATGCGTGCCCTTGATGCCGGGCAAAGCAGGTTGCGGCAGGTCGGGCATGGCAATCTCGGCCGTGGCGGATTTTTTCAGCCTGGCGCCTTCCAATGTAACGAAAGACGGGCAAAACCCTGAAACGCAAGAATAATCCTTGTTGCAAGAGGATTGGTCAATCGCGCGTTTGCGGCCCAGTTCGGTTTCCACCGGCACGATGGACACGCAGTTGGATTGCACCCCGCAATCGCCGCAACCTTCGCAGACATCGGTGTTGATGAACACCCGCTTGTCCGGGTCCGGGAATTGCCCGCGCTTGCGGCGGCGGCGCTTTTCGGCGGCGCAGGTCTGTATGTAAACAATGACCGATACGCCTTTGATCTTGCTGAATTTCTCTTGCACTTCCAGCAGCGCATCGCGGGTATATCTTTCGACCCGGGCGGGAAAGCGCGACAGCTCCACCGCCTCTTTCGGGTCATAGACCACGGCGACATGCTCAACCCCCATCGCCAGAACCTCGTCGACGATGCGGTAAGGTGACAAATCGCCTTCGTTATGCTGGCCGCCCGTCATCGCAACCGCATCATTATACAGCAATTTATAGGTGATATTGGTCTTGGCCGCCAAAGCCCCGCGAATGGCCAGAATGCCCGAGTGGTTATAGGTGCCCTCGCCTAGGTTCTGGAACACATGGTCGGTTTTGGAAAACGGGGCCTCACCGACCCAGTTCATCCCTTCGCCGCCCATATGGGTGATGCCAGAGGTGCCGCGATCCATCCACAGCGCCATGACGTGACAACCAATGCCAGCCCCCGCCCGTGCGCCTTCGGGCAGCCGGGTCGAGGTGTTGTGCGGACAGCCAGAGCAAAAGTAAGGCAAGCGCGCCGCGATATCCTGCGCGTTATCAGATTTCGTTGCTTGATCAATGCGTTGCAACGCGTCTTTCAAGCGATCCGTGCCGCGCCCTTCGTCGATGAAAACCGCCCCCAGCTTGGCCGCGATCATCACCGGGTCCAGCGACATCGGCACCGGAAACAGCACCTCGGCGGTGGGGGAGCCTTTGCGCCCGCCCCAAACCCGGCGGCCCCGGCGGTCATCAAAAATCGCTTCCTTGATCTGCACTTCGATCAGTTTGCGCTTTTCCTCGACCACGATGATCAGGTCCAGCCCATCGGCCCAATCATGAAAGCTGATCATGTCCAACGGCCATGGCTGGCCCACCTTATAGGTCGTCAGCCCCAGCCGTTCGGCCTCTGCCGCATCAATTCCCAGCAAGGACAAGGCATGCGTCAAGTCCAGCCAGTTCTTGCCCGCCGCGACCAAGCCAATCTTGGCCCCCGGCTTGCCCCAGACCCGGCGGTCCATGCCATTGGCACGGGAAAACGCCTCGGCGGCAAAGCGTTTGTGGTTCACCAGCCGTTCTTCCTGCGGCACCCAATGATCGGCCAGCCGGATGTTCAGCCCGCCTTTGGGCAGCGGGAAATCGGGGGTGACAAACTGCATCCGGTCCAGCCGCGCATCCACCACGCTGGTCGCCTCCACCGTGTCCTTCATCAGCTTCAGCGCCGTCCAAAGCCCGGCATAGCGCGACAAAGCAAAGGCATAGAGGCCATAATCCAAGATTTCCTGCACGCCTGCGGGCGAAATCACGGGGATCGAGGCATCTACCGCCGCCCATTCCGACTGGTGGCATGTGGTAGAGCTTTCGCCGGTATGGTCATCGCCCAACGCCATGATCACGCCTCCATGCGGCGAGGTGCCCGCAAGATTGGCGTGGCGCATCACATCGCCTGTCCGGTCCACCCCCGGCCCTTTGCCATACCACAGGCCAAAGACACCATCGAACTTGCCTTGCCCGCGCAGCTCTGCCTGCTGGCTGCCCCAGATCGCGGTGGCGGCAAGGTCTTCGTTCAGGCCCGGTTGAAAGGTGATGTCTGCCGCTGACAGCAGCTTGTGCGCGCGCATCATCTGCTGGTCCACCGCGCCAAGCGGCGATCCGCGATAGCCGGTGCACAGCCCCGCCGTGTTCAGCCCTGCCTGTTTGTCGCGTGCCTTTTGCATCAGCATCAGGCGCACCAATGCCTGCGTTCCGTTCAAAAGCACCGGTGATTTTTCCAAATCATACCGATCGTTCAGAGAAATCTCTTGCTTTGTCACGTCGAACCCTCCCCAGTGCCGATGCGTCTTCTGAATATAGGTCAAAAATACTGACCTTTAAAGGGGGAATTAGTGCAGAACAAAACATTTACTTGGGCCAGGTAGTTCATACATAGAGCGTTTCGTGTTAGCGTCCGACAACTTTACGAGAGTATCAGTATGGATTGGGATAAACTCAGAATCTTTCACGCGGTTGCGGATGCAGGCAGCCTGACACATGCGGGGGATACCCTGCATTTGTCGCAATCGGCTGTGTCGCGGCAAATCCGGTCGCTGGAAGAAAGCCTGAGCGTGACCTTGTTCCACCGCCATGCGCGCGGGCTGATTCTGACCGAACAGGGCGAATTGCTGTTCGATGCGACGAAATCCATGGTCAAACGGCTGGAATCAGCCGCCGCCCGCATCCGCGACAGCGAAGATGAGGTGTTCGGCGAGTTGCGCGTGACCACGACAACGGGGTTCGGCACGCTCTGGCTTGCCCCGCGCCTGCCGGCGCTTTACGCCAAATACCCCAACCTCAAGATCGACCTGATGCTGGAGGAGCGGGTGCTGGACCTGCCGATGCGAGAGGCCGATGTTGCGATCCGCATGAAGGAACCCAGCCAAGCTGATTTGATCCGGCGGCGGTTGATGAATATCAACATGCGGCTGTATGCGACGCCGAAATATCTGGCACAGGCGGGCACACCGCAGCGGATGGAGGATTTCAACACCCATCGTCTGATCTGCCAGAACACAAATGCCGCGCAGGTTGCGGCGGGGGCGTCGCTGGTGCAGCAGCTTATGATGCACGACATCCCGTCAATGCTGACGGTGAACAACTATTTCGGGGTTCTGCAAGGTGTGCTGAGCCATTTGGGAATCGGCGTGCTGCCGGATTACCTGACCGAAGATTTCCCCGATCTGGTGCGCGTGCTGCCAGAGGTGGAATCGGGTGAAGTGCCGGTGTTTCTGGCCTATCCCGAGGAATTGCGGCAATCAAAACGCGTGGCGGCTTTCCGCGATTTCGTGACCGAGGAAATTTTTGCCTATCGCAAGCGGCAAAGGGAAACCGCCAGTTCTGGCGACGAATAGATAATTTCCGTATCTTATCCATAGGTTATTGCAGCCATGCACAGAACGCATATCGGACATTCCTAGACTGCACGGTCAAAAAACTTGCACAATAGGAATTGCACGCCTAATTGAACTCTCGAAGGTGGCAATGATTAGCTCTTGTCCTCTTCATACCTCCCTGTTGGACTTGGCCGAGCGGTTGCTCGGCCTTTTTTTTGCGCAAATGGCAGGCAAGGCCCGCCCAAACCTTGGGCAACGGCTGCGGCGCAGACCAGAGGTGGTCAGTTTTGCGGCAGTGCAGCGCGCCTTTTGGTCAAGAATGCTGCATCTGCGAAAGACGGGCTAAGCGCGATGGCCCGGTCATAGGCGGCGCGCGCGGCGTCCCAGCGACCAAGGCGGCGCAAAAGATCGGCCTTGGTGGCGTGAAAAGGTTGATACTCTGCCAGTTCCGCCGCCAATCCTTGCACCTCGATCAAGGCCGCCTCTGCCTGCCCCAGTTCGGCCAAGGCCACAGCGCGGTTCAAGCGGATCACGCTGGTCGGCTCCATCCGCAGCAGACTGTCATACAGCGCCAGAATTTGCGGCCAATCCGGCCCCTCTGGCCCGATATGACAGGCCGCAATCGCCGCCTTGATCTGGAACGGGCCGGGACGGTGGCGTTTGATCGCCGCATCCAACAGCGCCAGACCTTCGGCCAGCATCGTCGCATCCCACAGCGACCTGTCCTGCGCGCCAAGGGCAATCGTGACCCCTTGCGCATCCTTGCGGGCAGCGGCGCGGGCATGGGTCAGCAACAAAAGCGCAAGGCAACCCATGACCTCTGGCTGATCGGGGCGCAGATGGTTGACCAACCCGGCCAGCCAGATCGCCTCATCGCTCAGGTCCTTGCCGTGGCTTTCGCCTGCACCATGCCCGGCGGTGAAGATCAGGTAGATCACCGTCAGCACCGCATTCAGGCGCGCGTCCCAATCCTGCGCTTCGGGGATGTTAAAACGGATGCCCGCCACCGCGATCTTGGTTTTGGCCCGTGACAGGCGTTGGCCCATGGTGGTTTCACGGTCCAGAAAGGCGCGGGCAATCTGGGCCGTGGTCAACCCGCCCAGCAAGCGCAGCGTCAGCGCCACTTGCGACTTCTGGTCCAGCGCCGGGTGGCAGCAAGTGAACATCAGCCGCAAGCGTTCGTCGGGGATGGGCTGCGGCGCCTCGGCCTCGGCCTGCGCCAACAGTGCGATATCTGCTGCCTGCTTGCCGTGCCGTGCAGATTGCCGGAACCGGTCAATCGCCTTGCGATAGGCCACCCGCAGCAGCCAGCCCTGTGGATGGTCCGGCACCCCGGCCCGGCCCCAATGCGCCAGCGCCGAGGCCAGCGCCTCTTGCAGCACATCTTCGGCCAGATGCAGATCAGAGATTTGCCGGGTCAACGCGGCAATCAACCGCCCCCTGTCGCCGCGCATCACAGCCTCCAGCGCGCTGCGGGTCTGCGTGGCAAAGGGGGCGGCCTTGTCTTGCGGCGGGGCGGGCCCTGCGGTGCTGTCAGGCCCCTGCCCCTGCATTCAGCCCTCCATCATGGCGCTCAGGTCCATCACCGGGCGCAGCTCGATGGTGCCATGGGCCGCTGCCGGGATCATCGCGGCATATTTCAGCGCGCTGTCCAGATCGGGCACGTCGATGATATAAAACCCACCCAAAAGCTCTTTGGTTTCGGCAAAGGGGCCATCCATGGTTTCCACCTTGCCCGCCTTGATGCGCAAAGAGGTTGCCGTTTCCACCCCTTCCAGCGCCTCGCCCCCGACAAGCACACCGGCCTCGATCAAGCTGTCATTCAGGGTGAAATAGGCCTGCATATCCGCGTCCCCCTCTGGTGTTCCGGGTTTCGGTTCCCGTGCCGGGTCCGAATAAATCAGCGCAATGTATTTCATAGTCTATCCTTTCAGATGAAATGCAAACCCAGCTTAGCAGGCGGGCCGCATGTTTTGCCACTTGTCTGACGGCCCAAGGCGTGAAGATGCCCCGCCACACCCAGCCCCCCGCAAAGCGATGGACAGCGGCAGGAAACATCCATTCCTGACCGACCAGACCCCCAAAGGACGTTTGCCCCGGCAGGATTTCGACAGGCCCCGCAAAATTTCCGCCAAAAAATCCGCGCGGACTTGCGAAATCCGGGCAAAATCCCGGCTCGGGCCCGCCTTTGCCCTTCCCCTCGCCCCCGGTTTCGCCTATCAGCGCGGCATCAATTGACCGATGGGAAAATGCCATGACCGAACCCGCGATCACGCCAGAGCTTGTTGCCGCACATGGGCTGAAGCCGGATGAATATGAGCGTTTGCTAGGCATCATCGGACGAGAGCCGACCTTCACCGAACTCGGCATCTTTTCTGCGATGTGGAATGAGCATTGCTCTTACAAATCCTCCAAGAAATGGCTGCGCACCTTGCCCACCACCGGGCCACAGGTGATTTGCGGGCCGGGTGAAAATGCCGGCGTGGTGGATATTGGTGACGGTCAGGCCGTGATCTTCAAGATGGAAAGCCACAACCACCCATCGTATATCGAGCCGCATCAAGGTGCGGCCACCGGTGTGGGTGGCATCCTGCGCGATGTGTTCACCATGGGCGCGCGCCCGATTGCGGCGATGAATGCGCTGTCCTTTGGCCTGCCCTCGCATCCCAAAACCGCGCATCTGGTCAAAGGCGTGGTCGAAGGTGTCGGCAGCTATGGCAATGCCTTTGGCGTGCCCACCGTGGGCGGCGAGGTCCGCTTTCACCGCAGCTATAACGGCAACTGCCTTGTGAACGCCTTTGCGGCGGGTCTGGCCGATGCCGACAAGATTTTCTATTCCGTTGCCAGCGGCGTCGGCATGCCGGTGGTCTACCTTGGTGCCAAGACGGGCCGCGATGGTGTCGGCGGGGCCACCATGGCTTCCGCCGAATTTGACGACACGATCGAGGAAAAGCGCCCCACCGTGCAGGTCGGCGACCCCTTTACCGAAAAGCGCCTGCTGGAGGCTTGTCTTGAACTGATGCAGACCGGGGCCGTGATTTCCATTCAGGATATGGGGGCCGCGGGCCTCACCTGCTCTGCCGTGGAAATGGGCGACAAGGGCAAGCTGGGGATCAAGCTGCAACTCGATGACGTGCCCCAACGCGAAGCCGCGATGACCGCCTATGAGATGATGCTGTCGGAATCTCAGGAACGCATGCTGATGGTGCTGAACCCGGAACTGGAAGCCGTGGCCCGCGCGATCTTTGTGAAATGGGATCTGGATTTTGCGATCGTGGGGGAAACCATCCCCGAAGACCGTTTCCTGATTCTGCACGGCAATGAGGTGAAAGCCGATCTGCCGCTGTCGAAACTCGCCTCCTCCGCGCCGGAATATGATCGCCCTTGGGTGGAAACCCCGGCGGCAGGCCCCACGGGTGATATCCCCGCCATCGGCCCGATTGAGGCCCTGCGCGCCCTGATCGGCAGCCCGAACTATGCGCATAAGGCTTGGGTCTATGAACAATATGACAGCATGGTGATGGCCGATACCGTGCGCAGCCCCGGCCTTGGGGCGGGTGTGGTGCGGGTGCATGGTACGCCAAAGCTGTTGGCCTTCACCTCGGATGTGACGCCGCGCTATGTCAAGGCCAACCCGGTGGAAGGCGGCAAGCAAGCCGTGGCCGAAGCCTATCGCAACCTTTGTGCCGTGGGCGCGCGGCCCTTGGCCACCACGGATAACCTGAATTTCGGCAACCCGGAAAAGCCGGAAATCATGGGCCAATTCGTCGGCGCGATCAAAGGGATCGGCGCGGCGGTGGCCGCACTCGATATGCCCATCGTGTCGGGCAACGTCTCGCTTTACAACGAAACCGATGGCGTGGGCATCCTGCCCACACCCACCATCGGCGCAGTGGGGCTTCTGGCCTCTGCTGATGACCTGATCAGCGGTCTGCCGCGCGAAGGTGATATGGCCTTGGTCATCGGCACCACCCATGGCCATCTGGGCCAATCGGCCTTGCTGGCCGAAGCCTTTGGGTTGGAAACCGGCGACGCCCCCGAGGTGGACCTGAAGGCTGAACGCAAGCATGGCGAATTCCTGCGCGCCAACCGCAAGCTGCTGCGCGCGGCAACCGACCTGTCCGATGGCGGCCTTGCACTGGCCGCGTTCGAAATGGCCGAAGCCGCGAAAACGGGCGTCTGGCTGGAAAGCGGCCATATCTCCACCCTCTTTGGCGAAGATCAGGCGCGCTATCTGGTCGCCTGCGATATCGCGGACGTCCCCGATCTGATCGAGGCGGGCGAAAAAGCCGGGGTCAAAGTGGCGCAAGTCGGGCAATTCGGCGGATCATCGGTGTGCTTTGGCACGGCCTCTGCCCCGCTGGAGGAATTGTCCGGGCTCTATCGCTCGGCCTTTGCCAAGGCGGTCGGCTGATCTTGCAGCCGCCCGCGGCCCGCCCTACATTGCTTGAAAGACCTGACACAGGACCACAGCCATGCCCATCACCGCGCAAGATATCGAAACCCTGATCCGCGAAAGCTTCCCCAATGCCGTGATCCATGTCGAAGGCGATGACGGGGCGCATTTCTCGGCCGAGGTCATCGACGAAAGCTTTCGCGGCCTCAACCGGGTGCAGCAACAGCGCGCGGTGATGAAGGCGCTGAAAGGCAAGATGGATGGCCCGCAGGGGGAATTGCACGCGCTTGGTCTGACCACCAAAGCGCCGGAATAGTGAAACACAGCTTCCGCCCGCTGCGGCCGCTGCAAAACCGAAGGACCTCAGAATGACCGACGCAACCGCACAGATCAAAGACACGATCGAAAAGAATGATGTCGTCTTGTTCATGAAAGGCACCAAAATGATGCCGCAATGCGGGTTCTCCAGCCGGGTGGCCGGCGTGCTGAACTTCATGGGCGTGGAATTTGCCGATGTGAACGTGCTGGAAGATGCCGATATCCGCCAAGGTATCAAGGATTTCTCGGATTGGCCCACGATCCCGCAGCTTTACGTCAAAGGCGAATTCGTCGGCGGCTGTGACATCATCACCGAGATGACGCTGAACGGTGAGTTGGATCAGTTGCTGGAAACCAAAGGCGTGGCCTTCAACAAGGAAGCCGCCGAAAAGATCCGCGAAGCCAACGCCTGAAGATCGCCGCACAACGACTTGAAATGAAACAGGTTTGTTTCATTTCATCTTGGCTTAAATACCTTCGGGGGTGAATTGGCCGCAAGGCCAAGGGGGGGCAGACAGCCCCCCGCTTCTTTTCCGGCCCCGTCAGGCCCCGCACTCAGGCGCGCGCTTTATCCTCGACCTTCGCAGCCAAAGCCTCGGCCCGGGCGGCGATCTCGGCCAGCGTCTCGGGGATTTGCGGCGGGATCACCGGAATTTCCACGCGCTGCGGTTCTGGCGCAGGCTGGTTCTCCAATTCCTCCACCCGCGCCTTGAGCACGCGCAACTGATCCTCGACCGAGGCGGTGCGGTCTGCCAGCATCAAGCCCGCCATCAGCAGCATCCGCGCCTCGGGCAAGCGGCCCATCTGGGTGACAAGCGGCTGGGCCTCGGTGTCCAGCATTGCGGCGGCGGTGCGCAGGAAATGTTCCTCGCCTTCCTGACAAGCCACCATGAAACTGCGGCCCCCGATGGTGATTTCCAGTTCAGCCATTGGCACGGGCCTCCTCGATCAGCGGCTTCAACTCTGCCAGAATTTCATCCATTTCGGCGGTTTCGGTGTGGCGGGTGGCCCGCAGGCTTTCCAGTTCCGCCAGCATCGCCTTGTTGATCAGATGCGGCTCTACCATGTTATCGGCCGCCGCCTCATGCAACACGCGCAGATGTTCGCGCAATTGCACGGTGGATTTGCGCATCCGCTGCAATTCCAGCCCTTGCACATCCAACTGCTGGGTCATCTTTTCGACCTTGGCTTCCAACTGGTTCTGCGACAGGTGATCGCGGTCTTTCACCGATTTCAGCCGCTCGGTCAGTTGCGCCGTCGTGGCCTTTTCGGCGGCGAGTTCCGATTTCAGCCGGGCAATCTCGGCCTCCAGCGGGGCGGTATCCACGGCGGGGGCAGGTTTCGGTTCTGCCGCAGGCGCTGCAACCGGCGCCACGGCAGAGGCCGCACCCAGCTTGTCCAATCCGGCGCCAATCCGCCCCAGCGCGGCCGTAATCCGCCGCTCGAGCTCTGCGATATTTGTTTGGTCGGCCATTCCTATGCCCCCTTGCCTCTTGCCTTTGCCGTCTCTGGCCTGACACGGTTCATCCCTGCCGCGCCTTGGCCATCGCCGCCATGTTACCCTGCTTGATCTGCGCTTGTCACATCTAAATCACATCCGCGAATCGCGCAAAGCCTGCGATTTGCCGATCTTATCGCAATCGGGCGGCAAATTGCCCCCCCTTTAGGATCAAGCCCTTGCCAGACATGCTTGATCTTGCCGACAAGGCTGATATGCAGCTTTGGAGTTTTCGGGCAAGGGGCCATCTGCCCCCTGCACTCCGTATCACCTGCCGCCACGCTTGGGCATCCGCATCCTGCGCCGCCCGACCGCAACAAGACGAAGGATCATCGCTTTGGATATTGCCACTCTGCGCGCCCAGCACCCCGAACATTGGAACAAGGCCTGCGCCATTCGCACCCTGACGCTGGATGCCGTTGCCGCCGCCAATTCCGGCCATTCGGGTATGCCGATGGGCATGGCCGATGTTGCAACCGTGCTGTTTGAAAACCACCTGAAGTTTGATCCCACCGCACCGAACTGGCCGGATCGTGACCGCTTTATCCTGTCGGCGGGCCATGGTTCCATGCTGATCTATTCGCTGCTGCATCTGACCGGTTATGCCGACATGACGCTGGAGCAGATCAAGAATTTCCGCCAATGGGGGGCCATCACCGCAGGCCACCCGGAATATGGCCATGCCACCGGGGTTGAAACCACCACCGGCCCCTTGGGTCAGGGCATTGCCAATGCCGTTGGTTTTGCGATTGCCGAAGAAAACCTGCGCGCGCGCTGGGGTGCCAAGATCATCGACCACTTCACCTATGTGATCGCAGGCGATGGTTGCCTGATGGAAGGCGTCAGCCAGGAAGCGATTGGTCTGGCAGGCAAGCAGCAATTGTCGCGTCTGATCGTGATGTGGGACAATAACGGCATCACCATCGACGGCAAAGTCTCGCTGTCCGATATCACCGATCAGAAGGCCCGTTTCGCCGCCTCTGGCTGGGATGTGTTCGAATGTGATGGCCATGACCCGGTGGATATCGACCGTGCGATCACGGCGGCCAAGGCCTCGCCCCGCCCCGCGATGATTGATTGCAAGACCCATATCGCGCTTGGCTCCTCGGCGCAGGATACCTCCAAGGGCCATGGCGCGCTGACCTCGCCCGAGTTGATCGCCGAGACGCGCAAGGTTTACGGCTGGCCGCATGCTGCCTTCGTGATCCCCGCCGATATCAAGCAAGCCTGGGAAGCCATCGGCGCGCGCGGGCTGGAAACCCGCAAAGCATGGGAGGCGCGTCTGGCCACCCTGTCCGATGCACGCCAAGCCGAATTCACCCGCATTTTCAAAACCGAAGCCCCGGCCAAACTGGCTTCGGTGGTGCGGGCCTTGAAAAAGCAAGCCGTGGAAACCCTGCCGAAACTGGCCACCCGCTCTGCCTCGGAAAAGGCGTTGGAGGTGATCAACCCGGTGATGAAGGAAACCATTGGCGGCTCTGCCGATCTGACCGGGTCCAACAACACCAAGACCGGCGATCTGGGCGTGTTTTCGGCCGAGGATCGCGCCGGACGCTACATCTATTACGGCATCCGCGAGCATGGCATGGCGGCCGCGATGAACGGCATGGCGCTGCATGGCGGTGTGCGCCCCTATTCCGGCACCTTCATGTGCTTTACCGATTATGCCCGCCCCTCCATGCGTTTGTCGGCGCTGATGGCTGTGCCGGTGGTCTATGTGATGACGCATGACAGCATCGGTCTGGGCGAGGATGGCCCGACCCACCAGCCGGTGGAACATCTGGCCATCAGCCGCGCGACGCCGAACACGCTGGTGCTGCGCCCTGCCGATCAGGTGGAAACCGCCGAGGCGTGGGAAGTCGCGCTGTCACAGGTCAAGACACCTTCGGTCATGGCGCTGTCGCGTCAGGGGGTGCCTGCGGTGCGCAAAAAGCACGTCAATCAGAACATGGTCGCCAAGGGTGCCTATGTGCTGGAGGAGGCCGAGGCCAAGCGTCAGGTGATCCTGATGGCAACCGGGACCGAGGTTTCCATCGCCGTCAAGGCCCGCGCTTTGTTGGAGGCCGAAGGCATCGGCTGCCGCGTGGTATCCATGCCCTGCATGGAGCTGTTCGCCGAGCAGGACGAAGCCTATCGCCGCAAAATCCTGCCGCCCGGCCCGGTTCGCGTGGCGATTGAGGCGGGCGTGCGCAGCGGCTGGGATCGTTGGCTGCTGGGCGAGCGTGGGCGCGAGCAGAAGGCCGCCTTTGTGGGGATGGAAGGCTTTGGTGCCTCGGCCCCGGCGGAACGTCTGTATCAGGAATTCGGCATCACCGCTGAAAACGCGGTCGCCAAGGCAAAGGCGCTTTTGGGTCTGTGATCGGTCTGTGATCCGGCCCTGACATTGCACAGCAAGGCCCCTGCATTGCGGGGGCCTAGTTTTTTCCGGCCTGCCGTCTTTTCCCTCGCCATCCCTGCCAGTCGGCCTATCTGTCGCGGGTGGGTTTGGCAGCGCAGAAAGATACAGACGTGGTGGAAAATGACGCAAGCCAGCCGATGGACGCTGTAATCACTTGGGTCAATGGCAGCAGCGACGCGCATCGGCAGTTGCGCCAGACCTATCTGGATGCCACCGCCCGCCCTTTGTCTGAAAATGCCACCAACTCGCATCGCTGGGAAAGCGCGGGCGAGATTCTCTATTGCCTGCGCTCCATCGAAAGTTTTGCGCCTTGGCTGCGCTGCATCTGGATCGTGGTGGATGATGAGGCCCCCGACCTGCGCTCGCTGTCACCGGGCTTGCGCCGCAAGGTGCGGATTGTGCGCCATACCGAGATTTTCGGTGACTACAGCGCGGTGCTGCCCACGTTCAATTCGCTGTCCATCGAGTCCATGCTGTGGCGGATCGACGGCTTGGCGGAGCGGTTCTTGTATTTCAATGATGATGTGTTTCTGGCCGCCCCCCTGCGCCCCGAAGATGTGTTTTGCGATGACATGCCGGTGCTGCGCGGCGCTTGGGTGGATTACAGCGCGCTGCCGGGGGATGCGGGGGCGGCGCAAGACCCGGCGCGGTTCCACCATTTCGTGCAGATCAATGCGGCGGGTCTGGCCGGATATAGGGCGCAGCGGCTGTTTGCCTCGGCGCATGTGGTGCATCCGATGCGGCGGTCTGTGATGGCGGGGCTGTTCGCGCAGCATCGCGCGGCCTTTCTGGACAATATCGCCCATCGCTTTCGCGACCTGTCGCAATTCCTGCCGCAGGGGTTGCACAATCACGCCTGTATCGCGGCAAATGCGGCTGTCTTGCGCGCGGGCAAAGACCATCTGCATGTCAAAAGCGGGCAAGGGATGGGCCGCAACCCGTCCGAAACGCGGGCCTTGCTGCAAAGCGTGGCCGACCCGTCGATCAAGTTCCTGTGCGTCAATGACCTGCCGCAACTGGAACGGCTGATCCCGGATGTGCGCGACTGGCTGGATGGCGTGGTGGGCCGTGCGGCACCCGCGTCAGTGTTGCGCTGACTTGCCCGTCACCGCCGCCATGGCAGGCCCGATCACCTTGGTCACCACCGGAATAAGCACAAGCCCCAGCGCAAAGCCCAAGACGCCATCCAGCGCCGCCGTCACGGCCCATTTCACCAAACCGCTGGCGGTGCTGACAGCTTGGCCCGCCGCCTCGGCCAGATGGTGAATCTCATCATAGAGCCAAGGCCAGCCCAACACCTCTAGCCCATGGGTGATGATATTGCCGCCGACCCACAGCATCGCCCCGGTTCCGATCACCGACAGCGTGGTCAGCAAATAGGGCATGAAGCGCACCAGCCCGCGCCCCACCGCCCGGCTGGCCGCAAGCCGCATATTGGCTGCCATATGCAGCCCCACATCATCCATCTTCACGATCAGCGCGACCACGCCATACACGGCCACCGTCACCAGCACCGCCACCGCCGCAAGGGTTGCGGCCTCCATATAGATGTTCGGCGCCTCGATCACCGAGAGCGAGATGGTCATGATTTCCGCCGACAGGATGAAATCGGTCTTGATGGCCCCGGCCACGCGCTCCTCCTCCAGATGCGCGGGGTCCTTCGGGGTCATATCCGCGTCCACCTCATGGCTGGCATGGGGAAAGAGCGCGTGGAAAATCTTTTCCGCGCCTTCAAAGCACAGATAGGCCCCGCCCAGCATCAGCAAAGGCGTGATGGCCCAAGGCGCGAAATTGGACAGGAGAAGTGCAGCAGGCAGCAAAAACAGCAGCTTGTTCTTGAAAGAGCCTTTGGTGATGCGCCAGATCATCGGCAATTCGCGGCTGGCATCAAGGCCCGTCACATAGGTGGGCGTGACCGCAGCGTCATCAATCAGGACGCCTGCGGTTTTGCTGCCCGCCTTGGCCGCAGCGGCGGCAATATCATCCACCGAGCTGGCCGCCACTTTGGCAATCGCGGCCACATCATCCAACAGGGCAAGTAATCCACTCATTCCGCGTCCTCTCAATTCCTGCGCCCAAATTAGCGGACTGACCCAGAAGGGCAAGCCGTTAGCGGAAACAGCGCGCAGGCGTTGGCGCTAACATCAAGGTTTTGCGCTAACATGCTGATAAATCGTTGCTTTTATGCTTTGAAACGGGCGCGGGCTTCTGTATCAGCCCCGGCAAGGGCGTGGAACAAGAGGGTTGGATATGACAATCACCATCGGGATCAACGGGTTTGGACGGATCGGGCGCTGCACCTTGGCGCATATCGCGGAAAGCGCGCGCAATGACGTGCAGGTGGTGGCGATCAACGCCACCGGGCCGATTGAAACCAACGCGCATCTGTTGAAATACGATTCCGTGCATGGCCGTTTTCCGGGCACCGTGCGGGTGGCAGGCAATACGCTGGATCTGGGCCGTGGCCCGATGCGCGTGATGAGCACCTATAACCCGCAAGAGCTGGACTGGGAGGGTGTTGACGTGGTGCTGGAATGCACAGGCCAGTTCAACGACCGCGACAAGGCTGCTGTGCATCTGACGCGCGGTGCCAAGCGGGTTCTGGTGTCTGCCCCGGCAAAACGCGCTGATAAAACCGTGGTTTACGGGGTGAATCACCGCCAGTTGACCGCCGATCATCACGTCGTGTCCAACGGCTCTTGCACCACCAATTGCCTTGCGCCTTTGGCCAAGGTGCTGAACGATGCGGTGGGGATTGAAAGCGGCATCATGACGACGATCCACAGCTATACCGGCGATCAGCCCACGCTGGACCGCCGCCACGCCGACCTTTACCGCGCACGCTCGGCGGCGATGGCGATGATCCCCACCTCTACCGGGGCGGCCAAGGCGCTGGGCGAGGTGCTGCCGGAACTTGCGGGCCGTCTGGATGGCACCGCGATGCGCGTGCCCACACCCAATGTCTCGGCGGTGGATCTGACCTTCGTGTCGCGCAAGACGGTGACGGCGGCGCAGGTGAATGACATCGTGCGCGAGGCCGCCGCCGGCTATATGGGCATGGTCATGGCCTATGACCCCGAACCCAAAGTCTCGATCGACTTCAACCACACCCCGCAATCCTGTATCTTTGCGCCGGATCAGACCAAAGTCGTTGGCAATTGCGTGCGGGTGCTGGCGTGGTATGACAATGAATGGGGTTTCTCTTGCCGGATGGCCGATGTGGCCGGGGCGATGGGGCGGCTCTTGCATTAAAGGGCCGCGCTACGGCCAGGGACTAGGGGCCGTATGACAGACAAACTGGCGATTTGGCTTGGCTTGGCAGTGCTTGCCGCGATTGTGGGCGATATTTTCCTCAATCACGGCGCGGCGCTGCTGTTCTTGTTGCGGAAATTCGCCGTTTTCATCGAATATCTGTCTTTTTGGCGGTAAATCAGGCAGGCTACGCTTGATCTTTTCGCGTTTATCGCGATGTTAGCGCTAGCAAACGGGGCCACCCGCCCCTTTCTCTCAGATGAGGACAGAAAGCCATGACCGTTAAAGTAGCCATCAATGGATTTGGGCGTATCGGCCGCAACGTCTTGCGGGCGATCATTGAATCGGGCCGCACCGATATCGAGGTTGTGGCGATCAACGATCTGGGGCCGGTGGAAACCAACGCGCATTTGCTGCGCTTTGATTCGGTGCATGGCCGCTTTCCGGCCGAGGTGAAAACCACCGAAACCACCATCGACGTGGGCCGTGGCCCGATTGCCGTGACCGCGATCCGCAACCCGGCAGAACTGCCCTGGCAGCATATTGACATCGTGATGGAATGCACCGGAATTTTCACCGACAAGGAAAAAGCCAAGGTGCATCTGGAAAACGGCGCGAGCCGGGTTCTGGTCTCGGCCCCGTCCAAGGGCGCGGACAAGACCATCGTTTACGGTGTGAACCATGACACGCTGACAGCTGCCGATGTGATCGTTTCCAACGCCTCTTGCACCACCAACTGCCTGTCACCGGTGGCCAAGGTGCTGAACGATGCGATTGGCATCACCAAGGGCTTCATGACCACGATCCACAGCTATACCGGCGATCAGCCGACGCTGGACACGATGCACAAGGACCTGTATCGCGCCCGCGCCGCAGCGCTGAGCATGATCCCGACCTCGACCGGGGCGGCGAAAGCCGTGGGTCTGGTGCTGCCGGAACTGAACGGCAAGCTGGACGGTGTGGCCATCCGCGTGCCGACGCCGAATGTCTCGGTTGTTGATCTGACCTTTGAAGCCAGCCGCGCCACCACGGTTGAGGAAGTGAACGCCGCCATCATCGCGGCGGCCAATGGCCCGCTGAAAGGCGTGCTGGGCTATACCGACCAGCCGAATGTCTCTTCGGATTTCAACCATGACCCGCGCTCGTCCATCTTCCATCTGGACCAGACCAAGGTGCTGGATGGCAATATGGTGCGCATCCTGACCTGGTATGACAATGAATGGGGCTTTTCCAACCGCATGGCCGATACGGCTGTGGCGATGGGCAAGCTGATCTGATCACGCGCAAGCGTTGGACTGGCAAAAAGGCGCCCGCTGCGGCGCCTTTTTCATTTGGGAATCTGGCGGGGACGCGCCAGAATTGGTAACAATGGCTGACCCAACCAAGGACAGACCGCATGGCAATTTCGACCACCCTTTTGCAGGAATTCATCACGCTTTGGGTGGTTATTGACCCGATTGGCACCTTGCCGGTGTTTCTGGCCGTGACCTATGGCGCCTCGGCGGCGACATCGCGGCGGGTGGCGTTGCGCGCGGTGCTGATTGCCTTTGCGGTGCTGTTGTCCTTTATCGTCTTTGGGCAGTTGGTGCTGGATGCGCTGGGGCTGGCGCTGCCATCGTTCCAGATTGCGGGCGGGTTGGTGCTGTTCCTGTTTGCGCTGTCGATGATCTTCGGGGCCTCCAAACCCGAATCCGAGGTGGCAGACTGGGATCACCATGCCTCGGCCGTGTTTCCGCTGGCGATGCCGTCCATCGCCTCGCCCGGGGCGATGCTGGCCGTGGTGATCCTGACCGATAACGACCGGTTCTCAATCGCGCATCAGGCGATGACGGCGGGGCTGATGGCCTTGGTTCTGGCGATCACGCTGGTGATCTTGCTGGCCGCCGCCCCCATTCACCGGGTCATCGGGGCCACGGGGGCTTCGGTGATCAGCCGGGTGATGGGGATCATTCTAGCGGCTGTTGCGGTGGATGCGATCCTGAAGGCTTTTGTGGTGATCGGCGTCATCGCGCCGTTCTAGGGTCCAGACTCATTGACCGTCAAAGCCAGAACAAGACAGTTGCGGCGAGGGCGACGGCTGAGAGGAAGGTCTTTGCGCATCGGTCGTAACGTGTTGCGATGCGGCGC
>NZ_RPEN01000141.1 GCF_003991405.1 Pseudorhodobacter sp. E13
AACCTATAAACTTCAACGTTATCAGCGGCTTCTCCATCAGCTTCCGGCAACACCGCGTCTGTACCATTCCAATGCCATGGGAAGGCCATGCTTGATTGGGTATTAATATCGATTTCACTACCGAGTTGTAGGATGCAATCTATACTAAAACCTTGGCTTAGGTCACGCATCCAATAGTCCGTCTCAGACACGGTCATCGATGTGGCAGGCGAAAACAGCAAGTTGATCGCATCCAGAACGGTAGTTTTTCCTGTATCTCCCCCTCCGAGGATCAAATTCATGCCCGCTGCGGGTTGCCAAACCAAGTCTTCGATTCCACGGAATTTGGATATCGAAAGTTTCAGTATTTTTGAAGGCATGGTACACCCTGATTTTAGATAAGACACATCATTTTTGCAAGTACGCCAGGCGCTTAGGTACATCAAACCAAACCAAGAGCATGCATGGCAAATGAAATATTTTCGATCCTACGGTAAATCGACCTCTATCCCAGTCCTGAACTGGGTCTCGAAGGTGTTCCATCCGTTGGACAGGTGCCCAGCCATAGCCTTTTAAGTCGCTCGCAGAGCGGTTTTTTGGCGATTTTGACGCGTGAAATTCGTGTTACTTTCGCCCTCGTTTTCGGTTCAATCGTCCTTGTTTTCGCTGGGCTTTCAGTTGTTTAGCGGCTAATCGCGTAGAGGCTTGTGCCAGGCTTGCTCGCGTGGACTTTTGAAAATCAGAGCTTGATCTAACCTGGTCGAGCTGAACCACGTTTTGGCTATCGGGCGTACCTTGCGCGGCTTTGGACGTGATGTGGTCAAAAATTTCAGAGGGTTCGAGACCGGTTTTGAACAGGTTGAAAAACAAACCAGCTTGAGGCGAGATTAGGGGTTTGTGGTCATAGAGTTGGGCTATCACGCTGACAAGATTCTGCAACGCCTCGTAATTCACATAATTATTCGCGTCGATAAGATCGTAGGCACTCAAGTCGAAGCCTGGTGCACAAGTCTGAATGGGGCGGGTGTTTGTAGCCCCTTGGGTGTCCGTGCGGCGGGCAAATTCTTGCCATTGCATGGGGGTAGTGAGCCACAACTGAACATAGTCAAAATAGGCAGCTAAGGGGAAGGCATCAAATCCTTCCTTTTGAGCCGAAGCAGGCAGAAGCCGAGAGAGCTGAACCCCTTGATCACCCTTGCGCACGTTGACAAAAATCTCCCCGGAGGGACCAGGATAGGCACCGAAGGCAGCGGTTTGCATGAAAGAGGGGAGTAGTTCGTCTCAATTATGGCGGAGATCACGTCAACCGACAAATCGGTAGGCAAGTTTTGGCCGCTCCTGATCGTTTGCTAAGCGGCACTGCGGCTGAAGTTTTCTTCCCCAGTCCACAAACCAAGTCGATTAGCCTCGACCATTGTTGCAAATACATCCCAGTTAAAATCCCCGCTGTCGTCTATAATGCCTTGGCGTCGATAGTCGGCGCGCATCTGGTCAGGGTTCACATCACCGATAACGGCATCCCCCTTAGAGTTCTGAAACTGCATTAAGTAGGGAATGCGATCGAGATCACTTTGATCGAGAAGTTCACCGTCATGGCCTGCGAGACCCCCAAAGAAAATCTGGCACAAACGCTGTGTGCGATTGAAATCATCCGGCATACGCACATCAAGCACGCCGCCGCCTCGTTCTAACATGTTTCGACCCGGGTACATCATTTCAGCCATATTTACGTCGTGCAACTGGCTCATCATCTGTCCTGCTAGCCCATACATGGCCATATCTTCGGCTGTGGCATTATCAGGCAGGATGACGGTAAAGCTGCCGACTTCTTCATCAAAACGCATCGCTCGATCGCCTTGATCTGTGAGCCCGATCGCTTGCCCCGCACGTATCTCTTCGAATTCACCGGGTTGTAAAAAAATAGGTTCTTCACGCAGTTCGCCCGTTTCTGGGTCACGCACCATACGAGTACCGACGCCTTGTTCAAACACCTCGGTCATTTCCGAGCCGGTGGTAACTTCTAGTGGGCGGCGTTCAATACCCAAGCTAGCGGCAATGGCTTCCTGCGTGGCCTGTGTCACCCCAGAAGGGAGTTGGCTATTGGGACTATCGAAAATGAACGCCCGTGCAAATCGCACTGGGTCGGGCACGCCTTGGCTCATGTCGAGCTGATTGATGCGTTGACGAACCAAGGGCGCGTCTTGCGGAACCTGATCAGCAATAGCGATGATTTGGCTGAAGGACTGCAGGCGGGCTTTTTCCGATGCGGGCACCCGTTCATCAGCAATTAAGCGCTGAATCTTCTCGGTATTTGGTAGTCCGGTCAATTCGTTAACGGCCTCTTGGTAAGAAACTTCCGTGGCTTTAACGGCAGCCGTTTCGGCGGCTTCAGCTTGTTCTAACCTTGCTTGAGAAGCCTCGGTTTGCGTTTCTTCAGCTTGGCGCTGCGCTCGCCGCTCTCGCCGTTGAACCCCACGTACAACAATTTCTGCCAGTTCAGATTGAGTTTCACTTTCCCCCAATACGTAGTTGGGTTCCACCGTTTGAATCCGTGTTTGGTGCTCGGCCAAAATGTCGGTAGCCAGTTCGGCGTTTTCATCGCACGGCTCAAGGCCACAGTAATTCCAGTCAGTCTGAACGGCGAGTAAAATATCTGCCCGAGTTTTTTCGGGTTCTTCAGCCGCTACATGGGCGGCTTCAGCTTGTTGTCGAGCCGTGCGTGAAGCGTCGGCAGCCGCTACGACACTCTCTAGTGGGGGAGTAGCTTCAGCGGCTCTGGGAGCCGATTGCGCTCGAAGCTCCAAGCCGCCAAATGGATTATCGGCACCACCTAAAGGCATGGGAAATAGTTAATATTCTCCACATTTTACCACAAAAAACGGTCTTCGGCAAACCTGCCTATTAGTTGAGCCCGACTTCGGCACGAGCGCCATTGATGATACTGGTAGTGATCGCGGAAATTCTCGCTTCTGCGGCTGCTTGTTGTGCGTTAAGCGCGGCTATACGTGTTTGGCTGGCGGCCATTTCCCCAGCATGACGCATAGAGCCTTGAAGCTCTTCGTTGCAAAACATCTCTCCTGTGCGGTATAAATTAACATTCTCTGACGGGTCGACGCGCCCGTTTCCGTTTTTATCAACAACGGCAAGTTCTTCGGCAATACAGGCTGAATAATTGGCCTGAATTTCCTGAAAAGTGGTGGGGTCAATGCCGAGAGGGTATTGCCCAGGAGGATAGATTTCGAGCAACACACGCTCTCCAATCTGTGTTACATACGCTCCAACGTCACCAGCTCCACATTCTTCAGAAATTCCGTCACCGAAATATTGGGTAAGTTCGTCAGCTCGCCCTCTATGGACCCGACCTTGATCGTCAAAAATGTAGGCCATGTTTTGCGGTGTAAGCTCGGTTTCTAACACTTCACCATTAGCAATTGGAGCGCAGTAATCAGCGAATTCACCTGCGTCAGCTCGATCTGGCATGGCAGCCACAGCAGCGCCGATTGCAAGCGCCCCTCCAAAGCCGGTACCAAGTTTTCCAAAACCCATTTTTGAGATAACGTTATAGTTAACTCTATTTTCTATCCAATTGGTGCTTTTTGTCAAACTTTCTTGACAGAAAAAAACTTGACGTAAGGCGTTTTTGACCAGTCTGATGCCTCCACGTTCCGCTGATTTATTGCGATAGAGCGGTAAAAAGTGGGTTAACATCAAAGTGGCTTTTCGCCAAAGCCGCGCATCAACGAATGCCGTAAGGCGGCTACTTCCGCCTTGGCTTGGGTGATACCCAAATACTCGACGGTGTTGCCGATCGACTTGTGGCCCAGCAATCGGGAAATCAGAGCGATATCTTCGCCCGCCCAATACATGTGTGCGGGTTTGCTGCGTCGGATCGAGTGACTGGAAAATTCTGATGGGTCGTGTCCCAGTTCTCTCGCCCAGTTTTTGATTATCTCCGCGTAGTGTGGGCGCGAGATCGGTGGGGCATCGGTCGGCTTGCTGCGGGTGAACAGGTAATGCGCTGGTTGTTTGCCGCTGACCGAGATCCAGCGCTCTAGATAGTAGCGGGTGGCAGGGGTGAGCACCGGCTGGACGATTGTTTGGGTTTTGCGCTGCCGACGAGCGATCATGGTCCGAACTGGTCCAGTAGAGTTGCGCACCTGCCAGACCTGTGTGGCGAGTAGATCGCTGGCCCTTAGCATCGTGTCCAAGGCGAATGACAGCAGCGCCAGATCGTGCCAGTTGGTTGCAACCACTAGTTTGGCTTCGATCTGGGCCAGTTCTTCCGCGCTGAAAGCCCTCTTCTGGCCAACGATATGACCGCGATTCCAGGCCTGCTTTTTTTGTGAGCGGATCGACCGCATGAGATGAAGGGGTTAGAGTTTCGCTTTCGCCAAAAGCGAAGGTATTCTGAGCCGATACACCCGGAGGGCAACCGCTTAGCATTGGCTCCGGAACCGGAGGCTCGACCATGTTACCAGAAGAAACGACGCAAAAACAGCCTGCTAAGGGTTTCGCTTTTGGCGAAAGCAAAGGTCAAATTATGACACCAAGCTGGGCTTGAGGTAAACGGAATTACTCATCGTCGGTCAAATCGGCTAAACGCGCTGTTTGGTGCATTCGTTCGTGCAAGATTGCCATTATCCCGATGCGCCCATCATCAAGTTGTTTCCAGTAAATGTAGTGGTGTTCGTAACGGGTAACCCAAGCCTTGATTTCAAATTCGGTCGGCACAGGTCGCCACAAAACCTCTTTCGAAACAATGGCCTCGAAGCGAGCAAATAGACCCGACAGATATTTATCTGCCTGTTCGTCCCCCCATTTTTCTGTCGTGTAAGCGTACAAATCGTCGATGGCAGCGTTTGCCGAAGCCTCAATAAAGTAGGACTTCATGCGGTTCGTTTTTTGTATCGCGCCTTAACGTCCGCCAGACTCGTTTCGACATAAGCCTCATCTGGCTGTGCGAAGGCATCTTGCAAGGTCGCTTTTAGCTTGGTGAAGGCGCGCTGTTCTTCTCGCTCCCGGTCCCGGCGGATCAGGTCTCGCACATACTCGCTGGCGTTGTCGTAGTCTCCCTCCGCGCCCACGCGCGTGGTGACAAACTCAGTCAAGGGGGTCGTCAGCCGAACAGACAAGTTCATAGGTTTGGACATAAAAAGTTGCTCCTCGTCCAGATTATACAGGAATATCCAGTCAAAGCAAGGTTTTCAACGGTCAAACGTATCTATTTGAGTGACTTTTCAAAGACTACGCGATCTTTTCCTTTACCCTTTAAGTCACGCGTAACCCAAAGATCATTTTCTTGGTAGTCCGCAGGTGAATTTACAAAACCTAGTCTCCGCCAAAGCGCTATCGCATTACTATTCGCCGCCTCCGAGGTGAGCCACATTTTATTGTATCCATGTTCTCTTACAGCAAGCTCGAGATGCTCCATCAGAACCTTGCCTACCCCAGTCCCTCTGAACTTTGAAGAAACGGCAACATCTTGAATATAGCAATCACCACTGTTGGTCACTTGATTCAATACGGCAACAACTACACCCGCGATCTCTCCAGATATCTCGGCAACCAAACAGGTCTCCGAAAAAAAACGACTATAAAGCCAATAGTCCGACAAAGTTCGAGCAGACACAAACGGGCCAGCCTCGGAGATCAAGTCTCTAACTTCCTGAATGTCATCTTGCAACAAGCTGCGAATTTTCACTTTTTCGGTCATTTTTTTAAGTCCTGAGAATTCGTTTTATTCTTCGAATCGTGTCTGCTGGGGTTGGGGAATTTAAAATGGATGAGCCCACAATCACAACATTCCACCTTTGATCCAATGCTAGCGCAACTTGTGTGGCTGTAAAGCCTCCGGATATGGCCAATGGTATAGTAAAGTCAGCTGGAAGCGATTTTAATATTTCCATAATGTCGATAAAAATATTCGATGAATCTAAATTGCGAATAATGGCAACCATATCAGCTCCATAAGCTTCACTTTCAGCCATCAGCTTTGCTATGTTTTCGTGTGAAAGAATTGCCACCGATATGCCAACCTTATGTTTTCTTGCGCTGTCAATGGCACGAGAGATCCTTTTTTCATTTGACAATCCAATTACCTGAACGATGTCTGCTCCCGAATTTGCTGCAAGCTGAATTTGTTGCTCAATCCAGTCAGAAGATGCAAATTCGGCGACGATTGGAATACCTGGGGCGTAATTCTTCACATCACGTATTATTCCCATGCCATATTTTTGAAAAACGGGATCTCCAATTTCTAAGAAGTCCACGTTTTCTTTCGCAGCGATTAAGGCGAATTTCTTGAGCTCTACACGATTAGCTACATCAAGAGCGAACTGCAGACGCCTCCCGCTAATTTTGTCACAAAAAATTTGCGGATCCACCGGATGAAAGAACGGACCTTGTATCGGTTCGTGTTCGTCTAGCTTAATCGGAGCATAGCACTCCGACAGTTCTGCATCACTTATCTCTAAAGCAATCACCAAACTATCTATCGTTTTCTGATGAGGACTATGAATGCGACCATTCTCAATTTGAGAGATTTTCGCTTTTCCTCCAACGTTACCGAATGCAAGCGCGGCTAAATCCTGCTGCGACAGACCCTCTATACCACGCTTCTTCCTCACCAAACGTCCGAAGTTTACACCAAATGGAACCTGCAGAACCCAAACTTTCCTAAACTTTTGAGAACGTAAACCCGTCCCTTGCCAGCCTACATTACAAACACACGCAACAAAAGGCCACACACAAAAAGGGGTAAAAGAATGAATTATAACAATGACCTAATCACCTTTCTCAATGGTATCGTTATAGGGCTGGTCACAAACGCACTATGGATGATCATCATAGAGTCGATCCTCAACTAAGAGCGGACTCACTTCTCAGGACACAGGGCACTATGGTGGGCTGTGTCCTGATTGTAACTCACGATAAACCCTCCTCGTGACCAGTCATACAGAGCGCTTTGAAGGTGTTCCATTCTCTGGACAGCTGCCCAGCCACTTTCGCCCGAACCTCACGGCGACGATCCTCGTCGGCGATCCCGGCGTCGATGCGTGCAAACACGTCGCGATAGACGTCGGCTTTGCTTTGGGAAGCGAGGTTCAACGTCACGGTTTCGGTCAGGTTACCGCCAAAAACCTGTTGCACTTCTTGCGGTGTGAAGACGGTTTGGAGCGCGGCGAGTTCGGCTTCATACTTAGCAAAATGAGTTTCGGCCAAGTCTCGTTGCGCTTTGGTTGGCAGCTGTTCCGTTGCTCGCTGCCTGTATTCATGAAGTTTCCCCCGAGGTAATTCTCGAATAAAATTCTGAACTTCAGCCGAATTAGCATCGGCTCTTTCAGCTTCTGCATCAGCATGAGCCGTGGCGGTTTCACCACGAGCTGTTTCAGCATCAGCATGAGCCGTGGCGGCATCCCGTTCAGTTGTCACATCCGACAATGTTTTATTCAAACCATCGTTCCGATGTGCGCGCACTGCATTGGCGGATTGTTCGCTTTCAATCGCCGCGTCAATATCCGCCTCGCGGGTTTCAACGGCGGTTTCACCCTCCATCGCGGTTTCTAAAGTCGCTTGTTTGACGGCGACGGCCTCGGTGACTGGTGCTTCAGGGGCTTGGCTTGATTGCCCGAGAGCTTCGCACAAAATTCCGACGCAACGCTCGCGAATACGCGGCGGCATAGGTAGCGGGCGACTGAACGCCACCTGCAAATGGCGGTTTTCCAGCAAAGTGGCTGGATCAGTTTCAGAAAGAGGCAGGTTTTCTTCGGCGCATACCAACTGCAACCGGCCTTCGGGCGTTTGGTTCAAATCGTCGGCACACTCACTGGCCAACTCGCTACAAGCACTCTGAGTTTCGGCGCCTACTTCGGCTTGCAGCCGTGTTTTCTCAGCAGCGCTGAGTTCGGGAAAATCGGACGCGGAGAAACGCTCGGACATTTAGATAAGTTCTTGTGATTATATCACAAAAAGGCACTTCTACCAAGTTTTCACCAGTTGCTTTGAGACAGCGCTGAGCTGCATGGCTACGTATGGCTTAGTTTGTGGCCGCGTCTTCTGCTGCTACGCGTTGCAGCGCGGCCAAAACAGCCGAATTAGCATCGGCTCTTTCAGCTTCTGTTTCACCACGAGCTGTTTCAGCATCAGCATGAGCCGTGGCGGTTTCACCACGAGCCGTTTCTGATTCCAACTCAGTTGTCACATCCGAGATAGTTTTATCCAAATCAGCGGCTTCTGCGTCGAGACGCTGACCGCTGGCTTGTTCGCTTTCAAGAACCTCTTCTTTGTTAGCAACGCGGGTTTCAGCGGCAATTCGCCGTTCACGGACTTCGGCGATCTGCACATCAAGCGCCGCTAACTGCACCGCCTCAGTTCCCGCTGCACAGGTTTGTTGGCTGGCATCGTCTGGAGCGTAATCGCAAAATACGGGTTCAGCGATCAATTCGGCTGCTGTCAGGCCGATGTCATCTTCCAGAGGCTGAAGACGTTGATGGGTTTCGCGCACCACGCTATCTAGTTGGGCGCGGGTCAGGGTAACAATTGCTTGTGCGACGCAAATATCGCGCGCTTCGCCACCGGCGATGCAGGATTCTGCTTTTTCAATCGTATCGCCAACCAAAATCTGAGCGTTCGGAACACCATTAACATTGACGGCCACCTTTTCGCCGTTGCTAAGGGTGAAGGCGACGTCCGTTTCGGCTTTCGCCCCCTCTGGAGTGCCTGCTAGTGCGGCACCTACCGCGAGAACGCCAGCCAGTTTGCCAAATCCCGCCATGAAAAGAAGGGTTAATACAACCCTATTATCTAATGAAATCATAGGTTTCGTCAAATTTTGTTGACAAAAAACTTTTGACTTAGGGGCAATTTGACCAGTCAGAACGCCAAGCCAGTCGCGGCGCTTCTTGCGGCCTTGTGGCATTGTGCGGGTCATTTTCTTTTGGGATTGCCCCGCATCATCGGATGGCGCAATGCCGCCGTTTCGGCCTTGGCCTGCGTGATGCCCAAATACTCGATGGTGGCCGCAATCGACTTGTGCCCCAGCAGGCGCGAGATCAGGGCGATGTCCTCGCCGGCCCAATACATGTGCGCCGGTTTGCTGCGCCGGATGGAGTGGCTGGAAAAAGCGCCCGGTTCGTGCCCGAGCCAGGTCGCCCAGCCTTTGATCAGATCGGCATAGTGGCCGCGGGTGATCGGCTCGGCCTTCGCCTCCTTCGACCGGGTGAACACAAAATCCTGCGGAGCCTTTCCGCTCACCCTCAGCCAGCGCTGCAGGTAGTCCCGCGTGGGCGGTGTCAGCACCGGATTGACGATGTGGCGCGTCTTGCGTTGCCGCCGCGCAATCAGGGTGCGGATCGATCCGTTCGGATAGGCCACCTGCCAGACTTGCGTGGTCAGCAGATCGCTGGCGCGGAACATCGTGTCGAGCCCAAAGCTGAGCAGCGCCAGATCGTGCCAGTTCTCTTGCGCCAGCAGCATCGCCTCGATCTGGGCGATTTCCTCCAGCGCAAAGGCGCGTTTCTGCCCCGCCACCAGCCCCTTGTTCCAGGGCGCCCGAGAGCCGGAATTCGTCGTCGTCATTCAGTGTGGCGACCGGTGTCCCGCTTTTTTCAAAAGCGAGGGTATTTTGACAAAAAGGGATTTCTCACCAAGGGGCCTTGAGCCCGCTGATACTCCGGTCGAGCCACATGGTACATGAAGATTACGTTAAGAAACAGTCGCTTGCGCCCCTCGCTTCTGAAATTAGCAAGGGTATGGTGAGCGCAAGATGTTCGCAAAAGCCTATAGTTTCTCCGCCCATTCGGCCGTCACCATCATGACCGAAGCCCAACTGGCCGACCTGATCGAAGAACGGCGAGAGCGGGGAATGAGCGAAGAAACACTCGCGTTGTTCGAGGACTGGCATCGGGCACGGCTGGGTCAAGGGCGGAGCGAATGACCCACCAGCCCCTAACGCTCCAGATCCTCCCACTGTCGCGAGCGCAATGCCTGTCTGACGGTTTGCGCCTCTTGCCGGGAAACGCGATTGCTCATGACCGCTTCGTCAATGTCGGCCTCAGAAAGGTGGCGCAGCAAAAAGCCCATACGCTGCTGCAAGCCTGTCATTTCCAGTTCAACGGCGCGGGGGTCGATCTTTTCGATCTGCGCCTCTTGCCAGCGGTTGAACCGCGCCCGAGCGGCAGCCAGTTGGCCGCGTGCGCGTTTGGCGGCGGTCACGGCCAGCACCTGCCGTTCCTGTGCCACTTGCATCGCGCGTGTGTGCTCAGTCACTGCCCGTCGCATGTCCGACAAACGCTTGCGAGCTGGGCTTTGATACCCCCAAAGGCTCACCCCCGGTTCGTGCTTTTGCATTCGTGCCAACAGGTCCTCGGTCTCTGTGCGAGCCTGCAAGCGACGTGCATAGGCGTCACGGGCTTCCTCTTCGTTCTTGAGAATGCGTTCCACGTCACGTTCCACTCGGGCGATTTCGGCCTGTTTGTCGGACCATTGGCGGGATTGCGTCTCCAATCGCCGGAAATGCCCGTCCAGCGCCGCGTAGCACACCACCAAATCCGTTTTTGTCATCGCCAGACCTCCGATCTGGGCGAGGCTAGAAGAATTGACCACATGCCTGTGAGGCGTGGGAGGCCACGTCTCTGGTTGGAAGCTCATATCCGGGTAGTTTGGCAACACGTTACTGAAAGGGGCCCGAGGGCTCCTCCCAAACACAGAAGAGGTCAAACATGCCGGAACGACCCTATACGCCGGACACACTTGCAGCACGTTGGCAGTGTTCTGCCGAAACCGTGCGCAATCTTATCAAACAAGGAAAACTGGAAGGCTTCCGTCTGGGACGCATGTTCCGCATCCCGGCGCAAGCCGTGGAGGAATATGAACAATGCCTGATCTCACCATTGGCCGATTGCGGGGCGGTTTCTGCGTCTCGTGGTACGAAGGCGGTAAACGTCGACGCTATCAGCTTGAGGCATGCTCCCGAAAGGAAGCCGAGGCCGAAGCGCTAGATCTGTTCAACCGGCATCGCAGCATTGCCGGTGCGCTTACCGTCACCGATATCTGGCACGCCTATCGCGAACAGAAGGCTGGACGGCAAATCACCGAAAGAATGAAGTACAGCGGCAAGCCAGTATTGGCGCATTTCGGTGCATTCCGACCGGATCAGATTTCGACCGAACTGTGCCGCGAGTATCACCGCAAACGTGAAGCCTTAGGTCGCCAACCCGGAACGGTGTGGACTGAACTCAGCCATCTGCGGATTGCGCTGAATTGGGCCGTCAAACAGCGTTTGGTCGAGTATACGCCGCCCATCGAACGTCCAACGCCACCGGCTCCGAAAGACCGCTACCTGACCCATGCGGAAATCGACCGGCTGCTGGCGACGAAGATGGAACCGCATATCCGGCTGGCCATCATATTGATGCTATCGACGGCGGCGCGGGTGACGGCGGTGCTGGAACTTACCTGGGACCGGGTGGACCTGGATCGTGGACAAATCGACTTGCGGAAGAACGCCACCGGACCAAGGAAAGGCCGGGCGGTAGTTCCGATCAACGCTGGCTTGCGGGACGCTCTGCAAGAAGCCCAGCAAGCCGCGCTATCGGATCATGTCATCGAGTGGGCCGGCGGCCCGGTCAAGAGCATCAAAAAGGGCTTTGCCAGCGTGGCGACTCGCGCTGGTTTGCAAGGCGTTACGCCTCATGTGCTGCGGCATACCTGCGCCGTCCACATGGCAGAGGGCGGTGTCCCGATGGCCGAGATCAGCCAGTATCTCGGCCATTCCAGCACCGACATCACTGCCCGGGTCTATGCGCGCTACAGCCCGCAACACCTTTTGAAAGCTGCAGAAATTGTGGATTTCACGCGACCCAGAGTTGCCGTCTAGGTTCGCCGAACCAAGGAATTCTGTTTTTCTCAAGGCTAAGTCCTTGATTTTACTGGTCGGAGTGAGAGGATTCGAACCTCCGGCCCCTGCCTCCCGAATTTGCGTTCGGGAGGCTAAGTTATTGATTTTTGGTCAAAGGAGCACTGTTTATTTCAGCCATATTCCCGGTTTGTTCACGGTATTTCGGTCTGTTTGGGTTCGCTGAACTTAAGAGCACTGATTTTGACCTTGAGAGACCTGTTTGTCGGTGAATGCGCCCAAAAGAGCCACAGACCCGAAAGACAGCGCTCTTAAGTTCATGGCGCTCGCGTCAACCCGGTTTTCTTCATAATTGGCTACGATGTTGCGAGGACACCGCGTGAAGCCAGAGAAAACTCATCACTTTGAACTCTCTCATCCCTGTAAGCCTTGCGAGACGAACTCAAGCTGTCCGGAACTCGTTACACAGGTTCCCAAAATGCGAATTGAAATGCGCGGTGCGCACGTTGTCCATAGTGTTCAACCGTGGTAACAAATCTGGTAACGCATCTGTGAGTCGAGGCCATATCTTTGTTGTTTTTTAAGTTTGTTTCTCCTTGGCGTTTCTTGCGCAACCGTCCCTTAAAGCTCGCTCGCAAAATCCACCAGGGCTTCACGCTTTTGACCTGCCTGGTTGTGGCGCTGCAACCGATGATGGTGGAGCTGGCGCAGGCGCAAGAGATCATCATTGATCCCAACGGCAATGTAGGGTTCAAGCCCAGCCTGCAGCGCACGTCGCGCCCACAGGTGGTGGATATTGCGCGGCCCAATGCGGGGGGCGTATCACACAACCAATATCGTGAGTTCAACGTGCCTGATGAAGGCACGGTGCTGAACAACTCTCAAGGTGCAACCAGTACACATGTCGCAGGTGCGATCTCTGGAAACCCGAACCTGTCTGGCGGCACGGCTTCGACCATCGTCAATGAGGTGACCTCTACGTCCAGCTCCACCCTGACGGGGTCGATTGAGGTTGCCGGGGATCGCGCCGGGGTGATTATTGCCAACCCCAATGGCGTTCTGTGTAACGGCTGTAACTTTCTCAATGCCAGCAATGGCACACTGACCACTGGCGTGCCGGTTATTGATGGCGGCAATGTGCGTCTCGATGTGACGCAAGGGGCTGTGACCATCGGGCGCCGCGGGCTTGATGGCTCCAGCACGCCCAATGTCAATCTTATTGGCCGCACGGTTGTGGTGGATGGCAAAGTCACGGCGATTGATGGGATCAACGTACAAGGCGGGGCCCAAAGCTATGACCTGACCAATGGGCGTCGTCTGTCCACGCTGACCGGCACGGGTGCAGCACCGGATTTCGTCGTCGATGGCACGGAATACGGGGCCATGGAAGCGGGGCGCATCCAAATCATCGGCAATGAGCAGGGTTTGGGGGTGCGCACGCTTGGCTCAGTGCAGTCCAATGCAGGTGGGATTCAGATCGCTGGTCAAGGCGATACGACCGTGCGTTCGGTGGCGGCGCAAGGCGCTGTCGCTCTTGACGCCGGCAATGGCACCTTGACGCTGGAACGAGATATCACCTCAGCCACATCGACGGTCACTGCTTTTGCCTTGAACGATGTGGCAACGACAGCTCGCACAGGGCTTTACGGTTTTGCAGGTGTGAGCATCACCGCCCAGACTGGCGAATTGAGTTTTGGTGGTGATCTGCAATCCGGCGCAGATGTGACGCTCTATGGTGGTCAGAGACTGACTTTTGCGGGTTATGGCACCTCGACGGGCGGGTTCACCTTCAGCGGCGAGACCGAGATCGTCATTGAGGGCGCGACGATTGTGGCAAACGCTGTGGAGGCCATCGAGGGAGGCGCGCGTCTCACACTACGCGACACGGCTGTGTTCAGCCGTGAGGACTTCCACATCGAGACAGGCGATTTTGAACTGGGCCGTGATGTGACAGTGGCAGGCCTTTCAGATGCCACCCCTTCGAAGCTTGTGGTGACCGCCAGCGGGAGTTTCCGTAACAGTGCGGATCTGCGACGCCACGATTTCGCGTCCATCAGCTTTGGTGGCGACCTTTACAATGAAGCGGGCGGGATCATTGAAGGCGTGCGTCTTGCGATCCTGTCCGACGCGGATATCCACAATGCTGGGGTTATTTCCGGCACGACCAGCCTGACGCTGGATGTCGCCAGTTTGTTTAACAATGAGACAGGAGTGATCCTGGCCAAAAGCGGCGTCATCAACACCAGCTCAGCGCTTGTCAACGAAGGTGTTATTAGCAGCGACGTCAAATTGACACTCACTTCTGAGGGCAGCCTGCACAATGATGGCTACATCCAGGCCCACCGCGCCTATCTCTCAGCGCCTGATCTTAATAATAGCGCCACCGGTGAGATTAGGGTCAGTGACTACGGCGAGATTACGTCGGAAGGCGTCTTTGCGAATGGCGGAATTCTGGCCTCACTTGGGGCGTTCCGGATCATCGCGGCTGGGTTTGAAAACGCCGGCGTGGTCAATGTCGACAACTATTTTGAGGTCATTGCGGGTCATATTTTGAACGAGACCACAGTGATCGCAGGCGACCGGATTGTCTTCCGAGCCTCGGAGGCCATCCGCAACGAAGGCACGCTGGCGAGCTATGGCAATCTTTATCTCAGCGCGGGCGGCGCGGTGATCAACTCCGGCCACCTCCTGGCAGATGGAACCGTGGATATAGGCGGAGCGTCATTTGACAATGCGAGCGGTGCGCTTTTGCGCGCGAGGAAGGCTGGCATCTCAACGTCCATCCTGCGCAATGCAGGTGAGGTGTTCCTGATCGACGATTTCTCCAACGGCTCGTTCGCGCTCTTTGAGAACGCCGGGGTTTTCGCCACACAGGGCAGAATAACACTGGTCGGCCGCGACGCCGATGCAGAAGCGCGGTTTCTGGCAGGCAGCGCTCTGATCTCTGGACTTGGGACGGGCACGGACTTTGGCGACGATCCTGACTTCACGCAAGAGGTTGATTTGACCAAGAGCCTGCGCGGGTTGGTGACGGCAGCGGTCTCCAGTTCGGGTAACAGCCGTGCCAAGGCGGCGTCAGCGATTGACGGCGAGGTTTCGCGCTACAACCGGGCTGAGACCGGCAGCGGGGCAGAGGAGTGGATTGAGGTCGATCTGGCCAGCGCACTTGTCCTTACTGAAATTGTCCTGAGCAATCCGTCCTACAACCGGGCGGAAACCAATGCCAGTCTGATTGGTGCCGAGATTGTTGTCTATGATGCCACGCACCAGGAGGTCTATCGTAGTGCGCCGATCACGGATGCGGGGGATGCCGAGGCGCTGAACATCGCGCTGCCGGAGAATGTCGAAGGTCGCTATGTGCGTCTGGAGCACTCCGGGCAGTCTCTCTATGTCTCCGAGGTAAAGGTATTCGGGCATCTGAGCAGCGAGGCACTGGCGCTTTACGAGGCCGCACCTCAAAGCCTGAAGACCCGCGAAGACATTGCGATCTCCTTTGCCAATCTGCTCATTGAGGGTCGGATTGCCGCCGGCGGGGATCTGAGCCTGTCAGGGCCAGACCATCTGCTGATTGATGGGCAACTTCAGGCGGGCGAAAACCTCTCGCTGAGCGCGCCAGTGATCGAGGTCACGTCGGTCGCACGGATGACCGCGGGAGGACTTGGCAAACTCTCGGCAGGGGACAGGTTTGTCAACGCAGGCGTCTTGAGCCTGAGCGGTCAACTTGAGCTCGGCAGTGGCTTTGGGGATTTTGTCAATACGGGCGTGGTCACAGCCTCCGCAACCGCCAACCGCTTCACACTCCACAATGGCAGCTTTGTGAATGAAGGCGTGTTTCAGACGCTTGGAAACAGCATCATCACGGCGGCCAGTTTCACCAATAGCGGGCACCTGCAAGCGGGCGGGCGGCTTGAGCTGACGGCAGAACGATTTGCCTACGAAAGCTATCTCGACAGGTATGGTAACGAGCGGTTCGGGTGGGTGTCTCAAGGAGCGGGCGACATTCTAAACACGGGTACGCTTCTCTCTGGCGGCGACACCCGCCTTTATGCGGGCAGTATTCGCTTTGACCCAGACAGCTATTTGGGCGCGGCCCATCTCAAAGTCACCGCCGATCACTTTGATAACGCCGGCCTCGTGGCGCTTTCCGGTGAGGGATCAAATACCTGGACGCTGACTGATAGCCTGTTGCAAACGGGCACGACCTACGCGGATGGCCCGCTGTCCGTGGTGGCGGGCAGGCTGGAAATCGGTGCCGGCAGCCTGCTGGCCAGTGCATCAAGACTGTCGCTAGGTGTAGAAGGCACACTTCTTTCGAGCGGGGCCCTGACCGGGGCGGATGTATCTCTAAGCGCGGCGTCTATCATCGGCACGGGCTCATCTCTCGTGACCGGCAGTGACCGCGTGACCATCAAGGCCACAAGTACTTTTGAATATGCCGGCGAGCTGGTGTCCGGTGGAGCTATGTCGGTGTCTGCGGACAGCTTTGATCTCGCGGGCAATACATTTGGCCAGGTTCTGTCGTTCAAGGCAGCAACCTCAGGTCACACCCGTGGTAATGTCTACGCCTCGGATGGTTTGAGTGTCGTCGTGACAGAGGCATTCACAAATGCGGGTTTTCTGGAGGCCCGCAGCAGCCTGTCTCTCTCCGCGACCCAGATCGTCAACGAAAGCCTCGCGACGCTCTCTGGCACCAGTATCGATCTGCGGGCCAACGCCATCCTGACCAATGCGGGTCGCATTGCTGCGGCGAATATGATCAATGTGAACGTGGGCGGCACATTCACAAACGCAGCCGGGGCTGAGATCGAAGCGGTCTCTATGGGGCTCAGTGCCGACACGTTCACCAACTTCGGAGAGATCGACGCCTACGGGCTCTTTGGGCGCGTGAACCAATCGGTGAACAATTATGGCGCGATCACCACAGAGACCTATATGGGCTTTGACGCGGCAGAGTTTGTGAATCAAAGCGGTGGGCAGCTGCACTCACATGGTCATCTGTTCATTGACGCGGGTGCCGCGGGCCTGACCACCAGGGTGAACAGCCGGATCATCGGCGAGAGCGTTGATCTTCGGGTTGGCGCGCTGAGCAATGCCGGGCTCATCGACGCCAGCTCGGTTCTGAACATAGCCGATGTGGACGGCGCGATCCACAACATGTCCACCGGCTCCCTGCAAGGTGCGACGATAGCTTTGCTTGCCGACGGGGAGTTCCGCAACGATGGTGTGATCGGCGATGTTTTGGCAACGGATGTGCTCAACATCTCAGCTGATTTGAACGCTCAAAACACAGGTCTTGCCACTGCAAAAGAGCTGCGCCTCCTGTCGCGCGGTCAGATCACCAACTCAGGCACTCTGACCGCCAGCAGCTTTCTTGGGGTCAAGTCCCGGGATGCCGGGATTGTGAACAATGGCTTGATGGATGGGCGCGATGTGCTTCTCGAGGCGCGGACAGACCTGATCAACCACGGCAGTCTTCGGGCCGAAGAAGACCTTGTGGCTGAACTGTCAGGGAGTATTACCAATGCTGGTTCTCAAGCCAATATCACCGCACGCGACGTCAGCCTCATTGCGCGCAACGACGTATTGAATGAGGCCAGCCTGACAGCAACCACATCTTTGGCGTTAGCGT
Organism: Pseudorhodobacter sp. E13; assembly: GCF_003991405.1. Taxonomy (GTDB): domain Bacteria; phylum Pseudomonadota; class Alphaproteobacteria; order Rhodobacterales; family Rhodobacteraceae; genus Pseudorhodobacter. Next base: position 17,463 of record NZ_RPEN01000141.1, read on the forward strand.
CAGTATCGGGGAGCATCACCAATCGCGGTCAATTGGAAGGGGCGGACATCTCTCTGGTTGCCCAGCGTGGGACGGTGGTTTCCCACAGCGCTATCTCAGGCCGGGACAATGTTGGTATTGAAGCGAGTGATATCCAGCTGAAACAGGCCGTCGCAGCCCCAAACCAGATCGTGCTGTCTGCTACAAAATCGATTGAGCTTTCTGGCAGCGCATCCACGAAAGACCTCTATGTCGGTGCAGGCGGTATGCTGCGCGCCAATGGCGGCGCTCTGCGCGGATGGAACCTCACACAGCTCATTGTCGGAGATATCGACCGCTTTGATGGCAATTACGCAAGCGCCACCAAGCAGCGCAAGCTTGGGATCATCGGCGGGCCGCTCCATGATGTCGTGGTTCAAATCGGTGCTAATCTTGGAATGGCTGGAACCAGAACCGAACGGTGGTCCGGATCTGGATCTTATTCGTTTGACGGTTACAAGTGGGTCTACGACCCCAAGATATTCCAAGGATATGGGTATAGCGGTTATGTCTTTGAGCACACTGATCTCGCTGCAAGTGGTTCGGTTTCTATCAGAGCAGAAACCATCAATCTCTCCGGTAAATTGATTGCGGGTGAAGACCTGCTCATCCGGGGTGGAGACAGTTATCATGACGGTTTAGAGGTCTCCAATGCGACGTTACAAGCGGGTCGCGATATTTTCCTCACTGGAAGTGGGAAGCACTTTCATGCCCGTGAGGATGTAGAGATATCTCCGGGTAACAGTCTCAAGATTGCTCGCCTTGGCAACGCAACAGCCGGAAGCGTGAACATCAGTGAATGGTTAACCTCGTCTGACTTGTATTTTGATTTAGAGGTCTATGCAGATTACATAGGGGTTCACTCAAGCCATCGCTTTGTAGGGCACGACATCACATTATTGGCGCGCCACACTATTGGCCAACGAAACCAAGTTATCGTTGCGGACAAGATCACATATGCTGCTGAAACTGGGCAGGTGTATGTCTCCTTCGATCCATTCCAATGGCGCGCAGCCAATCCAAATGCACGCGCGACATCAAGCCGTTGGGATGTGAGCACCGCTGGCTTGCGCGGAGAAACCCTGGTCGCAGGCAGCGGCGGTATCTCACTTTATGCGGGGGGCGACATCCGCCTGACCTCCGGCAAGTTCTACTCCTACAGTGATATCGACCTGACCGCAGGAAATAACATCATCAGTGAGCCGCTTTATCGCGCTAACACACGCGGAAGCGGCAATGTGCCTGGATATGTCGGCTGGAGCTTCTCGGACAAATATCGCGACGCGGGCAACTGGCGGCCCACCAGTGCGGATAATGTGGAACGTATCGTAGATGGGGCGCTGCACCTGACCGAAGAGGTGCGCAGCTCACAGCTCAGCAATGTCGAGGAATACCGCGCCTATACCAACCAGATCACCGCACGCCAAAATGTGAACATCATCGCCGGCGGCCATGCCGCCTTCCTGGGTACGCCGATAAAAGCGCACTATGGAGATGTCACCATTGAGGCGGATGAGGGCATCAGCCTGGCCGCCGCCTGGGGCTACCGTGAGTTCTCCGATGAATGGTCATGGTCCAGCAGCAGCTGGTTCACCAAGCGCCGCTACTATCGCTCGGTCTATCAGTACGACGATATCTACACGCGCCCCGAAATCAGTGCAGCGCGCGGCGATGTCAGCCTGCGCTCCGAGGGCGATGTGATTGCCGCAGGGGCCAAAATCACTGCAGGCGGTGATCTCACCATTGCCTCGGCCCAGAGCAATATCCTGCTGGGCACCTACCGGGAGCGCTATGTGCGCTCTGCGATTTATAACAAGACCAGCAGCTTCCTTGGCATCACCTATAACAAGTCCAAGACCTCGATTAGCATTGATGCCGAGCTTGGTACCGGAAGTGAATTCCAGGCTGACAGCCAGCTGACCCTTCAGGCCGAGAACGACATCCGCATTATTGGCGGGCGCTTTGAGGCCAACCGCGTGCGGCTCGAAGCAGGACGCAATCTCTATATTGACGGTGCCATCGATGCCATCCGTCTGGAGAAGTTCACCCAGAACACCAATCTCGTGACCATCACCACGATCCAGGAAGGCTATGACCGGGAAACCGTCGCCTTCCCCGAGATTGTCTCCACGCAAGTCCCTGAGTTCTCCGTAGGGGGCGACGTGCATATCGCGGGCTGGCGTGGGGTGGATATCAACCGCTCCCTGGCGCGCACAATCTCCAACCGCGACTTCGACAACGCCCTTGCCAATCTCTACACACCTGCAGCCCTGGAGGGGGCGCAGGCAGCAGCGGGGAGCATCGACGCCAAGTACTTGCGTGACTACGACCTGCCCGGGGCCTCCGATGGCCAGCAATTCGCCTATCTCGACACTCTAATCCAGGATTACGGCGCGACCTATCACACCATCGCTCTGCGGGATCGTGAATGGTATGACAAGCAGGTCCAACTCACCCCCGCCTTCCGGGCATTGCTGCAGATCGCTGTCACCTACGCCACCGGTGGATCCGGACTGGGGCTTTTCGGCAGTGCCGGAACCAGTGTCGGGACCTCCCAGACCTTATTCCAGATCGCGGCGCAGCAGAGCTTCAACAGCTTCACCGTCAGTGTCATTGATGGGGCGATCACCGGTCAGTTCGATCTGGGCGACGCGCTGCAGACCGCGCTCATCGCTGGCGGCACTTCCTATATCTCCGGTCATCTGAGCAATGAGCTCGGGCTCAGCACCACGCCCACCAGCATCGATCAGGCGGGTAGCCTGCAAGCCTATTTTGCGCCGGATGCGATTGTCGATCGCTTTGGCAACCGCGTCCTCAACCAAGTGGTTACCAACGCAGTGCGCGGGGAAGACCTCTTTGAGGGCTTCGATGATCTGGCCCGTACCTTCCTGATTTCCGAGACACTGGCCGTCGCGCAGTTCGGCATCGGTGAGCTCGGCCATGGCAATGCCGATTGGGAAGGCTCGTTCGGTCATCTCCTGCTCCACGGCGGTGTGGGCTGCGTGGCTCTCGAAGCCCTCAACGGCAATTGTGCCGCGGGCTTTGCTTCAGGCGCTAGCTCGTCGCTGCTGGCGGGGGCAGACAATCTCTCGAATGATCAAAAACAGGCTCTGGCTCCATTGGTGGGGGCCATTGCCGCGTTCCCATTTGCGGACGGCGAGGCGACAAACGTCAGCTTCGGCAGCACAATTGGTGAATCGGCAATCAACAACAATTACTTGAGCCACAGCGAGTTGGTTCAGGCGCAGAATGATTTGCGAAACTGCATCCAGGCAAACGGCGATTGTTTTGAGATTGCGGAACGCTATCTTGCCTTGAGTGCACGCAATGATGCCGCATTCGCAGCGTGTGATGGCAATCGGCGTTGCGAAGAATACCATCTAAAGCGTATCGTCGCGGCTGATCTTTCCGGCCAATATGCCGACTTTGTCAGATTACTGGGCCTTTCCAACGCACGGCTGACGCTCTCGAGCTTTGACGCGTTCCAATATGGCCGTGCTCAAGAGGTTGCTTCCAGCCATGATTGGAATCGTCTGCAACAACTTGGACAAGAACAATTCCGGGCTGAATTTGTACTGACACATTGTGGCGGACAGGATGGTACAACATGCAGCACCCGCTTCGACAACGAGATTATACGCCTTGAAGCAGACGCCGCGCGACGCGCAGCCAATCTGGAGGCCATGGAGGACTTTGTTGGTGAACTGACCAGTGTGATCCTGCTCGCTGGTGGCGGTGGATTAGTTGGGGTCAGTGTCCGGCAAGCCGTTCGAGGCGCTGTGGCGTTCTGCGGGCGAAATCCAACCTGCATTGCCATGACGCTCGGGCGGGAGGGAGCTGAAGTAACACTTGCGGAGTTTGCGGCAGGCGGAGCAGCGGTGTCTCAAGCTGGCGGTTCGAAACTCCTCGATGACGTGATCGAAGCGAGCGCCGATATCGTTAGGCTGGGAAGAACTACGCCAAACCGCATCGTATCGCCTCCAGAGGTTCCAGTCGGGCATTATGACACGATTTACCCCCGTGGCTTGGGTGCCGCAAACGGACCACTCCCCGACGGCTACGTGTACGTTTCTCGTTGGGTATCTCCAGCAGAAGCTCGACTGTGGTTGGATAATCAGGGAACAGCTATTCCATCTGCTGTTGGACATGTTCCCGGCGCAACAACCCCGCGAGTTTTTGTTACTCAACAGTTCGATGGTGGGGTCCCACCAGGAGCGACCGGTAGTATTCGAATAGATTTTGCGGCACCGGAAGCAATGATGCATGGCGGGACTGGAAGTAACACAGGCCTGGATCGTGTAATTTTCCAACCCGCCACGAGTACTCCGATCCACAATGTCCGAATTCATGTTCCGGACGGCGTCACAATTCCAAATTGAGGTTGCAGGAATGATACGAATTCCGAATAGGGCATTAGTGATCAGGCGCGCAGCACTTGAAAGCCTTTCACTTGCAAGTGGCGATTTCGCGCAAATGATGGCTTTTGATAGCCCTAGTGATGAAACAACTAGCCTGTTAGTATACGGGCCATACTTTGACTTTGAGTCGTTGGCAGAAGTTGTTAGTAGGCTTGACCAAGCTGGTCTCCAATACTGGGATGATTACATTGATCTGAAAGAAGACGTCCCAGAATGGATATCTCTGGCGGTTTTGAGCTCAGATCACCCAATTTCGACCGCTGGTCTGACATAGCTAATTCCCGATGCGAGCGTGATTACAGTTCCAATAGGCGCGACATCCGAACAGGTCAGTGTGGCTATTTCGAAGGCTTTGCAATAATGAGCCGCCTCCATTTTTATGTAACTCCTGCTGACTTGTTAGCTGTCTGCAAGAACGTCGAAGCAAAGTTGGAGTTGAAAATTCTGCCCACGTTCGAGGTGCCGGAGGAAGACTATGCTGGCGAATTCACCGTCTATCATCGCTTCGAAGACTGGATATCTACCTAGCGACTCTTTCATTAATCCTCGGCCCCTGCAGTAAGAAAATGAAAATACACGTAGATAAAGCTGATATTTACCGCGAGGTTTACACACCTCAGGGCAAACTTGTCATATTAAATTGGATTTCCGTTAAAGAGAAATATGGCGTTTCAACCTCTGACAATCTTTGGCTAATTGATGATAGTGGCGAACGAATTTGGATTGCAACAAAGACGGAGACACCGGGAAAACCATATCTGCTTGCGTACAAAGAACCCTTCACAGAGATAGTTCATAACACTGAAGGGGCGTGGGTTGGAATAACCTATTCTGGGGATAACTTTTTGATAGATTTAAATAATGGATTTTGTCAGCACAAGGGCTGGGGCAAATAGTAAACGAAACTCACCATGTTTTCACATCCGCCCTGATTTGGACCACGGGATCACCGATCCCAAAACTATTGCCTTCGATGAGCGGCACACCGACGGTGCCTGAGAGGGTGAACCGCTTGTGATAATACGACAGGCCGATCCCGAAGCCTGCGGCTTTTTCAGTGACGTCGCGGGCGCGATCATGGGTGACCCCCATATCCAGGAAGAGATGTGTCTGGGTCTTGGCCGCCACCTTGCCAGCGATCTCTTCAGGCAGGAAGTTCCAGATGTTAGGCGTGAGGTAGAGATCATTGCGCATGTTGAGGCCCATATCGCCTGTGGCGACAGAGGCCTCATAGCCCCGCACAGTTGAGAACGACCCTAGTGACAATTGCTCCGTGCCATAGAGCGTATGCGGGCTCCATTGGGCACGCAGATCGGTGACCAGGGTGCCTGCCTGCCCAAGCGCGCCCTGACGCTGCCAGCCGGCGTTGATCTTGAAGAACTGCGCGCGGGGAATGTCTGAACCAACGCCAGGCGCGTCCTTGTCGGCCCCAAAGAGCGTGGTGCCAAAGGTCAGCGTCGCGTCATAGGAATTCCGGGCCTTTTCTCCGAGGCGGAGATGTTTGACGCCAAGGTTGAAGGTCGTGAGGTTCTGCGGCGTCAGGCGCAGATCGTTGATGAAGCGGTCACTTTTGCGCAGCCGCAACCCGAAGTTCAGCTCGGTTGTGGACGTCTGATCGCGATGCGCAACATAGCGGGCTTTCAGGCCAGCGGTACGGGAGGTGCCAAAGAGCTCGGAAAGCGCATTGAGCGGTGTCAGGTACTCGGAATAGGCAAGCTCCGTCTCAAATGTCCAATAGCCATAAGGAACAGAGCCGTTAATGCTGAGCGCGTTGGTGTTTTCTGATCCGGAATAGCCAAAGGTCCAGGCATCATTGGCCCCGAAGAGATCGTCCACTTCGAGATCGAAGGAGAGCCTGTTGCGCCCGGTGCTTTCTGAGCCCTGATTGTCCAGCCGCGCATAGCCGCGCACACGATCTTCTTGCACCCGCTGGACAATGACATAGGAGCCGCCGGGCTCTGCGCCCGGTTGCAGTTTCAGGATCGCCTCGACCGAGGCCAGGCGGTTCATCTGATCAAGCCCTTGCTCGAAGTCGCGGAGCTGGAAGAGCTCGCCTTCCGCATTTGGAAAGGCGGTTTTGAGCTGCCGCTCGCCACGCTTGCTTTCGATCTGCTGCTCGGCATCGATCAGCAGAATGTCCTCGACCGTGCCTTCGAGCATGGTGAGGGTCAGTTCACCCGCGGCGAGGTTCTGCGGCGGGATATAGGTCTTGGAGGTGATATAGCCCTGATCGGCATAGGTGGCATCCAGCTCGCGCATCACCGCCTGGATATCCGCGCCTTGCATACAGCGAGGGACGTATTTGCTGGTGATGGCCGCGAGCTCTTCGGGTGAGAGGAGCGTGACACCCTCTACGGTCAACCGATTGATCTGGAAACAGGGTCCGCCTCTCGCTTGGGCGGGTCCTGGATCAGGTGCGCCGCCGCGCCGCTCAAGCGTGCCAAGTTCATTGGTACGCTGTTCCAGCTGCCTGCGGCGTTCTTCTTCGAGTATTGGGTCCGGCACTTGCTGCGCCAGGAGTGGCGCGCTGGTTGCAAACGTGAGGGCGAGGACCATACTTGCCTTGGCGATGCAGCCTCGCCCATATGCGCTTATACCACGCACGCGCCTACTGCCGGATCAGCGGCAGGTCCGCGAAGAACCCGATGGTGTGATTGGGTGCGTCTGAATAGGCATCCGGCGCGCGAACAATTTCCTGGCCATTTTCAAGCTCGACGCTGCCCCCGGCAGTGAGCGTACCGCCTGTGATCTTGGCGGGACGATCACTGGTGACGGTGATATTGCCGGTGTCGGCCACAATGGAACCGAACTGATCGCGCAGGAACACCCAGGCGGCTTTAGAAGCCCAGAAGTTGTAAAGCCCAGCTGGGCGGGTCACCAATGTGGGCACAAGAGCGGCTTCGAGCTCAACGTCCCCTGAGATGATTTCCACGTTGCCAATGGCCAAGACAGAGCCTGCGCGGTTATAGAACTTCTCCGTAGCCTCGATCCTGACATTCTCTGAGGCGTTAAGGCGTCCACCAAAGTAAGCAACAGAGCCCTCGCCATCATAAGAACAGGTCAGAACGCAGGTCCTGCGCACATAGACCTTGCCCGAGCCAAGGCCGATGGTTTCGACGCGCAGGGCTTTGATTTCCAGATCGCCATCATTGGCATTGATATCACCGCCCTGGTTGATGAGAGAGCCGCTGGCCTCGATGCTCACGCCGTCCGTGGCTGTGATCGCCGCGAGTTGATCGGTATTCTCCAGGGTGCCGTAATCATAGGAGACGTAGGACTCGCGCTTGCGCTTGATCCAGAGCGTCCACCACTGGCGTTTGCCCTTGCGGGTGTATTGCACCACTTCGGGGTCTACGGCTCCGTTGGGCGCGTCTACTATATTGAGCACGTCCCCTTCAGCAATGAGCTTCACATCGCCATTGGCCAGGATACGGCCACGGTTGTTCTCGATGTTCACGCCGGTGCGGATCGAAACATCGCCTCCGGCCCCAAATATGACGGCCAGGTCTTCTGCGGTGGTGTTGATCAAACTGCCTTTAACATTGAGCGTGACAGCTCCTGTGCTTTCCGTCTCGGCACTGTCCTTGAGGCCATCGACCTGCACGCCGCCCTGGATCAGGCTGCCGGTATTGGTCAGATGACCCGCGGAGTTCACGCCGAATGTGGTCAGAATGAAGCTGCCATTCTCGGCCTTGAACTCGCTGCGTCGTGTACCTTTGGCAAGCGTGGCCTCATCGGCGGTGACCAGCAAATGGCCAAAGGCATTGGCCACTGTGCCTGTGGCAGTGAACGCTCCTTTGGTATCGAGCTGGATCGATCCTTCCGTGGTGCCAAGCGTGCTCTCAGAAAGGCTCAGGCGCTGATCGGCACTGACCAGGAGATTGCGATGCGCGGCAAAGCTGCTGCCTGCATCGGCAAAAGTCCCTTTGGCCTGGAGCACGATATCGCCCGTGGTAGAGGTCAGGCTGGTTGTACCATCCTCGGTTATGCCAAAGCTCAGATTGCCTTCCGAGCTCAGAAACAGGGTCTGTCCACTCAGGGCAAAATCAAGCCCGGTGAGGCCATCTCCAGTGGCCTCTGTCGCAGCCATGCTAATCGGACCCTCAGAGGCCGTGAGTGTGCTATTATCAAGCGTAATCGAACGCGCCGAGGCCGAAATCCCCGCTGGGGCCTCAATCTTGGCCCCGCTGAGATCAATCCGCCCATCGGCACTGAGGGTAAAGCTGCGCGCCGTGGCATAGCCTTCACCGGCAAAGCGCACCCCTGCGCCTTGATCGCTGACCTCGATGCCGACGCGATTGGCGCGCAATACACCGGGTCGGGTGATCTCCACCAGCACGGCCCCCTCCGAGGTGGCACCTGCGCCGGTGATATTGCCCCAGCTGAGGCCGGTATTGCCGGGCAGCACCGCACTATCAAATTCTGTGCTGGAGCTACCAGCGGCCAAGCGAATGCTGGCTCCCGCGTTTGTGCTTTCATTGGTGATCGGGCCATCAACCCGGATCGAATGGGCAATGAGATCAATCGCATCCATCTGGCCGGACAGGCCACCGCCTTTGACGGTGATGGTGCCGCCATTCACGGTCGAGACCAAATTGTCTTGGAAAATACCCGGCGCGATCTGGCGCTGTGTGGTGGAGATTTGCCCTGTGGTGAGCGCCACGCGGCCTGTGTTCACAAAGCGGCCCCCATCAATGACGATGCCATTGGGATTGGCCACGATAACATGGGCGCGTTGCCCCAGCACTTCGACAGGACCTTCGATGTCCGTGCGGGACGTGCCAGTGACCTCGTTGACGATGGTCCGCGCAGCTTCGGTGCGGTTGTCGAGCTGCACGCCCGGTTTGGGCACGCTGAAATCGCGGTAGCGGTTCAAGCTCACGCCATCCGATGTGGTGGGCGCAATGCCCACTGTGACAGAGCCATCGGCATTGACCACCACATTCGTGTTGGTGCTGCCGTCAGAGACGATCTGGGCAACAAGACTTGCGGGTGAAAAAGAAAAAAGGACGGCCAACGTGAATGCGCTGGCCCTAGAGGATGTTTTCTTCAACCGGATACAGGAGAATGCTGTCTCCCCCTGTGATCGAACGCGTTTCCTGTTCCATCCTGAATTCAATGGAACAAAACACGCTCTAGAACTTAGTCCCAAACGAGGGGCACGGGCACCAAACACAGCCATGGCATCAGTTGCTGCGTGCTTCAGCGGCCCTGGCCTCGGCCGCTGCGATCCAGTCACGGGCCGCTTTCTGGGCCTGGGTGATTTCCTCTGAACTCAGATCGGCTTCGATGCGATCTCGCAGGGCAGGAGCGTCTGGGTGCGCTCGGGCCGCGGCGATATTGGCATAAGTATAGGCTTGCAGCTTATCCGCTTCCGTGCCGGTGCCTGTTTCCAGGGCGAGCGCCACCTCATAGAGACCCATCGGGTTGCCTTGCTCAGCTGTGGTGGAAAAGAGTTCGTAAGCCCTGGCCGCATCGGCTTCGACACCATCACCGGTCTTATAGGCAAGACCAAGGAAGTTCGTGGCCGCGATATGCCCTTGTTCTGAGGCTTGCTGCCAGTACGCGCGGGCTTTGGCCGGGTCCTTGGCAACACCTTTGCCATCGCCATAGGCTGCGCCGCAATTGAATTGCGCATTGGCCTCGCCGGCATCAGCGGCTTTGCAGATAAGCTCTGCCCCTTGCGCATAGTCTCGGATCACCCCCTGGCCATCGAGATACATCAGCCCCAGGCGGTTCTGTGCCAGAGCGCTGTCCTGAGCGGCGGCGACCTTAAAAAGCTCAGCGGCTTGCGCAATATTTGCCTGCGTGCCCAACCCAAGCTCAAACATACGGCCCAGGTAAAACGCGCCGTCCGCATTGCCTTCGTCAAAGCTCGCTTGGAACTCGCGTGCAGCGGTTTGTGCATCGCCGACTTCAAGAGCCGCAATCCCTGCAGGAATGTCCGCCAAAACAACACCCGCGCTCAGCACAGAAAACCCGATAACCAATGACAAACGCGAGATAATTTGCATGTGTAACTTCCTTCAATCGACGTGGCGCTGTTAAACGGATGAATTATCGGAAATAGCCTTCACCCGCAATCAAAACCTAACTCTCACTGGCGCGATACCCGCGCTTGTGTTTCTGGTTGGCAATATCCGCCAGGGCATCAACTGCCTGGCCTTCATCTGAATGGTGATCAATGCGCAGCTGGCCGGAGCTGCCGACGCGCCCCCATTCCCGCACAAGACTGGCCCCACCGAACAGATCGCGCTGCACAGTCATCAGATAAAACCGGCGCATGTTCTTTGCTGGATCAACCCGGCGCAGATGCAGCCGATCGGGGAAGATGTCAAACTGAGGGTCGTCAAATTCCATCAATGCACTATGTCCGGTTTTTCGGCCCTATAGGTCTCAAGCAGATGCGCCCGTGCGGCCTTGCAGGACTGGATCACAGTATTGATCTCTGTTTCCGCGATACGGGTCAGCTCACGGATATGCTTCAGGGTCTCACCCAGACTGTCCGTGCTGGCCGGGGCGGGTGGACATGCGCAGAGCTCGTGAGTGCCCGCCATCATGGCGCGTATCTCGGACAGGTTCCCCACGGCTTTATGCGCTGTTTCGGGGAATTCCATGTAATCCTTCCCCGCGAACAGGCCTTCGATAAAGCCATCCAGCTCCTGGCGGCGGAATTTTGATAACCGGGCCAGATGCTCATAGCTGGGCGGGGCAGCCTTGATCCGTGTCAGTTGAAACGGATTCTGACGCTTCTGATGTTTGCTCAGACCGTTCCAGAGCCCGCCCATCAGCCCACTCACAAGCAGGCGGGCATCTTCCGTATCTTCGAACTCGGGGAGTTCTCCACCCCAAAGCGCTTTGATTTCCTGCATGGGCGTTGCGGCCATGTCCGGCGTCGCGATATTGCCCATGAACCGCGCCCGCACCTCATGGAAGCGCAATGGGCAGTTGTGCTTTTCCAAAAGCACCTTGAGAACCTGGTCACTCAGACGATCAAGCTTCGATGCTTTGGCCATTTCACCGGAATTCTCCCTTTGACGGTTGTGGCAGATGTGTCCTGCGCCACGGTTTTAAGAAAATCTTGTGGATAACCAGATCGCAAGACTTGGACTCTCAAATTATCCCGCTACGCTCGCCATAAGCAAGCAGGGGGAATGCAATGCTGCCGAAAAACTCACGAGACGCCACCTGTGTGTGGTGCGGTGCTGATGCACCGGACGAAACCGCCGGGTGCGGCAACTGCGGGGAAAGCGCTCCGCCGCCGCCCAATCGTCAGGCAAATCGTACCAACCCGGTTTTCAAATCCTGTCGCTCAGGAAACATGCAGGCTGCATGAGCCACGGCAGCAAACGCCCCGTGAATTAGAGCGCGATTCGATGTATTGAATTCAGACTGGAACAGGAAACGCGTTCGAGCGTAGACAGAGGCCGCGTTCTCTTGTTTTTGAATGAACAAAACAACCTCTAATGCGGGCTGGCTTCGCGTACTTTCTTGCTTGAATGAGGCGTCCTTCGCGGCACGGCAGTGCCTCGAACGCGAACTCAGCCAACCAAGACTCCATGATCCTGGGAACTGTGGTGAACCAGCCGCCGCGCAAGGGGTCTCTTCCGTGGGCCGACCGGGGTCTACCCTTGGCGCTACAGTACGAGACTGACCCGCCATCCTGCTGGATTGCTTGGGCAGACGTCGAACCGCCGCGCGTGTCACAAAATGCGCCAATTCGATTTGGCCGTCCGAGCGATCCTACGCTATGATGCGGGTGATGAACTTTGTCTCAAATCGATTTCGGATTACAGGCGCGCTTCTGAGCGTCTTTGGCCTTGTTGTGGGTGCAACGGCTTCGGCCCTTTCCTGGGACGAAGAGATTGTGGCAGGCAGCACGTCCATTAAGGCCGCGCATATGCACGAATTGCGCGGCGCTATCGAGGCAGTGGACGCCAAGATCAAATGGCAGGATGGATCGGGCAACGACATTTACTATGCTGACGGTCAAGTGGGCATTGGCACGGCCACGCCCAATGTCGCTCTACAGATCACAGGCAACGAGGCGGCGCGGATTGTCAGCGCCACGCAGAATGTTTCCAATGCCAGTGCCGAGGATGTGGGCGCATCTTCTACCGTGCAGAGCAATGGGGCCGGTGTTTCACTCACGGCCTTTGGCAGTAATGCCACGGGGAGCTATCGTGCCTTGCCAAAGTCAGGCGCCGTGTTTTTGCGATCCGTCAGCAATCCCGCGCCATCTGCGTTTCTCATCGGGACCGGCGGCAATGTGCCCCTGCGCTTCTTCACCAATGACTATGAGCGCATGACCGTCACCTCAGGCGGCAATGTGGGGATCAACACCACAAATCCCACTGAACGGTTGCATGTAAATGGTGGTGGCCTGTTCAGTGGCGATCTGCAGGCCCGCAGCTTGGATGTGGATTGGGGCGTGGATGTGGGTCGCGATTTAAATGTGGGTTATGGGGCGACTATCAATTACGGACTTGATGTCGGCTATGGTCTGACGGTCGGGTATGGGGCGACCATCAACTACAATCTGATCGTCAATCGAAGGATCGGTGTAGGAACGGCCACTCCGGCAGAAAAACTCCATGTTGTGGGAAATGCTCAGATCGACGGCACCCTGAAGCTGGGCACGCATCATATCTGCCAGGCTGACGATGAAGGAAAACTGCGTTACACGGGCGGTCGGGTGTCATTCTGTGATGGGAGTGCCTGGCAGCTCCTGGCGATTGAATAGCGCAAGTATTCTGCCAGACGCCGCCCGCTTTGGCTGACCCGACCACAAACTGGGGGATTTGCTGTCGGGTCGCCGAGCAGTACCGCGCCCCTGCTGCATCGGGCGCAAATGCGACGTAACAAGAGATCCTCACAGGATGCAACAGTTTGTTGTGTCCTCGCGCGCGCATGCCTCAGGATGTGGTATCGTCATCATCCTGATCGGTCTTGATGAAAAACACCCCATGCTCAGCAAAGCTCACAAAGATGGCCTGAACCGCTGCCGTGCCAAAACCGGCTGCAATTTGCTGGTCAATGGCCCGCGCCACGTCCTCGCTTGATTGCTGTTGGAACATTTCCCGATGCCGGGCGGTGAGCGTGGCGCGCATCAGCTGATCAAACTCCCCCTCTGAAAACGCCGGAAAGGGCGTGTCGGATGGGGTGATTGTTTCGAAGCCCATTTCAATGCATTGATGATATACCGCCTCGGACATACGCGTAAAAAGCAGGTCATCCGCCAGCGATTTCGCGTAATGGCCGATCAGGCTGAAATCGGGTGCAATATCAGACGGGATGTCGTTCAAGGATCCTTTCCTTTCCAGATAGATGCGGTCTTTGCCAAAGCGGAGGCGGAACATCGGGTATGTCCTGTTTTTTTCTGAGCGCCCTGCGTTGCCTTACCGCGGTTGGGCTTCAGATCTTTGCCCCCGACGGCGCGGTTGCTCTGGTGATTCAGAATAAGCCGTTCGTTTAAAGGGGTAAACTCAAATGTCGCGCTGGCCTGATGTGCTTTGCGGAACGCTTGAGTACTGACCACTTTCCGGGCTCGCTGTTGGAGTGTCGGTGCGAAGGAACACTGAACCAGAATTTTCAGTTGAGGCCGCCTCATGGCTTCCGGTCAAACCTGCCGCTGTGCGTTGTTCAGTTTCGTGCTACGGCAATTTCTGCCCCGTTTAAAACGTTCGATCACGTCTCAAAACACACCAGACCCGCCCAATCGAAGGTCGATGGTGCCTTTTTGGTTTTGGAGGATAGCCCTGTCTCTGTCCAGCGTAGCGTGCTCTGTGTGTTGGGAGCATTTGCAGTATGGAAGCGCTTTTGTGCGTGATGTAACGCGCGTTTTGCATTCGGGTACGTCAGCAGCTCTTCATAGAACAGGGTGGCAAGGCGCGCGGCGGACGCATCTGACAGGGGCCAGAGCGCGGCTACAACGTCACCGGCCCCGGCCTCAAGAAAGCTGCGTGCGAGGGACGCAGGATCAAAGCCGTTTTCCCAAACATCCGATAAGCCGGTTTCGCAAGCGGCCAAAAACACGAGTGCGCCGTGCGACAGGCGAGAATGGCCGGTGATTTCGCCTGCGGTAAGGATGGCTCGATTGCGCAGGACTATCCCGTCAGCATCGCCGTCCGACCAGTGGAACCGGCCATGGGTGGCGAAGTGCACGTGGGAATAGGTCTCACCATTGCCAAGCGCCTTGAGCACCCGATCCTTTGTGGCCTCCTCCCCGATCAAAACGGTGCTTTGTGGGAATTGAGCGGTGATGGCCAGGGCTTCAGCCCGTGCAAATGGCAGGTTGTCGTCTGGGTCGGCTACCATGAGGATGTTTGCAGGCATCAGGTCTCTTGAATGCCGCTCTCTTGGAGACGCGGGAATTTTGTTGCTGACGGGCAAAGCAAGGCAAAGTGGCCCGGTGTCAGAGAGAGGCACGAGGTGTACTGGCAAGTGACCCAGCAGGTTGGTGCGCGTGAGCGTGAGAGAATTCAGTGTGCCGGAGCGGATCAGGTGTTCGATGCGGCGCAGAACCGGTGCTATGGCTCGCGCCAGCTTTTTGGTGGTCACATCGATGATGGTACCAAAACCCGCTTCCTGGTTTTCCACCAGGACCGTGAGATAGGCTGGCAACCAGGTGTCTTCGCCTTTGGCAAGCAAGGTGAGCAGGCCATTGCGGGTCAGCTCTGGCAGATCGAAGCGTTCGTGGGTTTCTCCCAGCCGCAGAAACGCCTGTGTCGGAAAATCCAGTGGCGGAACAATGAAAATGAGATGCGCTTCCCCGGGCACAAGGGGGTGAGGGGGTGGCGCGTCCGGGACTGCACGTTTGAGAAGCAGTTCGGAACGCTCCAAGGCGGCGTGGTCTCCAGCGGTGCGCGCCAGTATGAGCACGCAGAGCGACTGGATTTTGTCAAAGAGCGTCGTGATGTCGGCTTGGGCGGAGGCCAGATGATCGTTGCGAACGCAATCGAAGAGGTCATCGAATTGTGCAATGAGCGCTGCGGCACCGCGCCAGTCTCCTAGAAGCGAACGAAGGACGATTTGATTGCTGAGAATTCGCAATCGCTCGGGTTCGGCATCGTGTTGTTCGAGCTCTGCCAAGGCACTGGCGAAGGCTGTTTCGGCGTTTCTGAGGCCGCCCGGGTCGTTGGGGTTTCGGGCGATCCAGGCCGCGCCCAGATCATTGTAGATCGACGCCGCCAATCCGTGTCGAACATCCGGTGGCAGGGATTTTCCGAGGATTTCGCCGGTGTCTTCGTAGTCGGCCAGAACAAGCGCCAAGGCATCCACGGTGTCGGCTGATTGTTTGGGCTTCTTTTCCAAAGCGAATTCGGTGTAGGCGATGCCGAGCCTTCTGAGATCATCGCCGATCAGGGCCAGTTCCACATTCGCGGATTTGTGTTGGCGTGCTTCTGAGAGAACGCCGAGCGCGGTTTCGATCTTGTGTGGGGTGAGCCAGTTGGAATGCGCGATGATCTGGAATTTCAATTCCAACAGCGGGCCGGCTTCATCGGGGGCCAGCCCGCGCTCAAGAATGCCATCGATCAGTTCCAGCTTCTGGTTTTCGGCCGCTTCGGAAACGCTCGGAGCATTGAGCCAGTCGAACACATCTCCGATGGTCACCTCGATGTTGTCGTTGTCGCTCATCCGCCGCACCTTTCATACGCCGAGCCTATCGCGCGGAAATTCCAAGCGCTACTTTCGTATCCGCCAGGGTCAGGACGGCGCCGTCAAGGGCTTTGCCCGGCAGTGCCGTCACAAGCCGCGAAAGAAGCTGCTCTCCCCTTCCTTTCACTGCGATCAACGTGCCGTTACGGCCCAGGTTTTCGAGGTGGAGATCGTTGCCGATGATGGCGAGTGCCAGATGTTCGGACGACACGAAGGCACTGGCACCAGGGATGTTGCTGCGCCCAAGGATCAGCCGCTCGCCGCGTTTGAAAGTGAATTCCGTGGCTTCAGGCTTCGACAATGCCCGCAGCCGAATAGTGAGTTGGTCCTGTGCCTTTGCTGAAAGCAGAGGCTGGTAGCTTTGGCCACACCAGGGGCAGGTATTGCGCTTGCCAGCGACAAACACATGGCCACATTTGTGTTGCACCATATTCTGTAAAGCGCGTCCCAGGGCGAGGCGCCAGTCATTTGCCGAAGGTCGGCCTGCTGGAGTTGCGTTAAAGGCTTTGTCGAACAGGAGCGGCAGATCATTTCCTAAGGCGGTGATCGGCGTTTCACCTTTCTTGGGTCTGCGGCGGCGCTCCGGCCACTTGCCGCTCATCATCACCTTGTCGAATTTCGCGGGAGTCGCAACCTTGAGCCCATCGGTCGGATGGCGGTTGAGCAGCACACAGCTCAAAAGCACCGTCCAGGCAAAGCGGTCGCTGTTTATGGTTGCCGCAATCGGCTTCTTCTGGTTTCGGGCCGTGCGGATTTCCGGGGCGAGAAAGGGGTGCTGGCCGACCATGGTGGGCTGGGGCACGAAAGGGTCTTGCGCGGCAAACCCATCAGTGTCGATCACCCAGACGTCGCCCTCGGGTGTGATGGTAAAATTTGAAGGCGCAACATCGCCATGGGCCAACCCTTGGGCTTCAAGACGCGACCAGTGGCAGGCCAATATCCAGGCGGTTTCCAACCGTTCGGGAAACCGGCGCGGCCGGTCCTGGTCAAGCGCCACGCCCGGGGCACGCAAGGTGAGATAGCCCAGCTCGCCGCGTTTTTCACGCGGAACCAGTGGCGGGCAGACCTGCGGCAGACTTGCACCGATCTGATTGTCGACCATGTAGCGCAGCCGGGCTTTTCCATTGGCATTTTTGTCATCGGGACGATCCAGAACTTTGTAGATCGCAGGCAATCCCGTGATCTCATCCTCTGCATGATACACTTTGCCTTGTCCGCCGCCATCAAAGCTGTCTTTGACGACGCGGAATTTTCGGCCTCCAAAACTCAAGACGTGCTTGCTCATGCCTGGGCCTCCTCGTTCTCAACCAACATGACGGTGAGGGTCAGGTTGTCGGAATGGAGCGGCTGGCCAGTTTCCTTGTCTTTGAGGCTTTCGAGGTGGCTCAGCAGATTGTCGCAGAAGATCTCAGGCCCGGCCTTGTGGATTTGCTCGACGATTTGTTTGTGGCGTGCCGCGAGGCCATGGAGGTTGAACAAATCGCCCGCCCCATCGGACATGGTGAAGATCAGGCTGCCGGGTTCTACACGCATGGAGCCCAATCGGGGGGTGAATGTTCGCCCAGCTTCAAGATGGGCGGTGATGACATTTGACGGCATGTTTGGCGCGTGATGCGGGGCCATCAGGTCCTGTGCCACGCCATCGGGGTGAATGATGCAAATGCGACCATCTCCAAGGCTGGTCCATGTCAGACGGTCGCCATCGACCAATGCCAGCAACGCTGTAGTCAGCCCCTCGATGCCGTCTTCTTCCATTTGATTTGGGCAGCTAGCGAGGGCATCTAGCAAAGCCTGTTCGGCGGATAGTCCAACGGTGAGCCCCATGGTGACGCGGGATTTCAGCTTGCGGGAACAATAGCGCGCGGCGGTACGACCGCCGGGCCGCCCGCCCACGCCGTCGCAGGTAGCTGCGAAGGCGATGCCGTCGGCAACGTCTCGTACGGCATAGGCATCCTGGTTTTCTTTGCGGACTTGCCCGCAATGGGACGCCCCGCCAACCGTCACCCGCCAGGGACTCCGCACGTCTTCCTGTTCTTCACCGCTGATGTTGTCGTCCATGTCTCCGTCCTTGCTTTCCTGCATCTCCTGTTCCGTGGTCTCGGCGTGTTTCTCGCGCCGTATCGCGCGCAGCTCGCGCCAGATGAGCCAGGCAACCCCGGCCAGGAGCAATTGCGGCAGCGCGGCGAAAAACTCGTTGAGAGATGGAAAACTGATCAGGACTTCTGGCCGCCAGCTGGGTTGGGCCGTTTCAGCGGATGGATTGGTGCGAATGGTCAGCGGTGGATGCGGATCGACACGCGGCAGGGCAATCGCATCGCGAGGCGCACCATCCTCCGCGCTTTCCTTCTCTTCATTGCTGGTCTCGGGCAAGTCCAACGGCTGCCAAACAGGTGGATCGGGTGGAAACTGCAGCGTCGCAGGTGGGTTCAGTTTTTCGGGGATCGCGTAGACATCGGCGTTCACGGTGTCGGGCAGAACGAACATCAATGCGGCCAGCGCGACGCCAATCATGAGGTGCGAGCGGCCTGTTTTCTGCTGCGGTTGGCCACCATGAATGAGTGCTAGCAGTTGTTCGGCTTGCGCATTGCGGGTGGCGATCATTTGTTCGGGCGTGTCAGGATCAAACCCCAGGCGTGCCGATTGTACCTGGCAGGCATCGCTGATGGGCCAGCGGCGAATGTCGGAAGACATGTGAGATTTCCTTTCTCAAAACGGGTTTCGGATGACCCAGCTTTGAGAGGGGGCGGGAGTTGCGGGCAGGCGTGGTTCCCCACACCCCAGTGTTTTGAGGCCCGATGGAATCGCCGTTCATTTCCGCGCGCAGCGTCAACGCGTGGGATCCCACGCGTTTTGCGACTCGGGGCGCTCTGATCCTCTGGCCTCGCTGCAATGTCGCAGTGAGAGAAAGGAAAACACCCATGGGAAACACAATGGATTTCGACGCGGCAATGGCCGGTCAGCAACCGGAAAACCCCACACCATCCGACAATGTATTTGCCGACTTGGAACCGCCTGAAGAAGCCTTCAAGGACATGAACATCAAATACGGGCGGCAGCACGTTGTGATCATGCTCGACAATTCGGGCTCAATGAGCAGCAGCGGCAAAATTGATGAATGCAATCTGGCCAAGAACGGGTTGGTGAAAGAAACGGCTGTCCCGGCAAACAAAGATGGCTTTTTAATCACTGAAATTCCGTTCAACGATCGCGCCAAACGGACGGTTTTCGCGCAATCAGCGGTCGGCCTCACCCTGAAACCGGGCCATGCCAGCGGCGGCACCAATTTCGAGGCAGCGCTTCAGCTGGGCCTGCAATCGGTGCAGGAGCTGGACAAACGTCCCAATTCCGATGGCTACAAGTTCTACCGCCCGGTCATGATCCTGATGTCGGACGGGCACAGTCATGCCAGTGACGCGATCATCCGACAGGCCAAGGAAGAGGCGGATATCATCTGCATCGCCTTTGGGATGGATGCCAACACCGCCATGCTGGAAAAGATCGCCTCAGACGGGAAAGCGCACCGGGTTTCGACCAATGGCGGGGATCTCCAAAAATTCCTCGCCAAGGTTGGCCAGACGCTGAGCGATACGTTCCAATCTGCCCGGATCTGATCGGCTATGTCCCGATATTGAAATGACCACGACACGCCCTTGGCTCTGAGCTTTGCCGGTAGTCAGGGGCGCGTTTTTCGTTGAAGATCAGCAGTGAAAGGAAAGACCATGCGCGATGATCAAAACCCAATTGCAGGCCTTGGGCATAACAACCCGCCAGTTCGCGATTTTCCGAAACCGCCCCGCATTCGGAAAGAGGATATCGACAAGTTGGGCAACAAACAGAAATTCGGGAAGCGCAAACATGTGGGTGATACGTTCAAGATGATCCACGCCTTTGGTGGTCTGATGGAGACCCTGGGGCGTCAGGAACCGGCTCCGTTCTTCGAGCAAATCTATGAACCCGATGCAAAAGAACTCGAAGATATCAGTAAGAAACGGGTTCTGGTCGAGGACGATGACAAACGCCCGCCCAGAAGCTGGCGCGAGGATCGCGGCCAGAAAATCCGCTGTGGCCAGATCAGCGTGTCGATCCTAGAAGCAGAGCACATGCTCTATCATCTGAGCGTGGGCGCCGGCAAAGAGGCTGCGTCACTGTTCTCGCCCGAGGATATGGTACGCCTCACACCGAGCCAGATCATCGACCGGATTCTGGAAGCCTCACCCGGAATGATTGCGCCGCCCAGAAACCCGGTGCTGCTGCTGAAACTTCTGGCCGAGCTGCAGGGGGACGGCGCGCCGGAAATCAAACTGGCGAACACGTCTTTGCGTTTGTCGAACCAAGGCGATGGGCGCGGTGACAATCTGCGCGTGAAAGACGATCTGCTACGCATCACGCCGGGCCAGGAATTTATGCTGGATATCCGCTTTGATGCGCCGAAGGAAACGCAGATCTATGTGTTTGAGTTCAGCACGACGGCGCTGGAAGACACTGAGAATGGCGATGAAGTTCTGGCTTTGCCGATGCCCTATCTGGAGCCAAGCGCAACAGGCGTCTACGTGCTGAATTGCGAGAAAAAGCCGATCCGGGCCCGCTCCGCACCCGGCACCTTCGGGTTTGCTGCGATCACCTTCCGACCCGGCAAAGACAAAGATGCGCCCCCTCTGACCTCGTTGCTGGGCGAAGCGGCCACTGCACAGGAATGGCGGCGTGAAGAGCTGAACGCGGTCATCCAGGTTCTGCGTTGGGAATTGGTGCAAGACCAACCACGGCTGTCCCTCGGCATTCTGGACTATGTGAAAGGCTGAGATGGCAAAAACGCCCCAATCCGACAGGCACGAGCTCCAAGGCAATCTGGAGCTCTTGCTTGATGGCGACGCCAAAACCGCCACTGGCCGCTTCGATCACCTGGGCTGGGACATGCACGCAGGTGGCGGGGAAACGAACTGGACGTCCTTGATCGCATCCTTGCATGAGACCTGCCATTTTGAGCTCAACCAATCGACGGCCTACGGCGCGTTACTGATGGCACAGGCCTATCTGATGCGGGAATTGGGCGGCGCAAAACAATTGATCCGGCTGGAGGGGCTGAGGGACCGATGCCGGAATTGCCATGAGATCTATGCCACGCTGCAATCGCTGATGATCGCCCAAGATGCGGGGGTGATGCGGGATGCGTTCGTAGAGGCCTATCTCGATTATCGCGACTGGCTGGAACAGGGCGAGGCATTGATTGCAGGGCTTCATAGCCGTTTTGCGCGCATGGCCGCACTGGCCGCCGTGATCAAGGGGTGTTTTCAGACACCTGTCCTCGTTTACGCTACACAAATCGGCCTGGAAGACTACGTGGTCGATGACTTGCCGCAGGACGACTTTCCTGATCAGAGACTGGCAATACTGACCCCAATGCTGACCGAAGATTTCTGGCAAACCGCCGTGAACGATTTCCTCACGCAAACCGAAGATGACACGGCCAAGGCCCTGCTGACCAGCGCCGAGACAGCGGAGACGTCCAGCAGGGAAGCTGACCAAACCTTGCTCGGGATTGAGTTCGAACCGTTCTCAGTTGAACTAAGCGCATTTCTGGAAACCCGCATCGCACAGCTGGTCGAACGCGCCGGTCAAGCCAGCCTGCATTCCACTGATTACGTCTCCTATTGCCAACCGCTCCTGGATCAATGCGACGCGCTGGCACCCTTCAAAACCGCCACATCCACATTGCGTCTGCCATCCTCAGATAAGGGCAGCGATACGGACGCGCTGGAGGCGCAATTGTCAGAAACCCTGGTCACTGGCCCGCCGATACCGGCCCGGGTTTGCCTGTTCGACGATTTGCCTCGAACTGACTGGGATCGCTTCATTTCGCGCCATGAGGATCGAGAGGTCATTTTTGTGGCCTCGCGGACCAAAGATCGCCTCAAACAACAATATGATCTGGACGCATCCGCAATGCAGGCGCTGGAGCAAATCCGGCAGGACTATCTGGTCTATATGGTGAAAGCGGTCAAACGCAACGGCCAGCATGTCATGGATATCTGTCTCTTCAGCAAACCCGGGCAACTTCTGATCATCGACCGGATCCTCAAAAAAGGCATCCTGGCCTCAACCTCAATGCTGCTCTTGTCAGACAAGCACTGGCAGGAGCAGTGGCACGACCCCATCGCCAATGCCGCCACTCAGATCATCCTGTTTGACCTGTCGCCGCTTGATCACCTGGAACGGTCACTGGCCACATTGTTCGCAGACATCTCCTACAAGAAATACCGCATTGAGCAGGGCGAGATCGAGCTGGCCTGTCTGGTTTTTGCTGCAAGCGCACCAAACTTGACCTCGATATTCGTTGCCCCCTGTAGCGACGCCGTTGCGAATGGCATCATCCGGCACGTTGAGACGGATGACCGTCTGAACAAGTCTGACAGCACCAGTTGGAGTCCAGACGGCCCGGTGTTCGACCAGCTAAGCGATGCAATGCCACTGCTCCTGAGCGCGCTGTTCCTGCATGAGACGCGGTTTGACTTCAAAGCGCTGCAGTCAGAATTCGGCGCACTGGGATTCGAAGACGGGCGCTTTCTGACGACCGAATAGACGGGCAAAACCATGCTGTCGAAACCAACCCTATCAAAACAGCGACAATTGCCGCGACTCCTCGACATAGCGCTGCCAGTCGGCGCTCCTGGACGCATCATCCAGCCAGTCCGACACGAACGCCACGACATCGCCACCCCAATCGGCGAAGGGGTCTTCGCCGTGCAAAAACAGCGAGCGATAACCGGTTGCCGTGACCGGCAGCTTCACCTTTCCTTCCGAGCGCAGCTCAACATGATGGGTGCGCAAGCCGGCGCAACGACCAAGCCAGCAGGCATTGTAGCGGATGTGCAGACCGATGCCCTGCCATTCAGAGGTGAATTCGAAATAACCGGGGTCTTCGGTGACAGTATCCACTGCATTGCCCACCTCCTCAGTGACCACACGTGTTTTGTCTTCGACGGAGTTTTGTGTAGTTTCACGGGCCCGATCCGAACTTTTCTCCATGCCACAAGGCTACGCGGCAACGGCAGAAAGCCAATATCTGCACAGCTCTTGCGCGTGCGCCAACGGGTGGGTGGGGCAGCCCGGCACGGGCGGGAAAGCCTCGCCCGCAACCCAGCGGCACAAATCTGCAGATGCTGCCCGCTCGACTTCATTAAGACTTCATTAAGTTTTTCGGCGTGCTCGAGACGCGTGACGCCGCGCGGTCGATAGGCTTTGGTCAACATAATTTCAAAACCATGACAGATAATTACCGACACAACCAAGGTCCGGATAACGGCCAAAACAACGAGCACCGCATCACCATTTCCGCCGCGCGCCGGATGCTCGGAATGCTGGGCCGCAACTACTCTGACGACGACATGGTCGAAATCATCAACGTGCTCTACGGCATTGCTGAAGAAGGATTTGAGATCTACCGCGACATCGACACTGATGGTAAGTGGAATGGTCCGAGAATTGATGATTCAGATGAGTAGGAACGCCAGGACTTCGGCCTCAAAGGTGTTCCATTCAGAAACCAGTTCCCCAGCCAACTGTTCTCTATCGACTCCGACATCCCGGTTAAGCCGGTACAGGAGCGTCAATTCGGGTGTTCCATCGACCAGATCACGGTAGGTTGGATGCTTTTTGAAGATAAACCCCCACAGATTCTCGATCTTCTCCTTGGTGGGCGCGTTCATCGCATGCTCCGTGGGGTGTTCCATCAGCTTTTTTGCGACGTCGAAGTAAGCGTCGATTTCGTCCTCTCGGATGGTCGTTGACGTCAGCTTCTTTCGGGTTGCCTTGATCGTCGCCTCCAATTCCTCAACTTGGGCCTCAAGCTTCTGCTGAACCAAGCGGGAGTTACTGGTCGCGATGCGGTCCAGCAAAGATTCCTGTCGGCCCTCAAGGGCAGCAATATGCTGAGTGATTTGATCGCTTTCGCTCTTTCGGGCGCGGTTTTTCTGGATCCAAACGTCTCTCACAACTTCCCGGAACAGCGGCAGAAAACCGGGCTTGGCCTGTAGTCGGTCCAAATAATTGGCAACAGTCTTCTCGAACTCGTTCTTGTTAACGCCAAAGTATCTGTGACCACGGCTGCAATGATAGTATCCGAAGTAATTCCCTGACTTTCCTTTCGAGCGCGATGCCACCAAGGGACGGGCACATTCCGGACAGGTGACGACGTGGCGGAGCAGGAATTCGGGATTGTGGCGACGGCTGACGTAGGTCTCACGGTCTTCCGAAATTTCAAGAGAACCGTCCTTGTGTTGTTTGATGCGTACCTTGCCACGGTTGGCTCGGTTGAACAGGTCAATTGAAATCAACGGCTCAATTGGAGCTAGTACTGGCTTGTCCTGATTCCAGCGCTCGCAGCGGACACCGCAGTAGATCAGTCGAGAAATGTAGCGGTTTAGCTGCTTAGGACAAAGCTGCTTCTGCCGGGTCTGCCCTAGTACGCGCCTTGTATCCTTGTCATAGATATTCGTTGGGCGGGATTGATAGCCCATCGCGTTGATTGCTTCGCAGATCGCATCGTCGCGCCAGCCACCTTCAGCTTTCAGCTCGAACATTCGGACAATCCAAGGCCCTTCCAACTCGTGGGGCACCAGGATGGTCTTCTTCTTGCCGTCTTCGGTGGTGATCTTCCGATTGCGATATCCGAAATTTGCGGCGCGACATTGATACCCGTCACGCGTCAATTGAATCTGCTGTCCGATTGTGCGTGTCAGAATATCGGATGCTTCGGCGCGGGCCTTCTCTGCCATGAAGATTTCAGCGTAATGGCTCGGAGATTCGATAGACCACTGATACTCAACGCCGAGATGCTCCAATCGGTTTCGTTCCGGCTGGATGATGCCGGTTGTGTCGACCAGCCGCACGTTTAGTTCCCTCAACTGACGTTTCAGGGCAAGATAAATTTCAGTACCACCCCTAGTGAAGCGGTCGATATCGCCCACAATCACCGCGTCTATGTCGCGGTTTTCCGACAAAAATTCGAAGAGTTCGTCGAGGATACGGCGATCTGACTTGCGACCGGAGTAGTGCTCGATGAAATATCGGACGATATCGATCCGTTCTCGTCGCGCCACGAATTCTACCTTGCGGCGCTGTGTTTCGATGCTCTCGCCTTCTTGGAACTGCTTGTCCGTAGACACCCGCAACAACGCCACCCCGAACCGTTGTGCCGAAGTCGTTGGGGGAATGGACATCTGGAAAGGTTCAAGTACGAGGTTTGAGGCTGGTGTGCTGGCGGCAAAGATTATTCCAGAGCAGCAAGCTATCACCGCATAACATCGTAGCCGGTGACCGTGCGATCAGGCGCAGCCGTTCGAGTTCCGTTTCGGTCAGGGTTTCGATCTGCAAACCCATTGGCAGTTTGTTCAACAATGCCTGCAGCTCGGCCATTTCGTCGGCCTTGGCCTGCAAGAGCGCCATTTCCTCGGGAGTGATTTCCGTCAGCCGGGCAGATCGGTTCCTCATGTTTGGTAATTTTATTTTTAGAGCAACGGTTCAGCAAGCCAATCCGTGACAAACTGCCTTGCACGTCATGGCGAAAGCAAGTGTCGACTCCTTTGCCGCGATTGCTGGGTCAACTCCAACTCGCGGTACTGTTTGCCAACGCTGTGGCCGCGTTCATAGGTTTCGACTTCTGTGTGTGAATATCCATCGGGAATGGAATCTTTGCCATCAAAGCCGTCTCGCCAGCCTCGCTCAAAGACCCGGCCACGTGGCACTTGTTCGCCAGGGATTAATTTAGATCGACAGGACAACTCATAGGCGATCCCGTCTTCGTGCCTTCGCAGGGCGTGATTGTAGGTTTGCCGATACGCAGCCATGTAGGCCACCCGATACTGAGTGGACATCAGAGACTTCAAGAAACGTGGTCGCGGCTGCCGTGGGAGATCAAAGGCTACGTCGAACTCAGCATCATTGCGGGCGTCGTGGTGTCCATCCCAACTAGCGCTCATGGCTTTTCTCCTGTTCCTCTCTAGCCGCTTGCATCGTTTCAGCATTGGCGCGCCATTCCATGAGCGTCCGAAAATCGTCTTTTCCTTTGGCGTACCCTTGCTCATAGGCATCGTAGAAGGTGGGAACCAACTTTGGGGCTAGCAGGATCAGCTCCATCGGTGTGCGCATGGCGCGCGGTTTCCCGTCGATTCCTCGGGCGTAACCCTCGGTGAATCCTGCATCGCGAATTTCGTTTTTGTTCATGCCGATATTTCCTAGTCGCGTTCAAAGTCCTGGTCGTCATTTTGCATGCGATGAAGCCGAACGCTTCCGCTGACCGTGAGCGGCAGAGTTCGACGGTGGTGCCTGCCGGTCATGAAACCGAGTTCATAGCCAGCTCGATAAGCGTGCAGATCGCGACCCGACCCGAATATTTCGTCTTCTTGGGTTCTTTGCTGTGTCCGGCCTTCGAGGGCATCAAACCAGCCGTCAGAATAGCCTTCATCACGGGCGCTTTTCTCTCGGGATTCCATGGGGTTCATAGCTACAGTTGAATGAGACGAGGTGTGCGTCCGCCCGTTTGAGGCAACGGTGCGGGCGATTTCTTTGCGCGATGGCGTAGATCGGCGCGCTGGTAGTACCGTTTGGTTTTCAACAGGATGGGCAAACGGTTCGAGTACAAAAGCAGTGCTTGATTTTCATCCATACGGATGATGTCGCTGGCCGCCATCAGGGGAGCCTTGTCGGTTCGACCGAGCCGTGCTTCCAGATTTCTGGCGGTGTCGAGGGACGTGCCGGGCAAATAGATTTCGCTGCCTAGCCCCTCGATGATGGTGCGGGCGTTGTGCGGGCCGTAGCGCCCCTCCAGCTGGGCCAGTGATTGTAGAAAGAGGGAATAGCTGACCTTGTATTTGCGGGCAGTGGTGGCAAATACCTCAAAGCCAGGGATCTGCAGGTGCCCAAATTCGTCAAGGAACAGCCAGACCGGGCGACCGGGATTGGCTGGATCCTTCAAAAGCGACTTGAATAGGTCGGCATAGAACAGGTTGAGCAGAAAGGCGTAGAGCTCCATCTGTGTCTGGTTGACCATCACATAGAGCGCGATCGGTTGCTGGCGTAGCTCGCTAAATTTGAGGGTATTGGTGGCAGTCAACGCGGCCATTTCCGGCGTCGCGATAGCATCAAGTGCAACATCGGCTGTCATAAGGACAGACTGAATGGTCTTCAGGTTTCCCTGCACGAAAGCCCGATACGCGGCGAACGTGCTCTGGTCATTTTGCGTGGCGGCCAAAACGAAGCGATCGATCTGGCCGAGTTGCCCTTGCGGTGCGACATGGGCATCAAAACCCAGGACCAGGCGGCGGAGATTTGCTAGGTTCCGAAAGGCTGGATCGGGCTGATTCAACAGGCACTGCGCTAGAATACGGATCAGTTTTTCAGCTGATTGATCCCAGAAAGGATCGTGAGCGGCTTGCCCCATGGTGCGACCGCTTGCTGAGCGGACAAGAGTCTTGGCCAAATCTGCCAGATGTTGAGGGGCGGTAGCGTTGGCAAGTGGGTTGTAGGTTTCGGAATGGGCCGGATCCATCAGGTTTAGAACGCGGATCAGGTAACCGCGGCTGGCCAAGTATCCCGAGCTGGCCTGATAGAGCTCGCCCGAGGTATCAGAGATCACGAAACTTGGCTGCTTGTTCGGAGGGGACAACAAGTTGGGCAGCACGAAGGTCGAGCTTTTGCCGCGTCCCATACCGCCCTGAACCAACAAGCTCTCGTAGCCTGCCGTCTCGGTCAGGCGCGCCGACCGGCCGTCAACCAGAGGCCCTTGATTGGACGCATTTAGCAAGCGCCAACGCTCGAACCAGCCCATGAAGCGGGTTGATGGCAGGTTCAGTCCGGCCAGCCAGCCAAACGATAGGCCAAAGGCTTTCAGCAGTAGGCCTAGGCCCTTGAGAAGGCCGATCAACAACAAGCCGATCAGTTTGAAGAATCCGACGAAGATCGAGGTTACGAATTCCCAGATTCCCCGAAACAGTTGATTGACGCCCCGCTGGAAGGCAGGCCATGCAAAGTAGGCGACCACTGCGACCAGCAGTAACCCTGCCGGAGTGAGCGACAACAGGAACACTGGAACCAGCGGAAGGATCGACACGATCAGAATGACTTTTAGAAAACCTTGGTTGAATGCTTTCATGCTCGCGTCTCCTTGGAATTCGTCCAGCCCTGCACGGTCTTTGTGCATGGCCATTCCCGGCTACCGCGTTCGGTGAATGGTGTAAGGAGACGGGGTTCCGCTAACCCCTAGAAGCGCTCTGGCAGATCGCGTTCAGGATCGACCAGTTGCTCGCGCGCGGCTACACCCATCCGCCGTCGAAGAATTTGCTGGGCGCGGGCGTCGAGGGGCGGATTTTCATTGGGCACGGTCCGACCGCCGCGTACCAAGTCGATCGCCAATAACGCGTCGGAAAGACCCAATGTTTGCAAACGATAGCGTTTCCCGGTTCCCCGGTCGATAACGCCGATAGTCTTCCCGCGCTCATACAGCTCAAAATCATTCTGGTTCAATAGCTTGATCAGATCAGAACGATCGGAAGCCAAGCCAATCGCCTCCTGGACCTGCTGATAGACCTGCTGCTTTCTCGACGGTTTCTTGGTCCGTCGTACCATCTCTCCTTCTCGGCATGGTTGCCTCGGGGACTGTTTTTCATGCTCGTGCCCGTAGATCACCCGCGCTTTCAGCTGAGGGAGGTTTTCCGCTCGCCAGCGTTCCAGATCCCGCTGAACGTGTGCAAAGATGGACCGCTCCATCCGCACGCGTCGGTCTGAGCGGACGGAATTGGCGGAGATCATCAGATGAATATGAGGGAACTCCGTGTCATGATGAACCCGCCCCCATGCCAGTTGATGCGGAGCGCGTTGCTGGCAATATTTCTCGGCAAGCGCGTGTAAGGCAGTCTCGACGGTATCAGCTGCCAAGTGCGGCTGCGGCTCCAGCACGATCACCTCGTGATACAGGGCGTTGCCGCCCTTGCGCTCGGGCAAGTAGCGGTAGTTGTCCAAAAACTGCGCGACAATTGGCGCAGTGTCGCGGCCGTCGGCGTAGAGATTTCGCACGAAGGAGGTGCCGGAAGCCGGACCTGGTTCGCGCCCTATGTAGGACGCAAGTTGCGCGAAGGTCGGTGTCTTCCGCGACATGGATTTAATGATCATTCTCGATGCCAGAGAGCACCTTGATCGTCGTGCCATCGTCGAACTTGGTGACCGCGGCTTCAAGCATCGAAAGTTGCTGCATGGTTTTGACCGTCAGTGTGTCATCCGATTGCTTCAAGGCACCTTGCTTGCGGTTCTGAATGTAACCGAGGCGCGCAAGTTGATTTAAGTTGTTGCCGATGCGCCGAAGTTCAGCGACCAGTTCCCGTTGCAGATCGGCGATCTCGCCGGTCGCAATCGCGCGATCGCTGCAATAAGCCTGCGACTCTGCCCAAACTTGGCCCCATACAGACCGCCCAGCGTCGTCTGCGCGCAACTGGGCCGCTTCGTATTCATCTGGTGAGACCGTACCAAAGATCCGTTTCACCTTCTTCGAATAGCTCTGCCAATACTGGCGGCGGTAGGAGGCGCGTTCTGCTTCCTCAGACTTCTCCCGCGCGTGGGTCGCATCCGAGGATAAACGCAAGCCTTGGCTCAGAGCCCGACCGATCCCGATGGGTTTGTTTCTCATGGAATATCCGAAGTCTACCGCCGCATGACATTGGCAGCAAACTTTGTGCAGACTTCGCGGTCATGGTAGGGACGGGGTTCCGTCGACTGCTGGACACCAAGGAAATTCGGAGCTTTCTCTAGACGCTAGTCGTGGATAAGGTAGCATAAACGCGAGCAAATTTAGTTGGAACCTCATGACCGAAGCGCAGAAACAACGACTTGAAAGCCAGCTTTGGAAGATCGCGAACGAACTTCGCGGCAAGATGGACGCTGACCAGTTCCGCGACTACATTCTCGGCTTCATTTTCTACAAGTACCTGTCCGAGAAGCAGTACATCTTCGCCAACAAGCTCCTCGAAACCGAGGAGGTGAAGGACTACCGCCTCGTCACCGACGCGGATGACCTTGAAGCCATCCGAGAGGAAAGCCTCGAGAAGCTTGGGTACTTCCTGAAGCCACAAGAGCTTTTTTCGGCCATCGCAGCGCGTGGGAACGTCAAGGTCGATGAGGATGACGAAGAGACTGCTGGCAACTTCATACTCGAGGATCTCCAAAGCATCCTGAATGCCATCGAGCAGAGCACGATGGGAAGTGAGAGTGAAGACGACTGTTGATTGCCACTGAGAATTGACCCGGCATTGTCACCGAGAACTGACCCACCCAGTGGTTATGTTCTGCGTGTCATGATGGCGTCAATGCTGGTGTTTCCTTCCGTTTC
>NZ_RPEN01000142.1 GCF_003991405.1 Pseudorhodobacter sp. E13
AACGGAAGGAAACACCAGCATTGACGCCATCATGACACGCAGAACATAACCACTGGGTGGGTCAGTTCTCGGTGACAATGCCGGGTCAATTCTCAGTGGCAATCAACAGCCGGAGGTCGAACTGAGTGTCAGGATCGCGCCGAGGATCGGTCCGATGCAAGGTGTCCAGCCGAAGGCGAAGGCAAGCCCCAGCACATAAGCGCCAAACGGGCGACCGCCGGGAATGTCGAGATTGAAACGGGTATCGCGCGAGAACGCATTGAGACGAAAGACACCCAGCATGACCAGTCCGAACAGAATGATGATCGCGCCGCCGAGATAGTTCAGCTCGGTGCGCCATGTCAGCAGCAGGGATCCGAGCGCGCTGGCCCCGGCCCCGAGGGCGACGAAGACCGTCGAAAAGCCCAAGATAAAGCAGGCACTCAACCCGAGCGCCCCGGCGCGCGCCCGCAAGCCGACCGACCGCGTCATGCGCAAATCCGGCTGCCCTGCGATATAGGATACGTAGCCCGGCACCAGCGGCAGGACGCAGGGAGAGAGGAACGAGATGGCTCCCGCCAGGAAGGCCGCGAAGATGCCGATGCCGGAAATATCCATCATACATCACGCTCGGTGCTGAAGGGCCACACGGCCCACCAGAACGCGACCAGCGGGACCACGATCCATTGCAAAACAGGTGACAGGCCCGCATCGAGGACCGGAATGATCGGCATCAGGTCCGAATAGGCCCAGGCGGCGCGGATCACGATGTTGAGCCATTCACTGAAAAGCGTGTGTCCCAAGCCGAACACTACCGTCAGGACGGTCACAGACCGCCGCGTGGAGGCGACCAGGGGCCAGCCCCGGCCCGACAGCATGAGGGCAAGCATCAGCGCGCTCATGGCGATCAGGATATCGCCACCCGTGCAATGGACGGCTGCGAAGACGATCTCACCCCAGGTGCCTTCGTTCCAGATCGTGTAGAGCGGCATATGCGCGAACTCCCAGACCAAGTTGGCCGGGATGATCACCGCAAAATACCGACGAAGAGCCGTCAGGGAAATTCCGTCTGTCGAGGACAGCCTCACGCTAGTCGTGACGACACTCATTGAAACACCCCTGTCAGCCGGTCCCACCAGCTGGGCTCCCGGCGTCGATGCTGGGCGTTGTTGATCAACTCGCTGACATAGAGGATCAGGTTCACGTTCTTGAAGTCCATGCCATGGAATTTTGCAGCGAACCGACCGCCGATGTCCACGACATTCGTGACCGCTCCGTGCATCATCATGTCGCTGTCGGCGGTCATCGTGAACTCCAGCCCATATTCCCGCGCCAGAAGGCGCGTTGCGTCATCAGATTGATGAGGCTGCTTGGTCAAAATGACCCAGTTGCTCGGATCGAGCCCATGCCGATCCGCGTAATCGCGCAGCACGTCCGGCGTGTCGTTCACCGGATCGGTCGTAATCGAGATGAATTGCACCAGATCTTTCATCGGCCCATCGTTGATCGAGGCCTGTATGGCCGCGATCTTTTCGGAGTGCAGCGGGCAGACGTCGGGGCAGTTGGCGTAAATGAAATGCAGGATGACAACTTTATCGTCAAAGTCCGACAGGCGGACGGGGTTGCCCTCCGCATCCTGTAGCTCAAATCCTGGGGTCTGCGCCGCATCTATGGCCTGAAAGTACGTCTCCATCTCGAACATGCGCGCATCCAGGTTTTCTCCCGGATGATCGGCAAAGGCCGGAGAGGAGATCGTGGCCGCAATGATCGCCAAGGCGGCGCGCCGTGTCAGTGCTTTCAATTCTTATATCCTTACAATAAATGCCTGCCGATCCGTGGACCAACAGGCATCATTAGCAACTCTAGCCGTCCGATTTTTCCGACGGCATCATGTCACCGTCCATTTTCTCGGTCATGGACGCCATCATCTCGGTGCAGGCTTCCATCATGGGTTTCATTTCGGCCATCATCTTCATCATGCCCATCATGTCGCCGTCCATCATGCCGCTTTGCATGGCATCATCATTCTGCATCATTTCGCCCGTTTCCGGGGTGGTCTGTTCCTGGGCGCTGACGGCAAATGCACTTGCGGTAAGGGCCGTCGCAACGACGAAAGTTGTAAGTGTTTTTCTCATGGTTTTCTCCTTGGGTTGATCGTGTGGTTATCGAAAGAACTCAGTCGGGAGACGCCCCGTCCGGCGATTTGGAGCATCCCTTTCCAGACCCGCCCTTCATGCACAGACCCAGGCCGCACATCGCGGCACAGGGGGCCAGCGAGACCAGAACAGGCGCGAGCCCGATCGCGGTGAGCCATCCCCAGTTCAGGGCCATGCCGCCCCCCATCACGGTTGCCGCACCGACGAACAGCAATCGTCTGCGCGTCAACCACCGGGGCCTGTTGCCAGCACTGGAAATGCCTGAAGTGGTTGCGTCGCTGGATGGTATTACGTCGGTCATCCGAAAAATCCTTTCGATGTTAGTGAGATGGTCATTCCAGTAACTGGAAGGTCAAGGGTGAGGGAACATCTTCTGGGGAACTCATTCGATAAATTCGCGCAGAAAGGACACCATTTCGGGGTCGTCCCATTCGGCTGGTCCGACCAGTCGCCCGAGCTCCCGCCCCTGCGCGTCGATCAGGATCGTCGTCGGCAGGCCAACGGTGCGCAGCGCGGTCATCGAGAGCATGGTCTGATCGACATACATCTTGAGATTGGTGACACCGATCTCGTCGTAGAAACGCCGCACGACTTTTGATCCGGCCCGGTCGATGGACAGGGCGACCACCTCGAAGTCGTCGCCGCCAAGTTCCGCTTGCAGCGCATCCAGTGTCGGCATCTCTTCCCGGCAAGGGACGCACCACGTTGCCCAGACATTCACGAGGATCACCTTGCCGCGAAAATCTTCCATGTCCCCACGGCTGCCGTCTTCTTTCTCGTAGCGCACATTGGCGACGGTCTGCGGGGTATCGTGCAGGGCGAACCCCTGCGGTCCGGCAAACGCCGTGCCGACGGACATTGCCCAGGCGATCAGCGCCGGTTTCAGATGTTTCATGGCGTTGTCTCCTCGGCGGATTGGGTGTTCAGATCACGGACGATCGGCAACAGGGTTTCTTCCAGGATTGACCGCGTAATCGGACCGACATGGCGGTAGGCGATGGTGCCATCGGGCGCGATGACGTAGGTTTCGGGTACGCCATAGACGCCCCATTCGATACCGGCGCGTCCGTTGATGTCGGCCCCGATGCGCGCGTAGGGATCACCCAACTCGTCGAGCCAGGCGCGCGCCTGATCGGGCGTGTCCTTGTAGTTGATTCCGTAGAGCGGCACCTCACCGGTTGCGCTCAACTCCATGAACAGCGGATGTTCGGCACGGCAGGGCACACACCACGAGGCAAAGACGTTCACCAGTGACACGTGTCCGATCAGGTCCTGCGTCGAAAGACCTTCTTCTCGGCCGAGCACCGGGGGCAGCGCGAAGTCCGGCACGGGTTTGCCGAGACGTGCCGACGGCAAGTCGTCGCCACCCCTGAAAAGCCCCCAACCGAACAGGACCATGAGGGCAAAGGCTATCAGCGGCACCAGCACGAACCCGGAGATACTGCGTCGCGACACAGGGTGGGCATTTCCTTCGACCTTTTCCGTCATGGCTGCGCCTGCTCATCGGCAAGGGATCGGTTTTCCTGCGACGCGCGGATCCGGTCGGGCCATGTGCTCTTTATGTAGTCAATGATCGCCGTGATCTCATCGTCTGTCAGCACAACCTCATATCCGGGCATGTCGCTTTCGTAACCGTTCCCGACAATCGCCGCCGGTCCGCGTTTCACGATGTCGAGCAATACGCGGTCGGGGTGATGCCAGGTATGGCCGGAGGCGTCGTGGGGCGGGGCAGGCAACCTGCCGTTCGGCAATCGTGTGCGCCAATCTGGTTGCCCCTCCAGGTTCGCCCCATGGCAACTGGCACAATTCACTTGATAAAGGCGCTCGCCCATGAGCACGTCGCTCTGCGCCGCTACGGGCAAAACCGTTGTGGCGAGCAGGACCGCAGCGAGCCTAATGGTGTTTTTCACGGCACTTCCACCTTCTTGTTACAAACCACATACAGAGAATGAAAAGTGCCGCGAGCGACGACAGGACAAGCAGGACGCAAAGCGCCCAGACCCACCCCATCGACAACAGGCTGTCGCCGCTGCTGGCACCCTCAATCCGCATTCTGGCACATTTCTATTTTCCGCTGTCCGAGCGGATGTATTTGACCAAGGCGATTGCCGCGAGCACCAGCACACCCACGATCAGCAACCAGACGAGGCCCATCGCAATCATCATGCCGCCGCCCATCATTCCACCGTCCATCATCATGCATTCCATCCTTTGTTTTCCCTTGAAACCGGTCTGGCACTGGTTCGCACCAGACCGCGCGATTGATCATTCGACCGCATATACGGTCGGGCTCACACCTTCCTCGACGGTGTAAATCTTGAAGGGCTCCTGTTTCGCGCCGCCCATACCCGGCGACCCCAATGGCATGCCGGGAAGAGTCACACCGGCAATTTCCGGGCGCTCCTCAAGCAAGCGGTTAACAACTTCGATGGGCACATGGCCGCTGACAACGTAGTCACCCAGAAAGGCGGTATGGCAGCCCTGGAAGTCATCCGGGATACCGGCATCGCGGCTGATCTGCGCCAGATCATGGGTCGGTTTCACCTCCACCGTGAAACCGTTCTCCCGCAGATAGTCCGCGTAACTCTCGCAACATCCGCATTGTGGGTTCTTGTAGAGCGTGACCTCCTGCGCCGCGGCAGGCGCGGCATTCAGGCTCATCGCAAGGACGGCGACGGCACCTGCCGTGCCGAGGCTGGCAAATCCAAGTATCTTCTTCATCGGTTCATTCATTTTCATGGTCCTAAGTGTGTGAGTTTCAGGTTTTGGTCGTGCCAGGTTCGACACGGATGACGCCCATCATGCCCGCCGCCTGGTGTTCCAGAATGTGGCAATGGAACATCCAGTCACCGGGATTGTCCGCGGCGAAGGCGATCTCGACCCGTTCTTCGGGTGCCATCAGGACGGTGTCCTGCCATTCGCGATACCGAGTCGGTTGTCCGTTGCGGGCGATCACACGGAACGAATGCCCGTGAAAATGGATCGGATGGTGCCAGGCGGTGCGATTATCCATCTCGAACACGTGCGACGTGCCCTGCGGCAGGACCAGCAAGGGGTCCATCATATGACCCGTCGCGGCTTCTCCGTTGATGAACCACATGTTGCCCTCGCGCATCTGGTCCATCATCGACCCCATACCGCTGCCCATCATCATCTGCCCCATCATTCCGCCGTTGAATACGATCTGGTGCCGCGCGGCCGACGCCATGTCCGGTTCGGCCAGCGGGTTGGGCGGCAGGTCCATCGACCAATCCGGCACACTGTCCCGCAGCCTGTCAGGCCCGTAGACGAGATCGACCAGACGGTATTCGAGGCCTTCGTAGAAGACATCGGTGACCGTGACGGCCTCTCCGGGTTTGCCGGTCATGTCGATTACCAGATCGACACGCATCGCCGGGCCGATCACCACGACCCCGCCGTCAGGGGCATGGGGCGTCACGGGTTGACCGTCCAGCGCGACCACGACTGGTTCAAAATCTCCAAAATCCAGCCCGAATATCCGCGCGTTCGCCGCGTTGATTAGCCGCAAGCGGATGCGCTCACCGGATTGCACCGAGATGCGTTCGGGGATCTGACCGTTGATGGTCACGGAATTGCCAATACGACCGCCGTGCATCGCGTCATGGCGGTTGCCGAAGTCATCCGCAATCTGTCCGTCCCTGGTCATGCGCCAGTCGTCCAGCATCCAGGTCAGGTCACGATCCACGCGGATCGGGTCCGCCTCCTCGACGATCAGTGGCCCGTAAAGGCCGCGTCCGACCTGTTCCGAACTGCGCTGGTGCGGATGGTACCAGAACGTGCCCGCATCCAGCGCATCGAACTCGTAGAGAAAATCGCCATCAACCGGGATCGGATCCTGTGTAAGGAACGGCACTCCGTCCATCGCATTGGGCGTGCGAATGCCATGCCAGTGGATTGTGGTCCCTTCATCCAACCCATTCTGAGCCAGAACCCGCACGCGGTCGCCCCGCCGGACCCTAATTTCAGGGCCGGGGACGGACCCGTTATAGCTCCAGACATTAGTCGGGCCGTATGGTGACGGGCGCAGGGCGGCCTGTCCGGATGCCGCGCGTAGGACGAATGGGTCCCCAGTTGGATCGGCCATCGCCATTCGTGCAGGTGACAGAGCGGATAGGGCTGTTAATGCGGCACCTGTGCGAAGCACGTGCCTTCGTGAAATCGGTCTGTGGAGGATCATCGCATTTACCTTGATCTGAAAGGGTCGCACTCAGCCAGCTTCGGCCAAGGCAACAATCAGGCCTCGCAGCAGGCGAGGCCGGTATCAGGTTCAAACAGGCAGTTTGGGAGGGAACGGATCAAGCGACGGATTTGCGCCGACTGGGATCAAAGGTTCGGCACCCCGGATGGCAGTACCAAAGGGCATCGTGAGCCGCGCTGACGGCATATTGGCAAGGAGGCCAGCCGTACCGCTGGAGCCGCAAGGAACAGGACACCCACCTTCACAGGCAGTGCCGTCAGCAAATCCGGTGGGATTGCACCCGTCGCAACGGCCATCCGCGCTTTCGGAGGGGTCCATCTGCGCCATAGCCGTGACCGACATACTGGCCGACGACACATCCGGCGCAGTCACGGCGCCGAAGGTCAGCATGAGAATCAAAACAAGGCGAAAAACGCAGGTCATACAGTTACCGCTACAACCTTCCAGCAAGGGGAGGTCAAGTGATATTCGGTAACTTGGTCGTGATACCCCTGTAGTGTATCCGACTCAGACCTTCCTTACTGCCCTTCGCAGCCAGTTACTCATGCAAAGGTTCATCAGTCCACTTGACATTGGTCGACGTCAACTTGCCGTCGCAAATGAGGTAATGATGTCCTCATGCCCGGTCAGCTTTTTTCGTGAGTATGAGTTTCCTCCCCCTCTCTCGAATTACCGTGACTATAGAGGCCGGCGCTCTGATGAGCGCGATCCTCGTGCTCGAATTCGAGGCTGGAATGGCTGATGCCGAACTCTTCCTTGAGCCGCTGCTTGACCGCGCTCTTGATCTCCTCGATCCGAGACCACGCCTCGGGTTTTACGACGACATGACAGTCGAGTGCGGCCACGTGCTCTTGCATTTGCCACAAATGAACGTGATGAACGTCGGCAACGCCTTCCACATCGCGTATCGCTTCGACAACTGCCTCGTTGTCGTTGTCGTTGTCGTTGTCGGGCGGGCTGCCGAGCATCAGCGTCCGGATGGGACCACCGATCTCGGTGAAGGCCAGGTAGAGGATGTAGAGCGCGATGCCGATGGTGATGGCCGGATCAACCCAACGCATAACATAGAGTATAATGACGTCCCGCCGACTATGACGGCCACTGAAGCCAACGCATCCGAAAGGTTGTGGAGAAAAAGCGCGCGGATGTTCACGCTGCCCTTCTGCATCGAATAGGTCAGCATTGCGGTCAGCGTGTCGACCACAAGCGCGATTCCACCAAGAATGACGACGGTCCACCCCATGACTTCGGGTGGATCAATCATGCGCATGCCACCTTCGTAGATCAGATAGAAGCCGATCACGATGAGGGTGGTGTAGTTGATCAGGGCCGCGACGATTTCGACCCGGCCATAGCCGAAGGTCATGCGTTCATCGGCCGGGCGGCGCGCGATCTTGCGTGAGGCGAAGGCAATGACAAGCGAGGCCATATCGGAAAAGTTGTGCAGCGCATCGGCGATCAGTGCCAGACTGCCCGAGAATATGCCCCCGACGACTTGTGCAACGGTAAGTAGCCCGTTTGCCCAGATGGCGATGGCAACCCGCCGGTCCCCAGAATTCGGATCGATATGCGCGTGCCCGTGGTCATGTGGCATTGGCAGGCTCCGCGTGCGCGTGAGTCGCGCGTCGGTCAGTCTTCAGGCGGCCGCTGCGGAAACCACGTACGCGCGCATTCATCCAGTGGCGTATGAAATGCCGGTACAGCGCACCACGCAGCCATCCAAAGGATTGCTCATGGGACAAATAGAAGGTGTCCGGCGTATCAAACACGCCGAAATCCTGCACGATGCCGGTTTTCTGAATGTAGGTATCTTCTCCGTTCCAGGCGACGGGAGGCGCGCCAAGACAATCCGTGCCCGCGCCATAACCGCAGAGACTGTCCGTGTCCGAGAAAGACGTTTGCAGGACTTTGAGGAAAGCTTCATCCAGGATGAAGCCTTCGAAATTGATCCAAGCACCTTGATATTCGATCTCAACCCATGAGTGGAGAATTTCCTGAGGAGCAAGCGGATACACCAACTCTGGGACAACACCGCGCTGCAAGCCTTTGTGGATCGTAAACCCATGCAACCGGCAACGAATGCCAACACCACGCAGCAGCGCCATCAAGAGCGTGCCTTTGGTATTGCACTGCCCATAACCGTCGGAAAGCACCTCGGATGCGGGGATGTCGTCAGCTCGATTGTATCCGAACGCGATTTCATTCCGAACAAAATCATAGGCAACTCCGATCCGATCGTATTCGGAAAAGTCGCGCCAGCCGCGATTCTCAATTAGATGCGCAACAGGCGCGGCATCAAAATCCAGTAATTTGGTGGGTGCAAGTAGGGGGTCGGTCATCTGCAACGGAGTCGCTCCTCGAATCGTCTTGGAACAAGACTAATTGCTATAGTCACCGTAGCTTCAATCCTTTGCTCAAAGATTTCCACCTTTGCCCCAACTTTTGACTTATGCCCCGATTTCCTCGTGCTCGGTCAGGCACTCCGAATGGCCCCGCAACACCTCAAGCACCTTGCAATCTCCCGTCCGCCCCATCAAAATTGGACGCCGATGCACATCCGGTTGAACGAAGTGCCATTGATGCTCAAGCTGCCCGAGGCGCAAAGAGGATGATTGCCGCGCCGAGCCCACAAATCGCGTCACCGGTCATGTCCCAGGCATCCGGGCGCTGCTTCTCGACACGCCAGAGCCAGCCAAGGGAGGCGGCGATGTAGACACCGCCGTAGGCCGCATAGGCACGCCCTGCGAAATCCGAGGGCGCGAGGGCTAGGAGCCAAGCAAAGACCGCAAGGCTGAGGATGCCAGGAACGAGCCAGAGCGCGCTCGCCCCTTTACGCATCCATGCCCAGACCGCGAAGCAACCGCCGATTTCGGCAAGGGCGGCGCCGGCGTAGATGGCGAGCGTTGCGGGAGCGGTCACTGCCTCGCCTCTGCCTCCGGGTGCCGATGATCGGTGGCGCAAAGCGAATGGTCACCCAGAACTTCGATAACCCGGCAATCGGCAATCTTTCCGCCCGCACATTGCACGACCATACGCTCAAGTTCAGATTTCAGCGCGGTCAGTCGCGCGAGGCGACTTTCGACTTCGACGAGTTGCGACCTTGCGATGGCATCTGCGGCGGCACAGGATTGATCGGGATTGTCGGACAGGCTCAGCAGGTCGCGGATCGCCTCTAGCGTGAAACCGAGATCGCGAGCGTGGCGGATGAAGGCCAGCCGTTCAAGTGCCTTGCAGCCGTAGAGCCGTTGGTTTCCTGCACTGCGCTCAGCCTCAGGCAGAAGGCCGATCTGCTCGTAGTATCGGATCGTCGGCACTTTCACCCCGGCCGCGTCGCCAAGTTTTCCGATCGTCAGCATCATATTCCTCTTGAAGCTATAGTTGCTAGAGACATTAGATTGCTGATTCGATGAAATCAACTGCCCGCTCGGCGGCAGGAGGAATGACGATGTCGGAAGCTGCACGCGAAACGTCCTGCGACTGGACTGTAACAGGCATGGACTGCGGGTCCTGCGCGACCAAAATCAAGGATGCTGTCGCGCGTCTGCCGGGAGTAAGCGGCGTCGAGGTCGGGATCATGTCAGAGCGCCTGCGACTGACGCTGGATGAAGCGCAGACCGGGAAAGACAGGATCGAGAAGACCGTCCGCGCACTCGGTTACGAGATCGCGCCACGTACGGCATCTGCAAAGAAAGAATTCGTGCTGCCTGGAGTGCTGCCCGCGGCCGATCAGACCGGTGCGCATCCGGATGACGATCACGCCACACACGATCATGCTGGCCACGATCACGGCTCAATGGCAGCCAGCACTAAGCAAGACGAGTCCAGTCACGGCAGCCCCGGCCATATCCATGACGACCCCGCTGACCGGGCCAAGCGCTGGTTTCAGACCGCCAAGGGCAGGCTGGTGATCTTCACTGCACTGTTGCTGGCGGCCGCCTGGATTATCGAGTATCTGGCACCCGAGATCGGCAAATGGGCATTCGTCGCTGCTTGCCTGATCGGGGTGGCCCCGGTAGCGCAGCGCGCTTTTGCAGCTTTGCGGATGGGTCAGCCCTTCACCATCGAGAGCCTGATGACCATCGCAGCCATCGGTGCGCTGTTCATCAATGCAGCCGAAGAGGCAGCACTGGTCGTCTTCCTCTTTGCCGTGGGCGAAGTGCTGGAAGGCGTCGCCGCCGGCAAGGCACGCGACGGCATCCGGGCGCTGGCCAATCTTGTCCCCAAGACAGCGCAACTGGTCACAGGGGAAACCACCCGCGAAGTGCCTGCTGCAAGCCTGTCCATAGGCCAGACCGTGCTTGTGCGCCCCGGCGACCGGATTCCGGCCGATGGCGAGATCACCGAAGGCACCTCGGGCGTGGACGAGAGCCCGGTCACGGGCGAAAGCGTGCCCAAGACGCGCGGACCGGGGGAATCCGTGTTTGCAGGGTCAATCAACACCGAGGCCGCCCTACGGGTCAAGGTGACCAAGGGCCCCGAGGACAACACCATCGCCCGCATCATCCGCCTTGTCGAAGAGGCCGAGGAGGCGCGTGCGCCGACCGAACGCTTCATCGACCGCTTTAGCCGCTGGTACATGCCCGCCATCGTCGCCGTTGCGGCGCTGGTGGTGCTGGTTCCGCCGCTGGCCTTCGGTCAGCCCTGGGATACCTGGGTTTATCGCGGACTTGCCCTGCTCCTGATCGGCTGCCCTTGTGCGCTGGTCATCTCGGTCCCAGCCTCTATCGCTTCGGCCATGTCCACTGGCGCGCGGCGCGGGCTGTTGATGAAGGGTGGTGCCGTGATCGAAGCGGCGGCGAAGGTCGACGTCGTGACCTTCGACAAGACCGGGACGCTGACCCATGGCCGCCCACAGGTGACGGACGTCGTGCCGTTCGGGGCCACTACCGAAGCTGAGCTTTTGGCTGTTGCGGCAGGGGTCGAGATGGGATCAAGCCACCCGCTGGCCATCGCCATCCTGAACAAGGCCAAGGACGCTGGTGTGACAGCGCTGTCGTCGCAGGACGCCAAGGCGCTGATGGGCAAAGGGGTTGTCGCAACCGTGGGCGGCGCGCCCGCATGGGTCGCCTCTCCGCGTTACGCGATGGAACATGGCGGGCTCGATGGCCTTGGTCTGCGACAGGCGACGATCTTCGAAGAGGACGGCAAGACCGCTGTTGCGGTGTTCCGCGAGAAGACCCCACTTGGGTTGATCGCCATGCGAGACGAGCCACGGGCGGACGCCAAGGATGCTGTGCGCCAGCTGACGGCCATGGGGGTGACCTCTGTGATCCTGACCGGGGATAACCCGCGCACAGCCTCCGCAATTGCCGGAAGCCTTGGGCTGAAGTTCGAGGCCGACATGCTTCCCGAAGACAAGCTCGCCTATATCCGCGAGATCGGCTCCAAGGGCGGCGTAATGATGATAGGCGACGGCATCAACGACGCGCCGGCGCTCAAACAGGCGTCGGTCGGCGTGGCGATGGGCTCGGGCACCGATGTGGCGCTGGAAACCGCCGATGCGGCAATCCTGCGCGACCGGGTGACCGACATCCCCGCCACGATCCGCCTGTCGCGGGCGGCCATGGCCAACATCCGCCAGAACGTGACCAT
Source organism: Pseudorhodobacter sp. E13 (assembly GCF_003991405.1). Lineage (GTDB taxonomy): Bacteria > Pseudomonadota > Alphaproteobacteria > Rhodobacterales > Rhodobacteraceae > Pseudorhodobacter. Next base: position 11,947 of record NZ_RPEN01000142.1, read on the forward strand.
CGCATTGGGGCTGAAAGCCGTGTTCCTGGTGACTTCGGTTCTGGGTCTGACCGGCCTCTGGATTGCAATTCTGGCCGATACCGGGGCGACGGTGCTGGTGACCCTGAACGCCCTGCGCCTGCTGCGGTTCAACCCCGAGCGTGAGAGTTGACATCATGATCTCGGGTTTCGGCTGGGCCGCGTTGGCCCTTCTCTTCGGCTATCTGGCCCTGTTCTTCTGGGGCAACGCCCTGGCCGCACAAGAAGCCGGTCGGCCCGTCTGGCTGTTTTCCCGCGCCAGGGGACGTGACCGGTTGGCGGCGTCGGGGTTTCGTGCGGCCTTTGCACTTGCCTTTTTCGGGCCGCTTCTCTGGCTCGCCGTACCTGCAATACACAAGATCGATCCGCTCTGGACTGAGGGGCGCGCCATCATCCTCGGCCTGATCGGGGTCTTTGTGGCAGGGCTTGGCGCGATGGTGGCCTTTGCAGCACAGATGTCGATGGGATCATCCTGGCGCGTTGGCGTGGCGGGCGGCGAGACCGGCGACCTGGTCTCGAACGGGCTCTACCGCTTCAGCCGCAACCCGACGTTTGTCGGTCAGTTTGCCCTGCTGGCAGGTGTTGGGATAGCGGTTCCGGCAGTCCCGACAATCCTCGCGCCAATCCTGTTTTTCTGGTCAGCCCGCACGCAGGTCCGGTCGGAAGAGGCTGCCCTGCGCAGCGCAATCGGGTCTGACTATGAGCATTACGCCGCGTCGGTCCCGCGCTGGATTGGCATCAACCGCAAGGTTGCACGATGACTCGCACTATGCTGATTTTGCTGATAATGACCGCAGTAACGGCGGATCAATTGACCAAGGCCGCGGCGCTGTCACTGCTGTCGCAAGGGACTGCGGTGCCGGTCCTTCCGAGCTTCAACCTTACCCTCGGGTTCAACGAAGGCGCTAGCTTTGGCATGATGGGCGGTGTCATGGCAGGCAAGCCACTTCTGATGGCGGCGCTGACGGGCGCGCTGACCGTCGTTTTCTGCGTCATGGCTTTTCGGGCGCAGCACCCGTTTGAACGGGCAGGTTTTGCGTTGGTCGTGGGTGGGGCGCTTGGCAACATCATCGACCGGCTGCGACAAGGTGCCGTGACCGATTTCCTTGATTTTTATTGGCGCGACTGGCATTGGCCCACGTTCAACGTCGCCGATATTGCGATCACTCTGGGCGCGGTCCTGATCCTAGCCGCCTCTCTCCCCCTTCGTCGCCGCAAGGAGCCGGTTCTTGACCAAAGCTGACCCGCAAGAACTGTCACGCGACGACCTCGCCCTGACCGCTGCCTTCCTGATCGCGCTGGCAGCCGCCCTCGGCGCGCTCTTCATTGGCGAAGTGTTGGGACAGATGCCCTGCACCCTCTGCTGGTATCAACGCATCGCCATGTTCCCATTGGTGCCGATCCTTGGACTGTCGCTCTGGCGCGGCGATGGCATGGCGCGTACCTATGCCTTGCCGCTGGTCCTGGCCGGGCTGGCGCTGGCAGCCTGGCATTCGGGCCTTTACGCCGGCCTCTTGCCCGCGCCGATCGTGCCCTGCACCGAGAATGGCCCCTCCTGCACTGGCGAGGCGCAGATGATCCTTGGCCTGCCTATCCCCTATCTTTCAGCGGTCGCCTTCGTGGCGATCCTTGTTTGTCTCCTCTTGCCGAAAGGACACCGCCCATGAATCGTCGTAACCTCCTGATCGGAGCATCCTCACTCGGGCTCTCCGCCTTTGCAGGTGGCACCATCATCCTGAACCGTCGCCGCGCAGCCGAGGCAGAGGCAGTGGCTGCCGCCACGCCAATCGCAGATCAGGCACTTCTGGTTCGAGAGTATTCCCCCAGCTTCGGTCCCGCCGATGCGCCCGTCACACTGGTTGAATTCTTTGACCCCTCCTGCGAAGCCTGTCGCGCCTACCACCCTGTGGTGCAGGAAATCCGCCGACAGTTTCCGACCCAAGTCCGCGTCGTGCTCCGCTACACCGTCTTCCACGAAGGCTCGGACGAGGCTGTGCGCATCCTCGAAGCCGCCCGGATGCAGGACAAGTTCGAGCCGGTGCTTGACGCGCTTCTGGAACAGCAGCCCGGCTGGGCCGTTCATGGCTCGCCCGAGATGGATGTCGCCTGGGAAATTGCCGGAGCCGCAGGTCTCGATCTGGAGAAGGCGGAAACTGATCAGTTCTTCCCAGGCATCACAGGCATCCTGAACCAGGACGCCGCTGATGTAGAAGCCCTGGCCATTCGCCAGACTCCGACATTTTTTCTGAATGGCAAGCGGCTGGAGAACTTCAGTGCTGACAGCCTGATCGCCGATGTGCGGTTCGCGGTCGAGAATAGCTGACGCTGGGTCAGTTTCGCGAAACGAAGTCCGCGAACAACTCCAGTGTCCGCTCGCTCACATGGTGCTCAATCCCTTCGGCGTCCCGTTCGGCCGTCTCTGCATCAAGCCCGAGGCTGAGCAGGAACCGAAGCACAATTTCATGCCGGTGACGGCATTCCTTGGCCAGCGCCCTGCCCTGCTCCGTCAGGAAGATTGAGCGATACTTGGCCCGGGTGATGAGACCATCGCGGGCAAGCCGGTCAAGCGTCTTGGCAACTGTCGGCGCGGTGACACCCATCCGGGTGGCGATGTCGACGGGTCTAGCCTCGCCGTTGCTATGGATCAGCTCGGCGATCAGCTCCACGTAGTCTTCGGCCAGCTCGCTTCGCCGCGCAGCGCGCACGCCCTGAAATGCCTCCGCGCGCAAGTCGGGAGAGCGGTCGTCACTGGCAGCGGGCAGGACTTCATGAGGATCATCGTGCATTGTCGTGACAGTGTCGCACGATCTGGGTTGACAGGTAAACCCTATGGGCAGAATATTAGCCTCGTCTAACATTTCGCGCCAAGACTTTGGTGCCCAATCCGGGAAGCTCCATTCATGCCTGCCGACGAAGCCACCAAGGTTGATCCGTCACGGCGCGCCTTGCTCGTCGCAGGTTTGGCCGCTGCCGGTGGTGCTGCCATTGCCGCCGGCACGGCACGGTCGCAGACTGCCCCTGACCCGATGGCAGGCCATGACATGTCGGCCATGTCGACCGATCCATACGCTGCACCGATGTCGGGCATGGCGCATGGCAACATGACCACCGTGGGCCGCGTCGATCACGCCGGAAACGGGTTCGATCCGTCGTCGATGCTGACCGACTGGTACACCGGAACGACCGAGCTGCTGCCCGACGGACGTACCCTGCGCACCTTCGAGGTCTCTGCCATCGACCGGGAGATCGAGATCGCGCCCGGCATCGTCTTTCCCGCCTGGACCTTCAATGGCCGTGTCCCCGGCCCCGCGCTTCGCGCCAAGGAAGGCGAGAAGCTGCGGATCATCTTCCGCAACTACGGCTCGCACCCGCATTCGATGCACTTCCATGGCATCCATTCGGCGCGGATGGACGGCGTTCCCGGGGCCGGATTGATCGGCCCGGGGGAGGAGTTCGTCTATGAGTTCGACGCCAAGCCATTCGGCTGCCATCTTTACCACTGCCACGCACTGCCGCTGAAGCGGCACATGCACAAGGGCATGTACGGCCTGTTCGTGATTGACCCCGACCCCGCTCGGCAGGCCGATCCGGCTCTTGCGACTGTTGCCGCCTCGCGGCTGTTCGGAAGTCCCGAGAACGCCAATTGGCAGGAACTGGCAATGGTGATGAACGCCTTCGACACCAATTTCGACGGTGGCAACGAGGTCTATGCCGTAAACACCGTGGGCCAAGCCTACATGAACGTGCCGATCCGCATCGACAAGACCCGGCCCGTGCGCATCTATCTCGTCAACGTGACGGAGTTCGATCCGATCAACTCGTTTCATCTGCACGCGAATTTCTTCGACTACTACGACACCGGCACGCAATTGACGCCTACTTTGCGGACGGTCGATCTGATCATGCAGTGCCAGGCACAGCGCGGCATTCTCGAGTTCAGTTTTTCCGACCACGAGGACGGCATGTACATGTTCCACGCCCACCAGTCCGAGTTCACGGAACTTGGCTGGGTCGGCATGTTCGACGTTCGGGGACCAGAGGCATGAGTGACCAAAGCCAGCCCACCCGCCCCACTGCGATCCGACTTCTTCTGGTCCTTCTTCCGTTGGCTGCCATTCTTGGCTCATTCGTCTGGATCGCCTCGCTTGATCCCTTGCGCAGTTTCAACAACGGTGCCCCACCAGTTGAGTCGCTGACGGTTGAGCGGACCATTCTCGATCAGACCGGCATCCAGATTCTCGTGCGTGCGGGCGGGTCGGAGGCGATGCAGATCGCCCAGGTTGCGGTTGATGACGCCTATTGGAGCTTCACGCAGAATCCGCCGGGGCCGATTGCGCGCGGTAGTGCCGTCTGGGTGCAGATCCCCTACCCTTGGGTTCTGGGGGAGGCACATCATGTTGCTCTGGTATCGAACACAGGCACCGTGTTCGGACACGAAATCGCCGTAGCGGTGCCGACGCCGAAGGCCACGGCGGGACAGTTCCGCATGCAGGCGCTGGTGGGAGCACTGGTCGGATTGCTGCCGGTAGCGCTCGGTCTGATGTTCTACCCGGCCATGCGCGGCTTTGGCACGACCGGCATGAACTTCGTGCTCGCGCTTACGGTCGGGATGCTGGCCTTCCTGCTTCTGGACATGATGGGCGAGGCCACGGAACTGGCAGCCGAAGCGGCAGCGATGTTCCAAGGTTCTGCCATGGTTTGGCTATCGGCGCTGGCTAGTTTCCTTCTGTTGATGGCCATCGGGCGCTGGCGTGGGCGACCTGAGGGGCTGGCATTGGCCTTCTACATCGCGCTCGGAATCGGTCTGCACAACTTTGGTGAGGGGCTGGCCATCGGCGGCGCGTTCGCCGCCGGTGCAGCTGGCTTGGGTACATTTCTCGTCCTCGGTTTTGCCCTGCACAACGTGACCGAAGGCATCGGCATTGCCGCACCAATGCTGCGCATCCGCCCCCCGCTTTGGAGCTTTGCTGCGCTGACCCTGCTGGCGGGTGGACCGGCTGTGATCGGCATCTGGGTTGGCAGCCTCGCCTACGCGCCTCAATGGTCAGCCTTGGCACTTGCGGTCGGTGCCGGTGCCATCCTGCAGGTGATGGTCGAGGTTACGGCCTATCTGCAACGACAGAACTCCGATCGGCTGGCGATCCTGTTCTCTCCGGCCGTCCTTGGAGGCTTCCTTGGAGGAATTGCCTTCATGTATGTGACGGCAGCACTAATCAAAGTATGATTCATCCGGCAATCGGCCGTAGAGCTATGGCCGGGTTCACGCTCGCGGCGACACAACAAGCAGGGATATTCGATGTCAAGGATTGAAAATTATGGGACAGAAGAACCGAGCGATACCTCAAGGCCGACTGCCACCACCACGACCGGCCTCGTGAGAAAAGGTCGGCCAGTCTTTGTTACTGTCGCTCTTCTGGCACTCGGGGCCTGCACCGTTCCAATCGATCAGGCCACCGACAAGTCCACGGGATTTCTCAAGGAACTGCCCGAAGGTGTCGCGCTGATTGCTGCACCTTATCAGAATCTTGAGGAAGTGATCCTGAAGCCTGAGGATGGTTGCTATTGGTACCGGCATGTCGGGCCTGTTGAAACGACAATGTTGCCGTTGCGAACGGTCGAAGGAAGGCCAATCTGCACACAGGTTTCCGCCAAACCCGCCGTTTCGAGCTGACAGCACCGCTGCCAAGGCTGCTCGCGGTCAGCGAGAACAGAAAACCGCGTGTCAGCGACGTGATTGTAGGTAGGTCGACCTTGCGCGTCCGGCGTTGAGTGAACCGAAGGCCCATGCGATTCCCATTAGCTGGTGGTCGCCACGTTCCCCTCTTCTGCGGGATAGAGATAAGCGGTAACGCCAGTCTCTACCTTGTCGAACAGATCATTGATATGTGGCATGACCATGCGCACGCAGCCTGAACTTGCTCGGCTTCCAATCGAACGTGGAAGCGGCGTCCCGTGGATCCGTAAATAAGTATCGCGGTCGCCGACGAAAAGATAAAGAGCCCGCGATCCCAGGGCGTTGGCCGGGCCGGGGTCCATGCCATCTGCGAACTTCGCATATATTTCGGGCTCGCGTTCGATCATGGCTGGCGTCGGGGTCCAGCTCGGCCACTTTGCCTTGCGCCGGATTGTATATGTTCCAGGCTCGTAAAGACCGTCCCGGCCAATCGCGACGCCGTAGCGCATCGCCGTGCCGTCGGCCTGAATGTGATAGAGATATCGCGCAATTGCGTCGACATGGATATCGCCTGGCACCAACCCGACGCGCGCTTCGACGCGGGTCGGAAGGAGCCGAGGATGCAATCCCCATGGGTTTGTCGTTGCGGCATCATAGCCTAATGGGGTGACCTCAGCATCCCAGGCCGCCCACTGGTCTTGCCGGTGCGATGAAGCAAAAGCCGGGGCGGAAATCGGTGCCGAAAACAATGTGGCTGTCGTTGCAATGAAGTGGCGTCGTGTGAACATGAGCTTGGCCCTCTTCTGAGTACTGCGGCGCAAAACCGTCGATTGCACCTTCTCCCTCAAACATTCCGTCAAGAAAAGCGCGCCTGATGTCCAGTCAAGTCTGTGTGACCGGACACCTGTTGTTATGGTCGAGCCGTTTCGCAGCCTGCATGGGCAAGGAAATCATGCGATGTTTCACATCGGCCTGACAATGCCGTGATGCATCAAAACACTTGTTGCACCTCTAGTTGCTAGAGCAGCTAGCCATCCTGATGAAAACTGGAGTCGGTGTCAAGGTTGGCCACATCGGAGGAACATAGGATTTCGAGCAGGACGAACCTGCGAGGCTTGGCGGGCCTGGCATCCTATGTCCTGGCTGGAGCCTGCATTGTCTTGGCCCTGCCGCCGTACTCGATCCTGCCACTTGCGCTGATCGCTTTCGCTGTGCTGGCCGTGTTGGTGCGTGGCGCATCCGGTTTCGCCGCGTTCAGGCTGGGATATTTCTTTGGCCTCGGTCAATTCCTGCCCGGGCTGTTCTGGATCACCGAAAGTTTTCAGGTTGAGGCGGACCGATTCGGTTGGCTGGCTCTGCCGGCGGTGTTTGGCCTTTCCGCGCTTCTCTCGGTCTTTCCTGCCATGGCCTGCGCTTTGACGGCACGGATGGAACGCGCCGGATTGCCGTTGGCGCTTTCGATGGCAACAAGCTGGACCGCCACGGAGTGGCTGCGAGGGCATGTACTCACCGGGTTTCCCTGGAACCTGGCTGCCTACACACTGTCTGATTGGCCGATCGCCGCGCAGGCTTCCTCTGTCGTTGGAAGCTATGGGCTGGGGTTTCTTCTCGTGCTCTGCGCCGCACTTGCCGGACTGGCCTTTGTCTCGGCCGACAAAGGGAAACGTATCGGCCGCCTCGCCAGCGCGGGCGCAATCGCCTTGTCGGTGACCGCATTTGGTGCAGTGCGTTTGCTGCTCGCCGATGTGCCGTCAGAGCGCGGCGCGCAAATCCGTGTCGTTCAACCGAACATCGCGCAAAGTGCAAAGTGGGATGATGCCGCACGAAACGCGAACATCTTGAAACTCATCGCACTTTCGGCCCGGCCCGGCGACTTCGACATCCTGCTCTGGCCAGAAACCGCTTGGCCAGGGTTCCTGGCAGAGGATGCGGGCGCAAGGGTGATGTTGGGCTGGCTTTTGCCCGAAACCGGCGTCTTGCTGACAGGCAGCCCGGAAAGGGAGGAAACCGGGGCCGAAACAGTCTACCGGAATGCCGTGCTTGCTATCTCTTCCGACGGTACCATTCTGACGCGCTATGCCAAACATCATCTCGTTCCGTTCGGTGAGTACATTCCGTGGCGCAACCTTTTGCCCCTCCAGCGTCTGGTTCAATCGCTCGGAGACTTCACGCCGGGGCCAGGGCCCCGGACACTGGCGTTCGGCCCGCACCCCTATGCGGGGATCGCTATCTGCTATGAGATCATTTTTCCCGGACATGTCGTCGATGATGCGATCAGACCGGACTGGATCTTCAACGCGACAAACGACGCCTGGTTCGGTGCTTCAATCGGGCCGTGGCAGCATTTGGCATCTGCCCGGATGCGGGCCATCGAAGAGGGCCTGCCTCTCGTCCGGGCCGCCAACACGGGAATCTCGGCGGTGGTTGATGCTTACGGGGCAACATTGGCAATGCTCGAAATCGACACTTCAGGCGTCATCGACATCCGCTTGCCCCGCCCATTGCCCGCAACCATCTACGCCCGCCTCGGAGACTGGGCGCTTCTCATTCTGATCCTCACTTCATGGGCCATTTGTGGCTACTGGGCCCTGCGGCAACAGACAAACCTGAAAGGTGCATCGACATGATCGGGCCGCTCTTCGCAATCATCGGGTTCATTTGGGGTTACCTCGTTGCGCGGCGGCGGGGCGGAAGGACCCTCGACCGCTTGCAGTATGGCGCAGCCTTCGCCATCGCCTTCGGGCTGTTCGGCACCCTCCTTGGAATCGCCCTCGCAAGGTATCTTGGGGCAGCCTGATCGGCGAAACCTTGCCGGTCCCGAGATCCTCACCCATTTGTTGGTTGAACCTCTAGTTGCTCGAGGTTCTAGACGGCACTCTGTTCTCATCGTCTGGACTGTTCATGCGCCTTCGTTCTTTTCAAATCGTCCTTTGGATCGCCGCTACGGCGGCGGTCATCGCTTTCGCGGCAGTCCGATGGGGGCCGGCATTGGACGACACCGCAGCAGCAGCGCCTGCCTTCCCGACTGCATTCGCGCTGGCCGACAGCGAAGGGCGCATGCGCACGACGGACGAATTCCGAGGAAAGTTCCTGTTGGTGTTCTTCGGCTTTACAAGCTGCCCGGATGTCTGTCCGACGACGCTCTCCGAAGTCGCGCAGGTCATGGATGATCTTGGATCTGACGCGGGATCGGTGCAGCCGATTTTTATTTCGATCGATCCCGAACGGGACAGGCGTCTGGGGCTGGCCGACTACACCAAGGCCTTTCATCCAGCGATCCTCGGTCTGGCAGGAAGCGAAGAAGAAACAGAGGCTGCGGCCGCAAGCTTCAAGATTTTCTACGAGCGGGAGGCCGACTCCTCATCGCCGGATGGTTACACAATGGCGCACAGTTCTGGCCTCTATCTGATCGGCCCGGATGGCGCGTGGCTACGTCAATTCACCTACGGCACCCCTGCGGCCGAAATCCTCTCCGACCTTCAATCGAGACTTTGACCCATGAAACACTTCCTTCTTGCCGCAGCATTGGGCCTATCTGCGCCTGCCGCGATGGCCTGCGAGACTGTCACCATCGGCGATCTGACCATTGAGCACGCCTGGTCCAAGGCGACACTCGGCGCGGCGCGTCCCGGCGTCTTCTATGTGGAGATCACGAACACCGGATCGACCGACGACGCGCTTGTTGGCATATCATCGCCAGCAGCCGGCATGCCAATGTTGCACGAGACCGTGGTACAAGATGGCATCGCATCGATGCCACATGCAATGTCGATCCCAGTGCCGGCCGGTCAGGGCGTGCAGCTTTCGCCTGGCGGATACCATGGCATGCTGATGGGACTGACTACAGCCCTCAAGGAGGGCGACAGCTTCCCGGTTACCCTGTCCTTCGAAAAGGCTGGTGAGGTTACCGTAAACGTCGACGTCCTGTCCTTGCGTGCGGAGGGTCCGGATTGCGCCGACGCAGGGCAATAATACTTGGTGCCGGAGGGGCAGTCGGAGCCGTCGCCTTCATGTTGGGCGTCGGGGCCTATCGCACGCGCAATCTGCCAACCGGCAGCGAACTTCTGCCCCTGCCAATCGGCGAGATGACCTGGACACTGACTGATCACCTTGGCCGATCAGTCAGACCGAAGGACTGGGCTGGTCGCCCGACCATAGTGTTCTTTGGCTTCACATGGTGCCCGGACGTCTGTCCGACCACATTGAGCGACATATCTCTCTGGCTCGAGGAACTGGGTGCTGACGCCGATCGCATGATTGTTGCGTTGATTTCGGTCGATCCGGAGCGTGACACGCCCGACGTCCTTGCGGATTACGTCAGCAACTTCGATCCACGCATCATGGGGTTGACGGGATCTGCTGACGAGGTCGCGCAGGCCGCCGCAGATTTTCGCGCAACCTATCGCCGCGTCGACAAGGACGCCGGTGATTACACGATGGACCATACCGCCGGTGTGTTCCTGTTCCACCCCGATGGGCGCTTCGCCAGCATCATCGACTTTCACGAGGACCGGCGCTTCGCCGTTCCCAAAATCCGCCGAACCCTCAGTTGAAAGGTCATTCTGCCAGATGATCCGCTCCGCATTTCTGATTCTTACTCTCGCGTCATTCGCCCCGCTCCAGGCAGCGGCCGATCCTACGACGGCACATTTGCCAGCGGCGTTCGAAGCCACAATCGCCCCCGGTGACACTTTGGACAGCGTCCTTGGTCATGCGGGAATCCCCGCGACGATCCGGGCAGAAGCCGCACTGTCACTTTCGGGAGTCTATGACCTGACCGACCTGCGACCTGGTCACCGGATCGAATGGACTGCGGCGTCCGGGGATCCAGGATCGCTGAAACGCCTGTCGCTCTTCGTGGAAGATGGTGTGGAGATCGCTCTCACCTTCGACGGGCCGATTGCGGCACGACGGCTTGACCCACCGATTCGTGAGACGGACCGGCGGGAGACCTTGACCCTCGACGGCACCCTTTACGACGCCTTGATGGCGCGAAATGCACCGGAACGCTTTGCGGTTGACCTGACGGCACTTCTTGCGGGCCAGGTCGATTTCAGGCGCGACCTCAAAGGTGGAGAGACCTTCGCGCTGGTCTGGCAGGAAGATCAGCTTCCCGATGGCAGCATCGCGGGAGAGCCGCGCCTGAATTACGCGCGGCTGGAGCTAACGGATCGCGTCCTCGAACTCGTTGCGACCGAAGCCGCAGGCCCGGTCATCGTCTTTGAAGATGGCGAAGCCGTGCAGCGTTCAGCGGCACCCATCCTTGGTGCACGACTGTCGTCCGTCTTCGGCCGCCGGAACCATCCCGTATTGGGTGGGGTTCGCATGCATACCGGGATCGACTATGCGGCGCCCGTGGGAACCGAAGTCTCAGCGACCGGCGCCGGGAGGGTGATCTTTGCGGGCACTATCCGAGGCTATGGCACCACGATCGACATTGATCACGGTGGCGGGGTCGTCACGCGATATGCACATCTGTCCGAAATTGCTGAAGACGTTCGCGTGGGGTCGCGGGTCAAGGCTGGAGATGAGATTGGCGCGGTGGGGTCGACAGGGCTCGTGAGCGGCCCCAACCTTCACTACGAAGTTCGTGTCGACGGCAGACCGGTCGACCCTAAGGACCAGGACGCCTTGCCGGAACAGGAGATTGCTTCGGCAGATGATCTCAATGCGCTCGCCACCTGGCGCAGCGAAACTGGCTTCATTTCAGGAACTGACGGAGAACGCGGATGAACAAATATTTGATCGGACGCCGCGAGGTGATCTTTGCAGCAGCAGCTTTTGCCGTAACCCCTGCCGCCGAAGCTCAGGCAGAGGAAGAACCGCCAATCCATGTCGTCAAGGGGCGTGGCTGCGAGTGCTGTGAAGCATGGGTCGACTATCTGCGGGAGCAAGGCTTCACGGTTACAGATGAGGTGTCGATGGGAACGTTGCTGATCCGCTTCAAGATGGACCTGGGCATTCCAGCAAAGGCATTTTCCTGCCACACCGGGACCGTTGACGGCTATGCTCTCGAAGGCCATGTCCCGGCTGCGGACATCCGAAGGCTGCTCGACGAGCGTCCTGATGCAGTTGGCCTTGCCATGCCCGGTATGCCTTACGGCTCCCCCGGCATGGGATCAGAAGACAGTCGGGACGCCTATGACGTCCTGCTGGTCAGCCGGGATGGCAGCCTGAAAGTTTATACAAGCTATCCGGCAGCGTGACATGAACGACCACCGGGTCGGCACAACCTGTGTGCCTTTTGTTGTCTACAAAGCAAATGGCTTCCATTCACGTTCTTTTGACTAACCGGAGTTTTAGCATCGGGGGCATATGATCGTCGCATGCGAATGATGTTGATCCTCTTTTGGCTGTTCACGGTTTGCGCTAGTTTTCCTAGCGCTGCATTCGAACACAAGTCGAGAGATGAAGGCTGGAGTAATGGTTACTTAGAGCTTGGATGTATTAGCGCTGGGTGCGCAGAAACAAGCAGTCATGGTGCATGCCACTGGATCACCGAACCATCTGCGGTGGTGTATTATATTATACGGAAAAGCAATGGTTCCGCCTTTGCGCTGGCGCCAGAACGAAAGCCCAGCCTAACCTATTCACCAAAATTACCTCCGCCGCGAAGCTGGTCCTGACGGATACAGCACCTTTCCCAGTCGGTTCCCGGAGGCCATATGTTCACCAGACGATCTGCCATCGGCTGCACCACAGCAGCTTTTTTGACGACACCAAGCATCTTGCGCGCGCACACTGAAGACCCGTTCGTTCTGCCCGAGCAGTTCCAGCCGAAAGAAGTCCGAGTGCGCGAACAATATGCGGCGGGAATGATCCTTGTGATACCTCACCAGTTCTACCTCTACCACATTTTCGAGACCGAAAGAGCGATCCGCTATGGTGTCGGAGTCGGGCGGGCAGGTCTGGAGTTCAAGGGAACCGCTATCATCGAGCGTAAGGCGAAGTGGCCGTCATGGCGTCCGACAAATGACATGATACGTCGAGACCCGGACCGCTACGCGAAGTTTGCGGATGGCGTTCCTGGCGGACCGAACAATCCCCTCGGCGCGAGGGCACTGTATTTGTATCAAGATGGGGTGGATACCTACTATCGGATCCACGGCACCACCGAGCCATCTTCAATCGGAAAATCAGTGTCAAACGGCTGTATCAGAATGCTGAATGATCACGTTATTCAACTTTACGAGCAGGTCCCGAAGGGAACTCCGGTTCTTGTTCTGTGATTTCGTATGCGCCGGGCATCTTTAGGAGTGCCCGGCACTTCTGGTCTGCTGCTTGTCAGGTTGCTAGAACTAAGGGGGGCGACCTCACTTTACCGCCGCCCGTTCACTCCCTGGACCGCGCAGCCGCGACGGCTTCAGTCAATTGATCTCGCTCAACAAAACCGGGAATGAGCTGATCGCCAATTACAAAAGCCGGTGTTCCGTTGAAGCCGAGCGCCTCGGCCAGCCTCATCGATGTCGCAATGTGTTCCTCGACCTCGGGGGACTTCATGTCGACCTGCAGCTTTTCGACATCCAAGCCAGTTTCCCCAGCGATGCGAAGGATTGTTTCGGCTTCAAGCTTGCCCCGCATGGTCATAAGCGCTTCATGAAACTCGGCATATTTTCCCTGCACTCGCGATGCCAAGGCGGCTCGGGCGGCAAAAGCTGACCCTTCGCTAAGGATCGGCCACTCACGAAGGACAAGACGAACGCTCTTGTCCGCTTCCATAAGGGCATCAATCTCCGGCGCAGCTTTCTTGCAGTACGGGCAGTTGTAGTCGAAAAACTCGACCACAGTGACATCGCCTTCGGGGTTCCCTAGAACCGGCGCGTTTGAATCCCGCTCCAGGATGCTGCGTTCTGCTGACAGCGCGCTTAGGGCTGCTTTGGCTTCGGCTTCGGCCTGGCGTTGCTCAAGGGCCTGCAAGGCCTCCAAGACAAGCTCTGGGTTTTCTCTGAGAGCCTCAGCAACCAGTTCTTTTACCCTGGCTTCGGATAGCTCTTGGGCGCCAACTTGGCTGCCCATGAGGAAGCCGGAAATCAGGACAACGGACGTGACTGCTCGAAGCATGGATATTCCTAATGTAAGACTGCGTATTCGATTGGCACGATGCAACCTCTAGCTACTAGAGATGCAAGGGATATTTGTTCAGCCAGGCCACAAAACCAGGCACCTCGTGCCTTCTCAGTCCGCTGCGGACCCCATTTGAACGCGATGCATGGTATGCACACCTCGGATTGGACACCGCACAAGCGGAAACCGCTTCAACACCGAGGAGCGGGGCGCATCTGCTGGACTAATCACAAACGACACTTTGGTCCATTGTATTGCCAGTTGTGTCTCGGTGACGTCGATCATAGGGTATTGCTGACCTCGATGTTTGTCAGGCCGCGCTCTGGCCTTGTCGAATAGTACGGCCTCGAGCGCTCGGGTGCGATCACTGCGAACTGGACACTAAAGCACATGGTATCTATCGAAACACGACGCGTTTTCTTGCTGGGCACTGTCGCAGTTCTGCTGTCCGCATGCGCAGGAAAGTTTCGAACTTACGACGGGCCACCGGTCACGCGATTGCGGATTTACAAGTCCCAGCGGCTGCTTTTTCTCGATGGCGAAACGGGTCCATTGAAGACATATCCGATTGGTCTTGGATTTGCACCGGAAGGGCACAAGCAGTTCGAAGGCGATGGAAAGACGCCCGAAGGACGCTACCTCATCAATAGGCGTAACCCGGATAGTCTCTACCATTTGTCCATAGGCATTTCCTATCCAAATGATGCAGACGCTTCCTTTGCAGCCGAACAGGGTCGCTCTCCCGGTGGAGATATTTTCATCCACGGCGGTCCCCGACGTGGAATAGAACCTCTCAATGTCCGAGACTGGACTGCGGGCTGTATCGCCGTCAGCGATCGGCAAATCGAAGAGATATACGCGATGGTTCGAGATGGCACGCCTATCGAGATTTTCCCATAGAAGGTTCGTCGGCGCTTTCCATGTGGCCCCTCGATTTTTGCGCCCAGGTAGCGTGCGTATATTCTCTGAATGCGAGCACACAGCGTGCAGGATTAGCTTTGCTTCTATTATTTGAGTTCCTAAGCCAATCAGGCGTAAGGCTAGCCTAGTGCTGTGGCTCAAAGTGTGGATGCCAAATGGTTGACACTTACCTCTCAGGGTCCTTCAGCATCCTAAACATTCAGGCGCCACATTCGATATCGCCCCTGTCCTGTCACCTCCCGGATCAGACCCCGCGCTCCCATCCAGACAAGGTTACGCTGTACAGCCGCGCGGCTAGCGCGGGTGAGGGCTTCGGCCATGGGCGCCGACACAAGTGGCCATTCGGTCAGCACAGCGCGCAGTGCAGGCGCCGTCTTGCCCGAGAGTTGGGTCATCTCTACCTCCGCCCGCGCAGCCCATGCCTCAACGTCGTCGAGGTACCGCATCGCAGTCAGGCAGGCCGCTTCCATTCCGTCAAGCCAGCGCATCAGACCGTCGGCGGGTCGGCCACCAGCACGAAGGCCCCCTGCCCCACCCATGGCCAGCGGCGCAAAGATCGCCCCTTTCCCATCACTGGCCGCGATCCGCGCGGCCGTAACTGCAGCCTCCATGCGATCACCATATTGCCCAAGACCGGCGAGGTTCCAAAGATTAAAGCCCATACAGGCGCGGGTGATTGGGTGCAGGTCCGTGGCTTGCTCCATGAGATCGAGCCAACCTCCTGCGCGATCCGCGAACGGCTCGGCCTGATGCTCCATGTTTTCGGGGTCTCGGCGACCCAAGAAGGCTGACAGGTCTAGGTCTGGCCCTGGTCCACCCGTCAGCCGCCGCACCGCCCAGCCGACACGCGACAGCGCGGCTGTGTCGTCCTGCGCACCGGAAAGACGCATGGAGATCCACAGCGCAACCCTATCCCGCGCAACCCGGTCGCCGACGAACCAACTCAGATCGGCCGCCTCGATCAGGGCCAGCCTGTGGCGCCAACCCTCCGGCCCGCGCAGCAACCGGTCATCAAGCGCGCCGAGCCGACCTGCAACACGGGCGAGGCGCGCGGAGTGGCCCGCCTCGGTCTTTCGCCAGTCGTCGAGGATCGCAGTCTCGCAGCGTTCTGCACGTGGCCGGGGCGGCAGATCGTCGGTCTCCTCTTCGATCGGACCAGGCAGGAACCACAGATTGTCTTCGGTTCTCTCCTCGGCCTCATCCGCATCGATGCGAGGGTCGCCAAAATCATCAGTTATGGCAGATGCTTGAGGCTTCATATGTGCAAAATACGTCCATTTTGCATTTTACCCAAGGGTTTTCTTGGGGTGCGGCTGCACTGTATATATAGCACGCGCACGCGACTGCCTGATAGAATCTCGCATCGCGCTCAGCCTCAGTAAACCAAGAACATTTCGCTGAGTTGGACCTTACAGAGTGCCGTTGCATCCGTTTACAATCGGTCGTTTACTCCTGACATCCGCAATTGCAAAAAGGTCCCCTGCCCCGTGCCACTCATCGGATATGCGCGTATTTCCACCGAAGACCAAACCGCCCTGCCCCAGGTACAGGAGTTGCGCTCGGCGGGCTGTATGGAAATCGTGGAGGAGCAAGCATCTGGCGGCAGTCGCTCCCGGCCAATTCTGGCGCGTGTGTTGGATCAGCTGCGCGTTGGCGATACGCTTGTGGTGGTTCGGATCGACCGCCTTGCCCGCTCGCTTTCTCACCTCTTGGAAATCATCGAGCGGCTGGAGGCAAAAGGTGCGCACTTCCGCTCGTTGCAGGATCCGATCGACACGGCGTCGCCGCAGGGCAAGTTTACACTCCAGGTCCTGGGCGCAGCCGCCGAGTTTGAACGGGCACTGATACGCGAGCGCACCAAGGCCGGGCTTCGATCTGCGAAGGCGGCAGGGCGGGTTGGCGGCAACCCAGGGCTTAAGACGGGCGATCCCGTGGCAATCCGCAAGGCAAGAGCCGCGCGAGTGGAAAGCCATTTCCAGAAGCTTAATGCCAGTGCTGAACAGTGGGTGCCGGAAGTGCGCCGTCTGAGACCGGGCCTGCCTTGGGAAGACGTGCTACGCATCGTCAATTCAGGTCTGCCGAGCGAGGCGCAGCCTTGGTCCCTGCCCCGCCTGATCCGTGCTGCCAAAACCTTCGTCCGCGAAGGCCTGCTGCCGGACACCATCCTTTCCCGCGCCTCCGCGTCCGACAAGGATGATCGCTTGCCCGCCATCGTCGCGGGCATCAAAGGCGCAGATCCCAAGATGACTCTTCAAGCCATCTGCGACCGGCTAGAGACCATGCGCGAACGGACACCTAGGGGCCGCAGCAAGTGGGAGCCGTCATCGGTCAAGATGATCTTGGAGCGGGCGAAGAAGTTGGGACTGTTGTAGTAGGTAACGCTTTTCGGTGCCCATGAGGCAAAAAGGCATTCTACCGACGGGCTCAGACGGAGAATCGCTTGCGATGCTCACGCGAACACGATTGCCGTGGTCAGGTCTTCTACAGCGTTACTGAGCCCGATCAGAGATTTTCCAAGCATCACGCGTGGGTTCAAGGGCGTCGGGTCCTGTGGATAAGTCTCGCGACATTTTCTGCAATCTTTACAATATCCTACACCCAGCTTTTAACAGGTCACTTTAGCCTTTTCGCATCATATGGTGCCATGAACGGCAGAAAGCACAAGATAGCTGCACAAGATTTGCCTTGAGTTTCTTCCCGACGGGCGTCATATCTGTAACGCGAAAACTAAGAAAACGACGTCCACTGCGTTCCTGCTGGCACCGATCGACTGAAGATCACGGGTAACGCTTAAGAGATGTCTCGAGACAGGCGAATGATGATGCACCAAGTGTTGCATGACAAGCTAAAGGCAGACGCAGAGCGGCTTTCTGAAGCCCTTGAACATATGTCGAAGCTTTTTCTGGCACCGAAGGAAGAAAAGACACTCCGCGCCTTCACAAGCGCAGAGGTCGGAGAGTTGTTGCGGGTGAGCGACGGCTATCTGCGCAAGGCGCATTTCGACGGCAGAATCCCAGAAGTCGAACAGGGACCGGGTAACAAGCGTCTTTATTCCGCCGAGAACATCCTCCAGATCCGCAACATTCTGGCTCAGAATGCAAAGGATCCGTTTCAGTTCCTTCCCGGTCGGCGACAAGGTGACAAGCTTCAAATCTGGTCAACCGTCAACTTCAAGGGCGGATCCAGCAAAACTACGACCACTGTGACTCTCGGGATGCGGCTCGCCCTGCGTGGATACCGTGTGTGTTTGGTGGATGCAGACCCTCAGGCCTCACTGACGACCTTCTTTGGATACCAGCCAGAGATCGACTTCCGCCACGGCGGCACGCTGTATGATGCAATTCGCTACAACGATGGCGAAACGTCCCGGGTGCCAATCGTGGACGTTTTGCGCAAGACCTACTTCCCGAACCTGGATCTAGTGCCCGGTGGGATCATGCTCTCGGAATTCGAAACCGAAACTCCAACCGCGCTGAGCCGTGGCGAACAACCCGTCTTCTTCAATCGGATCCGCGACTCGCTACGACAGGTTGAAGACGATTATGACATCGTTTTAATCGACTGCCCGCCTCAGCTTGGCTATCTGACGATGGCGGCGGTCTGTGCATCGACGTCGCTTCTCATGACCATCATCCCTGAGCGTGTCGACTTGGCCTCGGCCAGCCAGTTCCTGACGATGGCGTCGGGCGTGTTGGAAGTCCTGTACTCGAACGGTGGCATCGGCGCGTATGACAATTTCGCCTACCTCCTGACGCGCTTCGATACCGCTATCAGCACGCAGCAGGACTTGTCTGAATGGCTCAGGCAATTGCTAGGCGAGAGCGTGATCAAGACGCCCTTCGTGAAGTCTTCGGCGGTTAGCGAGGCCGGCCTTTCGCAGAAGACAATCTTCGAAGTGGACCTCGCTACGACCAAGAACCGAAAGACTTATGAGCGAGCCCTAGAGTCGGTGATGAGCTTTTCAAATGACATTGAGAAGATGATCCAGTCAGCATGGGGTCGAGGGGGCACAAATGAAGCGTGATCTTCTTGCCAAGAGCCTAGCACAAATGGGCTCAAAGCCTTTGATTGCTGCCGAGGCCGGGTCGAAGGTGGACGAAAGCTCGCCTCGTTCCCTGAAGAGCATGTCAGACGTCCTTTCTCAGGTCTCGGCACAGGCGGCCCAGGACGTGGATGTCAATGAGATCGGCGATTCTGAAATCGCGGATCGTTTTGACGTATCAGAAGGGCTTGATGATCTGATCGAGTCCATCAGGACATCAGGACAACAGCTCCCTGCCCTGCTCCGCTATCGCCGCGGCCCTGGCCCTCGCTATGAGGTGGTTTACGGACGCCGCAGAATTGCCGCGTGCCGCGTGCTTGGGATCAAGGTCAAGGCTTATGTCAAGGAAATGGACCATCGTGAGGCGCTTGTATCACAGGCCCTGGAAAACTCTGCGCGCCTAGAGCGCAGCTTCATCGAACAAGCCATTTTCGCCACCAAGCTGGAAGACCAGGGCTTCACCCGGGCCGAGATCGGCGATGTGCTAGCTGTCGACAAGGGAACGCTAAGCAAGCTGATTGGCGTTGCCCGCGACGTGCCCGACGCAGTTATCTACAAAATTGGCGCCGCGCATGAAGCAGGCCGTCGCCCATGGCTGGAACTGCGTCGTCTGGTCAAAACCGAAAACGCCCCTTCTGACAGTTCTGTCCTCTTGCTTATTCCTGAAGAAGGCACTGCGGCAGAGAAACTCAGCGCTGTCATCGATGCACTGCAGAAGGTTGCGGATGCACAGCAGAACGCAGCGGAGTCTGCCGCCAAGGGCCCCTCCCCTGCCCCGCTCAACAAGATGCCCGCAACTTCGGTGGCTTTCAGGTCCAAAGGCCAACGTCTTTTGATCGAGGTTTCCGACAAAAAGGAGCGCGGGTTCATCAACTTCGTGGAGACGCAGCTTGAGCGCCTCTACAAGGAGTGGAAAGAAAAATCATGACGCCGAAACGGTTAAGTGATTGATCTTTATAGGGTTGGCCATGGTCAACCCTAATCAAACAGGCAAGAAGCAATCAAAAAGGAGGCAGACGTAGCGCAAAAAGAAACCCCCCGAAGGCGGTGAAGCACTCCAGAGGGTCCCGATTTACTCGCAATCTATTGGTACCCAAAAATTCGAATCACTGCAACACCGATTTCGGTGACAGGTATCCTTTTGCCGTCTGAAAACAGATGGAACAAGAAGCAGTCACGACCATCGAGGTCGAGGCACAGTTGAGTTGTGCGCCTTCAATCTTCGATTCTTTCGCCGGTATTGGCACGATCGAACACCAGCCACACTTCGTACCTGTAACGCGGCGCGCGCTTATGGCTGCGGTCAACACCACAAGTCGCACACTGGGCTTGCGGCCGCCTACAGTCGTTGTGCTTGACGCACTCTTGAGCTGCCTTCCCTGCAACGATCCGAAAACAGGGAATGATAGCCCAATCACGCCACTCACCCTGCTGACCGTGTTCGCTTGCAACGACACTTTATGTTTCCGCGCGAAAGGCATAACGGACAGGCAACTTCGGCGACACCTTGAGAAACTTGAAGCCGCTAATCTAATCCAACGGCGTGACAGCGCCAACGGCAAACGATTCCCAATTATGCGCAACGGTAAAGTCATCGGTGCGTTCGGCATCGACTTGTCGCCCCTGCTCGCACGGTCTGGCGAAATCCTTACACTGTCTCAGAAACATCGTCAGGAAGCCGACGAACTTCGAGGCATGAAAGCCTACATCCAAAAACTGCGCGGTGAATGTCTCTCCCTTTGCCTGCAAGGCGAGGCCTTAGAGTTCGTCGAAGCTGCCCGCAACTTTATGCGTCGAACCGGAGTAACTGTACTTCAGGCAAGCAGCGTCATCAGCAGACTTAAATGCATCCTGCAAAGTAAGGTAGTCGCTCCAAGCGTACCGCATTTTGAAGAGTTGGCCACGGCCAACGATCCGGAACACGAACAACGCCAAGAACAAGCACCGTCTTCTAACTCGAACAAAACGACCGCCACAGACGGACAAAATGTCCGGCACAAAGAGACTCAAAAATCATATACAAAAAAAACCTTACCGCGCTCGATGACAGAGCTGTGGGCTTGCTTGACCGAAATCCCGGCCTTTTATCCTGACCACCCCACCACAGAACACGGCCTCCTACAGCTGCTATTTGAATTTGGTAAGATGCTGAGAATAGACAGCGCTCTGCTGGGTAGGGCGGTGTCTTTGCTTGGCCTGGCAGAGGCGATTCAAGTGGCAGATCAAATGGCGTGCAAGATCGACCAAGTCAAAAACCCTGATAGCTACCTTTCGAGGATCCTAGCCGGTTGCACCAAGACAAGAGTTGGCCATGGCCAACTTTGCGTTGGTACATAGATTACTAACCTAAAACGCGCCGCCCTGCCGGTCTGGCGCGCTGTCGTTGCCACCTATGTCCAGTAGGAAAGTGAGAGAATGGTTGGTTTGAGGGTGGCGGGAAGTGAGATCGGGAGAGTGGCTCCCGGCGCCCGTCGTGGAGAAGACCTGATGGCCCAAGCTGCCCAGAAGATCACCCTGTCGTCCTCACGGGACATCCCCTTTGACAAGCTGGTGCTGAGCCAGTCCAACGTCCGGCGCATCAAGGCCGGTGTGTCGGTCGAGGAGTTGGCTGAGGACATCGCTCGCCGTGGTTTGTTGCAAGGCCTGAGCGTGCGGCCTGTGTTGGATGCTGATGGCATCGAGACCGGCAAGTTTGAGATCCCTGCTGGCGGTCGACGCTTTCAGGCGCTGTCGTTGCTGGTGAAGCAGAAGCGGTTGGCGAAGACGGCGCCTGTGCCTTGTGTGTTGCGTGATGTGACATCAGATATTCTGGCCGAGGACGACTCGTTGGCTGAGAACATGCAGCGCGTTGCCTTGCACCCGCTCGATCAGTTCCGCGCTTTTGTTGCTTTGAAGGAGAAGGGGCAGGGTGAGGAGGCTATCGCGGCGGCCTTCTTCGTGACGCCGCAGATCGTGAAACAGCGGTTGAAACTTGCCTCCGTGGCCCCTGCCCTACTCGAGGTCTATGCCGAGGATAGCATGACGCTGGAACAGCTCATGGCCTTCACGGTGAACCCCGATCACGCGCGTCAGGTGCAGGTCTGGGAAGCGCTGAAGAACTCCTGGAACAAGGAGCCCTTTTCCATCCGTCGCATGTTGACCGAAACCTCTGTGCGGGCCTCGGATCGGCGCGCGGTGTTTGTCGGTGTTGATGTTTATGAAGCGTCTGGTGGGGTTGTCTTGCGCGACCTCTTCCAAGGCGATGATGGCGGTTGGTTGGAGGACCCTGCCCTGCTTGACCGTTTGGTCGCGGACAAGCTGCAAGCCGAGGCGCAGTCAGTTGCTGCTGAGGGTTGGAAGTGGATCGAGGTGTCCACTGACCTACCCTACGGCTACAGCCACGGTCTGCGGCGTCTGGTTGGCGATCCCTCACCGCTGAGCGCGGATGAAGCTGCAGAGCACTCCAAGCTGCTCGCGGAGTATCGCACGCTTGAAGAGGAATATTCTGGTCAGGACGAATACCCCGAAGAGATCGATGCGCGGCTTGGTGAATTGGAAGTTGCCATGGAGGCCTTTGAGCAGCGTCCGCTGATTTTCGAAGCGGCCGAGGTTGGTCGCGCCGGGGTCTTCGTAACGATGGATCGGGATGGCAACCTAGCTGTCTATCGCGGCTATGTCCGGCCGGAGGATGAACCTCGCGAAGAGACCGTGGCCAACTTCGGCAATGAACCGTGCGCGGAAGGGCAGGGGGCTGATGGCAGTGTCTCTGCCGATCAGCTGTCCGCTGGTCTGTCTGCGGTCACCGTCATCACTTCCGGGGGCCAACCGCTCAGTGTCGGTCTTCCCGACGATGAGGATGATGGCACGTTGAAGCCCTTGCCAGAGCGCCTGGTGATGGAGTTGACCGCGCATCGCACACTTGCGTTGCGTGAGGCGATTGGGCGTTCGCCCAACGTCGCTTTGACGCTTCTGCTGATGAAGCTCGTCAATGGCACCTTCCGCAGTTCCGGCGCTTCGGGCAGTTGCTTGGAGGCTTCTGTGCGCACCGTCTATATGTCGGCTCAGGGGCCTGATTTGAAGGACAGCCCGGTGGCAAAAGCCGTCGACGATCGTCATGCTGCCTGGGAGGCCGATCTGCCGCTTGGCGACGATGCTGTGCTCTGGGATTATCTCTCGGCCCTCGATCAGGCCAGCCGTCTGGCTCTGCTGGCGCATTGCCTGAGCTTCGGGATCAACGCGCTGCATGAGAAGGTGAACCCTTACGGTGCGGGCATCTCGGCCGGCGGGTTGACCCGCCGCATGGCGCAGTCCGAGATCGTGGCAAAGGCTGTCGATCTCGACATGGTCACGGCAGGCTGGGAGCCGACGACGGACAACTATCTGAACCGGGTGCCCAAGGCGCGTATCCTTGAGGCCGTGCGTGAGGCGAAGGGGGAGGGCATCGCCCAGCTGCTCGACCATCTGAAGAAAGGTGAGATGGCCACGGAAGCGGAGCGCTTGCTCAAGGGCAGCGGTTGGTTGCCGGAGGTTCTGCGGCGCAGTGATCTTGACGCTCTGGAGGGTGATGTCGCTGCAGAAGGGCAGGGGGCTTTGAGCGAAGAAGCCTTGGGCGCTGCAGACATTGACGTCGAGATTGACTTGCCCGCCTTCCTGACGGCCGATTTGCCCGTGGCAAGCACCGCGATGATGGCAGCGGAGTGATCTGAGCCTCTGAGGGCGGGGAAACCCGCCCTCATTCACCACAAATATCAACAATATCAATATGATGAGTGCGAATTCTCGCATTCATGATGAGGAATCATGTCCGCAACCACGATAATCAACCAAGCGCCGTTGGGCGCGCTCATTCGCTACACTGATGGCAGTCCCAAACCGCCCGCGCGCTTCACCAAAAAGCTGGCGGCGTGGGAAAGGTCCAACGGTTTTGGCCGTCTGGTAAAGAAGGAACCGCCGCGGCCTTATCCGACCTGGACGGCCCCGGCGTCCTTCACCCTGCATGAGGGCAACTTCTCCTCAGAGGGGGTCATCCTTGTCACCATCATGCGCAGCCATTCGGCTGACAGTCGGCTGGTCTTCGAGGTGGCTGAGGAACCCAAAGCTGGACAAGTGCGTGTTCTTCTGGACTTCGGTGGCAACACCGAGCTGCTGCATCTGGCGGAATCCATTACCGCGGCCGAGCTCTGGATCGCGAGGGAGGGCTATCGCAATGCGAGGATCGAGACCGTCGGTTCCGAAGATGGCGATAGGGCAGGGGAGGCGGATATTGCCGCCTGAGCCTTCTCATAGACCAAGGGGGCCCGCCGCACGCGGGCCTCTCATCCAGCACCAACTTGTCCCGCGCATCTGCGCGGGGCACCAAAGGCTCCATCCCCAGTAAGGCCTCGGCCAACCAAAAGCATGTCTGCAAGGCTGGCGGGGTGAGTATCAGCGGGACAATTCGGCTCCTTGTGTCAAAGTACCATCCCCCGCTTGCCAGTCCCTTCCTTGGCCCAAATCCAGTCTTCGAGATCAAGCCACAAGGGCTCGGACTACGGGGCAAGCCCGTGCCGCCAGCCGGATTCGGGGCAAGCCCGAACGCACCCGGTGATGTCAGCCCGTCTTTGGTCCTGCGGGTTCCTGTCAGCGCGGGGGATGGTCCCTCGCCTCCCAGCAGGAGCCAAAACAAATGTCCCGCAAAGATGCACACGCCTTCGCCGCCAGCCTCGCAGCCACGCTCATGGTCTCCATCGTCGTCTTCCAGGCAGGGGATGGAACCTTCGGTGCCGTCCCCGCCGATGAAATCGACGGCGACGAGGTTCAGGTGATCGCTGAGGTCGACCCGTGGGCATGATGCCCACGGTTTCTCCCGAGGTTCGGCATCGGGGCAGGGTCCCCGATCCGGACCGTTCGGCTTTCAGACGTCTCGGTGGCCCGGAAATCTGAGCCGACGCGGAGGTCGGCACGTCCGCCTAAGGAGCCGAACGCCCGGTGTCGGGCTTACGGTCCGCCCGATACGTCGAGGAAGAGTTTCACCAGGGCGACGTTGATGAAGTAGTTGTGCTTTCCAGAGCGGTGCTTTTCGACAAAGCCGTGCTCGGCCAAGGTGTCGAGATACTTCGCGGCCGTCTGCCGACTGACTTCCAGATCGTTCTGCAGATATTCGATCCGGGTGTAGGGGTGGCGAAACAGGTTGTTCAGAAGTTCCTGACTATATAACTTCGGCAAGTCATCCCGTAGCCGATGCTTCACGTCCGCCATTTGCTGTCGGATGCCGGTGACGATCTCGACCGTGGTGGCAGAAGTCTCTGCAACGGCCTCCAGCATGTAGATGACCCAGGATTCCCAATCGCCCGTGTCGCGCACCGCCTGAAGGTGCCTGTAGTAGTCTGCTTTGTTACGGGTGATAAACCGTGACAGGTAGAGTACTGGGATGTCGAGCAACCCCGTTCTGGTCAGATAAAGTACGTTCAGGATGCGTCCGATCCGTCCGTTCCCATCCGGAAACGGGTGGATGCTTTCGAACTGATGATGGATCAAAGCCATCTTGATGAGCGGATCGAGATCGCTGAGTTCATCGTCGTTGATGAACCGTTCGAGCGCCGTCATGTGGCGGACAATTTCATGCGCATCCTGGGGGGGAACGAAGACGATCTCCCCTGTTTGCTCGTTCTTGAGGGCAGTACCCGGTGTCACTCGAAATCCATCGCTGCGGCCCTTCAGCAAGCGGAACATGTCGATGAGCGCCGAATTTGGGATGAGGCCGCCGGTTTCGCCCAAGCGTGCGTATCCAAGACGCAAGGCGTCGCGATAAAGAGCCACTTCTTTGGCCGCCGGGGACTGCGGATCGTCAGGGAAAACATCCGCCTGAAACAGTTCATCCTGCGTTGTGACGATGTTTTCTACTTCCGACGAAGCTTTGGCTTCCTGAAGAGCCAGCGTGTCGATCAGGATGCCTTGGTTCGGAATGGTCTTGGCCTGACCCTTCAGATCCGCAAGCGCGCGGCTGGCGCGAGCGAGCGCCTTCAGGACCGGAACGGTTTCGATCTCGGCCGGGGGTGGCAGGGCGGGAATGGCATAGGTCGGCTTTAACATGTGCTCCGCGTCGTGTTAAGAAATCGTCGTTTTTCTAACATGATCGAACAGTCGTGTCAGCAAAAACCGGTTTCCTTAACTTGGGCTATGCTTCGCCCGGGCGGGGTCACCCAACTCCGTCAGACCGCCAGAGCGCTCGGGTCCTTGCCGGCGTTGATGTGGTCTGCGAACCACTGCGGTTTCCGGCCCCGGCCCGACCAGGTGAGGGCCGCGTTCTCAGGGTGCCTATACTTCGCGAGGGCCGGCGCACGGGTGGCTTTCACCTCAATACCGATCAGTTCGGCGAGGGAGTAGCCCATCTCCTTGGCGATGGCTTCCAGCTTGGTGCGGGCTTCGGCCTTATGACGGTCCTCATAGGTGGAAATCGCCTTGGCGAGGTCCTTCTGCAATTGCCGCAGTGCCTTGAGCGACATCGCCTCGAGATTGAAATCAGCCATTGGGCCCTCGTGTCCTGAATGATGCGTCCGGGATAGCCGTCAGGCTGCAACATCGCAACTCCCACGGAGGACGCCGCGATAGGGCAGGGGGATGAGGTTGGCTTGAGCTGCCGGGTCGGCGGTTTCACAACTGCTTCAACCCGGTTGCCTTGGTGAGGAAGGCCGAGTTCTGCGAGAGCCCCAGGCCGCTCCTATCCCCGGTGCCATCCCTTCGACTGACAATCCCCTAAGCCTGTTCGGCCTCTGGCGCGCAACCCCGCGTCAGTCCGGGCCGTGTTGGCTAGCGTTTCTGAGGAAACGCGTCACCTGCCCGCTCCACCCCGGCCCTCTGGAGGTTTCCGGTCGCCGTTCCGTCTCCCGTGCACGCCTCAGCCGACAGGCTTTTTCCGGGTCTTGTCGAAGGGACGGTCCCAGGGACAGGAAACACAGGAGCTTAGCATGCAGAACATCGTCATCCTCGCCGGCAACATCGGTCAAAAGCCCGAAGTGCGCTCGACCCAAAGTGGCACGAAGATCACCAACTTCACCCTGGCCACCTCGCGGCCGCGCCTCTCGGAAGGTCGCGTGATGCGCGACGAGAATGGCTACCGGGTCATGGACACCGAATGGCACCGCATCACCTGCTTCAACGGTCTCGGCAAGACCGTCGCAGAGCACTGCGAAAAGGGCATGAAGGTTCTCGTCCACGGGCGCATCCACTACACCAAGTGGACCGACGCCACCGGCACTGACCGCTACGGCTGCGAGATCATCGCCGAGAAGGTCGACTTCCTGAGCCGCCCGAAGTCGGCCGAAAACGAAAACCCCGAGCTGGTCGATCGAGACGACGAGATCCCGTTCTGAAAAGAACGGGGTCTCCCCCTCGGGCCCGGCGGGGAAACCCGCCGGGTTCTGGGCTTCCCTCCGGTCGAATGCCCCTCCCGTCCAATCGTTCATTTCGATAGCTGGGCCGCCCCAGAAATCGAAGGATGGAAAATGAAATCAACATCTTCTGCTCTCACGCCGCGCAGGATCGCCGAGTTTTGCAAGAGCCGGTTCACGACGATCTTCACCGAAGGTGAGGTGCGCTTGCTCTATGGCTGCTTGGTCGACCTGCTCGAACGAGCCGAATACCCGCCCTATCGGGGCAGTGGGCTCGACCTGCAGTCCCTGTCTGCCATGCTCGACATCAATGTCGAGCGGCTCCGCGCCCATCGGGCGCACTTGCAGCCGATCTTCGATGCTGTGGCACGGGAAGTTTCGAATGTGGACTTGCGCCCGGCTCGCACGGCGAGCCGCTCAATGCGTTCCAAGGTCACCGTGCCTTCCGCGAACTCCGCCGCCGTTCCAGTGACCAGCAGCGAGAAGGTTCGCAAGAAGCCCGGCGTCCGCCCGAGAGCGATCGTCGAGTTTCCCGAGCCACTGGACACGACATGGAAGGACCCCGCGACCTTTGGCGAAGCCCTTCAACTGCATGCCCGCCGTCATGACGAAACCATCTACCACCTTTACAACGCCGTGGTGAGACCCGAGGACGGCGTCAATCGCAGCACGCTGATCAGCTGGGGGCGCGGCAAGAAGGTACCGCGCGCCGCGATCAGCCTGGAAATTCTTGGGCGGATCGAACGGCGCTATCGGCTACGCGCAGGCTACTTCCTGAGCCTGTCCGGTACTCCGGATCGAGCACCAGGCGATTTTGATCTGGACGACATCTCCCAATCTGAGCGCCGGCGTTTGGCTTGGCACCTCCCCGAAGATTTCAACCGACGATCAAGCCAGGAAAAGGCAGAAATGATGAACTGGGTCCGCACCGTGATCATAAGCGGGTCAACGGACTATCGCAGGTATCAGGCAGCGGCCATTCGCCAGCGCTATGCGGTTCGCTTCAGCTGTGCCTCGGGGCCGGTCCGCAAGTCTTCACCCGCACGGACGCCGGAAGAGTCTGGCATCGTCATCGCGCCCAAGCGCCTGAACGACGAGATGGCCGAATTCCTTCGCTTCAAGACGTCGACATTCGCTGCCTTCGGCATGCAGAGGAACGGGGTCTGGGGAACGGAGACAGCTTCCCAGAAGGTGGAGCATTTCGGGCTATGGTTCGGGGCGTTCGTGGCCCCACCCGAGAGCGAAGTACAGGGTCTCGGCGTCGATCCAAAACTTCTGACCTTTGCCATGATGATCTTCCCCCAGGTTTGGGATTGGTACCTTCATTGGCGCGAGCGTCGTCGCGGCTTTTACACCAAATGGGAGATCGACCTGCTATCGATCGCTGCAGCGATTTGCCGAGAAGAGACCGGTTGGCTGCGTCAATCGCCCCGCATGGGGAGCAGCCTTCGGCCGATTGAGGGCTTGGTTACCGAGGCTGATATCAACGCGGTGCAGTCGGATTGGCCCGCCGCCTGCGACCGCATGTACAAACACGCCCGTCGTCGGATCAAGGAGATCGACCGCGTTGCCCGCATTCATCGAGACCCTTTCGAGCCCATCCTGCCGGTGCTCGAAGCGCCAAGTCCGGTCGGCGAGTACCGCAAGATCACCGAAGAAATCCTGCGGCGGATGCCAGACGAACGGCACAACGCCCGTGCGGCGGCAGAAGCCGTCCGTGCTTTCCTGATGCTGCGTATCGGGCTTCACACGGGGCTGCGGCAGAAGAATTTGCGCGAACTAATGCTGTGCCGGCCAGGGACCTTGCCGACATCGGAGCGCAAACTGGAGGACCTGAAACGGGGCGAATTGCGTTGGAGCAGCCGCGACCAGGGTTGGGAAATCCTGATCCCGTCGGTGGCATTCAAGAACGCCAACTCGTCGTTCTTCGGCTCAAAACCATTTCGCCTGATCCTTCCGGACCTCGGGCGACTTTACGAACTGATCGAAGCCTGGATCGAGCGCCATCGCGCTCGGCTTATCGGCGATGCGGCTGACCCGGGTACCTTCTTCGTCAAGACGGCGAAGATGACCAGCACCAATGCGGCCTACTGCCAGAACACGTTTTATGAGGCTTGGCGCACAGCGATACAGCGCTACGGCATCTATAACCCATGGACCAAGCGCGGCGCGATTGAAGGCCTGTTGCCGCACGGGCCGCACAATGTGCGGGACGTTCTGGCCACCCATATCCTGAAGCGCACCGGGTCCTACGAACAAGCGAGCTACGCCATTCAGGATACACCGGATATGGTCGCGCAGCACTACGGTCGGTTCTTGCCGCAGGACAAATCCGAGATCGCGGCCCGGATCCTGAACCAGGTCTGGGAAGCGGCCTAGCCAGCTTCATCATAAGGCGAGGATGAGACCCCGATTCCAGAACCGGGGCCTCATCAGTTGTCTTGGAGTTTGTCCGACCCGCCGGATGAAAAAGCTGCTCGACCGAGACTGCCCGAAGTGTTGGCGGTCCGACGCTCCGGCGCTACTGGTCTTTGTTCCTTTCTTCGACGATGCCGTGACTGCGATAGGCATCAAGCATCATGCGGGTATAGTCGGCCGTGCTCTGGGTCACTGTGGCCAAACCGGGCCACGCGAACAGCGGATCCGACCACATAACTTCCAACTCCAGTTCGATCCCGAGCACTGCAGCCACGTCGATCGCGGCTGTCGGCTCCTTTTCTTCGGGCCAGTAGCGATCCTCGAAGGAAATAACGACGTCGAGATCGTCATCCACCCAGATTTCGGCAAGACCCGCGCCCATGCGCTCACTGGCATTGGTCGCATCCTCGAACAGGGCTGCCCGGATCAAATGGGTCACCTGGTCCTTGCTGAGATCAAGTCTTGGCCGCGGATCGACGATGGAGACGATAGGTTCCACCTCTTGCCCTTCGGCGCGAACTTGGACGGGCACTGGCTTTCCCTCGTTCGGCCCTAACCAGAACGCTTCTGGGAAAATGTTGATCGGTGATGCGCCGCAGCCCAGGCAATGCCAATGGCTTCCAGCGATCTGTCGTCCGGTGATTTCGGCATCGCAATGGAGGCAGTACCAGAGGTTCGATTCCTCCATCTCCAAGAACGGGTGGCGCACCTTTCCTTCCGCATCCGGTTTCGTGGCGCGACGTGGCCAATCGGCAAATCGTCGCGCCTTGACGCTCTGCATAAATTCCTCGGCAATCCCGATGGCTTCTTCGCGCAGCATTCGATCGTTCATCGGGCTGTTCTGGGACTGCTTGATGTCGATCTCGACCCGAGGGGCGGTCGAAGGGTTTTCTAGCAGGACGATCCGCCAACCATCGCCTTCCATGTGGACGTTACCAAACATTGTTTTCAGCGCGTATGGATGCCCCCGGACTTCTCCTCGAGTGACGGCATCGGGGCCCCCGAAGATATGGTCGAAGGTCGAACCCTCGTAGGAAGTGATCCGTTCCACGAAGGCCTTGATCGTGGCGACTTGTGCTTCGGAGGGAGCCCACTCTCCTTTGGCGCTACCCGTCAAGGCATTCCAATGGGGAAAGTCCAATCGTGCCGCAACAAAGTCGAGCGCTGCGTGCTGTGGTTGACCGGTCGCTCTGGCGTAACGCTTTGCCAGGAGTTTCAAGTTCTTAAGCTTATCGTTCTGTGTCATGATCCATGTCCAAGCTGGATCCGACTAGGTGCCCGCTGCTAATCAGACCCGCCTATGGCATGAAGTCTGCTGTTCGAAGTCAAAATCGCTGCAAAGCTTCGCGTGGCGGGCACACCGGCCTGCGAGAAAGGCCATATACAACGTCTGCCATTTTCGATTGCAGGTCAAGACCGATGCGTTGCGGGGTTGGAGCGCCTCTGGCTTTGCACCGTTTGCCCGAGAGAGTCCGAGTTGTGCCGGTTTCCCGGTGACGGGTTGAGGGCTGGGAGAGTGGCTCCTGGCGCCCGTCACGGAGGAATACCGATGGGCGTTATAGAAGTTCTGGATCCGGTCGCGCCGACGCGTGCTGGTGGCTGGAAAGTGGATGTGAGCCGGGGTGAGCGGAACGGGCGGGTGTCGTCCGAATGGTTCAACCGGCCCGATGATGAGCGGTATCTGTCGCTCGACGATCTCTGGGCCAATGTAAAGGGTCGGTCAGAGCGCAGCCGCAGCCGCGTGGTGCAGACGGCCGACATCCGCGTCGAAGCCGCGCGGGATAACCCCGAGCGGTTGCACCTGATGTTGCCGAAAGCGCATGAGCCGGTCGCGCCCACGCACTGGGCTTTTGGCCAGCTTGCCAGCATCGTCGGTGCCCCGGCGTCCTACCTGCGGCAACTGCCCGCGCCGCTTGCGGGGATCAACCTGCAATACGGTCTGACCAACCACCGCGCCGAGCAGGTGAAGACTTTCGAGACGGAAGACGGCCGCACGGAGCTGCGCGCGGTGACCGGCCCGGACTATGGCCGTATCCATGACCATGAGTTGGTCGAGGCGGTGCAGCGCATCGCGGGCAATGGCACCGGAGACACGCGCTGGAAGGTGCCGGGGGTGCTCGACTGGTCGACCGGGGTCTACAACCCCGACGTCGAGATCAGCCGTGACACGACCACGCTTTATGCCTCGGACCGCGACGTGTTCCTGTTTCTGGTCGATGATCGAAACCCGATCGAAGCGGGCAAGCTGCCGGATGGCTCGCCCGATCTCTACTTCCGGGGCTTCTACTGCTGGAACTCGGAGGTAGGCGCAAAGACCCTCGGCATGGCGAGCTTCTACCTGCGGGCGGTATGCCAGAACCGCAATCTCTGGGGCGTCGAGGATTTTCAGGAGATCAAGATCCGCCACTCGAAATACGCCGCCTCGCGTTTCGCACATGAGGCCGCCCCGGCGCTGACGCGGTTTGCCAATTCCTCGCCGCATGGCTTCGTGAATGGCATCAAGGCGGCACGGCAGCAGATCGTGGCGCGGACGGACGAGGACCGGGATAACTTCCTGCGCAAGCGCGGCTTCTCGAAGGCTGAGTCAGGGAAGATCATCGAGAAGGTGCTGATGGAGGAAGGCCGCCCGCCCGAAAGCATTTTCGACTTCGTGCAGGGCATCACGCGGCTTGCGCGCGACAAGACCCAGCAGGATGCCCGTCTCGACATGGAAGGGCGCGCCAAGAAGCTCCTCGACCGGGTCGGCTGACGCCGGGCCCGACAACGCGGCCGCCTGCATCGGCGGCGGTCGCGCACTCCCCTTCCACATGCATGCCACTCGCCCCGCCCCGAGAGGGCAGGGGGTTTCGGTGCGCGCATTTCAGCGAGATCCTCATGACCCCCCAGGAAGAAACCGTCATCCTCGAGGCCCGCGACATCCTCGGTCGCTACCTGAGCCAAAACCCGGTCATCGGCAGCTGGCAGGCGCTGATGGACTATTGTGCTCTGACCGTCCGCGGTCCCATCGAGCGCTTCCACGTGCTCTACCTCGACCGAAAGAACCGCATCATCGCCGATGAGCTTTTGTCGACCGGCACGGTCGATCACGTCCCGGTCTATCCGCGCGAGGTGATCAAGCGGGCGCTGATGCTGAACGCCAGCGCCCTGATCCTGATCCACAACCACCCGTCGGGCGATCCGACGCCGTCGGAGGCCGATCTCAGCATGACCAAGGAGATCCAGAAGGGGTGCAGGTATCTCGGCCTGACGCTGCACGACCACATCATCGTCGGCGCCGGGACGGAGCTGAGCCTACGAGCCTTGGGCAAGCTCTGAGGGCCCATCGGACCCGTCACCGCTGCCCCTTCGAGGAAGAGGGCGGCGGTTTGGTCTTTGACGGATGAGGCGGGGAGAACGGCTTCCCGCGCCGTTGGAGATTTTCCCATGTTCGACCTGCCATTGCCCATCCACCCGACCGCTTACGCGCGGGGCGTCCCGCCGCATTTTCCCTCGGGCGACACCGACCCCAACCACCTCTTCGCCCTGACCCTGTCGCGCCGCGCACCGGCTGATCTCATGTCGGGCCGCGCGGCTCCGCTCGTCCTCTCCCGTTTCGCGACGCTGGCCGGGGCCATGCAGGACGCGATCGACCATGCCGAGGGTATGGCCCGGGATGCCGCGCCCCAGTTTCTCGCGATCATCGACCGCGACGAGCGCCTTGTGCTGGCCGGGGCCGCCAGCGACCACGCTGTCGCCTGGTGCCACCCGGTGACGAGCGCGGCCGAGGCGCGCGGCGTGGTGACCGAGGCAAGCCAGCTGCGCGCGCAGGCGGGCCGTGCGGCTGCCTGGGGTGAGCCCGATCTCGCGCAGCGGCTGCGCCACCGCGCCGATCTTCTGGATGCCCGGCTCGTCGACCCGCTCTGGCGCGCTTTCGCCGCCGGGGCGCTGCAGGTCGCTGCGTGAGGCCCGAGAGACAGAGGAGGGCAGGGGGGATTGGGAGCTTGTCCGGGGGAGAGAGATCGCCCGGCCCGGCTCCGTTCCCTTCCCCTTACCGGAGACACCCGATGAATCTGACTGAACCCACCCTCGCACCGCCGATGGCACCCCCGACCGTCGACATGGCGCAGATCTTCGCGGTGCATGCCGAACGCACCGCCCGGATCGAAGCGCTGCGCCCTGGCAACAAGGACCGCCTCTTCGATGGTCTTACGTCCGCCGGCATCACCCATGTCACCGTGACCTTCGACGGTGCCGGGGACAGTGGCCAGATCGAAAGCATCGGCGCTTGGTCCGGCGAGACTGCCGTCGATTTCCCTGCGACCGAGATCGCCTATGCCGCGCTGACCTGGGACGACCCCGAGGTCGAGATGCGGCAGCTCTCGCTGGAGGATGTGGTCGAGCAACTCGCCTACGATTTCCTCTCCGATACCCATGGCGGTTGGGAAAACAACGACGGCGCCTACGGCGAGTTCTGCTTCGACGCCGCGGCCCGCTGCATCCACCTCGAGTTCAACGAACGCTTCACGTCGTCCGAACTCTACACCCATGATTTCTGAGGGGGCGGCGATGGCACATCCCTATCACCACGCCCTGTCCTCGGTGAAGAAATGGGGCGGCACGGTCGAGGATTTCATCGGAGTGCATGCTTGGTTCGATGTTATCCGGACAATCAAGCTGTTTTTGTTCTC
This sequence comes from Pseudorhodobacter sp. E13, assembly GCF_003991405.1. Classification (GTDB taxonomy): domain Bacteria; phylum Pseudomonadota; class Alphaproteobacteria; order Rhodobacterales; family Rhodobacteraceae; genus Pseudorhodobacter. The sequence goes on from NZ_RPEN01000142.1 coordinate 46,099, forward strand.
CGGGTCGGGGTTTGTCGTGGTTGTCCATAGGAGGGCCCCCGCCGCCCGCGTAGCGCGGATACGCGCGCAGCGGAGCGGGCGGCGGGGAGGTACCTGTGGGCTACCGCGACATTTTCCGTGCCGCTTCGACCGCCTGCCCGACCTCCTGGGCCGCGTCTGCGACTGGCTCGCCCAGTTCGACGAGAAGCTGCTCAATGCGGGAGGCTATTCCTGAATGCCGTTCGATCTCTCGCGTCCAACCCCGGCACCGCGCATCTTCTGTCAGATTGAGTTCGAGGCGATGGCGCGCCCGCAGCCTCGGTGCATAAGATCGGGTGGTGACGAATTTGGCGCAGTTCAGATAGAGGTCGCATTCACAGGGGCCTTCTTCCGGCAGCCGCAGACAATGACCGAGTTCGAGCTCGGTCTTCAGGAAGTTGCACTTCAGCCAATCGACCGTGCTCTGTGGAAGGCGCTGATTGCGGATGATCTCTGCCGCGGGTCCGGCGATCGGCGCATCAGGTTTCAACACGGCCTTATAGTCGGCAAGCACCGCTTCATCGCTGACACGGATATAGACCATCGACATGTGCGGGCTTTGATGCCCAAGCACGTCCATGATCGTCTGCATCCGCGCACCGCCTTCGGCGAGTTCCGTGCCGACCGTATGGCGGAAGCGATGTGCCGAGATGAGATTCTGCCCTTTTCCATCGACCAGGCCGAGTCGGTGAGAGATGTCTTTGAGTGGATAATTGAACAGGTAGTCGGGCGAGATCGCGACACCGCGGCGGTAGAAGAGCAACTTGACGTATTGGCCTGTTCTGGCATCCGGGACCGGGCGTTCGTCCGACTTTGCGCGCAGGGCAATCACCCTGCGAAGAGCGTCGGCAGCTTCAGGGTGAAGCGGCACGAGCCGTTCCCTGTAGGTCTTTCCCGCAGGAATGCGCAGCCGTGGCGTTCCGTCGGGATAGGCGTCCAGACAGTCGACGGGCAATCTTGCGATCTCTGTCCGACGGGCGCCGGACCATCGCGCGATCAGAATCGCGGCGCGCTGGAAATCGCAGGAAAGCTTGCGGACCTCTTCCATCAGGGGGCCAAGCTGTTCGGCGGGGATATACCGAGGGAGCCGCTGCGGAAGGCGGGGAAGATCGCGCGTGTTCAGCACTGGTCGCGTAGGGAAATCTGGCCATTCCCAGGCCGCGCCCTCGCTGAGGAATTGCGCAACATGAAGCGCACGGGATCTTTGGGCGGTAATCGACAATGGACGCTTGGTTCTGGCGCCGACTTGGCTCCTAAGATCGATTAGGAAGGCAGTCATCACCTCGGACGTGACATCGGCGAACTTTTCGATCTTTGGATCGTGGCGAACCAGGAAGTCGACAAATCGGCGGAGCGACACGGCGCAGTGGTCGACCGTCACTCTCGAAAGACTTGTGCGCTTTATCTCCAGCCAGCGCTCGACGAATACGCCCATGTCTGGCCTCGGATAGACGTACGGCCTTCGCTTGTCGGCACTCATGCGTGGCCGCGCGATGCCGTTGCCGAGGTGGTGCAGGACAAGCTGTGTCTGTCGGACATAGCGGTGCCAGTAATGGGCGGTCGTCTTGGCCTTCTGCAGGTCGTAGCCATGAAAGCGCTTCATCAGGGAAGACGCCGCATATGCAGAAATTGCATCGTTCAACGCCTCGAGGTCATCGGAGGTGACAAGTTCAGGCGAACGTATGCCGGCATGAAGCGCAATTCGGGAAACCACCCAGATGGTCGACCCCTGTGGCGTCGTCTGGTGATACCCCATCGCCTTCTGGCGTTTGCGGAGATCCGGAATGCCCAGATCGATGCCCAGCTGCTTTGCGAGTTGGGCGGCATACATGGGCGAAATCGACAGGAGGAACCCATAGTCGAGGCGGAGGCGGTCCGTGAAGGCGAGGTAGTAGAGATATTGCCGCGCCCAGAACGAGGCGGGGTGTTCAGGTGTGAAGGCGGACGTTCCGTGAAGTCGGCCGAGCCGAACCTCAAGCGGTTGTTCGCACCAAAGAGCGAGATCGGGAAAAGCGGCGACGAACTCTCGACGTTGAGCGATATACCGGTTCTTCATATTGCGGGTCATGTCGAGGCTGAGGATAAATGTGCGGTATTCCTCCTCCCCGCTATGCGACGGCGCGATGTCGGTCGGAAACGTCCGCAGGGCATCCGGCAAGGGATCTGTCATGGCTTCAGCCCCATTGCACGGCTGTACTCGGCGAGCACAGTGGCGTCGGACACGCGTGTATAGATGCGCGTCGATTCCGGTGATGCATGCCCGAGCCGGCGCTGCAGGGTCAGCTCTCGCATGCCTGCTTCCCACATGCGGGTGGCGTGGGTATGCCGCAGCGCATGCGGTGTGACGCCGGGAGACTTGATCCCGGCGCGTTGCGCCGCTCGCGCGAAGGCTTTTGCCAACGCGGCATAGGACAAGGGCTCAGATCGCCTCGTGCCGTTTCCACCGACCAGAAAGATGAACGGCGTCTCTGTCTCGCGGGGACGGTCGCGCATAACATAGCCGCTGATGGTATCGAGGGCCTGCCCGTCATGCATGTCGACGACACGCTCGACGCGCGACTTTCCGCGTGCCCCTTTCGGGTGATCATCGCGACATCGGACGGTCACGCGCCGCCGCCCATAGGCGATATCCTCGAGATGCAAACTGAGTGCTTCTCCTGGCCGCAGCCCACCGTGCAGCATCAGCAGCACAAGGGCGCGATCGCGCAGGCTGGTCAGCTCGGCGAGTAGACGTTCGATTTGGTCGTCGCTCAACGGGCGAGGCAGGCGGTGAACGCTGCGGACACGGATCACGCGCACACTCGCTGAGCGATGGGAAATGCCTTCAAAGAACGGTCTGTGCCGATCAGTGACCGCAGGCTTGTTGATACTCTTGCTGACCCGCATCGGGTTCGGCGGGGTCAGCGTCCCTGCGATGATCGCCCAGTCGCAGAAAGAAGACATTGCCGCCAGCGCTCGATTGACCGTTGCCGGTGACAGCCGATCCGGGCCAGCCGCATTTGCGGACCGGCCGGGGCGCATATCGATCCGGTCGTGCAGGTAAGCGATCAAATTGACGGCGTTCGCGATGTTGAAGCCCTGCCACTCGAGCCCTCGGGCTTCGAAGAACTCCCACACGCGCCGCAGGTCGTAGGCGTAGGAGCGAATGGTGTTCGGGGATGAGCCCCGAGCGTCAAGATAACGGAGGAAATCGTGAATCGGTTCGACGGAATTACCCGCATCGTCGCGGACAAAATAGCGAGGGACAGTCCCCTCTGGAGTTCTGGTGACTTGCATAGTCGGTCCTCGGAAAAAGGTGAAAACTTCAGCCTTGGAGGTGAAATCGCAAGTGTCCAGATAATCGACCAGAGCAAGGAGATTACTGCGGACTTTCGGCATCGGGCGCTGCGCCACCATGCCTTATCCTGACTCTATGGAATCGTCTCATTTCTGAGCATGGTGCGGGTTATGCGGAACCTTGGGATCAAGAGATGAGCCAGCCCCGGCCCGCTCTCCATCAAAAGGGCCG
>NZ_RPEN01000143.1 GCF_003991405.1 Pseudorhodobacter sp. E13
ACGAGGGGGCTGGGGGGGGGGAGGTAGGGTGGGGGGTTAGACGGTGTCGAGATAGAGTTCGAGTTGCTCTTCGATGCTGAGTTCTGCGAGGTAGTGCATTTCCTGCCGTTTTGTCAGCGCATAGTTGCGGATCAGGTCGCGGCTGAAGATGCGAGGCAGGATGGTGGAGTTTTCGAAGGCGTCGATCGCTGCGGCCCAATCGGTCGGGATCTGGTCCAGACCTTCGGTGGCATAGGCATTGCCTGCGATGGGGGCAGGCGGTTCTACCGCGTCCTCGATGCCATTCAGAGCTGCGCCAAGGATGACGGCCAGCATCAGATAGGGGTTCACATCGCCGCCCGCGACGCGGTGTTCGATCCGGCGTGCGGCGGGGCTGCCGGCCGGAATGCGGATTGCGGCGGTGCGATTTTCATAACCCCAGCACACCATGGTCGGGGCATGGGCGTCGGGCACCAGCCGTTCATAGCTGTTGGCATGTGGGGCGAAAAGCAGGGTGGAATCGCTCATCGCGGACAAGCAGCCTGCAACGGCGTGGCGCAGGGCTGCGGTGCCCTTTGGCCCACCGGAATCAAAGATATTGTCGCCTTTTTCATCGAGGATCGAGAAATGCGTGTGCAGGCCAGAGCCGGAATATTCCGGGTAGGGTTTGGCCATGAAAGAGGCCGCAAAACCATGTCTGCGGGCCAGCCCCTTGACCAGCATCTTGAACAGCCATGCATCATCGGCGGCGCGCAGGGCATCGTCGCAATGCATCAGGTTCACCTCAAATTGTCCAAGCCCGGTTTCCGAGGTGGAGGTATCGGCAGGGATATCCATCGCCTCGCAGGCGTCATAGAGATCGGTGAAGAAAGTATCGAACGCGTCCAGCGCCCGGATCGACAGGGTTTCGGCGGCCTTGCGGCGTTTGCCAGAGCGGGGCGAGGCGGGCACCTGCATCTTTTTGCCAGAGTCGTCGATCAGAAAGAATTCCAGTTCCATTGCGCAGACCGGGGTCAGGCCGCGTGCCTTGTAGCGGGCGACCACGGCGGCCAGCGCCTGACGCGGATCGCCATCATAGGGTTGGCCGTTTTCGCGGAACATCCAGATCGGCAGCAAGGCGGTTGGCGCCTCCAGCCAAGGCATCGGCATGAAGCCGCGCTCGGTCGGTTTCAGCACGCCATCGGCATCGCCTTGTTCGAACACCAGCGGGCTGTCGTCGATATCTTCGCCCCAGATGTCAAGGTTCAGCACCGAGAAAGGAAAGCGGATGCCATCCTTGACCGCCTTATCGGCAAAGCGGGACGGGATACGTTTGCCCCGCGCCTGCCCATTCAGGTCGGCCGCTGCGACACGGATCGTGCGGACTTCGGGATGTTTGCGTAGCCAGTCTTTCATAACTCACCTGATGATCTGCGGGCGCAGCTTGACGCGGCTCCGCTCGTTTGAGGGCAAATGCCTGTTCAGTCGTTTGTTGATGGCCCCAAAGACCCAGATCACCGCCAAGGTCAGCAGGATGAAATAGAAGGCAACGATGGGGTAGGGGACGAAGGGGTTGAAGGTTTTGTCGACGAAATAACTGGCGTAATACAGCGCGTCACCTTCCTGCCGGAAGGCCGGAAAGCCGGAAAAGAACACCAGTGTCGTTGCGTGGAACAGAAAGATCGCCTCATTGGTATAGGCGGGCCAGCCCAGCCGCAGCATGGTCGGCCATTGGATACGGCGAAACCGCGCCCAGCCGGTGATGCCATAGGCATCCGCCGCCTCCAGATCGCCCTTGGGGATGGACCGCAGCGCGCCGTAGAAAATCTCGGCGGAATAGGCGGCGGTGTTCAAAAACAGCACGATCAGCGCCCCGGCCCAAGCGCGCGACAGCCAGCTGACCTCGGCGGTGATGCCGAACAGCTCGATCCCGTTGCGCGGCAGCAGCACCAATGCTTCATAGGCCAGAAAGAACTGAATGAACAAAGGCGAGCCGCGGAACACAAAGATGAACCATTCTGCCGGCTTGCGCGCCAGTTTGAAGCGGGACGCCTTGGCCAGCGCCAGCGCATTGGCCAGCACAAAGCCGAACAGCAGCGCCAGCGCGCCGAAATAGATGTTCCAGATCAGGCCAGAGCCGATCAGCGTGAATTGCTGGCACAGGGTGAAATCGGCCTTGGGCAGCAGGCGTTCACCATAACCAAGCGACCGCAAGCCATAATCGGCAATGGTTTGCAGGCAACTCATGTGGCAGCCTTTCTTTGGGCTTCACCCGATGCGGTGGCTTGCCCAAGGCTCAGGCGGTTCTGGATGCGCGTCAGCACCAGTTCTGATACCCGCGTCATGCACAGGTAAAACACCAGCAGGAACAAGAAGTAATACAGCCGCCAATCGGGGTGCGGATAGGCATAGGCGCTGGTTTTCGCGCCGCCCAATTCCCGCGCCCAATAAACGATATCCTGCACCCCCAGCAAGAACAGCAAAGGCGTGGCCTTGATCAAGATCATCCACAGGTTCGACAGGCCGGGCAGGGCATAGACCCACATCTGCGGCACCAGAACCCGGCGGAACACCTGGCGCGCGTTCATGCCATAAGCTTCGGCGGTTTCCAACTGCGCGCGCGGCACAGCCTGCATCGCGCCGTAAATCACATTGGCGGCAAAGGCCCCGAACACCAGCGCGAATGTCACCACCGCCAGCACAAAGCCATAGGCCGAATGCCAGACCTGCGCCGAGGCGTTCTGCGGCACTTTCGCCTCGGGGCAGACCCGGAATTCCAAGCCGTTGCGAATAGGGTCTGTCCAGTCCGGGCAGCGGACCTGATGCATCAACCACTCGATCCCCTGATCCAGCGCGATGACGAAAAACAGAAAGAACACGATATCCGGCACGCCGCGCACCATGGCGGTATAGCCTTTGCCGATGATCCGCAGCGGCAGGATATGCGACCGCGACATCATCGCGCCGCCAAAACCAAAGGCAAGCGCCGTGGGGGCGGTGACCGCCAGCAGCGTCAGCACGGTCAGAAAAGAGAAATAGAAATCAAGATGCTTGCCCGTGGTCAGGTAGCACAAAAGCCAGTTCAGGCCTTGCAGGGTCGAAGGGTCGGCGCAACTGGAAAACATGAATATTCCGTAAGGGCAGCGCGCGTATTTTCCGCGGAAAAGGTTTGGAAAAACCGCGCGCTGCCCAAGAGTGGGTTACCTCGCCAAACTTTGGCGTCTTAGAACGGGGCGACCGTATCGCCGAACCATTTCTTGATCAGCTCATTCAAGGAACCATCGGCCTTCATGGCCGCGATGCCTGCATCGAACTTGTCGCGCAATTCGGTGTCGGATTTGCGCAGGCCCATGCCAACACCACCGCCCAATTGCACATCTTCACCCGCCCAGACGAACTGGCCGTTCGATTCCGCCAGAATCGGTGCCAGATATTCCTTATCCGCGAAAACGGCATCGGCCTCGCCATTGCGCACGGCGGCCACGGTTTCATCCGGGGTGGCGAATTCGATCAAAGTGGCACCGCTGGATTGCACATAGCCTGCCTGAATCGTGCCGGTCTGTGCCGAAACAGCCCCGCCCTTGATATCGGCGCCCGCGTCCAGCGCCATATAGGCCGAGGAGGCCGGCGGCACATAGTTTTGCGTGAAGTCGATGACTTCCTTACGCTCATCCGTGATGCTCATCCCTGCGATGATCACATCATAGTTGCCGGACTGAAGGTTGGGGATGATACCATCCCAATCGGTCGTCACCCATTCACAGGTCAGGCCCGCCATTTCGCACAGCTTGTCGCCCAGTTCGCGCTCAAACCCGTCCACTTCGCCCGCGTCATTGATGAAGTTATAGGGAGGGTAGGCGCCCTCGGTCCCCATGCGCACGGTTTGTGCCAGCGATGCGCTAGCGGTCAGCGCCAGCAGCGCGGTGGTCAGAATCAGCTTTTTCATTTGGTTGCTCCCTATTGCAAAGCTTTTGTGATGGTTCTTTGTGCCTTACCCGCCCGCCGAAAGGAAGCCACGCAAACGCTCTGATTGCGGGTTTCCGAACAACGCGCCGGGGGGGCCTTCTTCTTCGGTGCGGCCTTGGTGCAGGAACACGACGTGATCCGACACATCGGCCGCCAGTTTCATATCATGCGTCACCAAAAGCATGGTGCGCCCTTCTTCGGCCAAGGCCTTGATGACCTTGACAACCTCTTGTTCCAATTCCGGGTCCAGCGCGGATGTCGGTTCATCGAACAACAGCGCGCGGGGTTCCATGCACAGCGCGCGCGCAATCGCCGCGCGTTGCTGCTGGCCGCCCGACAACATCGCAGGCCAAGCGTCGGCCTTGTCGCCAATGCCCACCTTCTCCAGATACTGCCGCGCCTTGGCCTCTACCTCGACCGGATCGCGTTTCAGCACCGTCACCGGTGCCTCCATCACGTTTTGCAGGATGGTCATATGGGACCACAGGTTGAACTGCTGAAACACCATCGACAGATTTGTGCGGATGCGCGTGACCTGCGCGCGGTCGGCGGGGTGGCGGTTCAAACCTTCGCCGCGCCATTGCACCGCCTCGCCTTCGAACTTGATGACCCCTTGCTGGCTGTCCTCCAACAGGTTGCAACAGCGCAGCAGCGTCGATTTGCCCGACCCGGAAGACCCGATCAGCGAGATCACATGCCCCTTGGGCGCAACCATATCAATGCCTTTCAGCACCTCCAGATTGCCATAGCTTTTGTGCAGGTCCCGGATTTCGATGACAGGCACCGCGCTGTCGGTGTCATCGGATCGGAGGGCTTGGGTATTCTGGGTCACGAAGGCTCACTGCGTTGGTGGGGCGTTGGGGTTGTTGCGCAAATTAGGGCGTATAATTTGCCCTATTGCAACGGGCATTATGGCCATTCGTCACGTCACACGGCCATTTTGCGCAAAGGGCCTGCGCCTTTTGTCAGGGCGGTGGCGGATTGGGCACCGCCAGATAATCCGCGGCGGGCAGGCGCACCAGCCCGCGCAAGCCAAGGCTGTATCGCGCGCTGTCGGGCAGGGCTGTGATGGCGGCAGCGGTGATGTCGAACAGCAGCGCCGCCTTGTCCTGCTGCGCCGTGATAAGGGGCAGGCCGGGGGTGGGGGCGGTGCGCGCCACAACCCGCAAGCCATCGCTCACCCGGTCCAGCCGTCGCAAATGCCGCCAAGTCACCGCATCCAGCGCACCCAGATCGGCGCGGCCTTCGGCAATGGCTTGGGCTGTGGCCCGGTGCGCACCTGTCCGCAGCCCTGCGGGGAATCGCAGCCCCAAACGGGCGGCCTCTGTCTGCGGGGCGGCCCAGCCCGATTGCGACATCGGCTCATTATAGGCCAAGGCCGTGCCGTCAAATTCCGCCAGCGTGGCGCGCGGATCATCGGCGCGGGCGACAAAGACGCTGCAATACTGGCCGGGGCCGCAGCCCTCCAGCCCATAATCCGGCGTGCCGACCAAGGCGACCTTGGGGTGCAGCCGCGCCCGGAACGGATAGCCACAGGTCTGCGCCAGCAGCAGGTCAGGGGCCTGCCAAATCTCCCACAGATCGGGGCCGCGCAGCAGGGTCGCTGGGGCCTCCAGCCCGGCCTTGGCGGCCCCTTCGCGGATCAAGTGCCAAAGCGTGTCATTCGCGGCGGTCAGATCGCCGAAGTCATACATCGGCAGCGCGGCGATCATGCTTTGGCGGCCCGTTGCCGTGCCATGGCCGATTGCTGATCGGTCAGCCCCAGCAGGTTCACCACCAGCCGCATAAGCTGATCTTCGGCGGCATCACGGCTGTCATCGGCCAGAACCACAGACCACATCGCCTGCACCACTGCCTCACGATCCTCCAGCGCGGTGGCCTCTTTCAGCGCCCGGGTAAAGCGGACGGTGTCTGGGGCCTCCTGCTCCAACACCTCGGCCTGCGCGCGCAGATCGGCGGCGGCTTGCGGTGTCAGGTGGTGGCGGGTGGCCAGCACGCGGTCAATCCGCGCCATCTCCACGCGGGCATAATCGCCATCGGCGCGGGCCAGCCGCACAAGCAAAGCCGCCAAGGCCAGATCGGCATCCGGTTCAGGCAGGCGGTCAGGGGTCGGGGCCGTCAGGCGGCGCAGCAATGCATCAAACATACCCCCGATATAGGGGCAGTTCCCGCGCCTGCCAATGTCTGAAACGCGCGGCCATTGCATCACGTTCGGGCGATCACATCGGCAAAAGCGCGGATTTCTTCACGAAGCATTAACTTTCCCCGACGAAAGCTAAAACTTGAACAACCCCGAGGCTTGCGATGGATTCGGACCTTTTTGACCCTGAACGCCCCGCCACCGGCCCCTTGCCGGGTGAGGAGGTGGATTGGCTGCGCCTGATCCGCTCTCGCCGGGTGGGGCCGGTGACCTTTCATCGCCTGATCGCTGAACATGGCAGCGCTGCGGCGGCGCTTGCGGCCTTGCCCGGCATCGCCGCCGCGGCAGGGGTGGACCATTACAGCATCTGCCCGATGGAAGTGGCGCAGCACGAAATGTCGCTGGGCCGTGTGGCGGGGGCGAAACTGCTGTGCTGGGGCGGGCCGGACTATCCGGCGGCGCTGTATGATCTGCCCGATGCGCCGCCGGTGCTGTGGGCGCTGGGCGATGTGTCGCTGCTCAACCGGCCTGCGCTGGCGATGGTGGGGGCGCGCAATGCCTCCAGCCTTGGGCTGCGCATGGCAACCCGGCTGGCCGAGACGATGGGCGAAAACGGCTTTGTGATCGTGTCGGGGCTGGCCCGGGGCATTGACGCCGCCGCCCATAAGGCCGCGCTGGCGCTGGGCACGGTTGCGGTGCAGGCGGGCGGGGTCGATGTGATCTATCCCGAAGAAAACACCCTTCTGGCGGGCGAGATTGCCGCGAAAGGCTGCCGCATATCAGAGCAACCCATGGGCCTTGCCCCACAGGCGCGGCATTTTCCCCTGCGCAACCGTCTGGTGTCCGGCCTTGCCCGCGCGGTGGTGGTGGTCGAGGCGGCGGCGCGCTCTGGCAGTCTGATCACCGCGCGCAATGCGCTGGATCAGGGGCGCGATGTGCTGGCGGTGCCGGGCCACCCGTTTGATGCCCGCGCTTCGGGCTGCAACAGTCTGATCCGCGATGGCGCGACCCTTGTGCGCAGCTCCTCTGACGTGATCGAGGCGATTGGCACCGGCCTTGCGCTGCACCGCACAGCGACGCCTGCGCGCCCCGAGCCTGCTGTCCCTACGGCCCCGCCGCTGCCCGGCCCGGTGCCTGCCCGCAGGCCTTTGCACGATATCTCGGCGCTGCACAGTCAGATCCTTGCCCGGCTTGGCCCCAGCCCCTTGGCCGAAGATCAGCTGATCCGCGATCTGGCGATGCCGCCCGCCCATATCACGCCCGAACTTCTGACGCTGGAACTGGAAGGCAAGGTGTTGCGGCAGGCGGGGGGGCTGCTGTCAAGGGCGGATTAACGGCAGAATTCCGCCAGCACCGGGCGATAGGCAGCGCAAAGCTCTGGCGCGGTGAACCAGGCATCGGTGGCACCGATGGCCCAATGCACGGCGACCCAGGTGTCGCCCGATCTTTCAAACAGCGCCTGCATGCTGCTGCCATCCATGAAGTCGATGCCTTCGGGGTCGCGCAGGCCCATGGGCGTTTGTCGCAAGTCAATTTCCGCGCCGCCGGGGCGTTGTGGCCGCAGCATCGCAAAGCCCAGCCGACCATCGACCCGCAGGCTGTCGACCACGAATTCTACCGGCCCGCCCAATTGCCAGACCGCATGCGGTCGCAAGGCATCCAACATCCCCGCCCGATCCGCCGATCCGCGCGCGGGTTCCTGCCATCCAAGGGCCGGCCCTGCGCCAAAAGCGGCCAGACAAGCGCCATATGCAAGGATACGTTTCATGGGGGGCCTCGATTCCTTGTTGCAGTGAAGGCCAAAAAAGGCAATCAGGTCAAACACTTTGCGAATGACATCTGGCTCCATTGACATTTTGCCCCATTCGCACACATCTTGCCCCGCCATCACGGGCATTGTTCGGAAAAGAGGTTTTCATGGCTGTTGTCGTTGTTGAATCGCCTGCCAAGGCCAAGACAATCAACAAATATCTCGGGTCCGACTATACGGTTCTGGCCTCATTCGGGCATGTGCGCGACCTGCCGCCGAAAGATGGGTCCGTCGACCCGGACGATGATTTCGCAATGAAATGGGAAGTGGCGGCGGATAGCAAAAAGCACATCAAAGCCATCACCGAGGCGCTGAAATCCGACAATGAACTGATCCTCGCAACCGACCCTGACCGCGAGGGAGAGGCGATCTCGTGGCACCTGCAAGAGGCGCTGGCGAAAAGCATCAAGAAAGATACCAAGGTCAGCCGCGTGACGTTCAACGCGATCACCAAAGCCGCCGTCAGCGAGGCGATGAAGAACCCGCGCCAGATCGACGTGCCGCTGGTGGATGCCTATCTGGCCCGCCGCGCGCTGGATTATCTGGTGGGCTTCACGCTGTCGCCCGTGCTGTGGCGCAAGTTGCCGGGGGCGAAATCGGCAGGGCGGGTGCAATCGGTCTGTCTGCGCCTGATCGTGGAGCGGGAGATGGAGATCGAAGCCTTCCGCCCGCGTGAATTCTGGGGGGTGAACGCCCGTTTGCAGACGCCGCGAGGGCAGGAATATGATGCCCGCCTGACCGTGTTGGGCGGCAAGAAATTGGACAAATTCGACATTTCCAATGTCGAAGCGGCGGATTTGGCGGTGCAGGCTGTCACTTCTCGAACATTGACGGTGCAATCGGTGGAGGCAAAGCCCGCCGCGCGCAACCCCTCTGCGCCCTTCATGACATCGACCTTGCAGCAAGAGGCCAGCCGCAAATTCGGCATGGGGGCGAAGCAATGTATGGGGGCTGCGCAGCGGCTATATGAGGCCGGGCATATCACCTATATGCGAACCGATGGCATCGACATGGCCCCCGAGGCGGTGACAGCCGCGCGCGCCACGATCGAGGACCGTTACGGCAAGAAATATGTGCCGGAAACGCCGCGCATCTACAAGAACAAGGCCAAGAACGCGCAAGAGGCGCATGAATGTATCCGCCCCACCGATATGGCAAAAGCGGCCGAGGATCTGCGCCTCGATGGTGAGCAGAAAAAGCTCTATGACCTGATCTGGAAGCGCACGATTGCCAGCCAGATGGCCGCCGCGCGGCTGGAACGCACCACGGTCGATGTGGGCAGCAATGATGGGCAGGTGGTGCTGCGGGCCACCGGGCAGGTGGTGCTGTTTGACGGTTTCCTCAAGCTTTATGAAGAAGGCCGCGATGATGAGGATGGCGATGAGGGCCGTCTGCCCCAGATCATGCAGGGTGAGGCTGCGGGCTTTGTGAAGGGCGCCTTTGCCGAAGCCTTTGCCAAGGCTGCCGCTGCGGGTGATGAGGTGATCGAAGGCTCCGCCACGCGGGTCGCCTCGGCCGTTACCAATGCCAGCCAATCGGTGCTGGGCGCGCAGCATTTCACCCAGCCGCCGCCGCGCTATACCGAGGCGACGCTGGTGAAGCGGATGGAAGAATTGGGGATCGGGCGGCCCTCGACCTATGCCTCCATTCTGACCACGATCGTGGACCGCGAATATGTGCGCAAGGATAAAAACCGTTTGTTCCCCGAGGATAAGGGGCGGCTGGTCACGGCCTTTCTGTCCAACTATTTCCGCAAATATGTGGAATATGATTTCACCGCCGATCTGGAAGGCCAGCTTGACGATGTCTCGGCGGGGGATCGGGATTACAAGGAAGTATTGGCCCGGTTCTGGCGCGATTTTTCGGCGGCGATTGCCGAGACAGCCGATCTGCGCATTGGCGAGGTGCTGACCAAGATTGATGAATTCCTTGCGCCGCATCTGTATCCGGCGCGGGCCGATGGCACGGACCCACGGTCCTGCCCGATCTGCGGTGATGGGCGTTTGCATCTGAAAACCGCGCGGTCAGGTGGGGCGTTCATTGGCTGCGGGAATTACCCGGACTGTCGCTATACCCGCCCGATTTCGGTGCCGGGCGGCGAGGAGGGCGCTGCGATTTCGCCCGATGGGCAGGTTCTGGGCGTTGATGAGAATGGCGAGGAGATCAGCCTGCGCACAGGGCGTTTTGGCCCCTATGTGCAGCGCGGCGAGGCCAGCGAAGAGGTGCCGAAACCGCCGCGCGCCAGCCTGCCGAAGGGCTGGTCGCCGGAAACGATGGACCTTGAGCGCGCCTTGACCCTGCTGTCCCTGCCGCGCCAGATTGGCCCGCACCCTGAAGATGGCGAAATGGTCGAGGCTGCGATTGGCCGCTATGGCCCCTATGTGAAGCATAACAAAACCTACGCGAACCTTCCGGATGTGGAGGAGGTGTTCACCATCGGGATGAACCGCGCGGTAGAGGTTCTGGCCAATAAATACAGCAAGGCGCGGGTGGCGGCAGAGCCGATCAAGGATCTGGGCGAGCACCCGGAAGGCGGCGCGATGGCTGTGATGCCGGGGCGCTATGGGCCCTATATCAAATGGGGCAAGATCAACGCGACGGTGCCGAAAGAGATCGAGCCTGCCGAGATTTCGGTCGAGCAGGCCTTGGAACTGCTGGCGGAACGGGCGGCGAAAACCGGGGCGAAAAAGAAAGCCCCGGCCAAGAAGGCAGCGCCCAAGAAAGCCGCAGAGAAGAAACCTGCGGCGAAGAAAACGGCAGCGAAAAAGGCCCCGGCGAAGAAAACAGCCGCAAAGAAAGCGGCGGAATAGGCGACAAGAATCGCGCGCGGACGCTTTCGTAAGTGATTGTTTTTGCGTGATAACGCGATTTTATTTAACTAAGTTTTAACCTGCGCCTTTTGGCGAAGCGTGGGAAGGTTTGGGGCAAGGGGGGCAGGTTGCCCCCCCCGCTTACCCCCGCGGGTCCACCAGCCGCCCCATGACATGTGCGGCGGTCAGGGTGCCGATGCGGGTGCCGTTTTCGGTGACGGCGATTTCGGTGGCACCGTCGCGCATGGCTTGCATGATCTGGATCACCGGGGTTTCGGCGTCCAATGTGTGGCTTGCGGTGCTGGGACCGGCTTGCATTACGTCGCGGGCTGTCAGCACCGAGAGCGGGTTCATATGGGCCACGAAATCGGCCACATAATCGGAGACGGGGTTGGCGATAATCTCGCGCGCGGTGCCGCATTGCACGATGCGCCCGCCGTCCATCAGCGCGATGCGATTGCCGATTTTGAACGCCTCATCAAGGTCATGGCTGACAAAGATGATGCTGCGTTTCAGGCGCTGTTGCAGTTCCAGCAGCTCATCTTGCAGGCGCGCGCGGATCAGCGGATCCAGCGCAGAGAAGGGTTCATCCATCAACAGGATCGGCGCATCGGTGACAAAGGCGCGGGCAAGGCCAACGCGTTGCTGCATACCGCCCGAAAGCTCTCCGACTTTGCGGTCGGCCCATTGGGTCAGGTTGACCAGTGCAAGCTGTTCATCCACCTTGGCGCGGCGCTGGGCGGCGGTTTGGCCCGCAAGTTCCAGCCCAAGACCGACATTTTCGCGCACCGTGCGCCAGGGCAGCAGGCCGAATTGCTGAAACACCATGGCCACACATTCGCGGCGCAGGCGCAACAGGTCGGCTTTGGGCGCGGTGACGACATCGCAGGACCAGCCGTCATCATGGATGGTCACAGCCCCGCGCACCACCGGGTTCAGCCCGTTCACCGCCCGCAACAGCGTGGATTTGCCCGAGCCGGACAAGCCCATGAGCACCAGAATCTCGCCCTCATTCACCGTCAGCGAGCAGTTGTGAACGCCCAGCACCTGCCCGGTGCTGGCCTGTATTTCAGCGCGGCTTTGGCCTGCGTCCATCAGGGGCAGGGCGACCTCTGGCCTGTCGCCAAAGACGATGGAGACATTGTTGAATTCGACGGCAATGCTCATTTCTTGCGCACCTCCAGCATCACGCGCAGCACGGTGGCCAGCGCCACGATGACGAAACCGGATTCAAAGCCAAGGTCGGGTTTCATCCGGTTGAGGCCGTTCAGCACCGGTTGCCCCAGCCCGCCCGCGCCGACCAGCGTGGCGATGACAACCATAGAGAGCGAGAGCATGATGGTCTGGTTCAGCCCGACCATGATCTGCGGAAAGGCCGAAGGCAGTTCGACCTTCAGCAGCCGTTGCATCGGGGTGGCCCCGAAGGCGGTTGCGGCCTCGGTCAATGCGGTGGGGGTGGAGGCGATGCCAAGATAGGTCAGCCGGATTGAGGCGGGCAGCGCAAAGATCACCGTGGCTATCAGCCCCGGCACCGCGCCAAGGCCGAAAAAGATAACGGCGGGAATAAGATAGACGAAGGTGGGCAGGGTTTGCATCAGGTCCAGCACCGGTTCGATTGCGCCGTAAACCCAGCGTTTGCGCGCGGCCAGAATGCCCATCGGCACGCCCACGCCCATGCAGACGATGCAGGACACAAGGATCAGCGACAGGGTTTCAATCGTGCGGTCCCAATAGCCTTGGTTGATGATGAACAGCATGCCAAGCGCCACCACGGCGCATTTCTTGGCGCTGCGTTGCAAAGCGTAGGTCAGCGCCACGAAAAGCAGCGTCATGCCAATCGGGCCGATGGTTTCGATTGTCCAGGTCACCCCGTCAATCAGCCCGTCCAGCAGGTCCGAGATCAGGTCGAACAACCATGAGGCATGGGTCTTGAGCCATGTCACCGCGGCTTGGGCAGCATCGCCGACGGGGATTTTTGCGGCTGTCAGCGCCTCAACGAGGGGGGAGAGAAGGGCCATCTTTGTCCTGTGGGAAAAAGGCCCCGGATTGCGCCGGGGCCTTGCGGGATTACTGGGCGAGGGCTGCGGTGACGGCGGCCATCGCATCGCCACCGTCCTTGGTGGTCACACCGTCCAGCCATGCGCTCAGCGTATCGGGGTTGGCGGCCAACCATGCCTTGGCGGCGGCTTCGGGGGATTGGCCGTCATCCAGAATGGCGCCCATGACCTCATTTTCCAGCTTCAGCGAAAATTCGAGGTTTTGCAGCAGCTTGCCGGTGTTCGGGCATTCCGCGACATAGCCTGCACGGGTGTTGGTGGCCACAATCGCGCCGCCCAGATCGGGGCCAAAGAAATCATCGCCGCCGGGCAGATAGGTCATCTTGATATTGGCGTTCATCGGGTGCGGTTCCCAGCCGAGGAACACGATGGGTTCATTCCGCTCTTCCGACCGGGTTGCCTGTGCGAGCATGCCCTGCTCCGAGGATTCGACCAGTTCAAAGCCTTTCAGGCCAAAGGCATCGCCGTCGATCATATCCATGATCAGGCGGTTGCCGTCATTGCCCGGCTCAATCCCATAGATCTTGTTGTCCAAGGCGTCTTTGGCCTGCGCGATAGAGGCAAAATCGGTGATACCAGCGGCCACGCCTGCGGCATTGGTGGCCAGCGTATATTTCGCGCCGGTCAGGTTGGTGCGCACGGTGTCAACGGTGCCTGCATCGCGGTAGGGGGCGATATCGGCCTCCATCGTGGGCATCCAGTTGCCCAGAAACACGTCGATATTGCCTTCGGCCATGGAGGCATAGGTAACAGGCACCGACAGAACCTTGGTTTCGGTTTCATAGCCAAGCGCTTGCAGCACCAGCGAGGTAACGGCGGTGGTGGCGGTGATATCGGTCCAGCCAACATCCGAGAAGGTCACTTTGTCGCAATTGGCGAAGGCGGGGCCAGCCAGAACAAGGGCGGCGGCGCTGGCCAGAAGACTGTGTTTGAGGGTGGACATAGGGTTTCTCCGTTGGTTAGTTTTTTGTTGATTGACGAGTCAATAAACTTCACGATAGCCCGGATGGCAAGTTATTAGTGGAATCCGGTCATGCCAAAGCTTGGAATGGAGCCTATCCGAAAGACGGCGCTGGTCAAAGCCACGATCCTTGAGATCGGGCGGGCCGGCTCTTTGGACGTGACGGTGGGGCAGATTGCGAAACGGGCGGGGATGTCGACCGCGTTGGCGCATCATTATTTCGGCGGCAAGGAACAGATCTTTCTGGCCGCCATGCGCCATATCCTGTCGCTTTACGGGGCCGAGGTGCGGGGGGCATTGGCTGCGGCCAAGACGCCCGAGGCGCGGCTGGAGGCGATCTTGCTCGCATCGTTCAGTGCAACGAATTTCCGGCGGGAGGTGGTGAGCGCCTGGCTGAATTTCTATGTGCTGGCGCAGACGGTGCCGGGCGCGCGGCGCTTGTTGCACATCTATCAGCGTCGCTTGCATGCCAATCTGACCCATGCGCTGCGCCCGATGCTGGGCGCGCGTGCCGCCCCCGTGGCGCGTGCCTTGGGGGCCTTGATTGATGGGGTTTACCTGCGGGAGGCGCTGAGCGAGCGGCCTTCGGACGGGCGGGCCTCGGTTGCGATGATACAGGCCTATCTGGCCGCCGAATTGAACAGAGAAAAGACCACAGAGTTGAAAGGTGCCGCCCTATGATCGCCCAGCCCGAAGCCAGCCATTTCGTCAATGGGGCCTATTTGGAAGACAGCAAAGGCGCTGTGATCGAGGTTATCAACCCCGCCAATGGCGAGGTGATCGCCAGTCTGCATGAGGCGACGCCTGCGGTGATTGATGCGGCGCTGGCCTCGGCTGCGGCGGCGCAGGCCGAATGGGCCGCGCGCAAACCGGTGGAGCGGGGGCGGATTTTGCGCCGCGCCGCCGATCTGATCCGCGACTATGGCGATAGCCTTGCCCGGCTGGAGACGCTGGATACCGGCAAGCCCTTGCAGGAAACGCTGGTGGCCGATTGGCCCTCGGGCGCGGATGCGTTGGAATATTTCGGCGGTTTGGCCCCCACGGTGACGGGCGAAACCATCCCGCTGGGCGGCGATTTCGCCTATACGCTGCGCGAGGCGTTGGGCGTTTGCGTGGGCATCGGCGCGTGGAATTACCCCAGCCAGATCGCCTGCTGGAAATCCGCGCCTGCCTTGGCGATGGGCAATGCGATGGTGTTCAAACCCTCTGAGGTGACGCCATTGGGCGCGCTGCAACTGGCCGAGATTTTCATCGAGGCGGGGCTGCCTGCGGGGTTGTTCAACGTGGTGCAGGGGCGCGGTGCGGTTGGGGCGTCACTGGTGACGGATGCGCGCGTGTCCAAGGTGTCGCTGACCGGTTCGGTCCCAACGGGGCGCAAGGTTTATGCGGCGGCCGCCGATGGTATCCGGAATGTGACGATGGAACTGGGCGGCAAATCTCCGCTGATCATCTTTGATGACGCCGATCTGGACAGCGCGGTGGGGGCCGCGATGATGGCGAATTTCTATTCGGCGGGGCAGGTGTGCAGCAATGGCACCCGGGTTTTCGTGCAAAAGGGCATCAAGGAGGCGTTTCTGGCACAGCTGAAGGCGCGGGCCGAAAAGATCGTGCTGGGCGACCCGATGGAGATGGCCACCCAGATGGGGCCGCTGGTATCGGCCGCGCAGGTGTCCAAGGTGATGGGCTATGTCGAAGCGGCCAAGGCCGCAGGCGCGCGGCTGGTCACGGGGGGCGCTGCGGCGGGGATGTTCGTGGAACCCACCGTCTTTGCCGATGTCACCGATGAGATGGAACTGGCCTGCGAAGAAGTGTTTGGCCCGGTGATGGCCGTTCTTGAGTTTTCGGATGAAGAAGAGGTTGTAAGCCGCGCAAATAACACGGATTTCGGGCTGGCGGCTGGCGTCTTTACCGCCGATCTGGCGCGGGCGCATCGGGTGATTGGCGCGTTGCAGGCAGGCACTTGCTGGATCAACACCTATAACCTGACGCCGGTAGAAATGCCCTTTGGCGGGGCCAAACTTTCGGGTGTTGGGCGCGAAAACGGCAAGGCGGCGTTGGAGTATTACAGCCAGATCAAATCGGTCTATGTCGGCATGGGGCCGGTTGACGCGCCCTATTGAGGGCGGGTCCGGAACACGAGAAGCGGGACGGATATGCAAGCAGATTATGTGATTGTGGGCGCAGGCTCGGCGGGCTGTTCCATGGCTTACCGCTTGGCCGAGGCGGGGGCCTCGGTCTGTGTGATCGAGTTTGGCGGCACGGATGCGGGGCCGTTCATCCAGATGCCTGCCGCGCTGTCCTATCCGATGAATATGGGCCTCTATGATTGGGGTATGGCGTCGGAGCCAGAGCCGCATCTGGGCGGGCGCAGCCTTGTGACGCCGCGCGGCAAGGTGATCGGCGGGTCCAGCAGTATCAACGGTATGGTTTATGTGCGCGGCCATGCGAAGGATTACGACCATTGGGCCGAGGCGGGCGCGGAGGGTTGGGCCTATGCCGATGTGCTGCCCTATTTCCGCCGGATGGAGCATTGGCACGGCGGCACTTCTGCCTATCGCGGCACCGATGGGCCGTTGCACATTACGCGCGGGCCGCGCGACAACCCGCTGTTTGATGCTTTCATCACGGCAGGGGAACAGGCCGGATACCCGGTGACGCCCGATTACAACGGTGCCGCGCAAGAAGGCTTTGGCCCGATGGAGGCCACGATTTACAAGGGCCAGCGCTGGTCGGCGGCCAATGCCTATCTGAAACCCGCGATGAAATCGGGGCGGGTGCAGCTTGTGCGCGGCCTTGCCCGCAAAGTGGTGATTGAAGGCGGGCGCGCGGTTGGCGTCGAACTGTCGCGCGGTGGTTCGGTGGAGGTGATCCGCGCGGGCAAAGAGGTGATTCTGGCGGCGAGCAGCCTGAACTCGCCCAAGTTGTTGATGCTGTCGGGCATTGGCCCGGCTGCGCATCTGACCGAACATGGCATCGAGGTGCTGGCCGACCGGCCCGGTGTGGGCAGCAATTTGCAGGACCATCTGGAGGTCTATATGCAATTTGCCAGCAAGCAGCCGATCACACTGTATAAATACTGGAACCTGATCGGCAAGGCGCTGATCGGGGCGCAATGGCTGTTCACCCGCAAGGGGCTTGGCGCGTCGAACCAGTTTGAGGCTTGTGGTTTCATCCGTAGTAGGAAAGGCGTGGAATACCCTGATATTCAATATCATTTCCTGCCGATCGCTGTGCGATACGATGGCCGCGCCAGCGCTGAAGGGCATGGGTTTCAGGTGCATACAGGGCCGATGCGCAGCCCGTCGCGCGGGACGGTGCGTCTGCGCTCGGCGGACCCCGCGGCGCATCCGGTCATCCGCTTCAACTATATGTCCGAGGCGCAGGATTGGGAGGATTTCCGCGCCTGTATCCGCCTGACCCGCGAGGTTTTTGCCCAAGCGGCGATGCAGCCCTTTGTGAAACATGAAATCCAGCCGGGGGCAGCGGTGCAAACGGATGCCGAGATTGACGACTTCATCCGCGAACACGCCGAAAGCGCCTATCACCCCTGCGGCACTGCACGCATGGGGCGGCGCGATGACCCGATGGCCGTGGTGGATGCCGAATGTCGGGTGATCGGGGTCGAAGGCTTGCGGCTGGCCGATAGTTCAATTTTTCCGCAGATCACCAATGGCAATCTGAACGGGCCGTCGATCATGGTGGGGGAGAAGGCTGCCGACCATATCCTTGGCCGCGCGCCCTTGGCCCCAATGAATCTGGCGCCAGAGGTCAATGAAAACTGGCGCGCGGCGCAGCGCTAAAAGCCTGTGGTAAGCTTTGGGTAACGTTAACCAATATTAACCAAAGGTTAACAAAATTCTTGATTTTCGCCCGCATAGGGCGGAAAACGAGGGTATGTTAACCTTTCGTTCCGCCCTTGTTCTGTTTCTGCTGGCTGTCACGCCCGCTCAGGCGCTGACCCTTTCGGGGCAGGCAGTGGTGACGGATGGCGACAGCCTGCGCATCGGGGCGGAGCGTATTCGCCTGTTCGGGATCGACGCGCCGGAATTGAAGCAGCGCTGTGACCCTTCGGGGCGGAACTGGGCTTGCGGCAAATGGGCGAAGGACGCGCTGCAACAGATTGTCTCGCAAGGGGTTTTGCGCTGCGAGGCGGTGGAGAAGGATCGCTATGGCCGCACTGTGGCGCGCTGCATGGTCGGGCAACGGGATGTGGCGGCGTTGATGGTGCGGGCGGGGGCGGCGACGGCCTTTACCCGCTATTCCACAGACTATGTGGCGCAGGAACGCGCCGCCAAGGCCGAGGCGCGGGGGCTGTGGTCGGGGGCTATGACCGCGCCGGGGGACTATCGGCAGATCGCCAAACGCGGCAGCACGGCCCCAAGCGGTTGTGTGATCAAGGGCAATATCTCGGCCAAGGGCGCGCGGATTTATCACATGCCGGGGCAGCGCGACTATGCCGCCACCAAAATTTCCCCGTCCAAGGGCGAGGCGTTCTTCTGCTCGGAAGCACAGGCGCGCGCGGCGGGATTTCGCGCCGCGAAACGCTGAATTTTCGACACGGGTTTGATCCCTGTCAAAGCGCCGTTGCCTTGCCTGTTATAGACTTGATCTGTAACAGGAAATAGAAGGAGCGCCTGATGTCCCATACCCCGCATGAACTGGCCGAGGAATTCCCGGCTGAAGTGGAAAAGATGCACAAGCTGAAGCTGGAGAATGCGCATTTCGCCAAGCTTTTCGATGAATACCATGAGGTGAATCGCGCCGTGCATCGGGCGGAAACGCTGGTGGAGCCGACGGATGCGGCGAATGAAACCGCCCTGCGGCAAAAGCGCAGCCATCTGAAAGACGAAATCTGGTCGATCTTGTCGGCGGCCTAAGGGGTGTCGGGGGCGATGCCATAGGGCAGCACCCCGCGCCTGTCGGGATTGACCGTCAGGCGCTTTTCCAGTGGTGGCACCGAGCGTTGGTGACAATCGGGCCGCTCACAAATCCGGCAGGAAATGCCGATGGGTTCAAAGCGGCCGCGCAGGTCCAGCCCATCGGCATAGACCAGCTTGTCGGCATGGCCAATCTCACATCCCAGACAGATCGCGTAGCGGCGCACCGGGGCGCCAAAGGCCCCACCGGATTTTGACACGTCGCGCGCAAGGCAGACATAGCGCACCCCATCCGGGGTTTCCGCCAGTTGCCGCAAAAAACGCCCCGGCATTTCAAAGGCTTGATGCACGTTCCACAAGGGGCAGGCGCCACCGAACCGCGCGAATTGAAAGCGGGTGGCGGAATGGCGCTTGGTCACGGTTCCCGCCTGATCGACGCGGACGAAGAAGAAGGGCACGCCCTTTGCCCCCGGCCGCTGCAAGGTGGACAGCCTGTGCGCGACTTGCTCAATCGAACTGTCGAACAGATCGGCGAGGCGTTCCAGATCATGCCGCTCTCGGTCGGCGGCGTCCAGGAATGCGGTGTAGGGCATCAGGGCCGCCCCGGCAAAGTAATTGGCCAGCCCGATCTTGGCGATGCCGCGCGCCTCGGGGCTTTGGAATTGTGCGAGGTCCAGCGTCGCTTCCAGCAGGTCATTCTGGGTCAGCAGGGCGACCTGATGCAGCAGTTGAAAGCGTCGGGTCGGCCCCGAGGCGCGGCCCGACAGCGCCAGCCGTTTGGCGGTGGCATCAAAGCGGCGGATATCGGCATTGTTCGAAATGTCCAAATCAATGCCAAGCGACTCCAATGTGGCAAGTGCCGTGGTTTCGATAGGAATATCAGGGCCCTTTAGGGTGGCATAGCGTTCCGCTGCGCGGTCGATTGCGTCGATGTAATTGTCGCAATAGTGAAAGAAATCGCGCACCTCCTCCCATGCCGAAGGCGCGAGAGAGGTTTCATTCCGGCCCAATGCCTCATCCAGCGAGGCAAGGCGTTCGTGGCTTTGGCGGTAAGCGCGGTGCAGATCGAGAAAGGCGCGGGCAAGGCCGGGCGCGTTGGAGGCGGCCAGCCGCAGATCGGCCAAAGGGGGCGGCGCGGTAAAGACCGGATCGGCCAGCGCCTCGCGCATATCGGTGACGATGCGTTCGCTGTCGCCGCTGGTCAGCTCGGTCACATCCAGCCCGAATTCCTGTGCCAGTGCCAGCACCACACCCGCCGAGATGGGGCGGTTGTTGTTTTCCATCTGGTTCAGATAGGGCAGGGAGACATCCAGCTTTTGCGCGAAGGCCTTTTGCGTCAGCCGCAAGCGCCCGCGCAATTCGCGCAGCTTGACGCCTGCATAAAGCTTTTGTGTGGCCATATCGCCCTCAAGGGTTTGCAAAGCGCAGGATGACTTTGCAAACTTGCGCCTGTCAAGCGGTCAGATCTGGGTTTCGCGGTGGCGCACCCAAAGGATACAGAGGATGGCAGCACCGGAGGTGGCTGTCATCAGCAGGACCAGAGGCATCGGCCCGGTATCGGGGCCAAGGATGAAGCCTGACAGCGCCGAAAGCGCCGCGCCGCCGCCGATCATGAAGGCCCCGCCAAGCCCGGCGGCAGAGCCTGCCAGATTGGGCCGCACCGACAGCATACCCGCATTGGCATTGGGCATCAGCATGCCGTTGCCAAGGCCCACGCTGATCATCAGGCCAAAGAAGGCCATCGGCCCCGCCACGCCCAGCAGTGTCAGCACCAGCAGCACCAGCATCCCGGCTGTTGACAGCAGCGCCCCTGTCAGGATCATCCAGTTGACGCCATAGCGCACCGAATAGCGCCCCGACAGGAAATTCCCCGCCATATAGCCCAAGGCGGGCGCGCCGAAATAGGCCCCCAAATGCGCGGGGTTCAGGTGGAAATACTGTGTGCCAACATAGGGCGCACCGCCCAGATAGGCGAAAAACGCCCCCGAAGCAAAAGCGGCGGCCAAGCAATAGCCCCAGAACCGCTGCGAGGCGAGCAGGGCCGGATATTGCCGGAATTGGGCGGAAAAGCTGGCGGCGCGGGTGGTTGCGGTTTCGCCCATATCAAACCACATCAGCGCAAACAGCCCCGCCCCCGACAGCGCCAGAATCGCGAAGGAGGCTTGCCAGCCAAAGGCCGCATCCAGCGCGCCGCCGATCACCGGGCCCACCATCGGCACCACTGACATGCCCATCGTCACATAGCCGATCATCGAGGCGGCCTGATCTTGCGGCACCATATCGCGCACCGCCGCGCGGGACAAAGCGAAGCCCGAAGCGATGATCGCCTGCGCCAGACGGCAGGCCATGAACACGGTGAAATTGGGCGCAAACAGCGCCCCCAAGGATGCCAGCGTGAACACCGCCGCGCCAAACAGCATCACCGGGCGGCGGCCAAAACGGTCGGATATCGGGCCGATGGCCAGTTGCAAAAGCGCCGTCGTCGCCAGATAGAGCGAGACGGAAAGCTGCATCAGCGCGTAATCCACGCCGAAATAGGCCGACATCGACGGCAGCGAGGGCAAAAACACGTTCAGCGACAGCGCGGCCACCCCGGCAATCAGCACGAGCGTGGTAATGTGGGGCGGTGTCGTCCGGTCAAGATAGCGGACGGGGGAAAGATTGTTCATCCCTGATCGCTAGACCGAAGCGCGCGGCCTGTCCATCGCGGAATTGTCCGAATGGTAAAAAATCCCTACGGTCTGGCGGTCAGCCCCATTTGTGAAAGATGAAAAACGCACCCAAGGCGATGAAGGCAAAGCCAAGCGCGTGGTTCCAGGACAGCGGCTCTTTCAGAAAGAACACCGAGAACAGCGCAAAGACCATCAGGGTGATGACCTCTTGGATGGTTTTCAGTTCGGCTGCGGAAAAATAGCCGTGGCCGATGCGGTTGGCGGGCACTTGCAGCACATATTCGAATAGCGCGATGCCCCAGCTGACAAGGATCACGGTGATCAACGGGGCGGATTTGTATTTCAGATGGCCATACCACGCGAAGGTCATGAAGACGTTGGAGGCGATAAGCAGGCCGATGGTGATAACGGGGATGGGCAGGCTGGGCATGGCGGGGCTTTCGGGAGAGGGCTATTGCGCCCAGATCAATCATGTTGTGCCGCCGCTGCCAAGGCTTCGCAGATTTGCAATTTGCAGCATTGCCATTGCCAATAGTTTGCAAATTTTCTCAATTCTGCTTCCTGCGCAGGGCCGTTCTGGATAGGGTGCGCGGAATCGTTCACAGGGGGGCCGAAGATGAAAGATATTCTGCAAGAGCTTGAAGATCGCCGCAATGTGGCCCGTATGGGCGGGGGCGAACGCCGTGTTGCTGCCCAGCACGCCAAGGGCAAGCTGACCGCCCGCGAACGGATTGAGCTGTTGCTGGATGAAGGCTCTTTCGAAGAGTTTGACATGTTTGTCGCCCATCGCTGCACCGATTTCGGCATGGAAAAAGACCGCCCCGCAGGTGATGGCGTGGTGACGGGCTGGGGCACGGTGAATGGCCGCATGGTCTATGTGTTCAGTCAGGATTTCACGGTGTTCGGCGGCTCCTTGTCCGAAACTCATGCGCAAAAGATTTGCAAGATCATGGACATGGCGTTGCAAAACGGCGCGCCGGTGATCGGGATGAACGATTCCGGTGGCGCGCGGATTCAGGAAGGGGTGGCCTCGCTTGCCGGCTATGCCGAGGTGTTCCAGCGCAATATCATGGCATCGGGCGTGGTGCCGCAGATCAGCCTGATTATGGGGCCATGTGCCGGGGGCGCGGTGTATTCGCCCGCGATGACCGATTTTATTTTCATGGTCAAAGACAGTTCTTATATGTTCGTGACGGGACCGGATGTGGTGAAAACCGTCACGAACGAGGTCGTCACCGCCGAGGAACTGGGCGGGGCCGTGACGCATACCAAGAAATCATCCGTCGCGGATGGTGCCTATGAAAACGATGTCGAGGCGCTGGCCGAAACCCGGCGTCTGATCGACTTTTTGCCGCTGTCGAACCGTGAAAAGGCCCCGACGCGCCCCTTCTTCGATGATCCGGCGCGGATAGAGGAAAGCCTTGATACGCTGATCCCCGACAACCCGAACCAGCCCTATGACATGAAGGAATTGATCCTTAAGCTGGCGGATGAGGGCGATTTCTTTGAAATTCAGCGCGATTATGCGGGCAATATCATCACCGGTTTCATCCGCATCGAAGGGCAGTCGGTGGGGGTTGTCGCCAATCAGCCGATGGTTTTGGCCGGTTGCCTTGATATTGACAGCAGCCGCAAGGCTGCGCGCTTCGTGCGCTTTTGTGATGCATTTGAAATTCCGATCCTGACGCTGGTTGACGTGCCCGGCTTTTTGCCCGGCACCAGCCAGGAATATGGCGGCGTCATCAAGCATGGCGCGAAACTGCTGTTTGCCTATGGCGAGGCGACGGTGCCGAAGGTGACGGTGATCACCCGCAAAGCCTATGGCGGGGCCTATGACGTGATGGCCTCCAAGCATCTGCGCGGCGATTTCAACTATGCCTGGCCCACGGCGGAAATTGCGGTGATGGGGGCCAAAGGTGCGACCGAGATCATCTATCGCGGCCGCACCGCCGAGGAGATTGCCGAGCGCACAAAGGAATATGAGGACCGTTTCGCCAACCCCTTCGTGGCAGCGGAAAAGGGCTTTGTCGATGAGGTGATCATGCCGCATTCGACCCGCCGCCGCGTGGCGCGGGCCTTTGCCAGCCTGCGCAGCAAGAAGCTTACAAATCCGTGGAAAAAGCACGATAATATCCCGCTGTAACCCCCAACAGTGGAGCGTATGATGCCAACCCCCATCGACATTGCGAAAGAAGCGGCAGATCCGGCGGTTGCCGGGCTGGATCTGTCCTGCTTTGACCGCAACGATTTGATCAACCTGATCTTGCAACGATCCGAGGTCATGTTTGACCGTCCGGCCTCGGGGCAGGTGATCCGGGCCTGGGGCCGTGGCAACAGCGCCCCGATGGAGGCAGAAATTGACCGGCTGGGCATGGCGGTGGCACGGCGGGCCGCAGGGGTTATTCATGCCGAATACCGCGAGATTGCGCCAGTGTTGCGCGCGTTGGCCCCAAAGCGGGTGGCCGATATCGGCTGCGGCTATGCGCTGTTTGATCTGTTTCTGGCGCAGGATCAGGGCTGTGAACTGGTGCTGATTGATCTGGAAAGCAACGAACACCGGCATTTCGGCTTTCAGGCCGAAGGGGCGGCCTATTCCAACCTTGCGCGGGCGCGGCAGATGCTGTGTGCCAACGGGGTTGCGGACAGCCGGATCACCACGCTGAACCCGCGTGATGTCGCGCCCGAAAGCAAGGGGCCGGTGGATCTGGTGGTGTCTTTCCTGTCCTGCGGCTTTCACTATCCGGTGGAAACCTATGTGCCGTTTCTGGAACAGGCGCTGGCCCCCGATGGGGCTGCGATTTTTGACCTCCGCGCGGCGCGGGCGGCCCCGCAGATCGCCACTTTGCAAAAGCTGGGAACGGTGACGGAACTGTCAGCTTCGGGCAATTCGACCCGCGTCTTGTTGCGCAAGGCCGCCGCATGACCGGGGGGGGCGAAAAACTGTGGCAAGTTGCCAATGAGGCCGGGGCGCCGCTGTTCGCGGTGCCGTCCGGCCAAGCTGTGACCTTGCAGGATGTGTTCTGGGAAGAAGGGGACGAACTGATCCTGCGCGCCCGCTTTCTGGCGCCGCAAATCGCGCGGGATGGGGGCAGCGTGGATTACGATACCGCCGCGCAGGATATGCTGCATCTGTGCCAGACCTATATCCTGCCGCAACTGACCGACGGGGCCGATCTGCCGGATCAGGTAATCTTGTCCTTGTCGGACCGAGAGGTGCCTTTTGGGGAAGCAGACCCAGAGGCCACGCAATTTTTTGAGGCCTACCAGATTCAGGATGGTGCCTGCATATGGGAGACATACTGATGACAACACAACATATAGCGGTAAGCGGCAAAAAATGGCCTGCCCGTGATGTAGGCAAGCAACATGCTGCCAACTTGCGCGTTTTGCTGTGTCTTTCGCCTGCGCAACAGGCTATTGTTTCCGAAGGTCGAACCCAAGCGGCCGATACCTCGCATTTGGGACATGCTTCGGGACAATCCGGCGCGTCACCCCAACAAGAAACTAGGAGTAGAGGATGTCCACGAGCACGAAACTCATTCTTTCCCTCTGCACGGCTGCGTTCCTCGCAGCTTGCGGTGGTCCGAAGCAAGAAGAAGTTGTCTATGTTGAAGAACCCGTCTCGCAAGAGCCGGTCTACACGGGCAAATACAAGTAAGACTTCGGGGCGGGCGCAAGGCGCGTTTGGCGCCATGCCCGCCCTCTTTCTATCCCCGCCCCAACACAGGCCTCTGACTGCCGCCTTGCGCGCGATCGGGGGTGCGGCATGATCAAGCATCGTGGCTTTCCGGGGCGACTTCCCTCTACCGATTTTCAGTTTGTCATTCGCCGGGCCAATAAGGCCGGGGCGACCAAGATCATCCGCCGTGAACGCTATCGCGACCGCGCCAATGCGGACCGCTTGGCCGACGAAGGCTTCATGAAGGCGCTTTGGACGCATTTCGGTGAAGAACCGTTTGAGCGGGGCAATCTGGATGCGGGGCGTTTGTCATGGCTGTTTGGCCGCGAGGTGGTGCCCGCTGAAGATCCGTTCGACCCCGCCAGCTATGACGCGCTGCTCAAGATCAACGTCAAGATCGCCGAGGCGTCCTTTCCCAAGGTCTTTGCCCCCGACGCCCCCCCGATGGAGGAGGACGACTGGGCCGATTGGGATGATGAGGACGAATAGGCATGAACCCGCGCATCCCAGTCCCGTTCCGGCAAGGTTTTGCGCAGCCCGTTGCGGCTGGCAAATTAGGCTTTGCCACGCGGGCCCGTGTTGCGCCTAATGCAGGTGGCGCCGCAGGGTGCGGCACTGACCATGACGATGCGTTTACGCGTAACCCTTTCCTGACCTGCCGGCCCGCGCGCCCCCCGCGTGGGCCGGATATCCCCAAAATGGCGGCGCGAACCGTCATGCGGGGTTGCGGCAATGGTTGGGGCAGGGGCGATATGCGGGGCCGCCGTGACGGGCGGGGCCAAATTTTCCCCTTTCTTTTGCGCGCGAATGGCGTAGACTCATGGTCAATAAAAACACGAGCAAGAGGCTTTGCAGTATGCGTATCACCACCCTCCTTCTGGCGGCTGTCACCGCTGTTTCTTTGTCGGGCTGCGTCAGCAACCCCAATTCGCCCACCAATAACGCCGCTGTGCGCACCATTGGCGGTGCCGCTGCTGGCGCTGTCATTGCCGATGCAACCGGCGGCAGCAAAACCAAAGGCGCGCTGGTTGGTGCGTTGGTTGGTGGCGTGTCTTGCGGCGTTCCGGGCCTGCCGGCCTGCTACTGATACCACATCCGGGATAACAGCACCGCGCCCGCGCGGTGACTGCCACACACAAGGCCATTCGGGGGCATTCCCCCGGGTGGCCTTTTTGCATTTTGCGCCAAGGGCGTTACTGAAAAGGGGCTGCTATGTTTAAAAAGATACTTATCGCCAACCGGGGTGAGATTGCCTGCCGGGTCATCAAATCGGCCCGCGCAATGGGTATCAAAACCGTGGCGGTCTATTCCGATGCCGACCGCAATGCGCTGCATGTGCGTATGGCGGATGAGGCGGTGCATATCGGCCCGGCCCCTGCCAACCAATCCTATATCGTGATTGACAAGATCATGGAGGCCATTCGCAAGACAGGTGCCGAAGCCGTGCATCCCGGCTATGGTTTCCTGAGTGAAAACATGAACTTCGCCGCCGCGCTGGAAAAGGAAGGCGTGGTGTTCATCGGCCCGCCCAGCCCGGCGATTGAGGCGATGGGTGACAAGATCACCTCGAAAAAACTGGCGATGGAGGCCGGGGTGTCCACCGTGCCGGGTTATATGGGCCTGATCGCGGATGCCGATGAAGCGGTGAAAATCAGTGGCGAAATCGGCTATCCGGTCATGATCAAGGCCTCGGCGGGGGGCGGCGGCAAGGGGATGCGCATCGCCTGGAGCGAAGCGGAGGTCAAGGAAGGCTTTGAATCCTCCAAGAACGAAGCCGCGAACAGCTTTGGCGATGATCGGATTTTCATCGAAAAATTCGTGACCCAGCCGCGCCATATCGAAATTCAGGTATTGGCCGACAAGCATGGCAATTGCGTTTATCTGCATGAACGCGAATGTTCCATTCAGCGCCGGAACCAAAAGGTGATCGAGGAAGCGCCAAGCCCGTTTCTGGATGAGGCAACCCGCAAGGCGATGGGCGAGCAGGCCTGCGCGCTGGCGCAAGCGGTGGGCTATACATCGGCCGGGACGGTGGAATTCATCGTTGATGGCAATCGCAACTTCTATTTCCTGGAAATGAACACCCGTTTGCAGGTGGAACATCCGGTGACAGAACTGATCACCGGGGTTGATCTGGTGGAACAGATGATCCGTGTGGCGAACGGAGAGCCGCTGCCCTTCAAGCAATCCGACCTGAAGATCAACGGTTGGGCGATGGAAAGCCGGCTTTACGCCGAAGACCCCTATCGCGGCTTCCTGCCCTCGATCGGTCGTCTGACCCGCTATCGCCCGCCAGTGGAAGGCAAGACCAGCGGTGGCGGCATTGTGCGCAATGATACCGGTGTGTTTGAAGGCGGCGAGATCAGCATGTTCTATGACCCGATGATCGCCAAGCTGTGCACTTGGGGGCCAACCCGCGCCGATGCGATTGAGGAAATGCGGCTGGCGCTGGACACGTTCGAGGTGGAGGGGATCGGCCATAACCTGCCGTTCTGTTCGGCCGTGATGGACCACCCGCGCTTTGTGTCGGGGAACATTACCACCGCCTTTATCGCCGAAGAATATCCCGAAGGCTTCGCCGGTGTCACGCTGGATGCAACGCTTGCGCGGCGGGTGGTGGCGGCTGCGGCGGCGATGAACCGCGTGGCCGAAATTCGCCGCACCCGGATCACTGGCACGATGGACAACCACGAACGCAAGGTTGGCACCGTCTGGAACGTGGCCTTGCAGGGCGAAGCGCATGAGGTGACGATTGCCGCCGATCGCGCCGGGTCCACGGTGCGCTTTGCCGATGGGGCCGAAATGCGGGTGGAAAGCGACTGGACACCGGGGCAGCCCTTGGCGCGGCTGACGGTGGACGGCGCGCCTTTGGTGATGAAGGTCGGCAAGGTGCCCTCGGGCTTTCGCCTGCGGTTGCGCGGCGCGGATTTCATCTGCCATGTGCGCACCCCGCGTCAGGCCGAACTGGCGGGCCTGATGCTGGAAAAAGTGGCACCTGATACGTCGAAATTCCTGTTGTGTCCGATGCCGGGGCTGGTGGTGAAGATCAACGTGGCGGAAGGCGACGAGGTGCAGGAAGGCCAAGCCCTTGCCACGGTTGAGGCGATGAAGATGGAAAACATCCTGCGCGCCGAAAAGAAAGGCAAGGTCAAAGCCATCAAGGCCGCTGCGGGCGCCAGCCTGAAGGTGGATGAAGTCATCATGGAGTTTGAATAAGGTGGCAGCCCTTTCCCCAAGATCCCGCGCGCGGCGCGCCGGTTTTGCCGGGGAAGGGACTTACCGCCCGCTTGGGAACCGTTCCAGCAACTCCTGCCGGGCCAGCGGGAATTTGTCGATGGCGCGGGTAATTTCGCGCACATCCCAAGGGCGGGGTTTGCGGATTTCAACCTCGCCATCCTTGTCCATCAGCACCAGCGAAAAGCCGCGGGGCCGCAGCTTTTGCCGGAAAAAGGATTTGCCCGCCGGGTTGGTATCGACGATCACCACGACATCGCGTTCGGCCAAAGCCTGCGGCTGCTCGGCCAGATATTCCAACTGGGTGGCAAAAGACGGATCATTCGGGCTGTCGGCAAACACCACTACCGGGCGCTTGAGCCACAGAAACTCGGCCATCGTTACGCCTTGGGCATCCTGCACGGGCAGCGCGGGGCTGTCTTGGGCTGCGGCGGCGAAGGGTAGAAATACTGCCAGAACAAGAATTTGAAGTCGTTTCATGCGGCCTCCTTTCACCTGATATAGGGTGTCTTGGCCGTAAACCAAAGCAAGATCGTCAAAGGCCGCACCCTTTGACCAAAGTGAAGGAAAAAGCCATGACGGATGCAATCAAAACCTGGGGCGAGTTGGCGGCAAAAGAGCTGAAGGGCCGCGATCCGGCAACCCTGACATGGGACACGCTGGAAGGCATCAAGGTCAAGCCGCTGTATACGCAAGCCGATGTCGCGGGCCTGCCGCATATGGGCGGTGTGCCGGGGGTGGGGCCTTTTACGCGCGGGGTGCGGGCGACGATGTATGCGGGCCGCCCTTGGACCATCCGGCAATATGCGGGCTTTTCCACCGCCGAAGAATCCAACGCCTTTTACCGCAAGGCTCTGGCCGCAGGTCAGCAAGGTGTTTCCGTTGCTTTCGATCTGGCCACCCATCGCGGCTATGACAGCGACCACCCACGGGTTGAGGGCGATGTTGGCAAGGCCGGTGTGGCGATTGACAGTGTCGAGGATATGAAGCTGCTGTTCGATGGCATCCCGCTGGACAAGATCAGCGTGTCGATGACGATGAATGGTGCGGTGATCCCGATCCTTGCCAATTTCATCGTGACCGGAGAGGAACAAGGCGTTGACCGCGCGGCCCTGTCTGGCACCATTCAGAATGACATCCTCAAGGAATTCATGGTGCGCAACACCTATGTTTATCCGCCCGAACCCTCGATGCGGATCATCGCGGATATCATCGAATATACCTCTGCCGAAATGCCGAAATTCAACTCCATCTCTATTTCCGGCTATCACATGCAAGAGGCGGGCGCGAACCTTGTGCAGGAACTGGCCTTCACGCTGGCCGACGGGCGCGAATATGTGCGCACCGCGATTGCGCGCGGCATGGATGTGGATGCCTTTGCGGGGCGTTTGTCATTCTTCTTTGCCATCGGCATGAATTTCTTCATGGAGGCGGCAAAACTGCGCGCCGCCCGCCTGCTCTGGCACCGCATTATGACCGAGTTTGGTGCAAAGAAACCGGGCAGCCTGATGCTGCGCACCCATTGCCAAACAAGCGGTGTGTCCTTGCAGGAACAAGACCCCTATAACAACGTCGTCCGCACCGCCTATGAGGCGATGGCGGCGGCCCTTGGTGGCACCCAATCCCTGCACACCAACGCGCTGGATGAGGCGATTGCCCTGCCAACCGAATTCTCGGCCCGGATTGCCCGCAATACGCAGTTGATCTTGCAAGAAGAAACCGGGGTCACAAAGGTCGTCGACCCGCTGGCCGGCAGCTATTACGTCGAAAGCCTGACGGCGCAACTGGCCGAAGAAGCGTGGAAGCTGATCGAGGAAGTGGAGGAGATGGGCGGCATGACCAAAGCGGTCGCGACCGGCATGCCCAAGCTGCGGATCGAAGAATCCGCCGCCCGCCGCCAAGCCATGATCGACCGGGGCGAAGAGGTGATCGTCGGGGTCAACAAATACAAACTGGCCAAGCAAGACCCGATCGACATTCTGGATATCGACAATGTCGCCGTGCGCGAAAGCCAGATCGCGCGTCTGAACAAAATGCGCAGCACGCGGGACCAGGCCGCCTGTGATGCGGCGCTGAACGAACTCACCCGCCGCGCGGCGGAAGGTGGGAACCTGTTGGAAGCGGCGGTAGATGCCGCCCGTGCCCGCGCCTCAGTCGGAGAAATCAGCATGGCAATGGAAAAGACCTTTGGCCGCCACCGCGCGGAAGTCAAAACCCTCGCCGGTGTCTACGGGGCCGCCTATGAAGGTGATGCAGGCTTTGCCGCGATCCAGAAAGATGTCGAGGATTTCGCCGCCGCCGAAGGCCGCCGCCCGCGTATGCTGGTGGTCAAGATGGGGCAGGATGGCCATGACCGGGGTGCCAAGGTCATCGCTACCGCCTTTGCCGATATCGGTTTTGACGTCGATGTCGGCCCCTTGTTCCAGACGCCCGAGGAAGCGGCGCAGGATGCCATCGACAATGATGTGCATATCATCGGCATCTCCTCTCAGGCGGCTGGCCATAAAACCCTTGCGCCGAAACTGGTGGCCGCGCTGAAGGCGGCAGGGGCAGGCGATATTCTGGTGATCTGCGGCGGCGTCATCCCGCAGCAGGATTACCAGTTCCTCTATGATGCAGGTGTCAAAGCCATTTTCGGCCCCGGCACCAATATCCCCGAGGCCGCCAAGGACATCCTGCGCCTGATCCGCGAGGCGCGGGCCTAGGGCCTTTCGCAGGTCACACCCCTTACCTATCGCGGCCTGAAACCAAAGATTTCAACGCGATAGGTGCGGCTGCAAGCGGCAAGGGAAACACGCAACACCTGCGCCAGCCCTCCCGAAAAGCCACCTGCCATCATCTATTCAAAAATATCCTCAGGGGGTGAGGGGCAAAGCCCCGAGGGGGCGCGAGCGCCCCCTTCTTCTTGCCGGGCTAAAGCTCGATCTGGCCGTCTGGCACTGCGCCTTCGGGCGGTGTGGCCTCCGGCAGGCTCGGCGGTGGCGGCGCGCCGGGTTTGCGGCGGATGATGATATCACCATTGGGCAATTGCTCCGGCGCGTCATAGTTGCGCACATCGCCGATCATCCGCGCCAATTCGCGCGCCATCGGTTCCAGCTCTTTCATGGCCTCGGCCATTTCGCCCAAGGCTGGCTCCATGTCTTTCATCAACTCATCGAAAAGCAGCTTCATGCCGCGTTCCATCAGGCTCAGCCCTTCGGCTTTGCCATCGGGTTCGCTTTGCGCCACAGCCGGAACCGGCGCTTGCAACGCCAGAACCAGCAGCAAAATGGTCAGACCCTGTTTCATCCTTCAGATATGGGCGCGCAGGGGGCGCTTGTCTAGCCCCCCACCCGCGCCTTTGCCATTCCGGGCAGGTCCACCGTCACCGGAAAATGGTCCGACGCCGTCAGCAGCGCATCGTGCAGTTCCGGGATGGCAAGGCAGGCCGGGTCATCCATCGGGTGCCAGATCCGCCAATGCGGGGCCAGTTGCGCCAGATCGGGCGACAGCAGGATGAAATCCAGCAGCGCCTCAAAATAGCGTTTCTTGGCGGTGTCATAAAACCGGGCCGAGGTGGGGCCAGCCGCCAGTTTGCTGGCCAGAACCATCTGGGCATGTGGGTCCATCATCTGCAATTCGGGCGCGCTTTCGGTTCCCATCACAATCTCGATCCCCGATTTGCCGAACAGCTTTTCATATTCATCAAGGCCGGGGCCGTCGTTGAAATCGCCCATCACGATCAGGCTGTCGCCTGCGGTCAGATGTTCTTCGACCCGCGCGCGCAGCCATTGGCATTGCGCCAATTGCTTGCGGCGGTTTTCGATTGCGATGCGGAACACTTCGGCGGGTTTGCGCGCGCCGTGTGGGGCCTTGGATTTGGCATGCACCCCAATCAGCCGCAGCGCGCGGCCCGAGGCCAGATCTGTCACCGCCAGTTCCAGCGGTGGTTTGGAAAAACTGATCCGCTCGGGGTGGGCATCGAAATTTAGGTCATGCCAGAATACCCCGTCAAAGCGGGGCACGGCATTGGGGTCGGCATGCAGCGGCGGCGCGCCCAGCGGCATATGCATCGCCGACAGCCGGTCAGGATCATAGAGAAAGGCGATTTCCTGCTCTGTCTCGCTGACAAAGCCCATCACCGCGCGTCGCGCCCGCAGGTCATATTTCCGCGCAAAATTTTCCAGCGCGCGGGTGGTGGACCGCCGCGACCCGGTATCCGGGGCCTCGATAATCATCACCCCGTCGGCATCCATCGCGGTGAACACGATGCCCAAGGCTGTCAGTTGTTCAGCGCGGCTGATCTTGTAGCGGGCAGAGCCTTCGTTATCTTCCAGCAGCCGCCCTTCATCATCAAACAAGCCATTGAACCATTCGACATTATAGGTCGCCAGCCGCAGGCCGCGCGGCGGGTCAGGCTGCGCGTTTGCCATTGATCTCTTCCCAGGCGGCGTTGATGTCGATCATCCGGCGACTGGCGAGTTCCACCGCCTCGGGCGGGACGCCGCGCGCGATCAAGCGGTCGGGGTGGCTGTCGCGCACGGCTTGTTTCCAGGCGCTGCGCACCTCGTCAAGGCTGGCACCGGGGGGCACACCCAGCACATCATAGGGGTCACGCGGCGCGCCTTCGACATAGCGCGCGCGCAGGCTGCGAAAGCATGGCTCCCCCAGCCCGAAAATCCGTGCCACCTCGGCCAGAAACGCATCTTCGTTGGGGTGGTATTCACCATCTGCCATGGCGATGGAAAACAAGCCTTCCATCAGGTCGATCAGCGTTTGCCGTCCCTCATCGGGGAACATGGCGGCGATCTTGCGGGCATAGGCGTCAAACCCCGCCACATCCTGCCGCGCAAGGTTAAAGACGCGGGCGGCGTTGGCCTCTTCTTCCGGGGCGATGGTGAACAGGCGGCGAAAGGCGGCCACCTCATTGCGGGTCACTTGCCCATCGGCTTTGGCCATTTTCGCCCCCAGCGCGATGATGGCGATGGTAAACCCGACCGAGCGTTCGGGAGAGGCCATGCGCGAGCCGGTCAGCCGATCCAGAATGGCCGAAAGCCCTTCGCCTGCGGCAAGGGCGGCCAAAGCGTCATTGATGCGGGTCCAGATCGACATGGGGGCAGCATACTCCGTAGGGCGGGGCCTGTCAGGTCAGGATTTTCTGCAACAGGTGAAGGTCTATCCAGCGGCCAAATTTGTGGCCGACGGCGGGCAGGGTGGCGATTTCGGCATAGCCCATGGCAAGGTGAAAGCGGCGGCCATCGGGGTTTTCGGCGCTGACACCTGCGAAAATGGAATGGGCACCACCGGCGCGGGCGTGATCTTCGATCGCGGTCATCAGCGCGCGGCCAAGCCCGCGCCCCCGCGCCTGCGGGCCAAGCACGATGGTGTGTTCCATCGTGTGGGCATAGCCGATACCTGCGCGAAATTGTCCATAGCTGGCAAAGCCTTGCACGCGCCCGTCCTGTTCGGCCACCAGAAATCCGTGGCCTGCGGCGGCTTTATCCGCGATCATTTGCGCCACATCGGCGGCGGTTTTTTCCACCGAATTGAAGGTGACTGCGGTGTCGCGTATGATCGGGTTCCATATTTCCAGCAGGGCCGGGCTATCGGCCGGGGTCGCGGGGCGGATCATTCGATCACACGCGGCCCGTGCGGGGTGCTGAAACGGGCGCGCAGTTCAACGCCCGGGCCGGAGATGATCTGCACGCGCGGGTCGGCAAAGCGGCCGCGCAGCGTATCGGCAAGGGCTTCAGCGTCGGGCGTGGCGATTTCCAGCAGCTCCAGCCGCACACCGGCATCGGGCAGGCGCTGCGCCGGATGCGCCGCCCCTTGCCATTGGATCAGGGCCGGGTGGGCGTTGCGAAAAGGCAGCTTGCCATCGGCAGGCACGGCCATGCGCCAGCGCAGATCGCCGCGGGCAAGGTCATGGGGCACGCCCACGCCGGGGGGCAGGCCCGCAAGCGCTGCATCCAGATCATCGCAAGCGACGATCCAGTTGGTCAGGCGCGGGCGGCCCGAAAAATGATCCAGATCGAACCAGCGCGGATGCGCCGGGGTGGGGGCATCGGGATCAATCGCGATCACCTCCAGATAGATATCGCCAAGGCCCAGCAGCTTGTTATGCGTGCTCATCAAGGCGTGCTGGCCACCGGGGGCCAGACGGGTGCCAAGCGCGGCTTCGACCGCCTCTACCACTTGTTCCAAAGGGCTGGCGGAAATCGCCAGATGGTCAAGCCTCAGCATTTTCGGCCCCTTCCTTGACCACCGGGGTCGCGCGCAGCGCCGCGGCAAGGGATTTGAAGCGCGATTGCGACACCTCGCCGAACAGGTCCTTGCCCAAAGACGTCAGCGTCAGTTCCAGCAGCTTTTTGCGCGGGTTCCACGCAAGGCTGCCCGCATCCTCGGGGCCGCTGGCGGCAAACATCGCGCCAAAGCGCATGGCCTTGCCCAGAACCTCGGCCTTTTGCATCTGTTCTTCGGTCAGCAGGCGGAACAGGGGTTCCAGCCGCGACCCCGCCCGACTGTTTTTGTAGCGGTGCAACAGCGCCAGCCCCAGAAACACCCGGCCCGGATGGTCCAGCCCGCCCAGATTGGCGCGGGTGGCGTTGTCGAAACAGACTTCGGCGCGGTAATCGGGATGCGCGCGCCATGTCGTATCATGCAGCAGGCAGGCGGCCTTGATCAGGCGCATTTCCTCGGGCGTGGCGGATTTGAAGATCGGCAGCAGGAAGGCGAAAAGCTTTTTGCCAAAGCCCGGCAGGCGGGCCGAGGTGATCTCGGTCGCGCGGGCGGCTTCGATCAGCGGGTCGCGGGCGCGCAGCTTTTCGTGCATCTGTTCATAAAGCAGCCCCTCGCGGATGCCGTAAGAGGAAACGTCGATTTCCTTGGGCTTGAAGATGCGGATCAATTCGCGCAGCACCTCGCAGGCCAAGGGCACCAGCGCCATGCGTTCGGCCCCGGTTCCGGTGCGCGCGCGCAAGACCGCCGGGTCATTGGCGGCGATCCAGTCAATCGTATCAAGCACGGATTCAGGCGTCATGCGGTATTCGTGCAGAACCGTCAGCGGGTAGTTACGGCGTTCCATGTCCAGACGCGCGATCACGCGCCACGACCCACCGACAAGGTAAATCCGGTCATTATCCGGCTCGATCTTGGCTTTCAGCTTTTTCAGCACGCGGTCGATCAGGGCCTTGCGCTTTTCCACACCCCCTTCAACCTGTTGCAGCCGGAACGGCCCCAGCGGAGAGGTGGCGCGCTTGCCCACCTTGCCCCCCGCGATGCGCGCAAGTTCCATGGAGTTGCCGCCGATATCGCAAACGATGCCCTTCGCCTCGGGCCAGCCCAGCAGCACGCCTTGCGCGGATAGCCGGGCTTCCTCCTCGCCGTCGATCACCCAAAGTTTCAGCCCGGTTTCCGCCTCTACCTGTGCGGCAAAGGCGGGGCCGTCACTGGCATCGCGCACGGCAGCGGTGGCCACGCAGGTCAGGGGGGAAATGCCCATCCCCTTGGCCAGAATCGCAAAGCGTTTCAAGGCGATCAGCGCGCGGGTCTTGCCTTCGGGGTTCAACATTCCGGTTTCGGCCAAGCCCCGGCCAAGGCCCGCCATCAGCTTTTCGTTGTAGAAATAGGCAGGCGACCGCGCCGCACCATCAAACACCACCATCCGAACCGAGTTGGAGCCGACATCGACCACGCCAACCCGGCTGAGCGCGCGCACCGAAGGGTCATCCAGCAGCGATCGGCCAAAGGGGCCGCCTTCCTCTGCCATTTGGGTCGTGGCATTGGATTTCTTTTTTTCGGCCATGGGATTTCTCGCGTTGCTGCGTGTGGACCTTGCCGCGTTGCAGCGCCAAGGTCAACGAAAAGCAGGGGGGATCAAGCGGTTGTTTCGTCGCGACTATGGGTCAGTTTTGGCACATCCTTGGCCCCCGCCGATCCGCGACCGGACAGCGACGGGTTTTCCATGAAAAAGCGGTGGCAACTGAAAAGCTGCCCGTCCGATGCATCCAGCGTGCGGGTATATTCGCCATTCGGGGCCAGCAACCAGCTTTGCGCCTCATCCGCCATATTGGCGGCCATGATCTGGCTGACGATCTGCGCCTTGACCGTGGGGTTATTCGCCTCGATCAGGGTTTCGACCCGGCGCGACAGGTTGCGCCCCATCCAATCGGCCGAGGAAAAGAACACCCGCGCCTTTTTTGATGGCAGCCCGTGGCCATTGCCAAAGCAGACGATGCGCGAATGTTCCAAAAACCGCCCGACGATGGATTTGACGCGGATATTCTCGCTCAGGCCTTTGATGCCGGGGCGCAGGGCGCAGATGCCGCGCACGATCAGGCTGATTTTCACGCCCGCGCCTGATGCGGCATAAAGCGCGTCGATGATATCGGGTTCGACAAGCGAGTTGATCTTGACCCAGATTTCCGCCGGGCGGCCTGCCTTTGCGTGATCTGCCTCGGCGGCGATAAGGTCCAGCAGGCGCGGTTTCATGCCGCTGGGGGCAATGGCAAGATTCTCCAGCCCTTCGGGTTGCACATAACCCGACAGGTAGTTGAACACCTTTGTCGCATCGCGGCCAAGGGCGGCATCGCAGGTGAAAAAGGACAGATCGGTGTAAATCCGCGCGGTGATCGGGTGGTAATTGCCGGTGCCGTAATGGGTATAGGTGACAAGGTTATCGCCTTCGCGCCGCACGACAGTGCTGATTTTTGCGTGGGTTTTCAGGGTCATGAAACCATAAACCACATGCGCGCCCGCGCGTTCCAGCCGCCGGGACTGGCGGATATTGGCGGCCTCGTCAAAGCGGGCTTTCAACTCCACCAGCGCCGTCACCGATTTGCCAGCCTCGGCGGCTTCGCACAACGCGCTGACCACGGGGCTTTCATGGCTGGTGCGGTAAAGCGTTTGCTTGATCGCCAGCACATTGGGATCGCGCGCGGCCTGTTCCAGAAACCGGATCACCATGTCAAAGGTTTCATAGGGGTGGTGCAGCAGCATGTCCTTTTGCCGGATGGCGGCGAACATATCGCCTTCATGGTCCTGCACCCGTTCCGGCACGCGGGGGGTGAATTTGGGCCATTGCAGGTCTTTGCGGCTGTCCAGCACCAGTTCCTTGAGGTCGGCCACGCCCAGCAGGCCGCGCACCTCTACCACATCATCATTGGTGACGTGGAGTTCCTCCATGATCAGGGCGCGCAGGTCTTCGGGGGCGCCTGCGCTGATTTTCAGGCGGATCACCTCGCCGCGCCGCCGCCGTTTCAGCGCAGTTTCAAATTCGCGCACAAGGTCTTCGGCCTCGTCCTCTACCTCCAGATCGCTGTCGCGCAGCACGCGGAAGGTGCAATGGCCCCGGTCGGCATAGCCGGGGAACAACATGCCCAGATGCAGCAGCAACAACTCTTCCAGCGGCAAAAAGCGGTGTTCGCCGTCCTTGGCGGGCAAGGCGACAAAGCGCGCGATTTGCTGCGGGATGGGCAGCAGCGCTTGCAGCGCGCGGCGGTCGCTGGCGCGTTCCAGTTCCAGCGCAAGGCAAAAGCCGGTGTTGGGGATGAAGGGGAAGGGATGCGCCGGGTCAATCGCCAGCGGTGACAGCACCGGGAACACCTTGTTGACGAAGTGATCTTCCAGATGTTTCAGATCCCGCGTTGTCAGCTTGGAGCGGTTGACGATGGTGATGCCCGTCGCATCCATTTCCTTTTTCAGCTTGTTGAACACCGCTTGCTGGGTCTGCAACAGGCGGCGGGCATCATCATTGATCAGCACAAGCTGTTCTGCCGCCGTGCGCCCATCTTCGGAAACGGCAGTTTTGCCGCCACGTTTCAGCGCGCGCAGGCCCGCCACGCGGACGGTATAGAATTCATCCAGATTGGTGGCCGAGATCGACAGAAAGCGCAGCCGTTCCAGCAAGGGCACCGCAGGGTTTGACGCCTCATCCAGCACGCGCCAGTTGAAGGCCAGCCAGCTAAGCTCTCGGTTGAAAAAGCGGCGGGGGCCGGTGATATCGGCCCCGGTCAGTTTGATGGCCGGGGGGAAGGGGGATTTGAGGAAATCTGCCTGGGTCATATCAGCGCTTATCGGGGTAAAATGTGAAGCCTATATGACAGTTGTCGCCCGTTGTTCAGTCATTGTCCAGCAGGCTTGCGGCAAGGCTGCGCGTCACGGCACAGCCCCGCGCCAAGGCTTCGGCGTCCAGACGGGCCACCAGCGCGCGGGCGGCATCAAAGCTGCGCTCCATCCGGGGCAGAAGATAGGCGACCAGCGCCGGGTTGACGCTGATCTGACGATCGGAAAACAGCTTGATCAGCACCGCAGACAGCAGCGCATCATCCGGCGGGTCCAGCCGGGTGATGGCGGCGGCCTGCATGCGGCTGGCAAGGTCGGGCAGGGTCAGGCCCCAGTCGCGCACCGGGCTGCTGGCTGTCAGCAGCAAGGGGGCGTGATGGGCGGCCAGCATGTTATGCAGGTGAAACAATGCCTCTTGTCCGGCGGGGCTGTGGGCAAGGTCGGTGCAATCTTCGACCACCAGCGCGGGCAGGGCGGCAAGTGCTGCCAGATCGGCCCCGGCAAGGGTGGCGGCGGGGGCCATTCCAGCCCCTGTCATTTCGGCCCAGACATGGGCCAGATGGGTTTTCCCCGATCCGGGCGGGCCAATCAGCAGCATCTTGCCGCGCGGCCAGTCGCGCCAGCCATCCAGCGCGGCCAAGGCCTGCGCATTGGTGGCCGAGACGAAAAAGTCCTCGCGCCCCAGCGCGGTGCGCAAGGGCAGATCAAACGCAAGTTGGCGGGTCACGATGCGTCCTGCGCGCTTTGCTCTGCCTTTGCCTCGGCCTCGGCCCGCGACAGACCGCGATACAGCAGGCTTTCCTGATACCGCTCAATCGCGAAGCGGGTCAGAACGCCAAGCGCTGCGGCCACCGGCACGGCCACCAGCATGCCGACAAAGCCAAAGGCAGACCCGAAAGCCGACAGCGCAAACAGCAGCCAGACCGGGTGCAGCCCGACCGAATTGCCGACAAGGCGCGGCGTGATGACATTGCCTTCCAGAAATTGGCCCAAGGCAAAGATACCCGCGACAATCCCGATAGACACCCAGTCGCCCCAGAATTGAAACAGCGCAAGGCCGATGGCCAAAGCGCCACCCACCAACGCCCCGACATAGGGGATAAACGTGATCGCCCCGGCAATCGCGCCGACCAGCAGGCCGAAATCAAGTCCTGCAAGCATCAGCGCGGCCGAGTAAAACACACCCAGCACGATGCAAACGCTGATCTGCCCACGCACAAAGGCGGCCAGCACGCCATCAATCCGGCGGGCCAGATCACGCACCACCGGGGCATGATCGCGCGGCAACAAGGCATCGACCCGCGCCACCATCTTGTCCCAGTCCAGCAGCAGGTAAAACGCCACCACCGGCACCACGACCAGAAACAGGATCGCGTTCAATACCCCCAGCGCGCTGGTGAACAGCGTTTTGGCGGCCTGCGTGCCCCAGTCTTTCAAACTGTCCCCCACGGACAGGATCGACTGGCGGATCACGCTGTTTTCATCCAGCAAGTCGGGGAAACGCTCGGTCAGAAAGGCTTGCAGGCGGGCGAAAATCTTGGGCGTCGCCTCGACCAGCCCGCTGAGCTGCGCGGCGAGGGACGGGATCACGGCCAGCACCAGCAAAACCGCGATCAAAAGCGCCGAAAGCGATATCACCGTGGTCGCGGCGACCCGGCTCAGGCCCCAGCGTTCCAGCCTGTCGGCCACCGGATCGAGGAAATAGGCAATTGCCCCGCCCACCAGAAACGGTGCCAGAACCTGCCCCAAGGACCACAGCAGCGCCAGAAAGACCACCGCCGCGATGCCCCAATAGGTCAGTTGTTGTTTTACCGGCAATGCCATGCGGCCCCCAATCGTTGCCCTAGACACATTGCCCATCAGTCCCGGCAATTCAAGGGCTTCGGTTTTCGGGGGCTTACGATTTTTCGACGATAATTCTGATTTTTCGTTGAAAAATCGGCGCGCCCTTGCTTGCAGGCGTGGATTTGCCTAAACCACAGCGCAAATCCTCTTGTCCAAAGGTGCCCCCATGCGGTTGACGCGCTACTTCCTTCCCGTTCTGAAAGAAAACCCGGCCGAGGCGCAGATCGTCAGCCATCGCTACATGTTGCGCGCGGGCATGATCAAGCAGCAGGCGGCGGGCATCTATTCGTGGTTGCCGCTGGGCTATAAGGTTTTGAAACGGATCGA
The DNA here is from genome assembly GCF_003991405.1 of Pseudorhodobacter sp. E13. Taxonomy (GTDB): domain Bacteria; phylum Pseudomonadota; class Alphaproteobacteria; order Rhodobacterales; family Rhodobacteraceae; genus Pseudorhodobacter. Next base: position 40,378 of record NZ_RPEN01000143.1, read on the forward strand.
ACAGATCGTGCATGAAGAACAGGTGCGCGCGGGCCATATCCCGTTGTTGATGCCCACCTTGCAGCCTGCCGATCTGTGGCGCGAATCCGGTCGCTATGATGATTACGGGCAGGAAATGCTGCGCATCAAGGATCGTCAGGGCCGGGATATGCTTTACGGCCCCACGAATGAGGAAATGATCACCGACATCTTCCGCGCCCATGTCGGCAGCTACAAAGACCTGCCGCTGACGCTGTATCACATCCAGTGGAAATTCCGCGATGAGATGCGCCCGCGTTTCGGCGTGATGCGGGGGCGCGAGTTCCTGATGAAAGACGGCTATAACTTCGATTTGACCAAAGAAGACGCGCTGCACGCCTATAACCGCCATCTGGTCAGCTATCTGCGCACCTATGAACGCATGGGGTTGCAGGCCATTCCGATGCGCGCGGATTCCGGCCCCATCGGCGGCGATGATACGCATGAATTCCTCGTTCTGGCCGAAACCGGCGAATCCGAAGTGTTCTATGACAGCGCCGTGACCGATATCCGCCTTGGCGCACGCGACATCGACTATGACGACAAGGCCCAGTGCCAAGCCGTGATGGAGGAGTTTACCTCGCTTTACGCGCGCACCGATGAAACCCATGACGAAGCCGCCTTCAACGCCATCCCCGAAGCGCGCCGCAAATCCGCGCGGGGCATCGAGGTGGGGCAGATTTTCTTCTTCGGCACCAAATATTCCGAGGCGATGGGGGCCACGGTTGTCACCCCCGATGGCAGCAAGGTTCCGGTGCAGATGGGCAGCCATGGCATTGGCGTGTCGCGCCTGCTGGGCGCGATCATCGAGGCCAGCCATGACGACAAGGGCATCATCTGGCCCGAAGGTGTCACCCCGTTCCATTGCGGGATTGTGAACCTGAAACAAGGCGATGCCGATACGGATGCGGCCTGTGAGGCCATCTACAAGGCGCTGCAACTGGCCGGGCTTGACCCGCTGTATGACGACCGGGATGACCGGGCCGGGGCCAAGTTTGCCACGATGGACCTGATCGGCTTGCCATGGCGCATCACCGTGGGGCCGCGCGGCTTGAAAAACGGCGTGGTGGAACTGACCAGCCGCCGCAGCGGCGTTTCCGAAGAAATGACCGCCGAGGATGCCGTGGCCCGGATTGGCCAGATTTACGCGGGCCTCTGACCAAAGGTCGAAACCATGCGGGTGGGAATGCGGATTTTTCTGGGGCTGGTTCTGGTTTTGGCCGGGGTCGGCTTTGGCGCTGCCGCACGATCACCCGTGGTCATCGCGCCTTTGTCGGTGATTTTTACGCTTAGTTTTGCGCTGGGGCGTTGGCGGGCGTGGCGCGCGGCTTTGCAGGCGGGGGCGTTGCTGCCTGCCTTGCGCGCGCAATGGTCGACGGCTCTGGTGCAGGTGTTGCTGGTGGTGTTGCTTTACCTGCTGGGCCGGGGGTTTGGCGCAATGACGGGCCTTGCTGCCCCGGCGGCCTTTGGGTCTGTCGATGCGCTGGCGCTTTGGGGCGTTGCGATTGTGGTGCTGTGCGGCGGGGCGGGCTTGGCCTTGCTGGAGGCGCAAGGCCCCGTGGCGCAGGCGGCAGCAGAACCCGCCGCCCCGCAGGCATTTGCCGCCGTAACCGAGACCAGCTTTTTCACGGGTCATCACTACAGCAATACCGCCAATTCCGTCCCGGACCCTGCTTTGGCCTTTCTGACCGAGGCGCAGATCACCGAGGCAGAGGCGCGGCTCGGGGTTGTTTTGCCGCAGCCGTTGCGCGCGCTTTATCTGCGCCAGAACGGTGGGCCTGTGGGGGGCTTGGTCAGCCCGCGCGTGCCAAACCCCAGCGCCGAGGAAGATTGGATCACCCCGTTTTCCGGCTATGATGATCTGTCGCCCTTGCGCTTTGTGCGCAGCTTGCAATCCAGTATTGAAGATTACGCCGACCCACAGACACAGCCCGAAATGTTCCCCGCGGGCGCGGATCGCATGATCGCGCTGGCGCAATGGTATCGTGAAACGCTGTTTCTGGATTACCGGACCGGCGGCGCCCCGCGCGTTGGCTTTTTCGACTTTGACAGATCAGAGGATTTGCGCGACGCTGAATGGCAAGATCGGGCAGTCTGGTGGTCGGATTTCGACGCGTTTTTTGCCAGCCTGCGCAGACCGGCGGAGACATGAGAGGCAGCAATGATCGGCAAGGTTCTGGCGCTGGCGGGCGGCGTGGCGGGGGCGGCGGCTTGTTCGCAATACCCTGAGTTTTCACAGCAATATATGCAGCGCTTGGCCGGGCAAGTGGATGCGCTGACGGCGATTGTCAGCGATTTTGACCGCAGCGCCGGGGCGAATGGCCTGACCCGCGATGAGGCTTTGGCGCAGTTGCAGGGCACAGGCTTTCTGGCCGCGCGCCGCGCCGATATGCAAAACGCCTTTACCCGGCAAGAGCGGTTGACCAAAGACCTGACCTTTCTGCGCCTTGCCACCCCGATGGAACGGATGGTGATGCCGCAGCGCCTTGCCGACCCCGAGACGTTCCGCGCCACTTGGGCCGATTTTCGCCCCGCCGTCCCGCTGAGTGTTGAGGGCGGCGTGGCGGCAGGGCTTGGGTTTCTGGGCGGTTGGGCCGTGGTGGCGGGCGTGCTTGGCCTGATGCTCTGGCCATTCCGGCGCTATTCTGCGCGGCGCAACCAGCCGTCATAGCAAACGACATTGCCGATCAGCGGCAGGTCAATCTCGACGTGAAAGCAAAAGCGATCCTCCTCTTGCCGCTCATGGCTGTTGCCGCGCGGCATCAAAGCGCTGGGCAGCGGCAGGCCGAGGAAAGACCAGCGGCGCGGGATCAGGCGCAGGCGGTCGCCGTCCTGAACCAGCGCCAGACCAAAGCGCAGGGGGCCAAACCGTTCGTCCATCAGATGGGTGTTGCGGGCTTGGCCCAGCCGTTGCGTGGACCGCATGACGCGCCCGCCGAAATTGCGTTCCCATGTTTCCACGCCTTTGGCATCGGTGGCAAAGGTCACTGTCACCGGCACATCGGCACCGGCACGCGGAAAGCCGAACAGTGCGGCCACCACGCGGGGCAACAGGCCCTTGCCGCGTGTCACCTGTGCGCGGCCTGCCCATTGGCTGCGGGGGCCGGGGCGGTGCAAGGCTTGCACCAAGGGGGGCAGGGCCTCAAAGGCCGCGCCCAGCAGGCGGGGATAAAGCGGGCCTGCCGCGCTATCTTCGCGCCAGCCGGTGCGGATGCGGCGCTTTGCGAACAAGGCGTCGTAATCGGCCAGCGTCAACGCGCCCACCGCGCTGCGGGCACCGGGGGCAGGGGCCGCGCCCGCGTGCAGCTTGCGGATGATCGCCTCTATCGCCATCGACGGGATCAGCGGGCCGTCATCGGCTTCGGCCAGCAAATGCCAGCTACGGGTGACGGGCTTGCCATTGGCCGCGCCCGCCGCTTCCAGAAACATGCCGCCGCGATGCTCGCCAAAGGTGCAGGCGTTCAGCACGCGGTAGCAAAGCGGGGCCAGAGGGGCGAGGTTGGGCAGATGCAGCGCGGAACGGGCGCGGGCCAGAAGGTTGAGCATGCGGTGCAAAACCTCGGGCACCGGGCCTGCCCCCATCCACAGGCTTTGCACCGAAGGCATAAGCGCCGGGATCAGCCGCAGATCGGGCACATCAACCAAGGAAAACCGGATGTTGCGCAGGGGCAGTGCGCCGGGCACCGCCACGGTATAGCGCAGACTTTCGCCCAGCCCGATCCCGGTGCTGTCTGCCCCTTTGCGGCGCAGGCGCACGGGCTGGCCCGCATAGCCCAGCACGGCGCGCATCACATTCATGCCCACGCCCGCATAGGGGGAGGGCGCAATGCCGCCCCGCACATCTGCAATCGTCATGGTTTGCGCCATCTCGGCCAGCACGGCGGCTGTCAGCACCGGAAAGCTGCTGACACCTGACAGCACGAAAAGGCCCTTGTCGCGGGCTGCGGCGTCAAAGCGGGCAATGCCTTGCACGAAATCCGACCCATCCGCGAAATCGAGGTAGCTGACACCATGGGCAATCGCCGCCTCGACCACGCCATAGGGGTTCGGCCCGTAATCCTGAAACGGGCCAGAGGCATCGACGATCAGATCGGGGGCCTCGGCGGCCAGCAGGGCTGCAATTGCGTCCCGTTCGGCCCGAACCGGGCGCAGCCGTGCGGCCCCCGTCCAGCGGTCGCAAAAGGCTTTGGCGGCTGCAAGGTTGCGCCCGGCGATCAGGATATCCAAATTCGGCATATCGGCCAAAAGCTGTGCCAAGCGCCCGCCGAACACGCCGTAACCGCCTAAAATCAACAGCTTCATCACCAATACCCAACCCGCCACCTTGCCCCCGCAGCAAAGCCCATCGGCGGCTTTCCCGCAAGCCTGCCCGTTGACGCAGGCGTGGCTTGACCTCTGCCCGCATTTCCCGCAGGTTCCGCGCCAAATTACGCCGCCAAGAACCCCCGAGGAGCAACACCCGTGAGCACCCCCCCGTTTGCGCCGTTTGAATGGATGATCGCCTGGCGCTATTTGCGGGCCAAGCGGGCCGAAGGCGGTGTGTCGGTGATGACATGGATCAGCCTGATCGGCATCACTCTGGCGGTGTTTGCGCTGATTGCGACGCTGTCGGTGCGGGCAGGCTTTCGCGCGGAATTTGTCGATACGATTTTGGGCGCCAATGCCCATGTGACGATTTATGCCGCCCAACACCAAGCCGCCGATGGCCGCACCATCCGCAGCTTTGAAAACTATGACGAGATTGCCAATGAGGTGGTGCGCGTGCCTTTCGTCACCCGTGCCGCGCCGATGGTGCGCGCGCAGGTCATGGCCAATGCGGGCGACCGCAGTTCCGGCGTTGAAGTGTTCGGGATGCGAGGCGCGGATGTGCGGTCCATCCCGCGCGTGGGCGAAGGGGCGGATGCTTACGGCGACCTGACCCGCTATGATGAAGGTATCGCGATCGGGTCGGGTGTGGCGCGGGAATTGGGCGTGACGGTGGGCGACCGTATCCGGCTGATTTCCCCCAACGGCGTGAAAACCGCCTTTGGCACCAGCCCGCGCGTATCGGCCTATGAGGTTGTCTATGTCTTTACCGCTGGCCGCTATGACATTGATCGCACACGGGTTTACATGCCACTGGCCGCCGCGCAGGACTATTTCAACCGCGAGGGCCTCGCCGATGAAATCGAGGTGATGGTGACCAAGCCAGAGGAGGTGGACAGCATCGCGCTGGACCTGATGAAAGCGGGGGGCCAATACGCCAATGTCTGGACATGGCGCGACAGTTCTGGCGGGTTTCTGCGCGCCTTGGAAATTGAGGACAATGTGATGTTTGTCATCATGTCGGTGCTGGTGCTGATTGCGGCGATGAATATCGTGTCTGGCCTGATCATGCTGGTCAAGAACAAGGGCCGCGATATCGGCATCTTGCGCACCATGGGGCTGACAGAAGGGTCCATCTTGCGGGTGTTTTTCATCTGCGGCGCGTTTACGGGCATCATCGGCACGGCGCTGGGCGTGGCTTTGGGTTGCCTGTTCGCGATCTATATCGACCCGATTTTCAGCTTTGTGAATTATGTGGCGGGTGGCGGGGTTTGGGACCCGTCGATCCGGGGGATTTACGCGCTGCCCGCCAAGCTGCAATTGGGCGATGTGATGTCGGCTGTCATTCTGTCGCTTGGGTTGTCGTTCATCGTCACCATCTTTCCCGCGCGCCGTGCCGCCCGGATGAACCCGGTAGAGGCGCTGCGCTATGAGTGAGGTGATGCTGTCGCTGGAAGGCGTGACCAAGGCCTATAACAAGGGCAAACCCGCCGAGGTGCAAGTGCTGCGCGGCGCGTCCCTGTCGGTGGCCAAGGGCGAAGTTGTGGCGCTGGTGGCCCCGTCCGGTGCGGGCAAATCCACCTTGCTGCATATCGCGGGCCTGCTGGACAGCGCCGATGCCGGGCAGATGCGGCTGGGCGGTGTGGATATGGCGGGCCTGTCCGACCGCGCCCGGACCGAGGCGCGGCGGCGCGATGTGGGCTTCATCTATCAGTTCCACCACCTGCTGCCCGAGTTTTCGGCGCTGGAAAACATCACCCTGCCGCAGCTTGCCAATGGCACAGGCCGTAAAACGGCCGAGGCGCGCGCCCGCGCTTTGCTGGATAAGGTGGGCGTGGGGCACCGCGCCGATCACCGCCCCGCCGCCCTTTCGGGGGGGGAGCAGCAACGCGTCGCCTTTTGCCGCGCGCTGGCCAATGGCCCGCGCCTGCTGTTGGCGGATGAACCGACGGGCAACCTTGACCCTGCGACCTCCGATCAGGTCTTTGGCGCGCTGATGGATCTGGTGCGCGAAACCGGGCTTTCGGCGCTGATCGCGACGCATAACATGGAACTGGCCGCGCGGATGGACCGCGTTGTGCGGCTTGAGGCGGGGCAGGTGGTGCGCTGACCGCTCACGCCGCGTTCAAGCAGTTGTGTGCCCGGTTACAGCCTAATGATGCTAGGCAGGGGGAAACCAGTTTGTGAGGTCCCATGTCCCGTTCCGCTTTGTTCGCCGCCCTGATCGCGGCCACGCTTGCCCCCGCCGCCCATGCCGAAAGCGTGGCCTTTGACAAAAGCTGGACCACCCAGCGCTTTTCACTGTTTTCATCCAATAAATACGGGTTTCAGGGCAATGCGATGTCGATCGCGTCTGATGGGTCTGTCTCGCTTGCCTATACCCGCGTGAAAGAGGCGCTGTGGGGCGCGAAATCAGCGAAATGGTCGTGGTCGGTCAGCCAATCCGTGCCTGCCACCGATCTGGCGAAAAAGGGCGGCGATGACCGCAACGCCTCGCTTTACTTCGTGTTCTTGCCCGAGGCCGAGGCGAAAGCCTTGGGGGCAAAGGCCGATGTGCGCAAGCTGCTGACCAGCCAATCGGCGCGGGTTCTGGTTTACGTCTGGGGCGATAATCGCGGGCGCGGGACGGCGCTGTCCAGCCCTTACCTTGGCAACCGGGGCAAGACGATTTTGCTGCGCGCGGCGGGCACGGGGAAGTTTTCCGAAAGCGTGAACCTTGCCGCCGATTACAAGCGTGCCTTTGGCGGGCAGGCGGGCGCATTGGTCGGGCTTGCCGTCTCGGCGGATTCGGATGATACGAAAACCGCCATCCGCGCCTCGATCACGGGGCTGGCCTTGAACTAAGCTGGATCAGCGCGACCCCGGCCATCATCAGCGCGATGCCTGCGCCGCGCGGCCATGTCATCGGTTTGACGCGCGCGCCGAACAGCCCGAAATGGTCGATCAGGCCTGCCGCGACCATCTGCCCGATCAGCACGAAAAACACCGCATTGCCGACGCCGAATTTCGGTGCGACCGTGGTGATGGAGATGACGTAGAATGCCACGCAAAGCCCGGCCAGAAACAAATGTTTCGGCTGGGCCGGGGCAGAGGGAAGCGCCGAAAACCCACCCATGACCGCCGTGGTAAGCGTGGCGGCAAGGAAGGCTACCACAAACAAGATCATCGCAGCCGCCGAGGGGCTGCCGATCCGCGCACCAAGCTGCGCGTTCAAAGCAGCCAGAACCGGGATGCCGATGCCCGCCGCAAGCATAAGGGCCGCGTAGCGCAGGGTTTCTGGGGTCATGTTTGGCCTTTCTGACAACGGGGATGCCCGCACCAAAGGCGAAAGGCGGCGGCGGGTCAAGCGGCCTTTGCGCGGCCGCCTGCGGTCCCTGCGGGCGGTTCAAACCCGATAAGGCGCGAGACGCCTGCGCGCCGCGCCGCCCAGATCAGCAGCGCAGGCCCCGCCAGCCCCGCCAGCGTGCCAAGCAGCAGATGCGGCCAGAGTGTCTCCACCCCGGCGTGCCGCAGCACGATCCGGGTGGCGGCGGAAAAGATCACATGGGTCAGGTAAATCGGCATGGTTTGCTGGCCCAGCCTTTCCAGCCAGCGGCGGGCTGTCTGGCCCAAAGGCAGATTGGCGAAAAAGGCGATGAATCCCAGCATGGCCAGCCCCATCGCCAGCGTGGACCGCCCCGGCAGATCCGGCGCGAAAAGCAGGGCCTGCCCCAGCAAGAAGGCAGCCGCCGCCGGCAGCACCCAGAATTGCCGCAGCAAGGCCCCCGGCCCCGCCAGCATCGCAAAAGCGATCCCGGCAAAGAAGGGCGGCAGATAGATCACGGTATTCCACAGGCTGTCAAACGGGGCGACATTGATCCAGCCCGCCCGCGCGGCAACCGCAAGGGCGGCCATGGCGACCAGCATCACAGAGCGGGGCAGGCGCATCAGCCCCCATGCGATCACATGCAGGATAAACAGCGTGTAAAGAAACCAGAAAATCCCCACCGGGGGCAGCACCGACAGGGCCACCTCGGCCAATGAAAGCACCTGCCCCTTGATCGGCACCCCCGCAAGCGTTTTCAGTCCCGCATCAATCCAGCCCCAAAGGATCATCGGCCAGAGAAGCAGCAACGCCCGGTTGCGCAGAAAATCCGGCAGCGGGCGGCGGGCCGAGAAAAACAGCCCCGACAGAAAGAAAAACACCGGCATGTGAAACAGGTAAATCGCGCTGTCGATGCGGGCGAAAAGCTGGGTGTCGGGGATCATCCCGGCAGAGTTCAGCCCGCGCCAGACATGGCCGATCACGACGAAGATGATGGCCACCGCCTTCACCACATCAAACCCGGTCAATCTTTGCACCATACTCGCCTCAGGGATACGCGTTATCCTTGGGTTCATGGCTGGCGCGGGGGGCTGTTGTCAAAGGGAATTATCGCGCCCCTGCGTCACGTTTCGCGGGCAAGGCCGGGGCGGGCCCCCGGCCTTCGCAAGCCCGCTACTTGATCTTTTTCCCCGCGATGGTGGTGCTGTCCTTGCCCGCGTTGGAGTTGGCGGTGGCCAGCACTTTGGGGGCCTCTTTCTTTGGCTTCTTGGCTTCTTTATTGCCTTTGTTCTTCTCTTTGGACATGGGGTGATCTTTCGAGCCGGAGGACCGCCGGGCGGTTGCCGGGGCGGTTAATCGCTCAAGGGGCTGTAACCCGGTGGGCAGCAGGGGCTGGCCCCTGTGTGGGGGAAGGGTAGGCCTGTTGGGGGTGGGGCGCAAGGACGATCAGGGGGGGCGGTGATGTGGCCAGGATGCGCTGCGGAATCGCGCGCGGAATGTTTGGTAATATGTTGAAATTGCTTGATATTGCGGATAAAATTTACCGGTTGTTAGGGTCAGGACCCATTGATTTGCTTGAGGCTGCCGTCGCTGCGTGATTCAAGGCCCCTAGCTACGGGGGTGATCATGAGCAATCTATTCTGGCTGACGGACGAGCAGATG
>NZ_RPEN01000144.1 GCF_003991405.1 Pseudorhodobacter sp. E13
CCCCCCCCCCAGCCCCCTCGTGCCCTTTCATCTATTCACAAATATCCCGGGGGGTCCGGGGGGCTGGCCCCCCGGCTTTTGGCTTGGTCCGGGGGGCTGGCCCCCCGGCTTTTGGCTTGGTCCGGGGGGCTGGCCCCCCGGCTTTTGGCTCGAACCGGGGCGCCAGCCCCCCCCCGGAATTCAATCCATCCGCTCCAATAACTCCAGACGGTTGCCAAACGGGTCCGCCACATAAAGGCGGCGGATGCCGGGCAGGTCGGCGTCTGGCTGAAACGCGATCTGATGCCGCTGCAATACAGCGATCACGGCAGAGAGATCCGCCGTCTCCAGCGCCGGATGTGCCTTCTTGGCCGGCATGAACGGCGTCTCAATCCCCAGATGCAACCGCAGCGCGCCGCTTTCAAACCAGACCCCGCCACGCGCTTGCAAGGTGGCGGGCTTTTCAACCGGGGTCAGGCCCAGCACGCCTTGGTAAAAGGCCAAAGCCTCGGCCTCACCGCCCTTGGGCATGGCAAGTTGAACGTGATGCAGCGCAAAGAACATGAAACACCTTTCATTCCAGCCTCTCCCCCAGCCTAACGCAAAGGCGGCCAAAGCCCAGCCCCGGCTTTTGCGTTGATCTCTGTTGCGGGCTGGCCGAAGATGGCCGCGCGATTGCCCCCATAGCCCGCACCCAAGCACAGGATTCCCATGGTTCCCATCCTCTATTCCTTTCGCCGCTGCCCCTATGCGATGCGGGCGCGGCTGGCTGTGCAGGTCTCTGGCTTGGCGGTGGAGTTGCGGGAGATTTTGCTGAAAGCCAAGCCTGCGGCCTTTCTGGCCGCCTCCCCCAGCGGCACAGTGCCGTGCCTTGTCACCCGCGCGGGCGTAATCGACGAAAGTCTGGATATCATGCTCTGGGCCTTGGCGCAGAATGACCCCGAAGGCTGGCTTGCGATGCCCGAGGCGGGCCGGGACTGGATCGCCCGTGCCGATGGGCCGTTCAAACGCAGTCTGGACCGGGTGAAATATGCCAGCCGCTTTGACGCGCAGGAGGTGGACGCTGCGCGGGCCGAGGCGATGGCGTTTCTGACCGACCTGAACGGCGCAATGGGGGAATGGATCTTTGCGCGCCCCAGCCTTGCCGATTTCGCCTTGTTGCCCTTCGTGCGGCAATTCGCCTTTGTCGACAAGCCATGGTTTGATGCGCAACCCTGGCCCAGAGTTCACGCTTGGTTGGCGCGGTTTCTGAGCTCCAACCGGTTTGCAGCGATCATGGAAAAGCAGGCGGTTTGGGCGGCATAGCGGGCGGTGGGTTGCACCCACCCTACGGCTTGTGGCTTCGCGCCTGCGCCCGCCATGCCAATGCGCCCCTTGCCAGCGGTGACAGGTATTTTTGCCAAGATGAAGCCAGAGGTCTGCGCCCAATCTTAAAGGGGGCGGCGCCCGGCTGTGGGATCAGAGCAGGTCTTCTTCCTCGGCATCCACATCAACGCCCAAAGCATCCAGCCCGGCCTCTAGGTTTTCGGCCAGATGCGGCATGCCCATCAGGTAATCCGCCGTGGGCGTCGTTTTTTCGGTGCGGGCGGTCATCAGCGCTTCGGCATAATCCTCGGCGTCAAAGCTGCCGCGTCCGACCCATGCAATCGCCGTCAGATGGGCTTGTTCATCGTCATTCAGGTTTTCGATGAAGGCAGAGAGTTCTGCCTCGGCGACGCGGCCCTCGCGCGCTTGAAAAATTACCTGAACCACTTTGCTGGCGCTGATTTCGATCATTTCGGGCATCCTTTGTGCTTTGTCCAAGTTTGCGCCAAGCCGGGGCGCAGGGCAAGGCCCGACGCACCGCCGTTTCCCCCCTTGCCGCCCGACGGGGGAAAGGGCTAGGCTGCGCTGATCAACAAAAAGGTACGTCATGCTGATTGGCATTCTGCAAACCGGTCTCGCCCCCGATCAATTGATGGGGCAGATGGGGGATTATCCCGATATGTTTCAACGGCTTCTGGCCGGACACGGGTTCACGTTCAAAACCTGGCGCGTGTTGGAAGGCGAATTTCCGCCCGATGTCACTGCGGCGGATGGCTGGTTGATCACCGGCTCCAAGTTCGGTGCCTATGAGGATCATGCGTGGATCCCGCCGCTGGAGGATTTCATACGGGCCTCCTACGCCGCGCATGTGCCCATGGTAGGGATTTGCTTTGGCCATCAGATCATCGCGCAGGCGATGGGCGGCAAGGTGGAAAAATTCACCAAGGGCTGGGCGGTGGGGGCCACCGAATATGATTTCGGCGGCAAGACCCTGCGTCTGAACGCCTGGCATCAGGATCAGGTGGTCGAAAAGCCCGAGGCGGCGCAAGTGATTGGCAGCAATGACTTTTGCAGCAATGCGGCCTTGTTATACGATGATCGCATGTTCACTGTGCAGCCCCACCCCGAATTTCAGCCCGCCTTTGTCGATGGCCTGATGAAAACACGGGGCAAGGGTTTGGTGCCCGACCCGCTGCTGGAAGCCGCCGAGGCCAAGCTGGCCGCGCCCTTGGACGATCAAAGCATGGCAGGCCAGATCGCGGCCTTTTTCAAACAGCCGCGGGGCTGAAAGCTACAGGACCGGAGTTTTCCGATGACAAGATGGACAGATCAGATACCGGATGCCGCCAAGGCCTATATCGAAGGGCGCAGGCTGGACGAGGTGGAATGTATCATTGCCGATATTGCAGGGGTGGCGCGCGGCAAGGCGATGCCTGCCTCTAAATTCGCGACGCAAAAGAACTATTTTCTGCCCAATTCGATCTTTTTGCAGACGATCACGGGGGAATGGGCGGATAACCCGACCGGGCTGTTCACCGAGCCGGATATGGTGTTGGTGCCGGATTATTCCACCACCACCGCCGCCCCCTGGACCGCCGATATCACCTTGCAGGTGATCCATGATGCCGAAGATCAATCAGGCAATCCGGTTCCGACCGCGCCGCGCAATGTGTTGAAACGCATTGTCGATCTGTATCGCGCGCAGGGCTGGCAGCCGGTGGTGGCACCAGAGATGGAATTCTTTCTGACCGCCCGCAACCTTGACCCCAATATGCCGGTGATGCCGCCGATGGGGCGCTCTGGTCGGCGCGCGGCGGGCAAGCAGGCCTATTCTATGAGTGCGGTGGATGAATATGGCAAGGTGATCGACGATATCTATGACTTTGCCGAGGCGCAGGGCATGGAGATCGACGGGATCTTGCAGGAAGGCGGCGCGGGGCAGGTAGAGATCAACCTTGCGCATGGCGACCCGGTGCGGCTGGCGGATGAGATTTTCTTTTTCAAGCGGCTGATCCGCGAGGCGGCGCTGCGGCATGATTGCTTTGCCACCTTCATGGCCAAACCGATTGAGGGGGAGCCGGGATCAGCGATGCATATCCATCATTCGGTGGTGGATATCAAATCCGGCAAGAATATCTTTTCGGCCCCGGATGGTGCGGAAACCGATGCCTTCATGCATTTCACCGCCGGGATGCAGAACCATTTGCCGGGGGCGGTGGCCTTGCTTGCGCCTTACGTCAACAGCTATCGCCGCTATGTGCCGGATTTCGCGGCACCGATCAATCTTGAATGGGGCCGCGACAACCGCACCACGGGGCTGCGCGTGCCGATCTCAGGCCCCGAAGCGCGGCGTTTGGAAAACCGTCTGGCGGGGATGGATTGCAACCCTTATCTGGGGCTGGCGGCCTCTCTCGCCTGTGGCTATCTGGGGTTGATGGAACAGAAGATGCCGCGCGCGGAATGCACGGGCGATGCCTATAACATCGAAACCGATCTGCCCTATAACCTTGGCGATGCGCTGGATTTGCTGGAGCTGGACACCGCCCTGTGCGAGGCGCTGGGGCCAGAGTTCTGCAAGGTTTACGATTCCGTGAAACGCAATGAATACAAAGAGTTCTTGCAGGTTATCAGCCCTTGGGAACGTGAACATCTGCTGTTGAACGTATGAACCTGCTGCATGCCAATGACCGGACCGGGGAATACCCTGCGTCTTACTATGCCGCGACGGCGGTGGCGCATCAGCCTTTTGCGCCGCTGAAGGGGCAGGTGACGGCGGATGTCTGCATCATTGGCGGCGGCTATACCGGCTTGTCGGCGGCGCTGCATTGCGCGCAGGCGGGGCTGGATGTGGTGCTGCTGGAGGCGCATCGCGTGGGCTTTGGTGCCTCGGGGCGCAATGGCGGGCAGGTCGGGTCCGGGCAACGGCTGGAACAGGACGCGCTGGAAAAGCTGGCAGGCGCGGAAACGGCGCGCAAGCTGTGGGATATGGGCGAAGAGGCCAAGGCGCTGGTGCGGGATCTGGCCGCCGCGATGGGCCTGCCCTTTCATCCCGGTGTGGCGCATGCCTGTTACACGGATGCCGAGGTGGCCCATGCCCATGCCGCTGCCGAAAAGCTGGCGGTTCATTATGGCTATGACCAGATAGAGCCGCTGCCCGAAGGGTTGATCGGCTCTGCCGCGTTCAAGGGCGGCGATCTGGATCGCGGTGCCGGGCATCTGCATCCGTTGAATTTCGCGCTGGGGCTGGCCAAAGCGGCAGTTGCCGCAGGCGCGCGGATATTTGAGCGGTCAGAGGTGCATCACATCCAACACGGGCTGCGCCCTGTGGTGCAAACCAGCACCGGGCGCGTGACCTGCAACCATGTGATTCTGGCCGGTAACGGCTATCTGGGCCGGCTGGACCGCAAGGTTGCGGCGCGGGTGATGCCGATCAATAACTTCATCCTCGCCACAGAGCCGCTGGGCGAAAGCGCCGCCGGACTGCTGGCCGAGAATGTGGCGGTTGCCGACACAAAATTCGTGGTGAATTACTGGCGTTTGTCTGACGATAACCGCCTGCTGTTTGGCGGCGGTGAAAGCTATGGCTACCGCTTTCCCGATATCCTGCAAACCGTGCGCAAGCCGATGCTGGAGGTTTATCCGCAGTTGAAGGATGTAAAGATCGACTATGCCTGGGGCGGGACGCTGGCGATCACCATGAACCGCCTGCCCTGCTTTGCCCGCCCGCATCCGAATGTGCTGTCGGCCTCGGGCTATTCGGGGCATGGGGTGGCGCTGGCAACGCTGGCGGGCAAACTGATGGCAGAGGTGATACAGGGGCAAGCCAGCGGGTTTGACCTGTTGGCCACCCTGCCCCAGCCGCGATTCCCCGGTGGGGTGGCCTTCCGTTGGCCGCTGCTGGTCGCCGCGATGACATGGTATGGGCTGCGCGACCGGCTTGGGGTGTGACCCGCCGCCCGCGATACTTATGCGAAAACCCCTCTGGGATCAGAGTTTCGACAGCTTCTTTTGCAGCTCTGCCAATTGCGCCTTGATGTCGCGCAACTCCTCTGATTCGCTTTGCGGGCTGCGCTCATCTTCAGGTGCGGGGCCGGTGCTGCCCCAGCCGGGCATGCCGCCCATGATGGTTTTCAAGAACGCTTCCTGCTGTTTGCGCATCGCATCAAACCCCGGCACGGCAGCCATCGGGTTGGGCACTTTGGTCAGGTTTTCCACCATCTTCGACTGGCTGTCGCGCAGCATATCGAAAGAGGCCGACAGGAATTGTGGCACGATAGAGCCGACACCCGTGGTATAGCTGCGCACCAGATCGTTCAGCACATTGGTCGGCAAGACGCTTTCGCCTTTGCTTTCATGTTCCGCCACGATTTGCAGCAGGTATTGCCGCGTCAGATCATCGCCGGATTTCAGATCAATGATCTGCACATCGCGCCCCTTACGGATGAAGCCTGCGATATCTTCCAGCGTCACATAATCAGAGGTTTCGGTATTATAGAGGCGGCGGCTCGCATAACGCTTGATCAGCAGCGGCGTTTCCGTTTCGGCCATCTTGCCCCCCTTGGGATTTATTGCACTGCGGAAAAGCTTACGGCAGCGCAGAAAAAAAGAAAAGAGCGGGCTTCGAGAAGCCCGCTCTTGGCGCATCAACCGGCAGGGAGAGGCCGGGACGCATATAATCCGGTTGGATTACTTTGCAGCAGAAGCCACTTTCTTCGCAGCGGTCTGAACGTCAGCCGTTGCTTTTTTCACAGCAGCGGTGGTTTCTTCGGTGACTTCTTTGCCAGCAGCCAGCATCAGCTCAACCGTTTCCATCTGCACTTTTTTCGCAACTTCAGCGAAAGCGGCCAGGTTTTCAGCAGCCATTTCAGCAGCGACCGAAGCGAAATCGGTTGCGGCTTTGGTGTAGTCAGCCGGGTCAGCCTTGGCGGTGGTCACGGTCGAAACCTTGGCGATGGTGTCTTTTGCCCATTTCGAGGTGATCTCGGTGGACTTTTCAGCAGCTTCCAGAGCCACTTTCGACATTTTTTCAGCCATAGCAGCTTGGGTTTTGAACGCGTTCTGGAACGCGGTGTTGTCAACCGGGAATGCAGCCATCATGTCCTGAACCATTTTCGTCATGTCGGGGGTCTTAGTCATTTTCATTCTCCAAATCAGCGGAAGGTGTTTAGCGTTTCCTTGGAGATGTATATAGATGCTGCACTGCGGCATTGCAAGCAATTTTTTCTGCATCGCAGCATCTTTTTCAAAAATGCCGCGATGCAGCATTTTCACCTAACCCTTGGCAATGCCCTTTGGCACCGCGCTGACATAGGTTCCGGGTGCGGGGGCCAATACCGGGTTTTCCGGGCCACCCGGATCGCGCGCCGGCACCTGCTTACCAGACTGCCCCGACAGCCATTCGCCCCAGCGCGGCCACCAGCTTTCCTTGTGAAAGCTGGCCCCTTCCATGAAATCCTCGGGCGTGGTGAGCGGGGCGTCATTGGTGTAATGCCCGTATTTTTGCTTGGTCGGCGGATTCACGATGCCTGCGATATGGCCCGATTGCGCCATGATGAAGGTTTTATCCTTGGAGCCGAACTGCGCCATACCGCGATAGCTGCTTTTCCACGCCGCGATATGGTCCGTCTCGCAGGCGATGGCACAGAGCGGCACCTTGATCTCGCTTAGGCTGACCGGCTCTCCGAACACCGGAAAGACGCCTTTGGCCAGACCGTCCTCTTTGCACAGCCCGCGGATATATTCGACCGACATCTTGGCCGGCAGGTTGGTGCCATCGCCGTTCCAGAACAAAAGGTCAAAAGCGGGCGGTGCCTCGCCCAGCATGTAACTTTTGATCGCGGGTTGATAGATCAGGTCGTTGGAGCGCAGGAAAGAGAAGGTGCGCGACATGAAGGTCTTGTCCAGAATACCATCCACCGCGACCTGCCGTTCGATCCCGTCCACGAAATCATCCGACAGGAACACGCCCACCTCGCCCTGATCTGAGAAATCGGTGAGGGTGGTAAAGAAGGTGGCCGATTTCACGGTTTTGTCACCAGCCTTTTGCAGATGCGCCAGCGTCAGCGACAGCGTGGTCCCCGCGATGCAATAGCCCACGGCATTCACCTGTTTGGTGCCGCAGATCCGGCGCACCTCGGCCATGGCGCGCAGATAGCCGTCGCGGATATAGTCATCCATCCCGACATCGGCATAAGACGGGTCGGGGTTGACCCAAGACACGACGAACAGGGTAAAGCCCTGATCCACGATCCATTTGATCAGGCTGTTCTGGGGCTTCAGGTCAAGGATGTAGAACTTGTTGATCCATGGCGGAAAGATCACCAGCGGAATATCATGCACGGTTTCGGTGGTGGGGCTGTATTGGATCAGCTCCATCATCTTGTTGCGATAGACCACGGCGCCGGGGGTGGTGGCGATATTCTCGCCCACTTTGAACGCCTCTTTATCCGCCAGCGTCACCAGCAAATCGCCATTGTTGCCTTCGATATCGCGCACAAGGTTTTCCAGACCAGCCACAAGGCTTTCGCCATCGGTGGCCACGGCGCGTTCCAGCGCATCGGGGTTGGTGCCCAGAAAATTGGTGGGCGACATCATATCGACGATCTGGCGGGTAAAATATTCGACCCGGCGTTTATCATTCGGCTCAAGGTGTTCCAAACTATCCACAGTGTTGGAAATCATTTCGGAATTGAGCAAATATTGTTGTTTTAAATAATTGAAAAACGGATGATCTTCCCACAGCGGGTTTGAAAAACGACGGTCTTTCGGCGTCGGATCGGCGGGGGCCTTCAGTTCGCCTTTCAGCAAAACCTGCTGGGCGTCGACATAGTGTTTCAGGGTCTTGCCCCAATAGCTGACCTGATTCTCGAGGATTTTGGAGGGATTTTGCATCATCTCGGCGACATAGGCGGTCGCGGCCTTCATATAAACGTCTTGCCCCGGCCCGCTGAGCGAGGGGTCCGCCGCTTTACGTTTGGTCAAGGCAGCCGTCAGGCGTTTGGACAGCTCTTCGACCTTTGCCAAATTCGCATTCAGGCGATCCAAACGGGCCTGCTCGTCATTCTGAGTTGTTGCCATATTAACTTTCCCCCCTTATATTCGCTGCATCGCAGCATGACGCCCGTGTTCGCTAAAGTGAACGCCGCAAAAATTGCCGCAACCCTGAAGGCCTTGGAGCTGACATGAAGTATATGATGACCTACGACCTGATGGAAAGTGCGCGTAACACGAATGAGTGGTTGGGCGCCACCGCGCGCGCCATGGCGTCTTATCCGGCCTTTGCCTTGTCGATGAACCCGATGGTCAAATTGACCGCCGCCTGGGGCGAGGTTACGGAACGCACATTCGCCCGCATGGTCGACAAACCCGACTGGGGCATCCGTTCCATTCCCGGCCCCGAAGGCCAGGACCATTTGATCGACGTGAAAAAGGTGGTGGAGCGCCCCTTCGGCGATCTGATCCAGTTTTTCGTGCGCCGCCGGGAACCGATGAAGCGCAAGGTTTTGCTGGTGGCCCCGATGTCCGGGCATTACGCAACGCTGGTGCGATCGACCGTCACCAGCTTGCTGCCCGATTGCGATGTTTATGTGACCGACTGGCATAATGCGCGCGATATTCCGGTATCGGCAGGCAAGTTCGATGTCGAAGATTACACGCTCTACCTCGTTGATTTCATGCGTGAACTTGGCCCCGATACGCATGTGATCGCGGTTTGCCAGCCGGTGCCTTTGACGCTGGCCGCCACCGCCTATCTGGCTGCCGAAGACCCGGATGCACAGCCGCGCAGCCTGACCCTGATCGGCGGCCCGGTGGACCCGGATGCCGCCGCGACCGAGGTGACGGATTTTGGCCGCCGGGTGACGATGGGCCAGTTGGAACAAACCGCCATTCAGCGCGTCGGCTTCATGTATAAAGGCGCGGGCCGGATGGTTTATCCGGGCCTGTTGCAGCTGCAAAGCTTCATTTCGATGAATGCCGAACGCCATGGCAAAGCGTTTCAGGAACAGATCTTGCGCGTGGCGCGGGGTGAGGCATCTGATCACGATGCGCATAACCGCTTTTACGATGAATATCTGGCCGTGATGGATATGCCTGCGGAATTTTATCTGTCCACGGTGGAGCGTATCTTCAAGAATCGCGAGATTGCGAAGAACGAATTCACGGTAAACGGCAAGCGCGTGGATATTGGGGCGATCACCCGAGTCGCGGTGAAAACGGTTGAAGGGTCCAAGGATGATATCTCGGCCCCCGGCCAATGTATCGCCGCTTTGGCGCTGTGCACCGGCTTGCCGGACAGCAAGAAGGCCAGCCACCTTGAGGATGGCGCGGGCCATTACGGGATTTTCGCTGGCAAAAGCTGGCGTTTGAATATTCGCCCCTTGGTGCTGGATTTCATCGACGCCAATTCCGGCGACGATACACCCGATACGGCGGCTAAAAAGCCGGCGGCGGCAAAGGCAAAAGCGGCGTCCTGACCCGGACCGGATGAATGAACAAAGGCCCTCGGCAATGCGCCGGGGGCCTTTTGCATTTCGGCGCCTGCCCCTGTTGTCAGCGCAGAATCAGCGGGCCATCAAAGAACATCTGAAGCGCACGGCTGACCGCCTCCGGCTGTTCCAACGGCAGCAGATGCCCTGCGTTTTCAATGACCTGCACGCGGGCAGATGGCATCAATTCCGCCATGAAGCTTTGCCGCCGCACCGGCACCAACCCATCCTGCGCCCCTGCCAGCACCAAGGCCGGCATCGCCGCACGCCGCAGGGTCTTTTGCTGATCGCGGCGGCGTTGCAGGGCGCGGGATTGTGCGGTGAACACCTCCTCGCCCAAGGCCAGCGCCATATCCTCTACCAAGGCCATGATGTCCTCGCGTCCCGGCAGGTTGGCAAGTGCGCGCGGCGGCAGTTCCTCGGCCATGGCCTGCACCAACCGACCGGTGCGCGCCAAAATCATCCGCTTTTCGCGCACGGCGGCGGCATCCGGGGTTTCGCCCAGCGGATCGGCGGACAGGAAAGCAACCTTGCTGACCCGCCCCAGATCGCGGCGCATCACATCCAGCGCCACATGCGCGCCAAGGCCCAAGCCCGCAAGCGCAAAGCGCGCGGGGGCAGCGGCAAGGATATGGCCCGAGATTTCCTCGATCGTATTGCCCGGATGAGGCAGCGCCACCGTCACCGCCCGACCCCGCGACAGATCAACGATCTGCTGGCCGAAAAGCCGCGCGTCCGACATCAGACCGGGGATCAGGATCAAGGGGTCATTCATCTGGGGTCACAGGCCCTTTGCCCAGTCAAGGATGCGGGCGGTGGCAGCGGCGGTTTGGCCGGGGCTCATGATATCGCCAGCGATTACATGGGCATAGGGGTCATCCGCCTCGGTCAATATTGGGTGATAGACTGCGGCCCCTGCCCCCCATTCCGCCGCGATGCGCGCGGTGACTGTGGGCTGCACCACGCGGTCTTGCAGGGAAAACAGGAACAGCGCCGGGGGGATGGCCGCTGTGTAATCTTGTCGCAGCGCCTCTTGCACCAAAGCCTCCATCGGGATGGCGGCAACAGTGGGATAGCGCGTGGTCCAAAGCCGCGCATGATCGGCGTTGCGCGTGTCAAAGCTGCGTTCAGCCCCTGCCACGACAGGCCCCCAATAGCGCACGAAAGGCAGGTTGAGGATGAAGGACGCGGTTGGGTCGATCCCGAAATTGGGCGAGACGAAAACCATCCCCGCCACGCTTTCGGCGCGCGCAGGGTCCAATGCGGCAAGGGCCGCCAATGTGCCCCCGGTAGAGGTGGAGATGACGATCACACGGTCGCCCAAGCGCCGCCCGATGGCCAGTGCCTCATCCATATCACGGATCCAGTCCCCCGCCGCAGGCTCTGCCATCGGGGCCGATCCGCGCCCATGGCCCGACAACCGGGTGAAAAACAGATTGGCCCCCAAAGCGGCGGCAACCTGATCCGGCACCGGACGGATTTCATGCTTGGTGGCGGAAAAACCGTGGATATAGATCACCGAAAGCGGGGTTTTCACGCCTTTGTCCCCGGCCCAGATGATCTCTTTTTCCGTGCTGGGCACGATATCGGTATAGGCCGCTTCTTGCGCGGCAAGATAGGCATCAAGATCCGCGCCCAGGCTTTGCGCATCAAAGCGGGCGCTGCGGTCGACGGGTTTCTTGGGGGCGATGGCAAAGGCCAAGGCGACCAGCGCGATCAGGACCAGCAGGACGCGGCCCAAGGCTTTGCCGAATTTACGCATGATGGGCCTTTCCCAGAAGATCGGTGATGGCGGTGGTGATCATCGCCAAACATTCCGGCGTGGAAAAGCGGTGGTCTGCGCCTTTTACAAGGGTCAGGCGCAGATCGGGGCTGTCGGCATGATCCATCAAGCGCAGGGCAACCGCAGGCGGCACATCAGTATCGGCAGTGCCTTGCAGCAGCCGCACCGGGAATGGCAGGTGCAGCGGGCTGCGCAGCACAAGGCGGTCGCGCCCGTCTTCGATCAGGCGTTTGGTGATGATATACGGTTCCTCGGAATAATCCGACGGCAGCGCCACCTGCCCCGCCGCCAGTTCGGCCTTTTGCGCAGGGGTAAAGCCTGCCCACATGCTGTCTTCGGTGAAATCGGGTGCTGCGGCGATGCCCACCAGCCCGGCAATCCGGGCGGGCCGCGCGCGGGCGACCAGCAGCGAAATCCACCCCCCCATGGAGGAACCGACAAGGATTTGCGGCCCTGTGGTCAAACGGGTGATCGCCTCCAGCGCGTCTTCGAACCAATCGCCGATCGCACCATCCAGAAAATGGCCAGAGGATTGGCCATGGCCGGAATAATCCATACGCAAAAAAGCGCGACCCGTCTCTTTGGCCCAGTCTTCCAGAAAAATCGCCTTCGTCCCTTCCATGTCGGATTTGAACCCGCCCAGAAACACCACGCCCGGCCCCTGCCCGGCGGTCTGGTGATAGGCGATGCTGCGGTTTTGCCCGGTGGTCAGAAAGCTTGGCTTGGTCATATGTGCCCCGATAGGTTTCCCCAAGCTATAGACCACGACAGGGCATGGGCCAAGCCTTTGACTGCCCCGGCGCGGCCCTGATTATGCACCGCAAACACTGACCTCCCGTTGAGAATTCGGCGGCGGTTGACTTTCAAACCGCGGGACGCCATTTAGACGCCGACATAAACCCGCAACCGGGCGCATCGTGGGCGCCAAACCGAGGAGGTGGCCCAGATGGCCCAGATTTCCCTGACCTTTCCCGATGGCAATATTCGTCACTATGACGCAGGCGTGACCCCTGCCGAAGTGGCGGCCAGCATTGCTGTCAGCCTTGCCAAAAAGGCCATCAGCGCCACCGTGAACGGCGCGCATTTCGATCTGCAATGGCCGATCACGGCGGATGCCACCATTTCCTTGAACACGCTGGCCGATGATGCCGCCGCACTGGAGTTGATCCGGCACGATATGGCGCATGTGATGGCGCGCGCGGTGCAAGAGATCTGGCCCGATGTGAAGGTGACGATTGGTCCGGTCATCAAGGATGGCTGGTATTACGATTTCGACCGGGCGGAACCCTTTACCCCCGAAGACCTTGGCGCGATTGAAGCGAAGATGAAACAGATCATCAACGCGCGCGACCCCGTCCGCACCGAAGTCTGGGACCGCGCCCGCGCCATTGCGCATTATGAGGCCAAGGGCGAACCCTATAAGGTGGAGTTGATCGAAAGCATCCCGGGTGCCGAAGACCTGCGGATGTATTGGCACGGCCATTGGCAAGACCTGTGCCGGGGCCCGCATTTGCAAAACACCGGGCAGCTTCCGGCGGATGCGTTCAAACTGATGTCGGTTGCCGGGGCCTATTGGCGCGGCGACAGCAACCGCGCCATGCTTCAACGGATTTACGGCGTGGCGTTCAAGAACCGCGAAGACCTGAAGGCCCATCTGACCCTGCTGGAAGAAGCCGCAAAGCGCGACCACCGCAAGCTGGGCCGCGAGATGAACCTGTTTCACATGCAGGAAGAGGCACCGGGCCAGATTTTCTGGCACCCGAACGGCTGGACGATTTACACGCAGCTGCAAGACTACATGCGCCGCAAGCAGCGCGCCGATGGCTATGTAGAGGTGAACACGCCGCAGGTGGTGAACCGCAAGCTGTGGGAAGCCTCGGGCCATTGGGAGAGTTATCAGGAAAACATGTTCATCGTGGAAGTGGATGAAGACCACGCCCGCGAAAAGACCATTAATGCGCTGAAACCGATGAACTGCCCCTGCCATGTGCAGATTTTCAACGTGGGCCTGAAATCCTATCGCGACCTTCCGCTGCGGATGGCAGAGTTTGGGTCTTGCAACCGCTATGAACCCTCTGGCGCGCTGCATGGCATCATGCGCGTGCGCGGCTTTACACAAGACGACGGGCATATCTTTTGCCGCGAAGAACAGATCGAATCTGAATCGAAGAAATTCATCGAATTCCTGAGCCGTATCTACGCCGATCTCGGCTTTGACAAATGGCGCATCAAACTGTCCACCCGCCCTGAAAAGCGGGTTGGAACGGATGCAAGTTGGGACATGATGGAAGAGGCGCTGGCCAATGCTTGCAAGGCGGCGGGTCACGACTTTGAATTGTTCCCGGGCGAAGGTGCATTCTATGCGCCCAAGTTGGAATTCGTGCTGACCGATGCGATTGGCCGTGACTGGCAATGCGGCACCTTGCAACTGGACCCGAACATTCCAGCCCGTCTTGGCGCAAGTTATATCGGCGAGGATGGCGCAAAGCACACGCCTTATATGCTGCACCGCGCCTGCCTTGGGTCGTTCGAACGCTTTATCGGCATTCTGATCGAAAGCCATGCGGGCAAGCTGCCGTTCTGGATTGCGCCGCGTCAGGTTGTGGTGGCGGCAATCGTCTCGGACGCAGATGATTACGCGATGGAGGTTTGCGCCGCGCTGAATGCCGCCGGGGTGCGGGCCGAAGTTGATCTGCGCAATGAAAAGATCAACTACAAGATTCGCGAACATTCGGTCGGTAAAGTGCCGGTTATTCTGGCCGTTGGCATGCGGGAGGTAGAGGAAAAAACCGTTTCCGTCCGCCGCTTGGGTGAAACAAAAACCGAAACCTTGGCGCTGGACGACGTGATCACGGATTTGGGCAAAGAAGCCAAGGCGCCGGACCTGCGCTAAACAAGCCATTGAAAACCATAAGAAAGCGCCGTTCCTGCGGCGCTTTTTTCTTTTTACAGAGCCCTGAAATTTTTCCCGTTTCATGTTACAATTTTTCACGGCCCTGTTTTACACGGCCCTGTTATTGGCCTGTTACCGCTGGCGTGCCGTAGCAATTGGACATCGCAATAACGCGATCTACTCGAAACTGCTCAAGGGAGAGAATTATGTCGATGAATACCAAAACGATTGCTGTTGCAGGTGCTTTGGCTGCGGCTCTGGCCGCCCATGTTGCCCCGGCTTCGGCACAGGAAGCCAAGGAAAAATGCTTTGGCGTGGCGCTGGCTGGCCAGAATGATTGCGCGGCCGGCCCCGGCACCACCTGTGCAGGTTCGTCCAAGGTCGACTATCAGGGCAACGCATGGAAGCTGGTCCCGGCGGGCACCTGCACCACGATGGAACTGCCCGAAGGCCGCATGGGCAGCCTCGAAGCGCTTGACCGCGACATGGCAAGCTGATCACGCCTGCCCTCCCCTCCGCACCGGGGGGGGAGGGCAAATTTCCCGGAGGAGTTCGGATGTTCGACAGCGTTGCACAGGCCCTGCCCCCGCGCCCCGGCATTGGCTATAAGCCCCAGCATTTCAAGGATATTCTGGAAAATCCGGGCGCCGTTGCATGGCTGGAAATCCATGCCGAGAATTACATGGGCGATGGCGGACGGCCCCATGCGCAACTGCGCCTTCTGGCCGAACGCTTTGCCTTTTCGGTGCATGGTGTCGGCCTGTCAATCGGCGGTGAGGCACCGCTGGATGAGGCGCATCTGTCCCGCCTGAAACATCTGTGCGACTGGCTGCAACCGGCCAGCTTTTCCGAACATCTGGCGTGGTCCAGCCATGACGACACCTTTCTGAACGACCTTTTGCCCCTGCCCTATACCGCAGAAACCGTGACCCGCGTGGCCGACCATATCGACCGCGTGCAAGAGGTGTTGGGGCGGCGGATGCTGCTGGAAAACCCCTCGTCTTATCTGGCCTTTGCCGGGGCCGAGATGTCGGAAACCGATTTCCTGCGCGACGTGGCGCGGCGCACCGGTTGCGGCCTGTTGCTGGATGTGAATAACGTCTTTGTTTCTGCCACCAATCTGACCTTTGACGCCGCCGCCTATCTGGCTGATTTTCCAACCGATTTGGTGGGTGAAGTGCATCTGGGCGGCCATTTCGCGGATAGTGATGACCATGGCGCGCCGCTGCTGATCGACAGCCATAATGCGGCGGTGGTTGACCCGGTCTGGCAGCTTTATGCGGGCCTGATTGGCCGTGCCGGACCGCTGCCCACGCTGATCGAATGGGATAATGATGTGCCGGATTGGCCGGTGCTGCGCGCCGAGGCTGCGCGCGCCGCACAGATTCTGGACCCGGTCGCATGAGCCAGTCCAGCTTCACCGCCGCCTTGCTGGACCCGGAAAAACCGGTGCCAGAGGGGCTGATTGACGCCGCGGGCCAACCTGCCGGGCGGCGCTTTGCGGTCTATCGCAACAATGTGGTGAACAGCCTGACCGAGGCTTTGGAACAGGGATTCCCGGTGCTGCAAAAGCTGCTGGGGGCCGCGTATTTCACCGCCCTTGCCGGGGTCTTTGTGCGCGCCCATCCGCCCAAATCGCGGCTGATGATGTTTTACGGTGCGGAACTGCCTGATTTTTTGGCACAATTCCCGCCGCTGGCACATCTGCCCTATTTGCCCGATGTCGCCCGGGTGGAGCTTGCTTTGCGCGCCTCTTATCATGCCGCCGATGCCCCGCCGCTGCCCCCCGAGGTTCTGGGCGCGCTGACGCCCGACGCTTTCATGGCCGCGCGCTTTACCCTTGCGCCAGCGCTGCGGCTGATCCGGTCGGACTATCCGGTCTGGTCGATCTGGCAGGCCAACACAAAACCGGACGCCCCGGCCCCCGTGATGCGCCCCGAGGCCGCGCTGATCCTGCGGCCCGAATTTGACCCCGCCCCGCATCTGCTGCCCCTTGGCGGCGCGGATTTTATCGCCGCGCTGATGCAGGGCCAAACCATCGCCGAAGCGGTCGATGCCGCAGGCGAAGGCTTTGACCCAAGCGCCTGTCTGGGTCTGCTGATCCACGGCGGCGCCCTTATCGGATTAAGTGAGGAACCCTGATGAACCAATTGATTTTGCGTTATAATCGCGTTGCAGCATGGCTGGACGCGGCAAGCCCCGCTTTGCTGCCACTGGCCGCGCGCTTTGTCTTTGCGGCTGTGTTGCTGATCTATTTCTGGGCCTCGGCGCTGACCAAACTCGGCCCCGGCCCCTTGGGGTTTCTGATGCCCACCGATGGGGCCTATATCCAGATTTTCCCCAAGACGACCGAGGCGTTCGGCTATGATTTCGGCCAGTTCGGGCTGTTTCACTGGGCCGTTGTCACGGCGGGAACCTTGGCGGAATTCCTGCTGCCTTTCCTGATCCTTGTGGGCCTGTTCACCCGCTTGGCGGCGCTGGGGATGATCGGGTTTATCGCGGTGCAATCCTGGGTCGATGTGCAGGGGCATGGTGTTGGTGGCGACCATCTGGGCGGCCTGTTCGACCGCGCCTCGGATGCGCTGATCTGGGATCAACGCGTGCTGTGGGTCTTTGTGCTGGTGGTTCTGGTCCTGAAAGGGGGCGGCGCGCTGTCGCTTGACCGGATTTTGGCCGGTCGCATCGGCGCCGCTTCACAAGGTTCTTGATTTTTCTGCGGCTTTCGGCATGATTTTCCCTGTGACGACAGAGTTTCTACCAGATCCTGACCCTACGGCAGCCGATCAGAATGGAAGACCTGGCAGCACGTTCTCGCGGCATGTCGCCGGGGGGTGGATTGATGAAGGAGAAGCGGCATGCCTACCGGCACCGTAAAATGGTTTAACAGCACCAAGGGCTATGGGTTCATCGCGCCGGATGACGGCGGGAAGGACGTGTTTGTCCATATTTCAGCAGTAGAACGCGCGGGATTGACCGGGCTGAGCGACAACCAGAAAATCGGCTATGAGATGCAATCGGGCCGTGATGGCAAGCAATCGGCCGGCGATTTGCGGCTGCTCTGACAGGTCTTGGGTTTGCAGCGGCCCGCGCCAAACGGGCCGCTCGCCCTTACAGATATTTCGCCTGAACCGCCTCATCCCAGCCAAAGGTAAGGCCTTGATCGCTGCGGATCACCGGGCGTTTCATCAAGGTGGGCTGCTGTTTTAGCTGCTCGTCCGGCTCTGACGCTTTCAGCCAGTCAGAGGCCCCGCGCCATGTCGTCGATTTCTGGTTGATGATCTGGCCGCCAAATTCCCGCACGAATTCAAGGATTTCAGCCTCGGTCAGCGGGGTTGCGCGCACGTCATGGAACTGCGGCGCGTGGCCTGCGGCCTCAAGGGCTTTCATGGCTTTCTTGCAGGTGTCGCAGGTGGAAATTCCGTAAAGGATCATGGGGGTTCCTGTTGTCTTTGCCGGGGCGGGCGGTGCCAAGGCGCTGATTATACATGACAAACCGCCAAGGCGGCCTTTGCGTCACCCCGCAAAGGCAAGGGCAACACGCGCGCCAATATAGGCGCAAACGCCGCTGATGACAGCCCCCCATGTCATATCAATCAGCACCATTTGCGGGTGCCAGTCGCGCATCACGGCCCAGGATGTCAACTCATATGTGCCATAGGCCAGCAGGCCCAAGGCCGCCCCGTTCAACAGCGCCGTGCTGGCCGCCCCATCGCGCAGCGCGGGCAGGCCTGCGAAATAGGTCAGCCCGACCATATACAGCAGGTAAAACGCCACCGCAGGCAGAATGCGCACCGTGTCCAGCATCGCATCGCCCAGATGGCTGCGGAACACCGCGCCCAGAAACAGGCCCAGCATCAGCGCATCCGCCACCAGAAAGGCAAGCGAGGTTGCCGCGAAAAAGATCAACAGGCTGGTCAGGGCCATAAAGCACTCCTTCATTCATCCTTTGGCGACCTAGGGCGATCCCCGCCAAAGGCGAGCGTAAAATGCAGCGCTAGGCCTGCGGGCGGCCCACGGCGCGCAAGGCCATCTCGGCGTAAAGGGTTTGCACATCGCCCCGGCTAAGCCGTCCGCCTTCGCGATACCAGTTTGTCACCCCGGTCAGCATGGCAATCAGCGCCAGTGTCGCCATCTTGGGGTCGGGCAGCGTAAAGGCCCCCGATTGCACCCCGGACAGCAGAATCGCCTGCAACCGGTCTTCATATTGGCGGCGCAGGGATTCGATGGTGGCAAAATTCTCGGGCGAGAGGTTGCGCAATTCCATATAGGCGATGAACACCGCCTCGGGCCGATCAAGGTGATAGCCGATGTGAAAGCGGGCGAATTGATCCAGCGCGGCGGCGGGGCTGTCGGTTGGGGGCAGGCTGGCCAGCGCGGCCAGCAGGTTGGTCATGTGGTCCTGCATCAGATCGAACAGCAGCGCCTGTTTATCCGCCGTATAGAGGTAAAGCGCACCCGCCTGCACGCCCACCTCAGCCGCGATCTGCCGCATGGAGACGGCGGCAAAGCCGTGGCGGGCAAACAGCCGCAGTGCCGCGTCGCGAATACGCGGGCCAGTGATTTCGGAATGAGAGCCGGTTTTGCGCGCCATGGGGGTTTTCTATCTGAATGATCGTTCAATTCAAGCAGAGGATCGCTTGGCCCTTTGGGTTTTGCGGCGCTTGCCCCTTTGAAGGCAGGGCGATAAGGTCGCCCCACTGGTTCGAAGTTGCGTGAAGGCCCCAAGAATGCGCCCTGCCCTGTTTGCCTTTGCGATGACGACCCTGTTGGCGGCTTGCGCAACCTTCCCTGAGGTGGACGCAGCACAGGCGCGGCTTGCCAGCACCGGCCCCGCGCCGCAACTTGTCCCGATTGAAGGGTTGATCGCGCAAGCAAGTCCCGGTCGCGCCAGTCAGGCGGCATCGGATGCGCTGGCGGGGCGGGCGGCCAATCTGCGGGCGCGGGCAGCAGCAATGCGCGGCCCGGTGCACAGCCCCGCCACACGCGCGCGGCTTGCCGCAGCGATTGCGGCCTATCCGTCAAAGTTCAACTGACGCGCGGCAGGTTTTTCCCGGCAGCCCATGGGTTTTGCCGCCGTGCCGCGTTGCATGCGCAGGCGTGACAGGCTAACAGTCGCGTCAGATATGCCCCCCTGCTGATGGAGATTACTATGGCAGCCCCTTTGCGCTTAGGTCTGGCCGGTCTTGGAACGGTGGGGATTGGCGTGGTGCAGATTGTGCAGAAACATGCGCAGATGATCGCCGCCCGCGCGGGCCGCGAGGTGGTGATCACCGCCGTTTCCGCCCGCGACAAAACCAAGAACCGCGATGCCGATTTGTCCGGCTTTGCATGGGAAACCGACCCGGTGGCCTTGGCGCAGCGCGATGATGTCGATGTGTTCATCGAGGTGATGGGCGGCCATGAAGGCCCGGCCCGCCACGCCACCGAAGCCGCGCTTGCCGCCGGAAAAGATGTGGTCACGGCCAACAAGGCGCTGCTGGCCCATCACGGCCACGCGCTTGCCCTGTCAGCAGAGGCGGCAGGCCGGGTGATCCGCTTTGAAGCGGCGGTGGCCGGTGGCATCCCGGTGATCAAGGCGCTGACCGAGGGGCTTGCCGCCAATGGGATGCGCCGCGTCATGGGGGTGATGAACGGCACCTGCAACTATATCCTGACCCGGATGGAGGATGCGGGCCTGCCCTATGATCAGGTGTTCGAGGAAGCGCGCCAGCTTGGCTATCTGGAGGCAGACCCAAATCTGGATGTGGGCGGGATTGATGCGGGGCACAAGCTGTCCTTGCTGGCCGCGATTGCCTTTGGCACCCAAGTCTCCTTTGACGCGGTGGAACTGGAAGGCATCGGCGCGATTTCCATCGACGATATCCGCCATGCCGCCGATATGGAGTATCGGATCAAACTGCTGGGCGTGGCCCGGATGACAGGGCGGGGGCTGGAACAGCGAATGACGCCTTGCCTCGTGCCGATGGAAAGCCCGCTGGGCCAGCTTTCGGGTGGCACCAATATGGTGGTGCTGGAAGGCGATAGCGTGGGCCAGATCGTGCTGCGAGGTGCGGGCGCAGGCATGGGGCCAACCGCCAGTGCGGTGATGGGCGATGTGGTCGATATCGCGCGCGGCGTTCGCGTGCCGGTGTTTGGTGTGCCCGCAGCCCAGCTTGCCCAACCCGTTGCGGCGGCGGTTGCCTCGGCCTCGGCCTGGTATCTGCGCATGACGCTTGTGGATAAGCCCGGTGCCTTGGCCAAGATCGCCACGGCTTTGGGTGAGGCTGGAATTTCCATCGACCGGATGCGGCAATATGGACATTCCGATGCCCATGCCCCGGTGTTGATCGTGACCCATAAGGCCACGCGCGACGATGTGAATGATGCCTTGACCCGCTTTGCCGCAACCGGTGTTGTGGTGGGCGCCCCTGTGGCCCTGCGTATCGAAGACGTCTGAATGGATTGGTTCGCCCCAGTCGATATTTACTGCGAACGGCTCGGCCCGGGGTTCTGGGCGGAACCCGTCAATGCGCTGAGCAACCTTGCCTTTCTGGCCGCCGCCCTTTGGGCCGGGCTGGAGGCCCGCAAGCGCGGCGCGGATGCGGTGATCTGGGCCTTGATCGGCATGGCCGGGCTGATCGGCGTCGGCTCTTTCCTGTTTCACACCTTTGCGAATACCTGGTCGGAATATGCCGATACGATTCCGATCTGGTCTTTCGTGGCGGCGTTCGTCTTTGTCTCCATGCATCGCATCGGGGGGGTGAAACCCGGCAAGATCGGGACGATTGCCCTTGGCGTGGCCGCGATTGTGGTGGTGACCATGCTGGCCAGCGGTGAAGGAGAGGCTGCGGCCCCCGGCATCCTAAACGGGTCGGAACAATATGCCCCCGCGCTGATCGCGCTTGTGGTGTTCTCCGTTCTCAGCCGCCGCCGCGCGCATCCGATGTGGCCGTGGATCTGGGCCGCGACCGGCACCTTCATGCTGTCATTGCTGTTTCGCACGCTGGATATGGCGGTGTGTGACAGCCTGCCGATGGGCAGCCATTTCATGTGGCATCTGCTGAACGGGGTGATGATCGCCCTGCTGCTGCAAATGCTGCTGCGCGCCGACCGGGCGCAGCCACGCTGACCCGCCAGCACAAAGCCGCCCAAGGCCAGCTTTCTGCGCGCCGTTAGCGCCAACATCATTGCCGCCCCCGCGCCCCCCCGCTAAGGGAAGGGAAACAGCCACTTGAGGATCAAAACATGGCCGATGCGCAGGAATTTCAGGATCGTTTGCTTTCATTGGGTCTTGCCCGCGTCTCCGAAGCTGCCGCATTGGCCTCGGCCAAGCTGATCGGGCGCGGAGATGAGAAGGCGGCAGACCAAGCCGCCGTCAATGCGATGCGCGACCAGTTGAACCTGCTGGATATCGCAGGCGTCGTGGTGATCGGCGAAGGCGAGCGGGACGAAGCCCCGATGCTGTTCATCGGCGAGGAGGTCGGCACCGGCAAAGGCCCGGCGGTGGATATCGCGCTGGACCCGCTGGAAGGCACCACGCTGACCGCCAAAGATATGCCCAACGCGCTGACGGTGATCGCCATGGCCCCGCGCGGCACGCTGCTGCACGCCCCCGATGTCTATATGGACAAACTGGCCATCGGCCCCGGCTATGCGGTTGATACGGTCACGCTGGATATGTCGCCTGCCGAACGGGTGCAGGCGCTGGCAAAGGCCAAGGGCTGCTCTGCCGCCGATATCACCGTCTGCGTGCTGGAACGCCCGCGCCACGAAGACATGATCGCGCAAATCCGGTCCACCGGGGCCGCGATCCGGCTGATCACCGATGGCGATGTCGCCGGTGTGATCCATTGCGCCGAGGCCGATGTGACCGGGATTGATATGTATATGGGCTCTGGCGGCGCACCCGAAGGCGTGCTGGCCGCGTCCGCGCTCAAATGCATGGGCGGGCAAATGTATGGCCGTTTGCTGTTCCGCAACGATGACGAACGTGGCCGCGCCGCCAAGGCCGGGATCACCGATCTGAACCGCATCTACACCCGCGACGAAATGGTCACTGCCGATGTGATCTTTGCCGCCACCGGGGTCACCGAAGGCTCCATCCTCTCGGGCATCAAATCCGAACCGGGTTGGGTCACCACCGAAACCTTGCTGATGCGGTCCAAAACCGGCTCTGTGCGCCGCATGACCTATCGCAGCCCGGTGAAATAACGCCACCAATGCTCCGGGGTCGTGTCACATCTGATTGCGCGGCCCCGGGCTTCATCTTGGCAAAAATACCTGATCCCGCCGCGGGCCACATCGGCACCGGTTGGACATAGGCCATTGCGCCGGACCCGATTTCTTGGCACTGCTGGCACATGATACCCGCCGCTTTCCTGAATGTTGACTCCTCTGCCACGGGCCGCCGTTGGGTTGGCCCGGATGCCGAAAGCCTGCGCCTGGCCGAGGCGATGGCGCAAATCACCAGATTGCCGCTGCCGCTTTGTGTGACGCTGGTCAAGCGCGGTGTCACGCCCGAGGATGTGCCCTCCTACATGGCCCCTTCCCTGCGCGACCTTCTGCCCGATCCGCTGACCCTGCGCGATATGGACAAGGCCACCAAGCGCTTTCTCGCCGCCCTGAAATCGCGGCAACGCATTGCAATCTTTGCCGATTACGATGTCGATGGCGGGGCCTCGGCGGCGCTGCTTATGGTCTGGTTGCGTGCCATGGGCCATAGCGCCACGCTCTATATCCCTGACCGCATCGACGAAGGTTACGGCCCCAATGTGCCCGCGATGGAAGGCTTGGCCCGCGACCATGATCTGATTATCTGCGTCGATTGCGGCACGCTGAGCCATGAACCGATTGCCGCGGCCAAAGCCGCCGATGTGGTGGTGCTGGATCACCACCTTGGCGCGGAAACCCTGCCCCCTGCCCATGCGGTTGTGAACCCGAACCGGCAGGATGAGGATGGCGCGCTGGCGCATCTTTGCGCGGCGTCCGTGGTGTTTTTGATGCTGGTAGAGGCGAACCGACAGTTGCGCGCCGAAGGCGTGACGGGGCCGGACCTGATGGCGATGCTCGATCTGGTGGCGCTGGCCACTGTGGCCGATGTGGCCCCGCTGATCGGCGTCAACCGGGCGCTGGTGCGCCAAGGGCTGAAGGTGATGGCGCGGCGCGAACGCATCGGCTTGCGCGCACTGGCCGATGTGGCGCGAATGGATCAGGCCCCCAACACCTATGCTTTGGGCTTTCTGCTGGGGCCGCGCGTCAACGCGGGGGGGCGCATCGGGGCCGCCGACCTTGGCGCGCGGCTTCTGGCGACCGAGGATGCCGCAGAGGCCGCAGCACTGGCCGAACGGCTGGACATGCTCAACACCGAGCGCCGCGATATCGAGGCTGCCGTGCGCGCCGCCGCCCTCGCCCAAGCCGAAGAGCGCGGGCTGGAGGGCCCCTTGGTCTGGGCAGCGGGGGCTGGCTGGCATCCCGGCGTTGTCGGCATCGTTGCGGCCCGGCTGAAAGAGGCAACCGGGCGCCCCGCCGTGGTGATCGGGGTGGAAGATGGTATCGGCAAAGGCTCTGGCCGGTCGGTGCCGGGGGTTGACCTTGGCGCGGCGATTCACCGTGTCGCCGCCGAAGGGCTGCTGCTGCGCGGCGGCGGGCACAAGATGGCCGCAGGCCTGACCGTGGATGAAGACCAGATTCCCGCCGCCATGGCCCGGCTGGCCGAATTGCTGGAACGCCAAGGCGCAGGCGCGGGCGGCCCTGCCGATTTGCGGCTGGACGGGCTCTTGATGCCTTCCGCCGCCACCCCTGCCCTGATCGAACAGATCGAGGCCGCAGGCCCCTTTGGGGCAGGCAGCTCTGCCCCGCGCTTTGCCTTTGCCAACCAACAGGTAACGGCCCGCCGCGTCGGCGAAAACCACCTGCGGATCAGCTTCGGCGATGGCATGGGCCAAAAGATCGAAGGAATCGCTTTTGGCGCTTTTGATGGCCCGCTTGGCCCCTTGCTGGAAAGCGGTGGCCATGCCCGTTTCCATCTGGCGGGGCGTTTGGAACTGAACAGCTTTGGTGGCCGCACCAAGGTGCAATTGCGCTTGGAAGATGCAGCAAGGGCCTGAAAACCCGTGTTTTTAAATGCAAAAATTTTTTGCGCAAAACTGCTTTTTTTCTCTTGCACCCCTCGGCCAGTCTCAGTAAAACCCCCCTCACAGAAAGCGCGGTCCGTTCGTCTATCGGTTAGGACATCAGGTTTTCAACCTGAGAAGAGGGGTTCGATTCCCCTACGGACTGCCACTTCTGCTCCCCCCCACAAATCAAATCGTGTGACTATTTGTTTGGTCTGCAACCCGTGATTTGCGTCCGCCCCTTGCTACGCATGGGCGCGGCACTGCGGCAAAGGCAGGCGGTTACCCCCTGCGTGAAGTCGCCCCCACATGCCACACCCGAAAGCTAGCGGCCCTGCAGCGGGATGAGGCGGCCTGAAACACGATCCACTCGGGCGGGATATCATTGGCTACGTCCGCCAACCCCATGAAAAAGGTGCGCCAGATGTGCGACAAGGGCCATGACGGGAAGGTTTTCCTTGTGGGATTGCCAAGAGGGACCGGAAAGGAATGCCTTTTTCAGTTTCCACAATTCAGAGAATTTGGCGTAGCAGGAGGGAGGGTCTAACCTCGGCGACTTCAAATCAGGACCGGTCGGCGAAGCATTATCCACGCGCGGCCAAATTGTAGGAGAAAAGTCAGACGACTCACCCCAGATTTAGCGCCTCAGCAAAAATGTGATGGGGGACAGATACGGGCCTAAACAGCCAAAGTAATTGCTAAAAATGAGATTGGAATAAATGGCGGAGCGAGAGGGATTCGAACCCTCGAGACGGTTCCCCGCCTACACACTTTCCAGGCGTGCGCCTTCGACCACTCGGCCACCGCTCCGTTGTGGGGTCTTTAGCCTGCATTCAAGGGTGGTGACAAGGGGGGGCAGAGAGAATTTCACCATTCTCTTGCACCGCGGCCTTAATCCACCAGGCTCAGGGTCACGCGGCGGTTCTGGCGGCCCTTGTTTTCGATCTTGCCAAGGGCGACGCGACCGATTTCGGCGGTGCGGGCGACATGGGTGCCGCCGCAGGGTTGCAGATCGACCTGCTGCGCCTCGGTCCCGATCCGGACCAGTCGCACGCGCCCATGCCCCATCGGCGGCATCACCGACATGGTTTTCACGATCCCCGGATTGGCCTGCAATTCCGCATCGGAGATCCAACTGTCCGTGACCGGAAAATCGCGATCAATCAGACGGTTGAGCGCCGTTTCCACGGCCTGTAAATCCTGCGGCGGCTCTGGCATCGCGAAATCAAGCCGCCCCCTTTCAACCCCGATCTGCCCACCGGTGACGGGCAAAGGGATGACAACCGACAGCAGATGCAGCGCGGTATGCACACGCATATGACGGTGGCGGCGCGACCAGTCCAACACCTGCCGCACGGGGGTTCCAACGGCCGGGATCTCTGCCGGCTCTGCGGGCAACAGGCCCACCTGCCCTGCCTCCAGCTTCACCGCTGTGGCGATGGCAAGCTTGTTGCGGCCCCAGATCAAATGGCCGCTGTCACCCGGCTGGCCGCCCCCGGTGGGATAAAACAGCGACCGGTCGAGGATGATGGCACCTTCCGGGCTATGGCCCAGAACCACCGCCTCTGCCTCGGTCAGATAGGCATCCTCGCGGAACAGTAGCTCGGTCATTTCGGCTTCCTTGGGGCTTTGGCCTTGGGCGTCTCAGCGGCGGGTTCCATCAGGGCGACAGGCTCACCGATGGCGCGCGCGGGTTCCTTTGCGGCCAGCATTTTCTCCAGCGCTTCGGGGTTGCGTATCCAGATGTCACGCTGACCGAAGGGAATTTCGATACCTTCCTCGGCAAAGCGACGGGCGATTTCGTGGTTGATCTCGGACCGCACGGCCAAAGAGAAATTGACATCGCGCAGGATTACCCGGATTTCAAAATCCAGACTGTCCGCACCAAAATTCACCAAAACCACAGTCGGCGGCGGGTTCAGCACGGCCAGCGGCTGTGCCTCGGCGATCTCTTGCAGGATCTTTTCGACCTTGCGCGTATCGCTGCCATAGGCCACGCCGACCTTGACGATCAGCCGTCCCGACAGGTTGAACCGCGTCCAGTTCGTCACCATGCCCGACACGAAATCAGAGTTCGGCACGATCACATCGGTGCGGTCAAAGGTCTGAATACGGGTGGAGCGCACGGAAATCCCGCGCACGGTGCCCATGACGCCATTCACCTCGATCCAGTCGCCTTCGGAAATCGGACGTTCGATCAGCAGGATGATACCGGCCACGAAGTTCGACACGATGTTTTGCAGGCCAA
Source organism: Pseudorhodobacter sp. E13 (assembly GCF_003991405.1). Lineage (GTDB taxonomy): Bacteria > Pseudomonadota > Alphaproteobacteria > Rhodobacterales > Rhodobacteraceae > Pseudorhodobacter. The sequence continues at coordinate 26,786 of NZ_RPEN01000144.1, forward strand.
AACCGATACCCACAGACAGCGCCCCGGCCACAATGGCAAGGCCCGACAGATCAAGACCAGCCGCGTTAATCGAGATCAGCCCGGCAAGGAAAATCCCGACATAGCCGACGCCCGCAACGATGGCATTCTGCCCGCCTTGGTCCAATGTGGTCTTTGGCAGCACGGTGGTTTTCAGCGCGCCTTGCAGCAAACGGGTGGCCAGAAAGCCGAAGCCGAAGACAACCGCCAGCAAGATGAAATCGGTGGGCGAAATACGTGTGGCCCCGATCTGGAAGCCATCGCGCAGCTTGGTCATCACCTCGGTCAGATCAGAAATCCGCGCGCCCCAGATCAACGCGAAAAAGGGCGTTGACGCGAAGGTGAGGAAAAAGCCAATCAGCACCGGCACCAGCGCATCGCGCCCCCGCTCATCATTGCGGATGATCACGGCATAGATGGAGCCGACAAGGTTTTGCAGAATGAACAGCAGGCCTACCAGCCCCAGCGAGGCAACAGCCGGAAACACAATCCCCTGCCCTGCCCGCACATAACCCGCCGCCGCCAGAAGCGGGCCAACAACCGCCACCACCACGATCCCGCGGGACAAAAGCCCGATAATGCGCGAGGCAAAGGTGTTGGGGGCATCCTCGGGGGCGTCTTCATTGGCGCTTTTCAGCAGCAGCTTGCCCAAACGGAACAGAAAGAAACTGGCGATCAGAATGGTCGGAAACGCCAGCACGGCATTGGCCGCCTCGGACAATTCGGTTTCAGGCAGCAAGGCGTTGCGCAACACCTCCAGCGCCAGCGCGATGCCCAGCGCCTGTGACAGCCGCCGCGCCTTTGCGCGCGAGCCGATGCGCATCCGCAGATGGGTCGGCGCACTCGCCGCCGCCGGAAAGCTGCACGATCCCAACCAACGCGCAACAAAGATGATCAGGCCGATATAGACCAGTTCAGCCGCAACCACCTCGCCCAAGGGGCCGGGCATGCCCGACAGGATGATCGCGGTGGAAAAGGCCACCATACCCAGCGTCGGCACAATGACCTGCCCCAGCGAGGCGATGAAAGCCCAAAGCTCCCGCGCGCTGCTGCGGCCCCGGTCTTGCAATTGCACGGCAAAGGCTTCGATCAGGAACCGCCCCCGCAGAATGGTGAATGCGGCAAACAGCAACAGCGCCAGAATGGGGGGCAGCGTGTCCAGCAAAGCGTCGCGTTTGCTTTGGTTCTGCCAGTTGCGCAGCGATTCCTCGGTCAGGGCTTTGGCGGAGTTGAACAGCGCCGACACCGCAACAGGCCAATTCGCCGGGTTGATCGGCGAGGGCCAAAGCTGCAACAATGCCTCGGTCTGGCGTTCCCGCAACAATGAGTCGATCTCGGCGATCAACCCATCGGCGCGGCTATAGGCCTCTACCGCTGCGATGGCGGGGGCTTGCAACACGGCAAGCTGTTCGTTCAACGCCGCACGCCGCGCAGCAATATCCGGCGCTTCAGCACTGCCATCGGTGGGTGCAGCCCCCAGGGCATCAATCTGCGCGCGCACCGTTGTCAGCCGCGCCGAATTGGTGCCTTGCGCCGCCAGAAACCGCGCGCGCCAATCAGCGATTTCGCTGCGCAGGGTTTCCAGCCGCACTTCCGAGGAGCCCGGCTCCGAGATCAGCTCATCGGCGGTGTCGGCCAGCTTTTCCCATGCCTTGTAGTCCAAGGGCTGCTCGGTCGCCGCCGCTTCGGGCGTCGCACCATTGGAAAAGTTGGATTGCGCAAATGCGGCGCTGCCAAGCCCGACCCAAAGCAAGGCCAGCAGCAACGCCAGAACGAGGCGGATATGCCGAAAGGCGGTCTGCGTCATTCTTCGAACACGGTCGGCAGGGCGCGGCCCGGCTTGTCCAGCCAATCTGGCACCGGAAGACCCTTGGAATGCAGGAATTCCGGGTTGAACAGCTTGGACTGGTAGCGCGTGCCATAATCGCACAGGATCGTGACGATGGTCTTGCCCGGCCCCATATCGCGCGCCATCCGCATGGCCCCCGCAATATTGATACCCGACGACCCGCCAAGGCACAGCCCTTCTTCGGCAAGCAGATCAAAGACAATCGGCAGTGCCTCGGCATCCGGGATGCGGTAGCTGTAATCAGGCTTCAACCCTTCAAGGTTGGCGGTAATGCGCCCCTGCCCAATACCTTCGGTGATCGAGGAACCGGGGCTTTCCATCTTGCCGGTGGTATAGAAGGAATGCAGCGCCGCCCCTTCCGGGTCTGCCAATCCGATCTTGACGCCTTTGGGCTGCAACGCCAGTGCCATGCCCGCCAAAGTGCCCCCCGACCCCACGGCGCAGATAAACCCATCTACCTTGCCGCCGGTTTGTTCCCAAACCTCGGGACCGGTGGTTTCCACATGGGCCTGCCGGTTGGCCGTGTTGTCAAACTGATTGGCCCAGATCGCGCCATTTGGTTCGGTTTGTGCAAGTTTTTCGGCCAGACGGCCAGAATAGCGCACATAATTGTTCGGATTCTTATAAGGTGCCGCGGGAACCTGCACCAGTTCCGCCCCGGCAAGCCGCAGCATATCCTTCTTTTCCTGACTTTGCGTTTCAGGAATGACAATGACGGTGCGAAACCCCATCGAGGCCCCGACCAGCGCCAGCCCGATGCCGGTATTGCCCGCCGTGCCTTCGACAATGGTGCCACCGGGGCGCAACTGCCCCTTGGCAATCGCATCCTTGATGATGAACAGGGCTGCGCGGTCCTTGACCGACTGGCCGGGGTTCAGAAACTCCGCCTTGCCCAGAATTTCACAGCCCGTCGCCTCCGAGGCTTTGTTCAGCCGGATCAAGGGGGTCTTGCCAATGGCATCTGCCAGATCGCTATAAATGCGCATCCGATATTCCTTTATTCTGTTGCCCTTGGTGTAGGGGCAGGCGCGCAGAAACTCAAGCATTCCCCGCGCGCAGGCTGCATCAAATCAACTGCGCTGGGGTCAAGGTTCTGTGACAACCGCCCCGGCTTCCGCCTGCAAACGCGCACGTTCCCGGGCCAACCAGTAATAGCTAAGAAGCAAGGGCGCAGTCGTCGCCTCGCCACGCTGCACCAAGGCCTCGAAGGCGTCAAATGTCATCAGATGGCCCTTGATATCTTCCGCCTCCGACGCCTCGCCGCCAAGAATGGCCGCGCCATCGGGCAAATCGGTCAACGCAACGTAGGAATACAGATATTCCGTCTTGGCCCCCGGTGACGGGTAATAGGCGCCGATGGGGATCATCGCGCCCAAGGTCAGGCCCGCTTCCTCCACCGCTTCGCGCCGCGCCGCTTGCTCGGGCGTCTCGGCCGGGTCAATCCGGCCTGCAATCGCTTCCAACTGCCAGGGCTGCACATCGCCGCGCGCGTAGGGCCCCGTGCGGAACTGTTCCACAATCAAGACACGGTCGCGGACCGGATCATAGGGCAGCACCGTCACCGCATCACCCGAGACAAAGGCCGCCCGCTTGACCAATGGGCTGCGCGTGCCGTCAAACCGCTGGAAAGACAGGGAATACTCCTCAACCGCAAAGAACGCGGCATAGGCTTGGTGTCGCGCGTGCTGCGTGACATCACCGGGCGTGGCACTGCGCCGTGTTTCTGTTGGCCCCGGTTCCGCCGCCCGCACCCTGCTGGAGCCACGCACCAGCATCGGCTGCCAGCGCTGCGGGGCAATCTGCTGCGGAAAAACCGCCATCACATCCCCTGCAGTGGCCACGATCGTCGGGCCCCAGACCCCTGCCCAATCGGCAAGGTTCCAGCGCGCGCCGGGCTGCCAAAGGCCGGGATTGGGAAAATACACCAACGCCTGTTCCTGCCCCCCCGCCGCGCTGACGGTCAGCTTTTGGGTGTGATAACCGAACGGCCCTTCGTAATGGTCCAGCCGCGCCATATCCGTGGCCGACAGATCACGCAACAACAGCCCTTCGGCCTGCGCGCCTGCCTCGGGCTGAATCAGCGGGAAATCATGCCCCTGCGCCCAATACACCGCGTGATCCGCCAAAGACGCAGGTGCCACATCCGGCACGCGCCCCAAAACAACCGCGAGCAGCGGCACGTGGCACAGCGTCCCGTAAACAAACAGCGTTGCCATACCGATCAATCCCAGCGCTTCTTGGCCCATTCCGCGCAAAGACCGCCCAGAATACCACCGACAAACAACAGGCTTAGCAATTCGGGCGTCAACAGGCGCAACCCGTTTTCCAAGGCAAGCGCAAAAATATCGACAATCGCCTCCATCGGGCTGTCATAGCGCTTTTTGAACGCTTTGCGCACCATCAGAATGATGCAACAGACCAACACCGACCAAGCCGTGAACGTCACAGATGTGCGCACCCCAAAGCCCGCCGAGGCGCGATAGCCTTTGCCCGTCAACGACCCCATCACCATCCAGCCCGATATCAGCCCGATCACCGCACAAATCAGGGTGAACTGGCCGAATTGCGTGCCTTCAGGCATGCGCAGCTTGAAAGCTTCCGCGGTCAGAAATGCCGTGGCCCCAAAGAACACGGCGGCGATCAATCTGGAAATCGTTGGCATCGGGCCCCTGCGGTTTGGCCCGTCACGCCCCCTGCAGCGGCTTCGTGACGGTGATCTGCGTTACATCGCAGTTTCCGCCGTGAAAGGCCCCAGCGCAAGAGGTCAGATAGTAATTCCACATCCGCCGGAAGCGATCATCAAACCCAAGCCGGGCCACATCTTCCCAACGGGCATTGAACACCTCATGCCAGCGCCGCAGCGTGTCGCTGTAGCTTTTGCCAAACTCGACCGAGCCTTTGATATGCAGCCCCGCCTTCACCACCTCGGCCCGCAGCACGCTGGGGCTGGGAAGCATGCCACCCGGAAAGATGTGTTTCTGAATGAAATCAACACCTTTTCGATATACCTTAAAGCGTTTTTCCTGCAAGGTGATGATCTGCAAGGTGGCATGCCCGCCAGGCTTCAACCGATCCCGCAACGCGTTGAAATAGACGGGCCAGTATTTCTCGCCTACGGCCTCGAACATCTCGATGCTTGCCACGCCGTCATAAAGCCCGGTTTCATCGCGGTAATCCTGCAACTTGATCTCTACCCGGTCAGACAACCCGGCCTGTGCCATCCGTGCCACAGCATAGTCGTATTGCGCCTTGGAAATCGTCAACCCCGTCACGCGCAAACCGCGCTCCTTGGCGGCATATTCGGCAAAACCACCCCAGCCGCAGCCAATTTCCAGCACATGATCACCGGGCTTTACCCCCATCTGATCCACCATCGAGGCATATTTCTGCGCCTGTGCTTTTTCCAGACTCTCTTGCCCGGTGGTGAACAGGGCAGAGGAATAGGTCATCGTCTCGTCCAGCCAGAGCTTGTAAAAATCATTCCCCAAATCATAGTGATACGAGATATTCTTCTTGGCCTGCCGCTTGGAGTTGGAGCGCAAGACATGGCGCAGGCGTTCATACATGCGCACCAAAGCCATGCCATAGAACCCGTCATAAATCGCGTCATTATCGGCATGCACCAGATCCATGAAGGCTTGCAGATCGGGGGTAGACCACCAGCCCTCCAGATAGGCATCGGAAAAGCCGATATCGCCTTCGCGGATCAAGCGGGCAAACAGGTCCTTGTTATGCACCTCCAGCACAGCATGGGGGCCGGGCGCAGCACCTTCTGCCCGAAACCGCCGCCCGTCATCCAGCACAAGATCAAGCGTGCCATGGCCCAGACCCTGCGCCTGGCTGAACACCTGCGCAAAATAGCGCGGCAGGTTCTTTTGCCCGTCGGTGGTTGTCAGAATGTCCATCTTTTACCCCAGTTCTTCCCGCGGCAGCGCCGCCAATTCCTTTAGTTACGTCGCATCCGCGTCAGAGTTTCGCGCGGCATAGGCATCCAGTGCTCTTTTTCGCCCTGCAGCCAGATCGACCATCCGCGCAGGATAGCGCGCCTGCGCCGACAGCCCCCAAGACCGCGGCACCGCATCGAAATAGCTCAGCGCCTCTGGCCCCGGCTTGCGCGCCAGTTCGGCGATGAACCGATGGCGATAGGCGGCTTTGGGGTCAAATTTCTCGGCTTGGGTTTCGGGGTTGAACACCCGGAAATACAGCGCGGCATCGGGGCCAGACCCTGCCGCCCATTGCCAGCCCATCGCATTGGCCGCCGGGTCCCAATCGGTCAGACATTCGGCAAACCAACGCTGCCCCACCCGCCAATCGGTCAACAAATGTTTGGTCAGGTAAGAGGCGGCGATCATCCGCGCACGGTTATGCATGGTGCCCGTGACATACATCTCACGCATGGCGGCATCGACGAAAGGTTCCCCCGTCATCCCGCGCCGCCAACGCTCGGCATCCTCATTGTCATCGCGCCAGGCAAAACTGTCCCATTCCGCGCGCCAGTTCCGCGTGGCGATATGGGGCGTGTGGTAGATCAGGTGATAGGCAAATTCGCGCCAGACCAGTTCTTTCAGAAAATGCTCCGCCCCGGCGCGGCCTTCCTGCATGGCGCGCATCCCACCATGCCACACCATGCGCGGCCCGATCTCGCCATAGGTCAGGTTCTCGGACAAGCGCGAGGTTGCCTCTTGCGCCGGAAAATCCCGCGCCTCTTTGTATCGCTCCACCGGCCCGTCCAGAAACTGCGACAGACGCTCTTGTGCAACCGCCTCGCCAATGCCCTGATGGGGCAAGACAACCGAAGCCCCGCGCCGCATCGCGCGCGCCATCTGCCAATCGTCCAGTTGCGCGCTGTCAGGCCAGCTTGTCGGCGCGGCCAACCGCTTCGGCGCAGGTGCAGGGGCCGCCACGTCCAAGCCCTTCACCGCCCGCCAGAACGGCGAATACACCTTGTAATACCCGCCCTGCCCGGTCTGCACCGACATCGGCTCGAACAACAGATGCCCGGCATGGCTAACTGCCTCGACCCCGTCCGCCCGCAAGGCTGCCTTGACCACCTTGTCGCGCGCAATCGCCTCCGGGTCATAGAGCCGCGCCCAATGCACCGCCCCGGCGCCGGTCTCTTTCACCAACCCGCGCAACACCGAAAGCGCCTCTCCGCGCCGAAAGATCAACCGGCTGCCAATCGCCTCCAAAGCCTTGGCAAAAGCCGCAAGCCCAAGGCCCAAACGCCATTTTGCCGCCGCCCCAATGGCTTCCGTCTCAGGATCGAGGATGAACACCGGGATCACTGACCGCCCGGATTGCGCCGCTTGGCTCAACATCGGGTTGTCCGAAAGCCGCAAATCACGGCGGACCCAAAGGATCAAAGGCGTCTCAGGCATATGGCCCCATTCTTGTTTTGCACAGGTGTTACGCGTCCCCCCCAAAGATGGATCACTCTGCCCAATCTCATCTATTCAAAAATATCCCACGGGGGGACGTTCCTTTGCCCCGCAAAGGGACGTGGGGGGCGTGAAGCCCCCCTGCCGCGCTTAAAGAACTGCGTCCAAGGCTTTGATCAAACGCGCAATTTCCGCCTCCGATGTATAGTGCACAAAGCTCAGCCGCAGCACGCCTTGGTCGGGGTCGACCCCCATCGCTTGCAAGGCGCGCACAGCATAGAAATCACCACCTCCCGCCATGATCCCATGCGCGGCCAGCTCTGCCGCCACCGGCGCCGCCGCGCGGTCCAGCGCCAGCGCCACCGTCGGCGCCCGCCGCGCCGCATCGCGCGGGCCAAGCAACCGCAGATCGTTGCGGGCGGCCAGATGGTCCAGCAGGGGCTGCAACAGCGCAACCTCATGGCCGCGCATCAGATCATGCACCGCCCTGTTGCGCGCCGCAGGGCCCGCCGCCTGCCCCGGAAAATGATGATCATAAAGCGCATCAATATAGTCGGCCATCCCCGCACAAGCGGCAATCTGGGCATGGTCCGGCCCGGCGGGGGTAAAGCGTTTATACAAAACCCCCGCATTGAAATAATGGCATTGCGCCGGCAGCGCCGCCCCCACGCCACGACGGATCACCATGATCCCCTGATGCGGCCCATAGGTTTTATACGCCGAAAACAGATAGATATCGGCCCCAAGCCCCGCCACATCAGGCAGACCATGCGGCGCATAGCTGACGCCATCAACACAGGTAAACGCCCCCGCCGCCCGCGCCATGGCACAAATCTCGGCCACCGGGTTGATCTCGGCCACCACATTCGAGCAATGCGGAAAACACACCATCCGCACGCTTCCATCGGCCAGCAGGCTTTGCAGATCCTTGGGGTTCAGATGCCCGGTCTGCGGGTCAAGCGCCCATTCCCGCACCTCTACCCCGTCTTCGGCCAGCCGCCGCCAGACGCCGGAATTGGCCTCGTGGTCCTGATTGGTCACCACCACGGCCCCGCCCTGCGCTGTGATCAGCCGCCGCACGGCCTGCGCAAGCACGAATGTATTGGCGCTGGTCGATGGCCCAAAGGAAACCTCATCCCCCTCTACCCCCATCAGCGCGGCGAGGCGGCTGCGCGCCTCGTCCATCTCGGCCCCGGCCAGTTGCGACGCTTCGTAAGGCGCATAGGGTTGCACCTTGCGATGGGTGTAAAACCGCGTCAGCCGGTCAATCACCTGCCCACAGGTATAAGACCCGCCCGCATTCTCAAAAAACGCCTGCCCCGCAAGCGCTTCACTTTTGAACGCCGGAAACTGGCTGCGCACAAAATCAACGTCCAAGGCCATCGCCGTCTTCCCCCATCCCGATTGCTCTGCCCTGACCTTAGCCACGCCTCCGCCCGCCGCAAGCCCGAAGCGCCCGTAGGGAACCCCGCGCGCCCCCCGCGCGATTTATCGCGCTTTTCCCCCTTGAGCCGCGCGGCACAAACCCCTAGCTTTCTTGGGTCAGCAGCGGCGATCCACTCCGCCTGCCCTGTCCAACAGATGAGGAAAAACACATGAAAACCAAGAATAAACTGATGCTTGGCGCCGCTTTGGCCTTTGCCCTGCCCGTCACCGCAGCCTATGCCGCCGACCCTGAATTGATCGTGTTCGACTGGGCCGGTTTTGAAGATGAAAACCTGCTTACAGCCTATAAGGAAAAGCACGGCGATATCCCGACCTATGCCTTCTTTGGCGATGACGATGAGGCCTTCCAAAAGGTTGCCTCGGGTTTCAAGGCCGATGTGGCGCATCCTTGCTCTCAGATGGTGTCGAAATACCGCGACGCCGGGCTGATCGAGCCGTGGGATGTCAGCCGTATCCCGAACTTTGGCGAAATCTCGCCGCGCTTCCTGAAGTCCAGCATTTTCAAGGATGATACCGGCGTTTGGTATATCCCGACCGATTACGCCTATACCGCGATTGCATGGAACACGACCGATGTTCCGGCCGAAGACGTGGCAAGCCTCGCTGTCTTCCACAACCCGAAATATGCAGGCCGCATCTCGCTGCCCGACAATACCGATGATGTCTGGTCGCTGGCCCTGCTCGCCACTGGCGTTTCCGATTGGACCAATGTGACCGAAGAGCAGTTTCAGGCCGCCGCCGCATGGCTGCGCACGGCCCATGAAAACGTGGTCGCCTATTGGGCCGACCCGTCCGAACTGTCGCAGCTGATGGCGGGCGGTCAGGTGCAAGTAGCGTGGTCGTGGAACGACTCCATCGCGCTGATGCGCGAAGAAGGCTTCCCCGTGGGCTTTCAGCGTCAGGCGGCAGAAGGGGCGGCAAGCTGGTTCTGCGGCTATGTGAACTTCAAGGATGCCCCCGGCTCCGAAGACAAGGCCTATGATTTCATCAACTCCTGGCTGGATCACCGCTCCGCCCGTGGTCTGCTGGATGGCTTTGGCTATGCCCATACCAATGACGTCGCGATGGCGGAAATTCCGGCCGAAGATCTGGTTGCAGCCGATGTCAGCCCGATTGATACCACCTTGCTTGCCCAAACCCCGATCGACCCCGCGATGCGCGACCGGATGCTGGAAGAGTTTGAAAAGATCAAGGCAGGCTTCTAAGCACTGCTTGCCCTGCCCGGAGGCCAAATTCCGGGCAGGGCGCCATTGGGCGATTGAAACGTCCCCAAGGTTCATTTCCGGTCAGCCACAGACCGCGCCGACAAGCACAGCCCCCAACACGACATCGTGAACCGCTATCCTTTTGAAAGCGGGCAAAACTGGCTTAGCCTTTCGTTCTTACGCATGAATGGAGGTGTTAAGATGCCAAGGCTGACTGCAAAGGACTTTGACCCCAAACTTCTGGAACTTTACGATTTTTACGCGCATGGCATGATCACCAAGCGCCAGTTTCTGGATCGGGCCGCGAAATTTGCGGTGGCGGGGATGACAGCGTCGACGCTTCTGGGGCTGATGTCGCCGGATTATGCGATGGCCCAGCAAGTTTCGTTCAACGACCCAGATATCATCGCCGAATATATCACCTACCCCTCCCCTGCCGGCCATGGCGAGGTGCGCGGCTATCTGGTGCGCCCGGCTGCGGCCACCGGCAAACTGCCTGCCGTGGTCGTGGTGCATGAAAACCGTGGGCTCAATCCCTATATCGAGGACGTGGCGCGCAGGTTGGCAAAAGCCGGGTTTATGGCGCTTGCACCGGATGGGCTGACATCAGTCGGCGGCTATCCGGGCAATGATGCAGAGGGCCGCGAGTTGCAACAGAAGGTGGACCCCGAAAAGCTGATGAACGACTTTTTCGCCGCCGTTGAGTTCATGATGGCGCATGATGGATCAACCGGAAATGTGGGAATCACCGGGTTCTGCTATGGCGGTGGCGTTGCGAATGCGGCAGCCGTTGCCTACCCCGAACTCAAAGCCTCGGTGCCCTATTACGGTCGCCAACCTGCTGCCGCGGATGTGCCCCGTATTCAGGCCCCGTTGCTGATCCATTACGGCGCGTTGGACGAGCGGGTGAACGCCGGTTGGCCAGAGTTTGAAGCGGCGCTCAAGGCCAATGGCAAAACCTACGAGGCCTATATCTATGAAGGGGCCAACCACGGTTTCCACAATGACAGCACGCCCCGCTATGATGAAGCGATGGCCAAACTGTCATGGGATCGCACCGTGGCCCATTTCAAAACGCATTTGGCCTGACAGGCCGTTCCAGAACGGCCTTGAACGGCGTAAGCCGCGCTGTTCAAGGCTTCTCCAACAACTCTCGCCAGCGGTGGCAGGACACGGCATGCCCATCGCCGGGGTTTTCAAGGCTGGGTTCTTCGACCCGGCAACGGTCAATCACCATCGGGCAGCGGGTGTGGAATTTGCAGCCGGGGGGCTGATTGGTGGGGGATGGAATTTCGCCCGTCAGCTTTTGCCCGCCGCGCCGATCATCCGGGTCCAGCGACGGGATCGCGGAAAACAGCGCCTTGGTATAGGGGTGGCGCGGGGCCTTGAACAGTTGGCGGGTCGGCGCGGTTTCCACCAAGCGGCCCAGATACATCACCGCCAGATGGTCGCAAGTATGGGCCACCACAGAAAGATCATGGCTGATGAACAGGAAGGTCAGCCCCATATCACGCTGAATATCTTTCAACAGGTTCAGCACATCGGCCTGAATAGACACATCCAGCGCCGCCACGGATTCGTCGGCCACAATGAAATTGGGGCGCGACACCAGCGCGCGGGCAATCGAAATGCGTTGCCGCTGCCCGCCCGAAAACGCATGCGGAAAGCGGCGCAGATGTTCCAGATTCAACCGGCATTTCGCCGCAATCTCGCGCACGCGGGCATCGGTTTCCTCACGCGTTTTGGTCAGGCCCATCACCTCCAGCGGTTCTGCGATGATGTCACGCACGGTCATGCGCGGCGACAGGGCGGCGTAAGGGTCTTGAAAGATCAGTTGCGCGCGCTTGCGGTAATCGGTCAGCGCGGGGCCGCTGAGCGTGCCGATATCAAGGTCCACCTCATCATCGGCATAGCGCGCCCAGCCCCCCGTGATCGGCACCGCCTTGAGGAACGCGCGGCCCAGCGTGGTCTTGCCCGACCCGGATTCCCCCACCAGCCCAAAGAACGACCCGCGTTCGATATCAAGGCTGACATTATCCACCGCCTTCAAAATGGATTTGTTGAAGATGCTGGAGCCGACCTTGAACCCGACCGACAGGCCCCTTGCGGAAATCAGGGGTTTATCGCTCATGTCGCTGTCTCCGTCGCGTAAAGGTGGCATGCGGCGCTATGGGTCGGGCCCACCGGGATGCTTTGCGGCAGGGCGGTTTTGCAAATATCCCCAATGACCTGCGGGCAGCGGGTGTGAAAGACACAACCCGAAGGCCGCTCTAGCGGTGAGGGGATATCACCGGCCACCGGGGTCAGCGGCGCGTCCAGATCATCAAGCTTTGGCAAGGCCGCCAGCAGCCCTTGGGTATAGGGATGCTTGGGCTGGCGGATCACGGCGCGCACGGGGCCCTGTTCGATCAACTTGCCCAGATACATCACGGCAACCTTATCGGCGGTTTGCGCGATCACGCCCAGATCATGCGTGATAAAGATGATGCCCATATGAAATTCGGCCACCAGATCCTTCATCAAATCAATCACCTGCGCCTGAATCGTCACATCCAGCGCGGTTGTGGGTTCATCCGCGATCAAAAGGCTTGGCTTGGTCGACAGGGCCATCGCGATCATCGCGCGTTGCCGCATCCCGCCCGACAGTTCGAACGCATATTGATCGAACCGCTTTGACGGGTCCGAAATGCCGACCCGGTCCAGCATCTCGATGGAGATTTCCTTGGCCCGCGCCTTTGTCATGTCATTGTGGATCTGCAACTGCTCGACCATCTGGTCACCGATGGTGATGGCCGGGGCAAAACTGGCCATAGGTTCCTGAAAGATCATGGAAATCGCGCCGCCGCGCACCACCTTCAATTCACGCGCGTTGCGCAGGGCCAGCACATTTACCGGGCCTTTTTCCGTGTGCAGGATGATCTTGCTTTCGGGGCTATAAACCGCGTTCCGGGCGTTCAGATGCATCAAGGCCTTGGCCGTCACCGATTTGCCGGAACCGGATTCCCCCACCAGCCCCATCACCTCGCCCCGATCAATCGTGAAGCTGACATCATCGACAGCGGTGATCAGCCCCTCATCGGTGCGGAACTTCAGGGTCAGGTTTTGAACGTCTATCAGCAGGCTCATTTCTTGTTATCCGAATAGGGGTCTGCGGCGTCGCGCAAGCCATCGCCCACAAAAACGAAGGCCAGAACCAGCGCGATGAAGAAGAAAACGGGGATGAAATACCATTGGTAATTCAGCAAGACATCCGCCTTGGAGACGTTCTGCATCATCGCGCCAAGGCTGTTCACCGGGTCTTTCAACCCCAGCCCGATAAAGGACAGCGCGGTTTCCGACCGCACCATATAGGGGAAAGAGATCATCAGATCGACGATGATATAGCTGGTGAAACTGGGCAGCAGATGCCGCCGGATAATATGGCTGCTGGAGGCGCCGCACAATTCCGCCGCCAGCACATATTCCTGCGTGCGTTCGGTCAGCAGATGGGTGCGGATGCGGCGCGCCAGCGTGGGCCAGCCGATCAGCCCAAGGATGATAGAGATGAAAAAGAACCGCGTTTCCGATGACCATGTGTCGGGCATGAACGCCGCCAGCGCCATAAACAGCGGGATCGAGGGCACGGTTCGGATGGCGTCTGTGATCATCTGCAAGACGCTGTCAATCCAGCCGCCGAAATAGCCCGCAACCCCGCCGATTATCAGCGCCAGCACGAAAGAGATCACCACCCCCAGCGTGCCCACCGCCAGCGATGTCCAGATCGCGTGCAATGTGCGGCTGAAGATATCCTTGCCGCTGGCATCGGTGCCGAACAGGTGAATCTTGCCCCCTTCTATCCCGAAAAGATGCAGGTTTGACCGTATCAGCGCCAGATCGACCTGTTTGCCAAAGGCGGTAAAATCCACCCCGAAAATCGCATAGTCCCAATCGCGCACAAAGAACTGCATATAAAGCCGCTTGTCGCGGTTTTCCTTCACCACCCAGCGGAAATTCGTGGCCATGGACCGCTCTCGTTCCGTTGCATAGATGAAGGGGCGCCACGAAAACCCGTTCTCATCCCACATCTTCGGCATCTGCGGTGCGCCGTTTTCATATTGGTCATTGCGGCCTGCGATTGTCGGGTCATAGGGCGACAGGAAGGGCGCAAACAGGCCCATCAAGATCATGAGGATCAAGGCCCAGGCCGCAATCATCGCGGTGCGGTTGGATTTGAAACGGGCAAAGATCAACTGGCCTTGGGAGGCGGTGAAATAGGCCTCTTTCGCCTTTTGGTCGATATCGGGTGCTGTGGCGGTTTTGCGTGTGAACATGGCCCTACCCCATCAGCCCGCGTCGGACACGCGGATCAATCAAGGCCAGCAGAATATCGGTCACGAAGTTCAGCCCGACGATGCTGGCAGTCAGAAGGAAGATGATCGCCCCGGCAAGCTGCTGATCGTTGGATCGCGCAAGGCTTTCAAACAACAGCGCCCCGGCTTCGGTCAGCGTCAGGATCAGCGCGACGATGGGCAATTCGTTGAAAATGCGGTTCAGGTCAAACCCAAGCGAGTTGATGACCGGCCCAAGGCTGTGTTTCGCCGGATAGCGCCACAAGAGCCGCCCGCCCGATACCCCCCGCGCCGAGGCGGCGGTGACGTAAAGTTTGCCAATCTCATCCAGCATCAGCGCCCGCACGGTTTGCAGCGCAAAAGCAGTGGCCGACCAACCAAGGATGAACACGGGCAACCACGCCCGGCTCAGGAAATCGCCGAATTTTGCCCAAGACCACGCGGCATCGCGGTATTCCTTGGAAAACAGCCCCGTCAGGCTGTCACCGAAAAACACGGTGGAAAACAGCATGATAATCAGCGCCAGCAGGAAGTTTGGCAGGGCAAGGCCCAGATAGCTGACAAAGCGCAAAGAGTTATTGGCAAAGGCGTTGGAGGAGGAGGCTGACAAAATCCCGATCGGCACCGCGATCGCATAAGACAGGATCAGCGCCGCCATACAAATGCCCAGCGAAATCCAAAACTTATCTGCCAAAAGCTGGTTGATATTCAGCCGCAGGATGCAGCTATCGCCAAATTCGCCATGCACGAACACATTGTAAACCCAGCCGCCCCAGCGGGTCAGAAACGGTTTGTCCAAGCCCAGCCGCACCTTCTCGGCCTCAATATCCGCAAGCGAAATTTGCGAGCCGGAGGTGTTCTTGAAGGCAAGATAGCGCTCGGCGCAGGTGCCGGGCACCAGTTCCATCAGCGTGAAAACAATGAGTGAGACAGTCAGCAAGGTGACAAGGGCCAGAAAGGCACGGGTCAGCGCGAAACGGATCATGGGGCGCATCCTGACGAAGGGCAGAATTTTGGGGAGGAGCGGCAGGCGCGAACGCCTGCCACCAGATGAAGATCAGCGGATAAGTGGCTGATCTTACTCCTCAAGATACCATTGCGCCCCACGGTAGGGGTAGGTGCGATAGTATTCATAGGATGCGGTTTTGAATTCCGGCACGTTCTTGAGCTTGTTGTTCACATAGATCGGGTCCGGGGTCAGCGCCGTGCCGATGAACAGCACGTTTTCAACCATGGACGCGACCATGCGATTGGCAATCGCCTTGAACTCATCCGACCCTGCGGGTGTGGATTGCAAGGTGTTGATATCGTCCATCAGGGTTTTGACGTAATCCGGCGGCTCTACCCCGCTGGCGCCTTTGCTATCCACCCATTCGGCCCACAGCATGCCCGAACGATGCGCGAAGTAATTTTCGAACGGCGGCACCCACAGCTCATTATTGCCAAGGATGATGCCCAAAGGCTGGCCCTTTTCCCACAAGCCGACATCAAGCTGGTTGGACGATTGCGACGAGCGGTATTCATCCGGCGTCACCTCTTTCACCGTGGATTTGATGCCGACATTGGCCCAATCCTGACTGATAAGTTCGACCACCTGCCCCGCGATGCCCTGGGTTGCGAATTGCATGTTGATGACCAGCGGCTCACCATTCGGCAATTCGCGGAAGCCATCGCCATCCACATCTTTCAGGCCCAACTCGTCCAGCACCGCTTTGGCACCGTCCGCGTTATACTCCATCGCATAGGTTTTCCATTTCGGATCAATATATTCCGGCAGCGGCGAGAAGCCGGTATATTGCTGCAAAGTGCCTTGCCCGAAATAGGCGGTTTCGTTCAGCGCATCGCGGTTGATCGCCTCGGACATTGCTTTGCGGAACTTCACATCGCCGAACACGGCGCGCTTGGCCTCATCCGGGTGGGTGACGTTGAAGGAAATCGTCTGCATCGCGATTTTCGGCTTGAGCTGGATGGTGTAGCCACCCTTCTCCTGATTTTCCAACAGCAAAGGCGCGTCCGAAAGCTGGAGGCTTTGGGTCTTGTAATCCACCTCGCCGTTGACAAGCTTCAGCAAGCGGACCTCTTGGTCATTGGCAAAAAGCTCATCCATTTCATTGATATAGGGCAATTGCTGGCCCGTCGTGTCCACCATATGGAAATAGGGGTTGGCCACGAAATGCCGCCCCTCGGTGGTTTCGCGCACAACGATATGGCTTTCCAGCGTGGGGGCCGCATCGGCGGGCAGTTTGGCCAACAGATCCGGGCTGTTGAGCATGGGCGTCGCGGTGTCCATCCAGTCCGAGTTGCCGTAATAGGCGCGGATCGCGGCATAGCCGTTTTCAAAGCCCATCTCCTGCGCCAGCTTGTCGGCATCGGGGTTCACATCGGGGTGGAACTGGCCAAGGAAGTGCTTGGGCTGGAAGGCCTGTGCGAAATGGGTCGCGAAATGCGCCAGCAGGCCGGGTTTCGGTGCGGGCAAGTTGAACACGACCGTCACGTCATCGGGTGTGTCCACCGTCATCCGCTCGCCGCCCACGGTCACATAATCCTTGGGCTTTTCGTTGATATTCGGGTCCAGCGCCAGGTTGTCATACCAGAACTTCACATCGGCGGAGGTGAAGGGCTGACCATCAGACCATTTATGGCCCTTGCGCAGCGTAAAGGTAAGTTGTGTGTAGTCATCGTTCCACACCCAGGATTTCGCGATATTCGGGACGATGGTTTCAAGATCGTCGGCATAGCGCACAAGGTTCACATGGCGGATCGACATAAAATCCGATGTCCCCGCCTCTGTCGCGTTGGACAGCGCATCCAGCGTGCCGCCATATTTCCCGACCGAGGCATAGGGCACCACGACCAGCGGTTCCTCTGGCAGACGTTCGGCCAGTGGCGGCAGCGCCGGGTTGCCCCGGATCTGGCCATTGAACCCTTCGATGCCGGGGTTGGCGGTCATTTCCATGCTGCAAGAGGCGGCTGCCTGATAATCGGCAAGGTCAAACTGGCCCGGATAGGCCCCTGCCGCAACGCCGCCCATATCGGCCATGGTGATGGCGGGGCAATTGGCGAATGCGGCGATTGGCAGAACAAGCAGCGCAGCGCTGCTAAGAAGTAATTTCTTCATGATCTCTCCTGTCGTTGTCGAAAATGGAAGTTTCTTCCTTTTATTGGCGTATCCGCCTTATGTGACAAAAAGGCTACGAAGCGGGTCCTTTTTGGTATATGTCCAGAACCTCCTTCCGATTAAGACCAGATGGGTGGCGCAGGTCTGCAAGCAGCGCAGGGGCGCACGACAAGGCCCAAGTATGGGCCTTTGATGTTTTTTGCGTCAAGCGTGCTGTAGGGCAAAAAAACTGATGGATAGATCAATTTGGCTGTCGCGGGGCATGCGCGACCCCGGTTTCGGTGATCATCACCCGGTTAAACAGCCCGCCCGCGTGGCGC
Organism: Pseudorhodobacter sp. E13; assembly: GCF_003991405.1. Classification (GTDB taxonomy): domain Bacteria; phylum Pseudomonadota; class Alphaproteobacteria; order Rhodobacterales; family Rhodobacteraceae; genus Pseudorhodobacter. The sequence continues at coordinate 44,448 of NZ_RPEN01000144.1, forward strand.
ATACGGTGGTCGAGCATGGCACGCGTCATTTCCAGCAAAATCGGCTGGGCGGCAGGCTCTGCTGCAATATTGTGCAACTCTCCTGCCTCTGCGTGATCGAACAGCAAGGGCGGAAGCCCCGCGTTGAAATGCACAAGGCTATAGCGCGGGCCGCGCAGCACGGCGAAATTGGCAAGCTCCGGCGTCAGGCCCAGCGCGGCCTGTGCTTTGGTCGGTGAAATCGGATCGCCGAAATCCAGTTCGGAATAGCTGTGGCTGCGCCAATGGGTCGGCGTCTGCCCGCGCAAAAACGGCATCAGGCTGCGCCCATCCATCACATCGGGCGCGGTTTGGCCCAGCCAGTCCAGCAAGCTGGGCGCGATGTCGATGGATTCCGTGGGCGCGGTGATCTGCTGGCCATGCGCGGCAGGGCTGCGCGGGTCACGGATGATCAGCGGCGTATGATAGGCGGCATCATAGAAGGTCTGTTTGCCCCAAGCGTGATGATCGCCCAGCATCTCGCCATGATCCGCTGTCACGATCAGCAGCGTGTCATCATAAACGCCAGAGGCTTTCAGCGCCGCAATCACCCGCCCGATATGGTGATCCACCTCGGCGGCCAGCCCCAGATACACCGCGCGCAGGGTTGCGATGGCTTCGGCCGATGGCGCCAGATCCGGGAAGCCTTCGACCACAGTGGCAATCGCCCCGCGCCTTGTGCTGGCCGCAAGGAACGGATGGCGCGCCTGTTCGGCCGCCAGATCGCCTGCGGTCACAGGGGCCGGAATATCGGCGGGGTTCACCAACTGGTTATAGGGCGCAGGGGCCACCAGCGGCGGATGCGGGCGAATATAGGTCAGATGCGCAAACCAGCCCTGTGGCCGCCCCCGCAACCCGCGCAGGAACTGATCGGTCAGAAAGGCGGTATCACTATCCTCGGCGCGATACAGCGCGGGCGCGTTCAACGCAGGCCCGTTGGGGCGGAAAATCGCGGGGTATGGCGGCACGTCATACCCCTTTTCCAGCAGGTCTGCGCGCCATGGCAGGCTTGCCTCCAGACGCATTTCCACCGCTTCGTGAAAGCCCGGCATCACCTCCTCATAGCTGGTCAGCGCCGGGTCATTGGGGTGGCGGCCACGCGGGTCTTGGGCAGAATCGGTATAGCCATAAAGCAGCGGCACATAGCCCATCTTGCGCACCTCTGTCGCGATATTGGGCGTGTCTTGCGGCAAAGGCGTGCCATTGCGCACCGCCCGGTGGTTCATCGCATATTGCCCCGTCAGGATCGACGCGCGCGACGGCCCGCAAGGGTTCACCACCGAATAATGCCGCATGAAGCTGACCGCCTCACCCATCAAGGCCCGCAGGTTCGGCAAAGGTGTTACATCGGCCAGCGCCCCGGTAAGGCAATCGGCCCGCAACTGGTCGATGACGATGAACAAGACATTCGGCTTGGTGGCAGGGTTCGCGGCGGGCATTGCAAGGCCTTTCCGGCTGGCGCAGAGATTGCGCCCAGCAAACCGCCGACCTGCCCCGCGATCAAGCCCCAATCAACGCCTAGCCGCGCAAAGCCGGGCAGCGGCCCTTAGCGCACCAACATCACCGGCACTTTGCAAGATCGCACCATTTCCGTGGTGGTTGACCCGATGATCAGGCTGCGGATGCGGCTATGCCCATAGGCACCCATCACCAGCATCTGAAAGCCCTCTGCCTCCACCAGTTTGCCCAGCGCGGTTTCCGGCTGGCCTGCGACGTGCCGGATATCTGCCGCCAGCCCTGCCGCGCGCAGCCGTGCCTGTGCCTGCGCCAGACCTGCGGCAATCGCCGGGCCGTCGCCCACGCTGACCACGGTGATCGCCAAACCCTGATACAACGGACTGTGCGCGATATGATCCAGCGCGCGAATGGCCGAGGGGCCACCATCATAGGCAACCAGCACCCGCTTTACCGGCACGAAAGCCCGCGCCGCCACCAGCACCGGTGTTTTCGCCGCCCGCACGATACGTTCAAGGTTGGACCCCAGATGCCCCTTGGCAAAATCCGCCGCCTCACCGCGCTTTCCCACGACAATCAGGTCGAAATCCGTGCCCATCTCCTCCAGCAAATCACCATGCCGCAAACGGGTAGTGGCAACAGCCCCCGCCTCCGTCAGAACGGCTTTCGCATCCTCCAGAATGGCGCGGCCACGATGCATGACCAGCTTGGCCCGTTGTGCATCCAGATCGGCCAACTCCTCCAGCAACGCGGTGCGCGCGCCCAGCCGGATCGCGCCCGACAGGTCTTGCGCCCCCCCTTCCCGGCGGCCAAGCACATGCAACGCCTCTACCCCCGCCCCCAGCCGCGCACCGGCCCAACCGGCCAGTTCACAGACCGAATGCGCATAAAGAGAGCCATCCACCAAAGCGATAATCTTCATGTCTCTGCCCTCTCTCAATGTGCCAGCATCTTATCAAGCGCGCCGGGTTTGTCATGCAGCGCCAACTCGTCCACGATGGTTTCCGATGCCGCGTTCATGCCGACAATCTGCACCTCGGCCCCGTCACGGCGGAATTTCAGCACCGCCATATCCAAGGCCGCCACCGACGAAATATCCCAGATATGCGCCTCGGACACGTCAATGATAACCCGGTCCAGCACTTCGCGGAAATCAAAGGCTTTCATGAAATCCTCCACGCTTGCAAAGAACAACTGGCCCTCCACGCGGTAGGTCCGCTCTGCCCCATCTGCCGACAGGCTGGAGGTGACACGGAACAGTTGCGCGATTTTTCCGGCAAAGAAGATGCCAGACAGCAGCACCCCGATGCCCACGCCAATCGCAAGGTTATGGGTGTAGATCACCGCCGCCACCGTGGCCAGCATCACCACCGAACTGGATTTCGGATGCGTCCGCAGCGCAAGGATCGACGACCATGAAAACGTGCCGATACTGACCATGATCATGATCGCAACCAAAGCCGCCATCGGAATCCGGCTGACCCAATCGCCAAGCCCCACCACGAACACCAACAGCATCACACCTGCCACAAAGGTCGAAAGCCGCCCGCGCCCGCCGGATTTGACGTTGATGATCGACTGCCCGATCATCGCACAACCCGCCATGCCACCGATGAACCCGGTGGCGGTATTGGCCAGCCCCTGCCCGATACATTCCTGATTTCGGTCAGACGTGGTGTCGGTCAGGTCATCCACGATATTCTGGGTCATCAGGCTTTCCAGCAACCCCACCACAGCCACGGCAAGCGAATAGGGAAAGATGATCTGCAAGGTTTCCCATGTCAGCGGAATCTGCGGGATCAGAAACACCGGCAATGTGTCAGGCAACGCGCCCATATCCCCCACCGTGCGCACATCCCAGCCAAAGGCCAGCGTCAGCGCGGTCAACACGATGATCGTCACCAAAGGCGATGGCACGGCCTTGGTCACATACGGAAACAGATAGATAATCCCCAACCCCGCCGCGACCAAAGCATAGGTCAACCATGTCACCTTGGACGGGTCCAGTTCCGGCACCTGCGCCAGAAAGATCAGGATCGCCAGCGCATTCACAAAACCCGTCATCACCGATTTTGATACAAAGCGCATCACGCGGCCCAGTTTCAGCAACCCGGCCCCGATCTGCAACACCCCCGCCAACACGGTCGCCGCCAGCAAATATTGCAACCCATGGTCTTTGACCAAGGTCACCATCAACACCGCCGTCGCCGCCGTCGCCGCCGAAATCATCCCCGGCCGTCCGCCCGTAATCGCACAGATCACCGCAATCGAGAAACTGGCATAAAGCCCGACCTTCGGGTCCACCCCGGCAATGATCGAAAACGCAATCGCCTCAGGGATCAGCGCCAAAGCCACAACCAACCCCGACAAAAGATCAGCGCGAATATTGCCAAACCACTGCTGGCGATAAAGATGCATAGAAATCATGGTGCCCGCTTCCTCAATGGCCCAGCGCAGGGGCCAGCCCGTCCAAACAAGCGCCAACCCCTATAGAACCCGCCCCAAAATGCCAACCCTAGCGGCGTCATTCCCCCCAAAACACCGCTCCCCCTTTCATCTATTCACAAATATCCCGGGGGGTCCGGGGGGCTGGCCCCCCGGCGTTTGGTTCGGTCCGGGGGTTTGGCCTCCCGGCGTTTGGTTCGGTCCGGGGGCTGGCTCCCCGGCTTTCGGATCAGCCCGACCTCGGGCGGGCTTTCACCACGGCAAGCCCACCCCAAACCGCGCGGACAAACCTTCAAACGCAGCCACCGTCAACGGGTCCAAGGGCACGCCCATGGCCCTGCGCTCTGCGGCCTCGGCCCATTCGCGGTCGCCGGGGGCCAGAACGCGCGCGCCCTCGCGCGGTTTTGAGCCGCGCAATTGCGCCAGATAGCGCTGCATCGTGGCCCGCAGGATCGGCCCACCGATAAACCCCTCCGGGTCCATCACCATCACAAAGGCCCCCATCACGCGCGGGGTGGAATGATCCTCGCCGCCCATGAAAGGGATTTCCGGGCTAAGCCGCATCCCCGTCAGCGCTGCCGAAAAAATCTCGGCCACCCCGCCAAGGGCAGCCCCTTTGAAGCCAAATCCCGTGCCGCCCACCGGGGCCAGCATCGCCACCTGATGCGGGTCCAGAACCTCTGCCCCCGCCGCATCCGAGGCGGTATCAGGTGGCAATTCCACCCCCAGCGATTGATAAAGTTCCACGCGATTGAAGGGCACCGACGACGTTGCCATATCCAACAGCCACGGGTTTGCCTCGCCCGTGGGCACGCCCACCGCAATCGGATTGGTGCCGTGAAACCGCTCTGCCCCGTCATGCAAGCGCACAAAGCTGTCCGAATTGGCCACCACCAGCGCCACATAGCCCCGCTCTGCCGCAGCATAGGCATAGGCCCCCGCCGGGCCGAAATGGCTGGAATTCTGAATGCCCACCGCCGCAATCCCTTGCGTGGCCGCCATCCCTATCGCCAGTTCCAGCGCGTGATAGGTCGCCCGCGCGCCTTGGGCATGGCCTGCGTCCAACAGGCCAGACCCCGGTTTTACTTGCGTAAACCGCAATTGCGGGGCCTTTGCCACCTCGCCACCTTCCAGCACACGGGCGTAATAGGGCAACAACCGCACACCATGGCTATCAACCCCATGCAGCGATCCGTGCATCATCGACCGCGTGGCATCCCGCGCGGTTTCCGCATCCGCCCCCACCGCCCGAAACACTGCCTCACAAAAGCCGCCCAGCGCCGCCACCTCTGCCCGCCTTGTTTGCATGCTTGCCCCCTTTCGCCCTTCCACGCCGCTGACTAGGCCCGCCCCCTTGCGCGCTGTCAAGCAAAGCCAAGCCATCTTTCCAGCGCGGCGTTTTCCTGCAAAAAGGAAAGGCACAGCCTGCAACCGGATGCCCCATGCCCCTGCCCGCCGCCTTTCACCTTGACCTTGCGCCCGACCGCAATGCCCAGCAACAAGCCTCTGGCGCATTGCGCAACGCCATCCTGACCGGGCAACTGCCCCCTGGCACACGGCTTTCGGAACAAGAGATCGCCGATAGCATCGGCCTGTCACGCCAACCCGTGCGCGAGGCCTTCTTGCGGCTGGCAGGCGAAGGCTTGCTGGAAATCCGGCCCCAGCGCGGCACTTTCGTGTCCAAGATCACCGTCGAAGAGGTGCTTGCCGTCCGTTTCGTGCGCGAGGCGGTGGAGGCTGATCTGATCCGCATCGCCTGCACCCAACCCGACCCGGCGGCCATTGCCCAGTTGCGCGCGCTCTTGGACCTTCAGGCAAAGGCTGCCTCCCCCGCCGCCTTCATGCCGCTGGATGAGGCGTTCCACCGCCAGATCGCCGAGCTGGCAGGCCGCGCCCGTGCCTGGGACCATTTGCAAAAGCTGAAATCGCAGATGGACCGCGTGCGCTTCTTGCAGCTTCAGGAGTTCTCCATCCCCACGCTGATCGCCCAGCACAGCGCCATGGTTGACGCCATCGAGGCGCGCGCGCCCGACCGGGCCGAAGCCGAAATCCGCAAGCACCTGCGCCTGATTGAGGCCGATCTGGCCCAGATCGAAGCGGAATACCCCGATTATTTCACCCAAAGCCCCAACCACGACACGGCCAAAGGCCGCGCGGAATGATTGGCTATGTGACCTTTGGCGCCGATGACATTGCCGCCGCAGAACGGTTTTACGCCGCTTTTCTGCCCGCACTCGGCTATGTTCTGACCGTGTCAGACGAGGGGCTAAGCTGCACCCTGCCGCAAGCAGAAGGCACCAGCTTCGCCCCCCCTGATCTTTACATCAAAGCCCCCTTCAACGGCGGGCCCGCCTCGGTCGGCAATGGCACGATGCTGGCGTTTGAGGTGGCAACTCAGGCGATGGTGCGCAATCTGCACGCCGCCGCCTTGGCCGCAGGTGGGCAGGACGAAGGCGCGCCGGGGTTTCGCAGCGCCTACAGCCCGCAGTTCTATGTCGGCTATCTGCGCGACCCGCAAGGCAACAAACTCGCGCTCTATTGCAGCAACCGGGATGAGCCTGCGCGCCCCCCTGCCAGCTAGACCCTTGTTCAGGACCGCAATTCCAGCAACCCACGGTCCCCCGCGCCAAAGCGGCGCAAAACGGCGGGGTATAGCCTGTGTTCCTGCACCAAAACCCGTGCCGCCAGATCGTCTGGCGTGTCGCCCGGCACAACAGGCACCACCGCGCGGCCCAGCAGCGGGCCTGCATCCAGCACCGCTGTCACCTCATGCACCGAACAGCCGGCCTCTGTATCACCAGCGGCAAGCGCGCGGGCATGGGTGTGCAATCCGGGGTATTTCGGCAAAAGACTGGGGTGAATGTTCAGCATCCGCCCTTCAAACCGCGCCACGAAATCCGGGGTCAGCACCCGCATGAACCCCGCAAGGCACAGGATATCCGGCTTCGCCGCCAAAATCGGGTCCAGCAGCGCCGCCTCAAACGCCGCGCGATCGCGGCCATAGGGGCGGTGATCCACCGCTGCGGTGGCAATTCCCATTTCAGCGGCGCGCGTCAGCCCGCTTGCTTCCGGGTCGTTAGAGGCCACCAGAACAGGGCGGCAAGGGTGATCCCCCACCATATCCCGGCACAGGGCCACCATATTGGAACCACCCCCCGAAATCAGGATGGCAACGCGTTTCACAGCAATTTGCCTTTGTAGATCACGCCTTCCCCCGGCACGACGCGGCCCATGGTGACAACCGTTTCCCCCGCCGCCCGCAGCGTTTCGGCCAAAGCCTCGGCCCGGTCCGCGCTGACCACCAGCATCATGCCGATGCCGCAGTTAAAGGTTTTCAGCAGTTCCGGCTGGCTCATCCCTGCGGTTTCGGCCAACCAGCGGAACACCGGCGGCAAATTCCAGGACGACAGGTCAATCTCACAGGCCAAACCTTCGGGGATCACGCGCGGCGGGTTTTCGGTCAACCCGCCCCCGGTGATATGGGCCAGCGCATGCACGCCGCCGGCGCGCACCGCTTCCAGCGCCTGTTTGACATAAAGCCGGGTGGGGGCCAGCAGCGCCGCCCCCAAAGAGCCTTCAGCAAAGGGGCAATCGGCATCCCAGCCAAGGCCGGACAGTTCCACCACCTTGCGCACAAAGGAATACCCGTTGGAATGCACCCCGTTAGAGGCCAACCCCAACAGCACGTCCCCTTCCACCACGCCTTCGGGCAAAGCGCAGCCGCGTTCCATCGCGCCCACGGCAAAACCCGCAAGGTCAAAATCGCCCTTGTGATACATGCCGGGCATTTCCGCCGTCTCACCGCCGATCAGGGCGCAGCCAGAGGCCTCACAACCCGCCGCAATGCCGTTGATGATGCGCGTGGCCTGATCCAGCTCCAGCTTGCCAGTTGCGAAATAATCGAGGAAGAACAAAGGCTCCGCCCCTTGGCAGACCAGATCATTGACACACATCGCCACCAGATCGACGCCGATTGTATCGACATTGCCGGTATCAATCGCGATGCGCAGCTTGGTGCCCACACCGTCAGTTGCCGCCACCAGCACAGGGTCGGAATAGCCTGCCGCCTTCAGATCGAACAGCGCGCCAAAGCCACCCAAGCCCGACATGGTGCCGGGCCGATTGGTCCGCTTGGCTGCGGGTTTGATCCGCTCTACCAGCGCATTGCCCGCATCAATATCCACACCTGCATCGGCATAGGTCAGCCCGTTTTTACCCGTCATATCCGCCCCCGGCGTTGTCTGGGGCCAAGCTGCCCCAAGGATTCCCGCCCCAGATAAACGATTGCAGCGCGCGGCACAACAAAGCGAAAGGACCAGAAAAGCAAAAGGGCCAGCCCAAGGCTGACCCATTTTCTTCGCCGGGATTGCGGGGTGGCCCCAGGCAGGGCCACCCCGAAGCGGCCCTTATTGGGCGATGATCTTCTGCAGGGTCGCAGGCAGGTCGACGCCTGCATTGTCTTGCCCACCGGCCAAAGCGCCTTCGATCTGCGCGGCTTGGCTGACGGTCAGGTTGTCGAACGATGCGCCGGGCAGGATGCG
>NZ_RPEN01000145.1 GCF_003991405.1 Pseudorhodobacter sp. E13
GATCACTCCAAATGCCCCCAGCTGGTTCAAGCCGGGGCAAGGTTGCACATGGGTCAATTCTCAGTGACAATTTTGGCCGCTGCCGGGTCAATTCTCAGTGGCAATCAACAGTCATGGACGCTTATCCTTTCGTCTTGAAGGTGCGGGCGATGACCTCGCCCCAGGGATTTGTGGTGGCCGCCCGTCCGGGCTGGGCATGCGCCGCGGTGATGTCAGGGGTTGCCTCGGCCTTTGCCGCCAGAAGACGGTTGCGGACATCGTCGAGGCCGGCGTCCTCCTCGAGGAAGCGCCCAGCCATCTGAGGCTGACCGGCGAGCCTGCAGAGGTCGATAACTGCGCGTGCATGAGCGATTGCCTGGGCGCGGATGGCCGCAGCGTCGGCCATTGCGGGCTCACTTGCAGCCATGGTTGGCGTTTCCGCAGCCGGGTGTTCGTAGTCAGGCAGGGTGTTGGCGTCTGCAACACCCTCGGTCTGCGGCTCCGTAGCCGCAGGCTCTTCTGCTTCACTTGCCGCTTCCACCACTTCCGGGGGAGCCTTGCGAAACCGGGCAACATCGAAAGACGCCGCGAGTTTCACCGGCTCGGCGATGCGGTCGATGAAGCCGAGATCCAGCGCGTCCTGGGCATCAAGCCAGGTCTCAGCCGCCATCAGGGCGGCGATTTCATCGTCGGCCTTGCCTGATTTCGCGGCATAGCCTTGGATCAGGCTGCCCTTCACCTTGTCGAGCGCCTCGGCCGTTGACCGCATATCCTCGGCCGTGCCCATGACCAGCCCCGAGGGGTCATGGATCATCAGGAAGGCGTTTTCAGGCATGACGATGGTGTCACCCGCCATGGCGATGTAGCTTGCCGCCGAGGCCGCGATGCCATCAATCCAGACGGTGATGTCGCCCGCGTGGCGCTTCAGCGCGTTGTAAATGGCGACCGCGTCAAAGACCGATCCGCCGGGGCTGTTGAGGCGGAGATCGATCGCGGCATCATCGGGCAGCGCACCGAGTTCGGCCAGAAAGCCCTTTGCCGTGACGCCGTAGGCGCCGATTTCGTCATAGATCAGCACTTCCGTGCCCGAGGTGCGGGCACGGATCGTGTACCAGGATTTCATGGGATCACTCCTGTTGTAGGTCGGGGCCCGCGCTACTGTCGGACGGTCCGTCACTCGAATTTGGGTCGGGCTCTTGGACGGGCGTTGCCCTTGCCCCCTGCGTTTCGCCGGGGCTGGCGCGATAGGTCAGGCCCAGATCGGCCGCGCGTTGTGCGTCGGATGCGTTTTCGCGATCGACCTCTTCGATGTCGTAGCCGGTGGCCTCGACGACTTTGCGCCGGGACGTCAGACCCGCTTCCATTGCCAGGACCTGCGCCTGGATGTCTTTGAGCGGATCGACCCAATCCCACCGTGGCGGGATCCATTGCACCGGCCGCGCGATGACAGGATCAGCATTGAGCGCGCCCGAGAGCACGGCCGTTTCCACCCATCGCCGCCAAATGGGTCGGCACAGTTGGTGCGCCATGACCCCGTGCTGCAACTGGCCAATGCGGCGGCGGAACTCGACCAGTTCGGCCCGAAGGCTCGAATAGTTCGCCTGCCGAACGTCGCCGGTGACGAGGTGATACGGCAGCCCCAGCGAGGCCGAGACCGCAAGCAGCGTACGGTACTGGAAGGCCTCATAACCCCCACCGACATCGGCCGGGCTCGAGAACTTCACATCCTCGCCTGGCAGCAGCACCTGCATCGTTCCGGGCTCAAGGCTCGAAATGGCGGCCCCGTCGAGATCAGCTGCCCCTTCACCCATCATCGGGTCTTCGGGGGCCGTTTTGGTGATGAAGCCCGCGAACATCGCCGCGGTCTTTTTGCGGTCGAGTTCAGCGTCGTCATATTGATCGAGCAGGAAGAGCCGCACCATGGCAGGTGCCACATGCGGGAGGCCCCGGATCTGACCCGCATCGATGGGACGGTAGATGTGCAGCACTTCCTCAGCCGGCACGCGGACGGTGTCAGGAACGGCCAACCGTTGATCCGTACTGTCCCCCGGATGGCGGCGGCGGAAGTGATAGGCCACCCGCCGCCCGATCAGGTCAAACTCGATACCGCAGCGAATGCGGTTGCCGTTTGGATCCGTTTCCGTTTTCTCAAAGGGCAGCATCTCGGATTGCAGAAGCTGCAATTGTAGGGGAACCAGTAGCCCGTCTTCCGCCCGTCTCGGCCGAAGGCGAACGAAGCACTCGCCCGCCACAAACATCTCGCGTGCGACCATGGCCTGCAGGCCGTAGAAGTCGGTCAGACCATCGGCGTCCGCCTCGTCTGTCCATGCGAGCCAGAGTTTCTGGACCTGGTCTCGTAGAGCCGCATTCGTAATGAGTGAGGACGGCTTGATACCGTCCCCAACAAGGTTAGCCGCAAAGGCCTCGCAGGCATTGGCGGCATAGCCGTTGGTCACCACCAGTTCGCGCGATCGCGCCAGCAGTTTGGGTCCGCCAGAAGCGACCAGGGCGTTGATGTTCTCGAGCGGTGGGTTCCAGCCTCGCAAGCGGCGCTTGGCCATCGCGCCTTCAAGCCGGGCGCGCATGGCTTCAGGGCCGCCAGGCTTGGGGCGGCGAAACAGGTCGAACATCCCCATCTCTTTCAGAGCCCCTTGGCCGTTGTCACGCGCACCTGCCGCACAATTCGCCGCCCCTCAGCCGCTGCGATGTCGCGATCTAGCGCTTCGATAGCCCGGTCGATCTCGGCAAGGCTGCGATAGTCCACCGTCTTGCCATCGTAGCTGACCCGTGCCACGCCCGAGGCGCGCTGTGCCGCAAGGGCTTCACGCCGGGCGCGAAGGTCCGTGATTGATGCCATGATGCCCGCCCTCTATCGTGACGCTGCGTCTGCAGCCGGAGGCTTTCGTGTCAGAACCAACCGTCTCGCCAGCGACCGTTGCGATTCCATCCGAGTGCTGCGTTGATGGCGATGGCGGGGCCGGTTTCGTCTATGTGCTCGGCAGCGCCACCGCGCGTGGTTATCGAACCTATGTGGGCTGGACCCTCAATCTTGAGCGGCGCCTCGACCAACACAATTCTGGCAAAGGCGCAAAGTCGACGCGCGGGCACTTGTGGTGCCTGATCTATGCCGAGCGATTGCCAGACCGCATCGAGGCGATGCGCCGGGAATGGCATCTCAAGCATGATCGCCCCTTGCGCCGGCGCTTGGCCCTGTCGGCGCAAGGCATTGGTCCTGATCACTCCATGTAACTCGACCGCACGCTCCTGCGCCGGGGCGCAGGTTTGAACCTTGATGCGACAGTACGAGCTGCGGATGTGACGGCCGTGACCACCGCAAGTTGCCGTTCCAATTCCTCCCACCGAGCGTCCGACCAGCGGTCGGCACCGAGGATCCATGCGGCGGCCCGAGCATAGACCCTGCAGTCCAGGGCCTCGTTGCGTTCGCGGAGCTTTTGCCATTCGAGCTTGGCAAAGCCGCGCTTGTTCTTGACCGTGACCAACTGCTCGGCCGTCAGTTGCTTCAGCCATTCGGCATCGACCCAGCCCGGCAGATGAAGAAAGCCGGGAGGAAACCGCTCCCCATCCGCCGGGCTGGTGACCTCCGGCGGATCAAGCCGCAGGAAGCGATAGGTCTCGGCCTTGAATGTCGATGTTGCCACGGTCCAAAGCCGTGCACCGCGGCGCAGACGTTTGCCCGCGATCGTCGCATCGACAAACGTCGGCCCCGTCACAGGGCTTGCCCTATTGAAGCCCTCAAGACCTTTGATCGGCGCGACCTGGCCAAAACCCACCTGTCTTGCCCAAGCGTAAACGGCCGCCGTTTCATAGCCCGTATCGATCGCCAGCCGCGCGATGGTCATCGGCGTACCGCTGGCGTGAGCCCAAGCCCGGCCAAGAAGGTCCGAGAGCTTCTGCCAGCACGCCGGATCGCCCGGGCCGCCCTCGATGACGATGTGATCGATGAGCCAGCTTTGCAGGCCCTTACCCCATGCCCAAACATCAACCTCGATCCGGTCTTTCTGGACGTCGACCCCGGCAGTCAGGAACAACCCGCCCGCCGGCACCGTGCCTGCACGCCAATCTTCCTTTAGACCCTGCAGGCGCTGCCAGTCCGGCGCCTCGCCACTTTCCATCCAGGTCTCGCCGAGGGAGGTGTTGATGAAGGTCTTCATCGTCTCGTCCCCACCGGCGCGCGCCGATAGAAACGCCTTGGCCATGGCCTCAAGCCGCACCCAGGGCGAATAGATCTCGTTCAGATGGAAGCCTGCCGTCCCATTGAAGGGTGCCTCCGCGATCCAGCGGCCCTTGGAGATCGCGGCCCAGCGGGTCTCATCCTTCCACGCGACGTCGCAGTCGGCGCAGTGGTAGCGCGCGGTTTCGGGGCGATGGCTGCCGTTCTCGTCCTTGTCCCATTTCACCTGTCCCCAGGTCAGCAACTGTTCTGCGCCACACGCCGGGCACGGCACCCAATACCGACGCTGGTCGCTCTCCTCGAATGCCGCCTCGATCCTGCTGGCGCCCTTGTTCGTCGGCGTCGAGACCAGCACGATCTTGCGGTTCCAGAACGTCACCGTCCGCTTCTTCGCGAGGTTGACCGGGTCGCCCTCAGCCCCTGCGCTGAACGGATAGCGATCGACCTCATCGCACAAGAGCAGCCGGATCGGGCGGCTCGCCAGCCCCGAAGGCGCATTGGCCCCCACTATAGTCAGATGCCCGCCCGGAAACCGCTTGTGCAGGATCTTGTTGTTGCCGTCCCGCGAACGCGGATCAGCGATCTTGCCCTGAAGGCAAGGCGTATCGCGTGCCATCGGCGAGAAGCGGTCCTTCGACCAGGTTTCCGCATCCCGCTCGGTGGGCATCACCACCATGATCGGCGCCGGGTCGTGATCAATATGGTAGCCGACCATATTGAGGATCGACTCACTTTTCCCGATTTGGCTGCTCGACATGATCACGACGGTTTCGGCCGCCGGATCCGAGATCGCATCCATGATCCCGCGCTGGTATTCGGCGCGGCTCGTGCGCCACTGGCCCGGCTCGGCGCTGGCTTCAGAACTCAGCCGCCGGTTCTGGTCTGCCCAATCGCTGATCGTCAGGTCCGGCGGCGGCTTCAGAACCGCTAGGGCCTTCACCACCGTCCGCTTCAGGATCGGCGAGCCCGTCAATCTCAGGGTCAGTTTCGATTTCAATGTCTGGCTCTGCGAGATCATCGAGCACCTCGCGGATGGCCGAACGGATCAGGTTCCGGGTGTCTCCGACGGTTGATTGTTCAAAAGCTTGCGGCACCAGCCGGTCAGGAAGGCCCAGAAGCCGGGTGCGCAGAAGGGCCAGCACCGCGATCCAGGCCTCCTCGACTTGGTCCGCAGGGATCAGAGCGGCGCGCTTTTCTTCGGCCTCCATTTCGGCGAGATCGGCGCGCGCGCGGATGAAGCGTGCCCGTTCCGCCGCATAATCCGGCGCACCGGCCTGGGCCCTCGCCGCTTGGTCGCGCAGATAGCGCACGTAACCGCGCACCGAGCCCACCAGATCGTAATGCCCACGCTCGGCCTTCGGGATCACCCCCTCGCGGCTGAGTTGTTGCACGCGTCGTTCCGAAAGATCGAGGAGACGCGCAATCACACCGATGGGTTGGCTTGCGGACGCCATCTGATGATCGAAGATCCCCGATTAAAGCCATGTTATTGCTTCGATTATACTGGATAGATCACCCCGACAGAGCGAACCTGACCTTAACGCGACGCAACCCGCGACGCGCAAAAGGAGGCTTAGGATGCCAACTGCCTTTTCTGTCGGACCGTCCGTTCTCCACCGGGTGCGCGAAGAATATCTCGCGCAGTTCGGGGTGCCTTGCGAGGCGACGGTTCGCGACATCGCGGTATTTTGGAAAGCCGCCTTGGAACGCGCAGCCGTCGCTTCGCCCAAGGGGCTGGCCGGTCCCCTCGCGGCAGAGGTTTACGCCGACACGGTGCAGATGGTGTTCGAAAACCGCGGATATCGTGACCGCACGTCCTGAACAACTCACCCCGTATGAACGCCCAAAACCTCTAAAGAAAGAAGGCCCACGAATGCTCGAACCCACGCACGATAATGCCCGCTGCAATCGGGACGCCGCTTTGTGCGCCTTTCTGACCCGCAAGGTCGAGTTCGACAGCATGCTCGCCCGCCTTCAATCCCTGAGCGCCGAGCATTTCGACATCACGCCCGACGAGGTGCACTGGGGCCATGTCGGCACGCTGACGCATTACGCCGATGGACTGAAGTGCATCATCAACGCGGCCTTCCGCGAAGGCGAGCACAAGGAGTGAAACCGATGGAAACCACCAGCATTCGGCTCACCATCCGGAACCTGCCCGACCATTTTGACCGCACCCGCATTTCCGCTATTCTCGACGAGATCGAACTGGCCCTGCTGGAGGAGCGCGACATTCACTGCAGCACCTCAGCCGACAGTTTCACAATCACGATTGTGGTGCCAACTCTCCAACTGGTGGATGTGGCGACCTGCTTGAAAGGCATTGGCCTGATCTAAACTCGCGCACCCGCAACCCGGATGGCCTCGAAGAGCCGACGCAGCAAGAATGATCTTGCCAGGCTTACGATTGTGAAAACCCCGCCCATGGCAAGGTTTTGACCCAAGGTCGTCTGCAGTCCGAACACAGGAAAGATCAGGATCTGCGTCACGACGGCGACGCCATAGCCGACGATCACGTTGGCGAAGGACTCGGCTAGCGACATGAGGCGGGACTGCTTCATGCGGCCTCAAGTTCCGCCTTCAGCGCCTCGAAGGTGGTGTCGCTGCCCTCAAGCACGGCCTGTTTGCCGGTGAACTTCTGCCAACGTGCAACTGCTACATCGACGTAAGCCGGATTCAGTTCGATGCCGTAGCAGACCCGTCCAGTCGTCTCGGCCGCGATCAGCGTCGTCCCTGATCCCATGAATGGTTCGTAGACGGCCTGCCCGGGGCTCGAGTTGTTCAGGATCGGCCGGCGCATGCACTCGACCGGCTTCTGAGTGCCATGCACGGTTTTCTCGTCCTGATCCTTGTTGGCAATTTGCCAGAGCGTCGTCTGCTTGCGGTCCCCGGCCCAGTGGCCCTTGCCGGACTTGCGAACAGCATACCAAGCGGGCTCATGTTGCCAGTGGTAATCACCCCGGCTCAGGACAAGCCGATCCTTGGCCCAGATGATTTGGGACCGGATCGTGAAGCCCGCCGCCTCGAGGCTTTCGGCAACCGTGGCGGCATGCAGCGCCCCGTGCCAGACATACGCGACATCGCCGGGGAAGAGCGCCCAGGCCTCGCGCCAATCGGCACGATCATCATTCAGCACCTTGCCGGTGCGCTTGGTCTTGGCCGCACCTGCCTGATTGCGCCAGTTGGGATCGTATTCCACGCCATAGGGCGGATCGGTCACCATCAGCAGCGGTTTGACCGTGCCAAGGAGCCTCTCAACATCCGTAGCGACAGTGCTGTCGCCGCAGAGCAGCCGGTGGTTGCCGAGGATCCAGAGATCGCCGGGACGGCTGATCGGATCCTCGGGGGTTTCAGGGATATCGTCCTCGCCTTCCTGCGGACCGTTGCCTTCCTCGAGGCTCGACATCAGCGCGTTCAGCTCATCCTCGGTGAAGCCAGTCAGCCCGAGGTCAAAATCCGCCTCGAGCAGGTCGGCCAGTTCAAGGTTCAAAAGGTCCTTGTCCCACTCGGCGTTCTCGCTGGAGCGGTTATCCATGATCCGGAAAGCACGCGCTTGGCTGACCGTCAGCCCTTTCGCAACATGCACAGGCGCGGTCTTGAAGCCGAGCTTGCGGGCCGCTTCCAATCGCGTGTGCCCGGCCAGCACAACCATCGCCTCGTCGACGACGATGGGCTGCCGCCAGCCGAATTCCTGGATCGATGCCGCGACCGTCGCAATCGCCTGCTCGTTGCGCCGCGGGTTGCGCGCATAGGGAATGATCTGCTCAAGCGGCAGGTCGACCACGTCCATGGTGATGTCCTTGAGGATGCACTCGAACCGAAATGGGGTCGGATCCCCGTTTCGGTTCAGGCGGGTTGTGTCAGGCCGTCAGGTCTTTGTTTTCTTGGGGTTCGCTTCAAAGCGAAGCGAAACGGGTATTTTTGGGGGTGTCACTGGGAAAGCCTCGGGCCTCGCCCCCCCGAATACAGTCACGAACAGGAGGGACCCGTAAAAAACCTAGATGTCATCTGCACTTAGAAAGATCGAGCCAACTTTGTTTACAAAGATGCGCGCCCTGCTTTCCAAGCGTTAAACACTCCAAAGCCCGAAATGACTGTTACGAGAAGCAAAGGAAAAGTAAGTTCATAAATCAGCGGAAAAACGACGTAAAACACACCCAGAGCAATGTGAATTAGGAAAAGGGCTATCGACCATTTGCGTGCTTTTGCGGAAAGTTTCTGGACAGACCTAGCGCACCACAGGATGAGGCTGCCCCACAACACAATCGCGATCGGATTTTGCAGCTCTCCGACGACGATGCTGATGTATATGAGCCAAGCCAAGGCAACTACATAAAAACCGAGCACAGCGTAAAGACTGTAGGCGGTGCGCTTATAGTAAACCTGAGCTTGCGGGCTGACCATTTTTTCTTTTTCCGTCCATCTAGGCTGCAGGAGTTGTGCCAATCTTCTTGCAGTTTATGCCAGAGCAGTAGGTTGGATGCCAGCCTGCAAAGAACAGATCAACTGTATCGTCTATGCGATGGTCCAGACGCAGATGGCCGTCGTCACGTACAAAAACGGGGAGAGACGTCTTCTCGACGCACTCTCCCCATCATGCCTTTCAGATAGCATGGATTTGTTGCAAACGTCGAAAGGAAAAGTGTTGCAACACTTTATGCAACTGCAGCATTTAGCCGGGCTGCTATCTTGGTCAGCGCAAGCTTGTGCTGCCGCCAAGCCGTGCTGCGATCGACGCCCAATTCGTAGGTGATATCTTTCCAGGAGCGACGGGCTGCCCGCCACCAGATCAGACGACGTTCGTCCTCGCCGATCCACAGTACCCAGTCGAAGGTCTGCTCGAGGCGTGTAATGGCACTGGTCGAAGGCCAGACCCGCATAGGCTCAGGTTCCATCGCAAGGATCTCCTTTTCCGACCGCACGATCTGCGGCCAAGCGTTGAAGTATCCCTGCACCTTTACCGGCGGCAGCTTGCGTAGGGTGCGGAATGCTTCCTCGAAGTGATCCGCAACATCCTCGGCGGTCCAGATGCGATCAGCCATGGCGCATCTCCCCACCGACTGTGCGTTTTCCATAAAGCTTTGCGCCAAGCTGTTCGACCAACGCACGCTCCGGCCAGGTCAGTCGTTGGTCGTTGACGCTAACCGCCAGTAAGCCCTGTTCGTGCCAACCTTCGCGCTTCACCTGTTCCGGATCCCGGCGCTGGCCGCCGTAGCCTTTTGGGTAGAGCCTCATGCTGCACCTACCTGGTTCTCCAGAGCCCAGTGCAGGATGGCGATCGCGTCAGCCTCGTTGTCGTCCGCCGGACTGTAACCCCGCGCGCGGGCCGCGGCGATCATTGCCTGCTTGGGTGCATTGCCGTGGCCTGTGGCATGGCGCTTGATCGTGCCGACCGGCACGCCTTCGTAAGGAATGCCACGCAATTCACCCCACGCGGTCAGTGAGGCCATCAGGCCCCCATAAACGTGGGCTGCGTCTGTTCCGGCATGACGGCGGACCTCTTCAAACCAAATGGCTGAAATCGGACCGGACAGCCGGTCGAGTTCCGTCAGCCAGCTGGTGAAGCGCAGATAGCGCATCCCGCCGCCATCGTAGCGACCGGGCTTGAAGCTGGCCGTGCCTGTGGTGATCAGGCCGTCGTGACCGGAGAGCGCCCATCCAGTGGTGGTGCCCAGATCAAGGGCCAGAGTTGTTCGGGCCGGCTGAAAGGGTGCCGGAGTTTTCAGGGTTGCGTCGGGATCGACCTTAGCGAGAGTCGGGTTAGCCATGTGTGGCCTCCTCTTCTGGTTGGCTGCTCGGGTGGAAGGCGACGGCGGTTGATGCTTGGCGGTACCGGCCGCCGTCGTCGGATCAGATTGCAATCTGCACGACGTGGTGGACCCCGCGATTGGGCCTGACGTACGGGAGGAGAGGCCAACCCCAGGGGGTGGCCTCCCCATACGTAGTATAGGGGTTCAGCACCCAACTGTTCCGTGCCGGCCAACTTACTGAAATCATTTAATAAAATGACTTCATGAAGTCTTCGGCTATGACATAGGCGCCGAAGACATATCACACGGTAACCCATTGTTTTTGTTGAGTTCACACATGCCGATATCATATGAGTTAGGCCTCACTCATATGACATGGGTCGTCTTCGGCCCCCTCTGGGTAGACCCAGACGGTAGGGTTTTCGACCTGCAGAGAAAGCCCAGACTGAGGGCATTTGAAGTGACTTGGCAGGACCGGACGGGTCTCGGTAGTGACCTCCCCAGTGACCGGATCGACATGATCGACGGGCGTGCCGAACTGCATGCCTTCGACACAGAGATAGCCAAATCGCGACCGCGTCATGGGGTAACCAAACTCGGACGGATCGCGCAGGAATTTCACGAAACCTTTGGTCGCCAGCACGCTGAGGCGCTCGCGGATCGTGTGCTTGCTGCCTAGACCGCTCTGGTTCTCGAAGCTCTCAGCGAACTGCGTTCCAGTGTAGAGGCGTTCGCTGGCGGCCTCATCCAACAATATGCCAAGGATGACGTCGTGCTTGCGCAGGCGTTCGGCATCGAAGCGTGCGCCCACTTCCTTCCGCACCAGGCGTTCGTTCATCGGGTTCAATTCGACCCATTCACCATTTACCTTGTCGATGAGCTTGCCTGGTAGCGCGGGGCCGTTCCTAAGTTCGATTTCTAGCCGACGTGCGCTGCTCTCCTCCTCCGGCCGATGCATAAGAAGCCCTGAGGTGTAGAAACCCCGAAGCGCACTTGCGCCCGAGAGCGCAAGGAAAGGGTCTTCCTTCACCTGTGTCTTCGACGCTTTCCGGGTGTGGTGGGCGAGAATGATGCCGGCGTCCGGATTGACCGCCTCGCGCAGGGGCTCCACCCTGTCCCTCAGGAAGAACATCATGGCGGTGTTGTCGTTCTCACCGCCCCCCTCAGGGCCGCCATCGAAGATATTGCGGATCGGGTCGATGACGATGACGTCAGGCGGCGCCTCTGGAAAGGCGGCCCGGATAGCATCGGCCACACGGACGACGCCCTCTGCATCAAGCAGGATTTTCAGCTTTGGCGTGGCGATGAAGGTATCGCGCGCGGCGGTAATGACGGCGGCCGGCAAAGCTATCTGATGTATGCGTTCGCGCAGATAGTGATACTGGATCTCGGCCTGCAGATAGAACACGCGCAGCGGTTGCGGCGGCGTGAAGCCGAGGAACGGCACGCCAGCCGCCATGTGCACGAGCCAGGAAATCAGGAAATCACTCTTGCCCACCTTGGGCGCGCCGCCCAGCACAAGAAGACCGCCAGGCGTCAGAACACGTGGCCCAATGATGTCCTCGGGCATCGGGCTGGTATCATCCAGCAGTGCGCCGAGACTGAAGGCCGGCAATGGCCCGGCAGGTGTATCCGCACGGGGCAGTCGCAGGAGCGGTGGGCCGTTTCTTTTGACATGTAGCGCCCAGAGACGCTCGGACTCGGCCTGCAGTCGGTCCAGCGGCCAGGACGGGCGCAGCATGGCAGCGTTGTAGCCGCAGATGGCTTCCCAGCCTTCCAAAGGACCCAAGCGGCCTTCATGGACCAGACGAACATAATGACCGATAGCAGCGCTGGCGCCTTGAAAGCGTGACCAGTCGTCAGCAGCACCCTCGCGTACAGGCCTCGTCAACACGGCCTCTAGTGCGGGTTTGGATGGCGCAGAAATGGTGTCGCTCGCAAAGCCCACACCGGGCAGTGGCGGCATTTCGGCGACCCGTTCGGCCAAATCCGAAAGCTCAATCTCGACGTCGCGATGTTCACGGATTTGCACGAGGCGCTGGTGCCCATGCTTATGATAGACTGTGCCCGGCACCCGGATCGGCTGGTGCGCCGAGCGAAAATGGGTATCGCCGCCAACCTTCACGGCGATTTCGCCCCGCAGGCGGCACAGGGTGGCGAGGTCCTCGCCCTCCGCCGGCTCTGTCAGTTTCCACCACACATGGAGTTTTGCCGCCCCTTCAGGCGTACGGCCACCACTTTCAATTACGACGGTGGGCGTTCCTAGGTGGCGGGTAATATGCTCGAGCTTGGCTGGAATGTCTCCAGCATCAAGGTCAACAATAATGGCCTGCATCTGCAGAACATCTGCGGCACGGGCCTGTCCCTGCTCGGCAACTGTGCCCGGGATAACATAGACAGCGGCGCCCTCGCGGTTTGCCCAGGCTGCGAAGGTTGCGAGTTTCTCGAGCGCGGTGTCGTCGGCGGAGATCCAGATGTTATGCGGTTTGCCATCTCGGCCTTGCCCTTTGTCGACAAACCCCCTCAGCGGGATGAGCCCCTCACACCAGCTGTAAACAGTGTCGAGAAACACAGCGATCTGGTGAGGGTCAGGGTCGCAGCCGAAAGGGTTTTCGGACGGTGGGCCGTCGTTGAAGTCCATCCACGGGTTGAAATGCAGGATGCTGTCGTCGCTCATACGGGCAACCCCCAGCAGCGCTCAGACCACGGACAGAAGCGGCATTCGAAGAAGTCGGACGTGGTCACGATGCGAGGCAGCAACTCGCCCGCATCAGTCGCCTGCAGGATCCGCACGCCCCTGTCGGACATGCGCTGCGCGAGGTCGGCATCGAAAGGCACCAGTTCGTGGTGCAGTTCTGCTGTGTCCTTGTTGATCGCCGTGAAGAGCGCAGGCGCGGTGCTGATGCCGGGCACGCTCGTTTCCATGTAAGCCTGATAGACCGCGATCTGGGCGGCGTAGACCGGTTTCGACTTGGTCACGCCGTCCTTGACGCAGGCCCGCCAGTTCTTCGCGTTCATGGTTTTGCATTCCCAGAGAGCGGGAACACCAAGCTCGAAGCCATCGGGGCCATCGGCAATGATGCCATCGACATGGCCTCGAATGCGTCCGCCCGCGACCGAGAAGCCGAACTGACCACCATCAGGGCGATTGCCCTTGCGGGTAAAGAGATCAAACCCTGCCTGCCTCAGCCAGGCGACAGCGAGGTCTTCAAGGACATGTCCGATGGCAAAGATGCGCAGCGACTGGCCACTGAAGTCCTTGCCATCGTCCTTGTGTGTTGCCGTGAGTTCGAATTGCAGTGCGCGTTCGCAGGCATGACCGAGGCGGGACCCTCCAAGATAATCGCGGGGCGTCCGCGTGGCCTGATCGGCCGTTAGCGCGCTGTCCACAACTTCATTGACACGGTCGGCAAAGCTGGGCTTGTGGTTGAAGTCCAAGGTCAAAATGGCACCTCCAGCTGGTTCGCCTTTGCGATGTCGGACATGGCTTCCCGGAAGCCTTCGACGGCTTCCTCGATCAGGGAGCGCACCTGGGCCTCAGAGAGATTGGCCAGCGATGTGCCCCAGCCGATCTCGTCCATCAGCAGCGCCATGCGCTTCATGGTGGCTGTGATCGCGGCGCGTTCTTCTTCGGTGAGATCAACCATGGCGAAACGCTCCCTGGCCAATCGCGTCCAGAAGGACTGACATGGCATTGAGCAGAACCAGACCGATGGCCGGGGCCGTCTCGAACGGACCGGGTCGAACCAGCCAAAACCACGGGTGGGTTGCCGGCAGACAGCACAGAGCGTCCCACGCGGGTGCCAGAGCCTGCGCCGTTCCTCGGTGCTGATGGGGGCAGAGAACGCCATGGATCATGCCGCCCTCCGGGCCGGGGCTGCCGCGCTACTGATCAGCTGATTGATGCCCTGCTTGTTGAAGCCAAATGTCATGAGCGCCGAGGCGCGATAGCGCGTCAGGCCGAAGTCATGTCGGCATTCGGGTGGCAGGTATTTCAGTTGCTTTTCAGTCGGGGGCTGCCCCAGCCAGCCGCGCGTCTTGAAAGCGCTCTCATCGGTTTCGTGGGTGTTCAGCCAGTCATCAGCCTGGGCAAGGCATACAGTGCGCTCGCCGATGCCAAGAAGATGCGGACGCACGCCCTTGGCCCCACCGATCGCGTACCAGACGCCATTCTTCCAGAAAATGCCCCCCCAGCCATTGAAGCCTGCAGCCATTAGCGCGTCGTCGTTTCCGAAGAGATCAACCCAGGCGAAGCTCGAGCGCTCCAGTAGGTCAATTTCAGTCATCATGAAGCCCGACAAAGGCGCTGCAGCGCTGCTTTCGCCGCCCCCCTCCTCCTCACGTGGGAAGGCCTCGCCGCAGAGCGGGCATTCCGTACAAGCGAGAGGAATCGCCGCCTCACAACAGGGACAGGTCTTGGTGGGCGCGTCGCCACCCTCTGTCCTGCCATCGAGATCGACGTCCTGTTCCAGTGTGCCGTGGATCAGGCTTGAGGTACCGAAATCCAGCACAACGCAGTCTGTCTTGAAGACGCCAGGGTGTTCCTCCGGGTCAACCGTGCGCAGTCCCCGGCCGACCATCTGGATCATCGTGGACTTGTAGGAACTGGGGCGCAGCAGCACGACGCAGGAGGTGGGCGGGTGATCCCAACCTTCGGTCAGCACGGCCACATTCACGATAACGCGGATGCTGCCCTCGGCGTAGTCGGCAAGGATCGCCTTGCGGGTCTCAGCCGCGAGGTCGCCGTGAATCAGCGCGGCGGAAACACCCGCCGCCCGGAATGCATCGGTAACGTGCTCGGCATGGGCGACGGTGGAGCAGAACACCACAGTCTGCCGGTCGCCCGCCTTCTCCTTCCAGTGACGGATCACTTCGTCGGTCACAGGGGCGCGGTCCATAATCCCCGCCACCTCAGCCATGTCAAAATCCGACATCGACTTGCGGACTGACCGCAGCTCGTCTTGCACGCCGACGTCGATGACGAAGGTGCGCGGCAGCACGAGGTGGCCAGAGGCGATGAGCTCGCCCAGCCGCACCTGGTCGGCGACGTTGTCGAAGACCTCACGCAGTCCCTTCCTGTCGCCCCGGTTCGGTGTCGCCGTGACCCCGAAGATGCGGGCATCGGGATTGGCCTCGCGGACCCGGTCAATTATGCGGCGATAGCTGTCGGCAACGGCATGATGGGCTTCGTCGATGACCAACAGATCAAGGCGCGGCATGTCGGCGAGGTTCGAGGCGCGTGCCAGGGTGGGAACCATCGCGAAGGCGACCTGTCCGCCCCAAGATTTCTCGCTCGCATCAATTACCGATGTGGCGACACCCGGCACTACGCGCTGGAACTTGGCGCGGTTCTGCGCAGTCAGCTCGTCACGATGCGCGAGCACGCAAGCCTTGGCACCGTCGCCGATCATCTCACCGGTAACTGCCGAGAGCATGACCGTTTTGCCCGCGCCGGTGGGCGCGACACCAAGTGTGTTGCCGCGGGCGGCGAGCGCAGCCAAGCTGCGATCGACGAATGTCTTTTGGCGGGGACGCAAACGCATGGCCACCCCCCCTTACTTCGCCCAGCTCGGCCGACCGGAATGACCGGGCGCGGAAGCGGGCTGGATGGTTTGGGGGGCACTGGCGAACTGCTGGGGCGCATAGCCCTGCGACAAGGCCACAGGCGTTTGAGGGTTTACCGCACCCATCACCGCGGCATAGTCCCGATGATCCGGCGTCACGGCGGCGCGGATCTCGTTCTTGTCGTCGCCGTTTGTGTCCTGGCCGATGTCAATGCGGGCGACAAACTCAAGTCCATCAAGATCACCAAAGCCGTTGATCCGGCGGCGGAGCTGAGCTTCGGGAGAGTTGTCCTTGTCAGACACGCCGCGTGCAGAGTTCAGAATGCCCCGAACCAAGCCACGCCCCATATTGCCCCACTCCGGTCCCTTCGGGCTGTAGAGCCCGATCAGCGACCAAATCTTGCGACGGGCATAAAGGCCCTCAAGAACTGTGTATTCGGCATCGAGATAGACGGCGCCGGTCGTGGCGCGACGCGCCCATCCTCCAGTCCACCCCTGAGAGGCATCATCAAAGCCGCCGGGACGCAGGGTCAGGCGAACCTTGGCAATCGTGCCTTTCGGGATGACGTTGGTGTTCGATTGCGCCGAGTTGAAGTCGTTCCATGGTCCGGTCATTGCGCGGCTCCGTGTGTGTTGATGGGGGACGCTCAGGGGCGTCGAATGGGAAAAGCCAACCCGGAGCCCCGATCGGGACACCGGGTGCCGCTGCAGGCTTTTCAGCCGCGGTCAGGCTCGTTCGAGGGATCGGCCGGGGTCACCACAGGCCATGCGAGCCGCGCAGAAGCCGGCCCGGACGGGCGCTGGATCTTTTCCATAAGGCGGCCAAGATGCGGGGGTTCGACCAACTCAAGACGGCCTGAGCGGTCCTTGGCCGGAAACCCCCACATGTTCAGCGTCTGACAGACAAATGCCCGCTGCGGCTTGCCCTCTGCATCGGGGATGTCAGCCATAGTGACGACCTGATCGACGATGCCTGGCAGTTCGAGGCCGGTCTTGCTGCCGTCGATCTGCGGCTGGAAAACCTTGCGATTGAAGTCATCAAGCTTCTCGTCAAGGATTCCTACAAACCAGACATTTTTGCCGCGCGCGTGCTGCAGATGCGTGAGCCAGGCGATCATTTCGCGGCCATGGAGCCCATAGGCACCGCGAATGTCGGCCTTGCCCGTTTTGTCCGAGAAAGCTTCCGGTTGCCCGCGACACCATTGAAAGCAGAGCCGGCCGGCCACGGTGATCGAGTCAATAAAGACGGTCTGATACTTTTCGATTACCGCGGAGTCGCCGTACCGGCTGCACACTTCCGCGAAATGCGCCTCGCTATAAGGCTGGTCGTCGCGAAGTGCGGGGTTTGGTCCACCGATGAACACCGCGAAATCGCGGCACTCCTTCCATGTGCGCGGCCTTAGCGTATCGATCTCCAAGCCTTCAACGGAAAGATCGCCAGCCTCCAGGTCCAGAAAAAGCGTGGTCTGGGCATGCAGGGTCCACAAAAGTGACGTTTTGCCGATACCAGACCGGCCGAAGATGACGCCCTTGATACCCTTGCGTTGCGCGAGTCGTTCATCGGCGCTGATGATCGGGAGGCTCATTTGCGCACTCCACTCATCAGCACTTCGTTTGTGCCCAGGTCCGTCCCCGCATATGCGGCTTCGCTGACGTAAATCGCCAGAAGCGGCGTACCGTCGGCATGGGTTCCCGCATCCTCGATCTGATAGTTGCGGTTGGGCTCGCAGACCTCTGTCAATTCCCAGCGGCGGTACAGCCCCGGGAGGCGGCGGTAGTTCTCAAGCGATAGATCGGCAGTCATGTTCATGCATGTCCACTTTCGGTTGGAGGGACGGCGCTCCAGGCGCTCAAGTGGGAAAAGCCGACGGCGGAGCCAGATCGGGACATGCGCTCAGGGGATGTCTGCGAGGGCGTCGCGCAGTTTGCGAAGCGCACGTTGGTAGCGTTTGCGAGCAGCGGCCTCAGTCAGGCCCAGCTCAACACCAGCTTCGACTTGCGAATAGCCCTCGATGGCAACGCGGATCACCAGAAGCGCATCCGCGCCGAGCAGTTTATGCAGATGGCCAGGGAGAGCCGCGTCCTCGGGCAGCGATTGCAGTCCGAGTTCGTGGGCGGAGACTTCATCAGGCGCGATGTCGCCGCCAAGTTTAGCCCGCCCAGCTTCGCGGTTGCGTGCCCGGATCATATCCCGTTCGACGTTCCGCAAAACCGTGGCGGCAACCCAGTTGACGCGGCCCAGATCCAGGCTGCGCAAAACGTCAACGGTTCGCGCCAAGACGTCGGAGGCGATTTCATCGAGGGCGCCCAGCTTGCGCCAGATCGACCGCCGCCTGATTGCATCAAGCCCGGGCCAGAGCGCCAACAACAGGAACGTCAGCGCCGTATCGGCGGAAGGATCATCAGCTTGCGCCGCTTCAATCAATGCGACGAGGATACGGTTTTTCGCATCGCCGTCACACGTTTTGCGGTGCAACGCGTCAAGCAATGATGCTGGATCGCGGTAGGGTTTCAGCGAGGCCTGCGAACGCCGGATGGCATCGAAGCCACGCTGAAAACTGAACGTAGTAGAAGAAACCGTGAGCTGATCACGGATCTCGTGCCATGCGAGACACATTGGACGCCTGCCTTACGGCCAGGCGTCCAGCGCCTTCTCGTGGCCAGGTCAGGACGTCATGCGTCTCTAGGTTTAGAGGGAATGTTCGGAGCTGCTGAGCGTCGGTAAGCGCGCGCCTAGCCGCTGTTGCGCAGGTTCAGCCGAGTGCAACCGGGACACCTTGCCGTCACCGGAAAGCTCGCAAAAAGCTCAAAGGGCTTACGAAGGATGTGCATTTGTCCACCCTTGGCCTTTCCAAGAAGTTTGCCGCAGTGATCGCACCGCCAATCGGCGTTGCTGGAAACTTCGGTAGTGTGATGGCTATGGCGTTGGCCGCAGCCACTGCCCTTTCTGACTGTGTCGTCGAACATCATGATGTGCGCTCCTTTGGGCGTCTGTGGGCATGAGAGGATTGTTCGGAGCAGCGCTATTCGCGGCTCCGTGTCTTACTTCTCAAGTGGCTCAAGGCCTTTGAGGATTAGGGAGTAGTTTCCGCTTTCACGCGGGCAGTCCGGCGCTTGCCACCGCCGGGCATGGCAGCAGCCTTGCGCTTTTTCTTTCGCTCCTCGCGTTCGGCGATGAAATCCGGCGCGATTTCAGCAAGGCGTTTCACGAGACCTGAGAGATCGTAGCGATTATTCTCCCGCCCCCCACTGTCGCCATAGTAGGCAACGCGGGTAAGAAGGCCACTTTGTTCCATCTCACTGATGTATCTCTGGATCTGCCGCTCGCTGATCCCAAGGCGGTCCGAGAGCTCAGCTTTGCTCGGATAGGGCGCACGGCTCGCATCCCACCAGTGTTCTATGATTTGGAGAAGGACCGCGAGTTGTGAGGGGTTTAGACCCAACCGCCGCTGCGCCCGCAACAAGAGCGAGGGGACCGGACAGTAACCGATCTTGGTGACTTTCAGTCCCCAACGGGCGGCGATAGACTTGGCACCCTTTCCGGGCTCGGCGTTAAGATCGCCACCACTATTTTCTTGATTCTGCTCGGCCATTTGTGATCTCCTTTCGACAGAACATGATGCGGCATTGGCCTGCGTGCAAGATGCCCCGCTATGGCCACTCATGACGCTAGGGTCATGTCATAGCTGACTATAGGGACTAGTCACTGGTGGCTCCTGAAGTAGCATGAATTTAGCTACATGAACCGTAAGTGAAATAAACAGTAGAATTGCCTATGGTCGGATATGACCAGTGGTGTTTAGCTGCAAAATTGTTTTTTTCGACTAGGGCCACCGGAACCTGGCGTCTTATCCAGGGAGCCGCCCGCGTTCGATGTCCCGTTTAGCAAGCACACTTGGCTTTCTCCCTTCGAATGCTGCTCGCTTCGAGCGGCTGGGAGGCACAAACCGGAATGCGCAGACCCAATCCCCTGCACCCCGACCACATGACGGCGCATGAACGCCGCACCGAACTCTATGACCTGCTGGCCACGGCAGTGGTGCGCCTCAAGGAGCGCGAACGCGGCCATCTCTCCCGAAATACTGGAGACTGTTCCCTACACTTCCGCCCCGAACAGAGCGGTACTGCGGGTCCAACTCGGAGGAGATCCGCATGACGACACACGAACCCATCCTGGCGCGACTGGCAGCCCTAAAAAACATGACCGTCAACGAGCTGAAGGCTGAATGGCAGGCACTGTTTGATGCGCCCGCCCCGAACAACAGCCGCACGTTCCTAGAAAGCCGTTTGGCTTATCGAATCCAGGAACTGACCTATGGCGGCCCGGACAAGCAAACGCGACGGCTTCTGGACTTACTTGCCGACGAGGTCGAGGGCACACTGACGCGTAAGGCACAGATTGCCGATCCCCGTAACCCCGTGGTGGGCACCAAGCTCATCCGCGAATGGGATGGCATCGCCCACACCGTGACCGTGCTGAAAGAGGGCTTTGAATGGGGTGGCCAGCGCTACAAGTCGCTGTCCGCCGTGGCACGCGCCATCACCGGCACCCGCTGGAACGGCTATCGCTTCTTTGGGCTGCGAGAGCGGAAACGGGGTGAGGCATGAAGGAACATGTGACAAAGCCCGCCCGCCGCCTGCGCTGCGCCATTTACACCCGCAAGTCGAGCGAGGAAGGACTCGAGCAGGAGTTCAACAGCCTGCATGCCCAACGGGAAGCCTGCGAGGCTTACATCGCCAGCCAGAAGTCAGAGGGATGGGCGCTGGTTCGCGATCAATATGACGATGGCGGCATCTCAGGTGGCACATTGGAGCGCCCTGGGCTGAAGCAGCTTCTGGCCGACATCGAGGACGGCCTCGTGGACGTGGTTGTCGTCTACAAAATCGACCGTCTGTCGCGCTCTCTGATGGACTTTTCTAAGCTGGTGGAGGTCTTTGACCGCAACGGGGTTACCTTCGTCTCGGTCACGCAAAGCTTCAATACCACAACATCCATGGGCCGATTGACCCTGAATATTCTGCTAAGTTTTGCACAATTCGAACGTGAGGTCACTGCCGAGCGCATTCGCGACAAGGTGAAGGCCTCGCGCATGAAGGGCATGTGGATGGGGGGCTATGTGCCTCTCGGCTATGATGTCGTCGACCGCAAGCTGGTCGTTAACGAAGAGGAAGCCGCCAAGGTCCGCATGGTGTTTGAGCGTTTTGTTGAGGTAGGCTCTGCCACCGTTCTGGCCCGCGAACTGCGCAACGATGGGTTCCGCAGCAAACAAGGCGCGCTGATCGATAAGGGCTACCTCTATCGACTGCTGAACAACCGGGTCTATCGCGGAGAAGCCGTTCACAAAGGCAAGGCATACGCCGGAGAACATAAGGCCATCATCGACACTCGCCTTTGGGAGCAGGTGCATGACATCATGGGTGAAAGCCCCCGAAAGCGGGCAAACAACACTCGGACGCAAACGTCCGCATTGTTGAAGGGACTTCTCTTCACTGCAACGGGTGCGGCCATGACGCCGTCCAGCACCAAGAAGGGTACCCGAAGATATCGTTACTATGTGTCGATGGATCTTCTGAAGAACCGGGAGACGCCCGAGGATGGCATTCCTCGCCGCCTCCCTGCAGATACTGCCGAGGCGGCGGTGGTTGCCGAAATCCGCAGGGTGCTGCGCACACCAGAAACCGCAGCCAACGTCATCTCTGCCTTGGGCCGGGATGACATTCCGGAGGCTGATGTAATCGCGGCCCTCAGGGACTTTCCAGAGCTGTGGACACAGCTTTTCCCAGCTGAACAGGCGCGTATCATTCAGTTGCTTGTACGGCGCGTCACAGTGACCGCAGAAGGGCTCGTCATCGACCTGCGTACTGACGGCATCGCGGGCGTCATGCGCGAAATGATGACCCCACGACAGCTTGAGGCGGCAGAGTAATGAGCGCGTTCGACACCATTCAGGTCTTCGTGCCGCTCAAGATCCGCAGGAAAAACGGGCGGCCGAAGATCATGCCGCCAGCGGATTACCTGCCCAGCCACGATCAAGCGCAAGACCCGCATATTCTGCGCGCCATCGGCCGCGCTTGGGCATGGCGGCGGCGCATGGAGGCTGGCGAGTTCGGCACTGTCCGCGACCTGGCAAACGCCGTGAACCTTGCGGAGCGCCATATCAGTCGGCAGCTTCGCCTTGCATATCTTGCGCCAGAGGTGCTGAAACGGCTGATCTTCAAGCGGGAGCTCATGTCAGCGACCGTGATGCAACTGGTGGATTGCACATCGTTGCCGTGGCACGAACAGGCAGCGATTGTGTTCGGCGAAGCTTCCGACGCGTCAAGACATGACCAAGGCTAGATTTCCTTTGGCTTATCGGCCACGTTCGGCCCATGAGCACAAACCTGACCTTTCAACAGCTTGAGACCTACATCCGTGACCAGATGCGGATGTCGCATGTGTACCAGCCGGTCATGCTTCAGGTTCTGCTGGAAAAGGGCGGCACCGCATCGACCGAGGATATTGCAAAGGCTCTGCTGAGCTACGATCGCTCGCAGGTCGAGTATTATGAAATCCGCACCAAGAACATGGTCGGCAAAGTCCTCACGCAAAATGGCTTGATCCAGCCGATCAAGGATGGGCGGCGGATTGTCGGATACAGGTTGGCCAGCAACGAACTGTCCAACCACGAGGTCACCGCGCTCGTCGACCTATGCCAGCAACGCCTGTCCGGGTACGTTGACCAACGTGGAGATGGAATTTGGGGGCACCGCGGGCTTTCGGATGGCTATGTCCCCGGTTCAGTACGCTATGAGGTGCTGAAGCGTGCCAAGCACCGCTGTGAGCTATGTGGGGCCCACGAAGAACAGGCAGCCCTGCATGTCGACCATATCGTGCCGCGCGCCAAAGGCGGCAGCGACGATTTGAGCAATTTTCAAACGCTCTGCGTCACATGCAACACGAACAAGCGTGACAGGGACGACACCGATTTCCGTGACGTTCTGACCTCCTACGGCGTCAGAGACGAAGCCTGCCTGTTTTGCAGGATCGATCCCGACAGGGTCGTCGCCGAAAACGAGCTCTGCTACGCGATCCGCGATGGATTTCCGGTTACCCCATTGCATACGTTGGTCATCCCAAAGCGGCACGTGGCCGATTACTTTGACCTCTACCAGCCCGAATTGAACGCGATGCAATCAATGCTCGGGGCACAACGCGAACAAATCCTCGCGGCAGATCCCACTGTCACAGGCTTCAATGTCGGCATCAACGCAGGCGCTGAGGCCGGCCAGACCATCTTCCATGTCCATGTCCACCTCATCCCGCGCAGGAAGGGCGACGTCGCTGACCCCCGAGGTGGCGTTCGTGGGGTGATTCCAGACAGGCAAAAGTATTAGGATGAGCAGAGATCGGTTTTCCCCGCGGTTTCGTTTTGCGTCTTGGCCCAACCTTAGCGTGCCCGCGGTTGCCGCAGGTGTTTATGCAATTTGGAGGGACGACGAACTCATCTATTGCGGCATGTCTGGGCGAGAGATCGACAGCAAGGGAAAGGCCGCGCCCAAGAGGTACGGACTAGTAACCCGCCTCAATAGTCATGCAAGCGGTAGGCTGTCTGGCGACCAGTTCTGTGTCTACGTGGCGAACCGGTTCGTTATACCCTCGCTCAAAGCGGACGAACTTTCACTGTTCGCAAGCGGCGCGCTGACGCTGGATGCACGCACAAAGACATTCATCCACGACCACCTCGATTATGCCTATGCATTGGTCGAAACGTCAGCAGACGCCTACGAGTTAGAACGTGCTGCACGCCGCGGTGCAGTCTTCGGCGTAAAGCCTTATCTCAATCCCCTCTGATGCGGCCAAGGCGAGCGCCCTGTGACCGACCCAAGCATTCGCATCGTTTTGTGGTATCAGTCACGTTTTCGAAAAGGGCGGGCGTGTTTAATCTGCAAGTCACTGCAGATATTCATCTTTTCTAAAGCGTCCCATTGCAGGGCTGGGGCGCTCGTTTAGAGACAAACTGCGTTTGGAGACCAATTCTTTGTGGTTTCGCAGTCTCTATGGGGCGGCCTGTCAGCGTAAACCCCTTTGAAACCAAAACAAAAAAGGCCCCCGCAAGGGCCCATCAACAGTTTCGGCAAGTGTAGGTGGCGGAGGCGGTGGGATTCGAACCCACGGTACGGTCTCCCGTACGCTCAGTTAGCAACCGAGTGCTTTCGGCCTCTCAGCCACGCCTCCGACGATGCCCATTTAACAACGCCGCGCCCTCTGGGCAAGGGTGAAAACACGCGCGGGCTGAATTACGCGGGCAAACGCCCCTCCAGCACATAGCGCAAAATCTGCGCCACCTGCTCGGGGCGTTCCACCACCGCCAAGGCCGCCGCATCCACCTCTTTCAGCGCATGCTGATGCTCGGCCCCGTGCATCACAATCAGCGATTTACCCATCGCTGCCGCCTGTCCCGCGTCAAAGGCCGCATTCCACTGCTTGTATTTGTCGCCAAAGCGAACCACCACCACATCCGCCGCCGCCAGATCCCTGCGCGTGCGGATCGCGTTCAGCTTGGCGCCCTTGTGGTCATTCCAGAACTTGTCGGCCTCCGCCCCCATGATCGCCACCCCGCAATCATCCGAGGCGGCATGGTCCGTCACCGGCCCGGTGAACACCACATCCAACCCCTCGCAGCCCGCAGCCACCTCGGCCCGCCAATCGGAATGAATTTCCCCCGCCAGATAAACCTTCATCATCCCCTCCGCCTTTGCGCGACCTTAACAGCCCCCGCGCCCCGGGCCAACCAGCGACTGCTCGCTGTTTGAAGAAGTGTCAACAAACAACCGGCCAGCCCAATGTCACCTGCGCCAAAAACACGTGCCCCCGCATAACTGACCACGCTACCCATTGCGAAAGACCCTTTAAGGCAATGCATAATGAGTGATCTTTGGACATGGGCAAACGACAACAGCGGCGGGCTGGCATTGCTGGGTGTTGCATTCCCGCTGCTGATCTTGGCAATCGGCTTTCTAGCCAGCCACTTTCGCGCCGTCCCTACCGAGAAAATGCTGCGCGATCCGGCCTCATGGTCCGCTCTTGCGCAGACCTACCAAAGCAGCGGCAGTGATGCTTATTTCCAGTCACTGGATCGCGTCTTGGGCTTTGCCAACCGCTGGTATGGCGAACGCCTTTTGTCTTGGCGTGCTTATGGCACCTGCTTAACCCTCGCCTTTGTTTACCCGCTGCTGGCCTTGCTGATCGGTTGGGGCCTGTTCAACATTTGGGCACCAGCCGGAATTTCGATTTTTCGCGATACTGGTTCGGGGTTTGAACGCGCATTGCGCTTGGTGCTGTTTGCCGCAGGGGCTGCCACAGCCTTGAATATTGTTAAAAACGAAGAAAGTTTTTCGCAGTTTGTGGTTAATAAGCTTTTCAAACCGCTTGACGATCCCAACACCCGGCCCAGTTTTCTATCGAAGGTGGGCCGGGTGTTGGTTGAAGTTCTTGCCTTTGCCTTTGCCTTTGCCTTTGCCGTTGTCGCTGCCGTTGCCGTTGCCGTTGCCTTTGCCGTTGTCGCTGCCGATATTGACGCGGCTTTGATGATCTTTCTCCTCTACGTCCTCCTTCCCGTCCTGAACGCTGCGGCCGACCTGCTGTCACTCGCCATCACCCGCTTTTTTCTGGCAAGGGTTCTTGCGCAAAGGCCCGTCGTCTGGATCATCCTCGCCCAAATGCTGCTGGATCTGGCTTTGGCAGCGTGTTGCTTGCTGTTGCTTCTCGCTGCCCTTGTCGGCGCGCTAGAGATATGGTCCGCCCTTAGCCCCGCCACCGCTCCGCTTGACTGGCGCGCCTTTTGGGCCAGCATCCACGCCGATCCAAAGCAAGGCATCACCCTTTACTTGATGGCCGCTACGACATTGGTCCCGACGCTTGTGCACCTGATCGCAGGTTTGGGGGCTGTCTGGACGCAAAAGTCACGGCTACTGCACCCAGTCGCCGCGAAACTTGCGGCGCAGCCCGTCACAAAACCGTTTGCGGAAATTGAGATTGACCAAATGCTTCGCACCATCGGTCGGGCCACGCTTTGGGGCTATGCCCGCGCGAGTGTTGCAGTCATCCTGCCCACAGCCATTTTGTTGTGGATTGCTTACTCCCTCATAATCTAAATCCAGTAAGGTGGGGGTGCACCCCACCACCCCAAATCACCCCGACTCCCCCCAACAGAACATAAAAACGCGGCCACACCGCTTGTGCGACCGCGTTAAAATTCGGTTAAAATAAATCCCGTTACCTTTGGTTTTCAGTGCCTTAGAATATGAATCGCGCGCGATTCATACCTGCGGAGCATCACTGGTCAGCCGGAAAACAGGAAGTGCAGCACGTCGCCGTCTTTCACCAGATAGGTCTTGCCTTCCACCCGGAATTTGCCCGCTTCCTTGGCCCCGGCCTCGCCGTTTCCGGCGATATAATCGTCATAGCCAACGGTTTCAGCGCGGATGAAGCCCTTCTCAAAATCGCCATGAATGACCCCCGCCGCCTGCGGGGCCAGCGTGCCTTTCGGGATCGTCCAGGCCCGCGCTTCCTTGGGGCCGACGGTGAAATAGGTTTGCAGGCCCAAAAGCTGGTAACCCGCCCGAATAAGGCGATCCAGCCCCGCTTCTTCCAGCCCCATTTCCTCCAGAAACATCGCGGCTTCATCGGCGGCAAGCTGGCTGATTTCTTCCTCAATCCGGGCCGAGATCACGACCATGCCCGCGCCTTGCTTGGCCGCCATTTCCGCCACGCGGGCGGATTGGGAATTGCCGTTCGCCGCCGAAGATTCCTCGACATTGCACACGAACAGCACGGGCTTGGAGGTCAGCAGTTGCAGCAGCTTCCAGTTCCGCTTGTCATCCTCGGCCACCTCGACCGACCGCGCGGGCTTGCCATCCTCCAGCACCTTTTGCGCCATCTGAAGCAGCCGCACCTGATCGCCCGCATCCTTGTCGCCGCCTTTGATCTTGCGGGCCAAGTTCGCCAAACGCCGCTCAATCGATTCCAGATCGGCCAGCATCAGTTCGGTTTCAATCGTCTCGGCATCGGCCACGGGGTCGATCTTGCCCTCGACATGGGTGATGTCATCATCTTCAAAGCAGCGCAGAACATGGGCAATCGCGTCACATTCGCGGATATTGGCCAGAAACTGGTTGCCCAACCCCTCCCCCTTGGAGGCCCCGCGCACAAGCCCCGCGATATCGACAAAGGTCATCCGTGTGGGAATGATCTGCTTGGAGCCTGCAATCGCCGCCAGCTTTTCCAGCCGCGCATCTGGCACCGCCACATCGCCGACATTCGGCTCAATCGTGCAGAACGGAAAGTTCGCCGCCTGCGCCGCCGCCGTGCGGGTCAGCGCGTTGAAAAGGGTAGACTTGCCCACATTCGGCAGCCCGACGATCCCCATGCGAAATCCCATGCTCTTCTCTCCATCCGGTTTCCCGGCCCTCATAGGCCAAAACCCCTGCAATCCGCAAGCAGGACGCTTTGCGCAGCCGGCCGGCTGTGCCATGCTGCGGGCAGGAGGATTTGAGATGAGCTTTACACCCTATCTGCATTTTCAAGGCAATTGCGCCGAGGCGATGGCATTTTATGCCGAGGTTTTCGGCGGCAAGCTGACGATCCGCCGCTATAGCGAGATGCCGGACGCGCCGCCCGAACTGGCCAAAAGCCCGCTGGTGATGAATGCGCTTTTGATGGCGTCGATGGGCATGATGATGGCCTCGGACTACCCGCCCGGCACCGAAGGGGCACCGCAAGCCTCGGTCACCGTCAGCCATTTTGAACCCGATGCCCCGGCGGCCAAAGCGGTGTTTGATCGGCTGATGCAAGGCGGAGAGGAAATCATGGCCTTCGCCCCCACCTTCTGGTCGCCCGGTTTCGGCATGGGCAAGGACCGTTTCGGCACGCATTGGATGATCTCGGTCCCCGGCGCGATGTGAAACGCGGCCTGCGGCGGCCCAAAACCACGTGAGGCATTGATTTCCGCGCCTCGTTTCGGCAAACCGGGCGGTGACATTTATAAGGACGCCACGATGACCCGGATTGACCAGAAATTTGCCGCCCTGAAGGCTTCGGGCAAGAAGGCATTCGTTTCCTATATCATGGCGGGCGACCCGGATGTGGAAACCTCGCTTGCGGTGATGAAGGGCCTGCCGGGGGCGGGGGTGGATATCATCGAGATTGGTCTGCCCTTCACCGACCCGATGGCGGATGGCCCGACGATCCAGCTTGCCGGTCAGCGCGCGCTGGAAGGCGGCATGACGCTGGACAAGACGCTGGCCATGGTGACCGACTTCCGCAAGGGCGATGATACGACCCCGATCGTGATGATGGGTTATTACAACCCGATCTACAGCCGGGGGGTGGATCTGTTCCTGTCCCAAGCCAAAGCGGCCGGAATTGATGGGCTGATCATCGTCGACCTGCCGCCCGAGGAAGATGACGAACTATGTATCCCAGCGCAAAAGGCAGGGCTCAATTTCATCCGTTTGGCCACGCCGACCACCGATGACAAGCGCTTGCCGAAGGTGCTGCAAAACACCAGCGGTTTTGTCTATTACGTCTCGATCACCGGGATCACAGGGGCGGCGGCGCCCGAGGCGGCGGATGTCGCCCCCGAAGTGGCCCGGATCAAGGCCAGGACGGACCTGCCGGTCATCGTCGGCTTTGGCATCACCACGCCCGAGGCCGCCGAGGCGATTGCCGGGATCGCGGATGGTTGCGTTGTCGGCTCTGCCATCGTGAAAGACATTGGCGAGGGTAAACCCGTGGCCGAGGTGCTGGCCCGTGTGGCGGCCCTTGCCGCTGGCGCGCATCGCGGTTGATCCGGGGTCTGCCTTCGGGGTCTGTTTCCGGCTTCCATTTCCGGGCGTAGGGTGGGTGGCAACCCACCGCCCCCGCCCCCCTTTTAGCGAAAGTCTCTGTCATGGTTCTGACCATTCTTGCCCAAATACAGGCTGTCCCCGGCAAAGAGGACGCGCTGATCGCGGAAATGCACAAGCTGATCGCCGCGACCCGGCAAGAGGCGGGCTGCCTGCAATATGATATGCACCGCGACAATGACAAACCCGGCTTTTTCATGTTTTACGAAAACTGGGAAACCCGCGATTTATGGTTGGACCACATGAAAGCGCCACATTTGGCGGCCTATAACGCGGCCACCAAAGGCTGGATCGAAAGCCTGACCTTGAACGAGATGACGCGGGTCGGCTGATCCGCGCAGAACCATAGGGCCACCATGACCACCCTTATCGCCGGGATAGAGACTGACCACCTGCGCCACTTTGCAACCCGCGAAGCCACCCGCTTTGCCACCAGCCGCCCCAATACGCAACATGCGCTGAACATGGGCGAAGGGGCGTTTCTGGCCGGGGTGCCGATGCATTGGATGCGGGATTGGCCGATGCCCTTTCCGCTGCTGGTCGAAAGCGCCAAGGGCGCGCGGATCACCGATGTGGATGGCTTTGGTCTGGATGATTTCTGCCTTGGCGATACCGGTAGCCTGTTCGGCCATTCCCCCGAGCCGGTGGCCAAGGCGGTGGCGCGGCAGGCCAAGTCAGGGCTGACCTATATGCTGCCCAGCCTTGATGCGCTGGAAGCCGGGCGCTTGCTGACCAAGCGTTTTGGCAATTTCCGCTGGCAGATCGCGACGACCGCCTCCGACGCCAATCGCTG
The DNA here is from genome assembly GCF_003991405.1 of Pseudorhodobacter sp. E13. Lineage (GTDB taxonomy): Bacteria > Pseudomonadota > Alphaproteobacteria > Rhodobacterales > Rhodobacteraceae > Pseudorhodobacter. The sequence goes on from NZ_RPEN01000145.1 coordinate 29,167, forward strand.
CGCCATCCGGGTGGCGCGTGCGGTGACGGGGCGGCCAAAGATTCTGGTGTTCAACGGCTGTTATCATGGCACGGTCGAGGATGTGATGGTCACGCTGGAGGGTGACAAGACCGTGACGCGCGCAGGCATGGTCGGGCAGGTGGCGGACCCCGCGGCCCATGCGGTGGTAGTGGAGTTCAACGACCTCCCGGCGCTGCAAGCGGCTTTGGCCGAAGGCGATGTGGCCGCCGTTCTGGCCGAGCCGGTGATGACCAATTGCTGCATGGTGCTGCCAGACCCGAACTTCTGGCGCACGGTGCGCACGGCTTGCGATGCGGCAGGCACGCTGTTGATCATGGATGAAACCCATACCGTTTCCAGCGGGCTGGGGGGCTGGGCCAAGGGCAACGGATTGCGGGCCGATATGTTTGTGATCGGCAAATCCATTGCCGGGGGCGTGGCCTGTGCGGCCTGGGGCCTTGCGCCCGATCTGGCCCGCCGCTTTGCCGATTACGATGCCGGTCGCGTGCCGGGCCATTCGGGCATGGGCACCACCCTGTCGGGCAACCCGCTGCAATTTGCCGCCCTGCGCGCCAATCTGGGCGAAGTGATGACCCGCAAATCCTATGACCATATGGAAAAGCTGGCCGCCCGGCTGGAAGCGGGCTTGACGACCGCGATCAATGCGGTGCGAGCACCGTGGCATGTGGTGCGCGTTGGTGCGCGGGTGGAGTTTATCTGCGCCCCCGGCCCCTTGCGCAATGGCACCGAGGCGATGGAGGCGCATTGCCCCGCTGTGGAACGCGCCGTGCATCTGGCGCTGGTGAACCGTGGTTGTCTGATTGCGCCCTTTCACAACATGATGCTGATCAGCCCCGCCACCAAAAAGCGGCAGGTGGACAGGTTGATCGCGGCCTTTTCCGAGGTGTTGGACAGTTTGTTCTCATAGGGGTATGGGCGGCAGGCGCAGGGGGGCTTTGCCCCCCTGACCCCCCAAGGTATTTGGACCAAGATGAAAGAAGGGCGGCTTGCGGCCCCCATGCGAAGGATGGAAGCGATGAGCGTTGATGTAAGCCCCTCGGGGTCGGGCGTGGCCGAGGCGGAGGCCTTTCTGGCGGCGCATCCGGAGATTGAGGCGATTGATCTGGTGTTGCATGACGCCAATGGGATTGGCCGTGGCAAGATTATCCGGCGGCATGAATTGCTGGGCTTTTACAAATCCGGGCGGCATTTGCCGATTTCCATTCTGGGATTGGATATTTGTGGTGAGGATGTGCATGAGACGGGTTTGATCTGGGATCAGGGGGATGGCGATCTGCGGGCCTGGCCGGTGCCGGGCACGCTGGTGCCATTGCATGGCACCAAGCCCGCGCGCGCCGAAGTGCTGATGAGCATGTATGATCTGAGCGGCAAGCCGATGACTTCGGACCCGCGCCACGCTTTGCAGCGGCAGGTGGATGCGTTGGCCGCCGAAGGCTTGCGGCCGGCAGGGGCGTTTGAGTTAGAGTTCTTTTTGCTGGCCAATGATCGCGGCCCTGATGGCCGGGTGCAACCTGCGCGCGATGTGTTGGACGGACGGGCGAGTGCCAAGACCGAAGTCTATTCGGTGGACCATCTGCATGGCATGTTGCCCTTGTTTTCCGATATTTACGCCGGGGCGGCGGCGGCGGGGATCAAGGCCGAGACGATGATCTCCGAATACGCGCCGGGGCAGTATGAGCTGACCTTGCATTACCGCGAGGATGTGATGCAGGCCGCCGATGATCTGATGCGGCTTAAGCGGATCGTGCGGGCGCAGGCGCGCGCGCATGGGGTGACAGCCTGTTTCATGGCCAAACCGGTGGAGCAATATGCAGGCTCTGGCATGCATTTTCATGTGTCGATGCTGGATAAATCCGGGCGCAACGTGTTTGTCGAAGCGGTTGAGGGCGAATGGTCGCCCACCATTCTGCATGCGATTGGCGGGCTGCGGGCGACGATGGCAGAGTCCATGCTGGTTTTTGCCCCGCATGCCAATTCATGGCGGCGGTTCGTTGGGCAATCCTATGCGCCGGTCAGCCCGTCTTGGGGGGTGAACAACCGCTCTGTCGCTTTGCGGATTCCGGCAGGCGACATCAAGGCGCGGCGGATTGAGCATCGCCCGGCGGGGGTGGATGCCAACCCCTATCTGGTTGCCGCCACTGTCTTGGCTGGTATTCGCGCGGGGCTTGCGCATCGCGTCGATCCGGGGCCGGAAACCACGGGCAACGGCTATGACGGGGCCGAGGCGGGGGATATGCCGGTCGATTGGCGCGGCGCGATTGAGGCAGCGCGTGAGTCGCGCTTCCTGCGGGATGCCTTGGGCGAGGATATGCACCGCACTTTTGTCGCCATCAAAGCGGCCGAATATGCGCGGGTGGCGCAGACCATTTCGGACGTGGATTACGACCTGTATCTGCATAGCGTGTAACCTGCGCGCGCATTTGGGGGCTTGCTGCCAAGACAGTTGCCTTGGGCTGTGAATATTGGTAAGGAAAACTTACCACACCCAACGGAGGCCCCCATGCCCGTGATTACCTGTATCGACGACCTCAAGCGGCTGCACAAAAAGCGGACGCCAAAGATGTTTTACGATTATGCGGAAAGCGGCAGCTATACCGAGCAGACCTTTCGCGAGAACACATCGGATTTCGCGCAACTGCGGCTTCGCCAGAAGGTCGCGGTGGATATGTCGGGGCGCAGCACGGCCAGTGAGATGATTGGCGAAAAGGTGGCGATGCCGGTCGCCTTGGCCCCGGTTGGGCTGACGGGGATGCAGCACGCCGACGGCGAGATTCTGGCGGCGAAAGCGGCAGAAAAGATGGGCGTGCCCTTTACCCTGTCGACCATGAGCATCTGTTCGATCGAGGATGTGGCCGAACACACCACCAAGCCGTTCTGGTTTCAGGTTTACACCTTGAAAGACGATGATTTCATGAACCGTTTGTTCGAACGGGCGCGGGCGGCGAACTGTTCAGCCATCGTGATCACGGTCGATTTGCAGATCATGGGGCAGCGGCACAAGGATTTGAAAAACGGCTTGTCCGCGCCGCCGAAACTTACCCCCGCTTCCATCGCGAATATGATGACCAAGGTGCCATGGGGGCTGGAGATGCTGCAAACCAAGCGGCGGTTCTTTGGCAATATCGTGGGCCATGCCAAAGGGGTTTCGGACCCCTCCAGCCTGTCATCCTGGACCGCCGAGGCCTTTGACGAGAGCCTGGATTGGAAGCGGATTGCCAAGTTCAAGGAAATGTGGGGCGGCAAAGTGATCCTGAAAGGCGTGATGGATGCCGAGGATGCCCGCAATGCGCTGGCCGTGGGGGCCGATGCGATTGTGGTGTCCAACCATGGCGGGCGGCAGTTGGATGGCGCGCTTTCGTCGATCCGGGCGTTGCCGGGCATTGTCGATGCGGTCGGAGACAAGATCGAGGTGCATATGGACAGCGGCATCCGGTCGGGTCAGGATGTGCTGAAGGCACTGTCGCTGGGGGCGAAGGGCACCTATATCGGGCGCGCCTTTGTCAATGGTTTGGGCGCGATGGGTGAGGCCGGCGTGACCAAGGCACTGGAGGTGATCCAGAAAGAGTTGATCACGACGATGGGGCTGGTGGGCGAACGGTCGATCAGTGACCTTGGGCGGCACAACCTGTTGATCCCCAAAGGGTTTGAAGGCGACTGGGTGGAATAACCCCACCCCGTGATTATCCCGCTTTGCGCAGCAGCGGGGCCAGCGCCACCACCGCCAGCAATGCCACGGCGGTAAAGCCAAACGCCGCCCGCAGCCCAAAGCTGGCGGCGATAAAGCCGATCATCGGCGGGCCGAAGAAATAGCCGAAATAGCCCAGCAGCGTGGCCCGTGCCACAGCGCGCGCCCGTGCCTCGGGCGGCGCCATTTGCCCGACCAGCGTAAAGGCGGTCGGGGCCACGACCGACGCGCCAATACCCAGAACGATAAACCCGGCATAGGCCATCGCCGGGTTTACAGCCAAAGCCGCAATCATCGCGCCCAAGCCTGCCACCACCGCGCCCGCGGTCATCAGGCGCTGCGGGCTGATCCGTGCAATCACGCCTTGGCCTGCCAGCCGCGCCACCGCCATGGTCAGTGCCATCGCCGCAGGCCCCAGCGCCCCTTGGGCCGGGCTGCCGCCCAGCGTTTGTTCGACATGCAGCGCAGACCAGCTTTCGGCGGCATTCTCGGACAAAAAGGCGATCAGCACGATAGCGCCGCCAATCACTGCCACGCGGCCCAAACCAGCGGCGTTTGCGTCCTTGGGTTTGGCCAGCCCGTCTATCCGGCCATCCGCCTCATACGAGGCCAGCCCCAGCGCCAGCGCCAGAAGGGCGGCGACCAGCATCACCTGCCCCGGCCCCCAAGCGGCGGCCCGCAAACCGCCGCTGATCAACGCCGATCCGGCATAGCCCAGCGAATAAGCGGCGTGGCACAGGTTCATCAGCGAATGGCCGCGCGCGTTTTCCATCGCGGCCACGCGCGCATTCATCAGCACATCCAGCGTTCCCGTTGTCGCCCCGCACAGCGCCATCGCTGCGGCAAAGGCCACAAGCATCAACCCACCCGCAACGGGGGCCTGCCCCGGCAGCATGAAGGCCAAAGCCATCGCCAGACTGGCAAGCGGCAAGGCAAACCGCCCCAGCGCCACACCCGTGGCAGGGGCCAACAGCATCGCCAGAACCGCCGCGATTGGCGCACCAAGGATCAGCAGGCCCAAGCCCGCTTCATCCACGCCCAACATGGTCTTGATATCCGGCAAGGTTGCGGCATAGCTGCCCCACAGCACGCCCATCGCCGCAAAACTTGCCAGCGCCGGACGGCTGGCGACAAGGGTGGCCGGGAAGGACATATCACGCTCCAGATCGCTGCTGTGGTCCTAGCGCCGATGCCAAAGGGCGGCAAGACCTGCTTTTTGCCACGATTCCCCGGCGATCCGGCGCGATTTCACCTTTCCCCTGCGGTGATTCCCCGCTATAGCCCCCCCGTCGCACCGCACACCCTTGGAGGGCGGTGGGCTTAACATATGGAGAATTACAATGGCAAAAGAGATCCCGGATCTTGTAGCCGAGGTTCGCGCGGGGACAGGCAAGGGGGCCGCCCGCCAAGCTCGTCGTGATCAATTGGTACCCGGTGTTGTTTATGGTGACGGCAAAGAGCCGCTGGCCATCAGCATGAAGTATAACTACCTCATCAAGCACCTGAAAGCTGGCCGCTTCTTGTCCACGCTGTTCAACCTCAAGGTTGAAGGCGAAAAGGACGTGCGCGTTATCTGCCGTGACGTTCAGCGTCACGTTGTAAAGGATACACCTTTGCATGTGGATTTCATGCGTCTGCGCGCCAACAGCCGGATCAACCTGTTCATCCACGTGACCTTTGAAAACCACGAAAAAGCACCGGGCCTGAAAAAGGGCGGCACGCTGGTTGTGGTGCGCAACGAGGTTGAATTGGAAGTGAATGCGTCCAACATCCCGGACCATATCACCGTTGATCTGACCGGCTTGAACGTGGGTGACGTTATCCACATCAACGACATCACGTTGCCGAACGGCGCCAAGCCGACCATCGACCGGAACTTCGTGATCGCCAACATCTCGGCCCCGTCCAGCCTGCGTTCGTCGGGTGACGACGAAGCCGAAGACAGCGCCGAAGAAGGCGAAGAAGAATAATCTGACCCATAGGGTGAGGTTTGAAAACGCGGCGGCCTCTGGCCTGCCGCGTTTTTTCATTTTGATACGGCGCGGCGGGTGATATCCAGACGCCAAAGGCAAAAGGGCGCATGTGATGAAACTGTTTGTGGGCTTGGGCAATCCCGGTGCGAAATATGCAGGGAACCGGCATAATATCGGCTTCATGGCGCTGGACCGGATCGCCGCCGACCATGGCTTTGGCCCCTGGAAAAAGGCGTTCAAGGGGCTGGCCACCGATGGCCGGCTGGGGGCAGAACGGGTGCTGCTGTTGAAGCCCGAAACCTTCATGAATCTGTCGGGTGAGGCGGTGCAAGCTGCGATGACCTTTCACAAGATCACCCCCGCCGATGTGATCGTGTTTCATGATGAGCTGGACCTCGCCCCCGGCAAGATGCGCCAGAAGCAAGGCGGCGGCCATGCGGGCCATAACGGCCTGCGGTCCATCCATGCCCATATCGGCGAGGCCTATGGCCGCGTGCGGCTGGGCATCGGGCATCCCGGCCATAAGGACGCGGTTGCCAATTATGTTCTGCATGATTTTGCCAAGGCCGATCAGGACTGGCTTGATGACCTGCTGCGCGGGCTGTCGGACGGCGCGCCTTATCTGGCCGCAGGCGATGGCGCGAAGTTTTCCAATGCGGTGGCCCTGCGCACCGCCCCGCCGCGCCCGTCAACTGGCCAGCAAACCGACCAACAGACAGGCAAGGACAAGCCCGCAGACGCCGTGAAACCCGCCCCCGTAGCAGAGCAGGCACCCGACAGCCGCAGCATGCTGCAAAAACTCGCGGACCGGTTCAAGTGAGCGCCCGCGTCCGCGACAGTTTTCGCACGCAAGCCGATGCCTGTGCCGCCCTCGGCTCTCCCTTTACCGCGCGATTGCTGCGCCTGCTGGCCGAAGGGCTGGAACCCGGCACAGCGGTTGCCGACCGGGTGTTGGGCTGGGTGGGGGAGCCTTCTGCCCGCGGTGATGCGCTGGGGTTGCGGCTGGCGGGGGGCCTGCATGCTTTGGCCTTGCAGGGGCGGCCGATTGCGCTGCAAAGCCTCTATGCCGACCCCGCGCGCTATACCGATATCGAGATGCTGGCCGTTTTGCTGGACAGCCTTGATGCAGAACCCGATCACCTGCTGACATGGCTGGACAGCGCGCCGCAAACCAATGAGGTGCGCCGCTCTGCCGCGTTGATCGCCGCCGGGCATTGGCTGGCGGCGCAGTATGGCCTGCCCATGGCGCTGTCGGAACTGGGGGCGAGCGCGGGGTTGAACCTGAACTGGGACCATTATGTGCTGGATATTGGCGCGTGCTTTGGCGACCCGTCCAGCCCGCTGCGCCTGACGCCGGACTGGCGCGGGGATGTGCCGCCCCGCAGCCAGCCTGTGGTGGTGGCACGCCGCGCCGTCGATCTGAACCCACTGGATGTGACCGCCGACGGCTTGCGCATCCGCTCTTACATCTGGGCTGACCAGCCGCATCGCATGGCACTGACCCAAACCGCGATAGATCTGGCGCAGGGTATCACGGTAGAGCGCGGCGATGCCGTGGCATGGTTGGAAACCCGGCTGGCAAGCCCGATGCCGGGGCGCTTGCACCTGATTTATCATACCGTAGCCTGGCAGTATTTCCCCGCAGCCCTTCAAGCGCGGGGCGAGGCGCTGCTGCAAGCCGCAGGCGCGCGGGCCACGGATGCCGCCCCCTTGGCGCATCTGTCGATGGAAAGTGACGGGCAAGAGCCAGGGGCGGCACTGGTGCTGCGGCTGTGGCCGGGCAATCGGGTTATCGCCTTGGGGCGCGTGGATTTCCATGGCCGCTGGGTGGATTGGCAAGCCCCCGCCGCCTGATCCCGTCCCCTGACCCCGCCGCCTTGACGTAACGTCCACACCCAAGCCCAGCCTTGCGCCACGCCCGCGCCTGTGGTCCCCTTTCGCAAAGACCAACGGGGGAACCAATGCGCAAAATCGGCAAATTCCTTGGCGTGCTGCTGCTGATCATCGCCGCAGTCGCGATCTGGAAACGAGAGGAGATTGGCCGGCTGCAAGCGGTGCTTGGCCTGTTCAAACCCGAACAGATTGTCCAGAATTTCAGCCATATGGACGCGGCGTTCCTGACCCGCAGCATCGCGGTGGCCCCGCCTGTCATGCCCCTGCCGCAGGGCGCCCCCATGCCCGCCATTGATGGGCTGGAGGCTTGGCAAGAGGCGCGCAGCGTCACCGCAATGGTCGTTTTGCACGACGGCGCGCTGGTGGCCGAGACTTACCGCCTTGGCACCGGCCCCGATGACAAGCGCATTTCGTGGTCGGTCGCCAAAAGCTATCTGTCGGCGCTATTTGGCATCGTGCAGGCCGAAGGGGCCATTCAGTCGCTGGATGATCTGGTGACGCAATATGTGCCGGGACTGGTCGGCACCGCTTATGACGGGGTGACAGTGCGCGATGTGCTGACCATGCAATCGGGGGTGAAATTCAACGAAGATTACCTCGATTTCTGGAGCGATATCAACAAAATGGGCCGCGTGCTGGCGCTGGGACAATCCATGGATGGCTTTGCCGCTGGCCTGACCGAACGCGAACGCGCGCCGGGGGAGGTATGGCAATATGTCTCGATCGACACGCATGTGATCGGCATGGTGATCCGGGGTGCCACCGGGCGCGGCATTGTGGACCTGATGCAGGAAAAGCTGATCGGCCCGATGGGGCTGGAGGCCGCCTCCTATTACGTCACCGATGGTCTGGGCGAACCCTTCGTGCTGGGCGGGCTGAACCTGATCACACGGGATTATGCGCGGATGGGGCAGTTGTTTCTGGACATGGGGCGGCGCGGCAATACCCAGATCGTGCCCGAACTCTGGGTCAATCTTTCCACCGCACCGCAGGCCAATACGGCTGATGGCGCGATTGGCTATGGCTATCAATGGTGGGTGCCGCAAGGGGCAGAGCCGGGCGAATTTCTGGCGCGCGGGATCTATGGGCAGTATATTTACGTCAATCGTGCCACAGGCGTGGTGATCGCGGTGAATTCGGCGGATCGGGGCTTTCGCGAACCGGGTGCCTATGAAAGCAATATCGCGATGTTTCGCAAAATCGCCTCGGCCTATCGCTAGGCCTGCACCGAACCAGACGAAAGGACGAACCGGATGACTGACGCCAAAGCCGCCTCGATCAATGTATTGGGCACTGCGCTGGAGGGTTGCTCCTCTACGCCGCTGACCGGGTTCTTCCGCAACGGCTGCTGCGATACCGGCCCCGCCGATCACGGGGCCCATACGGTATGCGCGGTGATGACGGCAGAGTTTCTGGCCCTGTCGAAATATCTGGGCAATGACCTTTCGACCCCCCGTCCCGAATACGGCTTTGCCGGGTTGAAACCGGGGGATCGCTGGTGCCTTTGCGCCGGGCGCTTTTTGCAAGCGCATGATGAAGGGGCTGCGCCAAAGGTCAATCTGGCCGCCACCCATATCCGCACACTGGATATCGTTCCGCTGGATATCTTGCAGCGCCACGCCTTGCCGTAACAGGGCCGCGCGATGATCCGGGCGCTTTGCATCACGATCAGCCTTCTGGCCGCAGGGCCGCTTCACGCCGAGGAGGTGAAGGTGGCGGATATTCCCGGCGACCTGATCACGCAATCCATCGCAGGCATCAGCGCAACCAACGGCATCGACGCGCTTTATGCCGCTTGCCCCGCTGATATCTATGCCAGCCAGACCAGCCTGTGGCGCAAGCTGCTGCGCGGCGACAGTTCAATCACCTATGCCTTCTGCAAGGAAAATTTCGGGCGGTGCCAAAGCCTGTGCCTTCAAGAAGATGACGCGCGCGCCTGCACCCATATGGCCCGCGTGCTGGAGTTTCGGGACGAGGAGGGCGCGCGCGTCGCATCACGCAAGACCTATGCTTTGGCCTGCGCCTTGGGGCGGGCGGGCGGCTGCACCAATCGCGGCGCGGGGTTGCGAAACCGCACGGTCGCAGGGGACCCGATGCAAAGCGGTGATGTGGCTCTGGTGCCTTGCCTCTTTCGCAGCTTCGAACAGGCCTGTGCCGAAGGCGATAGCTGGGGCTGCGCCATGTCGGGCCAGACCTATCAATTGGGCGAAGGTGTTTCCGCCGATCCGGCACAGGCGAAACGGTTGTTCCTGCAAGCCTGCGACCTGGCCTCCAGCCCCAAATTTGCCGCCTGCGTTTTCGCCCAAGACAAGCTGAAGGCCATGGCGGCAGACTAACCCCTGCGACAGCAAGGCGCTTGCCCTGATGCCCGCCACGGCCTAACCCTTGATGCATGAGCTTGGCACGTTTTCCCATCACCCCGGATCAGATCGACCTTGTGGTCGAACGCTTTTACGCGCGGGTGCGGGCGCATCCGATGCTGGGCGCGGTCTTTGCGGTGCATATCAAGGATTGGCCCACGCATGAGGCCAAGATCGCCCGGTTCTGGCGCAACGCCATTCTGTTTGAACGCGGCTATGACGGCAATCCGATGCAGGTGCATCAGGCCGCAGGCAATGTGCGCCCCGGCATGTTTGACGCATGGCTGGCGCAGTTTGATGCCACCTTGGCCGAAACATTGCCCGAAGACACCGCGCAGCAATGGTCTGCCCTTGCGCACCGCATCGGGCGCGGGCTGCGGATGGGGCTTGCCAATCACGGTATTTCGAACGGGCCTCCGATCTTGCGCTAAGGGCGGTCAGGCCGCGTCCTTTGGCACATCGGCGGGTCGTATTTTCGAATCCTCTGCCATCAGATCTTCGATGAATAGCGACAACAGTTGCGGCCGCCCGCCAACGCCCGCCTTGCGGTAAATCGCATTGGTCTGCGCCTTGATCGTGCCTTCGCTGGTGCCGCGCAGTGCCGCGATTTCCATGGTGGACATTCCTTTGATGGCGAACAGGGCAACGTCACGCTCTGCCGGGGTCAAGGCCCATTCGGCGAACCGTTCTTCCAACAGGGCCATGAAGGCACCCGATGCCCGCCGAAGTTTCTCTTCGGCGCGACGGCGCTGCACCAAGGACGTTCGCAGCGCCCAAGCCCCCAGCACAAGCCCCAGAACCAAGCCTGTGGCGGCCCCGATCTCCAGCAACTCGCGCAACTCCCAGGCCAAGGGCTTGGAACGCAATCCAAATAGAGACGACAAAATATCCGAGACGAAAAAAATCGCGCAAGCGGCCTGAACCGCGAAAATGATGAAAAGTGTGAGACGTTCTTTCACGTGTCCTGCCTCGCTGTGCGGTCAGTCGTCGTCGTCATCATCATCGCCGCCCCCGTCACCCTTGCCGGATTTGTCATCGCGGTCTTCGTGATCGTCGTCGTCGTCGTCGTCGTCGTCGTCTTTGTCGTCGTGATCATCATCGTCATCCCCCGATGCGCCACCATTCGAAAGAACGCCGCCCGATGACCCGCCACCAGAACCCGCGGCCTCTGCGATCCACAAGTCACGCAGTATTTCGTTCGTTCTTGGGTTCAGAATGATCTCTCGGCGGCCACCGTTGCCGACAGCCACAATACGCGTGCGCCCCAGAAACGTGCGGCCAACCGTGATCCGCTTGAACCCACGCCGTTTTAGTTGCGCGACCACATTGTCGGCAAGGCTATCGGCAAGCGCCGGCATCGCTGCGGACAGCAGCGCGACGACACCAAGCCCAAGAAGTTTCCGTCGGTTCATTTCCGGCCCTTTCGGTCAGCACCTGTGCTGCACCACGTCTCGCGCAGCTTGCCATCTGGATGCCACGCCAATCGCCCCGGCAAGGCCGGGGCGTCGCAAAGTCAACTGTCGTCGCGATCAATCGTCATCGCCGTCGTCACTATCATGATCGTCCGACCCGCCATGATCGTCGTCGTGATCATCGCCCGCATCGTGGTCGCTGTCATCATCGGAATCAGAGGCGTCGCCCCCGTCCCGATCATCACTGCGGTCACTGTCTTTGTCATCGTCATCGTTGCGGTCAGCGGTGCTGTTGTCATCATCATCGCTGCTGCTGATGTCGCGCCCACCGTCCGCGACCCGGACAAAATCGCGGTCGCGCGTGCGGATGCTGACACCGGGCCGGGTGTTTTCACCGCTGTCGACCATGTAGCTTTCGCTTTTGAGAACATTGCCCGTGGCGCTGTCGACGATCCGTTCGATCTTGTTGGTGCCGCGAATGGCCTCCACCTTGATCTGGGTGGGCCCGACACGCACCTCGACGCGGGTATACCCTTCAGCTTGCAGGTCCGTCACAATCTCGTCTGCGGTGATTGCATATGCCATTTGCCCCGCAAGAACGGCGCCCAACGTCAGGGCCAAAACACGTTTCATCATGTCTTCGTCTCCTCTTTCTGTCCGACCCTCGACCCATCATGTCGGCGGCAAGGTCGCTGTGATTAAGACGCCATTAGCGGCGACACCCACACAAAGGCAGCGTTTGGCACAGAGGTATATTTCCCCGAAGTTTAGAGGCGGCGCTATCGGCTTTGGGTTTGTGGGCATAAACTTCGGTTTAGAACGCCGCCCAAGGCCCGTTGGATAGGTTGAGATCATGAAAAAGCCCGCACCGTTGGCGCGGTGCGGGCCTGAAACCGACGGATCGGCATTTGGTTTATGTCTGACCTCAGATCTTCATGTCAAAGCCAAGGTGCTTGGCGACGGTAAAGATGTCCTTGTCACCACGTCCGCACATGTTCATCACGATGATATGGTCGGCAGGCAGGGTCGGCGCGATCTTCATCACATGGGCCAGCGCGTGGCTGGGTTCCAGCGCCGGGATGATGCCTTCCAAGGCGCAGGAAAGCTGGAACGCCTCCAGCGCCTCTTTGTCGGTGATCGAGACATATTGCGCGCGGCCCGTGTCATGCAGCCAGGCATGTTCCGGCCCGATGCCGGGGTAATCCAGCCCCGCGCTGATCGAGAAGCCTTCGAGGATCTGCCCGTCATTGTCTTGCAGCAGATAGGTGCGGTTGCCATGCAGCACGCCGGGCCGACCCCCGGTCAGCGAGGCGCAATGCTCCATCCGGTCATCCACGCCTTTGCCGCCAGCCTCGACCCCGATGATGTTTACCGATGGATCATCAAGGAAGGGATAGAACAGACCCATCGCGTTGGACCCGCCACCAATGGCTGCGATCACGGTATCCGGCAGGCGGCCATCGCCTTCCTGCTCGGCCAGTTGCCAGCGGGTTTCCTTGCCGATGATCGATTGGAAATCGCGCACCATCGCCGGGTAAGGCGCTGGGCCAGCCACGGTGCCGATGCAATAAAACGTATCGCGCACATTGGTGACCCAATCGCGCAGCGCGTCATTCATGGCGTCTTTCAGCGTGCCGCGACCCGATGTCACCGGCACCACCTCGGCCCCCAGAAGCCGCATGCGGAACACGTTGGGGGCTTGGCGTTCGACATCATGCGCGCCCATATAGACCACGCATTTCAACCCGAACTTGGCGCATACCGTGGCCGTGGCCACGCCATGCTGCCCGGCACCGGTTTCCGCGATGATGCGGGTCTTGCCCATGCGGCGCGCCAGGATGATCTGGCCCAGCACGTTGTTGATCTTATGCGCGCCGGTGTGGTTCAACTCATCCCGCTTGAGGTAGATTTTGGCACCGCCCAGATGTTTGGTCAGGCGTTCGGCATAATACAGCGGGCTGGGGCGGCCGACGTAATGCTTCCACAGATCGTCCATCTCGGCCCAGAAGCTTGGGTCGGTCTTGGCAAATTCATACCGCTCTTCCAGTTCCAGAATCAGCGGCATCAGGGTTTCGGAGACAAAGCGCCCGCCGAAAATGCCGAAACGCCCGGCTTCGTCCGGGCCGGTCATGTAGCTGTTCAATCCGTCTTCGGCCATGTCACTGCCCCCCGTTTGATCTTGTGATGCGGCGCCAGAACATTGGCCCCGTGAAAAACCCAATAAAGCCACCGATGGCGAAAAGCAAAGCCGCACCCAAGGGGCCGCCCATGCCAAAGCCCAGAAGCCCCGAAAGGCTGCCAAGCGCCAGAAGGCCGCAAAGACGGATCGCCAAGCTGATGATGCGTGCCATGTTGTGCCTTTTGCTGCGCCGGTTCAAAGGATGATCTAGCGCAGCCGAAGCGGGTTGAAAACCTTTTGCGTGGGTTTGCATGGGTCACGGCGGAATTTAGGTATTTGGGCCAAGATGAAGGGGGGCGGCGCGCGCAAATTTTAGATAAATGCGCGTGATTTAGTCGAGGCGTTTCTTGAAGCCGATATGCGAGGCGGTGAAGCCTGCGCGGGTGTAAAAGCGATGCGCGCCTTCACGGCTTTGGTCAGCGGTGAGTTGCAGCAAGGTGCAGCCCGCGTGACGGGCGCGCATTTCGGCATCGCGCATCATTGCGGCCCCCACCCCTTCGGAGCGAAGTTTCGCAGCCACGCGCACCGATTCGATCTGGGCGCGGCGGGTGGCGCGCAGCGAGAGGCCGGTGATGAAGGTAAGTTGATAGGTGGCCACGACGCGGCCATCTGCCTCCCCCACGATCAGGCTGTTGCCATATTCATAGGACATGGCGTCGAAGGCCGCATAGTAAGGCGTCATATCATCGCTTTCGCGGGTGGCCCCCAGCGCATCCTCGGCCAAGAGGGCGACGATGGCGGGCACATCCGTGCGCAGGGCTTCGCGCCAGCGGATCATGCGGTTGCCGCCGTGACGAAAGCGGCCATCAAGGCTGCGTCTTTGACGCCCGGCGCGGTTTCGACGCCCGAGGCAACATCAACCTGACGCGCGCCGGTCAGTCGGATCGCCTCGGCCACATTTGCAGGGGTCAGCCCACCTGCCAGCATCCAAGGCTTCAGCCATTTGCGCCCCACCAGCAAGCGCCAGTCAAAGCTGATGCCATTGCCGCCGGGCAGCACAGCGCCTTTGGGTGGTTTGGCGTCGATCATCAACTGGTCGGCGGCCAGCGAATAGTCCATCAAGCCGGCCAGATCGCTTTCATCGGCCACGCCCAGCACCTTCATCACCGGCAGGCCATAGCGGCTGCGCAGTTCGGCCACGCGGTCCGGCGTTTCATGGCCGTGCAGTTGCAACATATCCAGCGGCACCGCGTCCACGATCGCGTCAAGCGCGGCATCTTCGGCGTTCACGGTCAGCGCGACCTTGGCAAGGCCGGGCGGCGCGGCGAAGGCCACCTCGCGCGCTTGGTCCAGTGTCAGAAACCGGGGGGATTTGGGAAAGAAGTTCAGCCCCGCATAATGGGCCCCGGCTGCGACCACAGCCGCAACATCGGCCGCAGAGCGCAGCCCGCAAATCTTGACGCGAATATCTGCCATGGGTCAGCCCGCTTTGGCGGGGCGGTCCAGCAATGCGAGAACGTCATCCTTCTGGCCGGGGTTGCTGCGACGCAGCTCTTCCAGCTCCCGCTCCAGCCTTGCGACTTCACGCGCGCGGCTGCTGGCCGTGGCCCGGATACGGTGTTCGCGGAACCATTCCCAGACAAAGCCGATCATCAGACCAACGATGATGCTGCCGAAAATCACCAGATACAGCGGCAGCGACAGCGCATAGTTGAAATCGGCAAAGGCGGCGATATCTGCGGGCAAGGCATTCAGCGTGACATGCCCGCGATTGGCAATCGCCACCGTCAGCAAAACAACCGCCAAACCGGCGAGAAACAGATACCGCAGATACCGGATCATAGGGGCCTTACCTTCCGTTCAATCGGTCGCGCAGCAGCTTGCCGGTTTTGAAGAAGGGGACTTTCTTGTCCTCTACCTGCACCGATTCACCCGTGCGCGGGTTTCGCCCGGTTCTGGCATCCCGAGACTTCACGGAAAACGCGCCAAAACCGCGCAGTTCAACCCGGTCGCCGCGCGACAAGGCTTCAATAATCTCTTCGAAAACCGTGTTGACGATACGCTCTACATGGCGCTGCGTCAGATGCGGGTTTTCATCCGCGATCTTTTGGATCAATTCCGAACGGATCATCCGTCTTCCCCCTGGTGATACAGACGGTCTTTGCGCCGCCGTTTTTTTATCCTCTGACTATAGGGAAAAATCGCCCTCTGACAAATAGGAAAACCAAGCAAGTCCGTGCAAAGACGCACATAAGTAAGGGGCCCCACCTTTCGGCAGGGCCCCAAAACCATCATTTATCAACTGGATCAACGCTAGATCAGTTTTTGTCGCCTTTCAGCGCTGCACCCAGAATGTCGCCCAAAGAGGCGCCCGAATCGGACGAACCGTATTGTTCCACGGCTTCTTTCTCTTCGGCGATCTCGCGTGCCTTGATCGACAGACCCATGCGGCGGGTCTTGGGGTCGATGTTGGTGACGCGCACGTCGATCTTGTCGCCAACGCCGAAACGCTCGGGGCGCTGGTCGGCACGGTCACGCGACAGGTCGGACCGACGGATGAACGACTTCTGGCCGTTGTAATCCACTTCGATGCCGCCTTCTTCGATCGCGGTCACTTCGACCGTGATGATGGAGCCGCGCTTCACGCCGTCAACCGCATCGGTGAAGGTGTCTTCACCAAGGGCTTTGACCGAGAGGGAGATACGCTCTTTTTCAACGTCCACTTCGGTAACAGCGGCCTGAACCGTGTCGCCTTTGCGGTAGTTCTGGATCGCATCTTCGCCGCGCTGGTCCCAGGACAGGTCGGACAGGTGAACCATGCCGTCGATGTCGTTTTCCAGACCGACGAACAGACCGAATTCGGTGATGTTCTTGACTTCACCTTCGATGTTCGTGCCAACCGGATGGGTTTCGGCAAAGACTTCCCACGGGTTGCGCTGGGTCTGCTTGAGGCCCAGGGAAACGCGGCGCTTGGCGCTGTCGATTTCAAGAACCATGACGTCGACTTCCTGGCTGGTGGAAACGATCTTGCCGGGGTGCACGTTTTTCTTGGTCCAGGACATCTCGGAGACGTGAACCAGACCTTCAACACCGGCTTCCAGCTCTACGAATGCGCCGTAATCGGTGATGTTGGTGACGCGGCCCTTGTGAACCGTGCCAATGGCGTATTGCGTTTCAACCGCATCCCACGGATCCGACTGCAACTGCTTCATGCCAAGGCTGATGCGGTGCGTGTCTTTGTTGATCTTGATAACCTGAACCTTGACGGTTTCACCGATTGTCAGAATCTCGGACGGGTGGTTGACGCGGCGCCATGCCATGTCGGTGACGTGCAGCAGGCCATCAACGCCGCCCAGATCAACGAACGCACCGTATTCGGTGATGTTCTTGACCACGCCGTCAACGGTTTGGCCTTCGGTCAGGTTGCCGATAACTTCTGCACGCTGCTCCGCACGCGATTCTTCAAGGATGGCGCGACGCGACACAACGATGTTGCCACGACGGCGATCCATTTTCAGAATCTGGAACGGCTGCTTCATACCCATCAACGGGCCAGCGTCACGCACGGGGCGCACGTCAACCTGGCTGCCCGGCAAGAACGCAACAGCGCCGCCCAGATCAACGGTAAAGCCGCCTTTGACGCGGCCAAAGATGGCGCCGTCAACACGGGTTTCATCGGCATAGGCGCGCTCCAGACGGTCCCATGCTTCTTCGCGCTTGGCCTTATCGCGCGAGATTTGTGCTTCGCCACGTGCGTTTTCCACACGGTCGAGGAACACTTCGACTTCGTCGCCGACCTTGATGTCTGCGGTGCCGCCGATATCAGCAAATTCTTTCAGATCAACGCGGCCTTCCATTTTGTAGCCGACGTCGATGATGGCCTGGCCCGCTTCAATCGCGATAACCTTGCCTTTGACAACAGACCCTTCCTGAGGGGTGTCAATTTCGAGGCTCTCTGCCAAGAGTGCTTCGAATTCTTCCATAGAGTTCATAGTAGCCATTAAAATCAGTTTCCTTTTCGTCTTTTTTCACTGGCCTTGCGGTTGTCTCCGCCGGTCTTTGGATGGGGCCTTTGCGGAAAACCAAAAGCGCGCCGGAATGCGGCACGCGTCAGAATCCCCCTTGGGTTGGGCGCTCTATAGGCCGTTTGGCCCTTGCTGGCAAGGGAAAGGCGCAAGCCGCCACGCCCCAGCGGCACAGGGCAAAGACAAAGCGTCAGACGGCGGCGGCGCAAAACAAAATTGACTCCCCGATCATCCGGGGGGCAAGCTTCACTGTGTCAAAGTAGGAGGTTTTTCATGTCACTATTGCTTCTTGGCCTATTGGGCGCTGCCATTCTTGGGACTGTCGTGTTTGATGTTTTCGGCAAGGATGACAGCAACGACACCGATACCGATCCCACACCCGTCGAAGAACCGGGCGAAGCCCTTCACTTTGACGGGTCCGGCACGCTAGAGGGAACCGAAGGCGACGATACGCTTGCTGCGGGCCAAGACCCTGATTTGGCACCAGAAACCATCAACCTGTTTGGTGGTGACGATACCGCGACAATCGACGTTCCCTTCGACATCACGGTCAATGGCGGCGCAGGTGATGACACCCTGACCAGCACCAATGTCGGCAACACGCTTAACGGCGGCGATGGCGATGACCGGCTTTCGGGGATCGACGCGACCAGCATGTATGGCGGGGCGGGCAATGACCACATCACCTTTGACAGCGATGTAGAGTTGAACGATTCGGTGGCCCGGATCGACGGTGGCGCTGGTGACGACCGTATCGAGGTTTTCGCGGATGCGGGTGTGAACACGGCAGATCGTGGCGGCGCCTTTATCACGGGGGGCAGCGGGTCTGACGAATTCAATGTCGTGCTTGATTTGCAAAACAGTCAGGATGACGCGCAGATTTTGGACACGCAGATCGCCCGCATCGGCGACTTTGACCCGAATGAAGACAGCCTGCGCATTGAAATCGAGCGCAATGACGCAACCGCCGACCGGGGCGTGGTGGTAGAGCTTGAACAGACCGAAGTGGATGGAACCTACACATCACAAATCACCCTGACCTTCGCCGAAACCGCAGCGGCGACAGAGGCGGTGGCAACCCTGACCGTCCTGAGCGACGGGCCTTTCGGCCTTGCCGATATTCAGCTTGTCGGGGTCTGATCTGGCAGCCAGCCCCAAGGCGTAGACGGCCCCGCATTGCCTGTGGGGCAGGGGCACACGGCCCGATCTTTCAGGCCGTGTGCTTGCCGGTTTTGGGTTTACTCGACCACGGTCACAAATTCATCCATCGGGCGGCGCACCTTTTTCGCCCCCTTCAGCCAATCGCCTTCGGCCGCGCGATAGCCCACGGGCAGAATGGCCACGGTTTTCAAACCGCGCTTGGCAAGGCCCAGCAATTCGTCGAATTTCTCGGGGTCAAAGCCTTCCATCGGGGTAGCGTCCACCTCCTCAAAGGCGGCGGCGGTAACGGCAAGCCCCAGCCCGATATAGGCCTGACGCGCGGCATGTTCGAAATTCGTGCGCGCGTCACGCGGCAGATACATGCCTTTCAAACGGTCATAATAGCCGGACAGCGTGTCCGATTTCATGCCACGCACGGATTCTGTCAGCTTCAACACGCTGTCGATCCGGTCCTCGGTGTAATTGTCCCATGCGGCGAATACCAAAACGGCTGTGCTGTCCGTCACCTGCGTCTGACCGAAGGCCGCCTCTTGCAGCTTGGCGCGCAACTCGGGGTTTTTCACCACGATCACCTCAAACGGCTGCAACCCGCTGGAGGTGGGCGCAAGCCGCACCGCCTCCAGAATCCGGTCCAGCTTGTCCTGCGGCACCTTTTTCGACGGGTCCATTTTCTTGGTGGCATAGCGCCAGTTCATACGCTCTTGCAGCATAGTCGTTTCCTTTTCCGGCACAGCAATGCGCCTGTTGTTCTTGCCTGTCACAGCTATGGCGTTGCTGATGTGCGTTAAAGACAGTTTTGCGCATAACATCTGTGCGAAAATCGCATAACGGCTTGGCGGCGCTTACTTCAGCGCGGCGGTCACGGCCCCTACAATTTCATCCGACATTGGCCGCTTGTTCGAGGGCCAAGTGCCTGCAATCGCGCCGTTCCGGTCAATCAGCACCTTGTTGAAATTCCAGCGCGGCACAAAACCTGCCTCGGCCTTCAGCCATTGATAAACCGGATGCGCGGCAGAGCCTTTGACCGGGGTGATATCGGTCATCGGCAGGGTCAGGTTGTAATTGATCTGGCAGAATTCAGCGACCTCGGCGGCGCTGTCCAGCTCTTGCCGGAAATCATCCGAAGGCACGGCAAGCACCACCAAACCCTGATCGCGATAAGTATCATACAGCGCCTGCAACGCCTCATACTGCGGGGTGAAGCCGCAAAGCGAGGCGGTGTTGACCAAAAGGATCGGCTGGCCCGCCCAATCGGCAAGCGAAAGCGTGCCGCCGTCGATGGATTGAAACGGCGCGTCGGGCGGGGCGGCAAAGGCGGCACCCGTCAGCGCAACAGTCAGGGCGGCGGCTGTCAAGGCGGCGGGCAGGGTTGGTTTGGTCATGCGATCCTCCATCACTTTGGGGGTTATACGCAGGGCCACGGCCTTCGGTTTGAAAATAGCTTAGGCCAGACGCGCGGAAATCAGTGCAAGGGCTTTGGCAATCGCCTGCTCGACAGACATTTCCGACGTGTCCAGCGTTACCGCATCCGGTGCGGGTTTCAACGGCGCATCGGCGCGGTTCATATCGCGGTCATCACGGTCGCGCACTTGGGCCAGAACATCGGCAAGGCTTTCGGGGGCGGCATCGCCCCCCAGTTCCAGCCAGCGGCGGCGCGCGCGGATTTCCGGGCTGGCGGTGACGTAAATCTTCACCTCGGCATCGGGGCAGATCACCGTGCCGATATCGCGCCCGTCCAGCACGGCACCGCCATCGCGGCGGGCAAAATCACGCTGAAACGCGGTCAGCGCGGCGCGCACCTCTGGCAAGGCGGCAACGCGGCTGGCGGCTTGGCCGGCCTCAAGGCTGCGCAGGTCGTCGCGCGCCAGATCGTGGGGCGACAGGCTGCGCGCAGCCGCGACCGGATCACCACCTTTTGCGCCAACCGCCCGATACAAAAGCCCGGTATCCAGATGCGCAAAGCCGAAATGCTGCGCCACCGCGCGGCTGATCGTGCCTTTTCCGGCAGCGGCAGGCCCATCAATGGCAACGGTGAATTTCATAGCGGGCCTTTCACAGCTTGTATTCGCGCGGCCCCGCTTTACCCTGAAGCGATACCCTTGTCATCGGAGTAACCCGTGCGCCTTGTTCTGATCAACCCACCGCATCGCTCTATCGGCAGCCGTGTGCCGGGGGAGTTGCTGCCCCCGCTTGGGCTGCTGGCCATCGGCGGCCCCTTGATCGACGCAGGCCATGCGGTGCGGCTGATCAATGCCGATATGGCGCCGACGCCCCTGCCCGAGATCGTGGCGGCGCTTGGCCACGGCAGTGGCGCGCCGGATGCGGTGCTGATCGGGCATTCCGGGTCTACCTCGGCGCATCCGGTCGTGTTGAACCTGACCGCGCAGATCCGCGCGGCCTATCCTTCGGTAACGATCATCTATGGCGGGGTTTTTCCCAGCTATCACTGGCAGGATGTGCTGCGCGAGGCCCCGCAGATCGACTATATCGTGCGCGGCGAAGGCGAGGTGACAGCCCCGGCCCTGATCGCGGCACTTGAAGCAGGCGATGTGGCGCAGGTGGCAGGGATTGCCTTCCGCCGCGACGGTGTGGCCGTTGCGACGCGGCCTGCCACCATGCTTGCCGATCTGGACTCCGTGCGGATCGGGTGGGAGCTGATCGACCATGCCGATTACAGCTATTGGGGTGGCAAGCGCGCCGTCATCATGCAGTTTTCGCGCGGCTGCCCGCATCTGTGCACCTATTGCGGCCAGCGCGGATTCTGGAGCAAGTGGCGCCACCGCGACCCGGTAAAATTCGCCGCCGAAATCGCGCGGCTGGTGCGCGAGGACGGGGTGGAGCTGATCAACCTTGCCGATGAAAACCCCACCTCCTCCCGGCGCGCGTGGAAAGCGTTTCTGGAGGCGATGGTGGCCGAAGGGGTGCAGGTTCAGATTATCGGGTCCACCCGCGCCGATGACATCGTGCGCGATGCCGATCTGTTGCCGCTGTATAAAAAAGCCGGTTGCTTGCGGTTCCTGCTGGGGTTGGAAGGCACGGATGAGGCCACGCTGACCACGGTGAAAAAGGGCGGCACGCGGGCAAAGGATGCCCAGGCCATCCAGTTATTGCGCGCGCATGGCATGATCGGGCTGTGCACCTTTGCCGTCGGGTTTGAGGAGGAAACCGACCGCGATTACTGGCGCCTCTTGCGGCATTTGCTGCGCTATGATCCCGATCAGGTGATGTCGGTCTATGCCACCCCGCACCGTTGGACGCCGTTTCATGGCCAATCCGCGCATCGCCGCGTGGTGCAAACCGATTTGCGGCTGTGGGACTATAAACATCAAGTGCTGGAAACCCCGCGCGTGCCGGCGTGGCGGGTGTTTCTTTGGGTCAAGCTGATCGAGGCGGTGTTGCAACTGCGCCCCCGCGCGCTCTGGCGGATATGGCGACAGCCTGACGCGGAACTGCGCCACGCCCAGCGCTGGTATACGGCGATGGGGCGCGGGGTGTGGTTGCGCGAATGGCGGGATTTTGTGCTGTTCCGCGCCCGCGCCGGTATCACCGTGGCAGAGTTCTGGGGGGCGGAGCAACTGCCCGAAAACGCGCTGGACCGTGTTTCGCGCCCGCCACGCAAAGAGGCCCGTAAAGAGGATTGTGGCAAGGCTGGGGGGCTTCACGCCCCCCAGACCCCCCGTGGGATATTTGTGCCGAAAAGAAAGCCGGAGGAGGTATAGCCGCCGCTAGCCGTCCAAGGCGGCCTTGATCGCGGCCCAAAGCGGTTCCACTGGTTCAACGCCCACTGACAGGCGGATGAAGCCGGGGGCCACCGGATCGCCCCAGCGCGCGCGGCGTTCGCCGGCGCTATGGGTGCCGCCGAAGCTGGTGGTCTGGGTGATATAGGGACAGGCGGAGAGGAACGCCTCGGCCTGTTCGGCGCTGGCGAGTTCGAACCCGATCAGAAAGCCGAAACCTGCCATTTGTCGTTTGGCAATTGCATGCGAGGGATCGCCCGGCAGGCCCGGATAGCGCAGGTTTTGAACCGTCGGATGGTCGGCCAGCCGTTCCGCGATGATCTGGGCGCTGGCGCACATGCGTTCCAGCCGCACCTCCAGCGTTTCAATGCCGCGATGCAGGAGCCATGCCTCGAACGCGCCGGGGGTGGCGCCTGACAATTTACGCCAGTTGCGCACCCGCGCGGCAAGGTCGACATCGCGGGTCGCGACATGGCCGAACAGGATATCGGAATGCCCCCCCGGTGCTTTGGTATCGGCGGCCACCACCATATCCGCGCCCAAATCCAAGGGGCGCTGCAACAGCGGTGTCATGGTGGTGTTATCGACAATCAGCAGACCGCCCGCCGTGCGCACCCGCTGCGCGATCAGTGAAATATCGCAGCAATCAAGGCCCGGGTTCGACGGGGTTTCAATAAAGACCACAGCCCCGCCCGACACATCGGCCACTTCAATTCCGGCGGTGGGCACTTCGATCACCTCGACGCCGTATGCGGCCAGAAATTCCGCCGAAAGGACACGGGTGACGTAATAGCCATCGGCCGGGATGATCAGCTTTTTGCGATCTGTCAGCGTGGCGAAAAGGGCTGCCGAAATCGCCGCCATGCCAGAGGGGAAGGCCACACAGGGCGCATCCTCCAGAATACCCAACTGCGCCTCAACCGCGTCCCATGTGGGCATCGACATGCGGCCATAGACATGGCTCGCCCCTTCCACCTCGGGCAGGTGGTATGTGGTGGCCGAAACGATGGGCGGGGCGACGGGTGCGCCTTTTTCCAACGCGCCTGCGCGGTGATGCAGCAGTTTGGCGAAACGCTCTTTGCCCTGCGCGTCCATGGCTTACCCCCGCACCAACATGGCACCAAGGCCCGTCATCAAGCCTTCGAACAGCGGGAAGGAGGTGGCAATCGGGCTGGCATCATCTACCGTGATCGGCTTTTGGCTCGCCATGCCCGCGACAAGAAAGGACATGGCGATGCGGTGGTCGATATGGGTGGCGCAAGTTGCGCCACCGGGCATATTGCCGGGGCCCATACCATGCACGATCAGCGTGTCTTCATCCTCTTCCACGGTCACGCCGCAGGCCTCCAGCCCGCGCGCCATGGCGTCGATCCGGTCGGATTCCTTGACCCGCAATTCCTTGACCCCGCGCATCACGGTCTTGCCCGTGGCATTGGCCGCTACCACCGACAGGATCGGGTATTCGTCAATCATCGACGGCGCGCGCTCGGGCGGCACCTCGATGCCTTTGAGCGTGGAATAGCGCACCCGCAGATCGGCCACTGGCTCTCCGCCTTCCTCGCGCGGGTTTTCAAAGGTGATATCTGCGCCCATCTCGACCAAAGTGGTGTAAATGCCGTTGCGCGTCAGGTTCTGGCTGACGCCGGGCACGAAAATATCCGACCCTTCGACGATCAGCGCCGCACAAACCGGAAAGGCGGCCGAGGATGGATCGCGCGGCACGGCAACCACCTGCGGGCGCAGCTCTGGCTGGCCGGTCAGGGTGATCACATTGCCCTCTGCCGTTTTCTCCACCTGCACTTGCGCGCCAAACCCTGCCAGCATGCGCTCGGTATGGTCGCGCGTGGCTTCGGGTTCGACCACCACGGTTTGCCCCGGCACATTCAACCCTGCCAAAAGCACCGCCGATTTCACCTGCGCCGAGGCGACGGGCAGCGTATAGCGCACCGGAACGGGGTGCGCCGCGCCCACCACCGTCATCGGCAAGCGTCCGCCTTTGCGGCCATAGGCCTGCGCCCCGAACAGCGCGAGCGGGTCCGTCACCCGCCCCATCGGGCGCTTGCGCAAGGATGCATCGCCGGTGAAGGTCGCGCTCATGGCGGTGGTGGCCATGCAGCCCATGATCAGGCGCACACCAGTGCCGGAATTGCCGCAATCAATCACCGCCTCAGGCTCTCGGAAGCCGCCGACGCCGACGCCATGCACCGACCAGTTGCCGCGGCCATGCTGCACCACATCGGCCCCAAAGGCGCGCATGGCGCTGGCTGTATCCAGCACATCCTGCCCTTCCAAAAGCCCGGTGATCTTGGTTTCCCCCACCGCCATCGCCCCGAAAATCAGCGCCCGGTGGCTGATGGATTTATCGCCCGGCACATCGGCCCGGCCACGCAAAGGGCCGGATTTCGTGGCGGTCATCACTTGGGCTTCACCATGGCCTGACATCGTCTTCTCCTGCAAAGGGTCGCGGGTTTGATAGCGCAAGCTTTCGGGGGCGTCCATGGGGCCTTGCATCCGCAAGGCGGCGGGCTATCGTCTGGCTATGGCACGAACCCCCTATTACCACGGCCCGATCAGCGACCATTTTGATGGGCAACGGTTTTTCAACCCCAAGGGGGCCGCCCCGCGCGGGTTTTCGGACCTGCTGAAATGGCAGCTCAACGGGCAACGCGCCCGCTGGCCGCAATCGGTGCCCGTGACAGCCGGCAAACCCGCCGCCCGCGTCGCGGACATGACGATCACCATGGTCGGCCACGCCACCTTGCTGATCCAGACTGCCGGAATGAACCTGCTGACCGATCCGGTCTGGTCACAGCGCGCCAGCCCGCTGGCCTTCCTTGGCCCCAAGCGGGTCGCACCCCCCGGCATCGCCTTCGACGATCTGCCAAAGATCGACGCGGTGCTGCTCAGCCATAACCATTACGACCACCTCGACCTTGCCACGCTGGCCCGCCTGCACCAAAGCCACGCACCCCATATCATCACCCCCTTGGGCAATGACCGCGTGATCCATGCCGCGCTGCCACAGGCCAAGGTAACCACCCGCGACTGGGGGCAAAGCCTGGCGCTTGGCCCGCTGACCGTGCATTTCGAACCCTGCCACCACTGGTCTGCCCGTGGCGCGCGCGATCGGTCAATGGCGCTTTGGGCGGCCTTCGTGGTCGCGGGGCCGCGCGGCAAGATCCTGCATATCGGCGACACCGGCTTTGACAGTGGCCGCCCCTACCGCGACCTGCCCGCCAAACATGGCCGCATCCGCGCAGCCATCCTGCCCATCGGCGCCTATGAACCCCGCTGGTTCATGCGCGACCAACACCAAAACCCCGAGGAGGCCGCGCGCGGCTTCCTTCTGTCGGGTGCAGATTATGCCATCGGCCACCATTGGGGCACCTTCCAGTTGACGGATGAGGCGCGCGACGCACCGCTGGCGGCACTCGCAACCGCGCTCAAATCCCACCAGATTCCCGAAACCCGCTTCCGCGCCCTGCCTCCGGGCGAAGCATGGGCCATCCCGGACTGACCGCTGATTTCATCTTGGCAAAAATACCTGCCACCATCGGCCACAAACGCTGTCAGGGAAGGATATGCACCTCCGTGCCAATCGGCACATGATTCCAGATCTCGCGCATCTCGGCATCGGTCAGCGCCATGCACCCCGCTGTCCAATCACCGGGGATCACGGCCCCATCGGGCAAGGCATTGGGCTGACCGTGGAAAAAGATATCGCCGCCGGGGTCATAGCCTGCTTTGGCCGCACGGGCGATATCTTCGGGGCGGGGGTAATTGATGCCCAGCGACAGATGATAGGCGCTGCCCGCATTGCGACGATCAATCTTGAACAGCCCTTCGGGCGTGCGCCCATCGCCTTGCCGCTCTTTGTCGCCCAAAGGCGCAAAGCCAAGGGCAATCCGATACTCCCGCACCAGCGCGCCGTCTTGAAACAACATCATCCGCCGCGCGGCTTTCTGCACCACGATCCGCTCTACCGCGCCCACAAGCGGCGGCAAGTCTGGCACGGGTGGCGGCGGGCGCATCACGATCAGCACAGCCACAGCCGCGATGACCACGGCCAACACCAGAGCTGAAAACAGGCCCGCCAACCGCCTCATTGCAAATCGGAAAACGCCGCTTTCAGCCGTGCCACAGCCTCGACCACCCGCGCGCGCGGGGTGGCGATATTGAAGCGCAACCAATGCTCGCCACCTTTGCCAAAGGTCGGCCCATGGTTCGCCGCAATCTTCGCACCTTTCTGCACCCGTTCGGTAAATTCTGCCCGGTCCATCCCGGTGCCGGAAAAATCAACCCATGCCAGATAGGTCGCTTCCAGCGGCATCGACCGCAAACCGGGAACAGCGTTCACCCCTTCGTCAAAAATGCGCTTGTTTTCGGCCAGATAGGCCATCAGCGCTTCCAGCCATTCGGCCCCCTCGGGGCTATAGGCCGCCGTTGCCATGAACAGCCCGAAAGAGTTGGGCGAGATGCCAAGCCCCCCCATCACCGCCGCAAATTTCGCGCGCAAGCCTGCGTCGGGGATGATGACATTGCCGATATGGCTGCCTGCGATGTTGAAGGTCTTGGTCGTCGCCGTCATCATCACCAGACGATCCGCAATCTCAGGCGCAGCCAAGGGCATCACGGTATGTTTCTGGCCGGGATACACAAGGTCATGGTGGATTTCGTCCGATACCACGACCAGATCATGGCGCTTGGCAAACTCTGCCACACCGCGCAATTCCTCCACGCTCCACACCTGCCCGCCGGGGTTATGCGGCGAAC
This sequence comes from Pseudorhodobacter sp. E13, assembly GCF_003991405.1. Taxonomy (GTDB): domain Bacteria; phylum Pseudomonadota; class Alphaproteobacteria; order Rhodobacterales; family Rhodobacteraceae; genus Pseudorhodobacter. Next base: position 56,326 of record NZ_RPEN01000145.1, read on the forward strand.
ACAGGATCAGCATCCGCTCTGCCCCGGTCATCTGGGCGTCCCAAGCGTCAAAATCCATGACGTGCCGACCATCCACCACCGGCAACTGGCACTCTACCACCTTGCGCCCCGCCGCCGCGATAACCCGCGCGAAAGCATGGTAAACCGGCGTCATCAACACCACGCCATCACCCGGCGCGGTAAAGGCCTGCACACACAGGCCCGTGCCATTCACCAAGCCATGCGTGGTAAAGATTGCACCCGCATCGACATCCCAACCATGCCGGGTTTTCATCCACCACTGGATCGCGGCCAGATAGGCACTGTCATCGCCGAAATAACCATAGACCCCATGCGCGGCCATCCCCTCCAATGCCTTTTGCACACAGGCTGGCGGGCGGAAATCCATATCGGCCACCCACATCGAAATGCCATCCTCGGGCGACACACCATATAGCTTTTCCATCGCATCCCATTTCACCGAATGCGTGCCGACGCGGTTGATCTCTTCGTCAAAATTCACCGAGAAAGTCATGGGCCATCCTTGCGCTGTTTTACCCTACCCTAACCAAGCAACCCGCGCCCTTCCAGACCGGGAATGTGCCCCATACAATCGCACTACAATCACTCCGGCCTGAATTTGCACCCAAAACGCGCCCGCGATCAGAAATCCGGCACCGTCGCCCTTGCTCAGGATTGCACCATTCCCCTGCATCGCTTACATCAACGCCCATGATACGCCCGATCCTGATCCATCCCGACCCTCGCCTCAAAAAGACCTGCTCTCCCGTAGAACAGGTCTCGACCGAGATTGGCCAACTGGCCGAAGACATGCTGGCCACCATGTATGATGCCCCCGGCATCGGGCTGGCCGCACCGCAGGTCGGCGTGATGAGCCGCCTTCTGGTGATGGATTGCGTGAAAGACCCGGCAAAGGCCCCGCGCCCGCTGGTGCTTATCAACCCCAGCATCACATGGTCCTCCGAAGATGTCTCGATCTATGACGAAGGCTGCCTGTCTATCCCCGACCAATATGCCGAAGTGACCCGCCCCGCCAAAGTGCGGGTGGAATGGATGGGGCTGGATGGCAAAACCACCGAAGAAGAATTCGAAGGCCTCTGGGCCACCTGCGTGCAGCATGAAATCGACCATCTGAACGGCAAGCTGTTCATTGATTACCTTGGCCCGCTGAAACGCCAGATGATCACCCGCAAGATGGAAAAGCTGAAACGCGAACTGGCGCGGCGCGGCTGATGGCGCGGCACCCGATCCTGCTGTTGCCCGATGCCCGTTTGCGGCAGCGCTGCGAACCTGTCACCCGCTTTGACGCGGATCTTGAACAACTGGCCGATGACATGCTGGAAACCATGTATGCCGCACCGGGCCGGGGGCTGGCTGGCCCGCAAATCGGGGTCATGCAACGTATCTTTGTCATGGATGTCGGCTGGAAAGAGGGGCGGCCCAGCCCGCTTGTCTGCATCAACCCCGTCATCCGCGACAGCATCGGCACCGCCGTCAACGCGGAAGGCTGCCTCTCCATCCCCGACCGCCCGGTGCGCATTGAACGCGCCGCCACCATCCGGCTGGCATGGCAAGACCTTGCGGGCCGCGATTGCGAAGGCTTCTTCGAAGGCTTTGCCAGTGTCTGCGCCCAGCATGAACGCGACCATCTCGATGGTATCCTGTGCATTGATTACCCCAACCTCCCCGAGCCGGAAAGCATCGTATGACCGCCCGCCGCTGCATCCCTTGGCCCGACAAGCGCCTGCAAACCCCCGCCGCCCCGGTCGAGGCGATCACCGATGACATCCGCGCCATCTGGGCCGATATGGTCGACACGATGGAGGCGATGCCCGGCTATGGCCTTGCCGCCCCGCAAATCGGCGTGATGCTGCGGCTGGCCGTGGTTGATTGCTCTGCCGAACGGGGCAAAGCGGTGCTGATGGCCAACCCGCAAGTGCTCCACGCTTCGGCCCAGCCGCGCGACCATGATGAGGCCAGCCCCAACCTTCCCGGCGTTCACGCTAAGATCACTCGCCCCCGCGCGGTGACGGTGCGCTTTCTGAACGACAAGGGAGAGATGGAGGACCGCGATTTTGTGAACCTCTGGGCGACCTCGGTGCAGCATCAGATCGACCACCTGAACGGCAAGATGTATTTTGACCGGCTCAGCAAAATGAAACGCGACATGCTGCTGCGCAAGGCACGCAAGGCAAGCTAGCGGTGGGTTGCCACCCACCCTACACCAAACCCGTAGGGTGGGTGTAAACCCACCACCCCCCCCCC
>NZ_RPEN01000146.1 GCF_003991405.1 Pseudorhodobacter sp. E13
TTCGTCTGGACAAAGTCGGCGCAAGACATCCTTACCCGCGAACGCCGCGCGCTGGACAAACTCGATGAAATTCGCGGAAATCGGTAACAAGCGTCAGACTCAGAACACTAGCTTTGGCAGCATTTTTGTGCCATGATAAAGGCGGATAAATACAATCACGTCAAATCGTTAACAGCAAAATTGGTTAACGCGCGAGACGAAGATTTTGTCTGTAATCGAAAGGGCAATCGCCGTGCTGGGACTTTTGGGTTTATTTGGTGCGCTTTTCGGCGGCTTTGTCGCAGATGGCTTTTTGGCAGCTACGCAAAAAGCAAACGGCGACGAAACTGACAATGAGGATGCGACGGATCAGACCACGGACGCGGATGGCGACGCCGAGGAGGCTGTCGACCTGCTGCATATGGTGATGCCGTCTTACATCCCCACCGCGCATGTTGACGTGCCAGACCCTTCTGCAACGCCCGATCCTGAAACCGAAAGCAGTGATATTCCGCCGCCTCCGCCAGTAGATATCGAGCTGACGGGTGAGGATGGCGATGATGTTTTGACTGGAAACGCCGGAGCAGATACCGTTGTTGGTGGTGCAGGTAATGATTTGCTTGGTGGGCGTGATGGTGACGATTTGATCGAAGGCGGTTCGGGCGAAGATTACATCGACGGCGGGGCGGGCAATGATACCGTTTCGGGCGGGGATGATAATGACGTCATGCGCGGCCATGATGGCGATGATGCCATGCGTGGCGGTGCCGGGAATGATTCACTCACCGGCCATATGGATGATGATGCCATTTACGGTGATGATGGAGACGACACACTTCTGGGCGGTTCCGGTGACGATACGCTGGATGGTGGTAATGGGGATGACTGGCTGGCAGGCGGTTTCGGCAATGATGCGCTGCACGGCGCGACCGGGTCAGACACGCTGGACGGCAACAACGGCAATGACACGCTTTGGGGGTTCGACCCGAACGATCCCAGCGGCGATGATGTCGACTTCCTGAATGGTGGCGAAGGTGACGATACCCTGATGATCGGCGCGGGCGATTATGCCCATGGCGGCATGGGTGCTGATACTTTCACCATCGGCGACTGGATCGGTGAAGGGGAATATGCACATATCACCGATTACAACCCGGACGAGGATGACATCGTGGTGCTTTATGATGCAGCCGCACATCCCAATCCGCTGGTGGAACTCGTGACGGAAGAAGGGTCGGATGATGCCACGGTGCTGCTGGACGGCATCGCTCTGGCCACCATTGCAAATGGGGCGGGCCTCAGCCTTGATGCGCTGACCTTGCTGCCGTCTAACAGCCTGTAAACCGCTAACCCCTGCCGTTTTGAAAAAACGGCAGAAAGGCCGAAAGAACTGCCGCCGGGTTTTCCTCCATGACGAAATGCCCACTTTCACAGACTGCAGAAGTCACCTCCGTGGCCCAGTTGCGCCAGATTTGCGCAGGGTCGCCGGTGCGCGCGGGAAAGCCATGGTGCCCATACAGAAAATGCAACGGGGCTGTAATGCGGCGGCCTGCATTGCGATCTTCTTCATCATGGCGCCGGTCGGTAAAGGCCCCGGCCCGGTAATCCGCGCACATGGCATGAACCCGCGCCGGGTCGCGCGCTTGGGCACGATAGCTTTCCAGCGCTTCCGCCGGAAAAACCTCCAGCGATTTGGACAGTGTCCAACTCGCCAAGGTCCAATCGACATAGGCAACCGGATCGGCATTGATCATCCGCTCTGGCAAAGGCGCAGGCTGGGCCAGAAAGGTCCAGTGATAGGCTGCCATCGCCATCTCTGCCCCCCATGCTGCCCAATAATCAGCCGTGGGTGCAATCTCGATGATCCCCAGCCGTGACACCAAAGCCGGATGATCCAACGCCAGCCGATAAGCCACGCGCGCACCCCGGTCATGCCCCAGAACCATGGCTTGCGGGATCGACAGCGCCGCCATCAAACCCGCAATATCGCGGGCCATCTGCCGCTTGGAATAGGCGTGATGCCCGGCATCATCGGCGGGCGCATCGCTTTGCCCATAGCCGCGCAAATCAGGGATGATGACCTGAAAGGCCTGCGCCAGTTGCGGGGCCACCTTGGCCCAACACATCCCGTTCTGCGGATAGCCGTGCAAACAGATCAACGGTTGCCCCTGCCCCGCCACCTGCACCGACAGGCGCAGATCACCACAGTCGACCATCATCCGCTTAAACCCGGCGATCTCGGCCATTCTAAACCTCCTCAGGGGTGCAGACCCAGGGCCTTAAACCCACGGCTCGGGTTGTCTGTCATAGGCAATATAAAGCGGATGCTTTGGCTGTCCAAATTTCGTCAGACCCAACTGATAGAGCGGCACCCCCAAGGGCCGCAACAAGCCCTCCACCGCCACACCCCGGTCTAGATGGGCACCATGGCTGCCCCATGCGCAAACCAACCGGTCCGCCCATGCCGCCGCCGCCAAAATCGCCGCATCATTGCCCGCGCCCACCGGGTCCGCCTGCGCCCGCATCACCCGCGGGTCCGTGGCCCGATAGGCAAAGATATTCACCACCCGAAACGCACCATAGCCCAAAGCCCGCGCCCGCCGCTCGCAGCGTTCCACCGTCGGGTCATTCTGCACCTCGGTCGCGGTCGAAGGGTTCAACATCACAAACGCAATCTTGCCCCCCTCCACATCCCAAACCCGCGTCAGGGCATAGCGATAGGCCTCACAGTCGGAATACTCGGCCACGCTTTCCGCATCGCCTTTGGTGAACCGCTTGATAATCATTCCCGCCCCCATCTTCCGCCTGCAACCCTACGAAATCCGCAACGCAAACAGAACCACCCTCATTTCATCTATTCAAAAATATCCCGGGGGTCATTGCATTGCAGCGCAATGCAATGTAGGGGGCAGCACCCCCCTTCTTACCAAAAAGGCTTATGCCGTAGGCATTCCGCCGGATACGAAAAAGGCCCCGGCGTTTCCACCGGGGCCTTTTCCATTAATCCCGAAAGATCACGCTTCGGCAGCAGCCTCGGTGATCTCTTCGCCGGTTTCCTGGTCCACCATCTTCATGCCCAGGCGAACCTTGCCGCGATCGTCAAAGCCCAGCAGCTTTACTTTCACTTCCTGACCTTCTTTCAGCGCCTCATTCGGGTGCTGCAAACGCTTGTTGGCGATTTGGGACACATGGACCAAACCGTCACGCTTGCCAAAGAAGTTCACGAAGGCGCCGAAATCGACCAGTTTCACAACCTTACCGGTGTAAACCTTGCCTTCTTCCGGCTCTGCCACGATCGACCAGATCATGTCATAGGCCTTCTTGATCGCATCGGCGTTGTTGGATGCGATCTTGATCACGCCATCATCGTTGATATCAACCTTGGCACCCGACACTTCGACGATCTCGCGGATCACCTTGCCACCCGAACCGATCACTTCACGGATCTTGTCGGTGGGCACGGTCATGGTTTCGATCTTCGGTGCATAAGCGCTGAACGCCTGTGCCGAGGTCAACGCCTTGGCCATTTCGCCAAGAATGTGCATCCGGCCATCCTTGGCCTGTGCCAGCGCTTTTTCCATGATCGCGGGTGTGATGCCTGCAACCTTGATGTCCATCTGAAGGCTGGTGATGCCGTTTTCGGTGCCAGCCACCTTGAAGTCCATATCGCCAAGGTGATCTTCGTCACCCAGGATATCGGACAGGATCGCGAACTTGCCATCCTCTTCCAGAATCAGACCCATCGCCACGCCAGCAACCGGGGCTTTCAGCGGCACGCCTGCATCCATCATGGACAAGGAGCCACCGCAAACCGATGCCATCGAGGAGGAACCGTTGGATTCCGTGATCTCGGACACCACGCGGATGGTGTAGGGGAAATCAGTTGCCGCAGGCAGAACGGCCTGAAGCGCGCGCCATGCCAGCTTGCCGTGACCAATCTCACGACGGCCGGGGGGGCCAAAGCGGCCCACTTCGCCCACCGAATAGGGGGGGAAGTTATAGTGCAGCAGGAAGTTCGACTTCGACGTGCCAGTCAGCGCGTCAATGAACTGCTCATCCTCGCCGGTGCCCAAAGTGGTGACAACCAGACCTTGGGTTTCGCCACGGGTGAAAAGCGCCGACCCATGGGTGCGCGGCAGGATACCGGTTTCCGACACGATCGGGCGGATGGTGGTGGTATCACGGCCATCAATGCGCGGTGCGCCGTTGATGATATCGCCGCGCAGCACGCTTGCTTCCAGCTTCTTGATCGCGGCGCCAAGGTTGTCGTCGGCAAGATCTTCTTCCGACAACGCGGCCTTGATCGCGTCAACAGCGGCAGAGATTGCGGTGGTGCGCTCTTGCTTGTCGCGGATGGCGAAGGCGGCGCGCATGTCTTTTTCACCAGCGGCTTTCACGCGGGCATAAAGCTCCGAGTAATCCGGCGGGGTGAAATCAAAGGGTTCTTCCGCGCACTCTTCTGCGAAATCCATGATCAGGTCGATCACGGGCTGGATGCTGTCATGCGCGAATTTCACCGCACCCAGCATTTCGGCTTCCGACAGCTCATAGGCTTCGGATTCCACCATCATCACGGCGTCTTTGGTGCCTGCCACAACCAGATCGAGCCGCTGCTCGGGGTTGTTGCGCAGGTTCATCATGTCGTCGCAGGACGGGTTCAGCACATATTCGCCATCGACAAAACCAACACGCGCACCGGCAATCGGGCCCATGAAGGGCGCGCCGGAAATCGTCAGCGCCGCAGAGGCTGCGATCATCGCCAGCACGTCCGGCTCATTTTCCAGATCGTGCGACAGAACCGTGCAGATCACCAGAACTTCGTTTTTAAACCCATCGACGAACAGCGGGCGGATCGGACGGTCGATCAGGCGCGAGGTCAGGGTTTCTTTTTCCGACGGCCGCGCTTCGCGCTTGAAGAAGCCACCCGGAACTTTACCAGCAGCGTAATACCGCTCTTGGTAGTGAACTGTCAGAGGGAAGAAGTCCTGGCCCGGCTTTTGCGATTTCGCAAAGGTCACGTTGGCCATGACAGAGGTTTCGCCCAGCGTGGCGATGACCGAACCATCAGCCTGACGGGCCACTTTACCCGTTTCCAGCGTGAGCGTTTCACCGCCCCATTCGATCGATTTTTTGGTTACATTAAACATTCATCGTTTCCTATATGGAGGCATCCCGGCGTTCCGGGCCCCCCGTTGCATAGCGGCCCCATTGCCGCCGCCCCCTATCCTTTGCATGTGGCCGGGGGCAGGCCTCACGTCACAGATGTGGCGCGCATACAGGAAAACGGGCCGTTTGGGAAGGGGCGCGCGATGGCTGGGGCTGCGGGCGCGGCGAACACGCGTTCCATCCCGCCAATTCCGCGTGCAAGGCGTGGCATCAACGGGGGCCTGCCTTTACAGCGTGATCTTGCCCGCGTGCCAGCCGGTCAGAAACGCCTCGATGCTGGGGGCGAGCAGACTGTGCCTATCTTCCATTCCGTAAAAGGCCCAAAGGCCCGCCTGCCCTTCGCGGAAACAAAAACAGATCCCATCCACGCCCGCGTAGCCGATCACCAGATCGGGGTGATCTTTGCTTTCGTATATGTCCTGAACCGGCAGAACCAATGGTGTGTAGCTTGCCGCATCAAAGACGCCGTCCTGATAAGACTGGAAATATTCGGTGCAGGCCGGAGCCCAGCGCTTGGCGGTTTCTGGCGTAAGCGCTGGCCGATTTTCGTAAGGGGAATGGGACATTCGCAGCCACTTTCTGACGGGTCTCGCAAGCGCTAAGGCTTGCGAGGATTTGCGTCAAGGCATTGGCCCCAAATGAACGGTTTAAAACACCACGACCCCCTGATCGCCCACATCCGGTTTTTCATCGCTCAGCTTTGCCTTGGCCAATTCGTAGAAAAAGCTCAGGCTGCTGGTGGTGGTCAGCGACAGTTATGCCTCACGCGGGGTGAAGCACAGAAGGCGGACATCGGGGTCGGCTTTGCCGCCTTCGAACCAGCTATCGGCGACAAAGCTCCACACCTCATCCAGCGCTTCGCGGTCGGCAGAAAGGGCCAGCGTGCCGTCAATATCGGCATAAAGGCCTTGGTCATTGTCGGCGATAACAAGCTGCGCCTCGCAGGGGCCTGCGGCGACACCTTGGGCCAGATCGGTGCCTTGCGCCGTGATGAACCAGATTTTCCCCGGTATATCATCATCGACACGGGGCGACATGGCGACAAGCCGCCCCTTGCCCTTGAGGCCAAGCATGCCGGTGCGCACGTCCTCCATCCGGTCCCAGAACTCTGCTTTCAGGTCTTTCATCGCGCTTACTCCTTTGCGTGGGCTTGCGGATATAACGCGACGGGGCGGGTTTCGTTCCCTTTGCGAAAGATGGTCGGCTTAGCCCAGCTTTCCATCCACCGCCTCTGCGAAACGGGCGCAGAGATAGGCCAAGGCACGTTGACCGGGTGCAGAGCGGGGGGCGAACACCTCTGCCCCGTGATAGGCACCGGGGGTGATCTGAAACGCGGTGGCGACACCAGCGGCGCGCAAACGGTCAAAATAAAGCGTATTCTCAGGGCAAAACAAATCGCAATCGCCCACCATGCCCACAGCGGGCGGCAGGCCAGACAAATCGGCGGCGCGGGCGGGCGCGGCATAGGCGCTGGCTGCGCCGCCCCCAAGATAAAGGCCCCACGCCAGACGGTTCTTGGCAAGGCTCCATGTCAGGGTAGACGGATCTGCGCCGGTGCCGGTGCAACGATCATCCAGCATCGCGGCAATCGGGAATTGGCAGGCAATGCGCGGCCCACCCTGATCGCGGACCAGAAGGCAGAGCGCGGCTGCCAACCCGCCCCCCGCGCTTTGGCCCATCACCATGATCTGGTCGGCGCTACCGCCAAGCTGTTCGGCATGTTGCGCAGCCCAGTGCAGGACATCGCGGCAATCGTCCAGCGCTGCGGAAAACGCGGCCTGCAACGCGCGGCGATAGTGGGGGGCAATGATCACGCAGGGCCGCGTGGCCATAAGCCGGGCAAAAAGCGCATAGTCCTGCTGCGGCGTGCCGATTGCATAGCCGCCACCGTGCAGATGCAGCAGGATGGGCAGGCGGCCCTCGGCCTGTTTGGGGCGCAGAACCTCGGTGCGGATGGTGCCGCCGCCGCGTCGCGGCACCTGAACCCGCTGATTGATCATGCCTTTCGGCACTTTCCAACCCGTGGCATAGGCCATCAGATGCATCATGCGCAGGCCCGTGACCGTATCGGGGATGGCTTTGACAAAGCGGTAAGCCGCCGTCTTTGCCGTGGGGTCGACCTGCGCCGCCATTCAGGCCAGACCCGCGCCAAGCCAGCGAAACGCCTGGCGCAAGACCGGCGTGGCCCCCGTTTGCAGCGGCGGGCCATGGGCGATAATCAAACGCTCTGGCTGCCATGCCAAAACCTGTGCCGCTGCTTTGCGAGCGGCGGGCCTGTCGCGAAAGGCCAGCCGGAATTTGCGCGGAACGGCAGGCGACGCTTCGGTCATCAGGTCCAGCCTGGCGACAAGGCGGCGCCACCCGCTGAACCAGTCGCGCGGCAATTGCTGTAGCAGGTCGGTGAAAATAGCCGTGCCGCTGGCGCGGTGGAAGAACACGACCTCGGTTGTGATGGCATTGCCCCAAAACACCACCTGATCCAGCGCCCCCTGCCAATCAGCAAGAGGCGCATCGGTCAATTCAGTCGCAAAGGGGATATCGGGGCGGGCCTGCGAAAGTTTTGGCGCGGCGTGAAAAGCAGCGCCCGGATAGGCCGTGCGCCATTCGGTCAGAAAGCTGTCATGTAGCGCATTGGGGGCCACCACATGCTGCAACGGCCCAAGTGCGGACAGCGCTGCTGCAAGCCCGTCCGAAAGCGCGACAGGCGACCAGATAAACAGCCCGCCCTGCGGCAAGCGGATCACGGCCATGCGGGTTGGATAGCAAAAACCCAGCGCCGCCGTCAGCTTTGGCCCCTCAGCCAGCCAGATCTCTGGCCCGAATTTGGTCAGCATCGCCGCCCCTTTCGATCACGCAACAGATTGCCGGATCAAATTTATACTCGTGTATAAATTATACAAGAGTGTAAATGCTTGCGGTTGCACCGGCAAAAGCGCAATCTGCCGAAATTGGGCCATGGCGGAACGGAGCGGCTTTGTCAGACGAAGGCCGAAAAGACAGATCGCGCAGCCAGATCCTTGATGCTGCCTATGCTGTGTTTGGGGATCTGGGCTATGACGCGACCCGCGTTGCCGATATCGCCAAACGTGCGGGGCTGACACGCAAGACGGTCTATAATCTGTTCACCTCAAAAGAGGCGCTTGCCGAAGACCTGATCGCCCGGAATGAAGCGATGGCCGAACCGCTTTACCGCGCCCGGATTGATGGCGGAGAGGATGCGCTGCACCTGCTTGAAACCATTTTGCTGGACAGTGCAGGCTGGTGTATCGCCAATCCCAATATCGCCCCCCTTGCCCTTGCCCCGAAAAAACGACCCGGATTGGCCCCGCCTGAGGGTAGGCCAAGCTTTCAGCGGATCGTGCGCGACACGATTGCGCTGGGGCAAATGCAAGGCTTTGTTCGCAACGATGAAGATGCCGATTTCATGTCGATGCTGCTGCTGGGCATTTATGCGCAAGCGATGATCACGGTTCTGGCGGGCCACCCCTATGACCCCGATCAAATCCGCCGCATCATCCGGTTGCTGGTGCAGGGCATCGGGCCAAGGGTGGGGCGACGGCACCTAACGCGCAAATAAAAAAGGCCCCCGCCTGTGTCGAGGGCCTTTTCGCTTCTTTACTTCGGCGCTTTGGCGTAGCGCAGATACGGCAGCTTGATATCCAGCTTGCCGAATTTTTCTTCGGCGGCTTTGTCGTCCAGCGACAGGGCCACGATCACATCTTCGCCCGGCATCCAGTTGGCCGGTGTGGCAATGGCAACACCATCTGTGGCTTGCACCGCATCCAATGCACGCAGAATTTCGGCAAAGTTGCGACCCACGCTCATCGGATAGGTCATGGTCAGGCGGACCTTCTTGTCCGGCCCGATGATATAGACGCTGCGCACGGTGGCCGTGTTGGCAGGCGTGCGGTTCGCGCCGGGCAGGTAGTAATCGGCGGGCAGCATGTCAAAGGCTTTGGACACGGTCAGCGAGGTATCGTCGATGATCGGGAAATCGGCAGGCGCACCGGCAACGGCGGCAATGTCTTTTTTCCATTTCACATGCTCTTCCACCGAATCGACCGATACACCCATCACCTTGGTGTTGCGCTTGGCAAATTCCGGGGCAAGTTGGGCGACCGCGCCAAATTCGGTTGTGCACACCGGGGTGAAATCGCGCGGATGGCTAAAGATGATGGCATAGCTGTCACCGACCCAGTCATGGAACTTGATGGTCCCTGCCGTGCTTTCGGCGGTAAAATCGGGGGCGAGATCGTTGATGCGCACTGACATTGTAGTCTCCGGTTTGTTTGCGTTGGCCTTGACATATGCGATGTTTCGCATGTTTGCACCCCCCTGCGACAGATTGGCCGCAAAAGAAAACCGCCTTCCGCAGCGTTGGGATAAGGCAAACCGTTTTCCCACACGCGCAGGCCTTGCAGGTCCGCCGTTCCGGTGCCACCTTGCACCCGAACCTGTATTCGGAGGCTAGCATGCTCGACAAACGCCAATTCTACATCAACGGCAAATGGGTCGCCCCTGCTGCGCCACGGGATTGCAATGTGATCAACCCCTCGAATGAGGAGGTTTGCGCCGTCATCTCGCTGGGCGACAAGGCCGATACCGATGCCGCCGTGGCCGCCGCAAAAGCGGCGTTTGACAGCTGGTCGGTGACACCCCCGGCAGAGCGGCGGCGTGTGGTCGCCGGTATTCTCGCGCAGTATGAGGCGCGGGCCGAAGAGATGGCGCAAGCGATCAGCATTGAAATGGGCGCCCCGATTGATATGGCGCGCAGCGATCAGGCGCCTTGCCTGCCGTGGCATTTGCAAAACTTTCTGACCGCCTTTGACGAAATGGAATGGGTGCGCCCGCTGGGCCCACACGCCCCCAATGACCGTATCGCGATGGAGCCGATTGGCGTCGTGGGGCTGATAACGCCGTGGAACTGGCCGATGAATCAGGTCACGCTGAAGGTGATCCCGGCGCTGCTGGCAGGCTGCACCTGCGTGCTGAAACCGTCAGAGGAAAGCCCGCTGTCCTCGATGCTCTTTGCCGAGTTTTGCCATGATGCAGGCGTGCCTGCCGGGGTATTCAACCTTGTGAACGGCGATGGCATGGGGGTCGGGTCGCAGCTTTCCAGCCACCCGGATGTGGAAATGATTTCCTTCACCGGGTCGACCCGCGCTGGCCGTGCGATTTCGGTCGCGGCGGCAGAGACGCTGAAACGGGTGACGCTGGAACTGGGCGGGAAAGGCGCGAACCTGATCTTTGCCGATGCCGATGAAAAGGCCGTAAAACGCGGCGTGCTGCATATGATGAACAACTCCGGCCAAAGCTGCAACGCGCCCAGCCGGATGCTGGTGGAACGCAGCATTTATGACAAGGCCGTGGAAATTGCGGCAGAGGTCGCAAATGGCATCAAGGTCGGCCCCGCAGACCAGGAAGGACGCCATATCGGCCCGGTGGTGAACCGCCGCCAATGGGATCAGATTCAAGGCTATATCCAGAAAGGCATTGATGAAGGTGCGCGGCTGGTCGCGGGTGGCCCCGGCCTGCCGGAGGGGATGAACAAGGGCTTCTATGTGCGCCCGACCGTGTTTGCCGATGTGAAACCCGGCATGACAATCGAACGCGAGGAAATCTTTGGCCCCGTGCTGTCGATCATCCCGTTTGAAACGGAAGAAGATGCAGTGCGTATCGCCAATGATACCCCCTACGGGCTGACGAATTACGTCCAGTCCGGCGACGGCCCACGCCGCAACCGCCTCGCCCGCCGCTTGCGGTCTGGCATGGTCGAGATGAACGGCAAAAGCCGCGGCGCGGGCTCGCCCTTCGGGGGCGTCAAAGCCTCGGGCCGAGCACGCGAAGGCGGGCATTGGGGGTTAGAGGAGTTCTTGGAAGCCAAAGCGATATCCGGCTGGGATTCTGACGCCGAGTGAAAAGGGGGGAGCTATTGAAAGGGGCATCGAACCCCTTTCAATAGCGCTGCCGCGGCGCTTGAACCGGCAAATTCTCCTCTGGCGAGGGTTGGAGCCTCCGGCGGGGATATTTTTGCCGAAAAGAAAGCGATGGCGCGCTGCCATTTTCATCTATTTCTAAATATCCTCGCCGAAGGCTTCCACAGCACCGCTTGGTGCCACTATGTGATTTGACGACCGATCTTAGCATTCCATGGAAATGCCGCCGGGGCGGGTTCGATGCCCGCCCCGGCGGCCCCGCCTTCCCGAAGGATGTGGCGCTATCTGACATTGAGTTGTCGCAAGGCCGACTCACCCATGATCACCGCTCAGGTCTAAGCTTGCCGGAACGTCGGAGGCTGCCATGACCCAACACCCAAAGCTTTTGTCCCCTTTGCAACTGCGAGGCCACAGCCTGCGCAATCGGATCGTTTTTGGGGCGCACACGGCGAATATGTCAAAGGATGGTTTGCCGGGCGCGCAATTCGGTGCGTATATGTTGGAACGCGCCCAAGGGGGGGCCGCGATGATCGTGGCGGAGCCGATGCCTGTGCATCGCACTGGGGTGCTGACACGTGGCAATTTCCGTCATGCGTCTGATGCCATCATCCCGCATTTCCGCGCCATAACCGAACCTGTCCGCGATGCGGGGGCCGTCATCTTGCAGCAACTTTACCACATCGGCGCGCATGGCGATTCCGATCTGTCATTCGCCCCGCATTGGTCGCCCTCGGGCCATCCGTCGTATCATGACAGTGACGGCTCTCATGCCGTGACAGAGGCCGAGATCGAGGAGTTGATCGCGGCCCATATCGCTGCCGCCCGCCGATGCCGGGAAGCCGGCTTTCAAGGCGTCGAGGTTTGGGCGGCCTATCACTCACTGCTCGATCAGTTCTGGACGCCTTGGTCCAACACCCGCACCGACCAATGGGGTGGTAGTTTGGAAAACCGCACCCGGCTGTCGCGCCGCATCATTGAGGGTATTCGCAAAACCTGCGGCGAAGATTTCATCATCGGGCTCGCGGTGTCCACCTCCGACAGTTACGATGTCATGCTCTCCACTGAATCCCTGTGCGAGATTGTGGCCCTGCATGATGCCAGCGGCGATGTCGATTATGTGACCTGCGGCCATGGTGGCTATCTGGATTTTGAACGCCTGATGCCGACCTTCCTGTTCCCGGAAAAGCTGACAGCGCCGGTGACAGAGCATCTGAAAGCCGCCGTCACCCATGCCAAGATCACGTCGGAGGCGCATATTCGCACGCCAGAGAACGCCGAAAATGTGATCGCTTCGGGGCAGGCGGATCTGGTGTCGATCGTGCGGGGGCAGATCGCCGATCCGCACTTGGCGCGAAAGACCGCCGAAGGGCGGGCCGAAGATGTGCGCGGCTGCATTTCCTGCAATCAGATGTGTTGGGGGCGGCGGTCGCGGGACTACTGGATTTCCTGCCTCATCAATCCCTCGGCGGGGCGCGAATGGGAATGGGGCTCGGAACCCTTTGCCAAGGCTGAAAGCCCCAAGGACATCCTTATCATCGGCGCAGGACCGGCCGGGTTGGAGGCCGCGCGGGTGGCGGCAGAACGTGGCCACCGCGTCCATATCCATGAGGCCAGCGCGCAGATCGGTGGGCAGTTCCGACTGGCCGGGATGCAGCCGCGCCGCGCGCAGATCCTTGACCTGATGGATTGGTACGAACGCCAGTTCACCAAACTCGGCGTGACGCTGCATCTGAATTCATACGTTGAGGCCGAAGACCTGCCCGCCGCCGATCATACGATCATCGCCACAGGCTCCTTACCCGACGAGTCTGGCCGCCAGCGGTGGAACCCCGCGCCTACGACCTTGCCGGGGGTGGAAAACGGCCATGTTTACGCCCCGGAACAGGTGATGCGGCGCGAGGCCAAGCTGGGCGATACGGTTGTGGTCTATGACGAAGGCGGCAATTGGCGCGGGGTCGGCACAAGCTGGCATCTGGCCGAACAGGGAAAGCGGGTGATCCATGTGACGCCGGATGCCTTTGTCGGCAAGGAAATCGCCCGCACTTCGGCCGATATGCCCGCGCGGCAGCGGTTGGCCAAGGCGGGCGCGCGCCTGATCACCGAACATTGCATCATACGCTGGCATGGCAATGGCATCACCCTGCGCAGCTTTCTGACGGGAGAGGAGGAAACCATCGCCGCATCCGCGCTTGTGATGGCAACCACCAATCAGGCCTTTGACCCTTTCCCCGAAACCTTGCCGGGCCACAGCCTGCACCGGATCGGCGATTGCACCGCCCCGCGCACAGCACCCTATGCCTTTCATGATGGGCGCAAGCTGGGTTTGATGCTGTAACGGTCGCGACCCTGTTGCCAGTGCCGGGCGCGCGAGATTAGGCTGCGGCTATTGAGCCAAAGGACTATGCCATGCGCGCCACGTTTTTGACCTGCCTCGCCCTTGCCTTGCCGGGGTTCGGGCTTGCCGATTGCCCGACCAGCAAAGCCGACCTGACAAGCGGGGTATATCTCACCTCGGACAGCAGCGAATCCATCCGCTACCGCAGCGACCCGCAGGGACATGTGCTGGTGGAAAGCTTTCCGATGAAGGACTTTGTGTTCAGCTATCTGGCGACAACCATGTTCGGCATTTACCAGTTGCAAGAGGGCACCGCCTATCAAGGCGAAACCATGCCCGACAGCCTTGCCCGCATGACCTATGCGCTGCCAACCGGCAACCTGCCAGAGCCCAGCGCCGGGCTTGCCTTTCACAGCCCGGTGCAGGTGAATGACGACCCCGAGCAACCTGTGATGTTTGTCAGCGTGGGCCTGCCGCGCCCGGTGGCCTTTGGCGATTGCAGCTACGATACCTTGCCGGTTCTGGCCCGCATGGTCAGCAACACCGAGGATTACATCGCAAAGTTCGACTATATCCCGCAGCTTGGCTTTGCGGTGGAATGGGCCAGCGGCAGCTTTGCCGAAGGCGTCACCGTCAAACCCGGCCTGAAGCTGAGCCTGACAGCCCCTGAAGGCATGCCGCCGCCCTGAACCATCCCTGCGCCGCGCCTGATTTCATCTTGGCAAAAATACCTAAAGCGCTTGGCCACAAGCGGATCAGGTGATCTTTTCAAGCCGTTCCTTGGACATATCGCCCGGCACAATCGTGATCGGCACCGGCAACCCGCCCGAACTGCGGCTAAGCGCTGTCACCAGCGGGCCGGGGCCGGATTTGTCATTGCCTGCACCCAGAACCAGAATCCCGATTTCGGGGTCGTCGCGCACCTGCGCCAAGATCTCGACCAGCGGGTCCCCTTCGCGGATTACCAGTTCGGGGTTCACCCCTTGCTTGTCGCGCATCCATTTGGCGAACACCTCAAAATGCGCCTCGATCCGCTCCCGCGCCTCGGCCCGCATCAGATCGGCCACGCCCATCCAATGCTGATACTCCTCTGGCGGGATAACCGACAGAATCTGCACCCCTGCCCCGGTATGCGCCGCCCGTAGCGCGGCAAAACGCATTGCGTTCAGACATTCGCGGCTGTCATCCAGCACCACCATAAACTTGCGCATCATATCCCCCGCATTTGCCCGCAGATCATGGCGTATCTGGCCCCCGATTGGCAAGCGCTCTGGCCCGCCCTGCCCGTGGGGAAATCAGGCCGTCCGTTCACCGCGCATCATCGCCAGATGCTGTTTGAAGGACGGGATAAAGAACAAAAGCCAGCCGGTTGTCATGAACAAGAATACCAGACCGGGCCACCACAGCACCGAAAACACCAAGCCCACGGCCCCGGTGATCCGCAGCGCGGCCAAAGGTGGCATCAGACGGCGCAGCAAAAGGTGAAACAATTTGCCGCCATCCAACGGCTGCACCGGCACCATGTTGAAAAAGAACAGGGCAAGGTTCAGAAATCCGAATGTATCGACCCAATAGGCCAGCTCATACTGCCAAAACTGCGCGGTGTCGTCCAAGGTCGCTGCCGCCCAGTTTGACGCCATCGAGGCCAGCGCCCACAGCACAAGGTTCACAATCGGGCCCATCGCCACGATCAGCTCATCCTGCTTATAGCTGCTGGGGCGGTGTTCGCAAAACCCGCCGCCACCAAAGATCACCACGCGGCGCACCTGCACGCCTTGCACGCGGCACCCCCAGGCGTGGCCCATTTCATGCAGGAAAATTGACAGCAGGATCAGCGCGACCATGACCAGCGCATCAATCGCGCCCTGCACCGTGCCCAAGGAAAACAGCACAAAGAACATCGCCAGCATGACGATGGATTGCCGGATCTCCACCGGAAAGCCGAAGCGGGTGTGAAACACGAAAACCGGGCGATCGTTCTGGAACATCGGGGGGCCTCTGGCGGTTAGGAACCTGCGCTATGCGCCCAATCCCAATACAGGCTGCGGGCCCTGCGTGTCACGGGGCCAATTGCATATTGCGTGTCATCAAAGGCTTTTACAGGTGTTACCTTGGCAAAGTTGCCGGAAAGAAACACCTCATCCGCCGCATGGAAATCCTCAAAGCTCAGGACGGTTTCCACCACCTCCAGCCCGTCGGCGCGCAGGTTGGCGATGTGGCGGGCGCGGGTGATGCCGGACAGAAAGGTGCCATTGGCGATGGGCGTGAACAGCACGCCATCGCGCACCATGAACACATTGGCCGTTGCGGTTTCGGCCACATTGCCCATCGCATCAGCGACCAAGGCATTGCCAAAGCCCTTGGAATTCGCCTCTACCAGCATCCGGGCATTGTTGGGGTAAAGGCAGCCTGCCTTGGCGTTGCATACGTTATCTTCCAGCACCGGGCGGCGGAAACGGGTGCGCGTCAGCGTGGTCGCGGCCTCGGGGTCTGGCATCGGCACCTCCTCCAGCGCGATGGCAAAGCCGGTGGCGCCGATTTTCGGCGCGACCCCAAGGTCAGACCCGTCCAGCGCCCAATACATCGGGCGCACATAGACCGCCTGCCCCGCGCCATAGGCGCGCAAGCCGTCGCGGATGATCGCTTCCATCTCGGCGGGGTCCAGCGTTGGGGTAATCATCAGCGCCTGGGCCGAGGCATTGGCCCGCGCGCAGTGTTTTGCCAGATCGGGCACCACGCCATCAAACTGCCGCGCCCCGTCAAAGATGGAAGAGCCTTGCCACATGCCATGATCCGATGCGCGCATCACCGGCACATCGCCGTCATGCCATTTGCCCTCAAAATAGGTGCGGATATTCTTGCCGAATGCCATGGACTGCCCTTTCCTGCCCGATAGCGCAGAGTTAACCACCGCGCCCGCCCATGGTCCAGCCCTTGCAAGCCGATCTGGCCGGGTGGCGCGGGATATGGCCTTCAACCAGCGGCGGAAATGCCGAACGCAAAATTCCCCGCCGCGGTCGTCATTCTGTGAACCGGTGGTTTATTTGTCGCGGAGGGGGCAATTTACCTTTATATTCCCCTTTTCTGCGGTGCAGCATGTTATAGGCTTTCCTGAACCGACACAGGAATCCCACTATGGCCAAGCGCAGCTCTTCCGCCGACCCGATCAAGAATGTGATGCAAATGAGCATGATGCTGATGGAGGCGCAGGCCGTCATCTCCATGCGGCTGATGGGCATGATGGGGCTTTGGCAGGTCTCGCCGCAAGAAAATACCCGGATGGTCACCGAAAAGGTCGAAGCGATGGTGCGGTCTGCCACGGATGCGGGCCGCGTGACGATGCGCGGCGGATCCCCCGATGAGATTACCGCCGCCGCGATTGCACCGATGCGCCGCGCCACCCGCGCCAATTCCAAACGGTTGAAAAAGGGCGGGCTGAAAACGCCTTAAGCAAAGCGCCTGGCGGCATCCAGCGCAAGCCCGGTGCCAACGCTGCCCAGCATATCGCCTGTGGCAACCCGTGCAGCTGGCAGATGCGCGCGCACAAGCTGGTGCAACACGGGCAAGCTGGACGACCCGCCGGTCATGAACACGGTGCCGATTTGATCGGGGCGCAACCCGGCTTGGGCCAGAACGACATCAATCGCCCCGGCAATCCGGTCCACCGGCTTTTCCACTGCGGCTTCGAACATCGCGCGGCTGGCCCCGCTGTCCACCCCGATCACATCGGCCAGATGGATGGGCGTAGCAAGCGTGTCGGTCAGCATGATCTTGGCCGCCTCTACCGCCATGGCGATGGAGTGGCCGCGCCGTTCCTCAAGCACCCGGATCAGGCGATCCAGCAGCGCAGGCTCTGCCGCGTCATAGCGGATTTGCCGCAACTCGGTCAGCGCGCGTCCGGCATAGAGGAAGTTGATGCGGTGCCATGTGGCAAGGTCATGGTAGTAATGCAAAGGCATCGGCGTCTTGCCCTTGTTGATCAAGGAGCCCAGCCCCAGAACCGGCATCACCTGCGCCAGCGACAACAACCTGTCAAAATCCGTGCCGCCGACGCGGATACCGTGGCTTGCCAAAATGTCGCTGTCGCGTTCGGCGCGGCTGCGCTGTTTCGGCGACACCCGCAGGATCGAAAAATCCGAAGTGCCGCCGCCGATATCGACGATCAGCACAAGTTCTTCGGTTTGAACCGTGGCCTCATAATGCAGCGCGGCGGCGACGGGTTCATATTGAAATTCGACGTGATCGAAACCGACACTGCGCGCGATGTCGGCCAGCACATCTTGCGCGGCGCGGTCGCCTTCGGGGTCGTCATCGACAAAATGCACGGGCCGGCCCAGAACGGCGTGGCGGGTGCCGGGCTGCGCTACCTCCAGCTTGGCGCGCATATGGCCGAAAAAGCGGCCCAAAATCTCGGTAAAGGCCAAGGCGCGATTGCCGACGCGGGTTTTCTCATGGATCAGGGAGGAGCCGAGCGTGCTTTTCAACCCGCGCATCAGGCGGCCATCTTCGCCCCCGATATAGGCCGCAATCGCTGCGCGTCCGAACAGCGGCGCGGCACCGTCACTGTCCCAGAACACCGCAGAGGGCAAGGTGACAGCGCTGCCTTCCAGCGGGATCAGACGGGATTGGCCTGCGTCCAGCACCGAAACGGTGGAATTTGAGGTGCCGAAATCGACGCCACAGACCTGCGCGTTCTGTTTCATTGGGTGCCCCGTGCCATGCTGCAAAGCCGCGGTGGTTAGGCGGGCTGGCCGCTTGTGTCAAGGCACCCTTGGCTCAGCCCGCCTCGGCCAGCAGGGCTGCAAGGTCCAGCCGCCAGTTTCCCATCTTCAACGCGCCGTTTGCATCCCGTGGCCAGTCAGCGCGGGGGCGGTCGCGGTAAAGTTCGACGCCGTTGCCATCGGGGTCTGTGAGATAGACGGCTTCTGACACGCCATGATCGGCCGCACCGTCCAGCGTGATCCCGGCGGCCAGCACCCGTTTGACAGCAGCGGCAAGGCTGGCGCGGTCGGGCAGCAGAATGGCGGTGTGATACAGCCCGGTATGGCCGGGGGGTGGCGGGTCGCCGCCAAGGCTTTCCCATGTGTTCAGCGCGATATGGTGGTGATACCCGCCCGCGCCCAGAAACACCGCCTGATCGCCATAGCGTTGCTGCACCTCAAAGCCCAGAACCCCGTGGTAAAAGGCCAAGGCGCGGTCAATATCCGCCACTTTCAGGTGGATATGGCCGATCTGGGTTGTGGCGGGCAATTGGGTATCGGTCATCGGAGCCTCCGTTTCAGAAGGCCAAGATAAGCGCCAAAGCAGGCTGTGCATAGCAGCGCCCGCCGCACAGCTTTGGTGCGAAGGCGCAGAACCCCCGCCGCCGAGCGGCCATGAAAAAACCCTTTCCCGGCGAGGGGAAAGGGGGGAACAGGTCAAGCACACCGGCAACTGCCGCAGGTATGAGAGCGCAACAACACACGCATCCCAGTGGCATCAGGGTCCGGTCACACCAATAAAATTACCGGGGACCATGATACCGGGTAAAAACCCCCTTGGGCCCAGCTGGACCCAAGGGGGAGAAAGGGAAGCCGGCTCAACCTGCTTGCGCAGGGGGGACCGAACCGGCACGGCCCAAAATTTGCCGTAAGTTCAAGATAACTTGCGCCCATTCGCTTTGCCTGTGCAAAATGTGCAAGCCTGACAACTTTAACGATTTTTTAACGCAAAGCCGCCACGGGCCCGGCTTTGCGTGCCGTCACAGCATGCGCGAGCGGATCATCCCGACGATATCATACACCTCATCGACGATCGGGCGGGCGATGGCATTGGCGCGGACGGAGCCTTCGCCCAGAATCCGGTCAATCTCGGCCGTGTCTTGCATCAGGCGATTCATCTCGGTGGTGATCGGGCCCATGACAGACACCGCCAGATCGGCCAACGCGGGTTTGAAGCTGCCAAACTGCGCGCCGCCATGGTCGGCCAGAACCTGCGCGGGGGTGATATTGGCCAGCGCGGCATAGATATTCACCAGATTGCGTGCGTCAGGGCGGTCTTTCAGCCCGTCCAACTCGCTGGGCAGCGGTTCCGGATCGGTCTTGGCCTTGCGGATTTTCTTGGCAATCGTGTCGGCATCATCCGTCAGGTTGATGCGGCTTTGATCCGATGGGTCGGATTTCGACATTTTCTTGGTGCCGTCCCGCAGGCTCATGACGCGGGTTGCCGCCCCTTCGATCACCGGTTCGGTGATGGGAAAGAAATTCACGCCGAAATCATTGTTGAACTTGGCGGCGATGTCGCGGCACAGCTCCAGATGCTGTTTCTGATCTTCGCCCACCGGCACATGCGTGGCCTTATAGGCCAGAATATCAGCAGCCATCAGCGCGGGGTAAGCAAACAGCCCCAAGGAGGCATTTTCCGAGTTCTGACCCGCCGTCTTGTCTTTCCACTGGGTCATCCGCCCCATCCAGCCCATCCGCGCCACGCAGTTGAAAATCCACGCCAATTCGGCATGGGCGCTGACCTGACTTTGGTTGAACAGGATAGAGCGCGCGGGGTCGATGCCCGCCGCGATGAAACCTGCCGCCGCTTCGCGCGTTTGTTGGCGCAGCTTGACCGGGTCTTGCCAGACGGTGATCGCGTGCATATCGACGAGGCAGTAAATCGTCTCGATCCCCTCATCCTGCTTTTCCACGAACCGCTTCAGCGCGCCAAGGTAATTGCCAAGGGTCAAACCGCCTGAAGGCTGGATGCCCGAAAAGATGCGCGTTGCGAAGGCGTGAGGCGTTTGGACCGGCTCGGCCATGGGGAATACTCCATCTGGAAACTTTGCTGCTTCTCGCTTACCCTTGGCGCAAAGGGGCGTCAATCAACTGCCCCAAGCTTGAGGCCCTATGCAGACTGATCCAAACGCCGCCCCGCTGAACCCGCTGCCGCCCGTTGTCTGGCTGCTGGCCCTGCCGATCATCGCGATGGAGGTGGTGTTCAACCTTGCCAGCGCCGGCTTTGTGGGCGGGGCCACCGGGGTTGGCTGGCGGCTGGATGCGATGCAACGCTTTGCCTTCGCGCCCGATTTCATGCGCGAGATGATCGCGAACGGCTATTACCCGCCGGAACATCTGATGCGGCTGATCAGCTATCCGCTGGTGCATGGCAACTTTACCCATGCGCTGTTTGTCGTGGTGTTCCTGCTGGCGCTTGGCAAGATGGTGGGCGAGGTGTTTCGCGCCTGGGCCGTGCTGGTGGTGTTTTTCGGCGCGGCTTTGGCGGGGGCGCTGGCCTACACCGCGCTGCCGATGATCCATACCGCGCTTTTGGGCGGCTATCCGGCGGTTTATGGCTTGATTGGCGCCTTCACCTTTTTGCTGTGGACCAACCTTGCTGGCTCCGGCAGCAGCCAATACCGGGCCTTTTCCCTGATCGGGTTTTTGATGGGCATCCAGTTGCTGTTTGGTCTACTGTTCGGCGGCGGATGGGATTGGGTTGCGGAACTGGCCGGGTTCTTTACCGGCTTTTTGCTGTCATTTGTGGTCAGCCCCGGCGGCTGGGCGCGGGTGCGGCAGAAAATCCAGCAGCGCTAAGGGGCCAAAACGCAAAAGGCCCCGCCGGATGGCAGGGCCTGTGCAGGGGTTCAACCAGTATCAATCCTTGGCGCGTTCGACGTAGGAATTGTCTTCGGTGTTGATCACGATACGGGTGCCAACACCGATATGCGGCGGCACCATCACGCGAATCGATTCATCACAGGTGGCGGGCTTGTAGGAGGACGAGGCCGTCTGGCCCTTCACCACCGGTTCCGTCTCGGTCACTTCGACCACCAGCTTTTGCGGCAATTCAATCGCGATGCAGACGCCGTTGAAGGTTTTCAGGAACACTTCCAACCCGTCTTTCAGGAACACGGCGGTATCGCCAATCACGTCCTCTTGCACGGTGATCTGGTCATAGCTTTCCGGCTCCATGAAATGGTAGCCCTCGCCATCGGCATAAAGGAAGTTGTATTTCCGCTCATCCACATGGGCGCGTTCCACCTGCTCGGTCGTGCGCCAACGCTCTGTCACCTTCACCCCATCCGAGATGCAACGCATGTTGACGGAGGTGGTCGGCGTGCCTTTGCCGGGGTGGAAGTTTTCAGCAGTCAGAACGACATACAGCTTGTCGTTCATTTCAACGACATTGCCCTTACGCAGCGAGGAGGCGATGACTTTCACGCGAATTTCCTTGTAGTTATGGCACCATGCGCCTAATGCGCTGGCCGTTGGCGACAGGCCTTAGCCTATCTTGGCCGAAATCTCCAGATGAAAGGCGCAAAACATGACGAATCCGCAGAATTGGTGGCATCCGGCACGGCATGAGGGCCGCCGCCCCGCGCTGCTGGCGCGCAACCGGATTCAGGCGGCGCTGCGCGGCTGGATGGCCGAACAGGATTTCGTGGAGGTCGACCCCTGCGCCCTTGTCATCAGCCCCGGAAATGAGACGCATCTGCATGCCTTTGAAACCGATGCCATCGGCAATGATGGTGTGGCACAGCGGATGTATCTGCACACCTCACCGGAATTTGCGATGAAAAAGCTGCTGGCGGCGGGGGAGCAACGGATTGCAGCCTTTGCCCATGTCTGGCGCAACCGCGAGCGTGGCGCGCGGCACAGCCCGGAATTCACCATGCTGGAGTGGTATCGCGTCGGCGAAGCCTATGATCAGTTGATGCAGGATTGCGCCGATTTCGCGCGGCTGGCGGTGCAGGCTGCGGGCAGCAGGGTGCTGCACTACAAAGGCCACACCTGTGACCCGGCCTTGCCCTTTGAACGCCTGTCGGTGGCGGATGCGTTTCAGCGCCATGCGCAGATCGACCTGTTGCCGACGCTTGGCCCCGATGGCGCGACAGACCGCGCGGGCCTTGCAGATCAGGTGGCGGCGCAAGGCATCCGCTTTGCCCCCGATGACACTTGGTCGGACCTGTTTTCGCGCGTACTGGCGGAACGGATCGAACCCAAGCTAGGTCAAGGCCGCCTGACCATGCTGGACCGTTACCCGATTGCCGAAGCCGCCCTCGCCCGCCCCTGCGCCGATGACCCGCGCTGCGCCGAACGGTTCGAGGTGTATGCCTGCGGGGTGGAACTGGCCAACGGCTTTGGCGAATTGACGAATGCAGCCGAACAGCGCCGCCGCTTCATCGCGGAAATGGATGCGAAAGAACGGCTCTATGCGACCCGCTACCCGCTGGATGAGGCATTTCTGGACGCGCTGGCGCTGATGCCCGATGCCTCGGGAATCGCTTTGGGCTTTGACCGGCTGGTGATGCTGGCCACCGCCGCCCCGCATATTGATGATGTGATCTGGGCCCCGGTGGCGCAAGGCTGACACTGCGGCAGGTTTGGCTTGGGGGGCGAATCCCCCTTGGCAGACAGGCCGGGCTACCATGCCACATAAAAGAAAAACCCTTTGGGCCGCCGCTTGAAAAAAAAAACGGGCTAGCAGTTTCCTGCCAACCCGTTGAATCTTATGGTGAGCCGGTCGGGATCCGAACCCGAGACCTACTGATTAAAAGTCAGTTGCTCTACCAGCTGAGCTACCGGCCCACGATGGGTGCTACCTAGAAACTCTCGCGCTGGGGGTCAAGCGCAAAAAAGCATAATTTCTGACTCTCTGGCAAAAACTTCTCAAGCGGCGTATATGCGCGGAATGAATCGGAAAACCATCTCTCACGGTCTCGCATTCCTGAAGATGCACGGACTGGGCAATGATTTCGTTGTGATCGACTCGCGCGGGGGCGAGCCGGTGGTGACGCCTGCGCTGGCGCGCGCGCTGGGGGATCGTAATCGCGGTGTCGGGTTCGACCAGCTTGCCGAAATCCGCGATGCCGATGGTGCCGATTTCACCTTGGATTTCTGGAACGCCGATGGCAGCCGCGCCGGGGCCTGCGGCAATGCTACGCGCTGCGTGTCCGATCTGGTGATGCGGCAGACCGGGGCGGATGGCGTAAGCCTGCTGACCACGCGCGGCGGGCTTTCGGCCCTGCGCCGTGCCGATGGTCTGGTGTCTGTCAACATGGGCCCGCCGCAACTGGACTGGGCCGATATTCCCCTGTCCCATGCCGCGGACCCTTTGCACCTGCCGCTGCCCGGCGATCCGGTCGGCGTCGGCATGGGCAACCCGCATTGCGTGTTCTTCGTCCCCGATGCCGAGGCTGTGGCGCTGGAAACAGACGGCGCACGGTTTGAGGTGGACCCGCTGTTCCCGCAAAAAACCAATGTCGAGTTTGTCTCGGTGGTCGGCCCTGACCATCTGCGCATGCGGGTCTGGGAACGCGGCGCAGGCGTCACGCTGGCTTGCGGGTCCGGTGCCTGCGCGGTCGCCGTGGCCGCCCATCTGCGCGGGATCACGGGGCGCCGCGTTCGTCTTGATGTGGATGGCGGCACGCTGGAAATCGACTGGCGCGACGATGGCGTCTGGATGACAGGCCCTGTCGCCCATGTGTTCGATGGCACCCTCACCCCCGAATTTCTGGCCGCCCACGCATGAGCGCGCCTGTCTTTTCTACCCTTGGCTGCCGCCTGAACGCCTATGAAACCGAGGCGATGAAGGAACTTGCCGCCGCCGCTGGCTTGGAAGGTGCCGTGATCGTCAACACCTGCGCGGTGACTGCCGAAGCGGTGCGCAAGGCCAAACAGGAAATCCGCAAACTCGCGCGTGAAAACCCCGGCGCTGCGGTCATCGTGACAGGCTGTGCGGCGCAAACCGAACCCGAAACCTTTGCCGCCATGCCCGAAGTCACCCGCGTGGTGGGCAATACCGAAAAGATGCAGCCCGAAACCTGGGCCACCCTGCGCGCGCCCGATCTGATTGGCCAAACCGAAAAGGTGATGGTTGATGACATCATGTCAGTGCGCGAAACCGCGGGCCACCTGATCGACGGCTTTGGCCGTCACCGCGCTTATGTGCAGGTGCAAAACGGCTGCGATCACCGCTGCACCTTCTGTATCATTCCTTACGGGCGCGGTAATTCCCGCTCTGTCCCCGCAGGTGTGGTGATCGATCAGATCAAACGGCTGGTCGACAAGGGCTTTCATGAGGTGGTGCTGACGGGGGTAGACCTGACCTCCTGGGGCGCCGATCTGCCCGCAACCCCGCGGCTGGGCGATCTGGTGATGCGCATCCTGCGCCTTGTGCCAGACCTGCCACGCCTGCGCATCAGCTCCATCGATTCGATTGAGGCCGATGACAATCTGATGGCCGCCATCGCGACCGAGCCCCGCCTGATGCCGCATCTGCACCTCAGCTTGCAGGCCGGTGATGACATGATCCTCAAACGCATGAAACGCCGCCACCTGCGCGACGATGCCATCCGCTTTTGCCAAGAGGCCCGCAACCTCCGCCCCAATATGATCTTCGGGGCCGATATCATCGCAGGCTTCCCGACAGAAACCGAAGACATGTTCGAAAACTCGCTGAAACTGGTCACTGATTGCGACCTGACCTTCCTGCATGTCTTTCCCTATTCAGCCCGCAAAGGCACCCCCGCCGCCCGCATGCCCGCCGTCGAAGGCCCCGAGATAAAATCACGCGCCGCCCGCCTGCGCGCCGCTGGCGATGCGGCCTTGCAGCGCCACCTCACGGCGCAAATCGGCTCATCACACCGCATCTTGATGGAATCGCCTCGCATGGGCCGCACCGAACAATTCACCGAAGTGCAGTTCACCTCCGATCACCCCGAAGGCCAGATCGTCACAGCCCGGATCACCGGCAAAACCGATACCAGCCTCACAGCCTGATCCCGTTCACCTATTTGAAAATATCCTCGGGGGGTCAGCTTTGCGACAGCAAAGCTGTTCGGGGGGCAGACAGCCCCCCGCCCCCGGCGGCAGCTGGCCCTAAACCCGGATCGTATCGCCCAATTGCAACGTGGGGGTCAGTTCCACCCGTTCGCCACCCACCACACCACCGGGGCGCAAACCTGCGATGATCTGGGCCGCTGTGGTGCCAATCTCCAACCGGCAGGCATCCATCGTCGCCAAACGGCGCGGCAGGCCTTGCAGCAATTCCACCCCGTTGAATCCGGCCAGCCCAAGGCGGTTGGGCACGTCGATGCCCTGATCAAGGCAGTAAAGCAAGCCACCCGCCCCGATCATATCATTAGAATAATACAGAAAATCGAGGTCCGGGTTGCGTGCCAGAATCGCTTCTGTCATCTCGCGGCCCTTCAGCAATGCCGAGCCGCCGGAATAAAACTCGCGATCCGCCAAAGTGATGCCCGCGGCGGCAAGCCCTTCTTCCAGGCCTTCCAGCCGTTTGCGGGCGCGGTGGTCATAGGGCATCATCGTGCCTAGGAATCCGATCTTCTTATACCCGGCTTTCAAGATCGCTTCGGCCATCTGCAAGCCTGCGCGCCGATGCGAGATGCCGACCACGCTATCCACCGCCTCGCCATCGACATCCATCGCCTCGACAATCGGAATGCCCGCATTCTCCAGCATCGCGCGCGCGGCGTCAGAATGTTCCAACCCGGCCAAAATCACGCCCGAGGGCCGCCAGGACAGCATTTCATACAGCACGGATTCCTCGCGCTCTGGCTGGTAATGCGTCACCCCGACAACAGGCTGCAAACCGGTGTCTTCCAACACGCGGCTGATCCCTGTCATAACTTCCGGATAGACCATGTTGGACAAGGACGGAATGATCACCGCCACCAGATTGACGCGCTGGCTGGCCAAGGCCCCTGCAATCTTGTTGGGCACATACCCCAGTCTACGCGCCGCTTCCAACACCCGCTCACGCGTGGGTTCGGACACATCGCCCCGGCTGCGCAGCACCCGGCTGACGGTCATTTCCGAAACGCCCGACGCCTCGGATACATCGCGCAGTGTCAGAGGGCGTTTTTGGTCTGGATTGGACGATTGGGTCAAAGTCGGAAAGCCTTGTGATATCTGCCTTGTTTAACTGTTACCGCTAAATTTTCGGCTTGTCCAAGCTTCCGTTCTTTGTGCCCCCGCCCCGCTTTGCACCGGCTTTGACCGGCCTAATAGTTCCACAGCGTGCCATCGCCCAGACGCACAACCGGGTGGCTGCCGGGTTTGTAGCTGTATCGCGCGGCCTCGGCCTCATCAAAATCCACACCCAGACCGGGCGCATCGCTGACATAGACCATTCCGTTTTCCATCCGGTGGTTTGAGGGAAACAGCGCATCGCATTCCGGCGTGCCCAGCACCAGATACTCCTGAATCCCGAAATTCGGCGCCCATGCGTTCAGATGGGCCTGCGCGGCCATGCAAAGCGGCGAATGACTGGGCGCGCCGTGAAACCCGGTGCGCACATGGTGCAGCCCTGCCAGATCGACGATCCGCTTCACATGGGTAATCCCGCCCGCATAGGTCACGGCGACACGGATGAAGTCGATCAGTTCTTGCTCGATCAGCTTGTTACACTCCCAGATAGAGTTGAACACTTCGCCAATCGCGATCGGCACGGTGGAATGCTGACGCAGCAGGCGCAGTGCGTCCTGATCTTCGGCCGGGGTCGGATCTTCCAGCCAATACAGGCCCACGGGTTCCACCGCCTTGGCGAATTCCGCAGCCTCACGCGGCAACAAGCGGTGATGCACATCATGCAGGATTTTCAGATCGGGGCCAAAACGCGCCCGTATCTCGGCCAGCGCGCCGGGCATGTAGCGCATGTAGCGGTCGGTATCCCAAACCTCGACCTTGGGTCGGATGCCGCCGAAATCGGTGATGTAATGCTTCCCCTCGCCCTTGGTTTCGGGCACCGCATAACTGGCAGAGGCCATGCCCGGAATACCGCATTGCACGCGCACGGCCTTGTAACCCTGTTCGACATAATGGGCGATGCTGTCCATCAGATCGTCCAGATCAGACCCGGTGGCATGGGCATAGACCAGCGCGCCGTCGCGGCTTTTGCCCCCGAAAAGCTGATAGACCGGCATATTCGCCAGCTTGCCCTTGATATCCCACAGCGCCATGTCGATGGCCCCGAACGCCGCCATCGCGATGGGGCCACGGCGGAAATAGGCACCGCGATAGAAAAACTGCCAGATGTCTTCGCTGTTGCGCGGGTCCATCCCGATCAGGTTCGGGATCAGGTAATCTTGCAAATAGGCCGCAGGCAGGGTTTCGCGATTGTTCAGCGTGGCATCGCCCAGCCCGTAAACCCCCTGATCGGTCATGATTTTCAGGGTGACGTAATTCTTGCCGGGGCCGCCGACAAAGACCTTTGCATCGGTGATTTTCATGGGCCTGCTCCTGTCTGACTGGGTTTGCTAGGCAAGGTGGGAAATATCGGTCCCGGCATTGCCCTGGCGCAGAATGTCGATGATCTGTTGGTATTGGCTGCCTTCCTTGAAGGTCGGATAGGGTGCCACTGGCTTGCCCTGAATATCTTGCACAAAATCGCGGGCGAGGATGTGCCAGCATTGCTCTGTCTCACCTGCGACCTGTGGCACGCTGTCGGCAATTTCCTGCGGCAGAGGCAAGGCCTGCCAGTCTTTGCCCGCACCCCAATGGTAAAGCTGCCCGCTGCCATAATGGCCCTTGAGGTAGATCGCGCCTTTGGTGCCGTAAAACACGATATGATCTTCGTGAAAACGCGGCACCAACCCGCCATGTTTGAACAGCACCGACACCGGCTGTTCGGCCAACGGGCTCTCTATCCGGGCGAGGACGCTATAGGACCATTCGACATCGCTTTCGCCCCATTGCAGCGCCGGGTCTGTCAGGTCTTTGGGGATATGGTTGCGGCGGGTGGCAAAATTATGAACCCCGTCAACAATCGGGGCGCGGCGCAGATCATCGCGCAAATCGCCCGCAATCGTCAAAATCTTGTCGCCGACCACCGAGGCGACGATTGACAGGGTATGCGTGAAGTTGTTGTTCAACCGCCCGCCGCCATCGGCGCGGCGATGCGACCAGCCAAAGGGAATCTCGCGCTCCAGATTGAAATGCGAGATGCATTCCACCTCGGTCGGCTGGCCAATGGCACCTGCGGCCACAAGTTGTTTTGCGTGCAAAACGCTGGGCGTATAGCGGAAGCTGGCGGCATAGGCGGTTTTGACACCACGCGCCTGCGCCAGTTGATAAAGCTCTGCCGCGGTTTCGCCGCTATGGGTCATCGGCTTGTCGCAGAACACATGCGCGCCAAAGGCGATCGCCTGTTTGATCGGCGCGTAATGCGCACCGCCGGGCGTCGCGATGGAGACGATATCGGGGCGGCAATGATCCAATGCGGCTTGCCAATCGGTGCCGGCGAAAGGAATGCCCGACCTTGCGGCAACCTCTTGCACCACATGCGGCGTGCGCCCGACCAGCCCCACCACCTGCGCCCCCGCCGCACGAAAGGCGGCGACATGGCCTTCGCCGGCAAAGCCTGTGCCGTAAACAAGGGTCTTTAGGCCTGCGGTCATGGCATGCTCCGAAATAGTGGTCTACTAGTATGCTACTTTCAGCCAACCTGTTTGACAATTGGCTAAATGCGGCGCGGCTGGCCGCAGGCAATTCACAAGGGCCGCGCGCGAAAAGCTTGACTCAGTGAAATGCCCTGAATACTAGTATACCAATTGACCGCGTTTTTCAGCCCCTGCCGTTCCGGCCCGCTGCAAGCCCGGTCAAGAAAAACGTCCTGCGCCGCACGAGGGGGCCAAGCGCAGGCATATCTGATCGGGAGGGATCACCTATGAAACATATGAATTTCCGCGACAATCTTCTGTGCGCTGCTGTTGGCGGCACGATGCTGCTGGCAGGCACGACCGCTTCGGCGCTGGACCTGCGCGGCTGGAACATCCACGTCGAGGATTATCCGGTCTCCATCGCGATGGAATCCTTTTTGGCCGAAGTGACCGAGAAAACCGGTGGCGAGATCACGGGCACCATCTATCACAACGGCGTTCTGGGCGACCAGCCGGACGCGATTGAACAGGTGCGCCTTGGCGCGATTGATTTCGGTGAATTCAGCCTTGGGCCGATGGGTCAGGCTATTCCGGAAACCAACGTGGTTTCCCTGCCGTTCATTTTCAGCTCTATCCCCGAAATGTATAAGCTGATGGACGGCGAAGTCGGTGAGGCAATCGGCAAAGGCATGATCGCCAAGGGCATGGTGCCCTTGGGTTGGTATGATGCTGGTGCGCGGTCCTTCTATAACTCCGTGCGTCCGATCAACACGCCTGCGGATGTTGAAGGCCTGAAAGTGCGGGTCATGAGCAACGATCTGTTCGTCGGCATGGTCGAATCCATGGCGGGCAACGCAACGCCGATGGCTTTTGGCGAAGTGTATCAGTCGATCAAGACGGGGGTTGTCGATGGTGCGGAAAACAACCCGCCGTCTTACGAATCGACCAACCACTTTGAGGTCGCGAAATACTACTCCCTGACCGAGCATCTGATCATCCCGGAATGCCTGTGCATGAGCTTGGCGACCTGGGAAAAACTGACGCCGGAACAGCAGGCCATCGTGAAAGAAGCAGGCCACGCCAGCGCATTGAAGCAGCGCGAACTGTGGCAGGCACGCGAAGCGGCCAGCATGGAAAAAGTTGTGGCCGGTGGCACCATCGTCAACACCATCGCTGACAAGGGCCCGTTCCAGCAAGCCATGGCCCCGGTTTACGACAAGTTCCTTGCCGCGAACCCGGATCTGGTTGGCCTTGTGGATATGATCCGCAACGCAAAATAAGCTTGACTTGACGATCCGAAGGTCCGCCCCTGTCAGGGCGGGCCTTTGCCGCAAAACTGCTGTTTTCTGCCGATCATCCCCGAAAAATAGGAGCCTATGATTGTGGTGCAGTCTGTGAAGGTCACAAGGCTTGAAGCTGCCGTGACAGTGTTAAGCAATATCTGCATCGGGGTTGCCTCGGTCGCGATGGTTGTCTTGGTCGTGACCTTTGGCTGGCTGGTGTTTGGCCGCTATGTGCTGAACGTCACGCCGACATGGGTCGAACAACTCGCGCTTTTGCTGATTTGCTATATCGCCTTTCTGGGGGCCGCCGCCGGGATCAAGGAAGATACCCATCTGGGGGTGTCCCTGTTCCGTGACATGATGCCCAAGAAGGTGCAAAAATACCTGATGGTCATCATTGACCTGATGCTTGCGATTTTTGGGGCGGTGATGCTTTACGCAGGCATCACCCTGATGATTTTTGGCTGGGACACGCTTTTGCCCATGCTTGAAATTCCCGAAAGCTTCCGCACCCTTGCGATCACCAGCTGTGGCGGGTTGATCTTTCTGTTTGCTGGCAGTCGCGGTGTTCTGCGCATTCTGCGTTTCCAGAACTGGCAACCTGACCCCCAAGAATTGGATATCTGACCCATGGGCCTATTGATCCTTATGTGTGTCTTCGGCCTCCTTGTGGTGGTCGGAATGCCCGTGGCCTTTGCGATGGGCATCGCTGCGGCTTCGGCCTTCTGGTATGAAGGCTTCCCCATGCTGATCACCTTTCAGCGCGCGACAGCCGGAGTGTCGGTGTTTTCGCTGCTGGCGATTCCCTTCTTCGTCTTTGCGGGCGAAATCATGCTGCATGGCGGGATAGCAAAGCGGCTGGTCAAGCTGGCCGCGGCGCTGGTCGGGCACCTGAAAGGGGGCCTTGCCATGGTCAACATCTTCTCATCCATGCTGTTTGGCGGGATTTCCGGCTCTGCCGTGGCCGATATTTCGGCGCTTGGTTCGCTGCTGATCCCGGTGATGAAAGAGCGCGGCTATCGCCCGGATTTCGCGGTGAACGTGACGGTTACATCCTCGATCGCGGGGATTGTGATTCCGCCCAGCCATAACATGATCATCTTTGCGGTGGCGGCAGGGGGCGGGATTTCGGTGTCCAAGCTGTTCCTTGCGGGGGTTATTCCC
Source organism: Pseudorhodobacter sp. E13 (assembly GCF_003991405.1). Lineage (GTDB taxonomy): Bacteria > Pseudomonadota > Alphaproteobacteria > Rhodobacterales > Rhodobacteraceae > Pseudorhodobacter. Next base: position 31,234 of record NZ_RPEN01000146.1, read on the forward strand.
GGCATCCTGATGTGTGTTTGCTTGGCGGTGGCGGCCTATATCCTGTCGATCAAGCACAAATACCCGGCAGAGCCGTTCCCCGGCTGGGGCGAGGTGGGGCGCAGTGCCGCCGATGCCATCCCCGGCTTTATCACCGCTGTCATCATTGTGGGCGGCACGCTGTCGGGTGTGTTCACGGTTACCGAATCCGGGGCCTTTGGCGCGCTTTATGCCTTGTTCCTGACCAAGTTCTACTATCGCTCGCTGACATGGGAGGCGTTCAAGCTGTCGGTTACGGGGGCGGTGCGCACCACGGCGATGGTGATGATCCTGATCGCCTTTGCCTCGTCCTTTGCCTATTTGCTGGCGCTGTATCAGGTTCCGGCAAAGCTGAGCGCGGTGCTGATCACGATTTCGGATAACCCGATCATGATCTTGCTGATGATCAACGTCATCTTGCTGATCCTTGGCATGATCATGGATATGGCCGCACTGATCCTGATCTGCACGCCGATCTTCCTGCCCATCGCCAAAGGGTTGGGCATGGACCCGACGCAATTCGGCATCATGATGCTGGTGAACCTGGGTCTGGGCCTGTGCACGCCGCCGGTTGGCACCTGCCTGTTTGTCGGCTGTGCCGTGGGGCGCATCAAGATCGAAGAAGCGCTAAAGACGATCTGGCCGTTCTATCTGGCTATTCTGGTGGCGCTGATTCTGGTGACTTATGTGCCCGCAGTCTCGCTCTGGCTGCCTTCGGTTCTGGGCTAAGCCCGAACGTAAGACAAAAAAACACCCGGCCCTGATCGCTCAGGACCGGGTGTTTTGTTTTCGGGGCTTAGCCCAGAATACGGCGCATGGTGGCCGAGGGGCGCATCACGCTGTCGGTTTTCTGTGCATCGGTCAGGAAATAGCCGCCCAGATCGGCGGGGCTGCCCTCTGCCGCTTTGATTTCAGCCAAAATCGTGTCTTCGTTTTCTTCCAGCGCCTTGGCGATGGGGGCGAAATGGGCGGTCAGGGCCGCGTCCTCGTTCTGGCTGGCCAGTGCCTGCGCCCAATACAGCGCAAAGTAGTAGTGGCTGGCGCGGTTGTCGGTTTGGCCAACCTTGGGCGCGGGGGATTTGTTGTTATCCAGCACGCCTTGGGTTGCCCGGTCCACCGCAATGCCCAAGATGCGGGCTTTGTCATTCGCCTTGGTTTCGGCCAGAAACTTCAGGCTTTCCCCCAGCGCGCAGAATTCGCCAAGGCTATCCCAGCGCAGGTGGTTTTCTTCGGCCAATTGCTGCACATGCTTGGGCGCAGAGCCACCGGCCCCGGTTTCAAACATGCCGCCGCCCTGCATCAGTTTCACGATCGACAGCATCTTGGCCGAGGTGCCGAGTTCAAGAATCGGGAACAGATCGGTCAGGTAGTCGCGCAGCACGTTGCCGGTGATGGCGATGGAATCCTTGCCCGCACGGATGGTTTCCAGCGACAGACGGGTCGCGGCGCGCGGGGTCATGATCTGGAATTTGTCGGCCACGCCTGCTTTGGCAAGAATCGGGCGGACATATTTCAGCAGTTCCGCATCATGGGCACGGCTTTCATCCAGCCAGAAGATCGCTTGGCAGCCTTCGGCCTTTTGACGGCTGATCGCAAGCTGCACCCAATCCTCGATCGGGGCCTGTTTGGTAGAGGCAGAGCGCCAGATGTCACCCGCTTCGACGCTGTGCTCATGCAGAATGTCGCCATTCGCCAGCACGATGCGCACGGTCCCGGCGTGGGGAACTTCAAACGTGGTGGGGTGGCTGCCGTATTCTTCGGCCTTTTGCGCCATCAGGCCGACGTTTTGCACAGTGCCTGCGGTGCGCGGGTCCAGCGCGCCGGTTTCTTTGAAATACTTGACCGACTCATCATAGACCGGCGCGTAAGAGCTGTCGGGGATGACGCAATTGGTATCGGCCGCCTTGCCATCCGGGCCCCAGCCCTTGCCGCCCGCACGGATCAGCGCGGGCATGGAGGCGTCGATGATCACATCAGAGGGCACATGCAGGTTGGTGATGCCCTTGTCGGAATTCACCATATACATCGGCGGGCGGTCTGCCATCACCGCATCAATCGCGGCCTGAATTTCGGCGCCGCCGTCCATCTCGGCCACTTGCGCCAGCAAGGCCCCAAGGCCGGAATTCGGGTTCACGCCAGCGGCGGCCAGCTTGTCACCGTATTTGTCAAACACCGGTTGCAGGAACACCTTGACCGCATGGCCAAAGATGATCGGGTCCGACACCTTCATCATCGTGGCTTTCAGGTGGATGGAGAACAGCGTGCCTGCGGCTTTGGTCGCGGCGACCTGTTCGGCCAGAAACGCGTCCAGCGCGCGGGCCGACATGAAGGTCGCATCGACCACGGTGCCTGCGGTATATTTCACGCCGTCTTTCAGCACAGTGATGCTGCCATCGGCAGCCACCAGTTCAATACGGGCCGCACCTGCCTGATCGGCGGAAAGCGTGGCGGATTTTTCGTTCGAGAAGAAATCATTGGCCGACATGGTGGACACAACGGTCTTGCTGTCTTTGGCCCAGGCGCCCATCGAATGGGGATTGGCCTTGGCGTAGTTCTTCACCGCCACCGCGGCACGACGGTCCGAGTTGCCTTCGCGCAGAACCGGGTTCACCGCCGAGCCCTTGATCGCGTCAAACCGCGCGCGGATGGCTTTCTCGGCATCGGTGCTGGGGTCTGCCGGATAGTCGGGGATGGCATAGCCCTTGGCCTGCAATTCCTTGACCGCCGCCACAAGCTGCGGCACCGAGGCCGAGATATTCGGCAGTTTGATCACATTGGCGGTGGGCTGTTTCACCAACTCGCCCAGTTCGGCCAGATGATCCTCCTGACGCTGTGCTGCGGTCAGGTTTTCGGGAAAGGCCGCAATGATACGCCCTGCAAGCGAGATATCCTTGACCCCGACCGACACGCCTGCCGCCGCTGCGAAAGACTGGATGATCGGCAAAAGCGAAGCAGAGGCAAGTTGCGGGGCCTCGTCAACCTTGGTGTAAATGATATCGGGCGTTGCTGTGTCAGTCATGGGTCCGGCCTATCTTTCATCTGGATTACGTGAGGTCATGAATTGGGCTTGCGATGCCCGAATTTCGCCGAAAAAGCAAGCAGCGCCCCCGGTTTGGGCCGTGTTATTTCCGCGCAGGCAAAAGGCGCGCTGCGCGGTCAGACCACTTTGACGGTCAAGGCGTCCAGCCCGGCGATGGTGGCCTGCATCACATCACCGCGTTGCACCGGCCCAACACCCGCAGGCGTGCCCGACAGGATGACATCGCCAGCCTGCAATTCGAAATACATCGACAGATAGGCAATCATTTCCGGCACTTTCCAGATCATCTGGTTCAGATCGCCTGTCTGGCGCAGCGCATCATTCACCGTCAGCGCCACCTGGCCTTCGGCCATGGGGCCAGTGACGGCAATGGGAACCAAGGGGCCAACCGGAGCCGAGTGTTCAAATGCTTTGCCAATCTCCCACGGGCGGCCCACCTTTTTCGCCTCGCCCTGAAGGTCGCGGCGCGTCATGTCCAAGGCCACGGCATAGCCCCAGACATGGCCCAGCGCATCCTCTACGCGGATATCGGCGCCACCCGATTTCAGCGCGACCAGAAGCTCAACCTCGTGATGCACATCGGCGCTGCGGGAGGGGTAGGGAAACTGGCCGGAGGCATCCAGATTGTCAGGGTTCTTCTGGAAAAAGAACGGCGCCTCGCGGGTCGGGTCATGGCCCATTTCAACGGCATGGGCAGCATAATTGCGCCCGATGCAATAGACCCTGCGCACCGGAAAGGCCCCGCCGTTTTTGGTTGGAATAGCAGCCTGTTCCGGCGCTGGAATCACATAATCAGCCATGGTGCCCCCCTTTGGTCCGCGTCAGATTGGGCGAGCGCCTTGCCGAAAGCAAGGGCGCGCCTGACCGCTAGGGGAATGGTTTGACGCGCAGCCTATTTGCGCTGATTTGTGGCGATGGTGATGTTGAACAGCGAGGATTTCAACTTCGCGCCCTTCTTCATCTCACCCAAGATCACCGTGGTTTCCGCGCCGCTGTCATCGCGGATGACCCATTGGCGCAATTCGGTTGGCCCGGCGGTGAACACCAGTTCAATCGAGCCATATTCCGGGTGTTCCGGGTCTTGGGCGCGAACGCGGGTGGTGTTGCCATCCTGCTTGTGGCCCACCACCATCTTGGCGCGGGTCAGATCGACGTTCTTGTCAAGAATGATGGACAAAGGCGTGCGCGACAGCGGGTATTGTTCGGGCGGCTGGTTGGATTTTGCGTCGAAAATCGCCACCTGCCCGCCGCCTGCCAGAACAAGGTTGCGATCTGGCGGGGCATATTCAAACCGCACGCGACCGGGGCGGTGGATGAAAATCTTGCCGGTGGAAATGGAACCGTCAGAGTTGATCTGCGTAAACTCCGCCTCGGCGGTTGTCAGCCCGTTCAGATAGCGCGACAGATCCTGAAGCGAGATTTTCTCGGCCGCGGCAGGCACGGCCAGCGCGGTAAAGAAGGCCATCGACGCGAAAGGCAGTGCCAGCGTTTTCAAAAAAGATCTGCGATTCATCTGGTGGTTCCCACTCGTTGTGCTCTGACAGTCATATAAGCATGACGCGCCCAGCCTGCACCCCTTTTGACGCAAACGACACAAGGATGTGAGCGGTTCCCTGCCCATGACAGCATTTGTCATCACGACGAAAGCAGCGAAAGCGGCGCGCCAAAGCACAACCGCCCCCTGCCGCGTAGGGTGGGTGCCAACCCACCGCCCCCTGTCACACATCAATGCTCGGGCAACAAAATCTCGCGTTTGCCGACATGGTTGGCAGCGGTGATAACCTGATTTTCTTCCATCTGTTCCACCAGTTTCGCGGCCTTGTTATAGCCGATCCCCAGTTTGCGCTGGATGTAGGAGGTAGAACATTTGCGATCTTTGGCGACCACGGCGACCGCTTGGTCATAAAGCTCATTCTCGCTGCTGTCGCCGGACCCAAGGCCCAGAACAAGGTCGATATCGCCTTCCTTGTCCTCGTCCACGCCTTCAACCACGCCCGACATATAGGCGGGCGGGCCAAAGGATTTCAGGTGGTTCACAACCTCCTCAACCTCTTCATCCGACACGAAGGGCCCGTGAATACGGGTAATTTTTGCCCCGCCTGCCATATAAAGCATATCGCCCATGCCCAGCAGTTGTTCGGCCCCCATTTCGCCCAGAATGGTGCGGCTGTCGATTTTCGACGTGACCTGAAAGGAAATCCGGGTCGGGAAGTTTGCCTTGATCGTGCCCGTAATCACGTCCACAGACGGGCGCTGTGTGGCCATAATCAGGTGGATGCCCGAGGCACGTGCCATTTGGGCAAGTCGCTGAATACAGGCTTCTATCTCTTTGCCGGCGACCATCATCAGGTCGGCCATCTCGTCGACGATGACGACGATATAGGGCAGGGATACGGGTGTATCCTCTTCGGTTTCAAACACTGGCTCGCCGGTATCTTCGTCAAACCCGGTCTGGATGGTGCGCTTGAACATCTCGCCCTTGGCCAGTGCTTCGCGCACACGGCCGTTATAGCCTTCGATATTGCGCACGCCCATCTTGGACATCTTGCGATAGCGTTCCTCCATCTCGCCGACGACCCATTTCAAGGCGACAACGGCCTTTTTCGGGTCGGTCACAACCGGCGAGAGCAGGTGCGGGATACCGTCATAAACCGACAATTCCAGCATCTTGGGGTCGATCATGATCAGGCGACATTCTTCGGGCGACAGCTTATACAGCAGCGACAGGATCATGGTGTTGATCGCCACCGATTTCCCGGAACCCGTGGTCCCCGCGATCAGCAGGTGGGGCATTTTGGCAAGATTGGCGACGATGGGTTCACCGCCGATATCCTTGCCCAAGGCCAGCGGCAGGCGCATGTTGCTGTCGCCAAAGTCGCGCGCGGCAAGGATTTCACGCAGCACAACCTTTTCGCGCCATGAATTCGGCAGTTCGATCCCGATGACGGAACGGCCCGGCACGGTGGACACCCGCGCCGACAGTGCCGACATTGACCGCGCGATATCGTCGGCCAAGCCGATCACCCGGCTGGCCTTCAGGCCCGGCGCGGGTTCCAGTTCATATTGCGTGACCACGGGGCCGGGGCGCACGGCGACAATCTCGCCCTTCACGCCGTAATCATCCAGCACCGATTCCAGCATCCGGGCGTTTTCTTCCAGCGCTTCTTCGGACAGGGTGTGGCGCTGCACGGTGTCGGCGCTGGCCAACAGGCCAAGCGGCGGCAGTTCATAGGCCGGGTGCTGTTCTTCGAATTTCAGGCGCGGCTGTGCTTCGGCCATTGCCTGACGCGACGGGGTCACGGGCTTTTTGACCACCGGCTGCACGATGCGGCGCTGTTCGGGGGCGCTGGCGCGCTGCACAGGGGCCGAAACGCGGATGATTTCCGGCTCGGGTGCCGACGCATCGTCGAAATCATCCTCGGCATAGTGGTTTTCATAGGTGTCATCGCCCTGCGCCCAAGGGCCTTGGGTATCGGTAAAGACATTGCCATCGTCAGAGCTTTCCGGCTGCCAGTCCATCGCAGGCTCTGGCATCGGGGGGGCGGGTGGCAGTGCGGTGCGCGTGGCCGAAGTCACGGCCAGACGGGCCATGTTGCTGCCTGTGGCCGGGGCCATGACGGGCGGCTCTGGCGGCAAGGCCATGGTTTGCTTGTTGCGCGGCGTCGCAATCAGCGGCACCGGGCCGCGGCGGCCCATCACGGGCGGCTCTCGCCGGGCCAAGGCCGCTTGCACAGCGGTTTGCACCGACGGTTGTTGTTGCGCAGGTGTGCGCACGCGCGACCGGATCACATCATTGATCCGCGCCTTGATGCGATCTTCCGAAGGGGCCTCGGCTGCGTGCTGCATCGGCATTTCGGGTTCCGGCTGGCCCACGGCGGCGCGGCGGATCATTTGCGGCACGCGCGACAGCAGGCTTGGCTTTTCAACCGGCCGTTCGGTTGCCCGTTCCATCGGCGGCTCGGCATAGCGGGCGGCGACCAAGGGCTGGGCGGCCATATGGTCCGGCGCGGCATGAAGTTTCGGTTCCGGCATCCGGCGCTGATTGGGGCGCAGGGCCTCGGGGCGGCCAAAGCCACCGGCACCGGGCTGAACCCGTTCGGCGCGCAGCGGGGCGGGGTTCATATCATCGGCAGCATAGACAACCGCATCATGGTCGCGCGCGCTCACGGCCATTTCGCGGCGATTGCGGTTCTTTTCGGCCAGATCCTGCGCCGCACGGGCGGCCCCGGCGGCGGATTTCCCGGCCAGCGACATCGCAAAAGCATAGGTGGTTACAGTGCCCAGCGCCACAAAGCGCCCGATCTTGCGCAATTCGCGCATGTCAAACCCGGTGACATAAAGCGCCATCGCCAGCAGGGCCGCGCCAAACAGAACCGACAGCAGCTTCAGGCCAAACCCCGCCCCAATCGGCAAAATCGCCAGCAGCGCGCCCAGAATGGTGTCACCAAACAGCCCACCCAGACCGATTGCGCTATGCGGCCAGTTCGGCCCCGGCACATGGGTCGCGGCAAAGACCGACCCCAGCGCCACAGCGATCACGGCAAAGACCACACGGCTAAGCGCGCGTTCCTCGCCCCGGTGGCTGACAAAGCGGATGCCCCAAGCGCCAAGGATCAACGGAATCCCCCAACTGCCCAAGCCCCCGATGATGAACAGCGTCGAGGCGATAGAGGCCCCGAAACGCCCAAGCCAGTTGTTCACCGGATCATCGGTCGCCACCATCCAGCCCGGATCATTCGCGGAATAGGTGCCCAGCATCACCGCAAACAGCAACGCCAACACAATCAGCCCGATCCCCAGAAGCTCTCGGCCACGCCGTTCCAGCATTGCTGCGGTGTTCTGATCGACCAGCGGATCGCGTTGCCTGACCTGATAGGATGCCATGATTTACCGTCCTTGCCCGTAGAGACAGTCGCGAAGCTGGGTCAGCCCGCGCTGCGTTTCTTCTTTTGGGGCGACCAAAGCCACCCGGATATAACCTGCGCCGGGGTTTTCCCCCGCGACATCGCGCGACAGGTAAGCGCCGGGCAAAACCCGGACCCCCGTTTCACGCCACAGTTTCAGCGCGGCCTGTTCACCGTCTTGCACCGGAAGCCACAGGAAGAACCCGGCTTGCGGCGGCTGATAGCCTTGCATGCCGTCAAAGATGCGGTCGGCAAGGGCGAATTTCTCGACATAGAGCGCGCGTGAGGCTTGCACATGCGCCTCATCACTCCACGCAGCCTCTGATACTTTCTGAATCGGCAGCGGCAGCGGCGCACCGGCAAACGCGCGCAACTGCCGGATGCGGGTGATGGATTGGGGGCCACCGGCCACAAAACCAGACCGCAGGCCCGGCAGGTTGGACCGTTTGGACAGCGAATGGAACGTCAGCGCGCGCTCGGGGTCGGCACCGGTGGCCTTGGCCACGGCCAGCACACCGGGGGGCGGCGTGTCGCGATACACTTCGGCATAGCATTCATCGGCGAAAATCTGGAAATCATGTTTTTCGGCCAAGGCCAGAAGGTCGGCCCAGTAGTCACTGCTGGCCACGGCCCCTTGCGGATTGGCAGGTGAGCAGAGGTAAGCAATCGCCGTGCGGTCCAGAATGTCACGCGGCAGGCTGGCATAGTCGGGCAAAAAGCCGCTGGCGGCAGTGGCAGGCACATACACCGGTTCTGCCCCCATTGCCAAAGCGGCCACGGCATAAACCTGATAAAACGGGTTTGGCATCAGCACGACAGGGCGCTTGCCGCCTTTGGTTTCGGGGCACAGCGCCACGGCGGCATTGAACAGCCCTTCGCGTGTGCCATTCAGCACCATGATCTGACCGGGGGTCAGCGCCACGTCATAGCGCCTTTGCACCCAGCCTGCGATGGCGGCCAACAGCTCTGGCGTGCCGTCATTGGGCGGATAGATCGCAAAACCATTCAGGTTTTCAGCCAAAATCGGGCCGACGAAATCGGGCATGGCGTGGCGCGGCTCGCCAATGGTCATGGCAATGGGCGTCCCACCCGAAGGATGGGAATCCAGAAGCGCCCGCAAGCGCGGAAACGCGTATTCTGGCAGGTTCGAAAACCGCTCAGGAAATGCCATTACTGCCTCATATCGTCAGGGTCATCTCGCCCTGTTTGTCCCTAGGATAGCGAGGCTTTGCGCGCGGGTCCAGAAAAACGCTTTGTTTCAGTGCGTTTGGCGGCGGGGATTGTGTCTTTTTCGTCCCTCCCCCACCACCCATAGGCGCGATATGGCTTACCCCAAGGCGCGTTCTGCTGCGAAACACAGGCGCAAAAGCTGCTCTTCTTGCCCCGGCCCGGCCATAAAGGTGATCCCGCATGAAGGTTGCCCCGTTGGCATTGTGACAGCGCAGCCGCCGAACAGGTTGCCGATGCGGGTGTTGCGCAGGGCCATCAGGTTTTCGGTGACGTAATAATCGTCATCCTCCATCAAACGCTGTGCATCGGGCGGCAGAATGGGCGAGGTGGGCAGGATGACCGCATCATAAGCGGCGGTTTTGCGCGCCCAGATTTGCCGCAGATCCAACAGCTTGCGCCATGCCGAGACATAATCGGGGGCGGAAAACTGCGCGCCCATGCGGAACCGGTCAAGGATGGGGCGGAACATCTTGTCGGGGTTCTGTTCGATCACCGCGCCCCAGATGCCATAGGCCTCGGCGGCATAAAGGATGGGGGCCAGCGACATGGCTTCGACCACTTCACCAATCTTGGCGGTTTCGATGCGCGCACCGGCGCGGGCCAGACGATCAACCGCGCCGTCAAAGCCGCGCGCGGGTTCTTCGCGCAGATCATCCATCGCCATGGTGTCCAGCACCATCACCCGCGCGCCTTTCAGGCTGGTGCCCGTCAGGTCTGCGGGTTTTCCGCCTTCCATTGCGGCCAATAGCAGCGCGCAATCTTCGACGCTGCGGGCCAGCGGGCCAACCGTATCAAACCGGTCACACAGCGGCACCACACCTTTCAGCGACAAACGCCCCGAGGTGGTTTTCAACCCCACCAGATCATTCCACGCCGCCGGAATACGCACCGAACCGCCCGTATCCGACCCGATGCCCGCAGGCGCCAGCCCAAAGGCAACCGAGGCCGCCGCCCCCGACGACGACCCGCCCGGCACCGCCTTGGGGTCATTCACATTTGGCGGCGTTGCGGTGATCGGGTTCAGGCCCAGCCCCGAAAAGGCAAGTTCCGACAAATGGGTTTTGCCCAAGCAGACCAAGCCCTGCGCGGTTGCGGTTGTCAGCACTTCGGCATCGGTTTCAGGCACGCGCCCTGCCAGCAGCGCAGACCCCGCCTCGCAAGGCGCGCCAGAAGCGTCGAACAGGTCTTTCCACGAGATTGGCACGCCATCCAGCAAGCCGATGCGCTGCCCCGCCTTGGCCCTGTCGGCGGCGGCCATGGACATGGTGCGCGCGCGGCGGGGCGTGGTGCGGGAATAGATGCGCTTGGCCTCGGGGTGGCGTTCGATGGCGTCCAGAAACGCCTCGGTCAATTCAACCGGGTGTATCTTGCCCGCCTCGATCCCCCGGCCCAAATCCGCTGCCGTCATCCAAAGCCAATTGCCTGCCATTGTCCGCCTCTTTGCTTCCTTTGGCAAACGGTAGCGGCAAGCCTGCGACTGGACAATGGGGCGCATGGACAAACCGCTGCGAAAGGCCATATTTGCGCCATGGAACATGATGCAGATATCTTGATCGTGGGCGGCGGGCTGAACGGGCCCGCTTTGGCCTTGGCTTTGGCGCAGAACGGTTTGTCGGTGGTGGTGGTCGATGCCCGCCTTGCCCCGGCCCGCGCCACCCCCGGCTTTGATGGTCGCGCCTATTCGCTGGCGATTGCCTCCAAGCGGCTGTTGTCGGCCATTGGCGTCTGGCCGCGGATCGCCGATCAGGTGCAACCGATCCTGGAAATCAAGGCCTCCGACGGGCATGCAGGCGAAGGGGCCGCGCCCTATTTCCTGCATTTCGACCATGCCGAGATTGAGGAAGGCCCGATGGGCTTCATGGCCGAAGATCGCCATCTTTATGCGGCGTTTCTGGCTGTGATGGCAGAGGCCCCGAATATCACCTTGCTGTCGGGCGAAACCGTTGTGGCGCAACGCCATGATGAGGCCAGCGTCTCGGTCACTTTGGCTTCGGGGCGTCTGCTTTCGGCGCGTTTGCTGGTGGGGTGCGATGGCCGCAGCAGCGGCACCGCCCAGCGCGCAGGCATTTCGCGCAGCGGTTGGGGCTATGGCCAGACTGCGCTGGTCACGGCGGTGGAACATGCGCTGCCACATCACGGCATCGCGCATCAGTTTTTCATGCCTGAAGGCCCGCTTGCCATTCTGCCGCTTCCCGGCAACCGTTCCTCGATCGTCTGGAGCGAGACTGACAGCCGCGCGGCCGCGATACATGCGCTGAATGATGCCGATTTTCTGGACGCGCTGCGCCCGCGTTTCGGGGATTTTCTGGGCCCGATCACGCTGGCGGGCACGCGGTTCACCTATCCGCTGTCGCTGACGCTTGCCAATAGTTTCATCGCGCCGCGTCTGGCGCTGGTGGGTGATGCCGCGCATGGCGTGCATCCGATTGCGGGGCAAGGGTTGAACCTTGGGCTGCGCGATGTGGGGGCCTTGGCGCAGGTGCTGGTCGAGGCCGCGCGCCGGGGCGAGGATATCGGGGCCAGCAATGTGCTGGCGCGGTATCAGCAGTGGCGCCGGTTTGATACGACCAGCCTTGCGCTGGGGATGGATACCGTCAACCGGCTGTTTTCCAACGATAACCCGCTGCTGCGGCTGGGGCGTGACCTTGGCATGGGGGCGGTGAACGCGCTGCCGGGTCTGCGCCGCCGTTTCATCCGCACCGCCGCCGGGCTAGAGGGTGAATTGCCCCGTCTGTTGCAAGGGCAAGCGATCTGACAGCTTATTTGGCGGCTTTCTTGGCCTCGGCGGCGGCTTTCATCCGGGCGAGCAGTTCTGCCTTTGGGGCCGGGGCGCCATAGGGGTTCTTGGCGGTGCCTTTGGCATTATGTTCGGAATGGCGCGGCGCGTTCTTGCCTTTTTTCACAGCGCCTGATGCGTTGTAATCCATGATGATCTCCTGTTAGGGCTTTTTCGCTTCTGCCTGAAAGCGGGCAGCGCCGCAAGCGCGCAGCTACGCCCAGATCATGCGTTTGATCGCTGTGGCATGGGCAGGGCTTGCCCCAACACTATCGGCGGCCAAGGCGTGCACAGTGTCAGGCAGCGCCTCGGCGTCGACCACGCGGTCGATCAGACCCCAAGACATTGCCTCCTCTGCCGTGATCTTTTGGCCCGCCATCAAGATCATCGCCGCCCGCGACGGGCCGACAAGGCTGCGCAAGCGGGGCACATCGGATGGCTGCGGCAGGAACCCCAGCTTCATCACCGGATAAAACACCTTGCCCCCCGCCACCATCACTCGCAGGTCGCAGGCCAGCACCATGCCCATCGCCCCGCCCGCCACAGTGCCGTTCAGCGCCGCAATCGTCAGGCAAGGCAGCGCGGCAATCGCACCGGATAGCCGTTCCCAGACCGGGTTGGTCGCCAGCCCGGCATGCGCCTCTTCCAAATCCGCCCCGGCGGAAAAGACGCGGCCTGCACCTGTCAGCACCAGCGCCCGCGCGCCTTCGTGCCCGGCGCGTTCGGCAATCTCGGCCAGTTCTGTCAACATGGCGGCGGTCAGCGAATTCGCCTTTTCGGGGCGGTTAATGGTCGCCTTCCAGATGCCGCCCGAAACCTCTAGCCCGATCATGCGATCAGCCCGACGGCGCGGCGAACCGCTTCATCGCGCAAGGAAACCTCTTGGCCCAGCCAATCATCCCCCCCCGGCCCGCACATCCACAGCATCAGCCGCGCGGGCCAATCGGCGGGGATATGCACAGCCGGGTCAAGCTGGCTGACCGGGTTGATACCGCTTGCCTTGATCTTCACCTGCATGTCGGTGGCCACCGTGCCCGGTGACATGCCCATGATCCGCAGGCCATGCGCGCCTTCCTCCAGATGGGCCGCGCGGGTCAGCATCGCAGCCCCTGCCTTGGAGGCGCAATAGGCGCTCCACCCTTCCAGCGGGTTATGGGCCGCCCCAGAGGACACGGTGATGATCGTCCCGCCACCGCGCGCGCGCATCATCGGGATCGCGGCGCGCATGCCATAGAAAACCCCTTTCAGGTTGATGTCGATGGCGCGCGACCAATCCTCTACCCCGGCATCCGTCAGGCGGGCAATCGGTTCAATCGCGCCTGCGTTGCCGATCAGCACATCCAGCCCGTCGCAGGTTTTCGCGATCTGGGCAAAGGCCGCATCAACGGCCCCGGCATCGCCGATATCGCAAGGGATCGCCAAAGCGCCGCGCCCGATCTTTGCGGCCAAGGCGTCAATCTCGGCCCCCGAGCGCGCCAGCAACACGACCCGCGCGCCTGCATCGGCGAAAATCCGCGCTGTGGCGGCACCAATGCCCCGGCTGGCCCCAGTAATCGCTACGATCTTGCCTTGCATCATCTCTGTGCCCCTATTGCTTTCACATTGGATTTTCGCGGCATTACAGGCCGAAAACGGCACCCTGACAACCACAAATCGCAACGGCCCAATACACAGGCCCAACACACAGGCCCAGCACACAGGATCGTGGCGGCTATCTGCCACCTGCCCCCTTGACCCCGCGCGGCGGCGGCCCGATGCTACCGCCAAGGATTTCAACGGAGGCACTTCCATGACGATGCATATTTTACGGACCACGTCCATTTCGGCGCTGGCCGCCTTTGCCTTTTCCCCGGCTTTCGCCGATGTCACCGCCGAACAGGTCTGGCAGAACTGGCAAACACTTGGCACGGCGTATGGCCAAACCTATACCACCGGGTCGGAATCCCGGTCCGGCGACACGCTGAAAATCACCGATATGACGATTGACATGACCGAGGGCGAAAACAAGGTTTCCGGCGTGATCCCAGAGGTGAATTTCCGCGAACTGGGCGATGGCCGGGTCGAGATTACCATGTCGGACGAGTATCTGATGAAGATGCAAACCGTCGGTGAGATGGGCAAGATGATGAGCAACAGCGTCAACATCGGCCAGAACGGCCTGACGATGATTGCCAGCGGCAGCCCCGATGCCATCAGCTATGACATGAAGGCGGATTCCATCGTGGTGAACGCGCTTGATTTCATCATCGACGGCAAACCGCGCGAAATGGATATTGATCTCAACCTGTCCAAGCTGGCCGCTGTCTATCAGGTTACGCCCGGCGAACTGACAAATACCACCTCTACCTTCTCGGCAGAGGCGTTGTCGTTTCAGGCCATCGGTCAGGATGAAGAGGGGAAGGGCAAGTTTGATATCACCGGGCAGATGAACAACCTTGCCGGGGCATCCTCGAGCGTGCTGCCGAAAGCGGTGCCGGGTGCGGATTTTGCGGCCAAGATGATGCAGGGCATGGTGACAGAAGGGTCGTTCACCTATGACAGCGGCAATTTCACGCTGAGCGGGAACGGCGATGACGGCAAGACCACGACGATTGACAGCCGGTCGAACGGCGGCAGCCTGAACATCTCGATGGACAAGGACCGCATCGCCTATGGGGCCGCGGGCAAGGCTGTGCAGCTCAAGGCGTCTGGCACCGCGATCCCCTTCCCGGAAGTGACCGCCGCCTATGACGAAGCGGGGTTCAACCTGCTGATGCCGATTTCCAAATCCGACGAGGCGAAGGATTTTGCGCTGGAAACCCGTCTGCAAGGGCTGACCGTATCAGACATGCTGTGGAGCATGATCGACCCCGGTGCCACCTTGCCGCGTGATCCCGCAACGCTGATCGTTTCGCTGAAAGGCAAGGCCAAGCCGCTTGCCGATATGATGGCAGGCGACCCCACCGCGATGATAGGCGGCAAGCCCCCGTTTGAGGTGGAAAAGCTTGATATCAGCGCGCTGCAACTGACCGTTGCCGGGGCCGAATTCAAAGGCGATGGCGCGCTGGCCTTCGACAATTCGCAACCGCCGATGCTGGGCGGTGTGGCCCCGATGCCAACGGGCAAGCTGAACCTGTCCTTGACGGGGGCAAATGGGCTGTTGGGCAAGTTGCAGGCGCTGGGTCTGGTCGATCCGCAGATCACCATGACCTTTGGCATGATGTCGGGCATGTTGGCAAAACCCGGCCCGACCCCGGACAGCCTGATTTCCGAAGTGGAGTTCAAGGAAGGTGGGCAGATCCTGACCAATGGCAATCCGTTGCCGTTCTGACCGGATGTGAAATTGCGCGCGGGGCGGTCTTTGGGCCGCCCTCTTGCGTTCTGACTGCTTGCCTTGCGGGGCGTGGCGGATTACCTGCCGATACATAGCAACAAGGAGACCGCGATGACCCGCTCGCTTGAAACGCTGACCGAGGCGCTGTTGACCGCCGCCAAACGCGCCGGGGCCGATGCCGCCGATGCCATCGCGGTGGACGGGGTTGCCACGGCCATCGACATTCGCGCGGGCAAGCTGGAACAGGCGGAACGGTCCGAAGGGGTGGAGCTGGGGCTGCGGGTGCTGGTGGGGCAACGTCAGGCCTGCGTGTCGGTGTCCGATATCACCCCCGCCACGATTGCCGCCGTGGCGGAACGCGCGGTCGCCATGGCGCGGGAAGCGCCAGAGGACCCCTATGCCGGGTTGGCCGACCCATCGCAGCTTGCCCGCAACTGGGATATCGCCGCGCTGGAACTGTGCGACAACGCGCCCGAAGCCAGCGCCGCCGCGTTGGAAGCAGACGCCCGCCAAGCCGAAGCCGCCGCGATGGCGGTGCAAGGTATCGTGCAGGTCGAAGCCTCGGCCAGCCAGTCGCGCCGCCAGATCCATATGGCCGCCAGCAATGGCTTTGCGGGGGGCTATGCGCGGTCGTCGCGGTCGGTTTCGGCGGTGGCCTTTACCGGGACAGGCATAGGGATGGAGCGGGACTGGGCCGCCGAAGGCCGTATCTTTGCCGCCGATCTGCCCGGCGCGGAGGAGATTGGCGCGCTTGCTGCGGCCCGCGCGCTGGAGCGTGTGGGCGCGCGCAAACCAAAAACGGGCGCGTTTCCCGTGCTCTATGATGAACGGATTTCCTCGGGGTTGATCGGGCATTTGCTGGGCGCGATCAACGGCTCCACCATTGCGCGGGGGTCGGGCTGGTTGCGCGATGCTTTGGGTCAGCAAATTCTGCCCAAGGGCCTGTCGGTGATCGAAGACCCGCATCGCCCGCGTATCGCAGGCAGCCGCGCCTTTGATGGCGAAGGTCTGCCGACCGCGCGCCGCGCCATTGTGCAGGACGGAGTGTTGATGGGCTGGGTGCTGGACCTTGCCACCGGGCGCAAGCTGGGGATGGACAGCACCGCCAATGCCGCGCGCGGCACGTCCTCGCCCCCATCGCCCGGCACGTCGAATATTGATCTGACCCAAGGGGTGAAAAGCCGCGCGGATTTGGTGGCCGAGATGGGGACGGGCTTGCTTGTCACCTCGTTGATCGGGTCGTCGATCAACCCCACCACGGGGGATTATTCGCGCGGGGCCTCGGGGTTCTGGGTGGAAAACGGGCAGATTGCCTATGCGGTGAATGAATGCACCATCGCGGGCAATCTGCGCGATATGCTGATGCGGATGACGCCAGCCAATGATGCGCGGACGCATATGTCGACCCGCGTGCCGTCCTTGCTGGTCGAAGGGCTGACGATTGCCGGGGCATGACGCAGACCGTGACCTGCTGGTAGGGGCGGCGCGCGAAGCAGGGGCGATTGCCCTGCGCTATTTCAAGCGCGACCCGCAGACATGGGACAAAGGGGATGGCGCAGGCCCGGTGACAGAGGCCGATCTGGCGGTGAATGACATGCTGGCCCAGCGCCTGCGTGCCGCGCGGCCCGAGTATGGCTGGCTGTCCGAGGAAACCCCGGACGATACCGCCCGGCTGTCAGCGCGCCGGGTGTTCATTGTCGACCCGATCGACGGCACCCGCGCCTTTATCGACGGGCAAGACAGTTTCGCACATTCACTGGCGATTGTGGAGGATGGCACCGTGATCGCGGCGGCGGTGTATCTGCCTGCCAAGGACCGGATGTATAGCGCCGGGGGCACGAACGGCGCAGAGGTGAACGGGCGGCCCTTGCAGGCCAGTCTGGCCGCCAGCGCCACGGGGGCCACGGTGCTGACCTCCAAGCCCAATATGGCCCCGGCGCATTGGCCCGGCGGCGTGCCGGATATGCAGCGGTCTTTCCGCCCCTCGCTTGCCTATCGGCTGTGCCTTGTTGCCGAAGGGCGGTTTGACGCGATGCTGGCCTTTCGACCGACATGGGAATGGGACATTGCGGCGGGGGCGTTGATTGCGGCACAGGCGGGGGCCATGGTCAGCGATGGTGCGGGCGCGCCGCTGCGTTTCAACGCGCCCGACCCGCGGACGGCAGGGGTGATTGTGGCAGGTGCTGCGGTGCATGCGCAATTGCTGGCGCAGCGCGGCTAAGGCGTGTTTTGACGGTTTGCGCAAAGCGGGAACCATCGGTGCGTGTGCCTGACGGTTTCAGGTATTTTTGCCAAGATGAAATCAAAGCGCGCGCAGGGCGTCCGCCACGGCGATGGCCAAGGCGGCATGGCCTTCGGGCGCGTAGTGGATACCATCGACCGGGCTGGTTTGCAGCACGGTGCCTGCATCCAGAAAGCCAAGGCCGCGCGCCTGAGCATAGCTGTGCAGCAGCCCTGCGAGCGCGCGGCTTTTCGCGGCCCCGCCGATAAATTCTGCTGTCAGTGGCCCAAGTTCCTGCACCGGGGGCGGCGCGATAAGCAGAAGTTTCAAGCCGGGGTGGCGGCTGGCCATCTCTGGCCCCAAGGCCATATCGACCAAGCCCGCTATGCCTGCGACGATCCGGTCTGCCGAGGCCCCGAAGCGGGTTTTCACATCATTGGTGCCCAGCATCAGCACCATATAATCCAGCGGGCCGTGGCTGTTGAGCGCAAGGCGCAGGCCGATGGTGGCATTCATGTGATCGCCCATCATCGGATCGTCAAAGCACGTGGTGCGGCCGGGCAGCCCTTCCTCGACCAGATGCCAATCGGGGCCGAGCAGCGATGCCGCGCGGGTGGGCCAGCGGGTCGCGGCATCATAGCGCTGATAGACCCCGCGCGTGGTGATGGGGGGCGTGCCATGGGTGTTGCTGTCGCCGAAGGTCATCAAGATGGGCATGGGGCGGCTCCGTTCGCTTGCCTTGTCACGCTAATCGCGGGCGCGGGGCTTGCAAAGCCCCCTTGCAGCTTTGCTTTGCCCCTTGGCCTTTTGCCCCGCGATGCGCATATATGGGGCAACGGATTTGACCAAAGAGGGACGACATGCTGACATTTGGCGAGCAACTGGGCGGGGCAGAGGCCCAAGCGGATCTGATCATCGACGGGTCGGAGGCCACTTTCATGACGGATGTCATTGAAGGCAGCGCCGAAGTGCCCGTGATCGTGGATTTCTGGGCCCCGTGGTGCGGCCCTTGCAAGCAGCTTGGCCCAGCGCTGGAGGCGGCGGTGACAGCGGCCAAGGGCAAGGTGCGGATGGTCAAGATCAATGTGGACGAAAGCCCCAATATCTCGGCCCAGTTGCGCATCCAGTCCATTCCCACGGTTTACGCCTTTTTTCAGGGCAAGCCGGTGGACGGGTTTCAGGGCGCGCTGCCTGCGTCTGAGTTGAAGGCCTTTGTAGAAAAGGTTGGCGCCTTGGCAGGCGATGGTGGTTTGGCCGAAGCGATTGAGGCGGCGGAAGCAATGCTGGCCGAAGGCGCTGCCGCAGATGCCGCCGAAACCTTTGCCGCCATTCTGGGCGAAGAGCCGGAGAACCCGGTCGCCTTTGGCGGATTGCTGCGCGCGCATCTGGCCTTGGGTGAGGTGGAACAGGCCGAAGCACTGCTGGCCGCCGTTCCGGCCAAGATTGCAGGTGCCAAAGAGGTGGAAGCCGTGCGCGCCCAGATTGCCCTGTTGCATCAGGCGGCCAGCGCAGGCCCGGTGGCCGAATTGCGCGCCGTGGTAGAAGCAGAGCCCGACAACCACCAAGCGCGTTTCGACCTTGCGCAGGCGCTGCATGCAGCGGGCAAGGTCGAGGAGGCAGTGGAGATGTTGCTGGAGCTGTTCCGCCGCGATCGGGAGTGGAATGATGGTGCCGCAAAGGCGCAGCTTTTCACCATTTTCGATGCCTTGACGCCGAAAGACCCGGTTGCGATCAAAGGGCGGCGCAGACTCTCGTCGATGATATTTGTCTAAATGAAAACGCGGCCTAGCTGCTTGTCATGAAACACATCCGCGACCTGCCCGACACCATCCCGATCTTTCCGCTGCCCGGCGCCTTGCTGCTGCCGCGCGCGCGTTTGCCGCTGCATCTGTTTGAGCCGCGCTATCTGCAAATGCTGGAAGATTGCATGAAAACGCCCGAGCGTCTGATCGGTATGATCCAGACGCGCGATGTGCCTGCCTCTGTGGCCAAGCCCGAGGCGCGGCTGCACAGTATCGGCTGCGCGGGGCGGCTGACCGGGTTTTCGGAAACCGAGGACGGGCGTTATATGATCACGCTGGCAGGTGTGTCGCGTTTTCGTCTGCGCGAGGAGGTAACGGGCTTTACCCCCTATCGCCGCGCACGGGTGGAGTGGAAAGGGTTTGAGCGGGATCAAGGCGGCAGCGAAGATGATCCGGGCTTTGACCGTGCGGCCTTTATGGACCTGCTGCACCGCTTCTTTGACTCATTGGAACTGTCGACCGATTGGGGCAGCCTGAAAGAGGCAGACAGCGAGTTGCTGATCAATTCTCTGTCGATGCTGTGCCCGTTTTCGCCCGAAGACAAACAGGCGCTGCTGGAAGCGCCGACGCTGACGACCCGTCGCGAAACCATGGTAACCCTGATCGAGTTCGCCTTGCGCGGCGGATCGGGTGAGGAGACGATACAATGACCCAAGACGCCCCTGTGATCGACCGCCGGATGCTGGAGGCGCTGGTTTGCCCGGTCAGCCAGACCACGCTGAGCTATGATGCCGAGGCGCAGGAATTGGTGTCAAAGCCGGCCAAGCTGGCCTTTCCCATTCGCAATGGTATTCCGATCATGTTGGTATCCGAGGCGCGCAAGCTGGAGTGACGGGCAAGCTTGGGAACCTTTCGGCGCCTTGCGCGTTATAACATGCGGTGATGGGGCAAAGGATGGATATGACCAAAGCGCTGACCTATGCGATTTTCATCATTGGCGTGGCCGCCTTGGGCGGGTTGATCGGCGTATCCACCTTGCCGGGCGAATGGTATGCGGGGTTGCAAAAGCCAGCGTTCACCCCGCCGAACTGGGTGTTTGGCCCGGTTTGGACCACGCTTTATGTCATGATCGGTTGGGTGGGTGCGCGCAAATGGCTTTACGGCGGCGCTGCCCTGCTGTGGTGGGCGCAGATGGCGCTGAATTTCATCTGGTCGCCCGTGTTCTTTGGCTTGCAGATGCCCGGCGTGGCGCTGGTGATTATTGCGCTGATGTGGATTTTGATTGCGGTGTTCATCCAGCGTGAATGGGTGCGGGATCGGTTGTCGGCGCTGTTGTTTGTGCCGTATTTGGCTTGGGTGACGCTGGCCTCGGCCTTGAACGCAGGGATTGTGGTTTTGAACTGAGGCGATGACTTGGGGCGCTGGTGGGGAGCCCGCAAGCTGCGGGCAACGCCGGGAGTTGCAAACCCCCAGACCCACGCCAAAAGCTGGGGGCTTCACACCCCCAGACCCACACCAAAGCTGGGGGTTTCACACCCCCAGACCCCCGTGGGATATTTTTGCCGAAAAGAAAGCTGGTCAGGCTTTGCGGAGGAATACCGGGTTGTCCGGGGTGGAGCGGTGTGGCTGATAGGTGTAGCCGCCGGTTTTGAAATCCTTAAGGCTTTCCGGGTCGCTCAGGTGGTTTTCTGCGATGAAGCGGGCCATCGCGCCACGCGCTTTCTTGGCGAAGAAGCTGACGATTTTAGCCTCCCCGTTCTTGTCTTCCAGAAAGGTCGGGGTGATGACGGGCAGGGCCAGCGCCTTGGTATCGACCGCGCCGAAATATTCCACGGACGCGCAATTGACCAAGGCGCGCGCGTCTGTTTGGGCAGCGGCGGCGTTCAGGGCTGGGGCGAGCGTGGCGCGCCAATAGGCATAGAGATCAGCGCCGCGCGGGTTTTTCAACTTGCTGCCCATTTCCAGACGGTAAGCCTTTATCGCGTCCAAGGGGCGGAGCAGGCCGTAGAGGCCCGAAAGGATGCGCAGGTGATCTTGTGCCCATGTCAGGGCATCGGGGTCGAGCGTCTTTGCTTCCAGCCCCGCATAGGTATCGCCTGCAAAGAACAGGGCGGCAGGTTTTTCGGGCGCGTCGGCAAAGCTGGCAAAGCGGTTGGCGTTCAGCTCTGCCAAGGGTTGCGAGATATCCATCAATTTGCGCAACCGATTGGCCGATAGCTTTTGCGCCACGCCTGCCAGAACCACCGCATCGGCGGCGAATTCCGGTTGGGTCGTGGTGAAGCCGGCGGGAAGGCTGGCCTTGTCATCAAGCCGTTTGGCGGGGGAAATCACTGTCAGCATGCGGTTCTATCTATGTTTGGGCGGCGAAAGGTCAATCGCCCGCAATCACGGCCAGAAAGGCGGCGCCAAAGCGATCGGTCTTGGGGCCGCCCATGCCGGGAATACGGTCGAGATCGGCCAGAGAGCCGGGGCGTTTTTCGGCGATATGGCGCAGCGTGGTTTGGGTGCAGGACAGCGGCTTGTCGATGCCATCGGGGCCGCGCTGCAATTGCAGTTGCACCTCTGCCAGCCGGTCGAAGATACTGCCCGCGTCGCGCCCGGCAAGGCGCATGCGCTGGGGGTGCAACTGTTCGGTCGCAGCCCCGGTGATCACCGCCAGAAAGGCCGCGCCGTAGCTTTCCAGCTTTTTCGCGCCAATGCCGTTGATGCGGGCCATACCGTCCAGATCGGTGGGGCGCTGTTCGGCCATTTCGATCAGCGTGCGGTCGGGAAAGATGACATAGGCGGGCACGCGCGCGGCCTCGGCCAAGGCGCGGCGCTTGGCTTTCAGCGCCGAAAGCAGCGGCGCATCCTCCTCTGACACAAGGGTTTTGACCACGGGGCGGGCGGTGGCGGCCTCAATCGTATCCTTGCGCAGGGTGATGCTTTCTTCGCCGCGCAGAATGGGGCGGGCGGCATCTGTCATGCGCAGCGCGCCATAGCGTTCGGTATCGGGGCGCACGAGATCGCGGCCCATCATCTGGCGGAACACCGCGCCCCAAGCGGGCTTTGACAGCTCACGCCCGACGGCGAAGGTGGGCAGTTGGTCATGCCCGCGCTGCACGACCTTGGCGGTGGCATTGCCGGTCAGAATGTCGATCAGATGGCCGGCGCCAAAGCTTTCGCCCGTGCGCAGGATGGCCGACAGCGCCTTGCGCACCGCATCGGTGGCATCAAACACCAAGGCGGGGCGGTCGCAGATATCGCAATTGCCGCAGGGCTTTGAGGTTTCGCCAAAATAGCGCAGCAGCACTTCGCGGCGACAGCCGGTCGCCTCGGCCAGCCCCAGCAGCGCGTTCAGCCGGGCATGGTCGGCGTCTTTGCGTTCCGGCGGGGCAAGGCCTTCGTCAATCTGGGAACGCCGCAGGCGGATATCATCGGGGCCGTAAAGGGTCAGCGTTTCGGCGGGGGCGGAATCGCGGCCCGCGCGGCCGATTTCCTGATAATAGCCTTCGATGCTTTTGGGCAGATCAGCATGAGCGACCCAGCGGATATCGGGCTTGTCGATCCCCATCCCGAAGGCCACGGTGGCAACCACGATCAAGCCATCCTCACGCTGAAATCGCGCCTCGGTTGCGCGGCGGTCTTCGGCATCCATGCCACCGTGATAGGCGGTGGCGGGGTGGCCTGCCTCACGCAGGCCTTGGGCCAGCGTTTCGGTTTTGGCCCGTGTGCCGCAATAGACAATGCCGGATTGGCCTTTGCGCGCGGCGGCAAAGGCGAGGATTTGCTTGCGCGGATTGTCCTTCACCTGAAAGGCAAGGTGGATGTTCGGGCGATCGAAGCCGCGCAGAAAGGTGGCGGGGGCTTCGCCATCGAACAGGCGTTCGATGATCTCGGTCCGGGTTTCTTCATCGGCGGTGGCAGTGAAGGCGGCTAGCGGCACGCCAAGCGTTCGGCGCAATTCCCCGATGCGCAGATAATCGGGGCGGAAATCATGGCCCCATTGCGACACGCAATGCGCCTCATCCACCGCAATCGCGGAAACCCCCACGCGGCGCAGCATTTGCACCGCCGAAGCCGAGGCCAGCCGTTCCGGCGCGAGGTAAAGCAGTTTCAGCCGCCCTTCATCCAAGGCGGCGAATACCTCTTCGGTTTCTTCATCGGTATTGCCAGAGGTCAGCGCGCCCGCCTCAACCCCTGCTGCGCGCAGCGCGCGCACCTGATCGCGCATCAGGGCGATCAGCGGGGAAATAACAACCGTCACCCCTTCGCGGCACAGCGCGGGAAGTTGGAAGCACAGCGATTTGCCGCCGCCCGTGGGCATGATGGCCAAAGTGTTGCGGCCTGCCAGCACGGCATCCACAATTTCGGCCTGTCCGGGGCGAAACGCGGAAAACCCAAAGACAGAGGCAAGAAGATCGGCGGGGGCGGGCATCAGCGATCAGTAAAAGGCAGCGGCGTTATTGACCAGAATGATGCGCAATCCGTAAACCACCAGCAGCACGATCAGCGGTGCAAAATCAATGCCAAGCCCTTGGGGCAGAAACGCCCGCACGCGGCTGTAAACGGGTTCCAGCGTCCGGTTCAAGCCATCCCAGATTTGCGCGACAAGGGGCTGACGCAGGTTCAAGACCTGAAAGTTGATCAGCCAGCTCATGATGATATGGGCAAAGATGATGAATTGCGCGACTTGCAGGATCAGCATCAGGATCTGGAACAAAGAGGTCATGAATTGGGCTCCGGCCACTAGGGATAGTAGATAGGTAGTCTGCGCGCACACAAAGGGCAACCGTTTCCGCAGCGTTTCGCTTGACGCGCCTGCCGCGCTGCGGCATCCGGGCGCGGAAGGAGCCCGCCATGTATCCCTATCTGCGTATGTTCAAAGAGTTGTGGAAATTCCGCAACGCCCCTGCCCTGTCTATTCTGGATGCCCATATCAGCCACCATCGCTGCTGGCCGCAAGATATCGACCCTTGGCGCGAGTTGAACAATGGCCGCACGCTGACGCTATATGATCTGGGGCGCATTCCTTTGGGGCAGCGCACAGGGTTGCACAAGGTTTTGCAGCGCAATCGTTGGGGCATGACGGTGGCCGGAAACAGCACCCGCTATCGTCGGCGGGTCCGGCTGTTTGACCGGGTGGAAATGCACAGCCGCTGCATCGGCTGGGATGACCGCTTCATCTATATGGAGCAAAGCATGTGGAAAGATGGCGATTGCACCAGCCATATCCTTATCCGCTCTGCCATCACCTCCAAATCCGGGATCGTGCCGCCGCAAGAGGCGCTGAAAGCCCTTGGCGCGCCACTTGAAAGCCCGGCCCTGCCTGAATGGGTGAAAAACTGGGTGGATGCGGATGCCGGGCGGCCTTGGCCCCCTGTCAAAGGGTAATAGGCGCAGAAATCGCGTCTCGTTGCGTTACAACCCCGATGCGCGCTTGCGTCATGGGGCGGTTTCAGGCTTGATCGCCGAAAGCGGGGGGGTTGTGATGACAAGCGCTAAGAAACGCATCTGGGGCTGGTATTTCTTTGATTGGGCCAGTCAGCCTTATAATACGCTGCTGATCACCTTTATCTTTGCCCCCTATATCAAGGATTTGCTGGGCGATGGCAGCCAGGCGCAGGCCGCGTGGGGCTATGGCATCGGCGCGGCGGGCCTGTTCATCGCGATTTGCGCGCCCTTGCTGGGGGTGATTGCCGACAAGGCAGGCGGACGGATGCGGTTTATCTGGCTGTTCTCACTGCTTTATGTCGTTGGTGCTTGGGGGCTGTGGTATGCGGCGCCCGACAATTTCAACCTGACGCTGGTGATGCTGTCCTTTGCCATCGGCATGATCGGGATGGAGTTTGCGACCATCTTTACCAACGCCATGCTGCCCGATCTTGGTGCCCCGAATGAGATTGGCAAGATCTCTGGCTCTGGTTGGGCCTTTGGCTATATCGGCGGGTTGATCGCGCTGATCATCATGCTGTTGCTGCTGGCCGAAGGGACCACGGGCAAAACCCTGATCGGGATAGCGCCGCTGTTCGGTCTGGATGCCGAAGCGCGCGAAGGCACGCGCTCGGTCGGGCCGTTGACGGCGATCTGGTATGCAGTGTTCATGATCCCGTTCTTTTTATGGGTGAAAGAGCCGCCATCCAAGCCGCGCATGTCGATGATGGCCGCCGCCCGCACGGCATGGCCGGAACTGCGGGCCAATCTGGTGCATCTGCCAAAGCAGCGCAGCCTGTTTGCTTATCTCGGCTCGTCCATGTTTTACCGCGATGCGCTGAACGGGATGTATGTGTTCGGCGGCATCTATGCGGCGGGCGTGCTGGAATGGGAGGTAACGCAGGTCGGCGTTTTTGGCATCCTCGCCTCGCTTACCGGGGCCTTGTTTGCATGGATCGGCGGCAAGGCTGACAGCCGCTTTGGCCCCAAACCGGTGATTGTCGTTTGCGTTCTGGTGCTGACGGTGGTGGCGATCGGGGTTGTGATGATCTCGCGCTCATCGGTCTTTGGGGTGCCGGTTGATCCGACCAGCGCGCTGCCCGATATTGCCTTTTACATCATGGGCGCGGCGATTGGCGCGGCGGGTGGTGCGCTGCAATCGGCCAGCCGCACGATGATGGTGCGCCAGTCCGAACCTGACCGGATGACGCAATCTTTCGGGCTTTATGCGCTTGCCGGAAAGGCCACGTCTTTCCTTGCGCCCTTGCTGATCGGCTTTGTCACCGACATCACGGGCAGCCAGCAGTTGGGCATTTCCCCGCTCATCGGGCTGTTCCTTATCGGGCTTGTTCTGCTACTGTGGGTCAAACCAGAAGGTGCACGAAGCGTAGGGTGATGCAGATGTTAAAGACGTTTTCCGCCGTAATCCCACTGGTCTTGGCCTTGTCGCTGCCCGGTGCAGCACAGGCCGAGGCATTGGCAAACCAGCTTTTCGGGGCCAAAAAAGAGGCGTCAAACCAATCGGCGCAACCCATTGGCACCTATGCCAAAGGCTGCGGCGCCGGGCATGTGCAATTGCCCGAAAGCGGGCCGACATGGCAAGCGATGCGCCTGTCGCGCAACCGCAACTGGGGCCAGCCGGTGATGATTGATTACCTGCAAGACCTCAGCCGCGCTGCGGTGTCTGTGGGTTGGAAGGGCTTGTATATCGGCGATATCTCGCAACCGCGTGGCGGGCCGATGACCAGCGGCCATGCCAGCCATCAGATCGGGCTGGATGCCGATATCTGGATGCTGCCGCCCAGCCGGTTGAACCTCAGCCGGGCAGAGCGGGAGAAAATCGGCTCTATCCCCGTGCGGTCGCGCGATCAGCGGTCAGTGACAAAGAACTGGACGCGCAGCCACCATGCGCTGCTGAAGGCTGCGGCGTCGGACAGCCGCGTGGATCGGATATTCGTGGCGGCGGCGGTCAAGCTGGAAATGTGCAAAACCGCCAAATCCTCGGACAAGGCTTGGTTGCAAAAGATCCGCCCGGTCGCAGGGCATGACACGCATTTCCATGTGCGGCTGAAGTGCCCGGCCGGTGCCTCTGCCTGCGAAACGCAAAAGCCGACGGTTTCATCGCTGTCCAAAGGTGGCAATGGCTGTGACGATACCTTGCTGTGGTGGGTGACGGATTACCTGAACCCGCCCAAAGCCACGGCCAAAACCCCCAAAAAGAAAGCGGCCCCCCGCAAGCGCGGCGCGCGGCAATACACAATGGCGGACCTGCCGAACCAATGCAAAAGCGTTCTCGCCTCGCGCTGATTGCGGGGCTGACTTTGGTGCTTGCCCTCGAAGGCAGTGCGGCATCCCTGTCTGCGGATAATTTCATCGCTGCGACGGTCTGGCGCAGCACCGACCCAAAGCTGGGCGGCCTTTCGGGGCTGGAGCTTTCGGCCGATGGGCGGAGCTTTACCGCGATCAGTGATCGTGGCGGCTGGACCACAGGCAAAATCACCCGCGATGCGACAGACCGCATCACCGGGCTGGAGGCGCGCGCGGTTGCTTTGATGAAAGACACTAACGGGCAGCCCTTTGAGACGCCGCGCGGCGATAGCGAAGGCTTGGCGGTTGGCCCCAAGGGTGAAATCTATGTCAGCTTTGAAGGCAAAGGTGCTGCGCGGGTCATGCGCTTTTCCGATCTTGCAAAACCGGGCAAAGACCTGCCGCGCGCGCAGGAATTCAAGCGCCTGCGCCTGAACGCGGCGCTGGAGGCTTTGGCCATTGACGCGCAAGGGCGGCTTTACACCTTGCCCGAAAGCCCGCGTGAGGCCGGGCCCTATACCGTCTTTCGCTATCAGAACGGCCGCTGGGACAGCCAGCTTTCCCTGCCGCGGGATGCAGAGTTTGAGGCGGTGGGCGCCGATTTCGGCCCCGACGGGCGGTTTTACCTGCTGGAGCGCGCCTTTCACGGCGTTTTCGGCTTTGCCAGTCGCGTGCGCAGTTTTGCGTTGGGTGCGGATGGGTTTGGCGATGCGCGGCTGGAAATGCAAAGCCACACCGGGCGGCATGACAATCTGGAAAGCATTGCCCTGTGGCGGGATGCGTCAGGGGGGCTTCGCATGACCCTGCTGTCGGATGACAATTTCTTTTGGGCGCAGCGCACCGAAATCGTCGAATATCGCGTGCTTCCTTGACAAACCCAGGCCGCAGGGCGTAAGGCCCGCGCGTCCCTGATAAGCAGGGGCCAAGTCTCCGCGACCTTGATAAAACGGAATTATAACATGACCCGATCGCTGATCCCCGGCATTCTTGCCATGGCTGCCATTGTTGTGGCCTCTAATATCCTTGTGCAACATCTGTTCGGCCAATGGCTGACATGGGGCGCATTCACCTATCCGCTGGCCTTTCTGGTCACTGACCTGATGAACCGCTTTTACGGGGCCGCTGCGGCGCGCCGGGTGGTTTTGGTGGGCTTTGCCGTCGGGCTGGTTTGCTCCGTCATCGGCACCCAGATCATGGGTGAGTTCGGGCCGCTGGTCACTTTGCGCGTGGCGCTTGGCTCTGGCCTTGCTTTCCTGACCGCGCAAATGCTGGATGTATCCATCTTTGACCGCCTGCGCAGTGGAAGCTGGTGGCGCGCGCCGCTGGCCTCGACGCTTGTGGGTGCCAGTGCCGATACCGCGATCTTCTTTACGGTGGCGTTTTCGGCGGGTCTGGTTTGGCTGGAACCCGGCAATGATGTGGCTTGGGCGAATGAGGCCTTGCCGCTGTTGGGCCTGGGGCCTGTTGCGCCGCTTTGGGTGTCTTTGGCGGTGGCCGATTGGGGCGTCAAGCTTTTGCTCGCTATTTTGGCATTGGTGCCTTTTCGCATGGCTGTGCAAAAATTTCACACAACACATGCGTAAAAACTTTTGACAAACACAAAATCTGTGGCAGGCTCCCCCTATCGGCAACGTATTTGAAAGGAGGTGATCCAGTGTCTAGAGTGATGTTGGAGAGAGGTGTCGGGACAGTCAGGCGGGGTGTTTGCTAGGGGCAGTCCCCGGTAAAACCGAAGTTTGATTGGGCTTGTCATCCTAACTGGCCCATCTCCTTGGAACTCGGAAAGGGTTGCCCGCAAGGGTAACCCTTTCTCCATTTTACGGCCCTGCGCCATGCAACGGCCCCTGCAATGCCCGGCGGCGTTACAGGGCAACGCCCCCCCACCAGATCTGCGAAAGTTGCCAGTCGCGATTCAGATGCACCAGATCGGCGCGGCGGTCGGGGGCCAGATGGCCAAGACTGCCCCCCATCCCAATCAGCTTTGCCGGGGTGGATGTAACCATCGCCAGCGCCTTTTCCGGTGCCAGCCGCGCATCCTGCACCATGACCGACAACGCCTTGTCCAACCGCAAGTCGGCCCCGGCCAAAGTGCAATCTTCCAGCGTCAACCGCCCGGCATCGCGGCGGATACGCCTGCCCCCCAGCACCATTTCCGTATGGTCGGTGCCCGCAAAGGCCATGCAATCCGAAACCAGAAACAACCCGTCGGGCCGCGCGGCCATCGCCAGCCGCAAAACGGCAGGCGCGACATGAATACCATCGGCGATAAGGCCTGCGGGCAGGTCGCTATCCAGCACCGCCCCCGCAAGACCCGGCGCGCGCGCGGCCATTGGGGCCATAGCGTTGAACAGATGGGTCGCGCAGCCCGCCCCCGCCGCGATATAGGCCATCGCCTCGTCATAGCTGCACTCGCTATGGCCTAGGCTAACCAGAACCCCTGCCTTCACCAGCGCACGCACCTGATCCAGCGAGACCGAGCAAGGGGCCAGCGTGACCATGAGAACGGGGAGTTTTTGCGCAGCCGCCAGCAGGATCGCCAGATCGTCGCTGCCCATCGGACGGATAAGTGCGGCGTCATGCGCGCCTTTGCGGCGCGGGTCCAGATGCGGGCCTTCCAGATGCAGCCCCAGAAACCCCGGCACATTGGCCTGTGCCGCCTCGATCCCGGCTTGGATCACTTGGGCGGTGGCTTTGGGGGTATCGGTAATCAGCGTGGGCAGGACACCCGCACAGCCCAGCAGAATATGTGTGGCGCAAATCGCGGCAATGCGCCCGGCATCCGCTTGCCCATCCAGCATGATGCCGCCACCGCCGTTGACCTGCAAATCCACAAAGGCCGGGGCCAGAACCCCACCATCCAGCACCACATCGCCACGCAGTCCGGTTTGCACCCCCACAATCAGCCCATCCTCGACGATCAGGGCCAGATCGTCGTGCAATTGGCTGCCATCAAATACCTGCGCACCAGAAAAGACCTGTCGCATCTGTTCATCCCCCAAGCCAATTCGCCGGTCTATGCTGGTTGCCGTAGCGTAATTGCAACAGTGCCTGACTGCCAGTCTATGACGCCCTCAGGCCATCGCCAAAGCCATATTTAGGCCATATTTCTGCCAGATTTTCAGATTTTCTCCAGCACGCCCGCCCGTTTTGGTTGCATTTTTGCCAGCATGTGCTGCCAATGCGTTTCTGAAAGGCCAGATTTGGGGGAAAAACTGACAATTTGCGGCACGGGTGAATGAAACCCCTAGAAATAGTAGTCTAAACTAGTGTTAGCCGCCTGACGGAAGATTCCCAACCGTGAACAGGTGTGTCACAATCGGGGCATGAGACGCAATGACATCTGCCTTTACCTCGGCCCCGCTGACCGTGCGCA
>NZ_RPEN01000147.1 GCF_003991405.1 Pseudorhodobacter sp. E13
ATTTGCTTTGCACATCGCCTGCCGGGCAACGGTCGAAAGCTTCTTCAAGTCGCTGAAAGCCGAACTGGTCTGGCGAAGGAACTGGCAGACCCGCCGCGAGGTCGAGATCGCCCTCTTCGAATATATAAACGGCTTCTACAACCCGCGCCGGAAACACTCAGCCCTCGGCTGGAAATCACCCGTGGCCTTCGAACAGAGGGCCGCTTAACATGAGCACCTGACCGGAACAGAACCGGTGCAGGTCCAATGCGCTCCTCGTCGGCCGGTTTCATGGTTCGCGCCTCTTTGGATCGTTCGACAGGGGCTTCACGAACAACTTGGCGAGAGCCAACTCCGCTCGCGCCAGTCCATCTTCCGTCAGGGCGAGCGATTTCGCCTTGCCGATGGGATCGTGGATCAGCCCCTTGGCGTGCAGCCGGTCGGTGATCGACCAGTCGATCCCTTTCCAGACGCGATTGCCGTCATGCAACGTCAGGCTGAGGATCGCCAGCGCCGCGTCGTCGAGCTTGTCGGTGTCAAGGTCCGGTTCCGCCATGTATTGCCTCCTTCACCGACAGGATGCCGTCGTCTCCGGAAATTCTCAATGGCGGAAGGGGCTTGCGAGGCTGCAGGGAAAAAGAACGGTTGGATTTCTGTTCCTTTCCACAAACGCCACTGGCATCGAAGTGTTCAGGTGGTGCGAGGAACTGACCCTATATTTTCAAATGGTTACGGGCTCTACACCGAATGCGCGCAGTCGAGAGTTTCAGAGAATATCGGGGGCAAGAGAACGTGTTCGGCCGCTGTGGTGAGGACGCCAGTGCAAAGCCACACCCGCATAACCCTTGAATATAACGGAAAAATCTGGCCGCATCCGGATCGGGAGAACGCTTTCGAGAGGGCAAGTGGCGGATGGGGTGGGATTCGAACCCACGGTAGAGTTCCCCCTACGCTAGTTTTCAAGACTAGAGCCTTAAACCACTCGGCCACCCATCCCGCTCGCAGTTCTGATACCACGGGGTGTGGGGATTTCAAGGCTGTGTCGTGGCTATTTTGAGGGATGCCGCAGGGTTTTGTGCGGCTGTTCACCAGAAATTAAGGCGCCCGCGATCAAATGGGAAAACAGGCCCCGGTTTTCGCCAAGGTCTAGGAAGGAGGCCTCATGACATGTCGGTAGACTGCAAGATCACAGCGGCAGAGGGTGAGCGGTTGCGCCATGTGGTGCAGGGGCGAATTGCTGCGACGGATGAACCCGGTTTGGTGTACACCGCAATCCTTGGGGCAGGGGTGTTCGTGTGCTTGCATGATCCAGTCAGTGCGGCGGGCGGGGTTGCGCATTTTCTCTTTCCGGCTGGCGGCGCTCAGGGGCGCGACGATATGCGGTTCGGGGCGTCTGCGATTTCCGGCTTGGTGGCGCAACTGGCCGCCCTTGGTGCGCAGCCTTCTCGGCTTGTCGGCTGCGTTTATGGCGGCGCAAAGCTGCATGTCGGTCAGCGCGATCTGGAGCAACGCAACATCGCCTTTACGCTGGCTTATCTGCACCAGTGCGGCATTGACCGTATCACACAAGGCACCGGGGGCGATCAGGTGCGGCGCGTCCGCTTTTGCCCAACCACCGGCGCGCATGAGGAGGTGTTTCTGACCGAGGGTTTGCCGCATGAGACTTTGGCAGGGTTTGGGGCGGGCTGAGAGCCGCCGAAGGCCTGCATCAAGACAAGCGAGGCTCGCGTTGCAGGATGTAGATATCCATGATCCAGCCATGCGCCTCGCGCAATGCCTTGCGGCGGGCCACAATGGCGGGCGCCGTGTCGGTCAAGGGGCCGGACAGGATGCATTGCTGCGGCATTCCGACATAGGCGCCCCAC
This sequence comes from Pseudorhodobacter sp. E13, assembly GCF_003991405.1. Taxonomy (GTDB): domain Bacteria; phylum Pseudomonadota; class Alphaproteobacteria; order Rhodobacterales; family Rhodobacteraceae; genus Pseudorhodobacter. The sequence goes on from NZ_RPEN01000147.1 coordinate 1,845, forward strand.
CAGATTGTCACGCCCGCCGCCGCGATGTGTTGGAAAGAGGTTTCACCGTCCAGCATAACCGCAATCCGGTCGCTGCCGGGGGGCCAGCCCTTGTCGCGCAACTGCCGCCCTGTGGTCACGGTAAAGGGTGCGGCCAGATCATTCAGCGGGATAGCATGCGCCGCCGTCAGCCCTTGTAATGAGGTGATGCCCGGCACAACGGTGATATTGGGCTGTGGCCGCAGCCGCGATGCGATGCGCAATGTGCTGTCATAGAGCGAAGGGTCGCCCCAGACCAGCAGCGCCACCCGGCCTTTTGGTGCAGGTGCCGCAGCGATGGCCTTGGCCCAGACGGCGGCGATGGCGTCATGCCAATCTTCGACACGCTGCACATAATCGGGCGTTGCCGGGTCGCGCTGGGGCAGGTCAAATTCAACGATGCGCGTTGCCGTGTTGGTCAGCACATCGGCACAGATGCTGCGGCGAATCTGGGCAAGCTCGGCTTTTTCGTCGCCTTTGCGGGGGATCAGGATCAGGTCGGCGGCGTTCAGCGCCTTGATCGCTTGCAAGGTCAGGTGGTCGGGGTTGCCGGTGCCGATACCGATCAAGAACAGCTCTGTCATGGTTGTCTCTGCCCCCGAAAGCTGAACCCGGCGGGCAATGTGCCGCCGGGTCCGGTGTTCACTCTGCGTCTTTTGCCCACAATTGGCCGGCAAGCCAACCCAGCACTGCCCAGACCACCAGCGCCGTTCCCAGCACGCGGGCCGAAAAGATCGCCCCAACCTCTGGCGGGGCAGAGCCCCAATAGGCATCGGGCAGTGGTGCGCCGATCACATGCGGTGCCGCCAACAAGACAACGGCGGCGACCGTGGCAATATAATCCTTGCCATAGGCCAGCAGCGCAAGCCCTGTTCCGGTGGCCAGCACCGTGCCCCACCACCAGATTTGCCGCGCGGTCAAATCAGCGGCAATGGTGCCCGGCAGTTCCGGCGCAAGGCCAATCGCAGGGGCAAGCTGAAAGCTGAAGAACCCCGCTATGCCCCAGAGCAACCCTTTGCGGGCGTCAATCAAAATGCCGAAGCTTTGCGCAAGCCCGAAGCCCGCGGTCAGCAGCAGCGCATAAGCGACATAGATCAACCCGGCAAACAGCACCGTCAGCGCATTGCGGGTCAGGCCCGTTGGGGCTGCATCGCCGTCATGCGAATGGGTGCCGTGATCATGCTCTGCGGTTGCGGCGTGGTCACTGTGTTCGGCGACAGGGGCGGGCGTGTTGAAATGGGTCAGCGCGCCGGATTCATATTGTTCGCCCAGCAGAATATACTGTTGGACAAAAGCGAAATGCAGCAGGGCCGCAAGCAGACCTGCCACAAAACCAGCGATCAACGCGCTGGTTACCATTCTTTGGATCATCTGACTGTTGCGTCTGCCTTAGTGGCAGGGAAAGCCAGTTGCGTGGCGAATGTCATGCGCCGCATCATGCAGCACCGAAGATTGCGCATGGCCTGCCACGAACAGCACCGTGCCACCCAACAGGGCAACGAACAGCACCGACAGCAAGGCCGAGGATTTTGCGGTGGCTTGGGTTTTCGTCGTCATCATTCTTCTCCTGACCGTCACACCCGACGGCGTTAATGTTTCCTTCGCAGGGCCGGTCTCCTGACTCGCGGGTCGTCGCTGCTTTCCGCCTTCCCAACCGGAACCCCGGTCAGTGGCAATTTGGAAAGCCGCTCGCCGCATACAGTCGCGGGGGCGGTTGGGGTTTGGGCGCCGCATTTGGTCCGCCCGTTCCCATTCCCGTTTCAGTTCGGGCGCTTTGCGCCAGTCGAACACCTTGCCCTTCCATTTGCCGCGTTTGCGAAGGTCGGGTCAAGGTGAAATGCGGCGCAGGCTGGGGGATTTGCGACCAACACGCCGCTTAACCGGGAATTCGCGCCAAAGCCTTGAGCCGGAGCGCCCCCAACAGCCGGGCATCGGCAAAGTTTCCATCCGGGCTTTGCAGATAAAGCCGCAGGAAGGTCAGGATATCGTTCAGATCGGCCTCGGTGATATCGCCGAACAGATAGGCGGTTTTGCCCGTGGCACGGCAGGCCAGCGTGGAAGGGCGCGCGCAGCCCGACATACACTCCACCCCCGCGATCGTCACGGGCAAGCCTGCCGCCGCAATGGCATCGCCCAGCCGCGCGGCAAGCGGTGTCTGGCCCGCGGGGCAAGACTGGCAGAGCGTCAGCGTTGTCATTCTGCCTGCGCCAATGGGCCGATAAGGATCAGCGCGGGGCCGTCCGTTTCCTCTTGCGCGACCAGCCCGGCCAGCCCGGCCAATGTGCTGCGGTGCAAGGATTGATCGGGTTTTGAGATGTTCTGCGCCAGCAGCACCGGCGTGTCAGCGCCCAGCCCATGCGCCTGCAACTGATCCGCCAGCACGCCGCAGGTGCGTTTGCCCATGTAAACCACGGTGGTTGCCGCCGGGTCCGCCAAGGCGGCCCAGTTCAGGCCTTCGGGCAAGTCGCCCGTTACATCCGCCCCGGTCAGAAACTGCACCCGGCGCGAGGTCAACCGCCGTGTCAACGGAATCCCCGCCGCCGCCGCCGCCGCAGAGGCCGCAGTGACACCGGGGATGATTTCAAACTTGATCCCGGCATTGCGCAGGGCGGTGATTTCTTCTTCCAGCCGCCCAAAGATACCTGCATCGCCGGATTTCAGCCGCACCACATGCGCCCCGGTCGCCGCATAATCGACCAGCAGGCGGCTGACATGGTCTTGCTTGGGCGAGGCGCGGCCTGCGCGTTTGCCCACGCCCACAAGGTCCGCCCCGCGTTTGGCATGTTCCAGTATCGGCCCCGAAGACAGATCATCAAACAGCACCGCATCGGCCATTTGCAGGCGTTTGACGGCAGCAAGCGTCAGCAGATCCGGGTCGCCGGGACCAGAGGAAACGAAGGAAACAAAGCCGGTCATGTTGCGTGCCCGATCAGGTGGAAATAGGTGCCCGTTGCCATGCCACCTTGTGGATTGCGGCGCAAGGACCCGGTTTCGGGAACAGTAGCGCCTGTGGCATCGCGGGTTTCGGCCAAGGGCGCGTCAGGTTGCTCCAGAATCGTGGAATAGTGAAACTCATGCCCGCGCAGCTTTGTGCCGGGGGCATGGCCGGGAATGGGATGGGCCAGCGTGGCGTGGCGATAGCCAAGGTGCATCTTGCGCTTCTCGTAAGAGGTGACAAGCCCCAGCAAGCCCGCCATTTCGTGCCGCGTGCCGTCCTTGTCCACCAGCGCCGCGCCCATGGCCATATAGCCCCCGCATTCGCCATGCACCGGGCGGGTTTGGGCAAAGGCCCTGATTTTGCGCCGGAAAACAGCGGCGCTTGCCAGTTTGCCTGCATGTAGTTCCGGGTAGCCGCCGGGCAGCCAGCAGCAATGGGCGCTGTCATCGGGGCCTTCATCCGCCAGCGGGGAAAACGGCAGAATGGTCGCGCCGCCTGCGCGCCAGCCCGCGATCAGATGCGGATAGACAAAGGAAAACGCCGTGTCGCGCGCAAGGGCGATGCGCTGACCGGGCGGCGGGGTTTGTGGCTGTGGCAGGCTTGGGGCCGGGGCCGAAGCGCTTGCCGCCACAAGTGCCGCAATATCAAGATGCGTGCTGATAAATTGGGCCGCACGGTCCAGCATGGCCGCAAGCTCGGGGTTTTCTTCGGCTTGCACCAGCCCTAGATGCCGTTCGGGCAGTGTGATGTCAGGGTTACGCGGCAAGGCCCCGAAAACCGTGATGCCTGCTGCCTCCATCCCCGCGCGCACCAGCGCTTCGTGCCGGGGGGAGGCGACGCGGTTCAGGACAACCCCGGCAAAGGGCAGGTCGGGGCGCAGCTTGGCAAAACCCAGTGCTACCGCCGCCGCCGATTGCGCCTGCCCGGACACGTCGATCACCAGAACCACGGGCCAGCCCATCAGGGTGGCGATATCGGCGCTGGCCCCGCTTCCGGTTTCCCCCGGTTGGGACACACCGTCAAACAACCCCATGGAGCCTTCGGCAAGGATCAGCTCTGCGCCTTCAGCCTGCGCGCGCAGGTCGAACAGCAGCGATTGCGGCATTGCCCAGCTATCAAGGTTGAACGAGGCGCGGCCCGACGCGGCGCTGTGAAAGGCAGGGTCGATATAATCCGGCCCGCTTTTGAACGGCTGCACCGCTACGCCCTGCGCCCGCAGCGCCGCCAAAAGCCCCAGCGTCACCGTGGTTTTCCCGGTGCCCGAGGCAGGGGCGGAGATCAGCAATCCCTTGGGCATCAGACCGTATCCGGAAAGCGCGGATCGGTGCCGACCGGGCGATAGCGGCGGTCATAGTCGCCCGCGTAAAGGCGGCTTTCGTCAAAGCTTTCGGCCCCGATGGCGCGGCCCACAAGGATCAGCGCCGTGCGCTCCATCTCGGCCCCGATCGCGGTTTCCAGCGTGTCCAGCGTGGCCTTGACCACGCGCTGATCGGGCCAGCTTGCGCGCCAAACCACCGCCACCGGGCAATCGGGCCCGTAATGCGGTGTCAGTTCGGCAATCACCCGGTCCAGCACATGCACCGAAAGATGGATCGCCAGCGTGGCCCCGGTGGCCGCAAAAGCGGCAAGGGTTTCACCTTCCGGCATGGCCGAAGCACGCCCCGAGGTGCGCGTCAGGATCACCGATTGCGCCACGCCGGGCAAGGTCAGTTCCGCCCCCAAGGCCGCAGCGGCAGCCGCAAAGGACGGCACGCCGGGGGTTACATCATACGGAATGCCAAGCGCGCGCAGGCGGCGCAACTGCTCTCCCATCGCTGACCAGACCGACAGATCGCCGGAATGCAGCCGCGCCACGTCATGGCCTGCCGCATGGGCCGCAGCGATTTCGGCCATGATCTCATCCAGCGACAGGGGGGCCGTGTTCACGATATGCGCGCCGGGTGGGCAATGCGCCAGCAGCGCCTGCGGCACAAGCGAGCCTGCGTAAAGGCAGACCGGGCTTGCCGCGATCAGGTCACGGCCCCGCAGGGTGATCAGATCGGCAGCCCCTGGGCCTGCGCCAATGAAGTGAACGGTCATGGGGTTTTTCCTTCAGCAATTGCCATCGTCGCGCTGCCATCGGGGGCGATGATGCGGGGACGTATCAAGATGGAATAAGGGCCAGCAGCGGCCAGTGCCGCAGCCTCGGCCACAGACGTCGGGCCGTAGCGGTCGGGCTGTTGCGGGGCAGGCGTTTGGGCGCGGTCTGTCGCCAGATCGGCCAAGGCGACCCGCAACAGCGGGCGCCTTATTTGCGCGGCCAGCGCGTTCAGCGCGGGGTGGTCGGCCTTGTCGGCAACGACGGCCAAAGCATCCACCGCCACATTGCCCAGCAAGGCCCGCAGCGTGGGCAGGCTGGCCGTGGCGCGAATCCCGAAACCTGCCACGATCATAGCACCACACTCCATTGCACCACGGGGCGGGCAGGCACCCAGCCGCGCATGCCGCCAAGCGGTGCTGCATTGGCCAGTTCCACCCGCAGCAGGGTGCCGCCCTTGGCCGCGTGCCATTTTGCCAACAGCATTTCGGTTTCCAGCGTCACGCCGTTCATCACCAGCCGTGTGCCTGTGGGCAAGCGGTCAAACAGGCTTTGCACCAGCGCCTCTGACCCGCCGCCACCGATGAACACCGCATCGGGTGGTGGCAAGTCTGCGGGAAGGGCGGGCGCGGCCACTTCGGCGCAGATCACCTGCATCTGCTGGCCCAACCCAAAGCGGGCGATGTTTTCGCGGATATTGGTGACCCGTGCGGGCTTTGCCTCCATCGCCACAGCGCGCCCCCCCGCAAGGCACCATTCCACCGAGATAGAGCCGGAGCCTGCGCCGATATCCCACAGCACCTCCTCCGGGCGGGGGGACAGGGCGCAAAGGGTCAGGGCACGCACCGGGCGTTTGGTGATCTGGCCGTCATGGGCAAAGGCGTCATCCGGCAGGCCGGGGGTGGCGGGCAGGCCGATGGCGGTGGCAACCTCCAGCCCCACCGTGACGGGGGCGGTGATGTCGGTCAACGCGAAACCGTCGGCCTTGGTGCTGCGACAGCGTTGCCGCGGCCCACCGAGGCGTTCCAGCACATGCAGCCGCGTCTCGCCTCCGCCGCGCTGGCAAAGCCATGCGGCCAGTTCGGCAGGGCTTTGCCCATCGCGCAACAGGCACAGAACCTTTGCCCCCCGGTGCAGCGCCGGCAACAGCCGTTCAAAGGGCGCGGCATGCAGGCCAAAGCAGCGCAGCGATTCCAGCCGCCAGCCCAGATGATTGGCCGCCAGCGCAAAGGTCGACGGCGCGGGAAAGCTGCGCCAGTCCCCTTTGGCCAGATGCGGCAGCAATGACCCGCCTGCGCCAAACCAGAACGGATCCCCCGAAGCCAGAACGACCACAGGCCGCCCGCGCCATTCCAGCACCGGGTCCACCGAGAACGGCACTGGCCAAGGCCGCCCCCGCGCCCCCGCCGCCACCAGTTCAAGGTGGCGCGGGCCGCCAAAGATTGCTTCGGCGCGGTCCAGTGCGGCGCGGCTATCGCTTGACAAACCGGCCAAGCCGTCTTCATTCAACCCGATGATGCTTAGCCAAGGGTCAGCCATGCGCATCCTCCTGTTGGGTGGAACCACCGAAGCCTCTGCGCTTGCCCGCAGTCTTGCGGCGCAGGGCGTGGCGGCTGTGTTCTCCTATGCCGGGCGCACCGATCATCCCGTGGCCCAGCCCTTGCCCACGCGCATCGGCGGCTTTGGCGGTGTGGCGGGCCTGTGCGATTATATCCGCGCCGAAGCCATAAGCCATATCATTGATGCCACGCACCCATTTGCCGCGCAAATGAGCCGTAATGCGGTCGAGGCAAGCCTTGCCTGCGGCGTGCAGCTTCTGGCGCTGGAACGCGCGCCGTGGCAGGCCGCGCCGGCGGATGACTGGACCCATGTGCCCGATATGGCCGGGGCCGTTGCCGCCTTGCCTGATGCGCCGGACCGGGTGTTTCTGGCCATCGGCAAGCAGTCCCTTGATGCCTTTGCCGCCAAGCCGCAGCACCATTACCTGTTGCGGCTGGTCGACCCACCCGGCGCGCTGCCGCTTCCCGATGCCCATGCCATCATCGCGCGCGGCCCGTTTGACGTGGCGGGTGATACCGCGCTGCTGCGCGCGCATGGCATCCGCCATATCATTGCCAAGAACGCAGGCGGCAGCGGGGCCGCGGCCAAGATTCTGGCCGCCCGCGCGCTGGGCCTGCATGTGGTGATGATCGACAGGCCGGTTTTGCCGCCGCGACAGGTGGTTGGCACTGCGGGCGCGGTGATGGCGTGGCTGGGTCATAGCGCGGATCGCGGTGTGTAAACATGCGGCCCGATGCGCCGGGTCTGGCTGTTGCCCACGATCACCACGGTGCGCATATCGGCCATGTCGGGCGTGGCTTCGGCCAGGGTCACGGTGCGGATCGCCTCATCAGCCGTGGACACCGCGCGGGCAAAGGTGATCAGGCGGCCGGGGTCACAATGCGCGCGCAACACCTCCAGCACGCGGGTGAATTGATGCGGGCGGCTGGCGGAACGCGGGTTGTAAAACGCCATCGCGAAATCGCCCTGCGCGGCAAGGGCCACCCGTTTTTCCACCGTGGCAAAGGGTTTGAGGTTGTCGCTCAGGTTGATCGCGCAAAAATCATGGCCCAGCGGCGCGCCCGCCCGTGCCGCCGCCGCCAGCATCGCGGTGATGCCGGGCAGGATACGGATATCCAGATCCAGAAACTGGGGGGCCGCCTCCAACGCCTCGAAAATCGCAGAGGCCATGGCGAACACACCGGGATCGCCAGAGGAGACGACAACCACGCGCTTACCCTCGGCAGCCATGCGGAGCGCATGTTGGGCGCGGTCCATCTCGACCCGGTTGTCAGACGGGTGCAGCGTCAGGCCGGGGCGCGGGGCCACGCGGGCGACATAGGGAATATAGCCGACAACATCGGTCGCTTGCGCCAGTGCCTCTGTCACCTCTGGTGTGACGAGGCTTTCCGAACCGGGGCCAAGCCCGGCCACGATGACCCAACCGCTCATTCCGCCACCTCTGGCCGCCGGCCATGACCATGCACAAGGACGATGGCGAAATAGGGCGTCTCGGCACCGTTCACCTCTGCCAGTTTCACCACGCGCTGCTTGGGCATGGTGCCATGTTCCACCAGCCACGCCGCATCCAGCCTGCCCGTTGCTTCCAGCGCGCGGCGCACCTTGGGCAAGTTGCGCCCGGTTTTCATGATCACCAACGCGTCCGCGCCTGCCATATGCTGCACCAGATCGTCCTCGGGCAGGGTGGCCATCAGCACCGTCATCACATCATCGCCCCAAGTGATCGGCACACCAGTCGCGTTCCAGCAGCCCGTCATGCCCGTGATGCCGGGGATCACCTCCATTTCGGCGCGGCCTTGCAAGCGGGTGTAAAGATGCATGAAAGACCCGTAAAAGAAGGGGTCCCCTTCGCACAGCACCACCACCTCCCCCGGCAGCGCCGCCAGACGGTCGGCCCAATCATCATAGAAATGCGCCAGAATGTCGTTATATTCCGCCGTGTTGAACAGAATTTCCGTGGTGACGGGGTATTCCATCGCATATTCGGTCGCACCGGGGGCAAGCAGCCCCTCAACGATCTGGCGCGCTTGCCCCTTGCGGCCCGCTTTGCGGAAATAGGCGATCTGGGTCGCCGCCCGGATCACGCGGTCCGATTTCACCGAGAGCAGATCGGGGTCGCCCGGCCCAAGGCCTGCGCAGATGATGCGGGCCATGGTTATTCCTTCCGGCTGGCAAGGGCGTTGACCGCCGCAACCGTGATCGCAGACCCGCCAAGCCGCCCCGAAACCACCAGTGACGGCACCGGCGGCGCGGTGATCAGCGCCTCTTTGCTTTCGGCCGCCCCGACAAAGCCTACAGGGCAGCCAATGATCGCGGCAGGGCGTGGGCAGCTTGGGTCTTCCAGCATGTTCAGCAGGTGGAACAACGCAGTCGGCGCATTGCCAATCGCCACCACAGCCCCGGCGAGTTTGGGTCGCCACAACTCCAGCGCCGCCGCCGAGCGGGTGTTCTGCATTTCGGCGGCCAGTGCGGGAACAGAGGGATCGCGCAGGGTGCAGATCACCTCATTGTCCTTTGGCAGACGTTTGCGGGTGATGCCTTCGGAGACCATATAGGCATCGCACAGGATCGGCGCGCCATCCTCCAGCGCCGCGCGCGCGGCAATCGCCATGCCCGTCGTGAACTGGATAAACTGTTCCAACCCCACCATCCCCGCCGCATGTATCATGCGCACGGCGACAATCTCCTCTTCCGGGGTGAAGCGGGCCAGATCGGCCTCGGCGCGGATCATCGCAAAGGATTGCAGGTAGATGGCAGCGCCGTCGGTCTCATAGCTATGGGGCATTGGCTGTCTCAAACATCAGGTCAGGGTTTGCCGAAAGATCGGCAAAGGTGAAGTGCTGCGGCGCAAGATCAGAGGCGCGCGCATTGTGCAAGAGCCCATAGCCGCCTTGTATGGCGACCAGAACCTTATCGGTGGGGGCGGGCAGGGCGCAGCCTTTGGCGCAGCCCGACACATGCAGCACCTCGCCTTGCGGCACATGCGGGGCCAAGGCACGGGCAAGGGCGCGGGTGGCACCCAGCGCTTGCGGGCAACCGGGGGCACCGGTGCAGGCGATCACCCGCAACAAGGGGTCATCGGGGCGGGCGATCATCTCGGGCAGGGCCGGGTCATCGCGCAGGCCTTCAACCAGCACCAGCCGCCACGGGGTCGCGCGAAGATTGCCAAGCGCGGCAAGGGCACGCAGGCTTGATGCAGAAAGCTGGCCAAAGGCAGGGCCAAGCAAAAGGCCCTGCGCTGTGGGGCCGGGTGCGAAAACGGGCAGCGCGGTCTGCGCCATCGCTTCGGTCGCGGCTTCGGGCCGCGCGCCTGTGGCGATATGGGCCGCCATACGGCCACGCCCCTGCGGGCAGCCGCCGCTGTCCACGAACCAACGGGCCAGCGCCACGGCCCGTTGTGCGGCATTTTCTTGTGTCACTTTCTCGCCCCGGTCCATCCCATCCGCGCGCAGGATCAAGCCTGCGCCCGCCCGCTCTATCCGAATATCGGCAGAGGCGGCGCGCAACACGGGCACAGGCCCGGTATCCACTGCATAGCCAAACTTGGCCGGGGTGTCCGGCGCATCGGGCGCGGCGAGTGCGACCTCCAACGCGGCGGCGATGATTGGCGCGGCATCGCCTGTTTGCCAGAACGGCGTGGTCAGAATGTTGCGGCGGGTTTCAGCCTCGGCGCTGGCATCCAACAGCCCCAAATCGCGCAATCCGGCGATCAGCGGGGGGTGGCTCTGCGCGGTCACACCCCGGATTTGCAGGTTCGCGCGTGAGGACAGGTCCACCAGACCGTTGCCATGCGCCTCGGCCAGATCGGCCAAGCCGCTGGCCTGCGCTTGGGTCAACCGTCCGGCATGGGGGCGCACCCGCACGACCAAACCATCGCCCGACATCATCGGGCGCAAGGCACCGGGGCACCAGCCCTGTATGATGGGGCCAGTCATGCGCCTGCCTCCAGCGTGGCGGCGATGGAATTGCGCCGCGTCAGCCACAGGCCCGCATCGCGCAGGGCCTGAAACCGGGCCTGCATCGCGGCCAAGGCATCGGGATTTTCCCGCGCCATGAACTCGACCAGATCGTCGCGGCCCAAAGTCGCCTCGTGGTAAAGATCAAACAGATGCGGCGGCACCGCGCGGGTCAGATGCGCGAAAGAGGCAAGGTGATCCAGCGTTGCGGCCACCTCGGCGGCACCGCGAAAGCCGTGGTTCATCATGCTGGTCGCCCAATTGGGATTGGCGGCGCGGGCACGGATGACGCGGGCAATCTCTTCGGCCAGACTGCGGGCGCGGGGGGTGTCGGGGCGGGTGGCATCCAGATGATAAAGCGCGGGGGCCTGCCCGCCCAAAGCCGCCACAGCCGCCGCAAACCCGCCTTCATGCGCGGCATAATCGGAGGCGACCAGCACATCGGTTTCCGCCAGATCCTGCACATGGGCAAAGCCATCGGCGGCCAGCACGCGGGCCTCTAACGCTTCGCGGGCGTGATGGGCGCTGCCTTGCGCGTCAATCGCCCATTCCGACCCTTTCAGCCAAGCCTCGCCCGCCTGCGCGCGGCCTGCATCGGAATAATCCTCCAGCGCGTCGGTCATCGCCATGCCGTAAAGCCCCGGTTTCGGGCCAAAAACCCGGTGGGTGCGCAGGGTGTAGGGGTTATCCTCGGGGGCTTCATCGCGCTCGGCCAAAGCCTCTGCCGCCGCTTCGAACAATTGCGCAAGGCCAGGAAAAACATCGCGAAACAGGCCGGAAACGCGCAGTGTCACATCTATCCTGGGGCGGCGCAGCAGGGCCAGCGGCGTAATCTCGAACCCCGACACGCGTTCGGACCCTTCGTCCCAGCGCGGGGCCATGCCTGCCAAATGCATCGCCATCGCGAACTCCTCGCCCGAGGTGCGCATAGAGGCCGATCCCCACAGGTCGATCACCAACCCGCGCGGCCAGTCGCCATGGTCTTGCAAATGGCGGCGCAGCAGCTCCTCGGCCAGTTTCACGCCTTGGGCATAGGCGCTGCGGGACGGCACGGCGCGCGGGTCCACCGAAAACAGGTTGCGGCCCGTGGGCAGCACATCGCTGCGGCCCCGATAGGGCGAGCCTGATGGGCCGGGGGCCACGCGGCGGCCTGACAGCGCGGTCAGCAGACCCGCCATCTCTCCGCCCGCGCCGAACACATGCAGCCCTTCGCCATATTGGCTTTCCTTGACGTCACAGACGAAACGGTCAATCCGGGTGATCGCCTCGGCGGGGGAGGCATCGGGCGCAAGGCCAAGATCATCCTCCACCCCTGCGGCCTGCGCCTCGGCCCGCACATCGGCGATCAGGCGGCTGCGGCGCGCGGGGTCCAGCCCATCAGCGGTGGAATATTCATCCAGCAGCCGTTCCAGCCGGGTCAGCGCCACGGGCGTTTCCGATTGCGCCATCGGCGGCGGCATATGGCCCAGCGTCACGGCACCGATGCGGCGCTTGGCCTGCGCGGCCTCACCCGGATCGTTGACGATGAAGGGGTAGATCACGGGCAAAGCCCCGGTCAGCGCCTCGGGCCAGCAATTGGCCGACAGCGCCACGGATTTGCCCGGCAACCATTCCAGCGTGCCATGCGCGCCGATATGGACCAGCGCATGCAGCCCTTGCGCCCGCAGCCACAGGTAAAAGGCCACATAGGCATGGCGCGGCGTGCGCGAAACATCGTGATAGTCATCGTCGCGGGACTTCACCTCGCCGCGTTCGGGTTGCAGCGCCACCAAGGTTTCGCCGCGCTTCAGCGCCTTGAACTGGAAGGCATCGCCTTGAACATCGGGGTCAGCCTCGGGTTGGCCCCAAGCGGTGGTCAAAGAGGTTCGCAAATCCGCGGGCAGGGTTTGCAGCGCCGCGCGATAGGCCGCCAGCGGCCAAGTCAGCACGCTTTGCGTCAGGGCGGTGCCAAGCGCCGCGCCCGGTTCGGCGGCATAGCCTTCGGCCTGCAATCCGGCCAAAATCGCCTCGGCTGAGGCCAGCGCATCAAGCCCTACCGCATGGGCAAGCTGATAGGTCTTGCCGGGATAGGTCGACAGGATGAGCGCCAGCAGGCGCGAAGACGGGGGCGTTTGTGCCAGCCGGTGCCAAGCCGCCACCTTTTCAATCGCGGCCTCGATCAAGGCTGCATCGGCGCGGTGGGTAAAGCGGGAATATTGCAGATCAGGGTCGCGCGGGGTGGGGGATTTGAAGCTGACAGCCCCGGCAAAAATGCGGCCATCCACCTCGGGCAAAACCACATGCATCGCCAGATCCGCAGGCGAAAGCCCCCGGTCCGCCGCCGCCCATTCCTTGCGGCGCGCGGTGGACAGGCCAACCTGAAACACCGGGCATCCCGGCGTATCAAGCGGCGAGGTGCCATCCGGTCCCTTGGCCGAAAACGCCGTGGCGTTGATAATCGCAACCGGGGCCAGTCGGTCCAGCGCCGCGCGCACCCAATCGGCGGAAACCGGTGCCTTCAGCGAATTGGCAAACAGTCCGACCGCGTTGAAGCCGCGCGCGCGCAGGCCATGGATCAGCGCATCGACCGGGGCCGTATCGGCAGAGGTCAGATAACTGCGATAGAAGGTCACGGCGACCGTAGGGCCATCCCCCACAGGTTCCTGCACCACACCTTTCGCTGGGTCATACCAGCCACATTCCGGCACCGATTTATCGCCCGGCACCGGCCCGGCATAAAGCCCAGCGGCCAGTGCAAGTTGCGCCAAGGCCGCCTGCGCCGCCACCGCGCCGCCTGCCTCGCACAGGGCCGAAAGCCTGCGCAGGGTGGAAACCGGCAGGGTCGACAGCGCATCCAGCCGCGCATCGGGGCGGCCATCGGCAGGCAGCACCGCCAGCGCGATGCCCCGGCGGCGGGCAAGGTCTTGCACCTGTGCCAGCCCGTAAGCCCAATAACTTTCACCACCGATCAACCGGATCAGAATGGCCTTTGCCCCCACCAGCGTCTGTTCGACATAGGTATCCACCGACAAGGGATGCCGCAGCGCCACAAGATTTGCCAAACGGGTCGAGGGCAGGCTGGCCCGCCCCCGTTCCCAGCCTGCCGCGAAAGCGCCAAGGTCACTGTCGGAAAAGGACAACACCACCAGATCGGCAGGGCTTTGCCCCACGTCAAACGGCGTGTCCGTTTCCTCTAGCCCATGGCTTTCGCGAAAGACGACATGCATGGTTCAGGCCTCAAGCACCGCGCGGATGGCGGCTTCGTTGATGTCATCATGCTCGGCGATGACCACCAGACGGGTCTGGCGCGGGGTATCGCCCCAAGGCCGGTCATATTGTGCGCGGAGACGCGCGCCAACGGCTTGCACCAGCATCCGCATCGGTTTGCCCTGCACGGCGACATAGCCTTTGACGCGCAGGATGTTCTGTTCCTGCGCCAGCCGGACAATGGCGGCTTGCAGCGCCTCGGGGTTGGCGACCTCGGGCAGATCAATCACCACGCTTTCGAAATCGTCATGTTCGTGGTCATCATGGCCATCGTGATGGCTGGGGCGGGCGTCAATGTCATCTTCCGCCGCAGCCCCCAGCCCAAGGATCACGCGCGGGTCGATCACGCCATCGGTCATGGCGATCATCGGCAAGTCACGCGGGGTTTCGGCGGCAATGACGCGGCGCGCCTCGGCCAAGCCAGCGTCGCCCGCCAGATCTGCCTTGGACAAAAGGATGATATCGGCGCAGGCGATTTGGTCCTCGAACACCTCGGACAGCGGGGTTTCGTGGTCGATGCTGTCATCGGCGGCGCGCTGGGCATCCACCGCCGCCACATCCGGCGCAAAGCGGCCAGCGGCCACGGCCTCGGCATCGGCCAGCGCGATCACCCCATCCACGGTGATCTTGGACCGGATCGCGGGCCAGTCAAACGCCTTGAGCAAAGGTTTCGGCAGCGCAAGGCCCGAGGTTTCGATCAGGATATGATCGGGGCGCTGCGGCAGGGCCATCAATGCCTCGATCGTCGGGATGAAATCATCGGCCACGGTGCAGCAGATGCAGCCATTTGCCAGTTCCACGATGTTTTCTACCGGGCAGCTTTCATCGGCGCAGGATTTCAGAATATCGCCATCAACCCCCACGGTGCCAAATTCATTGACCAACACGGCAAGACGCTTGCCTTGCGGGTTCATCATCAGATGCCGGATCAGCGTGGTCTTGCCAGAGCCGAGGAAGCCAGTGATCACAGTGACCGGGATTTTGGACAGATCAGACATGCGGGGCCTCCTCGGGCAGGGTCAGGGGGGGAATGCGGGCAATGCAATTCTTGCGGAAGTGTTCGGACCTTTCGCGCCACGGCACTAGCCCATCCGCGGCGGCTTGATAGCGGGCAGCGCCATCCAGAACCAATTCGGCCTGTGCTGGCGTCAGGTTGCCATAGACATAAGACCAACGGTCGCCACCACCGCGCAGCGCCACGGTGCACCCGCGCGTGCAATTGGACAGACATTCCACCGCACGGATGCGCAGACCCGCAGGCGCGGGCTGGGCCCGCATCGCCGCCAGAAGCTGCGCGCCGGGGCGGGTTTCCGCTTCGACTCCCCCCTCGGTGTCCACAGACGCGGATTTACAGGTCACACAGACCAGCAGCTCTGCCGGGGGCAGATCGGCGGGGATGGGTTTTGGCGCGGTCGGTTCTGTCACGCGTGGTCCTTTTGTCTTGGCGGACCGGGGCAAAGGACGGGCTGATAACAGCGCCCGACACCGGGGCACCCCGCCCGGAATTCGTCTCATCTTCGGCTGGCAGGTCTCCCGGCTTGCGGATGTCAGGGCGGTTGCCCTGTCGGTTCCCCCTCCTTCCCAGCATCTCGCCAGTGGATTTGGGCAACCTCTCCGGTCACGGTCGCGGGGGCGGCTGTGTTTGGGGCCGCGTTGACGACCTTGGCACATTCCCTTTTCACCCGATAAGAACCGGGCACCAGCAGGGCACACTTGGCGTATCTGCTTGGCCGGAGTCAAGCGCTGCATTGCCGCTATTGGTGGGGCAAGGGGCGCGGCCTTGGGTTGTAGTGGCCGCCAAGCGGTGCCAAAGATGCAGCACCCAGTTACCAAGAGGACCGCCGCCATGGACGAAAAGCCCCCCGTCGACAACGCCCGCCACGCCAGCAAAATGGCCAAGAAGAAGGTCGCGCGCGACAAGATCATGGCGACCAAGGCAGGCGACAAGGGTTTGGTGATTGTCCATACCGGGGCGGGGAAGGGCAAATCTTCGTCCGGGTTCGGGATGATCCTGCGCTGCATCGCGCATGGCATGCCCTGCGCGGTGGTCCAGTTCATCAAAGGCGCATGGGATACCGGCGAGCGGCGGCTTATCGAGGCGAATTTCTCCGAGCTTTGCCAGTTTTACGCGATGGGCGAAGGTTTTACATGGGAAACCCAGGACCGCGAGCGGGACGTGGCGGCGGCAGCGGCGGGTTGGGCCAAGGCCAAGGAGTTGATCCTTGATCCCTCTGTTCAATTCGTGCTGCTGGATGAAATCAACATCGCCCTGCGCTACGATTACCTTGATATCGCCGAGGTCGTGGCCTTCCTGCGCGACCACAAGCCGCCGATGACCCATGTCGTGCTGACTGGCCGCAATGCCAAAGACGAGCTGATCGAACTGGCCGATCTGGTGACAGAGATGACGCTGATCAAGCATCCGTTCCGGTCTGGCATCAAGGCGCAAAAAGGCGTGGAGTTCTGAATGAAAAAACGCATGCTGACCGAGATGGGCATGGGCACATCGCTCCGCCGTCAGGATTATACCGAAGCGGCGGTGCGCGCGGTGAAAGACGCGCTGTGGCATAATTCGATCAATCTGGCCGAACTCTTTGGCCGCGATAAGGCCGAGATGCTGATTGATCTGGAAATCGGCGTGCAGCAACCCGACCGGGTGGATACGGCGGCGCTGGCGGCGGTGTTTCCGTATGGTCAGGTTACGGTTTCGGTGGTCAAAGGCGGCTTGGACGTGCCGCGCGCCGATGGTGGCAAGCCCACCGTGATTGCCAATGCCGCGATTTCTGTGTCGTTTGAGATGGGGGCCTGAATGCAGCGCTTCATCATCGAAATGGGTATGGGCAATGACCAATACGGCCAAGATTATACCAAGGCCGCCGCCCGCGCGATTGAAGACGCGATCCGCCATTCCGCTATCCCGATGTTCGAGGCGATCGGCCTTGCGCTTTCGGAGATGGAGGTGCGCGTGACCGTGGGCGTGCAAAACCCGCAGGCGGTGGATTGTGCGGCGCTGGCGTCCAAACTGCCGCGCGGCAAAGTGACGGTCACGGCAACCCATGGCGGCTTGAACGTGGTCAACCCCGATAGCGGCAACACGCTTGTCATCGCCACCGCGGCGGTGGAGGCCTTTCTGCCGAAACAAGGCTGACCCCATGCCAGCGATCATGATCCAGGGTGCAGGCTCCAACGTCGGCAAGTCGATGCTGGTGGCGGGGCTGTGCCGGGCGGCCCGGTTGCGCGGGCTGTCGGTGCGGCCGTTCAAGCCGCAGAACATGTCCAACAATGCCGCCGTAACGGCAGATGGCGGCGAGATTGGCCGCGCGCAGGCCTTGCAGGCCATGGCCTGCGGGGTGGAGCCGTTGGTGGATATGAACCCGGTGCTGCTGAAACCTGAAACCGATATCGGTGCGCAGGTGGTGGTGCAGGGCAAACGCATTGCCACGGTAAAGGCGCGGGAGTATTCGGCGCTGAAGCCATCCTTGATGGCCCCGGTGCTGGACAGTTTCAACCGCTTGAAATCGCAGTGTGATCTGGTGATCGTCGAAGGCGCGGGCAGCCCCGCCGAGGTGAACCTGCGTGCAGGCGATATCGCCAATATGGGCTTTGCACTGGCAGGTGATGTGCCAGTGGTTCTGGTCGGTGATATCGACCGGGGCGGGGTGATCGCGCAGATCGTCGGCACTCAAGCCGTGCTGGACCCCGCAGATAACGCCCAGATCGCGGGCTTTATCATCAACAAGTTTCGCGGCGATGTGTCCCTGTTCGACGATGGCTATGCGCTGATTGAAGGCCGGACGGGCTGGCGCGGCTTTGGCGTGGTGCCCTTTTTTCCCGAAGCCTTCCGCCTGCCCGCCGAAGATGCGCTGGATATTGCCAAAGCCGCAGGGGGGGGCGCCTATAAGATCGCTTGCCTGACGCTGTCGCGCATTGCCAATTTCGATGATCTGGACCCGCTGGCGCAGGAACCGGGCGTCTCGCTTCGGATGATCCGCGCGGGTGAGGCGGTGCCGGGCGATACCGATCTGGTCATTATCCCCGGCTCCAAATCCACGCGGGGCGATCTGGCTTATCTGCGCGCGCAGGGCTGGGATGTGGATATCGCGGCGCATGTGCGGCGCGGCGGCGCGGTTCTGGGAATTTGCGGCGGGTATCAGATGCTGGGCCAATGGGTGCGCGACCCGCAGGGCCTTGAAGGCGCGGCAGGGGATACGCCGGGCCTTGGCCTGCTGGATATCGAAACGGTGATGAGCGCGGATAAAACCCTGACGCGGGTGCAGGCGCAGCATGTGGAAACCAGTTGTCCGATTTCAGGCTATGAGATTCACATCGGGCGCAGCGATGGCCGCGACCGCGCGCGCCCCTTTGCGCGGGTGGACGGCGTGGCCGAAGGTGCGGTTTCGGCGGATGGGCGCATCATGGGCAGCTATCTGCATGGCATGTTCTCGGATGACCGCTTTCGCGCGGCGTTTCTGACCGCCCGCGGCGCGGCCCCTTCGGGCCAAAGCTATAGCGAAACGGTGGAACGCACGCTGGACGCCTTGGCCGCCCATCTGGAGGCGCATCTGGACATCGACGCCCTGTTCCGCCTTGCCCGTTAGGCCCGGTTTCGTTGACCTGAAGGCCAATTTGGCGTATCCTTCCTTTATTGATTTAAGAGGAGTTTTGACCATGCGCAGATTAATGTGCCCGGCGGTATTTGCCCTTTCGGTGCTGGGCGGTGGTGCAGCCTATGCCCAAAGCGCCTATACCACCGAAGAACTCGTTGATTTCTACATCAATTCCATCGACATGGGCGCGACCCGTGGCATTTGCATCGGCACGCCGCAGGAATGTGAAAAACCTGCCGCCCCGGCTGGGCTGGATATGCTGGTCACGTTTGAACTCGATTCGGCCGATCTGACTGCCGAGGCCCAGCAAAACCTCGCGGTTTTTGCGCAGATGATGCAGGATGAACGGCTGGAAATCGCGCGTTTCGTGGTTGAAGGCCATACTGACGCGCTGGGCACCGATGAATATAACGTCGAATTGTCCGAGGCGCGCGCGGTCGCGGTGAAAACCTTCCTGACCGGGATGGGGGTATCCGAAGATCGCCTCTCCTCGATCGGTCTGGGCAAATCCAAGCCGCGCACGGGTAATGAATATGACCCCGAAAACCGGCGCGTGGAGCTGCGCATAGACCTGCGCTGAACGCCTGAACCATCAACAAAAAACGCCCCCGAAATTGGGGGCGTTTTTTTTGTGCTGCATCAAAGGATCAGAACGAGCCAGAGCCGAGCAAGGATTTCTTGATCTCTTTCTTCACCTTGGCCGGGGCGTTGATCTTGCGCTTGGTAACAGGGTTGATCTTGCGCTTTGCCGCCACAGGCTCGGCGCTGGCCCGGGTGGCTTGCACCTTTTCCTGCGCCTTGGCCCGCACCGAAGGGGCAACCCGCGACACGCGCACCGCGCAAACGACATTCTTGTCGGCGGACAGTTGCTTGATCAGGTCTTCGGTGGGTTCCAACGTGTCAGGCACGATCCGCTTGGCAAGGAAATAGCTGGTCAAAGCCGTCCGCGACCCCCGGCCCCAGTCGCCATCGATGGCCAGTTGATAGCAACCAAGGCGACGCAATTCGGTTTGCGCCAACATGGCCAGATCGCGGCTGTCCTGTTCCGGTGTGGTTTGGTCTTGCAACAAGGTCGGGTCGATGGAAGCCAGCAGATTGCGGTTGGCCTCGGTGTCGGGCGTGATCTCGCTGCCGGCAACGCGCAGCCGTTCCACCGTGACCGCGTTGATCCCGATTATGCCGCGGGTTTCCCAGGACAGCGCCGCCAAGCGGATCGGCGGTAATTCACCATCGGCAGCCCCTTCGGCAACCGGTTCCTGCGGCAGCAGCGTGACATTGGTTTCCGGGATGGAGGCGATGGTTTCCCCGGTCGTCGGCGCAGGCGGTGCCGCCTCTGGCGTCACGGCGGCGGTTTCGATCGTGGCGGGTTCTGCTGCGGGGGCTTCGGGCACATCGCCGATGGTCACGCCACCATCCACCACTTCCAGACTGTCCAGCCCCACCGTCGGGGCCTCGGTCGGCACTTCGGTTGCCACGGTTTCCAGCGTGCTGGGGTCCACTGCGGCAACGGTGACAACCTCAGCCGTTTCGGGGCTGGCATCGCCAATCGTCACACCGCCATCATCGGCGGCCATTTCAAGCCCAAGGCTGGCCACCTCAATCGCGGCATCCGCAGCCTGCAAGGAGCTTTCGGAAAAGCCCGAGGCGCGCAGCAGGTCCAGAAATTTCTTGCGATCATCCGGGGCCAATTGCGCCAGCAATTCATAGTCGGCATCGCTCAGCTCTTGCTTGGCCTCAGCGACGGGGTTGAAATAAAACTGTTCGCGCAGCGACGATTGATCCCATGGGGTTTGCCGCCGGAAGGTGCGTTCCTCGACCTCGTTGCGCACCCGGATCATCATATCGGAAATAGAGATGCCGGGCGTTTCGATATGTTCCAGCAGCGCGGTGGTAAAGGGGCTGTTGGGGGCCTCTCCGGCGCCGTCAAAGGTTACGGCGCCCGGTTCGGTGGCAAAGGCCACAAAGGTGCCAACCCCGGTTTGCAACCGTGCCAGACCATCCGCCGCCGCCCCCGTGCCCCGCACCGATTGCGGCACCGGGTCATTGCGGCAGGCGTCCAGAAAAATCAGCGTCTGGCGGCGGCGATCCTGCAGCCGCGCGATGATGCCATCAAGGTTCCACGTTTCTTGCTGGATCGCCTCGCGGCTGGACAGTTTTGCATCCACCGGCACCAGATAGTTGGAACCGTTCATCTGAAACGCATGGCCGGAGTAGAAAAACACCGTGCTGTCCGCGCTTTCCGCCTCTACCGCGAAGGCATCCACCTTATCCCAGAACGCCTCTGCGCCGACATCGGTGAGCAGCGTCACCTCAAACCCCAGCCGTTTGAGCGATTCCGAAATATCGGTGGCATCGCGTGAGGCGTTTTTCAGCGGCGATACGGTCGTGTAGTCAGAGTTTCCGACCACAAGCGCGAGTTTTCGCGCTTCGGCCTCGGACAGGCCAGCGGTGACAAAGCACAGCACCAGCGCAGGCAAAATCTTGGCCCGGCGCGTGGCGGGGCCCCGGAAGGCAAGGGGAGGAATGGTCAATGTCTTGCAATTCATCAAGCTTTTCCAAAATCTCGGGACAATACCTTACCCTACAGGTTTTTCGGCATTTTCGCGAGTCCGAATGACAAAATGTGAACGGTTTGGCCCTTGGGTCTGGGCCGATTCCCGCGCAGACCGTGTTTTCTTGAGCGGTGCGTGATTTTCTGCTATGGATGTTGCAGGGGGCTTGGGCGGCACACCGAGTATTGACGGTGGCTGCTTTGGCTTATGGAGAAGCGATTATGCGCGTCATCTCACTTTTTGGCTTGGGTATTCCGGTTTTGGCGGTGTCCGGCGCAGTGGCCTATGGGTCGATCCGGGAAATCTCGCGCAGTTTGGCGCCGGCCCCGGTGGCAGAAAGCCGCTTGTCAAACTTTGGTCATCCGGCGCAGGGTGCCGCCGCCCGCACACAGGCTGCACTGACGCAAGTTGCCCCCCAGGCGGCGCAATCCTTTGTGGCCGCAGGGCAAACGGCTTGGGACATGCCGCAGCCCGCCACCTTTCAGGCCCCGCGGTTTACTGATGATCCTTTGTCCCCGGCCCGCATTGTCGCGCTGAGCGGACCGGTGCCAGAGGGGCAGGGGCGTGAAGCCAGCCCCGCCTATGGTCAGATCGTGGTAGAGGAGGCCGCAGCAGGCAGCTTTGGCACTGCCCGAAAGCCCCGGGTTGTGGTGACAGCCAAGCCTCGGGCTGACCGTCCGCGTGCGGCAGTGGAAAACCGGGTAAAGCGCCCGTTCAAGATGCCGTGGCAAACCGGGATTTTCCAGTAACCCCCACCCGCCGTAACCTGCGATGGGCGCGCTTATATCATCCTTTTGCCGCAAGCGGCGGCTGTTTATGTTGACATGCAGCCGGTGCTTGCCGCTATTCTAACCAGATCGACGCTTGCCACATCCGGTGGGCCTTATTCACTTTTGACTGAGGGAGTTTCTGCAAGTGTTTACCTCTCGACGTTTTTTCACGGCGATGTTTGCGGCGATGGTTTCAACGGTCGCTATGGGGATTTCAGACCCAGCCCTTGCGCAAACGGGCAATATTGAACTGGAACTGAACACCGCCAATGACGAAGGCGCAGGCTGTCGCCTGACCTATGTTGCCACCAACAACACCTCTGTCGCGCTGGAAAAATCCTCGTATGAGGTGGCGGTTTACAACACCGAAGGCATCGTGCAGCGGCTTTTGGTGCTGGAATTTGGCTGGTTGCCCGTGGGCAAGACGCGGGTGGTGCAATTTGATTTGCCCGAACAGGGCTGCGCGGCGATTTCGCGGATTTCGGTCAACGGTCCGGTTGAATGCCTGTCAGAAGCGGGTGAGCAAGATGTTTGCCGCGACAATCAACTGCTCAGCAGCCGGGTTCGAACGATTCAGTTCAACTAAGCCTCCTTTGCCCGCGGTAACGCAGGGGCAGGCACAAGCCGAGGATGGGACATGCCTGATATTGCAGGTTTCGACGCTGTCACCCTTTTGGTGTTTGCGGCGCTTATTGTGCTGTCAGCCGTGGCGCTGACGGTGACCTTGTTCAAGATCGCACAGTTTGCCTTGCTTGGGCTGGGACGCAAGCGCGTGGCCATGGCAGCGCTGGGCCAGTGGCAGGCGGGGCAAAAGGACAAGGCGCTGGCGGCAACGGCGGAAAAAGGTGTGCAATTGCGGGTTTTGCATGCCGTGCTTGCCGCATTGACCCAAAAGCCCGAAGCCGCCGATTGGGCCGAGGAGTTGGGCCGCCAAGCCGCGCTTGCCGAACTCGGGGCGATGTCGAAATGGATGCGGGTGCTGGAGGCCGTGGTGCAGGCCGCCCCGATGCTGGGCCTTTTGGGCACGGTCGTCGGCATGATTGACGCCTTCGGCACCTTGGCGCAAAGCACGGGTGGGGTGGACCCGGCGCTGCTGGCAGGCGGCATCTGGACCGCACTGACCACAACCGCCATCGGGCTTGCGATTGCTTTGGTCTTCTATTTCGTCGCGATCTGGCTGGAAGGGCGGATTGACAGTGAACGGCAGGATCTGGAAACCTTGCTGTCTGTCGCGATCCATGGGGCCGCCAAAACCGCAGCGCAGCGCGGGGGGTAGGGCATGGCAGCGCAGGGCGGGCTTTCATTGCTGGATGCAGGGCAGCGCCCGCGCCGCTATGGCTTTGCCCTGACGCCTTTGGCCGATGCCATGTTCCAATTGCTGATCTTTTTCATGCTGTCCTCCACCCTCTCGCCTTATTCGCTGATCGCGCTGACGGGGGGGGCGGCGGCGGGGCAATCTGCCATCACCGGGCAAGCGGATGCGCAGGCGCAAAGCCCCAGCCCCGATGATGCACTGGTGATCTGGCACCTGTCGCGCGGGCAGATCCGCGCGGGCGATCAAAGCCTGCCCCTGTCTGATCTTGCCAGCCTGATGCCCGCGCTGGAACAGCAAGGCATTGATGAGGTTCTGGTTTTCCCGACCCGGTCCGCCACCGTCCAGGATATCGCCACGGTGCTGGAGGTGTTGGGCCTGCATGGCGTGGCAAAGGTGCGGCTGGTTGCGGGCAGTCAGGTCGGGGGGGGCTGAGGGATGCGTGCCGCCCGTCTTGCCCCGCACCGTCCGCGCCGCCAGCCGGATTTTTCGCTGGCCATTGTGAATATCGTTTTGCTGCTGGTGTTCTTTTTCCTGATCACCGGCTCGCTGGTGCAGCAGGGGGAAACCAGTGTGAACCTTGCCGAAACCTCTGACCTGCCGTTGGAACGCTTGCCGCGCCCCTTGCTGCTGATCGACAGGCAAGGGGGGATGGCGCTGGATGGCCAAGCGGTCACGGCAGATCGGCTTGCCGCCGCCCTTGGCCAAACCCTGCCCGAGGCGCTTTATGTGCTGGCCGATAGCGCGCTGACCGCCGACCGCTTGATGGCGCTGACCACGCGCCCGGATTTGCAAGGCGTTTCCCTGCGGCTTGTCACGTTGCATATCCGGCCAGAGGCAAGGCCATGACGCAGCGCAGCACCATCGGCCTTTGGGCCGGATCAGGGGCGATTGCCACGGCGGTGCATCTGGTTTTGGTGCAGCAAGGGCTTGCCGCTTATGGCGCGCGCAATCAGGTCGCGCCGCCGCCGGTGATGCCACAGGTCGAGATTCTGGCCGTTGCAAGCTCTGTCGCCGGAGAGCAGCGCCCAGTGGAAACCGTCGCCGCCGTGCCAAGCGCCCGATTGCAGCCCAAAACCAGCACCGAGCAGCGGGCAGAAACCGCCACAGCGGCGCGGCTGGCCGCCAAACCGGCAGAGGCGTCACGTCTGGGGGCGGTGGCAAAAGCCGCCACCGTGGCCCCCGCACCGCGCCAGACCACAGCGCCCAGCCCTGCGGCACAGGCTGTGGCCGTGGCCCCCGCACGCGCCGCGACCGAGGCAAGCAGCGTCACCCCAACGCGCCCCAGTGCGCCTTCGGTTACCAGTGTGAAAAGCACGGCGCAGGTGGTGACCGCAGTGCCAAAGCAGGCACCTGGCCTGTCCCCGCCCGCGCTTGCGCCCGTGGCTGTGGCACCAGTGTCCGTGGCGGCGGCCCCCGCCCCCGCGACTGCGACCGTGGCACCAGTCTCTCCCATATCTGCCCCGGACAGGGCTGCGGTGCAACCCGTGGCCCCCGTCAGCGCCGCTGCGCCCGAAACGGTTGCCGCAGTGGCCGAACCGGTGCCATCCCTGCCACCCCGCGCCGATACACTTGCCCGGGACGGCATTGCCGCACCCGAACCGGACCAGACGCCGCAAGAAAATGTGCAAACCTATCAATCGGTTCTGGATGTTCTGGCGGAAATGCCCAAGGCCCCTTGCTTTGCCGCCTTGCCCACACTTTCCGACGAAAGCGCCTTTCAGCTAGAGGTTTTCGCCCAAACCACACAAGAGCTGTCGGCCTTCGCCAGCGCGCTTGCGGCCAAGATCGGCCAGCCACCCAACACCACGATGAAGCCGATCAGCGCGGCGCAATGCGCGGCGGCGGCCTATGTGATCGACGGGCCTGCCTATCCGCGCTTTGATCTGTTCTTTGACATCCCGCAGCGCGAGATCAAAAGCGGTGAGGCGCTGGAAGGGCGCATCGGCAATACCTCTGGCGGGTTCATCAGCTTTTTGGTGATTGATGACGAAGGCACGGTGCAAGACCTTGCCGGCTATCTGCAATTCGTGCCGGGCGGGGCAAAGTTCCGCATTCCGCTGTCCCTGACAGGCAGCCCGGTGGTGACGCAGCAATTGCTGATGGCGATTTCTACCCCGGCGCTTTTGCAAACGGTGATTGATATGAACGGCACCAAGGCAGAGGATTTCTTTCCTGCCCTTGCCGCCGAATTGCGCAGCAAGGGCCAATCCGAAGATGTGGCCCTTGTCGCGTTTTCAGTGGAATGAGGCTTAGTTTTCCAGCCGGAAAAAGCGCAGCGCGCCGATGGCGGTCTGGCGTTCGCGGTCCAGTTCTGAGGTCATGAAGGGCACCAAGGCGCGCGCCGTCACCCCATTTGGCACCGCATCCAGCTTTTCAACCGGGCGCTCGGTCACAACCGCCAAGATCATCTGCGGTGTCGGCTCTGCCCCCGCTGCCAGATTGACTGTAAAGCTGAAACCCAGCGTGCCATCAGAGCTGCGCGACAGCCAAGGTTTGAGGTTGGTCGCCCCGCCCGCCCCATTCACAAGGAACAGCGACACCGCGCGCCCGGCCAAGCCTTCGACCCGGCCTGAAACGGTTTCCCCGCTTTTCAGCACATCGGTTTGATTTTCAAGGATAAGGCTCGGCGCGATGCCCCGGTTTTCGCGTAGACTGTTCATGAAATCCAGCACCGGGCATTGCGTGTCATTGATCAGGCGAACGCCGACATTCGGTTCCACCCCGAATTCGGTTTTGAACGCAGACACCAGCGCCGAGAACGGCTCGACCTGCGTGCCGAACCCTTCAAGTTCCACCTGCCCGTTGGACGAGGACACCAAGGAGATATGACTGCATTCCCCGGCGTTAAAGGTTTTCACCCAAGCGATCTGGCGGCCCAATTCGTCCAGCGGATTGGCGCTTTCCTGCGCGGCCCGTGCGGCGGCCTCTGCCTCGGCTTTTTCGGCATCCGCTGCAGCTTGTTTTTCGGCGGCAAGCCGGTCTGCCTCGGCTTTGGCGGCTTCCTCGGCGGCGCGGGCGGCGTCTTCGGCGGCTTTGGTATCGACGGCTTGCTGGTCGGGCACCGCAGGCGCCGGCGCGGGGGCCGGATCAAATACCCCGGCCAGCCATGCCCCCCCACCGCCAATGGCCAGCACCCCCACCAAAGCGGCCGCAATCATTCCGCCTTTGCCGGATTTCGCGGGGCCCGCAGCGGGTTGGGTTGTGGTTTTGGGGTCAGGAATACCGACAAACTGCGCCGAGGTGACAGCAGGCTGCGGCGCAGAACCCTTGGCAGCAGGCAGGGTAGAGGCGATAATGGTGCGGTCGGGGTCGTGATCTTCGGCGTAGCTTAGCGGATCGGGGATCAGCGAAGGGTCTTCCAGCATCGCGATGACCGCATCCATGCTGGCAGGGCGGTTGACCGGATTGGGCTGCAACATATGTGCCAGCAAGGGGCGCAAACCATCGTAAACGCCGCTGACATCCGGCACTTTGGAGCGGCTGCGCACCGCCTCGACCATATTGCCGCCCATGCTGACGGTTTTGCCCTGACAGGCCGCGACCATCAGCAGCGCAAGGCTGTAAATATCGGTGCGCCCGTCAATGCCGCCATCATAGGCGCCCAGTTGTTCCGGCGCGACAAAGCTGAACTTGCCCGCAAACTGCCCTTGCAGCAGCGTGCGGTCGCCCTTCATCGAGGATTTGGCGATGCCAAAGTCGATCAGCTTGGCATGTTCAACCCGTTCCCCTTCCAGAATGACGTTATCGGGCGACAGATCGCGGTGCACAACGCCCGCGCCATGCGCGCGGCTTAGGCCCGAGGCAAGGCGGGCCAGCAAGATCCGCACCTCGGCTTCGGGCATCGGCCCTTCCTTTATGCGGTCGCTCAGCGATTTGCCTTCGACGAATTCCATGATCAGGCTGGGGCGGCCGATCTCGGGCGGGTTCATATAGGTGTGATAGCGCACGATCGCATCATGCGCCAAACGGCCCAGAACCTTGGCTTCCTTCTGGAACAGCGCCTCGATCATCGGGTCATGCGCCAGTGCAGGCAGCACGATTTTCATCGCCACCGGATCGCCGGTATGGATGTTGCGGCCGCGATACACCTCGCCCATGCCGCCCCGGTTAATCAGTTGCTCAATCTCATAGGTTCCGGCAATCACCATGCCAGACGTCACCGTCGTCGCCACGGGTGTCTGCGTCACTGGCGGCTTGCTGGTCGGAGTGACTGACGCCGCCGGATTTGCAGAGGGTTCCCCACCATTGGGAGGGATGGAATTTTCATCGGCCATTATGTTCAGTCTTCCGCTTTCCAGTCGTGCATCGCAATTGGTGGCCCATAGCCCGGATTGGTGGGCGCGTCGGCGTTGTCATAGGCATCACTGGGCAAGCAGCGCACCACCAAAACCGTCACATTATCCTTGGCCCCGCGTGACAGTGTCAACTCGATCAGCCTGTCGCACGCTTCCTGTGCCCCGTAGTTCTGCAAAAATTCGGCGATTTCTTCGTCAGATACATGGCCTGTCAGCCCGTCAGAGCACAATAAGAAAACGTCGCCCACCTGCAAAACGCCGTAGTTTTCATCGGTCATGGGCATGTCAGATACACCTATCGCCCGTGTAATGACATTTTTGCGCGGCCAATGGGCGGCCTCTTCCTCGGTAATCGCGCCTTCGCGCAACAGTTCCATCGCTTCGGTATGGTCTGTTGTCATTTGCTGGAACACATCGCCGCGCATCAGATAGATGCGGCTGTCGCCTGACCAGATGCAGGCGAAATGCTGTTCATAGGCCAACAGCGCAACCACTGTTGCGCCCACCGTGGCCCCGTCCAGCTTGGCGGAATGGTTGCGGATATCTTCATGCGCGATGGCCAGACGGTCGATGAAACGGGTTTTCAGATCCAGCGCCGAGGTTGGAATCCCCGTCCATTGCGCGCTTTCGGCGATGGCCCGGCTGGCAAAATCGCCGGCCTTGTGGCCCCCCATGCCATCGGCCACCAGCCATAATCCGGCGGCTGGCCGGGCCAGATAACTGTCTTCATTATGGTCGCGAACGCGCCCCTGATGCGTCGCTGCACCGGTATCAAATGCGAAACTAACCTGGTGCATCCCTTTCTCCCTGAATAATGATCTTTAGGCCGCAAAGGCATTGGAAAATGATTTGATCCTTTGAGAATAGGCAGAAATCCATCCAGACGCAAAGGCGCTCTGTGCCTTTGCCAAAGAATTTGCGCGCAACGGTCGGCGGGGCAGGGGGCAAGGGCGGCCGCATGAAAAAGGCCCGAGACAGCGTCCCGGGCCTTTGATTGCCGTGATCGATGGCGTCAGAACGACAGGCGGATCTGGGCCGTAACACTGGAAGATTTCTTCACATTGCTGCCAAAGCGCGTATCCAGCCGGACGTTGGCGTTCAACTGCTTTGCCCCTGCGCCGCCACCTTCCAGAATACGCACATAGTTCACACCCATGCTCAGCTCGCCGAAGCCGCCGATATTCTTGGTGGTGATGGTCTGCGTGCCACCCAGACGGTCGGTAAAGACCGATTTCCGATCCGATGCGAAATCGTGGTAGTAGTTCGCACTGCCGAAATAAGTGGTGCCCGCATTGCCTGCCGGGGCGATGATGGTTTTCGCAATCGTGCCACCGACAAAGCCGACGATGGAGTTAAAGCCCTCGATCCGCAGCGTTTCGCCATTGTCGAAGTTGACGGTCGCCGCCGATGTCCGCGTGTAAGACAGACCACCGGTCGGAACAAAGTTCAGCCCGTCATCATTCAGGTCCATCCGATAGCTCAGGCGGCCCGTCACGTTAACCGAATTGGTGCTGAACTTCGATTTGGCGGCGGACAGGCCAAGGCCGAAGAAGCCCGGATTAACCGTCTCGCTCAGGGTGAAGTCGGACTTTTCAACCCGAACCTGCACATCTGCCGTGATCCGGTCTTTGCTGAAGGCCGCATAGGCGCCCACGTATTTCTGGTCGAAATCCGAATGGGTCACGCTGGCAACTGCCGTGCCGCCACCGCTGACGCCGATAGACACATCCTGATCAGAGCTGCCCTTGTTATAGCCGATCATGGCACCGAAAGAGCCATCCCAGCCATCAAAGAAGCGCCCATCGTTGCAGCCAAAGTCATAGCCGCCCTGCACCCCGAAATATTTGGCCCGAACCGAGCTTTCAGAGGTAGAGACGCCGTTGTTGCTGGTGCCCGATACGGTGCTGTTGCCATAGGTGCCACGGAAATACCCGCCATGTGAGCAGCCTTCCTCGGATGCAAGGCCGCTGACGAAGGGGCTGGTCGGCCGGTTCACGACTGTGCCGATCAGCGATTGCACCAACGACGCATTGGCCGCAACGCCGCCGATCCCGGCGCTGGTCTGGCTGACGATTTCCAGATCATCGCCATTCTGGGCAAGCGAATAGATCACCGCACCGCCGGCCCCAAGGCCGGAATAGGTGAAGCTGTAGCTTGAAGGCACATTGCCATCCAGCACCTTGATCGGCGTGCCCAGATAAGGGGCGACCCCGTTGGGCAGCTTGTTCTGGAAGTCAAAGTTCAATGTGCCGCTGATCGCGCCCGTCACCGTCACAAGATCGCTTGTGCCGCCATTCGGGTTGATCAGCGCGCCACCGCCATCGGTTGCCAGCGGCGAACCCATGTTCAGATCCAACACAAAATTGGTATTGCTCAGATTGCCGTTGATCACCATACGATCCGTGGTGGCATTGGCAAAATCCGGGCCTGAGGGCAATTCCGGCGTCAGCAAGCTGACCGTGCCGCCCCCAGTCAGCCCGCCCAGCGATGTATTGCCCAAAGCGGTCAATCCCAGGAAGGGCTGGGCCACTGTCGCCGTCCCCGTATTGGTGAACACACCCGAAACAGACCCGTTCGTCAGGATGAATGTGCCTGCATTGGTGGCCGGGCCCGTCAGCGCGCCGCCCGTCAGGTCAAACACCCCGGTCGTAGAGTTGTTGACCGAACCCGACAGGGTGGCCCCCTGCGCGTTGAAGGTTGCGTTGTTGGTCATCGCACCCGAAACCGTGGCACCATTCGCATTCACGATGCCATTGTTGGTCAGCGTGGTGGTGCCAAGTGTGCCACCCGCCGCCAGATCAACAACCCCGGCCCCGCCATTGGTCAGCGTGCCGATCCCAGTATAGCTGTTCGCCCCGATGTTCAGGTTTGCCATGTTGGCAAAGCTTTGTCCGGTTGCGGTCAGCGGCCCCAACACATTGAAGGCCGCAGTGTTCGTCACGGCAGAGTTCAAAGCCCCTTGCGCATTCACGCTGCCGCTATTGGTCAGCCCGCCACTGGTGCTGATGGTGCCCGTTGTGGTCAGGGTTGCGGTGTTGGTGATGGACCCGGTCAAGGCAAGGTTGTCCGGTGCCGTTACCAGCATCGTCGCAGCGTTCGTGATATTGCCTGTCACCGCGCCCGTTGCCGTCAGCACGCCAGTGTTATTGGCCACGCCACCGGTAAACGTGCCGCCGTCAATATTCAGCACACCACCAGCGTTGGTCGTCGCACCCGTGACACTACCGCCATTCACGTCGGCCGTGCCGTTCACGCCTACGTTCAGCGCACCGCCAATGCTGCCGGAATGGGTCAGCGTGCCATCAGTCACATCCGCATCGCCAGTGATCGTTCCGCTGTTGACAAAGCCGACCGCGTTTTGCGCCAACGAGGCGATGGTGCCGCTATTATCCCCTGTCCCGGTATTGGTGACAGCCCCGGCCGTGCCAGTGTTGGTAAAGCTGCCCGCGTTGGTGACATCGGCAACCACGCCATTGTTGGTCATCGTGCCCGAGCCGGAAACCGTGGTCGCCCCGGCAATCTCGCCGGTCACAGTTAACAAGCCGTTTACCGTGGTGTCACCGGCATAGTTATTCGCGCCCGACAGGGTGGTCGTAGAGCCGCCATTGACATTCAGGCCACCGCTGCCAGTGATGATGCCCGAAATCGTGGAGCCGCCGCTCAGCAAAGTCAGGTTCCCGCCATCAAGGGTGATGCCGCCTGCGCCAGAGACGCTGGCCACGGCTTCATTGCCGCTGATGTCCAGGGTGCCTGCGTTGGTCACAGCCGCTGCCGCCGCCAGCGCGCCACCATCGGTGGACAGCGTTCCGCCGGTGATGTTCAAAACGGTGGAGGCCAAGGTGCCCGCGCCATTTACCGCCAGTTCGCCACCGCTGACGGTGGTCGCGCCGGAATAGGTGTTGGCCCCGGTCAGCACCTGCGTGCCGCCCGTCACCTCCAACGTGCCCGCATCCGCGATCACGCCCGAGAAGGTGCCGCCGGTGGTGCCCAAGGTCAGCGCATTGCCGCCGTTGTTCACCGCGCCCGCCCCGTTCAGCCCCGACAGAACCTCGTCGCCGCCAAGGTTGAGCGTGCCATCGACGGTGATAAGGGCCAGATTGTCGATCTGATCGTTGCCACCGGTCGCCAAAGTCGCCCCTGTATCCACATCGACCGAGGCCATGTCTGTGATCGAACCAAATGCCCCGATGGTGGTGGTGCCCCCCGCGATTGTGGTCGCCCCGGTGCCATTGGCCACCCGATCCCCCGCCAAGGTGCCGTTGATCGAATTGGTGCCGTTCAGCACTGCGGTATCCGTTGCGGTGATCAAACCGCCCAGATCAATGGTGCCATCGGTCATCGTGACCGTCTCAGCCTTGACGCTGCCCGCGACCGAACCTGCGGTCTGGATGAAATCGGTTGCCGTCAGCACATCGCCGCCGTCGATCAAGCCGCCGTCTTGGGTAACCGTGGCTTGCGTCACGGCTGTGTCGATGGTCAGCGTGCCATTGGTCAGCGTGGTGTTGGCCGCGGTATCCCCAAGGCTGCCGCCCGCCGCAACGGTCAAGCCGCCTGTGGTGTTGATCGTTGTGTCACCGCTATAGGTGTTCAAGCCCGACAGGGTGGTGTCAGAGCTGCCATTGACATTCAGACCACCGCTGCCAGCGATGATGCCCGAAATCGAGGAGGTGCCGCTCAGCAAGGTCAGATCACCGCCATCAAGCGTGATGCCACCTGCGCCAGAGACGCTGGCGATGGTTTCATCGCCGCTGATGTCCAGGGTGCCTGCGTTGGTCACAACCGCTGCCGCTGCCAGCGCGCCGCCATCGGTGGACAGCGTTCCGCCGGTGATGTTCAAAACGGTGGAGGCCAAGGTGCCCGCGCCATCCACGTTCAGGACGCCACCCGAAACGGTCGCCGCCCCGGTAAAGCCGTTGGCCCCGGTCAGGGTCTGTTCGCCGCCCGCGACGGTGAACGATCCTGTGCCGTTAATCTGGCCTGCGAAAAGGTCGTTGCTGGGGGTGTTCACTGTCAGGTTCGACCCTGCCGTATTCACAACGCCCGTGCCCGCGCCATTCAGGCCCAACAGGGTTTCATTGCCGCCAAGGGTCAGCGTGCCGTCAAGCGTGATTTCGGCCAGATCGTCGATCTGATCATTGCCCCCGGTCGCCAAAGTCGCCCCCGCATCCACCGTGACCGAGGCCATATTGGTGATTGCGCCGGTCGCCCCGATAGTCGTGGTGCCGGTGGCTATTGTTGTCGCCCCGGTGCCATTGGCCACCCGATCCCCCGCCAAGGTGCCGTTGATCGAGTTAGCATCGTTCAGCGTTGCCGTGCTTGTCGCCGTCACAAGGCCGGTGTTGCTGATCGTGCCATTGGTCATGTTGTAGACAGGCGTTGTGACGGTGCCTGCCACCACGCCACCGCCTTGGGTGAACGAAGTTGCCGCCGTCAGCGTGCCGCCCCCGGTAATGGACCCTGCGTCTTGGGTGACAATGGCTTGCGTGGTATCCGCAATCACATCCAAAACACCATTGGTAAGCGTGGTGTTGCCTGTCGTCGCCCCAAGTGAGCCGTTTGCCGTGACCGTGCCGGTGGTGTTGATCACCGTGCCGCCGGTATAGGCGCTTGGCGCGTTGATGGTGGCCGAGGCGGTGCCCGTCACCGACACCCCCCCTGCAAAGCTGTTCGGTCCGTTCACCGTGGCATTGGCCGCGCCAGACACCGACAAACCGCCGGCAAAGGTGTTGTTGCCGTTCAGCGTGGTGTCGGAGGTGCCCGTCACCGTTACGCCGCCAGCCCCGCTGATGACTGCATCAACCACCGATGCGCCAGTGTTCAGCGTCAGGTCCGTTGTGGCCCCTGTCAGGGTAACAAAACCCGATCCGTTGAACGAGGCAATCTCCTCTGCGCCGGTCAGGGCGAGGGTGCCGCCTGCGCTGGTCATCGCTGTTGCCGTGTCCAGCGCGCCGCCATCGGTGGACAGCGTATTTGCGCCAAGCGCGACACTGGTAGAGACCAATGCACCATTCCCGGTCAGGGTCAGGTTGCCACCTGCCAGCGTGGTTGCCCCTGTGTAGGCTTGCGCTTCTGTCAGCGTCAGCGCGCCGCCCATCACCTCAAGCGAGGTTGGGCCGGTGGGACCAGCCGCGATCACGCCGTCAAAGGTGCTGGTGCCAGTGGTCCGCAAGGCGGCAGCCCCGCCGGAGTTGATCACGCCGCCGGGTCCGGTCAGCGCATTCACAGTGGTGTCGGTTCCGTTCAGATCAAGGAAACCCGGGCCTGCGATATTCGTTCCGGCAATGCCGCTCAGCAGCAGGGCGCCTGCTGCGGCATTGCCAATCTGCAACGTGCCATTGACGATAGAGACTTGCGCCGTGCCGTCCGACACGCCACCGGTCGGGGCGGCGACAACAGTGCCTGCGTTGCCTGCGTTCCCGATGGTCAACGTGGTGCCGACCCCGGTAATTGTCGCATTTCCGGCAAGCGTCAGGCTGGTGCCTGTTGCTGCGGCAATCGTGCTATCCGCCAAAAGGGTGAAATCGGCTTTGGTCAACACGGTATTCGCCGTGCCCAACAGGGTGCCACCGTTCAGGACAACCGATCCGGCCGCGGCCCCCAAGGCATTGGCGTTATCAATCGCCAAAGTCCCGTCGGTGATGGTGGTTGTGCCAGTATAATTGCTGGTGGTGCCGGTCAGGTTCAGAATACCGGAGCCAACTTTGGTGATCCCGCCGGTGCCGGTGATCTGGCCTGCCATTGTGGTGGTTGCCGTGGCATCGCCCACCGTCAGCGTGTTGCCGTTCAGCGCCAGCGTGCTGCCCGCAGCCCCCGCCAGCGACCCGATCGTTTCGCTGTTGACATTGGCAAGCGTCATGGTGCCGGTGTCATTCAACACGACCGCCGCCGTATCCAGCAGCGCATCGCCGTTGTCCAGAATCAACTCACCCGCATTGCTTACCGTCACAAGCGCCGAGTCGATGGAACCCGTCAGCGTCAGCGTGGAGTTGCCATTCACGCCGGTCGCGCCTGTGTAAAGGTTCGTTCCGGTCAGTTCCAATGCGTTGTTGCCAGAGGTGTTCAGCCCGCCCGTGCCCTGCATGACGCCGTTGAAAACCGTGCTGAAATTGCCAGAGGTTGTCAGGTTCGCTGCGGTCAGGTTCACCGTGCCGGTGCCGTCGATCGCGGCAATGGTTTCATCGCCCTCAACGTTGAAAATGGCCGTGCCAGTCATGCGCACGCCATCATCATCCGCAATGCCGCCGCCGCCGGTTGCGCCATCGGTGGTCAGAATACCGCCCGCATTGATATCAATCGGGTCTGCGCCGGAAACATCAATCACACCTGCGCCCGTCACCGTGACGGTCGCCCCCGTGATGTTCAGATCCGAAGACGTGATCGCGCCGGTGACCGAGGTGGTTCCCGCTGTCGCTTCCGCTGCTGCCGCCCCGGTCAGGGTGCCGCTGATCGACCCGCCCTGCAAGGACGCCGTTGTGGCCGCCGAAACGGTGCCAGACAGCGTGCCGGTGTTCTGGGTGAAATTGCTTGTGTTCAGCGTCGCATTGCCGCTGATCGTGCCATTGTTGTTCAGGTTTACCGTGGCTACGGTGTCTGCTGCGGTGCTGACATCCAGCGTGCCGCCAGCCACATCCACCGTTGCGGCAGCAGCAAGGCCGCCATTGGTCACGTTCAGGGTGCCATTGGTGTTCACGTTCACATCGGTAGAGCCGATTGCGCCCGTCAGCGCAATCGTGCCTGCGTTCACGGTAAGCGCCCCGGTGGCAGCCGCACTCGTGCCCGAAATCGTAACGGTGCTGGTGCCCTGCTTGGTCATGTCACCCGCGCCGGTGATGACGCTGGTAATTTCTGTATCCGTGGCATCCCCAAAGGTCAGCCCCTCGTTCAGTGTAACGGTCGTGCCCGCCACACCGGCCAGACGGCCAATCGTTTCAACCGCAGTGTTCACCGTCAGGTTGCTCGTGCCCGCCAGGCTTACCGATGCCGTATCCGCCAAAGAGGCACCATCCACGATCAGGCGCGCATCGTTTTGCGCCACAATCTGCGTCGATGCGATAGACCCCGTGACGTTCAATGTGCCGCCGGAAATATCAGTCAGGCCCGTGTATGTGTTCGTCGCAGACAGCGTCAGCGTGCCAGAACCGATTTTCTCAATCGGACGCGCACCGCCGGTCTGGGAGATTTCGCCAGATTGCTGTGCCGTATCAGCGCCCAGAACTTCCAGCCGCGTGTCATTGCTGTTCAGCACGATCGGCGTCGCCATATTGACGTTGTCGCCATAGGAAATATCAGACCCGAGCGTGGTGATCTGTTGACCGCCGACAAAACCTGCCGCGCCTTCAACGCGCAAGCGCGCAGTGCCGACCCCGCCGCCGACAGTTACCGTGGCCACGCCCGCGTTATCGCCGTTCAGGCGCAAGGTGCCATCCTGCACCGTCAGGTTGGTGGCGGTGTTGGTGCCCGAAAGGGTTTGGGTGCCGGTCCCGACCTTGATCAGGCTGCCCGCGCCGCTGACCGCACCTGAAAGGGCGGTATCGGTGTTCAGCCCGCCTGTGGTCAGGGTGCGGGTGCTCAGATCAACCGTGCCGGTCCCGTCAAGGCTGCCAATGGTGTCGTTCCCGGTCAGCACCAGCGCGCCATCGTTGACCAGAACCGTTCCCGTCGCCAAACCGCCTTGGGTCGTCAGCGTCTGCGTGGCGTTGATCGTCACATCGGTCGATGTAAGCGCGCCCGTTCCCGAAAGCGTCAGGTTGCCGCCCGACAGGGTGGTGGTGCCGGTATAGGTGTTCGCGCCGGTCAGCGTGGTCGTGCCGCCTGTCACCGCGAGCGATAGCGCGCCGCCCCCATCTTGAATCACGCCGCCGAAATTGGTCGTCCCTAGCGTGTTCAATGTCCCTGCTGCGCCGGAGTTGGTCACGGTGCCCGTGCCTGTCAGGTTCACAACAGATGTCGCGTTTCCGTTGATGTCGAGCGTTCCGCCGCTCGCGATATTCGTTCCGTCAAAGTCGAACGAAAGCAACCCGTTGCCAGTGAAGGCATTGCCAATACGCAATGTGCCGCCAGCGATGTTTGCGCTGAGTGTGCTTGGACTAGATGAAATGGAAGTGGTCGCCGCAATCTCAACCACACCTGTTTCGGTGCCGCTGCCGAATGTCACCGTTGTGGGAGCGGCATGCGAAAAGTCAAGGTTGGTTGCTGAAAGCGATAGTGTCTGCAATGTGCTGGCAGCAAGGGTGGAGCTTCCATCAATGCTGATGTTCGTTTTGGTCACGGTCGCATTGGAAGTGGCGAGTAGCCTCCCACCGTTCAGAACAAGATCGCCCGCGCCAAGCGCTGCGTCGTTGTTTATGGCAACGGTGCCGCCGGTGATCGTGGTGTCACCGTTATAGGTGTTGGTGCCGCTCAGCGTCAGCGTGCCTGCGCCGGTTTTGGTCAACGCGCCGCCCACGCCCGAAATCGTGCCCGCAACCGCAGAATTTCCCGCGCCTGCAACCGTCAGGGCGTTGCCACCCAACTGCACGGTCGAGGTTCCGGTGGCCGCTGTAATCGTGCCGATAGTTTCGCTTTGCGTCAGCGTCAGATCCGCCGCACCATCCAGAATGATGGCCGCATCGTCCTTTACCGCACCATCCGCCGATGCCGAAACGCTGCCCAAGGTCAGCCCGGCACCCGTTGCAACAAATACCGTGTTGCTGTCGATGCTGCCGGTGATGGTCAGACGCCCCGCCGTAACGGTTGTGCCCTGTGCCGCGCCGACGCCGCTGTTGCCATAGGTGTTGTCCGCCGACAAGATCAACTCACCCGCGCCGATCTTTTCCAAGGGGCGCACGCCGCCGACGTCGTCAGAAATTACGCCGGATTGCGTGCGGGCCGGGCCTGCATCCACTTGCAGCTGGGTGTCATTGCTGGTCAGGTTGATCAGCGCGGCGCTGTCTGCCAGATATTCGATCACCGACCCTTGGGTCGTGATAGTCGTGCCGTTGTTCAGGGCTGTGCCAATGATCAAACGGTCCGTTCCCGGCCCGGCCGTGCCATCGCCGACCTGAACCGAAGTCAGGCCGCCAACCCCTGCATTCAGGGTCAATGTGCCATTGTTAATGGTCGCCGTGGTCAAGCCTGTTGCCGCGCCACCAATCGTCAGGTTGCCGCCATTGACCGCCGCCGTGGTCAGCGCGCCATTGGTGACAGAGGTCGTCCCGGCATTTGCGTTCAGCGTGCCGATAGCATTGGCACCCGTCAGGTTCACTGTCCCGGCGCCCGACCGCGTGAGGCTGCCTCCGGCCCCCGTTGTGATCGCACCAGACAGCGTGGCGGTGCCTGCTGCCTCAATCGTCAAGGCGGTATCGGTCGTGGCCGTAATCGCGGAATTGTTGGTGACAGATCCGATGACCTCAACTGTCGCGGTCGCCCCGGTTGTGATGGCTGCGCTGTTGGTCGTGCCGCTTGCGCCGATCTCAAGCTCACCACCATTGATGCTGATGGCCGTCATCGTGTTGCCTGTGTTCGACAGTTCTAGCGTGCCACCGGTCACACCCACATTTGCCACTGAAACAACACCGCCCAGCGTCAGATCATCCGTTCCGCCTTTGGTAAAGGTCCCGGCACCACCAAGTGTGCCCGCAAAACTGCGCGCCGCGGTATCAGCCGCATTCGTCGTCAAGGTCTGGCCCGCGGCGATGGTTGCGCCGCCGCCCGTACCAGAGAACGCGCCGATGGTCTCGCTCGCGTCGACCGCCAATGTGCCACCGTTGACCACCACAGCGCCCGTATTGGCAATTGCTGCTCCGCCCAAAAGCGTCAGCCCACCTGCCGTCAGTGTCGTCGCGCCTTGATGCGTGTTGGTGCCCGAAAGCGTCAGCACCCCGGCAGATTTACTGACGGTCACCCCACCAGTTCCAGAGATGTTGCCGGAAAACGCCGTTGTCCCCCCGCCCGCAACCGTCAGTGTCCCACCAGTCATCGCGATTGTGCCAGAGCCACTCAGGTCAGCGACCGTTTCATTTCCAGATGATTCCAGCGCGCCATCAACAATCAGATTGGTGCGGTCCGTGGCCGTCGAACGATGGCCAAGCAACGCGCCGCCCGCCGTTTGCAATGTGCCGCTGGCTTGCACATTGATGGTTCCGGCAACGATCGACCCCGTATTTGTAACCTCTGTCGTTCCTGTGTTCACAAGAACCGTTTCAGTGCCATCATCCAAAGCTGGGTTTGTTCCGCCGACCACATCACCCGCAATGACGCCAGCCTGAAGCTCCACATTGGTGGCCTGAACGACGCCAAGCCGGCCAATCTCGGCTGTCCCCGACATGGTATAGGTCGCGGCACCGGTATTAAGCCGAAGATTGGCAACTTGCGTGTCTGTTGCGAAAGTGCCGCCGCTATGGGTCATGGAATTGGCATTTAGCGTACCGCTTTGGGTAATCGTTCCGCCACTTTGAATGATGGTGCCAACCAAATCTGCGCGATTGCCTGTGAATGTACCGGTATCCTGCACCGTGAGTGTGCCCGCGTCATTCATGTTTGGGACTGGCGTGCCGGCGCCGCCATTTATGAACTCACCGTTGCCACTGATTGTGATATTGCCGCCGATAGTGCCGCTACTGTGGTTGGTCAAAACGCCATCAGAAACAATCACATTGCCGGTCACACCTACGCTACCACTCAGCCCAGTTGCGCCACCTGTAACAGTTAGATTGCCGGAAACGCTACCCGCAGCCAAAGTGGAGGTGCCGCCAGAACTAAGATTGCCATCAAAAACACCAGAACTTGATATTGTTGTGCCGGCCACCGATGCGACATCCCCACTCACGGCGCTGTTGGTATCATACAGGAACAGCCCTGCCGCGCCAGAAAGTGCAATTGTCGGACTCGTGAGGGTTGCATTACCATGGATATGAAGTTGCCCGCCGGAGGAAATAACCACCGATGCAACGTTTTGGTTTATGCCAACCATCCTTGGCTGATGCACTGCAGTAGTCCCACTCGGTGCGGTTCCCTGAATAATCACCGCACCTGTCGCGAGAGGAACATTGTCTCCATCCCAGTTCAGCCCGACATTCCAACTATCGGTCGTGGCATTTCCAGCTGTGCCTTCGCCATCCCACGTCTGGCCCAGTGCCGGGCCGCCCAAGGTGATCCCTGCCACCAGCGCCGTGCTGGCCAAAAGCGAGGCCCTGCGCGAGGATTTGGCCGAAGTGGCAAGATCGGTTTTACGAGAGGACGAAGCAACAATAGCGTTCATGGCAGGATCCATCAATTTTAATTGGCGCGCAGGCGCACAGAATACAATTGCTTGCAGCCTAGTCGCGCGGGGGAAGCTAGGGCAACTAAAAACTGTGAAAATACGCAGCTTCTATGCCTTCGGATATCAACATCGGCCCAAATCACACGCTTTTCGCGCAAAAATCCTGCCCAACCAAGCCGTTTAGGCCGCGATCTTCACGCGCAGCCACGGTGCCCGAAGCGGTGCAATTTCAGGCAATTCGGGCCATGCGTGCCGCTGCGGCAGGCAGTGGCCGGATTCCGGCTCAGTTAGCGCGATTTCACTGTCTAACCTTGTGACGAATCGCGAAATGACTTTACCATGTGGTCAAATAAACCAAACAACAGGGATCGGAGCGCAGAATGCACAAGATGAAGTATACGCCGACACGCCGTGCCATACTGATGGGGGCAGGGGCCGTGCTGGGGGCTGGGCTTTTGCCGGGGGCTCTGCGCGCGCAGACCCCGTTGAAAGTTGCGGGCATCTATACGGTTCCGGTGGAACAGCAATGGGTCAGCCGCATTCACATCGCGGCTGAGGCGGCAAAAGCTGCCGGGGTGATCGACTACAGCTATACCGAGAACACCTCCAACACCGATTACCCGCGCGTGATGCGCGAATATGCCGAAAGCGGCGTGCAACTGATCGTGGGTGAAATTTTCGGCGTGGAACAAGAGGCCCGCGAAGTGGCGGCGGATTACCCGGATGTGGCCTTCCTCATGGGCTCCAGCTTCATGCCGGATGAGGCGCTGCCCAATCTTGCGGTGTTTGACAATTACATTCAGGACGCCAGCTATCTGTCTGGAATCATTGCGGGTTCCATGACAAAGGGCAATATCGGCATGGTCGGCGGCTTCCCCATTCCGGAAGTGAACCGCCTGATGAATGCCTTTATGGCGGGCGCGCGCGAAATGAACCCGGAAATCAAGTTTCAGGTCAGCTTCATCGGCTCGTGGTTCGATCCGCCCAAGGCCAAGGAAACCGCTTTCGCGATGATCGAAAACGGGGCGGATATGCTTTATGCCGAACGCTTTGGCGTCTCGGATGCCGCGATGGAAAAAGGCGTGCTGGCGATTGGCAATGTGATCGACACGCAGGCCGATTACCCGCAAACCGTTGTTGCCTCGGCGCTTTGGCATTTTGAACCAACCTTCAACGCCGCCGTTGCGGCGGTGCAGGCGGGCAATTTCAAGGCCGCGAATTATGGCACCTATTCCTTCATGAAAGAGGGGGGCTGTTCGCTGGCCCCCTTGGGCACGTTCGACGGCAAAGTGCCCGAGGCCGCGATGGCGCTTGTCGCGGAGCGCGAAGCCGCGATCAAGGCGGGCACATTCACCGTCGAGATCAACGACACAGAACCGACCGCCTCGTGACAGCCCAAACCTTGGGGGCGCAGGACGTTGTTCTGCGCCTCAACCAGATCACGAAACGTTTCGGCGCGTTAACCGCGAACGACGCGATCAGCCTGACGCTGCATCGTGGCGAAGTCATTGCTTTGCTTGGGGAAAACGGGGCAGGCAAGACCACGCTGATGAATATCCTTTTCGGCCAATATACCGCTGATGAGGGCAGCGTTGAGGTGTTCGGCCACCCCT
The DNA here is from genome assembly GCF_003991405.1 of Pseudorhodobacter sp. E13. Lineage (GTDB taxonomy): Bacteria > Pseudomonadota > Alphaproteobacteria > Rhodobacterales > Rhodobacteraceae > Pseudorhodobacter. Next base: position 43,033 of record NZ_RPEN01000147.1, read on the forward strand.
TGCCCCCCGGCAATCCGCGCGCCGCACTGGCGGCGGGGCTTGGCATGGTGCATCAGCATTTCACCCTCGCCGATAATCTGACGGTGCTGGAGAATATTCAGCTTGGCACCGCGCCGCTGTGGCGCATGGCGCTTGGGGTTGCTGCGGCGCGGGCGAAACTGGCGCGGCTGGCGGCAGATTTCGGGCTGGAGGTGGACCCGGATGCGCAGGTGGGCAGCCTGACGGTGGGCGAACGGCAGCGAGTCGAAATCCTCAAGGCGCTGTATCGGGACGCGCGGATTTTGATCCTTGATGAGCCCACCGCCGTGCTGACCCCGCAGGAAAGCGATGCGCTGTTTGATACCCTGCGCCGGGCGGTGGCGACAGGCCTGTCCGTGATCTTTATTTCCCATAAATTGCATGAGGTTATGGCGCTTTCTAGCCGCGTTCTGGTGCTGCGCCACGGCCGTCTGGTCGGGCAGGTCGCCACGGCCGAGACGGACCGCCACGCGCTGGCCGCGATGATGGTCGGGGCAGAGGTTGCCGCCCCCGCTGTGGCCCCGATGACGCCCGGCCCCGCGCGCCTGACCTTGCAGGCGGCCTGCACCCGCGACCGGGGGACCGCGCCGGGGTTGAAAGCGGTGTCGCTGGCCTTGCGCGCCGGGCAGATTACCGGGCTTGCGGGGGTGTCGGGCAATGGGCAATCGGCGCTGTCCGACCTGATTTCGGGCTTGGAAACCCTGACCTCCGGCAGGTTGGATCTGCCCGCGCCGCCGCCGAAATGGACGCCGCGCGCCGCCGTTGCCGCAGGCATCGCCCGCATCCCCGAAGACCGCCATAAAACCGGCACCATCGCGGATTTTTCACTGACCGAAAACGCCATTCTGGAAACCTATAATCAGCCCCCCTACAGCCATCGCGGCCTGATGAACTGGGCCGCCGCCGAGGCGCATACCGCCAAGCTGATCGAAACCTATGACGTGCGCTGCCCCGGCCCTTCCGGCCCCATCCGGCAGCTTTCGGGGGGCAATATGCAAAAGCTGATCCTCGGTCGGGTGCTGGAGTTGTCGCCTAGGATCATCCTTGCCAATCAACCTGTGCGCGGCCTTGATATTGGCGCGATTACCTATGTGCACGGGCGTTTGCTGGCCGCGCGCGATGCAGGGGCGGCGGTATTGCTGATTTCAGAAGATCTGGATGAAATCATGGGCTTGTCGGATGTCATTCATGTGATGTCCGAGGGGCGGCTGTCGCCGGAATTTGCCCGCGGCGCGCTGTCGGCGGCAGAGCTGGGGCTGTGGATGGCAGGGCAGGGATTTTCCGATGCGGCTTGAACCGATTGCCAATCCGGGCCTTGGCCGCCGCCTTGGCTTTCCCGCGCTGGCGCTGCTGGCAACGGTGGTCATCGCCTCTGCGCTTGCGGCACTGGCCGGGGCGAACCCGCTGGACACTTTGGGGCTGGTTGTCAAAGGTGCTGCGGGGTCAAAGTTCGCGCTGCTGGAAACGCTGAACCGCGCCACACCGCTGATTTTCACCGGGCTGGCCATTGCCGTGGCCTTTCGCGCCAAGCTTTGGAACATCGGGGCCGAGGCGCAGCTTTACGCGGGGGCGATTGTGACGGTGGTGCTGGGCACCTCGGCGCTGTCGGGCATGGGGGGCTGGGCGCTTCCTCTTGTCGCTTTGGCGGCGATGGTGGCAGGTGCGCTGATCCTGCTGGGGCCGGTCATGCTGAAGACCCGCTTTGGCGTGGATGAGGTTGTCACCACGCTTTTGTTCAACTTTATCATGCTGTTGCTGGTGTCCTACCTGCTGGAAGGCCCGATGAAAGACCCGATGGGTATGGGCTGGCCCAAATCCGCCCCCTTGGACAAGGCGCTGCGACTGCCCCGCATTGCCACAGGTCTGCGGCTGCATTGGGGCTTTGCCTTGGGGCTGATCGCGGCGGGGCTGGTGTGGTTTGTGCAGGTCCGCACCACGCTGGGGTATGAGATGCGCGCCGTCGGGCTGAACAGCCAAGCCGCGCGCTTTGCGGGGATTCCGGTCAATCTGGTTCTGGTGAAAACCGCGCTTTTGTCGGGTGGTTTGGCCGCGCTGGCCGGGTTTTCCGAAGTGGCGGGGCTGAAAGGCCACCTGAGCCTCGATCTGTCGCCCGGCTTTGGCTATACCGGTATCATCGTCGCGATGCTGGCGCTGCTGCACCCTTTGGGCGTTGTTATCACCGCGATTTTTGTCGCGGGCATTTTTGTCGGGGCCGATAGCATGAGCCGCGCGGCAGGCGTGCCGACCTATATCGCCGATATGATGCTGGCCACGGCTTTGTTGCTGATGGTTTTGGCGATTGGGCTGACCAAGTTTCGCGTGGTGCGGGGATGAGCTCGGTGTTCGACATTCTGCTGACCGCAAGTTTCTGGGCCGCCGCCGTGCGTATCGCCTCGCCGCTGATCTTTGCCACGATGGGAGAGTTGATTTGCGAACGCGCGGGCGTGCTGAACCTTGGGATCGAAGGGATCATGGTCATCGGCGCGTTTTCGGGTTGGATGGCGGTCTATCTGGGGATGGGCCTTTGGGGCGGCGTGGCGGTGGCGATGCTGGCGGGCATGCTCTTTGGCTTGCTGCATGCCACGCTGACAGTGCCCTTCGGGTTAAGCCAGCATGTCGTGGGGTTGGGTGTCACGCTTCTGGCCACATCTACCAGCTATTTCGCCTATCGGCTGATCTTGCCAGAGGTGATCAGCCCACCAAAAATCGAACCTTTCCAAGTGCTGGAATTCCCGTATCTTGTTGATATTCCTTTGCTCGGCCCGGCGCTTTTTGCACAAACCCCACTTACTTACGCCGCCTTTGCGGTTGTTGCGCTGACCGCGATCACGCTGTATCGCACCCCCCTTGGCCTTGCCATTCGGGCAGCAGGCGAAAGCCCGCAGGCGGTGGCCGCGCAGGGGCTTTCGGTGACGGGGTTGCGGATGGGGGCGGTGATTGTCGGCTCTGGTCTGATGGCGGTGGGGGGCGCGTTTCTGACGCTCTCGGCCTTCTCCAGCTTCTTTTTTGAGATGGTGAACGGGCGGGGCTGGATTTGCATCGCGCTGGTGGTGTTTGGTGCGTGGAAACCGGGCAAGGCGCTGCTGGGGGCGCTGCTGTTTGCAGGGTTTGACGCGCTCCAGATCCGCTTGCAGCAAACGCCAATCGGGCAGGCGGTGCCGTATCAGATCTTCCTGATGGCCCCTTACATCCTGTCGATCCTTGCGCTTATCCTGATGTCACGCCGGGCGCAGGTGCCTGCCGCGCTGATGATCCCGTTCAACAAGGGGGAACGCTGATGTTCGATCTTTTGGTCAAGGGCGGCACGCTGCCCGATGGCACCCGCGCCGATATCGGCATCACAGGCGACCGGATCGCGGCAATCGGCAGCTTACCTGAAAATGCCGTGCAAACCATTGATGCCACAGGCGATTTAGTCAGCCCGCCTTTCGTCGATCCGCATTTTCACATGGATGCCACGCTGTCTTACGGCAAGCCCCGGCTCAACGCGTCTGGCACGCTGCTGGAAGGGATTTCGCTGTGGGGGGAATTGCGCGACCTTGCCACAGTGGATGACATGATCGCCCGCGCGGTGGAATATTGCGATTGGGCGGTGTCGATGGGCTTGCTGGCGATCCGCAGCCATGTCGATACCACGCCCGACCATCTGCGCGGGGTTGAGGCGATGCTGGAGGTTAAGGCCCGCGTTGCCCCCTATCTGGACCTGCAACTCGTGGCCTTTCCGCAAGACGGGCTTTATCGCACGAAAACCGGGCGTGACAACCTGATCCGGGCGCTGGATATGGGTGTCGATGTGGTTGGCGGCATCCCGCATTTCGAACGCACGATGGCCGATGGCGCGTCCTCGGTTGCCGATCTGGCCCGCATCGCTGCCGACCGCGGCCTGATGCTGGACCTGCATTGCGACGAAACCGATGACCCGCTGTCACGCCATGTCGAAACCTTGGCGATGGAGGTGACCCGGCACGGCCTTGGGGGCAGGGCAGCGGGCAGTCATCTGACCTCTATGCATTCGATGGACAATTATTATGTGTCGAAACTGCTGCCCCTGATCGCGGAAAGCGGCATGTGTGCCATTCCCAACCCATTGATAAATATCACACTTCAGGGGCGGCACGATAGCTATCCAAAGCGGCGCGGGCTGACGCGCGTAAAGGAAATGCAGGCCCATGGCATCACCGTTGGCTGGGGGCAGGATTGTGTGCTGGACCCGTGGTATAGCCTTGGCACCGCCGATATGCTCGACGTGGCCTTCATGGGGCTGCATGTGGCACAGATGACATCACCACAAGACATGGCGCGTTGTTTTGATATGGTGACCACGCAAAACGCGGCCATCCTGAACCTTGCCGATTATGGCTTGCGGGTGGGCGCGCAGGCCAGTCTTGTGGTGCTTGATGCTGGCGGCCCGGTAGAGGCGCTGCGCCTGCGGCCCGACCGGCTTTGCGTAATTTCCAAAGGCAAACTGGTGGCGCAACGGGCGCGCAATGACGCGCAGCTGACCTTGCCGGGGCGCCCTGCCTCGGTGCGCCGCCGTCACAGGACCGGCCAAGCCTGACCCAAGGTTACGCCCCCGGCACCCGTTTGCGCCATTTGCGCACCGCAAAGACCGTCAGCACCAGCACCAGCACGACAGGCAGGCCGATTTCCACCCATTCCGGCACATCAAAGCCTTTGAACAGATGGCTGAGAAGATGGCTTGCCTGTTGGCCGACATGCACCAGAATGAAGGACCAGATGAAAGCGGCGATGCCCGTCAGAACCGTGTAGCGCAAAGGCGAAATCGGGGTCGCGGTGGCAAGGGCAACCGGACCCGCTGTGCGCACACCGGGCATGAAGCGGATCGCAAGTGCCAGCAGCATCGGATAGGCAACCGCGATGTTGAAAAACCGCCATTTCCGCGCCGCCTCTACCCCGCGAATGGTGCGCGGGTGGTGCCGGTAGCGCCGCGCGAGGTGATAGATCAACAGATCAGACGCCCAGCCCCCCGCCATCCCGGCAAAGATCACGGGCCATAATGGCAACAGCCCCCGCTGCGTCAGCAGACCCGAGGCGATCACGGCGGCATCCCCTTCGATTGCGGCTGTGCCGAACACAGCAAACAGCCCGAATTGAGAGATCAGATGGGTCGGGTCAAACATGGGGCTTTCCCTTTGGCGCCAGTGTCAGATATGCCTTTGGGCGGTCGCCGCAAGATGTATATTTGGCGCAGATGCGAAAGATTGCCGATGCACAAACGCTTTACGATCCCGACCACGGGCCCCGGCCTTTACGAGATGACGCCAGCGCTTTTGGCTTGGGTGAACAACCATGATTTGGCCGAAGGGTTGCTGACCCTGTTCATCCGCCATACGTCGGCCAGTCTGGTCATTCAGGAAAACGCCGACCCCGATGTTCAGGTGGATTTGCGGGCCTATTTTGACCGCCTTGTGCCGCCCAGCAGCGACCCGTCGATGCGCTATCTGACCCATACCTATGAAGGTCCGGATGATATGCCCGCCCATATCAAGGCGGCATTGCTGCCGACGCATTTGCAAATTCCTGTCATTCAGGGCCGTTTGATGCTGGGAACGTGGCAAGGAATTTACATCTTCGAACATCGCACCAAAGCGCAGCAGCGCGAGGTGGTTGCTTTGCTGCGTTAGGCCAGAATGAGGCGATGCAGCGCGATGTCATGCGGAAGGGGGAAAATGGTCGGGATGGCTTGCGCGGCAAAGCCGATGCCGATCAGCCGGGGGGCATGCCCTGCCAGGCGCAGCGCCTCTATCGTGCGGTCATAATAGCCGCCGCCATAGCCCAGCCGGTAGCCTTGGGTATCCGCCCCCACCACCGCCGCGATAATCAGGTCCGGGTGCAGCACCGCCGCCCCTTCGGCCGGGATGGGAATGTTCCAGATGCCGCGCGCAAGCTCTGCCCCCGGCAGCCATTCGCGAAACACCAGCGGTGCGGCCTTTTCCACCACCACAGGCAGGGCAATCCGCGCCCCTTCCGCCCGGCGGGCTGTGGCCCAAGCGCGTAGGTCAGGCTCTCCCTTGAAGGGCCAGTATATCCCGATGATCTTGCCACGCTCTTCGGCAAGGGCTTGCACAATCGCGGCCTCTGCCTTTTGGCGCTGCGCCACGGGCAGGGCTTGCCGGGCAGCGATCAGGCGCGCGCGCTCGGCCTTGCGCCAGCGCATCACATCGCGGCGCGTCTCGGCATCCTCGGCCATCTGGCAGGGGGAGGAGGCATAGGGAACAGGGTCCATCACTTCGCCTTTCTGTTGGGCACAGTTTTGCAGCCAGAACCCGGTTTGCGGCGCGAAAATCGACCTGTCACGCCCAAGATGCGGCATCCGCGCCTGAGTCCCGCGCGCCACACCTTTTCCCCTATATCTGGCATAGGCAAATATCCGCTACCCAAGACCTGTGCGCCTGCCTATAGTCCTATGGATAAGCAGGGGGGCAAACCCCCGCATTTGAGGCAGTAAAAACAAGAAACGAAGGGGGACCAGCCAATGCGCTGCCCATTCTGCGGGAATATCGACACCCAAGTCAAAGACAGCCGCCCGGCTGAAGATCATGTTTCCATCCGGCGGCGGCGGTTTTGCCCGGCTTGCGGCGGACGATTTACCACCTATGAACGTGTGCAGTTGCGCGATCTCGTCGTCATCAAGACAAATGGCAAACGCGAGGATTTTGACCGCACCAAGCTGGAACGCTCTATCCGTATCGCGCTGCAAAAGCGGCCGATCGACCCCGAGCGGATTGACCAGATGATCTCTGGCATCGTGCGGCGGCTGGAAAGTCTGGGCGAGACGGATATCAATTCCAAGGTGATCGGTGAGATTGTCATGGAATCCCTCGCGCGGATCGACACCGTGGCCTATGTGCGATTTGCCAGCGTTTACAAGAACTTCCAAGCGGCGGATGATTTCGATAAATTCGTGTCAGAGCTGCGCCCCGGCGGTTCCGCAGAGGAATGACCGACCACGAGGCCCATATGCGCCACGCGTTGCAGCTTGCAGCGCGTGGCCTTGGGCGTGTGTGGCCGAACCCGGCAGTCGGCTGCGTGCTGGTGAAAGCGGGCCGGATTGTCGGGCGCGGCTGGACGCAACCGGGCGGGCGGCCCCATGCCGAACGTATGGCGCTGGACCAAGCGGGCGCGCGTGCGCGGGGGGCTTTGGCCTATGTCACGCTGGAGCCTTGCGCCCATCACGGCAAAACCCCGCCTTGCGCCGAAGCCTTGGTCGCAGCCGGGGTTTCCCATGTTTACAGTGCCTTGACAGACCCGGACCCGCGCGTTGCAGGTAAGGGCCATGCCCTGTTGCGCGGCGCGGGCATTGGCGTGACCGAGGGCCTTTGCGCCCAAGACGCACAGCTTTTGAACCGGGGCTTTCTGAAACGGGTGACGCAGGGCCTGCCCTTTGTCACGCTGAAACTCGCCACTACGCTGGATGGTAAGATCGCGCTGGACACAGGCGAAAGCCGTTGGATCACCGGGCCGGGTGCGCGGCGGGCGGTGCACCGTATGCGCATGGCACATGATGCGGTGATGGTTGGGTCCGGCACCGCCTTGGCCGATGACCCGGACCTGACGGTGCGTGATCTGGGCGCGGCCTGGCAACCCCTGCGGATTCTGGTCGATGGCGGTTTGCGGGTGCCTGCCTCGGGGCGTCTGGGCCGCACGGCGCGGGCGCATCCGGTTTGGGTGCTGCATGCGGCGGGGGCCACGGTTGGGGCGTGGCAAGAGGCTGGGGCAAAGCTTCTGGAGGTTGCGCAGATCAATGACCACCTCGACCTGCGGGCAGGCATGGCGGGTTTGGCCGCGCAAGGTGTCACGCGGGTGTTCTGCGAAGGCGGCGCGGGGCTTGCCGCCGCGCTGATCCGCGCCGGGCTGGTGGATGAGGTGATCACCTTTACCGCAGGTGCCTTTATCGGGGCCGAGGGCCGCTCTGCGCTGGGGGCGCTGGGCCTTGCCGCGCTGTCCGATGCGCCGCGTTTGCGGCTGGTGTCACAGCAGGCGGTTGGCGGCGATATGCAAAGCATTTGGCGGTTTGCCTGAAGCCATTTCTGCGCTAGTCTGACCCGGCCTGCACGAGTCCTTCATCCCCCTTCTGTCGTGCCGGGGTGTTCCGATCCACCGAAGGGGGTGGAAAAAGGGGAACGCCAAGTGACAGAAATCCTTATCAGAAATGCCGATGTTGTGGTCACGATGGATGCCCAGCGACGGGAGTTGAAAGGCGCGGATATCTTGCTGCGCGACGGGGTGATTGCCGCCATCGGGCCGGGCCTTGCAAGCGCAGGCCTGGTGATCGAGGCGCGGGGCTGTGTGGTGACGCCGGGCTTGGTGAACACGCATCACCACCTGTATCAAACCCTGACGCGCGCGGTGCCGGGGGGGCAGGATGCGCTTTTGTTCGGCTGGCTGAAAACGCTCTACCCGATCTGGGCGCGCTTTGGGCCAGAGGAAATCTTTACCTCCGCCCAAGTGGGTTTGGCGGAACTGGCGCTGACCGGGTGCAGCATGACCTCGGACCATTTGTATATGTATCCCAATGGCGCGCGGCTGGATGATACAATTGCAGCGGCGGGCGAGGTGGGGCTGCGCTTTCACCCCACGCGCGGCGCGATGAGCATTGGCGAGAGTGATGGCGGCTTGCCCCCGGATGTGCTGGTAGAACGCGAAGCCGCCATTCTGGAAGATTGCATCCGCGTGGTGGACCGGTTTCACGATGCGCGGGAAGGGTCGATGCTGCGCGTGGGGCTGGCACCCTGTTCACCCTTTTCGGTCAGCCGCGACCTGATGCGCGATGCGGCCTTGTTGGCGCGGGACAAGGGCGTGATGCTGCACACCCATCTGGCCGAGAATGAGGAAGATATCGCCTATTCGCTGGAAAAGTTCGGCTGCCGCCCCGGCCAATATGCCGAAGATCTGGGCTGGGTGGGCGATGATGTCTGGCACGCGCATTGCGTCAAGCTTGACGGGCAAGAGATTGATTTGTTTGCGCGAACGGGCACCGGGGTGGCGCATTGCCCCTGCTCGAACTGTCGGCTTGGCTCTGGCATAGCCCCCGTGCGGGCAATGCGGGATGCGGGCGTGAAGGTGGGGCTGGGGGTTGACGGCTCTGCCAGCAATGATGCCGGAAATTTGGTGGCCGAGGCGCGGCAAACGATGCTGCTGCAACGCGTGGCCCGCGGGGCCGATGCCATGGGCGCGCGCGAGGCGCTGGAGATTGCCACCTTGGGCGGCGCGCAGGTGCTGGGCCGCAGCGATTGCGGGGCGCTGGAAGTGGGTAAGCGCGCTGATCTGGCGGTCTGGGATGTCTCTGGCGTAGAGGCGGCGGGGTCGTGGGACCCGGTCGCGTTTTTGCTGGCCGGGCCGATGCGGGTGCGCGATCTGATCGTCGAAGGGCGTGAGGTGGTCCGAGGGGGGCAGATGCTGACGCTCGATTTGCCTGCGGTGGTGGCACGGCAAAATCAGCTTGCACGGCGTTTGATGGAATAGGCCTTGCACAAAAGCGGGGCTTTGGGCAGGAAAGACCCACCCGTTTGACAGGAGCGACCGATGACCCATGACTTCAAGGCGCAACAGGCCGAAACCTTTGAAACCTTTGTCGAGATTGGCAAAATCGAGGACCTGCCGAAGCGGGCCGTGGTGAATTTCCTGTTTCTGGCAGAGGAGGTCGATGCCCCTTTTGCGGCAGCGGCAAAGGCGCTGAAAGCCGCAGGGTTTCAGACCGCGCTGGACGAGGATGGCGAGACGCTGGAGGCGCGGACCGGCGAGATGGAAATCTCAGCCGCTGCGATCTGGGCCGAAGAAAAGCGCGCGACCGAGATTGCGCTGAAATTCGGCTTTGACCCGGATGGGTGGGAATTGGTGGAATAAGGGGCGGGGGCGCTGCCCCCCTTGGCCTTGCGGCCAATTCCCCCCGGGATATTTTTGCCGAAAAGAAAGCGGGATCAGACCCGTTTGCCTGCCACATAGACCGCTGTGATCGCGCGGTCATCGCCCATCATGATGGTGGGGAAGATCGCTTGCCAGATGGTTTCGGCGCGGCGGGTGGCCTGTTCGATGGCAGGGGTGGAGGCGAGGTCTATCACCACAAGATCGGCCTCTGACCCCACGGCGATATTGCCGATTTTGCCTTCGGCGCGCAGGGTGCGGGCAGAGCCCATCGTCGCCAGCCACCACAGTTGCGCCGGGTGCAGGGCGGTGCCGCGCAGTTGCGCCACCTCATAGGCGGCGGCCATGGTGCGCAGCATGGAAAAGGACGACCCGCCGCCGGTATCGGTGGCAAGCCCGACCCGCAGGCCCCGCGCGACCATGGTTTCCATATCAAAGAGGCCGGAGCCGATGAAGGTGTTGGAGGTGGGGCAATGGATCAGGGCGGCGCCGACCTCGGTCAGGCGGTCCACCTCGCGCGGGTCCAGATGGATCGCGTGGCCGTAAAGCCCGCCCATGCCCAGCAGGCCATGTGATTCATAGGTGTCGAGATAATCGCGGGCGGTGGGAAACAGGCTTTTGACCCAAGCGATTTCATCGGGCTGTTCGGACAAGTGGGTTTGCATCAGGCAGGTCTGGTTTTCAGCCCAAAGCGCGCCGAGGGCGGCGAGTTGATCGGGTGTTGAGGTCGGTGAAAAGCGTGGGGTGATGACATAGGACAGCCGGTCCTGCCCGTGCCATTTGTCCAGCAGGTGTTTGCTGTCGTCATAGGCAGATTGTGCCGTGTCTTGCAGACCCTTGGGGGCGTTGCGATCCATGCAGGTTTTGCCGGCATAGGCGCGCAGGCCACGGCTTTGGGCTTGTTCAAAAAAGGCGTCCACGCTGGCCGGGTGAATAGTGGCATAGGAGCAAACGGTGGTGGTGCCATTGGCCAGCGTCAGATCGAAGTAGCGCGCGGCGATGTCGGCTGCATAATCCGGGTCGGCAAAGCGCATTTCTTCGGGAAAAGTGTAGGTGTTGAGCCAGTCGATCAACTGTTTGCCCCAGCTCGCGATGATCGCCGTTTGGGGGTAATGCACATGCGGGTCTATGAAACCGGCTGAAATCAGTGCCTTGCCGTAATCTGTGACCGTGGCTTGCGGATAGGCCGCGCGCAAGGCCGCACCATCGCCCACGGCTGCAATCTCTCCGCCCAGCAGCAAGACGCCGCCTGTCGGGTCCAGCTTGGCGGCTGAGGGCCCTTCGATAAAAGGATCGCCATGGTAGGAAAGAACCTGCCCCAAAATCAATTCCGCCATATTCCCCCGCCTGCTTTCAAGACTGTTCGCGCCCATCCTAAGCCCATTTCACGCGTAGGTAAATTTTCCAGTCACACCTGTTTCTTTGAAGCAGTTTATTCTAAGGTCCGGGCAATCGCGGCCTAGGGGGGAACATGTCTGACGTAATCGACGAAATGGAAGAGGATGTTCTGGACGCCCGCCGGATTGAAGCGATTCAAGAGGCGTTGGAGGCAGAAGACGCGGCACGGCTTGATGAGCTGCTGATTCCGCTGCACCCGGCCGATATCGCCGACCTTCTGGAACAGATGGACCGGTCTGACCGGCGCAACCTGTTGCGGCTTTGGCCCGATGGTATCGACGGGGAGATTCTGTCGGAACTGGACGAGGGCATCCGTGAGGAGGTTATCGACCAGCTATCGCCCGATGTGTTGGCCGAGGCCGTGCGCGAGCTGGACACGGATGACGTTGTCGACATTCTTGAAGACCTTGAGGAAGAAGATCACGGCCGCATTCTGGGTGCGCTGGAGGCGGCGGACAGGGTTGCCGTTGAAAAGGCGCTGTCTTACCCGGACTACTCTGCCGGGCGCTTGATGCAGCGCGAGGTGGTTGTGGCCCCAAGCCATTGGAATGTGGGCCAAGCCATTGATTACATGCGATCAAACGAGGCGCTGCCGGATCAGTTCTATCATGTGATCCTTGTCGATCCGCGGATGAAGCCGCAGGGCTATGTGACGCTGGGGCGGGTGTTGTCGTCGCGCCGGGATGTGTTGCTGAAGGATATCGAGGAGGAAAGTTTCCGCACGATTTCCGCGACAGAGCCAGAGGCCGATGTGGCCTATATCTTCAACCAGTATCACCTGATTTCCTGCCCGGTGGTGGATGAGAATGACCGTCTGGTCGGTGTGATCACGATTGATGACGCCATGAACGTGCTGGACGAGGAGCATGAGGAGGACATGCTGCGGATGGCCGGTGTTGGCGATGAGGCCAGCCTGTCGGACACGGTGTGGGAGGCAACGAAGGGCCGGGCGGTGTGGTTGTTTGTCAACCTGCTGACGGCGATTCTGGCCTCGACCGTGATCGGGGCCTTTGCGGATGAGATCGACAAGATGGTCGCTTTGGCGGTGTTGATGCCGATTGTCGCCTCGATGGGCGGGAATGCGGGAACGCAGACGATGACGGTTGCCGTGCGAGCCTTGGCCACGCGCGACCTGACGGCGCAGAACGCGCTGCGGGTGATTAGGCGCGAGGCGGCGGTAGGTGCGTTGAACGGCTTGGCCTTTGGTGTGTTGATGGCGCTGATTGCAGGCGTTTGGTTCGGGATTCCGATGCTCGCTTTTGTGATCGGGGTGGCCATGGTGATGACGCTGATCGCGGCGGCGGCGGGGGGGATTTTGATCCCGATGGGATTGCAGCGCTTTGGCATTGACCCGGCGCTTGCCTCGGGACCCTTTGTGACGACGGTTACGGATGTCGTTGGTTTCTTTGCCTTTTTGGGGTTGGCCTCATGGATATTGCTGTAAAAAAGGCCGCGCGGGCGGCAGGGTTTGCAGCGCGCAAGGCGGCTTTTGCAGCAGGGCAGGGGCAAGCGGCCGAGATTTTGGCTGACTATCTTGCGGCCCATAGCGGAAAGGCCTTGGCTGGCTATATGCCGATGCGAACCGAGATTGACCCGCTGCGCGCGATGGTGGCGCATCAAGGCGTGGTCGCGGTGCCGGTGATCACGGGCGCGGGGCAGGCCTTGCGGTTTCGTGAATGGTCGCCGGGATGCGCCATGGTGCCCGGGGATTTTGGCGCGCTGATCCCGGCCGAAGGCGCATGGGTGGAGCCGGAGGTGCTGATTGTGCCCTTGGTGGGATTTGACGCGCGCGGCTACCGCTTGGGCTATGGCGGCGGGTTTTACGACCGGACTTTGGAGGGCCTGCGCGCGCGCGGCCCGGTTTTGGCGATTGGCTTTGCTTTTGCCGCGCAAGAACTGCCTGAAGTGCCGATTGAGCCGACGGATCAGCGGTTGGACGTGATTGTCACCGAACGGGGTGTGCTGACGGTTTAACTGGGGGCGCGCCTTGGGGGAGGGGGGCCACCTCTGGGGGGATTGACCCCCCAGTCGGCGGCATTGCCATGGACCGTGGCGCAGGCTGATCTCAAGACCGGGTGGAGCAGGCTTGGTGACGCGTTTGCACTTTGGATATTTGGGCCGGAAAGAAAGCTGGACCGCTTAGCCCTGTCTGGGCCGCAGGGTTCTGAGGGCGGCCTGAATAGTTTGCGGCAAGGTCAGATCGGCACCGTCGGGAGCGGCGTCCATGGCGGCGGCGACATCCTTGACCAGAATCCCGATGCTGTTTTCCGGGTCATGGCCGTGGCGCGCGAATTCGATGCTGTTCATGCCAGAGGCAAGCCAGTTTTGCCCGGAGGAGGTTTCGATCAGGGCCAAAAGCTTTTGTTCCTCAATATCTTGGGCGTCTGCCCAATCCAGCACGAGGCGCGTCATGGCGGTGTTGCTGGCGGCGAGAAGGTTGTTGAGCACCTTGGCCGCCATGCCATCGCCAAAGTGGCCCATGTGGTGAAAGTGGCGGCCCATGGCGCTGAAAAGGGGCTGGAGCCTTGCCAGCACCGCAGGATCGCCGCCCAGCATGAAGGACAGGCGCGCCTCTTGGGCTGCAATCGCCGCACCCGACATCGGCGCATCGACAAGGGCGATACGGTCAGGGATACGGTCGCGCAGGGCGCGGGTATAGCGCGGCGACAGGGTCGAGGAGAGGATGATCGTCGACAGCGCAGGCGCGGCGGAAAGGTTCTGCGCTCCGAACAACAGATCATCGGTCTGATCGGCATCGCGGACGACCGATATCAGCGTGGTAAGCCCATCCGCGAAGGCCTTTGGGTCATTGCTGACGGGCAAGCCGGGGAAATCCGCGCTGGGGCGGATATCGAGGCCGCGCGCCTGATGCCCTGCGCGCAGCAAAGCGGCCAGCATCGGCGCGCCCATGCGTCCGCAACCCGCGACCCCGATCCCTTGCATCAATGCGCGATCTTTTCTTCACGCACGAACATGTTGCCCCAGGCCCGGTCAATCAACTCGGGCGTCATGTGATAGGGCACGTTTTCGAAATCGCAGACCGCCATCATCTGTTCGATCAGGAATTTCGGCATGTAGTTCGCGTAGTTGTTTTCAATCGTCGGGAATTTCACCTTCATCAGGTAAACCAGCGTGCGTTCGTCCAGCGGCATCTTTTTCGCCCGCGCCACCATGGCAAAGATTTTCAGGAAGTTTTCCTGATCCGGCCCGTCGATCTTGATCTTGAAGAAGATTCGCCGCAGGGCCGCGCCGTCAAAAATCTCATTCGGGTGGAAGTTGGTGGAAAAGATGACCAGCGTGTCAAAGGGCACGGTGAATTTTTCGCCCGATTGCAGGGCGAGGATATCCTTCGCCTCTTCCAGCGGCACGATCCAGCGGTTCACCAGCTTTTGCGGCGGTTCGGCCTGGCGGCCAAGGTCGTCCACGATGAAGATGCCGCCAGTGGATTTCAACTGCAACGGCGCCTGATAGGTGCGCGCGGTGGGGTTATAGGTCAAATCGAGCATATCAAGGCTCAATTCCCCCCCGGTGATCACGGTCGGGCGTTCGCAATAGACATAGCGGTTGTCAAACCGGTTGGAGGTGCGGCGCAGGGAGTTGGGATCGTCAATCGCTTCTTCGGCGGCGGAATGGACGATCGGGTCATAAACCGTGATCACCTGTCCTGCATATTCCAGTGCGCGGGGAACATAGATCTTGTCGCCCATCGCGTCACGAATACCGTTTGAAATCGAGGATTTACCGTTGCCGGGCGGGCCATACATCAGGATTGACCGACCCGAGGTAATGGCCGGACCAAGGTTTGACAGAAGGTCCGGCGGCAGGATCAGATGGCCCATGGCCCCGGTCAATTGTTCGCGTGTCAGGCGGATATTGCGGACCGATTGGCGCTGCACCTGAACACGGTAATCTTCCAGCGGGATGGGCATTGCGCCGTAATATTCCGACTGCGACAGCGCATCCAAGGCGCGTGCCTTGCCCGCATCGGTCAGTTGATAGCCCATTTCCTTGCCAGAGGTGGCATGCATGGTCCCTGTCGCCTCCAGCAGGCGCTGGGTGCGGGCAAGGTCGATCAACTCTTGCGTCAGGGGCACCGGCAGGCAAATCGCGCGGGCCAGCGCCGATGTCAGGTCAAGGTTGGTGCGGAACATGGTTTTCAGCAGGATATCCCGCATCATCACCAGCGAAATCCCAACCTCGGCCAGCGATTTGCAGGCCGGTGGGGCCAGAACATTTGGCGGCGGTGTCTGAACATTCATCTTGCGCACCTATGGTTTGTGGTCGGTGATACTATCGCCTTGCGGGCGTTTCAAAAGAATGAACCGGGCCCCTCAGGGAAGCCACGCGCTCAGCAATGGGTAAAAGATCAACGTGCCCGACAAGGCCAGACCCATCGGGAAATCCTGATGCGTCCAGCTTTCCCAGTCGGCCACGGCCGAGCGGAAGGACGGGACGAATTTCATCAGGCGGTGGCTGGTGAATGCGCCCAGAAGGCAGGCGGCAAACAGCGCGAAAACCACGCGAATATCGGCAGTTGCAAAGAAGGGCGCCATTGCGGCGGCGAATTTGGCATCGCCCGCGCCCATCAACCCGGCAGAGGTTGCCACAAATCCGGCCAGCAGCACGATGGCCAGAAGGGCCCAACCCCAGGCCCAGATTTTCAGCGGAAAGATGAACAGCCCGACCACCAGATAAACGACCGCCAAGGCGATCACGGCTTTATTCGGGATTTTCATGAATTTCATATCCGACCACGCCACCCAAATCGCAATGGGCAGCGTGAAGGGCAAGAACCACAGCAGATTGGCGGCGGCCCCCGGCATCAGTTCGTCACATTGGCGTCAAGCGCCGAAAGCGAGCGGACGGCGGCCTCAAAATGCTGCGGATGGGTGTCAATCGCCTCTTGCAGCAGGCCTTTTGCGATCCGCACATCGCCTTGCTTCACCGCCGTCAGGGCCAGCGTGTGCAACAGTTGGGCGCGTTCGATCTGGGTCATCTTGATGACGGGAAGGTCATATTTGCGCTGTGCGCCACGGGCCAGAACAAGGTTGTTCTTGGCAGTGAAAAGCTGCGCGTCATAGGTGATCGCGTCATAAAACAGCTTTTCCGCCCCCGCAAATTCGCCGCGGGTCAATTTCGAATAGCCCCAGTTGTTGTAAACCCCGGCGGGTGCCGTGGTCAGCCCTACCGCGATTTCATAGAAACTGTCGGCTTTCTTCCAGTTCTTGTTGCTGTCGGCGATCATCGCTTCCAGCTTATAGCGTTCAAAGGTTTCATGCGTCGGCGGTATCTTGTTCAGCTCTGCCTCGGCGCGCTTCCATTCATTGGACCGGATCAGCGCATCGGCATATCCAACGCGGTCATCATTGGTGGCAGACGGGTCCTTGATCACCTCAGCCCAGACCGAAGCCGCCTCTTGCGGCTTTTGTGCCCGCACCAAAGACATGGCAAGCCCGCGCTTTACATCCACGCGGTCGGGGTTTTCTGCAACGGTTTTGCGGAAGTAGGCAACCGATTCATTGGGGTCGCCGACCGTCAGCATGATGTCATTCAAGTTGGATTCATCAATGACGTTCACCGCTTTGACCGCGCGGTTCACTTCGGCATCTGTCCCCCGTTCACAGGCGGACAAGGCAACCGTGCCGCCAAGGCACAGCGCAAGAAAGACAGGGTGGCGCATTTTGCGTCCTTTTTACTGCTCGGTATTGCCGCGCCTTACAGCGATGAGAGAAGAACGTATTGCCCCTGATCCCGTCGCACTAAGGCGAAGTCATGACTTTGTGCCTCGTCATCATACACGGCGGCAGTGCTGCGCGCGATAGCGAGGCGAAGATTTTCGCGAATTGAGTCTGAACTGCCACTATCCAAGGCAAAAGCCTGTTGGAAAACGGCGCGGGCCTCGCCTAAATTGCCCTTTTCCATCAGCACAACGCCAAGATTGTTCTGGGCGGGCACGGATGTCGGGTCGGCCTTGACCGCGCGGCGCAGCAGCGTTTCCGCCTGACCCAACCGCCCCAGCTTGAGGTTCACAGAGCCAAGCGCCGACAGCACATCGGGGGTCATGCCCTGTTCGCCCGCCGCGCGCAGGTAAGCGCGCAGGGCCAGATCATACTCGCCTGCTTCCATCAAACGATGGCCGACCAACAGGCCATCAACACCCTTTTCGCTGGTATCCACCGCGGGCGGGGCATTGCGCGCCACATCCGCAGGCGAAAGGCCGCCCGTCGATTGACAGGCGGCCAGAAGGGTTATTCCCGCGACCAAAACAACTGCGCGTCCAGTCATCCGTGTTTTCAGCCCCCGCCGAGCGTTTTCGAAATACCATGGACCGAGGGCCCGATCAGGATGATCATCAAGGGCGGAACGGTGAACAGCATTGTGCCAAGTGTCAGCTTTGTCGGCAACTTATTTGCCTTTTCTTCGGCCCGCATCACGCGTTTATCCCGCATTTCGGCAGAATAGACACGCAAGGCTTCGGCGATCGAGGTCCCGAAGGTGGCCGATTGCACCAATGTCGTCACAAAAGAGGAAACATCGGCAATCCCCACCCGGTCAGACATGTCTTTCAACACCGCAACGCGTTCCTTACCGGCCTTAACCTCATGCGCGACCGTGTCGAATTCATCGGCCAGCGCGGGATAGCCAGCGCGGCTTTCCTTGGCGATCCGCATGATGGATTGGTCCAGGGATTGCCCGGCCTCAACGCAGACCAGCATCATGTCCAGCGCATCGGGAAAGCCCGAAACGATTTCTTCCTGACGCTGCTGAATACGGCGCTGCACCCAATATTGCGGCAGGTAATATCCGGCAGCACCGGGGATGATGGTGCACAGGATCATCTTTTGCGTCGAAACCTCGCCCTGCGTTTGCAGGAACATGGCATAGGCCACCCCAAGGATCAAAAGCCCGATCCCCAGAACCAGCTGCGAGAAGTGGAACAATTGCACCGAATTCTTGGCGCGGTAGCCTGCCCGATGCAGTTTCAACCGCGCGGCCGACATTTCCTCGGCATTCTGCGGTTCCAGAAAGGTCGAGAATTTTTGCAGTTTGTCGCTGGCACCGCCCTTGGACCCCATGCGCAACCCTTGCGCCTTCGGGCCCTTGGCCTCATCGCGCTGGGTTTTCAGCTTGGCGAAAGGTTCGGGTTTCTTTTTCAGCATTGTCGGCAAGGTGACAAGGATCAGCACCAGCCCCAGCCCTCCGAGCAGGAACAGCGGGCCCAGCGGGCCAAGCTTGTCGACAAGCATCTGGTTGAATGTTTCAAGCATTTTGGCCCAAGCCCCTTAAACTTTGATATTGACCATGACCTTCATGAAAATCACGTTGATCACGAGAAGGACGCCAACAACCAGCGCCGCAGGAATGAAGGACGCGGTATCTTTCACGTCGTCGTAATAGTTCGGCTGAATGATCTGAATCATGATCAGCGCGCCAATCGGAAAGGCCGACAGGAACATGCCCGACCATTTCGCCTCGGCGGTGATGGCGCGCACGCGGCGGAACAGTTTGAACCGCGCGCGGATCACCTGCGCAAGCCCGTGCAAAATCTCGGCAAGGTTCCCGCCCGAGGTTTGCTGAATGGTCACGGCCACGGCAAGGAAGCGCAAATCCTGGCTGTCCATCCGCTCGGCAAATTCCTTCAGGCTTTCCGACACATCGCGCCCATAGGCGGCCTCGTCGGCGATGATGCCGAATTCGGTGCCCAAGGGGTCTGCCACCTCACGCGAGACGATGCCGATGGCCGAGGAAAACGGATGCCCCACCCGCAGCGAGCGGACCATAAGTTCCACCGCATCGGGAAGCTGCTCTTCCATCAGGTCCATGCGCTTTTTGGCCTTGCGCGCCACCCAGGTGTAAACGCCACCCACCCCCATCGCGACCGCGATCAAGGCGCGCACCGCCGGGTCGGCATCGGTGCCGATGGTCAGGCCCAGAAAGGAAAACACCGCAAGCCCGGCCATGATCATGATCAATTGCTGCGGCGAAAAGGCGATATTGGCCTTTTGTGCCTTGGTGGCCAGAATGGAGTAAAGCGGAATACCCCCCGCTTTCATATGCTGGCCCATCTCCTTGCGAAGCTGTTCCAGCACCTTTTCGCGGTTGCCGGATTTTTCCAGCAAGGCAAGGCGGCGGCTGACGCGGTTGTTCAGGCTGATGGATTTGCCAAATACCGTCAGATACAGACCTTCGACCAGCACAAGAACCGCAACGAAGATCAGGATATAAATAAGAGGCGCTGCAGAAAGTTGCATGGTTTATCCTTAGGCGATGGGTTCATAGATAGAGGCGGGCAGGTCAAAGCCCCATTGGCGGAAGCGTTCGGAATAATGCGACCGCACGCCGGTGGCATTGAACCGACCGATGATCTTGCCGTCCCCGGCAAGCCCCAGACGTTCATAACGGAAGATCTCCTGCATCGAGATCACCTCCCCTTCCATCCCCGTGATTTCGGTGATGGAGGTCATGCGGCGCGACCCGTCTTGCAAACGGCTGGCCTGCACAACAAGGTTCACAGCCGAAGAAATCTGGCTGCGCACCGCCTTCAACGGCATTTCAATCCCCGCCATCGCGATCATATTTTCCAGACGGCTGACCGCATCGCGGGCAGAGTTGGCGTGGATCGTGGTCATTGACCCGTCGTGGCCCGTGTTCATGGCCTGCAACATGTCGATCACTTCCTCGCCGCGGGTTTCGCCCACGATGATCCGGTCCGGGCGCATCCGCAGCGCGTTGCGCAAACAGTCGCGCTGGGTCACGGCGCCTTTGCCTTCGACGTTCGGCGGGCGGCTTTCCATCCGGCCGACGTGAATCTGCTGCAACTGCAATTCGGCGGTGTCTTCGATGGTCAGCACCCGCTCGGTGTTGTCGATGAAAGATGACAGCGCGTTCAGCGTTGTGGTTTTCCCCGAACCCGTCCCGCCCGACACGATCACATTCAACCGCGTCGAAACGGCGGCTTGCAGATAGGCGGCCATTTCCTCGGTAAAGGCGCCGAATTTCACAAGGTCCGAAACGCCCAGCTTTTCCTTTTTGAACTTACGAATGGAAACAAGGCTGCCATCCACCGCAACCGGCGGCACCATACAGTTGAAACGGCTGCCATCGGCCAGACGCGCATCGCAATAAGGGTTCGATTCGTCTACGCGCCTGCCCACCGCCGACACGATCTTGTCGATGATGCGCAGCAGATGGCGTTCATCCTTGAAGGTGATATCGGTCAGCGTCAGCTTGCCCGCGCGTTCAATGAAAATCCGCTTGGGTCCGTTCACCAGAATATCGTTGACCGATTCATCCTTCAGCAAGGTTTCCAACGGGCCAAGGCCCATCACCTCGTCATACAGCTCTTGGTTCAGCGCGACGCGGTCGTCCTTGTTCAGCGCGACCGACATCTCATCCAGCGCTTCGGCCACGATCGCCGCAATCTCGGCCTTCAGATTCGCCTCGGACGCCGATTCCAGCGCGGCAAGGTTCAGGTTTTCCAGCAGCTTTTTGTGCAACTCCACCTTCAATTCCATCAGGCGGTCTTTGCGCTTTTGCTCTTTGTCAACGGCCACAGCCTCGGCTGCGGGGCGGCCAATGGCCCCCGGTGCCGGGCGCATCTGCACCGCTGGCCGCTTTTCAGGCGCCGCTGCACGTGCTGCCGCAGGTGTCGCCGATGCGACCACAGCCGCCGGTGCGGGTTTTGCTGGTGCGTCAGAGGTTTTCTTGTAACGAGAGAACATCTTAATTTGCCCCTTGGGTCATGGTTCCGGCTGGATCAGCCCTTCGCGGATTCGGTTGCTTTGTTCAGGTCATACAAGGACTTGGCCAGCTTCTGGATTTCCTTGCGCACCGGGTTCTTGGCGGCGGATTCCGAAATCGGCAAACCATGGTCATTGGCCTGCGTGATCTGCGGCCCGCCATCGGGAATCTGCACTTCGATGTCGATATCCAGGCTTTCTGCCATCCGCTTGACCCGGCTTTTGCCGGACAGATCGGTGAATTTCGGCGCGCGGTTCAGAACATAGCGCAGCTTGTCCAAAGGCAGCGCCTCGGCCTTCAAGGCCCGCACAAGGCGCAGCACGTTTTGCGCCGATCTTAGATCAAGTTCCATCAACGCAAAGTAAACATGCGCGCGGTTCAGCACGGTTTCGGTCCAGCTGACGATGGTCGACGGCATGTCGATGATCACAAAGTCAAAGTTTTCCTGCGCCATATCCAGCAGACGTTCGATATCTTCGCCTTGCACGATATCCAGCGGCAGCATGTCAGGTGGTGCAGTGAACACATGCAGCTTGTCGTTGAAGGTCAGCATGGATTTCAGAAAGGATTCGCTGTCAGCGCTGGCGGTATCCTGCAAAATCTCGAACACGGCATCGCGGCGCGGCAGATCAAGGTTGGTCGAAATCGCCCCAAACTGGAAATCCAGATCAATCAGGCAAACGCGGGGCGCATCAGTCTTGCTGACTGTTGCCAACTCCCATGCCAGATTGCAGGCGAAGGTCGACGCGCCAACCCCACCCGACATGCCATGCACGGGCAGAACCACCTCCTCACGGTCGCCACGCGGCTTGAAGCTGGGGGACCGCACTTGCTGCGCGCCTGCATCATCGGGATGCACCGCTGCGGCCGGGGCAGGGGGGGCCGGTTTGCGCATCCGCTCAATCGCGTCATGCAACGCGCCTTCGGGCAGCGGATAAGGCACGAAATCATCGGCCCCAAGCCGCAACAACTGATGCAGCGCAACCGGGCTGACATCATGCGCGATCAGCACAACCTTGATATTCTTGGACTTGGCCTGTTTGATGATATCGGTGATCTGCGCCATATCGGCGGTATCCTCACCATCCACCGCAATCGCGACAAATTCCAAGGTCGCTGATTCGGGCTGCTCCAGAAACACCGGGGCATCGGTAAAGGAAAGATCGCCCCAGTTTTCGCCCAGTTCGATTTCCATATCGTCGATCAGCAGATCAAAATTCTGCACGTCGCGCGAAATCGTGCACGCCACAATAGGCGCGGGATCGGGTTGGAGATTTGCTACACTCGTCATCGTCGTTCTGCCCTTCAAAAGCCGGGGGGAGCCCTGCGGTGGCACAGCCATTCTGACGAGGCCAATACCGCGAACCCTAAAAACCCCTGCACAGCAATCGCTGCACATTTGTTCCCATTGGATGCAAGATGGTGGACAATGGTGGCGAGATTGGGGCTAAAAAACCGTTATTCTTTGGTTTTTTGCGCAGACGTAAACACAGCTTTTCCGCAATTGGTGTAATCAAACGGCGCTGTCGCATGAAAAAAGGGCCGGCGAACCGGCCCTTGAACCGCAGCCCAAAGGCTTACTGCGGGTTGGCTTCTGTCGCGATAACCTGGTTGGCCGGATGCGGGCGCTTGGCCAGTTCCAGATATTCGCGATGCACCACCGCTGCATATTTTCCGTTCAAGACCGCCGGATGGTTTTTCACAAAGCCCGATACTTCGGTCACTGTGCGGCGGTTACGCTCTTCGGGGTCCGAGGTCTGCACAACGGGGCGCGTCTCTCCGAAAGAGGCAAGCGCCTCCAACCGATTACGGCTGATCCCTTGGCTGGCGAAATAAGCGACAACAGCTTTTGCACGGCGCAGGCCCAAAGCCTTGTTATAGCCTTGCGAGCCGACCAGATCGGTGTGTCCGTAAACCCGGAACCGCACTTCGGGGAAGGTCTTGATCCAATCCGCCTGCTGGCGCAGCACGGCGATGGCATTGCCATCCAGCGCGGCCGAGTTGAAGGCAAAAGTGATGGTCGACGGCACTTCGGTGGCAAAGCGTTTGCCCAATTCGATGGTGTAATCCTTCTCACCCGAATGGAGCATGGTGTTGTTCATGGTCGCGTTGCCGAAGTGCCCGGTATTATCGGCACCGACTTCGCGGTCAAGGTCGGGCGCACAGGCGGCAAGGGCCAGCAGTGAAACGCTCAGGATCAAAGAGGTTTTCCGCATCCGATCACTCCATCACATAGCCATAGGAACCGCTGTAATCCTGCCGGGCCACTTCGCCTGCCGCACCTTTGGGCGCGTTGGAACCGTTGACCTTGCCGAACAGGAACAGCTCCCGCTCGGTCGGCAGTTTGATGCGATCCGTGGGCAGGGCCAAGGCTTCGCCGCGGGTCGGGGTGACCAGATGCGGCGTGACGATGATCACCAGTTCCGATTGCGCGCGGGCATATTCCGTGCTGCGGAACAAGGCGCCCAGAACCGGAATATCGCCCAACCACGGCACCTGACCTTTCAGGTCGCGGAAGTCATCTTGCAACAGGCCCGCGATGGCAAAGCTTTCCCCGTCGCGCATTTCAACCGTGGTCGAGGTATCGCGGCGTTTGAAGGCGTTGATGGTAAAGCCACCCGCCTCCAGCGTCACGGTGCTGTCGATAGAGGACACGCTGGCGTTAATCGTCAGGTTGATCACATCGCCATCAACCACCACAGGGGTAAAGTTCAACTCTACGCCGAAGGGCTTGTATTGAATGGCAATCCCGTCGGTCGTTGCAATCGGAATCGGGTATTCACCACCTGCCAGAAACTTGGCCTCTTGCCCCGACAGGGCGGTCAGGTTCGGTTCCGCCAGTGTGCGCACCATGCCTTTGCTTTCCAGCGCTTCCAGCAAGACCGCGAATTGCAGACTGCCAGCCGAAAAGCCCAGCGTCATCGCGCCATTGGTGCCGGTTGCCGGAGCGTAATCGCCGCCGGAAATGGCATTGGTCACATTGCTGCCTGTCGCAAAGGTGTTAGACCCACCCTTGGTGCCCAGATCGCCACCAAAGACCGAGCCTGAAACCCCAAGCGAGGCCGAAAGACTTTTGGAAACCGAGCGCTGCATTTCGGCAAAGCGCACTTTCAGCATCACCTGCTGCGTGCCGCCCACGCTCATCAAATTCGAAACCCGTTCCGGCGCATAGCGGTTTGCCAGATCCAGCGCGCGGTCCAGCTTTGCGGTGCTGGAAACGGTGCCCGACAGCACGATGCCATCATTGGCCGTGCGCACCTCGATCGGCTCTCCCGGCAGGATCTGGCGCAGACGTTCCTTGAATTCCGCGATATCGGGGGTGACATGCACCTCGACGTTGGAAATCAGGCGGCCATCAGCCCCCAGCAGGGTCATCGTCGTGCGTCCCGGTGCCTTGCCCAGCACATAGATGGATTTATCCGACAAGGTGGAAATATCAGCAATGCCGGGGTTGGCAATCGACAGTTCCGCAAAGGAGACATCGCTTTCCACAACCACGGCGCGGTTCATCGGAACTTGCAGCGCACGAGACGGCGCACCCGTCATCACGCGCAACGTCTGAGCCTCCACCCCCTGATGGGCGGGCTGCAAAAGAGCAAGGCCAAGCGCCGTCGCCCCGAGTAGGGTCCGCATATTCATAATACTGCCTTTCGATCACGCCTCAGACACGGGTCTTTTTTGCCCATATTACCGTTACCTTGCAGGGTTTCGGCTTTTTTTGCAAGAATCAAAACCTTAATGGCTGTTCTTGATGTGGATAAGTTGCAACAGACCATAAATCTATCGCAACCTGTCGCAATAATTTCGGGCGGCCTACCAGATAAGGTAGCCGCCCGGTTCGTATCAATTGGTGCAAGGGATCGGAATTTCGACCACTTCCGCGCCGCGCCGCGTCTTGATGGTGCATTCGCGGGCCTGTTCGACAATCACCGGGGCCGCCGCCTGAATACCCAGCAAGCCGGCGCTATCCACCTCGATCGCCTCGATCACAGTGTCATCGCCCGTGCCGACCAGCGACAGGGCCAGACGCCCCGTTGCCTGCGCTTGTGCCAGGCGGGCAACCTGCTGCGGCGTCGCCTCAACGGTCACGGTGCGGGCCACGGTGGCCGATGTGC
Organism: Pseudorhodobacter sp. E13; assembly: GCF_003991405.1. Lineage (GTDB taxonomy): Bacteria > Pseudomonadota > Alphaproteobacteria > Rhodobacterales > Rhodobacteraceae > Pseudorhodobacter. The sequence continues at coordinate 68,190 of NZ_RPEN01000147.1, forward strand.
TGCGCTCACTGTTGGCGGCCTGATCCACGGCGACCACCTTGATGGCCGCTTCGATCAATTGGGTAAATTCGTTGCTGTTGCCGCTGGTCGAGCCTGTCCAATAAACATCGACATTATCGCCCGGATGCACAAAGCCCGAAACGCCGCTGGCCACATCTACCTTGATGGCAAAGGCGCGCTTGCCCTTGGACAGCCGCGAGGTCAGGCCCACATCAGCACCGGGTTCGGTGACTTTCACCGCCAGCAGTGGTTCCATCTTTTCCAATTGGCGGGTCACATAGCGGGGTTCGCTGTAATCGCCGGGAAACAGCGCTTCCTCCGTCACAAACGCGCCTTCGGGCAGCGATTTGACCGGGAAGGTTGCCAGTTCCACATCATCCTTGGTGATCGGTGTGCCATAGGCCAAAGGTTTGTTGACGACATAGACATCGACCAGCTCGCCCAGCTTCAACCGCGTTGCCTTTTCACGGGCCACTTCCACCTGAGCCTGGCTAACATAGCCTTGAACCATCCACACCGCCGCGCCAGCGAGGGCCAAACCAACGACCAGAACCAGTCCAAATACCATACGCATTGCGTTTACCTCAATGTTCAGACCTTGAAAGGCCCGTTGATTAGTTGTTTCCGTAGCCGGAATTCATCTCTCTGATCTGCACGCCGATCTTTTGCGCGCCCTGATCCGTCGTGAACCCGATGGGAATAAGAACGACCAACCCCAGGCCGACAATCGCTGCGGTCAGGACGACCCAGTCAATCGTTACGGCACCGGACTCGGACCGCCAAAAATCGTGAAGCTTCTGCATCATAGCACTTATCCTCTTTGGTGCATTTGGCGGCCGTGATTGGCGTTTTGCCTATCATTCTTGCTAGCCTGCGAATGTGGCCAAATTCGGGTTGGATTATTGCATTCTCATGCCCAGAACGAAAAAAAACATATAAAAAGCAGGGTTTTTTGCATGCCAGGTCAGGGCATTGGGCGCGAAACGCAAAAGGCCGCATCCTTTCGGACACGGCCTTTCACTCTCGCGGTTAGGCGAAGCGGGGGCGATTAGCCGCCAGCTTGCG
>NZ_RPEN01000148.1 GCF_003991405.1 Pseudorhodobacter sp. E13
CCCCCTGCCCCCGCTCAGCCCCCCCGCTTAGCCTGCAGCCACCCCGGCCTCGGCAAAAGTGGCCATGCCAGAATGGCAGGCCACCGCCCCTTGCAACACGCCAATCGCCAAAGCCGCGCCAGACCCTTCGCCAAGCCGCAACCCAAGGTTCAACAGCGGCTCTTTGCCCAGATGGCGCAGCAAGGCCGGATGCGCGCTTTCGGCACTGACATGGCCTGCCACACAATGATCCAAGGCCCCCGCGTCCAACTGCGCCAAGACAGCCGCCGCCGCGCAGCAGATGAACCCGTCCAGAATAACCGGAATCCGCTCTTGCCGGGCGCGGGCAATCGCCCCGGCCATGGCCGCAATCTCGCGCCCGCCAAGGCAGCGCAACACCTCCAGCGGGTCGCGGGTTTGGTGCAGCGCCAGACCTTCGGCCACCACCTGCGCCTTGCGCGCAAGGCCCGCATCATCCACCCCGGTGCCCCGGCCCACCCAATCCTCCACCGCGCCGCCGAACAAGGCGCAGGCAATCGCGGCGGCGGGGGTGGTGTTGCCAATCCCCATCTCGCCCGTCACCAACAGATCCGCTTGCGGGTCCACCGCGTTCCAACCGGTTTGCAATGCGGCCAGAACCTCTGCCACATCCATCGCCGGGCTTTGGGTGAAATCGGCGGTGGGGCGATCCAGTTCCAGCGCATGCACCGACATCTGCGCGCCAAAGGTCTTGGACAATTGGTTGATCGCCGCACCGCCGCCTTTGAAATTTGCCACCATCTGCACCGTCACCTCGGGCGGAAAGGCCGAAACCCCGCGCGCCGCAACCCCATGATTGCCCGCAAAAATGATCACCTGCGGGGCGACAAGCCGCGGCCGGTCGCTGCCACGCCAACCCGCATACCATTGCGCCAACCCTTCCAGCCGCCCCAAAGCACCCGGCGGTTTGGTCAATTGCCCATTGCGCGCCGCAGCCCCGGCAACAGCGGCGGCATCCGGTGCGGGGCCCTGTGCCAAAGCGGCGCGAAACCCGGATAAATCGGTGAAAGTTGCGGTCATGGGGCTGGCCTCCTTGTCGTTTTCTGTCACCTTGGCTACCGAAGGCGCAACCAGTTGACCAGTGCCGAAAGGGACCAAGACGTGAGGCAAAACGACATAAGCGGCGCGCAACGCCTTGGCGCGGATGTGATGGGCGGCCTGCGCCTGCTCAGCCGCTTGCCGCTGCCGCAGAGCGATAGCATCCCCGGCCCCGCTGCCGCCTGGGCCTGGCCTGTGGCGGGGGTGGCGATCGGGGGCTTGGTGGCCGCTGTCGCCTATCTGACCCAAGGCTTGGGCGCCCCGGTTGCGGCGGCTCTGGCGCTTGGGGCGCAAGCCATGATCACCGGGGCCATGCACGAAGACGGGCTGGCCGATACCGCCGACGGGCTTTGGGGCGGCTGGGACAAGGCGCGACGGCTTACCATCATGAAAGACAGCCATATCGGCACCTACGGGGTCATGGCGCTGCTGGTCATCGCCCTGATCCGGTGGAGCGCCCTTGCCGCGTTGATCGCGGGGGGGCATTGGGCGGCGATTGTTCTGGTCGCAGCCTTCAGCCGAGCGCCAATGGCGGTGTTGATGTGGGTTTTGCCCAACGCGCGGGGCAGCGGTCTGGCGCAATCCGTGGGCCGTGTTCCGGCGAAATCGGCAGCGGGGGCGGCCCTGCTGGGCGCGGCTGCGTTGCTTTGGCTGGGTGCCGCAGGCTTGCTTGCTGGCATCGCCGCAATTGGTGTTGTGCTTGCTCTGGCCCTTACCGCCCGCGCCAAGATCGGCGGGCAAACGGGCGACATTTTGGGCGCCTCACAACAACTGGCTGAAGCGGCTGCGCTTTCGGTGCTTGCAAGCCTTCTGGCCTAGAGCGTTTCGCGTTTGATGATGCGCGATGTATCAGGTGAAACGCGAAACGCTTTACCCCCCGAATGCAAAACGGCGGCCCCGAAGGGCCGCCGCTGCAGAATCTATCGCCTGAGATCAGGCCGCGCGCGACATCAGCACATCGTCCACGGTCTTTTGCGCGCCTTTTTCATCCACGCCCGACACAGCCGCAACTTCGCGGGTCAACCGCTCCAGCGCGGCTTCATACAACTGACGCTCGGAATACGACTGCTCGCGCTGGTCGTCGGTGCGATAAAGGTCGCGCACCACTTCCGCGATGGACAGCAGATCACCGGAGTTGATCTTTTGCTCATATTCCTGCGCCCGGCGCGACCACATCGCACGCTTCACGCGGGCTTTGCCCTTCAACGTGTCCAGCGCCTTGGTGATCAGATCGGGCGACGACAGCGACCGCATGCCGATTTCGGTGGCCTTATGGGTCGGAACCCGCAACGTCATCTTGTCCTTTTCAAAGGAGATAACGAAGAGTTCCAGATGCAGGCCCGCAATTTCCTGCTCTTCAATGGAAATGATGCGGCCAACCCCGTGGGCCGGATACACAACAAACTCGTTCGGACGAAAATCAGGCTTTTTGGTCTTTGTCATACGGTCACTTCCTTATGCGGACGTCATCCATTCCGAACACAAAAGACCGAACGTGGCCCTGATGGCCTCGCCGATCCTAACGTGTGTCCGGAAATAATCCCCCCAAAAGCGTAGCAGCGCTGGGTCTGGTGTGGCGATCCTTGGTTGTCTGTCCGTATTGTATAACACAGAATCGGCCTGATTCCAACAGGGGAAGAATCGCTGCCCTATGTTCAGGCGCGTTTCAAAACAATCCATTAGGCCATTGCGCGGGGCCGCAAAGCGCTTGCCGCAACGTCACCCGATTCGAGGCTCAGCCGCCCTCGCCCGGTGCTTCGGAGAAGTATTTGGACAGTTTGTCCGTCTCCCCATCCCGATCCTCATATCCCGGCAGCGGGTCTTTCTTGGACACGATGACCGGCCATTTTTCGGAATACTTACGGTTGAATTCCACCCATTTTTCCATGTCCGGCTCTGTATCCGGGCGGATGGCATCGGCGGGGCATTCCGGTTCACAGACGCCGCAGTCAATACATTCATCAGGATGGATGACCAGCATATTCTCGCCTTCGTAAAAGCAATCCACCGGACAGACTTCAACGCAGTCGGTGTATTTGCAAGCAATGCAGTTATCAATCACCACATAGGTCATGGCTGGCCTCTTATCTGGAATGCGCAAGATGCGTTCGGGCTTGTGGTTAAATCACCCGCGCCAATCATTCAAGCGGCGATCCTGTCACATCTTCGCCGGGCGGGTCGAGGTCTTCGTAAAGCGATTGTGCCTCGGCGGCTGGCCCGCGCCGGGTGCCGGGGGCCAACATACGGATCACGCGGGTCTGGTTGCCCATTGGAAAGATCAGCACATCGCCGGGGCCGATGGCATGGCCGGGTTTGGCCTGCCGCTGCCCGTTCAGGCGCAAACGACCCTTGGAAATCACCGCCGCCGCAAGGTTCCGGGTTTTGAAAAACCGGGCATAGAACAGCCATTTATCAAGCCGGATTTTGCCCGATGCAGCGGAAATATCATCCTCTGCATCGGCGCTCTCTTGTTTGCCGCCACGTTTGGCCAAAGCGTCAGATCTTCCCTTTCAGGGCTGCCAAGGCTGCGAAAGGATTGTCGGGGTCGATCTTCTTTTCGGGCCGCGCGGGGCGCGATTCGTATTTCTGCGGGCCGGATTGCGCGGGCTTGCCATGCGGCTTGCCGGACTTGCCCTTGCCCTTGAACCCGCCTTCGGGTTTCGGGCCACGGTCCTTGTTGCGCGCCTGCCCATCGGGTTTGCCTTGGCGTGCCGGGCGGTCGCCGCGCGGGGCGTTTTGCGGCGCCCCTGCCTCGGCTGTGGCACCGGGGGTTGCAGCGGCACGGTTGTCGCGGCGCGGGGGGCGGCGGTCTGCACGCGGGCGCGGGGCCCAAGTGAAGGTGATGAAGCTTTCCATCTCTGCCGCAGGCGCATCTGCCGCAGCGTCAACAGTGGCCTCGGCTTCCGGCGCGGCTTCGGCTTTGTCTGCTTCCGCTTCTGCCGGGGCGTCTGCCGGGGCGTCTGGCACCTTGATCTTGGCCTCTGCGGCGGCGGCGGCGGCCGCAGCGGCGATATCTTCGGCGGTCAGCTCTTTGGGCGCGGCGGCCTTGGCTTTCACCCGCTCGCCCTTTTCGCCCTTATAGCCCAGACCGGCCATCAGATCGGCGAACTGGTCCAGCGTCATGCCGGTGATCGACAGCATGTCGGGGCTGGCCTCAAACCCGCCACGGCTGTCCTGGCCGCGCAACAAATCCGCCAAGCGTTCCAGCATATCAATGCGGATCGCGCGGCTACCAGCAGGGCGATAGCCTGCCAGCGTGTAATGCTGCTTTGGCACATCCGCGAGGTTCGGGATCGTGACCAGACCGGGCGGCGGGCTTTCGGGGAATTCCTGCAAGCCATTGGCAAGCGACCACAAAACCAGCCGCAACCGGGTCGGCGCGGGCTTCAGCAAAGCCTGCTGAAAGATGGTATATTGGCCGAAACGGATGCCATGCTTGCGCAACTGGCCGCGCGCCTCTTGGTCCAGCGCCTTGACCTCATCGGCCACATTTTCGCGCGGCAATACGCCCAATGCCTCAACCAGTTGAAAGGCGAACCCGCGCGCAAGGCCGGTCAGCGCCTCATCCCGGCTCATGGCCAGAAGCGGCTCGAACAGGGTCGCGACCTTGCGGTCAATGAAATGCTGCAAACGGCGCTTCACCTTTTCGGCGATGTCGGGGCCTGCATCTTCATCGACAAAGGCTTCGACAGTTGGGCGCAGCGGGTCGGCACCGGCCACCAGCTTACCCACGGCAGAGCTGCCCCACATCAGGCCCCCCTGCTCGGTGAAATCCAGTTCGGTGTCGGGCGCGTTGTAAAACTTGTCCGAGCGCAGATGGAATTCAGGCTTCAGCGCCTGCACCGCCGCCATGCGCAGCGTGCGCGCCTCATCGGGGGAGGAGCTGGCATCCTGCCGGAACCGGAACCCTTCCAGTTTCCCGACAAATTCACCCTCTACCGTCACTTCGCCTTTGTCATTAACCTCGGCCACAAGGCTCTCCTTCTGCTTCAACCGGCGCATCAACACGGACGTGCGCCGATCAACAAATCGTTGGGTCAACCGCGCATGAAGCGCGTCTGACAAGCGGTCTTCTACAGCGCGAGTCGTCTCGCGCCAATGGGATTCGTCTGCAACCCAGTTTTTGCGTTGGGCAACATAGGTCCAGGTGCGGATAAAGGCCAATCGCTTGGACAATGTGTCAATGTCGCCCTCGGTCCGGTCAATGAACTTGATTTGCAGCGCCAACCAATCGGCGGGAATCTGCCCTTTGCGCAAATGATCAAAGATGATCTGCAACAGGCTGGCGTGTTCGGTGGTCGAAATGCCGCGGAAATCCGGAATGCGGCAGACATCCCAAAGCAGGCGCACATCCTGCGGGTTCCTGACGCGATCCGTGATCTCCGGCAGATTGGACAGAGTCTTGAGCGCGGTTACATCATCCGCATCCCGGGCGCGCGACAGCCATTCATCATCGGTATGACGTTCCAAGCTGCCGATCAGCCGTGAAACGGTGCCAAATTCCAACTGCTCATTGCGCCATGACAATTTGCGCACAGGCTGAAAGCGATGCTCTTCGATCGCTTCCACGATCTCATCGCTGAGCGGCCGCGCCTCGCCCGTGACGCCAAAGGTGCCGGAGGTCATGTGCCGCCCCGCCCGGCCTGCAATCTGCGCCAGTTCCTGCGGAAACAGCGCACGCATCCGGCGGCCATCGAATTTCACGGTCGAGGAAAACGCCACATGTTTGATATCGAGGTTCAACCCCATGCCGATCGCATCGGTCGCCACCAGATAATCGACATCGCCGTTCTGATACAGATCCACCTGCGCATTGCGGGTGCGAGGCGACAGCGCGCCCATCACCACGGCACAACCGCCCTTGGTGCGGCGGATCAGCTCGGCGATGGCATAGACATTTTCAACCGAGAACCCGACAATCGCGCTGCGCTCCGGCATCCGGCTGATTTTCTTTGACCCGGAATAGGTCAATTCCGACAGGCGGGGCCGCGCCATGAACTGCACCCCCGGCACCAGCGCCGCAATTGCCGGGCGCATCGTATCGGCCCCCAGAAACAGCGTTTCATGCAAGCCGCGCGCCCGCAGCAAACGGTCGGTGAACACATGGCCCCGCTCGGCATCGGCGCAAAGCTGAATCTCGTCAATCGCAATGAAATCAGCCCCGATTTCCAGCGGCATCGCCTCTACCGTGCAGACCCAATATTGCGTGCGGTCCGGAACAATCCGTTCCTCGCCCGTCACCAGCGCCACCACACCGGGGCCACGTTGCGCGACGATGCGGTCGTAAACCTCACGCGCAAGCAGGCGCAGCGGCAGGCCGATCACCCCCGTGCGATGGGCCAGCATCCGTTCAATCGCGTAATGGGTTTTGCCGGTATTGGTCGGTCCCAGAACCGCCGTTACCCGCGCGGTGCTGCGCATAGAGCTTGGCCTGCCTTACATTTCCTGCCCGGCTGCCTTGGTCTGCAACCGTTCCACCGCTTCCTTTACCCCGCTCAGATGGGGATGTATAGCAAGGGCCGCCTTATAGACCTGAAGCGCGCGCTCGTCCTGCTCGGTCTCTTCCAGAATGCGCGCGAAACCACTGAGCGCACCAAAATGCCGGGGGTTCAACCGCAGAACCTGCTGAATATCCGCAACCGACGGGCCGAACTGCCCGGCCTGAAAATAGGCCGTAGCGCGGGCATTCCAGCCTTCGGCAAAATCGGGCGCATGGTCGATCACTGCGGTGAAATGCTCAATCGCTGCCTGCGTCTCGCCTGCGTCCATCGCGTCGCGCCCGCGTTGCAGCAACAAATCCATCGCCGCCGACCCGGATTTTGACCATTCACGCCAGATCTGCCGCTCCAGCCGCGCTGCTGCCGCAGGCTCGGCGCTTTGTAACTGCGTGAACAGGTCATCCAGCCCTGCGGCGAAGCTAGGCACAGGCGCAAAGCCGATCAAAATCGGAAAAAGTGCCGCAACGATACGATTGTGAAAGGGTGCGCGTGGTTTCATAACATCAAGTGTAGCGTGCGCGCGGGGAAAAGCCATATCCTTTGCGCTCACTTTCAAGGGATCAAGGGAAGGAATACCGATGAGTGCTGTGATTGATGCTGCCGTAACCGCGCTAAGCGCAAAGGTGCAAGGCTTTGATGGGGTTGCCAAATTCGTCGTAAACGGCGAAGGCGCGATCATGATCGACGATGCCGGCGTGCGGGCAGGCGATGAAGAAGCCGATGTCACGCTTAGCGCCGATGCCGACGTGTTCGAGGCGATTCTGAACGGCGAGATGAACCCGACCACCGCCTTCATGACTGGCAAGCTGTCGGTCGATGGCTCGATGGGTATGGCGATGAAACTGGCCTCGGTTCTCGGCTGATGGGCGACGCCCCGCTGTTCAACCGACTGGCAGAAGGCCCTGAAAACGGGCAGGCCTATTGGCTCCGCACCGCTGACGGCACGCGGATCCGCATGGCGCATTGGCCAGCGGGGGAAAAAGGCACAGTTCTGCTGCTGCCGGGGCGCACCGAATATATCGAAAAATATGGCCGCGCGGCCGCCGAATTCGGTGCGCGCGGCTATGCCAGCGTGGTGATCGACTGGCGCGGCCAAGGGTTGTCAGACCGGCCAACACCTGACCCGATGGTCGGCCATGTTGACGATTTTACATGCTATCAGAAAGACTTGGACGCCGTTCTTGCCAAAATGGATGAACTTGACCTGACCGGGCCACGGTATCTCGTGTCGCATTCCATGGGCGGCTGCATCGCCCTGCGGGCCTTGCTCAACGGGCTTGCCGTAAAGGCCACCGCCTTTTCCGCGCCAATGTGGGGCATCCGCATGGCCCCCGGCCTTGCCCCCGTGGCCCGCATCCTGTCCCGCAGCGCCAAGGCTCTGGGCCAAGGCCAGCGCTATGCCCCCGGCACCCTCGCGGCCAGCTATGTCACCTACACACCCTATCCGGGCAATGTCCTCACCCGCGATCCGGAAACCTATGCCTGGATGCAGGCCCAACTCGCCGCCCATCCGGAACTCGCCCTCGGCGGCCCCGGCCTGCACTGGCTGGATGAGGCGATGCGCGAATGTGATGCCCTCGCCCGCCTCCCCGCACCAGACCTGCCCTGCCTGTGCTTCTTGGGTGCCGAAGAAAAAGTGGTGGACCCTGCCCCCATCCACGCCCGCATGGCAAACTGGCCCAAGGGCAAACTGGCGCTGATCGCACAGGCCGAGCATGAGATCATGATGGAAATCCCCGCCACCCGGCAGACCTTCTACGACCAAACCGCAGCACTGTTCGATCAACACCGCTAAGGCATTCCCCATCTGCTGGGCCACCCGGCCCATCGCCCCTGCTTTCTTTTCGGCAAAAATATCCTCGGGGGGTCAGCTTTGGCCCTGCCAAAGCTGTTCGGGGGGCAGACAGCCCCCCGCCCCGGCCAGCCCTCTCACACCTGCGGCAGCAGCGTGAATTCCGGCTTCAAGCGCCCGGCGAAATGATCAAGGATATTCTGCGCCGCCATCATCCCCATCCGGCGGAACGCCCCGTCAGACAGGGTCGCGGCATGCGGCGTCAGGATCACATTGGGGGCGCTGCGCAGCGGGTCGTCACCGGGCAGTGGCTCCACCGCAGTCACATCCAGCCCGGCCCCGCCCAGATGACCAGCGCCCAGCGCCGCGATCAAGGCAGGCTCATCAATCAACCCACCCCGCGCGCAATTGATCACCAGCGCGCTTTGCGGCAAACGGGCCAGCGCCTCGGCCCCCAACAAGCCCCGCGTCTCATCCGTCAACGGGCAATGAAGCGAGATCACATCCGCCTGCGGCAAAGCCGCGTGCAAATCGGGCGCCACCGGATAGCCCGCATTGCGCGCCAGTTTCAAACTGCGCGAATGCACGGTCACGATCATGCCCAGCGCCTTGGCCAAGCCCGCGACCAACTGCCCCGAGGCCCCGAACCCCACCACAAGCAAGCGCCGCCCTTCCAGCCCCGGCACGCGCGGCGCGGGCTTGCCCGGCCCCACCGCAGCGCGCTGCCCGTCAAGGCCCCGCGCCAGTGCCAGCATCAGCATCAGGGCCTGCTCTGCCACCGCATGTGCATTGGCCCCCGGCGTGTTGCTGACGGTAACGCCCGCCGCCTCTGCTGCCTGCATGGCGATATTGTCCACCCCGACCCCGTGTTTGGAGATCATGGAAAACATCCCTACCTCCTCCGCCGAAACCGGGCGCACCCGCACCAGCAAGGCATCGGCGGCCACCAAAGGCTCGGCGGGGCCAGCCAGCGGCCCAATCACCTCGACCCCGGCACTTTCCAGCAGGTCAAGGGCGGCAGGGTGAACAGGTTCGGTGACCAGAACGCGGCGCTTGGGGGCCCCGGTCTGCATCACAGCTCAATCTGCGAAAAGCCGTCACGCAGCGCGTTCGACCAAGCCTCGGACATCGCGCGGAAGCTTTCATCCCCCGCCTCGATCCGCCGCCGTTCGGCAACCCGGCACTGATCGCGCTTGATCACCGCCAGATCCAGCGGCATCCCCACCGACAGGTTCGACCGCAGCGTCGAATCCATCGACAACAGCACCGCTTTTTGCGCGTCTTTCAGGCTGGTTTCCGTGGTAACAACCCGGTCCAGAATCGGCTTGCCATATTTATGCTCGCCGATTTGCAGGAAGGGGGTATCGGGGGTCGCCTCGATGTAATTGCCTTCGGGATAGATCAGAAACATCCGCATTTCCCCCCCCTTGCGCTGCCCCGCCACGATCATCGTGGCCGAAGCCCATTGTCCCATCTGGGTCTTGTCCGTCACATCCGCCCGCACCCGTGACAACATGCTGCCCACCATATCGGCCACTTTCAGCATGGTCGGCGCCTTGAGGATGGATGTCGTCTCATCCGCGTTCGGATCATCACACAACTCGCGAAGCCGCGCCAGCGTCGTCTGTGTCACCGACAGGCTGCCCGCCGTCAGAATACCGATCACCCGCTCGCCCGGGTCCTCAAAGAAGAACATCTTGCGATAGGTCGAGATATTGTCGAGGCCCGCATTGGTCCGCGTGTCGGACAACAAGACGATGCCTTCTTTCAACAGAAGGCCGACGCAATAGGTCATAGGGGGCTCCGCGGCAAAGGGTCTGAGGGGTGATTACTGGCTGGATTGCTGCACTGCAAGCCTGACGTCAAGCGACTCCTCGCCATGCCCCCGCGCGATGCCCTTGATCGGGGCCGCATCCAGCGCATCAAGGCCAGAGCCGAGCCGGATATAACGATCATCGGGGCAGCAGCGATTGGCGGGGTCAAACCCGACCCAGCCCAGATCGGGCACCCACAGCTCGGCCCAGGCATGGGCGGCCTCATGCGGGCTGCCATCGGCACTGGAATGCAGATAGCCCGAGACATAGCGGGCGGGAATACCGGCACGCCGCGCCATGGACAGCAGCGCATGGGCCTGATCCTGGCACACGCCTTTGCCAAGCGCCAGCGCCTCGGCTGCGGTGGTGGCCGCGATCGTGCTGCCGGGTTCATAGGCGATATGATCGGCCACCAGACTTGCCAGCCGATGCGCAGCCTCCAGCCCGCCACCTGTGGCCTCGGCACTGTCTGACAGCTCTGCCAGCGCCAGATCGGCCATCGTGATCGCGGTGGATTCCAGATAGCATTGCGGTGGCACGCGTTCCTTATGGCCGCGCAGAATACCTGCCAGATCGCTGGTTTCCACTGTGCCACGCACCGCCACTTCGATTTCCGACACCGGGCCTTGAATTGACCAGGCTTGCACAAAATCCCCTGCCCCGTCGCGAAACCCGCCGCCCCGCAGCCCGTCACTGACGGTGACCTGCCAGTCCAGCACGCGCTGCCCGTCAAAGCTGGAGGGCGTCAGCCGGTGGCTTTGCACAACCCCACGCACGGGTGCGCTGTAACGATACAAGGTGACATGATCGACAGTCAGCAGCATCAGCGAATATCCCCGCTCAGATAGGATTCATGGATTTCATGGGCCAGCTTGCCGGTTTCCTGAATGAACCGCGTCAGAAACTCGTGCAGACCTTCGTCGAAAATCTCTTCGACCTTGGTTTCGGCCAATTCCGCCAGAAGCGACCGCGCCTGACTGCGCGCCGTGCTCTTTTTGCGGCTGCCCCGGTCCAGACGTTCCAGATGCGCCACCATCCCATCGGCGCAGGTGATCAAAGAGCGCGGGCATTGCGGGTTCAAAATCAGGAAATGCCCGATTTTCTGCGCCGTCACATCGCCGCCATAGGCCCAATGAAATGCCCGATGCGATGACATCGCGCGCAACAGCGTCGTCCATTGATAGTTATCAAGGCCAGAGCCGACAAAATCCACGCGCGGCAGCAAAACGTAATATTTCACATCCAGCAGCCGCGCCGTGCTGTCGGCCCGTTCCAGATAATAGCCAAGGTTCAGAAAGTGATAGCCATCGCCGCGCAATTGCGTGGCCTCGATGGCGCCGCGCATCATCGCGGTCTGGCGCATCGTCCATTCGGTCAATCGGCTCAGGTCCAGTTCTGACCGTGGCCTGCGTTCCATCTGGCGCATTTCCTGAAAGGCCGAGTTGATGGCATCCCAAACCTGCGAGGTCAGCGCCGTGCGCACGATCCGCGCATTTTCGCGGGCCGCCGTGATGCAAGACACCACCGAGGAAGGGTTGTCATGGTCAAAGAACAGATGGCTTTCGATGTTGCGCTGCACCGGGTCGCCGTATTTCGCGGTAAAGGCGGCCTCGGTGCCAATGGCATGCAACAGGCTGTTCCATTCGCTGCGATGCCCATGCGCCGATGGAATCAACGAGTTGCGCGCCCCCACTTCCAGCAGCCGCGCCGCGGTTTCCGCGCGTTCCATATAGCGCGCGATCCAATAGAGGTTATCTGCGGTTCTACTCAGCATGTCATCACCCCGCCAAAACCCAAGTGTCTTTGACCCCGCCACCTTGGCTGGAATTCACCACAAGCGACCCTTCCGTCAGCGCCACACGGGTCAGCCCCCCCGGCACCAGTTCCACCCGCTCGCCCACAAGGCAATAGGGCCGCAAATCGACATGGCGCGGCGCGATGCCCTGATCGACAAAGGTCGGCGTGGTCGACAGCGCCAGCGTGGGCTGGGCGATGTAATTATGCGGCTTTGCCTCAATCCGTTTCGCGAATTCCGCAATCTCGGCCTTGGTGCATTTGGGGCCGACCAACATGCCATAGCCGCCCGATCCATGCACCTCTTTGACAACCAGCTCTGCCAGATTTTCCAGCACATATTTGCAATCATCGGGTTTGGCGCATTGCCATGTCGGCACATTGTTCAAAATCGGTTCTTCGCCCAGATAAAAGCGGATCATTTCCGGCACGAAAGTATAAACCGCTTTGTCATCGGCGACACCCGCACCGGGGGCCGAACAAATCGCCACACCGCCTGAACGGTAAACATCCATCAGCCCCGGCACGCCCAACATGCTATCGGGGCGGAAACACAAAGGGTCGATGAAAGCATCATCAATCCGGCGGTAAATCACATCCACCCGGCGCGGGCCTTCGGTGGTGCGCATATAGACAAATTCGCCCTCCACGAACAAATCCTGCCCCTCGACCAGTTCCACCCCCATCAGATCGGCAAGGAAAGAATGTTCGTAATAGGCAGAGTTGAAATGCCCCGGCGTCAGAATCACGATCACCGGCTCGCCCGTGCATTTGGGCGGCGCGACCGAGGCCAAGGTGCGGCGCAACAGGTCGGGATAGGTGTCCACCGGCTCAATCCGGTTTTCACGGAACAGCGCGGGGAACATCCGCATCATGATCTCGCGGTTTTCCAGCATGTAGGACACGCCAGAAGGCGTGCGGCAATTATCCTCCAGCACGAAAAATTCATCCGGGCCGGTGCGCACAAGGTCAACGCCCACGATATGGCTGTAAACGCCTTTGGGCGGCAGAATGCCCACAACTTCCTTTTCATAGGCCTCGTTTTGATAGACCAGATTGGCCGGAATACGGCCCGCCCGCACAATCTCTCCGCGCCCGTAAACATCGGCCAGAAACGCGTTGAGCGCGCGGGCACGTTGCTTCACGCCGCGGTCCAGCTTGGCCCATTCAAAGGCCGAAAACACCCGTGGGAACATATCAAACGGGATCAGGCGATCCGGGTCGCCGCCTTCGCCATAAACGGCAAAGGTGATGCCGATGCGGCGAAACAGCGCCTCGGCCTCGGCCTGTTTCATCTGGCGCAATTCGGCGGGCATGTTGCGCATCCAGGCATCCAATTGCTGATAGGGCAATCGGACCTGATCGCCCTCATACATCTCATTGAAATAGCGTGTCATGCTGGTGCTGTCCCTCGCTGCGCAGAGCGGCGGTTGGCCCGCCCTTTGCCCCATGTAAGCAGGTGGCAAGATGAAGGGAAAGGGGCTGCACCGCGAAAACCGCCCCTACCACGGGCAATCGCCCAAAAATCAGGCAATCGCCCCCCTTCCCCTTTGCGCCAAGCGGGCTAAGCTTGGGAAATGACACGCGATCCGGTTCTGCGCTTCACCGATCAGGGCATTTATTGCCCGGCGGGGGATTTTTATATCGACCCGTGGCGCCCCGTGGCCCGCGCCGCCATCACCCATGGCCATTCCGATCACGCCCGTGCAGGGCATGGCAGCTATCTGGCCACCCATGCCGCCTTGCCCGTGATGCGCCACCGCTTGGGCCAGATCAACGCGCATGGGCTGGCCTACGGCGAGGTGCAGCGCATCGGCGGGGCCAATCTGTCCTTTCACCCCGCAGGCCATGTGCCGGGATCAGCGCAAATCCGTATCGAAGTGGGGGGCGAGGTCTGGGTCGTCTCTGGTGATTACAAACTAGAGGAGGACGGGCTGTCCGAACCCTTCTCCCCGATCCCCTGCCACGCCTTCATCACCGAATGCACCTTTGGCCTGCCCGTCTTTCGCTGGCCCGCACAGGCCAAAACAGCCGCCGAAATCGCAACATGGTGGGCAAGGAATGCCGCCGAGGGCCGCGTCTCGCTGCTGGGCGCCTATGGGCTTGGCAAGGCGCAGCGCATCATGTCGATGCTGGCGGCACAGGGCCTGCCCGGCCCCCTCTTCACCCATGGCGCGGCAGAGGCGACAACCCGCATCCTGCGCGACCAGGGCTACCCGCTGCCCCCCACCACCCTTGTCAGCCGCGCACCCCCGCCCCCCGATGCCCTTGTCATCGCGCCGCCCTCTGCGCTTGGCTCTGCCTGGGCCGCAAAACTCGGTCCAAGGTCCGAGGCTTTCGCCTCTGGCTGGATGGCCCTGCGCGGCATCCGGCGCAGGCGCAACCTTGGCACGGGGTTCATCATCTCCGACCACGCCGATTGGGACGGGCTGAACAGCGCCATCCGCGCCACCGGGGCCGAAAAGATCTTCGCCAACCATGGCTATACCGCCCCCTTTCAACGCTGGCTTGCCTCGCAAGGCTATGACGCGGGCATCGTCGCAACCGAGTGGCAAGGCGAGACGGCCGAGCCTGACAAAGAGATCACCCCGGAATGAAAACCGCGCTGGCTTCATCTTGGCAAAAATACCTTCAGGGGGGGAATTTTTCGTCAGAAAAAGGGGGGGCAGACTGCCCCCCGCCCCCGCCGCCACAGGCCGCGCCATGAACCGCTTTGCCCAGCTTTTCAACGCGCTCGATGCCACCACCAAAACCAGCGCGAAAACCGCGGCCCTTGCCGCCTATTTCCAAACCGCACCCAAATCCGACCGGGTCTGGACCATCGCGCTGCTCTCTGGTCGTCGGCCCAAACGCGCCGCCTCCAGCACACAACTGCGCGACTGGGCTGCCGAAGCAGCAGGCCTGCCGCTGTGGATGGTCGAAGAAAGCTATCCCATCGTCGGCGATCTGGCGGAAACCATCGCCTTGCTGCTGCCCGCCCCGCAAAGCCGCAGCAACCAAAGCCTGACAGGCTGGATCGAAACCCTGATCGCGCTGACCGATCAACCGCCCGAGGCCAAGCGCGCCGGCGTTCTGGCGGCATGGGACAGCCTTGAGACGACCGAGCGCTTTTTGTTCAACAAGCTCATCACCGGCGGGTTTCGCATGGGCGTCAGCCGGGGCTTGATGACCCGCGCCTTGGCACAGGCCACCGGGGTTGATGAAAGCCTGCTTGCGCATCGACTGATGGGGAATTGGAACCCCGCCACCACCGATTTCGACGATCTGATCGCGGAAACCGATTTGCAGGGCAGCACCAAACCCTATCCTTTCGCCCTCGCCTCCGGGCTGGAGGATAAGCCAGAAACGCTCGGCCCACGGGCGGAATGGCTGGCCGAATGGAAATGGGACGGTATTCGCGGCCAGATCATCAACCGCCCCGGTGCCTTCGCGCTATGGTCGCGCGGCGAGGAGTTGATCACCGACCGCTTCCCCGAATTCGCTCCCCTCGCCCGCGCCTTGCCGCAAGGCACCGTGCTGGATGGCGAGGTGCTGGTGTGGTCGAATGATGCGCCCCTGCCCTTCGCGCTGCTGCAAAAGCGGATCACCCGCAAGACGGTGCCGAAAAAGCTGCTGGCCGAGGCTCCGGCGCGGTTTCTGGCCTATGACCTGCTGGAATGGCAAGGGCGCGACCTGCGCGCGGCCCCCTTGGCCGACCGCCGCGCCGCCTTGATGCAGATGCTCGCCCAATTGCCGCCCGGCTTGCCGCTCGCCGCCTCTGCCGCCGTCACAGCGCCCGATTGGACCACCTTGACCAAAGCACGCCACACCGCGCGCGAAAAATCCGCCGAAGGCTTGATGCTCAAACGCCTCGCCTCGCCCTATCACGCGGGGCGCAAGCGCGGCGATTGGTGGAAATGGAAGCTGGACCCTTATACCGTTGATGCCGTGATGCTTTACGCGCAATCGGGCCATGGCCGCCGCGCCAATCTGTTCACTGATTTCACCTTTGCGGTCCGCGATGGCGATGCGCTTGTGCCCTTCACCAAAGCCTATTCCGGCCTGACCGATGCCGAATTTCGCCAGATCACCGATTGGGTGAAAAAGCACACGATCGAACGCTTTGGCCCCGTGCGCCGCGTGCCGCCCGAACTGGTGTTCGAGATCGCCTTTGAAGGCATTGCGGAAAGCCCGCGCCACAAATCCGGCATTGCCCTGCGCTTTCCCCGCATGCTGCGCTGGCGCCATGACAAACCGGTAGAGGAGATCGACACGCTGGATAGCCTGCGCGCGCTTTTGCCGTAAGCGGCCCTTGGCACAGGCCAACCCCGCACTTAGGTTGAATGCGAAAGTGAGGCCCCATGCAATCCTTCTCTCTGCTGGATCTGTCCCCCATTCCCGAAGGCGGCAGCGCCGCCGATGCGCTGCGCAATACGGTGGCACTGGCCCAAGCGGCAGAGGCTGCGGGCTATGCGCGTTTCTGGCTGGCCGAACATCACAACATGCCGGGGATTGCCTCGGCGGCGACGCCACTGGTCATCGGGCATGTTGCAGCGGCCACCAAGAGCATCCGCGTTGGTGCGGGCGGCATCATGCTGCCCAATCACGCGCCTTTGGTGATCGCGGAACAATTCGGCACGCTGGCAACGCTTTACCCCGGCCGGATTGATCTGGGCCTTGGCCGCGCCCCCGGCACCGATATGGCCACCGCCCGCGCCCTGCGCCGCCACATGGCCCCCGAAGACAGCTTTCCGCAAGACGTGCAGGAACTGATCGCCTATCTCGGTGATATGCCAGAGGATGCCCCCGTGCGCGCCATTCCCGGCCTTGGCACCCATGTGCCGGTGTGGATATTGGGCTCCAGCCTTTACGGCGCGCAACTGGCCGCCTATTTCGGCCTGCCCTATGCTTTTGCGTCGCATTTTGCCCCCGCGATGTTGGAGGAGGCACTGGAAACCTATCGCGCCACCTTCCGCCCCTCGGCCCATCTGCCCGCCCCTCATGCGATGATGGCCGCAGGGGTTTGCGCAGCCGACACGGATGCCGAAGCCGAATTCCTGCGCTCCTCGCAACTCCTTGCCTTTGCGCGGCTACGCATGGGGCGGCCCGGAAAACTGCCACGCCCCGTGGCGGATGTGCGGGCCGAGGTGCCTGCCCCGATGCTGGCGCAAGTGGAACAGGCGCTGTCTTGTTCGGCGCATGGGTCGGCGGCCAGCGTGAAGGCGCAGCTTTCGGCGCTGATCGACCTCTACAAACCCGATGAATTGATGATCACCGGCATGATCCACGATCCCGCCGCCCGCATCCGCTCTTTCCAGATCGCCGCGGATGCGCTGCGCGATCTGCAACGCCCCGCACAGGCTGCGTGAACGGGGTGGGTTGTTCCCCCGCCCGCCGCAGCCTACACAGAACCAAAGCCGCAATATCAGAGGTTAAAGATGACAGTTTCCCCCCGCCGCCCCGTATTTGACGCCAATGCAACCGGATCGGGGGGCTTGGGCAAATTGCCCGATTGGGACCTGACAGATCTTTATCCCGCCCCCGATGCCCCGGAATTTGACCGCGACATGGACTGGCTGGAAAAAGCCTGCGCCGATTTCGCGACCAGATACGAAGGCAAGCTGGCCACGCTGGATGCCGATGCCATGCTGAAATGCGTGCAGGACTATGAGGCGATTGACGTGACTGCCGGGCGCGTGATGTCCTATGCGGGCCTGCGCTATTACCAGAACACGATGGATAGCGATCGCGCCAAATTCATGGCCGACGCGCAGGATGAGATCACGAATTTCACAACCCCGCTGGTGTTTTACAGCCTGGAGTTCAACCGTCTGGACGAGGCGCATCTGAACGGGCTTCTGGCCGCCAATGCCGATCTGGCGCGCTATAAGCCGGTGTTTGACCGTATGCGCGCCATGCGCCCGCATCAGCTTTCGGATGAGCTGGAGAAATTCCTGCACGATCAATCCACCGTTGGTGCCGCCGCGTGGAACCGGCTGTTTGATGAAACCATGGCCGGCCTGATGTTCGATGTCGCGGGTGAGGAAGAGCCGCTGAACCTTGAGGCCACGCTGAACCTGCTGACCGATACCGACCGCGCCAAACGCGAAGCCGCGGCCCGTGCGCTGGCTGTGGTATTTGACAAGAATATCAAGCTGTTCGCGCGCGTTCATAACACGCTGGCCAAGGAAAAAGAGGTCGAAGACCGCTGGCGCAAGATGCCAACCCCGCAAACCGGCCGCCACCTGTCGAACCATGTCGAACCCGAGGTGGTGGAGGCGCTGCGCAATGCCGTTGTGGCGGCCTATCCAAAGCTGTCGCACCGCTATTACGCGCTGAAAGCGAAATGGATGGGGCTGGACAGATTGCAAGTCTGGGACCGCAACGCGCCCTTGCCGCAAGAGGCCCCGCGGGTGGTGGGTTGGGACGAGGCGCGCAAAACCGTCACGGAGGCTTATGCCGCCTTTTCCCCCAAGATGGCCGACCTGGCCGAGCCGTTCTTTACCAAAGGCTGGATTGATGCCGGCGTGAAACCGGGCAAGGCACCGGGGGCCTTTGCGCACCCCACCGTGACGACCGTTCACCCCTATGTCATGCTTAACTATCTGGGAAAACCCCGCGATGTCATGACCTTGGCGCATGAACTTGGGCATGGCGTGCATCAGGTTCTGGCGGCAGGCCAAGGCGAATTGCTGTCCTCCACCCCTCTGACCCTCGCGGAAACCGCTTCGGTCTTCGGTGAAATGCTGACCTTCCGCAAACTGCTCGACGGGGCCAAGACCAAGGCGGAACGCAAGACCCTGCTGGCGGGCAAGGTAGAGGATATGATCAACACTGTCGTCCGCCAGATCGCCTTTTACGACTTTGAATGTAAACTCCACGATGCCCGCCGCGATGGCGAGTTGACGCCCGACGGCATCAACGCCCTGTGGATGAGCGTGCAGGCCGAAAGCCTTGGCCCGGTGTTTGACTTCATGGACGGCTATGAAACCTTCTGGGCCTATATCCCGCATTTCGTGCATTCGCCGTTCTACGTTTACGCCTATGCCTTTGGCGATGGCCTTGTGAACGCGCTTTATGCCGCTTACGCCGATGGGCTGCCGGGGTTCGAAGAGAAGTATTTCGAGATGCTGAAAGCTGGCGGCTCCAAGCATCACAAGGAATTGCTGGCCCCGTTTGGCCTTGATGCCAGCGATCCTGCCTTCTGGGACAAGGGGCTGGATATGATTTCCGGCTTCATCGACGAGCTGGAAGCGATGGAAGACTGACCGATGACGCGCGCAGAGATCAACGCCTTTTGCGCCTCTCTGCGCGCCGTTACCCATGTCGTGCAATGGGGGGGCGCCGATGTCTGGAAAGTGGGCGGCAAGGTCTTTGCCATCACTTGGGACGACGGTGTGACCTTCAAAGCCTCTGATATGGCGTATGAAATTCTGAAAGACGGGCCCGGCATCGGCCCTGCGCCCTATATGGCGTCTCGTGGCCTGAAATGGTTGAAAAACTACGGGGCGGACGGGCTCTCGGATGAGGCGCTGCGCGCGCATCTTCTGGCCTCTTACGACATGGTTTTCGCGGGGCTGAGCAAAAAGGCGCAGGCCGCATTAGCGGGCTAAGGCAAAGCCCGTCTGCGCAACCTTGGCCAGAAAATCATACACCAGCGTCTCCTTGCCCGCGTTCAGGCAGTTCAGCCCGAAATACCAATACAGAAACGCGTCATGCGGCCAATTGGTTGTGATGGCCTGTGCAATCGCATTGTCCATCGCGTCGGCAGATGTCACCGTGACCGCGCCGTGGTGAAAATCGGTCTGGCCACACAAAACCACCGGGCGGCCATGCATCATTGCCTCTATGCCCACAGCGGAGTTGATGGTCACACAAACCGCCGCCTGCGCCAGAATGTCGTGAATATTGGCATCGACCAAGGTGATGCGTGCATCCCGCCCTGCGATACGGGCCAGAAAGCGGCGCGTGCTTGGGTCGGGGTCCAGTGGATGCGGCTTGATGACAATCGGGCGCGGATCGGCGCGGGCCATCAAGGCCTTGACCATCTGGCGCAGATCAAGGTGACACGTCTCGCGCGTGTCTCTGTGGGATTCCGATTGCAAAAACACTGCGATACAATCGGACGGAATCTTGGCCCTTGCTATGGGTTGTTCATAGCGTGACTTGCGCGCCACCACCCAACGCTTGCGCAGGCGGTCGGCAAAAGTTGTCGCAGCGTCAACGTCCAGCGCCTTGGCATCAAAGGTTTTTTCGGAAATCGAAGACATCGCGCGGATGCCCCATGGATCAAGGTTCCAGAACGGATAGACATAGGCGATACCGGTGTTCAGAACCCGCGCGTGCCGCTGCCCACCGTGATCGACGATGTGAAAGGCATCGCTTGCTGCCACCTCGGCCAACAGTGTCATGCGGTCATGCACCGTCAGACCGACCCGAAAACCGCGCGCGGCCAAACCTTCGGTCAGTTTGACGTAATAGGGTTTCATCACGGATCGGTCACGAAGAACAGAACCGGGCAGGTGAAAGATAAAACCGCTCACGTCAGCGCAAACACCTCTGCCCCGGCAAACGCCTTGTCAATCATCGCCGCCGTGCCATGGGTAAATTCCAACGGGCAGGGATAGGCGGTGCCGTTGCGGATGCTGTCACCGAAATTCTGCACTTGCAGCACATATTGGTTCACCCCCGGCCAGCGTTCGGTGGTGACAGACATGCCCGCCCGCAGCTCCAGCTGTGCTTCGGCAAAGACATTGGCATTGAACGGGGCTGTCAGCCGGATCACACCTTTTTCGCCGTGAAAGTTCATTTCCTGCCGGTTGTGCATCCGCATGGAGGTGATGGCAGAATAGGCAAAGCGGCCCATCGGCCCCGCCATTGTGCCCGTCACCTGCGCCCAGGTGTCCACGCCGTTTTCCTGTTGCATCCGGCAGTGCAGCGCCTCTGGCTCTGCCCCCGTCACAAAACGGGCAGAGCCGTAAGTATAGACGCCAATGTCATAAATCCCGCCGCCCCCGGTGTCGGCCTTATTGCGGATATTGCCGGGGTCGGCGCGGTTGTCATAGCTGAACACCCCATCCACCTGCACCAGCCGCCCGATTGCGCCGGATTGCACAAGGTCGCGGGCGCGCTGCCATTGCGGGTGATGCACGATCATATAGGCCTCGGCGGCCAGCAGCCCGGCGGCATCGCGCGCGGCGATGATCTGGGCGATCTCTGGCGCTTTCAGGCAGATCGGCTTTTCCGTCAGCACATGCTTGCCTGCGGCCAAGGCCTTCAACGTCCATTCCACATGCAGATGGTTCGGCAGCGGGATATAGACCGCTTCAATCGACGGATCGGCCAGCAAAGCGTCATAGCTGGCATGCACCGCCATCGCAGGCGCAAAGGCGCGGAATGGCTCGGCTTTTGCCGGGTCCGAGGTGGCAATCGCGGCGAGTTCGGCCCCCTTGGCCGCGTGGATCGCCGGGGCCATATGCTCCCGCGCGAATTTTGCAGCCCCAAGAATGCCCCAGCGGATTGGTTTGGTCATGCGCGTTCCCCTTCTCGTTTCGGGCAGCTTAGTCGCGGGGCTGGGCCAAGGAAAGCCCTGCGTGACGCCACGTCATTGAACGCCGTTCAAGAATCCCGATTGACCGAACTTGAAAATTGAACCATGTTCATTGAACGGTGTTCACAAACAGGAGACAGACCATGCTCAAGCAGTTCAGCCACCTTGGCGCCTTGATCGCCGCCCTTGCAGCCGCCCCTGCCCTTGCGGGGGGCAGCGACCAACATTCGGCGCAATCGGTCAACCATAGCGGCCAAGCCTCCAGCCATGGGTCGGCGGCTGTGGCCTCTGGCGCGGCGCTGGTGGTGGCGGTGCCCATCATCGTGACCGGCGGGGCCATCGCCATTTCCGGTGCCGCCTTGGCAGAGGTGGGCAGCGGCGCGGCAGCCGTTGGCAGTGCCATGGCCGAAAGCGCAACCACCCAGCCGCGCAAGACCAAACGCATCGCGCCCGATGGCGCGCCGACGCTCGACTAACACCCATCGAGGGGGAAAACACCATGTATCGTTGGATCATTCTGGCCTTTCTGGCCCTCTGCCTTGCCTTGCCCGCCCATGCCGGCAGTTCCGAAGCCGGCAAGCCGCAGCTTCCCGCCGCCGAGGTCGCGGCCTTTTCCAACCGCGTGCAACAAGACCTTGCCGCGCGCGGGGTCAATGTAGCGATTGTGGCGCGCATGGGCCGCAACCCAAGCCAATTGCCCAAAGGCGTGCGCTATACCCATGTCAGCTATTGGGTGCTGTCGCAGATCAAAACCGCCGATGGCCGCACCGGCACCGGATACCGGGTCTATAACCTGTATCAGGACGCCAAGAACGGCACCCGCAGCAGCCTTGTGCAGGACAGCCCCGCAGATTTCTTTGCAGGCGCCTACCGCCTTGATGCCGGGATCATCATCCCCGATGCCCGGTTGCAGAAAAAACTGCTGAAAGTGATCGCCAGCCCCACCTACAAGGCGCTGCACAATCCGCGCTATTCGGTGCTGGCCAATCCCAATACCAGCCAGTTTCAGAATTGCACCGAACATACGCTGGATGTGATGATGGCCGCGCTATACGGCACGTCAGATGTGGCGCGGATCAAGGCCAATGTGGCCGCGCATTTCACCCCGCAACCCATCGCCATCGGCGGGCTGAAGCGCGCACTGGCCCCCGCCGCCAGTCAGGCACTGACCACGGCAGATCACGGCGCAAGCGTTGCCACCGCCACCTTCGGGTCCATCGCGCGGTTCATGCAGGCCAATGGGCTGGCGAAATCCGTCTATCGGCTGACGCCAGACAAGGCCTATCGGTTCTGAACCGCTGCGCGGCCGGGGGGTCACCTCCCCCGGCTGTGTCAGTTTCCGCGAATGGTTCTGGCACTGTCAAACACCGTGGGTGCGATCGCTGTGCCATCACTTTGCGCCGCATGTTCCATGAAACAATTGACCCCCGCCGGGATAACCGTGCCCTGCTGCGCCTGCCCCAAAAAGATGTGCTTCGACGTTTCTGGCGTTACCGCGAACCAGTTCGGATTGTCGAATGTGCCACGGTAAAGCCCGACAAAACCGGGAAAGCGCTGGAAGGTCAGGTAAAGCTTGGTGCCGCAGGCAGCGCAGAAATGCACATACACCTCTTTGCCGCTTCCTTCAGAAAGATGTGTGTAGGTCTGCGCCGGCCCTGTCAGCATCGCGAAATCCGCTGCCGCGAACACTGGTTGCACCATATAGGCCACCCCGGTCGCGCGTTGACAAAAGCGGCAATGACAAATCGTGGTCCGGATCGGCTCTGCCGTTACTGCATATCTATGCCGCCCACACAGGCAGCCGCCTTTGGCCTTTGTCATGCCCTTGCCTTTCCGCATCCCGCCCAGCAGCCCGACACTGGCCCAATCGGAACCGAATGTCGAGGCAGGCACGCTGCAACGCGCCACTGACTGCGCACAGGTTTAAGGTCGGACCATCCAGCGACGAAGCTCCGTCACGGCATCTTCCAGCCTGTCAAAGCGTGGGGCTATCTCTGCGCCATCCGGTCCTTTCATCACGGTATAGGAGTAGTGGCGGACCTTTTGCATCGGCCTGACCACATAATCCGCGCCGTCATAGTGCAGATAGACAAGCTCCATCTTTTGCCAAACGGTGTAGATGGATTTACGCCCATCGAATACGCGAAGCGCTTCAGCCCAGCGTTTGAATCGCCGCTCCGTTTCCAGATAATCCGGGAAAGCGCGAATCTCCTCCGTGGGAACCGCACAGGACCGATCAAGCGCGCTGCGGCAGGCCGCGATCAGTTGCGGATCGTCTATCGGCAGCCGTGCTTCGAAACTGCCGACATCGAAATCGACCAATTCCGCCCGCCCCACTAACTTGACCGTCAAGACACCAATAACCCGGCCATTGGCATAGACCGAACAGGCCAGAAACAGGGGCAGAGGCTTGGGGCGCCAAAAACGTGACAATAACCGCATCATTCAATAAGGCTTTCGCAAAAGATTTGGGCGAAGTGGCAGCGTCCAAAATTGACATGCCTCTCACATATTTTCACCCTAACACATCACGGAACAGGGTGCTGGAGTGTCGCAATGACCTTTGATGTCGCAGAGAAATTCATCGCCGCCGCAGAGATCAGCTTGGGCGTGAGGCTACCCGAAAGCTATCGCCAGGCTTTGAAAGCGGAAAACGGCGGTAGCCGCAAGCTGGGGTCTGATGTATGGACGCTGATCCCTGTGTTTGACCAGCAAGACCGGAAGCGGATGTCGCGCACCAGCAATCACATCCTGCGGGAAACGAAAGCAATGTCTGGTTGGGCGGGCTGGCCGCCAACGGCGATCTGCATCGCCTCGAACGGCATGGGGGACGCATTGGTGTTTCTACGCCAAGGCGCGGTTTGCGAGGCGACCGTTTATCTTTGGAACCATGAAACCGGGCACCTGACCCCCGTTGCCAAGGATTTCGCGGATTTGAAGAAATAGGCCCCCACAGAGATCTGCGGGGGCCTGTTGTCAAACGGCATCGGGGCGAAATGGGGCTTAGGCCGGGATCACCATGCCTTTTTCGCGGGCCAGTTCGCGCATCTTGTCTTGCAGCTTTTCAAAGGCCCGCACTTCGATCTGGCGGATACGCTCGCGGCTGACGCCATAGCTTTCCGACAGTTCTTCCAGCGTCACCGGCACATCGTTCAGGCGGCGCTGCACCAGAATGTCCTTTTCCCGGTCATTCAGCACGGACATAGCCTGCACCATCATCTCGCGGCGGGTGTCCAGCTCATCCTTTTCGGCGTAATCATTGGCCTGATCGCTGTCTTCGTCTTCCAGCCAATCCTGCCATTGCGTCGCCCCCTCGCCATCCGACCCGACCGTCGCGTTCAACGAAGCATCCCCGCCCGACAAACGCCGGTTCATCGAGATAACTTCATCCTCGGTCACGTTCAGATCGCGGGCAATTTGCGCCACGTTTTCCGGGCGCAGATCACCTTCTTCCAGCGCGCCAAGCTTGGCCTTGGCCTTGCGCAGGTTGAAGAACAGCTTTTTCTGCGCCGATGTGGTGCCAAGTTTCACAAGGCTCCACGACCGCAGGATATATTCCTGAATAGAGGCGCGGATCCACCACATCGCATAGGTCGCAAGGCGGAAGCCTTTTTCCGGGTCAAAGCGTTTGACCGCCTGCATCAGGCCCACATTCGCCTCTGAAATCACCTCGGCCTGCGGCAAGCCGTAACCGCGATAGCCCATGGCGATTTTGGCGGCCAGTCGCAGGTGCGACGTCACCATCTTATGCGCAGCCGTGCTGTCCTGATGGTCGACCCAGCGTTTGGCGAGCATGTATTCTTCTTCCGGCTCCAGCAGCGGAAACTTGCGGATTTCTTGCATATAGCGGTTCAGCCCCTGTTCCGGGCTTGGTGCTGGTAAATTGGCATAGCTACTCATAATCGTCCTCCGTTCCGCTGTCGGTCCCTGCCATCAATCATGCGCTGGCGGGGATCGGCAAATCTAAGCATTTCATCGGGGCTTCGCAAGCGGCGCCCCCTTGTGCTGCTTACAACGTTAAATGCGCCTTGTTCTGTCGCGGTTCCAGATTTGTGTCGGTCAGATCACGAATATGTCAGACAAAACCCCCGCTCAGCCCGCCGCAGCGCCGCGCAAGGCGGTGATCAGCGCCTCCATATCCTCGGGCAAGGGTGAGGAGAATTCCAGCATTTCGCCAGTAACCGGGTGTTCAAACCCCAAGGTCGCCGCATGCAGCGCCTGACGCGGAAAGCCCTCTGCCGCGGCCACCGCCGCCGCACCCACGGCTTTTTCGGAAACCTTGCGCTTGCCGCCATAAGTCGGATCACCGATCAGCCCATGGCCCGCATGGGCCATATGCACGCGGATCTGGTGCGTGCGGCCGGTTTCCAGCCAACATTCCACCAAGGCCGCCACCGGGGGCGTGCCAAACACCTCTAGCGTGCGGGCGCGGGTGACCGCATGGCGGCCGGTGCCCTCAAAGAACACCGCCTGACGCTGGCGGTCGGTGCGGTGACGCGCCAGATTGGTGGCGATGCGCAGGATATTCGATGCCTCAAACGTGGCCCCTTTGATGCCCCGCAAGCGCGGGTCGGCGGCATCCGGCGCACCGTTCACCACCGCCAGATAGCGCCGATGCACGGAATGTGCCTCAAACTGCGCAGCAAGCCCGTGATGCGCGCGATCCGACTTTGCCACCACCAACAGCCCCGAGGTTTCCTTGTCGATCCTATGCACGATACCGGGCCGCTTTTCACCGCCCACCCCGGACAGCTTGCCACCAAAGTGATGCAACAGCGCATTGACCAAGGTGCCCGACCAAGACCCCGGCGCGGGATGCACCACCATGCCCGCAGGTTTGTTGACAACGATCAGATCGTCATCCTCCCACAGCACCTCCAGCGGGATATCTTCGGGCAAAGTGTCCACATCGGCGGCAGGTTCCAGCAGCAGCGCATAAACCTGCCCCTCGGCCACGCGGGCCTTGGGGTCCGTCACCGGTTCACCATCCAGAAAGACCAGACCTTCGGCGATCATCTTCATCAAGCGCGACCGCGACAGCGACGCTTCTTCTGGCACATCGCGGGCAAGCGCCTTATCAAGGCGATCAGGCGGGGCCTCCCCGATCGTGACATGCAAGACAGGCAAGGACGTATTGACCATGGAACAGGCTCCGGCACCAGACGGGCTTCCGCCCAGCCTCAGGTTTCTAAAAGGGCTGGTGATCGTGCTGACGCTCACCATGATTATTGGCGTCATAACCGTGGTTGCGGTGATTGTCACCCGCATGCCGCAAAGCTTTGCCGCCCGCCCCAGCCTGCCAGACAGCATCACCCTGCCCGAAGGGGCCAAGGCGCAGGCCATCACCTTTGGCACTGGCTGGACGGCGGTGGTGACGCAGGACAACCGGATCTTGGTGTTCGGCAAAACCGGGGCCCTGCTGCAAGAGGTGGCGATTCAACCGCAAGGGGAATAAAGGCTTGACCACCACGGCCTGACTGCCACCCTATCAGGTGGCAGACATAACGCCAGCCGCCCCTTTCACCGGCCCCTTCAACCGCACAGGACAGGACCGCCACCCAAAATGCAGACCGGCCGGACCGAAATACACGAGATCGCCCGTCAACGCGATCTGCTGCGGGGCGAGGCCCTCAGCCGGAACCTGCTGTCGATCGCAGCCATCGGCATCACCGCGATCTATCTGCCGATCTGGGTGGCACTGATCTGCATGATCGGCAATGTCGGCTGCGACATCCTTGCGATGCGCTACATGCGCGCGCTGTCCCCCAAACGGCACGCCCAGCGCTATATCCTTGTCGCGGGTCTGTCCTTTCTGCGCGAGGCCTACCTGACGCTTGCGGCCTCGCTGACGTGGTTGATGGCGGATAGCTACGGACAATCCCTGGCGGTCGGCGTCCTGATGTCGCAACTGCTGCAACTGGCGCTGGTGCGGGCCAGCCATCTGCCCTTTGGCTATATCGGGCTGTCGGCTGTAGCGCTTATTACGGGGGTCTTGAACAGCCATCACTGGCTGGTCACGGAGAGCAACCTTGTCGGGTTTGGCGTCTCGACCCTCGCGATTGTCTGCGCCTTCTGGTATACGATCATCGCGATGCATTCCAACCACCGGCTGCACAAAGTCTCGGCCACGGACCGGGCCGAAGCGCTGGCGAATGACAAGGCGAAAAGCCGGTTTCTGGCCCAGATGAGCCATGAGTTGCGCACCCCGCTAAATGCCATTCTGGGCATGGGTCATGCCGAACTGCGCCGCAACAAGGACGCGTTAAGCCAGAACCGGCTGTCCGTCCTTATCGCCTCGGCCGAAGGGCTTTCGACCATTCTCGATGATATTCTGGATATGTCGGCGCTGGATGCGGGCCGCCTGCCCATCCGCCCCGAAGCCGTCCGCCCGCAGGATGAGATTTTGGCCGCCCTTGCGCTGTTCCAGCCTGCCGCCACTGCTGCCGGGTTAAGCCTGAACCACAGCTTGTCCCCCATGCTGACCGCGCCAAAACTGCTGGACCCGCAGCGCCTGCGGCAATGCTTGTCGAACCTGCTGTCCAATGCGCTGAAAAACACGCCGCGCGGCGGGGTGCATATTTCCGCCCGCCTGACCGAGGCCATAAACGGGTCGGAATTGCTGGAAATCGAGGTGGCCGATACCGGCCCCGGCATCCCCTCCGCGCAGCATCGCGCGATTTTCGAACCCTTCTCACAGGCGCGCAACACCCGCGGCGGCGCAGGTGGCAACGGGCTTGGCCTGTCGATCTGCCGCAGCATGGCCCGCCATATGGGGGGCGACCTGACGCTTGCGCCCAACAGCCCCCGCCAAAGCGGCGCGCGGTTTATCCTGACACTGGCGGTCCGGCCCGCGCCTGCGGATGTGCCACCTTCGCCCAGCGTTGCCCTGCCCACTGCCCGGCAAAAAACGCAACCGCCCAAGGCCTATACACAGCCCCCCGTGGCGGCAAGCGTGGCCTCTGGGTTGCGGGTGCTGGTGATCGACGATATTGCCACCAACCGGCTGGTTGCCTCTACCTATCTTAGGATGCTGGGGGCTTCGATGATCGAAGCGGACAGCGGCGAAAAGGCGCTGGAGATCTTGTCTACCACCTTGCCCGATCTGATCCTGCTGGACCTGAACATGCCGGGGATGAGCGGTTTGCAAACGCTCAAACGTCTGCGGGCAATGCCGGGGCCTGCGGGCAGCCTTCCGGTGATCGCGATGACGGCAGACGCCTTGCCGGAACAACGCGCCTTCAATCTGTCGCAAGGGATTGATGGCTATCTGGCCAAACCGATCAACCCGACCCGGATCGAGATGGAAATCAAAGCAGTGATGGACAAACGCAAGGCTTCGCCCGCAGACTAAGCGCGAAACAGTCCTGCGAAAGGCGCGCCGATGTCCCACCCTGCCCCCCAACCCGATGCCACCCATCTTGCCCGAATGGTCGCGGCGGGCAGCGTCAGCCCCACCGAATTGCTGGACGCGGCCTTGGCGGCGGTGGCCCGGCTGAACCCCGATCTGAACGCCGTGGTGCTGATGCAAGAGGCCGCAGCCCGCGCCCATATCGCCGCAGGCCTGCCGCAAGGCCCGTTTCGCGGCGTGCCCTTCCTGCTCAAGGATCTGGGCTGTGAGGCGGTGGAGTTCCCGTCGCATAACGGCTCGCGGTTGCTGGCCAATACGCGTTACGGCATGGATTCCAGCATCTTCGCCCGCATCCGCGCCACCGGGGTCGTGACCTTCGGGCGCACCACCGCCCCCGAAGGTGGCATCGGCCCCGCGACCGAGGCGGCGGTCTATGGCGGGCCGACCCGCAACCCTTGGGGCCTCGCGCATACGCCCGGCGGGTCGTCTGGTGGTGCGGGGGCGGCGGTGGCGGCGGGCATCGTGCCCTTTGCGCATGGGTCCGATGGCGGCGGCTCGGTGCGGATACCGGCATCCTCTTGCGGGCTGTTCGGGTTCAAACCCACGCGGGCGCGGCTTCCCGATGGCCCCTATGTCGGCGAAGGCTGGGCGGGCATGGCCATCGACGGCTTCCTGACCCGGTCAGTGCGCGACACGGCCCTGATGCTGGATGCCTGCGAAGGCGCAGACCTTGGCGCGCCCTATGTCGCCCCGCCCCTGCGCCGCAGCCATGCCGATGCGATCAGCCGTCCTCCGCGCCGGATGCGGGTGATGCTCTGCGATACCAGCTTCACCGGAGAGGCGATCCACCCCGATTGCGCAGCAGCGGTGCATCAAACCGCCCGCCTGCTGCAAGACCTTGGCCACCACATCACCCCCGGCCTGCCCCGCGCCAATACCCTTGGCATGATGCGGGCCTGGACCGATATCGTCGCCATCGGCACCGCGCTGTCCATCCGCAAAGCGTTGAAATCCCGCCCGCTGTCGCCCGATCTGGTCGAAGGTGTGGCGCGCGGTGCGCTGGCCCATGCCGACACCCTGCACCCCACCCGCTACCTCGAAGCGGTCAATGAAATTCACGCCTTTGGCCGCGAAATGGCCGCCGTTTTTGATGGCCCCAACGCCCCCGATGTGATCCTGAGCGCGACGCTTGCCGAACCCCCGGCCGAGATCGGGCGCTTCAACCACCAGCCCGAGGATTATGTCGATTACCGCATCGGGCCGGGGCGCGTGTTTGCCTATTCGCCCTTTTGCGCGGTGTTCAACGCCAGCGGCCAACCTGCCGCCTCGGTCCCCTTGGGCTGGTCCAGCACGGGCCTGCCCATCGGCATCCATCTGGCCAGCCGTTTCGGAAATGATGAAGAATTGATCGCCCTGTGTGCAGAGCTGGAACGGGCCGCCCCTTGGGGCCACCATCACCCCCCGCTTTGGGCCGCTGCATTCTAGACCAATTGGTAAAGACCCTTGCCATCCTTAAAACCAAGCGCTTAGGGTAGAGCCATGAGCCATAGGGAGCCAAGCATGACCACCATGCCCATCGCCGTCGAAGCCCGCAACGCCGTCAAGGCCTTTGGGCAGGGGGCGGTGGCTGTCAAAGCGCTGGACGATGTCTCGGTGCAAATCCGGCAAGGCGAATTTTTTACCCTGCTTGGCCCCTCGGGCTGTGGCAAGACCACCTTGCTGCGCCTGATCGCAGGATTTGAAACACCCACCTCTGGCCAGATTTTGCTGGGCGGCGAAGATATCACCCATCTGCCCCCCAACAAGCGCCCGGTGAACACGGTGTTCCAAAGCTATGCGCTGTTTCCGCATCTGACGGTGGCGCAGAATATCGGCTTTGGTTTGGAAATGCAGAACCGCCCCCGCGCGGAAATCAAGGAAACCGTAGCGCGGATGCTGGCGCTGGTGCAACTGGAACCGATGGCCAGCCGCAAGACCAGCCAGCTTTCAGGTGGTCAACAGCAGCGCGTGGCACTGGCCCGCGCCTTGGCCCCCACGCCCAAGGTTCTGTTGCTGGATGAACCGCTGTCGGCGCTGGACCTCAAGCTGCGCAAGGAAATGCAGATTGAATTGAAACGCCTGCAAATGGAAACCGGCATCACCTTCGTTTTCGTCACCCATGATCAGGAAGAAGCCCTGACCATGAGCGACCGCATCGCCGTGATGTCGGCAGGCCATATCCAGCAGACAGGCTCGCCGCGCGATATCTATACCCGTCCCGCCAACCGCTTTGTCGCCAGTTTCATCGGCGAGACGAATTTCCTGACCGGGAAAAGCGATGGGCGGCAGGTGGTGCTGCACAATGGGGCTGCCGTTGATCTGGTGACGAAACAAGGCGCTGTAAGCCTTGCCATTCGCCCTGAACAACTGCGCCTTGTCGCCACGGGCAGCGCAGGGGCGATGCCCGCCCGTGTCGCCTCGACCGTCTATTTCGGCACCGATACCCATGTGCATCTGTCGCTGTCCGATGGCAGCCAGATCGTCGCCCGCCAGCAAATTCCCGCCACTGGCGCAATGGATTTGAAAACCGGCGATGAGGTCGGCGTGATCCTGCCCGCCGATGCCCTGCAAGTGTTGGAGGATTGATCTGATGTCCTCTGACGCCGAAAAAAAGGCCGAAGCCGCGCGCACCCGTTCTGCGTGGCTCTTGTCAACGCCCGCGCTGATTGTGTTGGTCTTCGCGGCCTCTGGCCCGCTGCTGATCGTGCTGACCTATTCTTTCCTGACACCGGGCCAATATGGCAATGTGATCTGGGATTTCGATCTGAACGGCTGGGTCAGCATCCTTTATACCCGCGATATCTTTGACGGCACGCTGAAACTGGCCGATGCGCATTTGTCGATCTTCTGGCGCTCGGTCAAACTGTCCTTGTTGACCACGGCGATCACCTTTGCCGTGGGCTTTCCGACGGCGTGGTTCATCGCCACGCGCCCGCCCGCACAGCGCGCCTTCTGGCTGTTCCTGATCACCATTCCCTTCTGGACCAACCTGTTGATCCGCACCGTGGCGATCAATGAGGTGATCCGCAATGAGGGCTTGCTGAACACCTCGCTGATCTGGCTGGGCGTGATTTCGGAACCCATCCGCATCATTTACACCGATACCGCAGTGCTGATCGGGATGGCCTATGTCTATCTGCCGCTGATGGTGCTGCCGCTATACGCCGCGATCGACCGGTTTGATATGCGCCTGCTGGAGGCGGGCTATGACCTCTATGCCAGCCGCTGGCGCGTGCTGCGCCGGGTGATCCTGCCCATCGTGAAGCCGGGGATCGTGGCGGGGTCCATCCTTGTCTTTGTGCCCTCACTCGGGGCCTATGTGACCCCGCGCGTGCTGGGGGGCGGCAAGAATATGATGATCGGCAACTTCATTGAATTGCAATTCGGCCAAGGGCGCAACTGGCCGCTGGGGGCGGCGCTGTCGATGACGCTGCTGGTCGTGGTGATGGTGGCGCTGCTGGTCTATGTGCGCGCCGCCAACAAGGAGGGCAACCCGCATGGCTGACCGCAGCTTTGAAGTCGCCCGCCTGCCCGGCTTTCGCAGCATCGCGCTGACGGCCTTTGTGCTGCTTTATCTGCCGATCATCACATTGGTCGTCTATAGCTTCAATGCGGGCCAATCGGTCGCCGTGTGGGAAGGATTCTCGCTGGATTGGTATACCACCGCTTGGGAAAATGAGGCTGTCAAAGGGGCGACCTATCGCTCGCTCCTCATCGCGGCCTCTGCTTCGGCCATTGCGACGACGGTGGCAACCATGGCAGCCCTTGGCACCACGCGCAGAAAGGCGTTCAAGGGGCAAACCTTCATCTATGTGATGATCAACCAACCCCTGATGGTGCCCGAGATCGTGACAGCGGTGGCGCTGCTGATCTTCTTTGCCTCGATCAAGGTGGCGACGGGGTATAATGGCTTGATCTACCTGATCATCGCCCATGCCGCCTTTTGCATCCCCTTCGCCTATCTGCCCATTCGCGCGCGGCTGGAAGGGATGGACCTGACGCTGGAAACCGCTGCCGCCGATCTTTACGCCAGCCATTGGCAGGCCTTTCGCTTTGTCACCCTGCCCTTGATGTTGCCGGGGATCATCGCGGGGGCCATGCTTGCCTTTGTCATCAGTCTGGATGACGTGGTGATCACCGAATTTGTAAAATCCGGCGGGCAGGATACACTGCCCACCTATATGCTGGGCCAGATGCGCCGGGCCATCACACCCGAGGTCAACGCGATCTCGACCGTGTTGCTGGCGCTGACGGTCCTGCTGCTGACCGCGTTTTTCCTTTTGACGCGCAAGAAAGACTGAAAACAAAAAACCAACCAAGGGAGACGACATATGAAAAAGATCGTAACGGCAACGGCCCTGCTGCTGGCAAGCACCGCGCTTGCGGCAGCCGAAGGCGAATTGCAGCTGTATAACTGGGGCAACTATACCTCGCCCGATCTGCTGAAGAAGTTCGAGGAAGAAACCGGCATCAAGGTGGTGGTGACGGATTATGACAGCAACACAGCTGCCTTGGCCAAGGTCGAGGCCGGCGGGTCAGGCTTTGACCTTGTGGTGCCGTCGGCCAATTACATCCCGATCTGGATCGAGAAAGGGCTGGTGCAAAAGCTGGATGACAGCAAGCTGGCCAACAAGGGCAATATCGCGCCGGAATGGGTGAACGTGCCTTGGGATGAGGGGCGCCAATATTCGGTGCCGTGGCAATGGGGCTCGGTTGGTGTGGCGGTCAACACCTCTGTCTATAAGGGCGATATCAACACGTCGGATATTTTCCTGCGCGTGCCAGAGGAGTTGAAGGGCAAGATCAACGTCGTGCCGGAAATGACCGATGTGTTGAACATGGCGATTTTCAACGTGGGCGGTGAGCCTTGCACCGAAGACACCGAAGTGCTGAAGAAAGTGCGCGATCTGGTGGTGGCGGCCAAGGCGGATTGGCTGGCGATGGATTACGGTGCGACCGAGAAACTGTCGAACAATGACTGGGCGGCATCGGTGAACTGGAACGGTTCGACCATGCGGGCGCGTCTGGCAAACCCGGACGTGGCCTTTGGTTACCCGCGTGAGGGTTATCCCTTGTTCATGGATTCGGTGGCGCTGCTGTCGGATGCCAAGAATGTGGACAACGCCTATAAGTTCATTGATTTCATCATGCTGCCGGAAAATGCCGCGATGATTTCGGCCTTTGCGCGCTATGCCAATGGGATTGCCGGATCGGCGGAGTTCATGCCAGAGGATATGAAAACCGCGCCCGAAGTGGTGACGCCGGAAGAACATGCCAAGGCGGGGCGGTTCTTGCCGACATGCAGCCAGAAATCGCAGGAATATCTGACAGCGATCTGGACCGAATTGCAGAAATAAGGGAACCGGCGCGGCGGGGGCATCGAACCCCCGCCGCCCCGCTGGGGGCTTTGCCCCCAGAAACGAAGGATTGGGGGCTTTGCCCCGACAAGCGAAGGCCCGGGGGCTTTGCCCCCACAAGCGAAGGATTGGGGGCTTTGCCCCCAAACCCCCAAGATATTTTCAAATAGATGAAGGGCAAGACTGTGGAGGTGACGGGCTGGTCTGCGACAGAGGTTCTGAGGCGCGTGGCGCGGCGCGAGATGTCTTGCGCCGAGGTGATGGCGACTTTTCTGGCCCGGATTGACGCAGTGAACCCTGCGGTGAATGCCATTGTCAGCCTGCGCGACGCTGAGGATCTGATGGCGGAAGCGCGGGCGGCGGATGCGGCGGAGGTGCGGGGGGCTTTGCACGGTTTGCCGCTGGCGGTGAAGGATCTGGTCGCGACCAAGGGTTTGCGGACGACCTATGGCTCTGCGGTTTTTGCGGAGTTCGTGCCTGCGGCGGATGATATTCTGGCCGCGAGGATGCGGGCGGCGGGGGCGATTTTCATCGGCAAGACCAACACGCCGGAATGGGGGCAAGGATCGCATAGTTTCAACCCGGTGCATGGGGTGACGCGCAACCCCTATGATCTGAGCCGGACGGCAGGCGGGTCTTCGGGCGGGGCGGCGGCGGCGCTGGCGGCACGGATGCTGGCGGTTGCCGATGGGTCGGACATGATGGGATCGCTGCGCAATCCGGCGGCGTTTTGCAATGTCTACGGCTTTCGCCCGACCTGGGGTTTGGTGCCGGGGGATGCGGTGGGCGATACGTTTCTGGCGACGCTGGCGACCGAAGGGCCGATGGCGCGGACGATTGATGACCTTGCGCTATTGCTGAATGTGCAGGCGGGCGAAAACCCACGCGTCCCCTTTGGCCGGAGCGCGCGCTTTACGCCGCCGCAACCCGCCGATCTGCGCGGCAAGCGGATTGGCTGGCTGGGTGATTGGGGCGGGGCCTATGCGATGGAGCCGGGGATATTGGCGCAATCGGAGGCCGCTTTGCAGGTGTTAGAGGCGCTGGGGGCAGTGGTGGAACCTTTGGCGCCCCCCTTCCCTGCCGCCCAGTTGTGGCAGGCCTGGACCACCTTGCGCGCCATGCTGAATGCGGGGGCCAAGCGCGCGCTTTACGACGACCCGGCGCAGCGGGCGCTGACCAAACCCGAAACCCTTTGGGAGATTGAGCAAGGCCTGACCCTGAGCGCGCAGGCGGTCTACGACGCCTCGGTCATCCGGTCGCGCTGGTATGCACGGGCGGCGCGGTTGTTTGACCAATTTGACGCGCTGGTGCTGCCCTCGGCGCAGGTCTGGCCCTTCCCGGCGGAGTGGCGCTGGCCGCAAAGCATCAACGGGGTTGCGATGGACAGCTATCACCGCTGGATGGAAGTGGTGATCCCGGCCAGTCTTGCGGGCCTGCCTGCGCTGGCGCTGCCTGCGGGCTTTGGGGCCCATAGCTTGCCGATGGGGATACAACTGATCGGGCGCAATGGGGCGGATGCCGAGGTTCTGGCGATGGGCCAAGCCTATCACCACGCCACCGATTGGCCTGCCCAAGCACCAAAGGGTTTGTGATGCGCGCCATCGTCGCCCTGTTCCCGATCCGGCAGCCCTATGAGGCAGATGCCATCGCGCTGTTGCAGCAGTTCCAGAAGGAGGCCCCGGTTGCGGCACAGGGCGCGCAAGCCGACCGTTTGCTGAAAGCGGCAGGCAGTTCGGGGCATTTGGCCTATAGCGGCAAGGTTCCGGTGGGGGTGATCGTGCTGCGGGCGGGGTTTGCCGCCGAAAAAGGCGGGGATTTTGCCAATATATCCGCGCTTTATGTGGCCCGATGGTGCCGCGATTCCGGTGTAGGCACCAAGTTGCTGCACGCGGCAGAGGCCGAGGGCCGCGCCTTTGGCTGGCAATGGCTGCGGGTTTCGGCGCGCGATCCGGCGCTGACAGCTCCCGCCGTGCAGTTCTTTCAGCACCGCGGCTTTGCCATTGACGGCGAAGACCTGCACAGACCGATCAGCGACAGGCCAACGCGCGGCTGAAACTGTTGCGTGCAAGCGGCCCAAGACTGCGCGCGACAAGCCGCGCCCCTTCCATCCGCACGGCCATCACCTCTGACCAATCGGCATTGGCCAAGATCGCCTCGGCACCCTGCCCGCAATTGCGCACGCCACCGGATATCACGCTTTCACCGATGCGATGATTGGTAACACCGCCCATCCGCGCCAGTTCGACAAGGCGCTTGCCTTTGACCGTCACGATTACCAGTTCCCGCGCCAGATGCGGGCGGTCGACATAGGCGATATCGGGCTGGCCGTCGGCGTTGAAATCCCCCACACCCAAAGGCGCAAGCCAGCGATTTGCGCGCCCGATATGCGGGGTCACGGCGATCCGGGTCAGGCTTGTGTCATAGGACCAGACGGTCAGCCGCGCGCCTTTGCGCAGATCACTTTCAACCACCACAATCTCGGGCGTGGCATCACCGGTCACATCCCACAGCCGGGGGCCGGTATCTTCGAACACCAGTGTTTCGGGCAGGCGGATGGTCTGGCCTGTGGCGGCTTGGTCGCAGGTTGCGCAGGGCTGCGCCCGCAGGCCCAGATCCGTCCAGCGCGGTATCCCGCCCAAAACATCATGGCTATAGCGATCCGTAGGGCCAGACAGCCGGGCCGACTGCGGCCAAGGCAAGCGATACCCAGCCGCAGGGGCGGGGCTTGCGCCTTTCGTTTCAATGAACGACGCCGCCCCTTGCGCCCATGTCTGCGCCGACAGGGGCGCGCAAAACATAGCCGCAGCCAGCGCCGCCGCCCAAAGGCCGAAACCGCGCGCCAAGCGGATCAAATCTGCTTTTCGGGCATCTGAACGCGCAAACCGTCCAGCGCATCCGTCACCTTGATCTGGCAGGTCAGGCGCGACCGCTCCGGGTCTGGCTGATAGGCGAAATCGAGCATGTCTTCCTCCATGCCATCCTTGGCGGGCAGCTTTGCCACCCAAGCCGGGTCCACATACACATGGCAGGTAGAGCAGGCACAGGCCCCGCCGCAATCGGCCTCGATCCCCGGGATGCCGTTGTCGCGCGCACCTTCCATCACGGTCAGGCCGTTCTTCACCTCAACCACATGTTCCTTGCCGCCAAATTCTACATAGGTGATCTTCGCCATGCCCGTCCCTTATCCTTGATGGGTAATCGTATCTGCCTTGCACATAGGCCAAATCCGGGTGATTTGCCACCCTGTCCAGCGGCACAAAACGGCCAAAAAGCGCCACTATGATGCACAAAGCCGCGACCAAAGCGCCACGCATCAGCCAAAGCCTGCGGCGGGGCGCTTTCCTTCGGGGGAAATGCCGCTATTGTGCTGCGAAATCAGAAGAAACCCGAGCAATCCATGCCCCGCAGCGCCGCCGCTTTCCTGTTCTTTGTGCTTGCCTTGGCGGGCTGCCAGCCCGGCGTGCCCGCCCCACCGCCTTTGCCCGACAGCTTGCGGGCGGAACTGGTGACCAAAACCAGCGACACCCCGCCAAGCGAGGGCAAGTCTATCTGCTGGGCCGATGACACCATGCCCGCCATCATCGAAACCGTCACCGAACAGGTGCTGGTGCGCCCCGAACAGCGCAACCCGGAGGGGGAGCTGATCTCGGCCGCCGTGTTCCGCACCGAAACCGCGCAGCGCATCGTGCAAGACCGGCGCGAGGTCTGGTTCCGCACCCCCTGCCCTGAGCTTCTGACGCTGGACCTGACGGCCAGCCTGCAACGCGCGCTCAAGGCGCGGGGGTTTTACCGTGGCGACCTGACCGGGCAATTCGACGCGCAGACCCGCCGCGCCATCCGGCAATATCAGGAACCGCTTGGCCTCGACAGTGAGCGGCTGTCGCTGGCCGCCGCCCGCCGCTTGGGCGTTGTCGCAGGGGAGTTTGCGTTTTGACCCCGGCACAAGATCAGGCCCGCGCGCGCTATCGTGCCGCGATTGCTGCGCATTGGGACGGGCAGAGTGATGGCGCGCATGATCTGGGCCATCTGGACCGGGTCTGGGCCAATGCGGTTGAGATTGCGCGAGAGGAAGGCGGCGCGGATCTGGAGGTGCTGCTGCCTGCCGCCTATTTCCATGATGCGGTGAACCTGCCGAAAAACCACCCCGATCGCGCCCGCGCCTCTGTCGCCTCTGCCGACTGGGCCAGCGCTTTTCTGGCCGCTGACGGGTTTGCGCCTGCCAAAATCGCCGCCGTGGCCCATGCCATCGCCACGCACAGCTTTTCGGCCAATATCACCCCCGAAACGCCCGAAGCGGCCATCCTGCAAGACGCCGACAGGCTAGAGGCCTTGGGCGCCATCGGGATTGCGCGGATGTTCCATGTCGGCGGCGCAATGGGCGGGCTGCTGTTTGATGCCGAAGACCCGCTGGCCCAAAACCGCCCGCTGGATGACAAACGCTTTTCGCTGGACCATCTGGAGGTAAAGCTGTTTCCCATCGCGCAAACCATGCGCACCGCCACCGGGCGGGAACTGGCGCTGGCGCGGGTGGAATGGATGCGATCTTTCCGGGCGCGGCTGCTGCGCGAGATTACATAGAAAACGGGCGGCAGGTTGCCCCGCCGCCCGTTGAAATATTCACGTTAAGCCTTGGTTACTTTTCGATGCCAAGCGCCACGAAACGCGGGTCGCCCGCACGGCGGATCAACAGCAACAGGGATTTGCGGCCCGCATCACGCGCCTCGGCAATCCGGTCCTGCAAGTCCTTGACGCGCACCACCTTTTGCTGGCCCGCTTCGGTGATCACATCACCCACACGCAACCCCTTGGCATAGGCTTCGGACACTTCGTCCACCTCCATCACGGCCAGCCCTTGCGCATCTGCCGACAGGCCCAGCGCCTTGGCATCCTCGGCCGTCAACGGCTTCACCGTCAGGCCCAGCAACTCGGCGCTGGACGGTTCCGGCGCGGGTGCGGCGGCGGCAGGCACCGGCTCACCCTCGGCGGTTTCGCGGCGGCCCAGCGTGACCGACAAGGTCTGCGTCTTGCCATCGCGCATCACCATCACGCGCACCGCCTCACCCACCGGGGCATCGGCCACACGGCGCACCAATTCCCGCGTATCGGCCACATCAGCCCCGTCGAAAGAGGTGATGACATCGCCCGCCTGCATGCCCGCGTCCTTGGCGGGGCCATCTGGCACATCGGTGATCAAGGCACCTTTGGCATCCGCCAAGCCCATCGCTTCGGCGACATCCGGCGTCACGTCCTGAATGCGCACGCCCAACCAGCCACGCCGGGTTTCGCCAAACTCCTTCAGCTGCGCCACGACCTTGGTCACCACATTCGACGCCATCGAAAAGCCAATCCCGATGGACCCACCAGTGGGCGACAGAATCGCGGTATTCACCCCGACCACTTGCCCGTCCATGTTGAACAATGGCCCGCCCGAGTTGCCCCGGTTGATCGCGGCATCGGTTTGCAGATAGTCGTCATAGGTGCCCGACAACGCGCGCCCACGGGCCGAGATGATCCCGGCCGAGACCGAGAAGCCCTGCCCCAAGGGGTTGCCCATCGCAATAACCCAATCGCCCACACGCATCAGGTCCGAATTGCCAAAGGGCACAAACGGCAGCGGCGTGTCGCTTTCCACTTTCAACAGCGCGATATCGGTTTTCGGGTCAGTGCCGATCAGCTTGGCTTCCAGACGCTTGCCCGAAAAGAATTCAATCTCGATCTCATCGGCCTTGTCGATCACATGGTTATTGGTGACGATATAACCATCTTCGGAAATCACAAAGCCAGACCCCAGCGCCTCGGACCGACGCGGCTTGTTATCGCCTTGGCCGTTGCGATCCATGAAATCCCTGAAGAAATCCTCAAACGGGGAGCCTTCGGGAACTTGCGGGATACCTTCCGCGCTGGCCGCGACTGTGGTGGAGGTGGTGATATTGACCACCGCAGGGCTGATCGACTCTGCCAGATCGGCAAAGCTTTCCGGGGCGCCGCGCGCCTCGACCGACAGCGCCTGACCCAGAACCAGCGCCGCACCCAGCACCAGCGCGGTCAAGCCGCGCATCATTCCGGTTTGGCGGCGATCTTCCGCGAACCGGGTGGTTGACATGCTCTTCGATTGCACTCGAAACTCCTCTTCATCGTTTCGCAACCCTGCGCCGGGACAACCCTAAGCGGCGCAGCAGTCATTGCAAGACCAACATCAATCTAGGCGCTTTCACGCGCAATACAAACCCGGTCGCGCCTGCTCAACAGGACGTGAACAGATTTGTCATCGCCCGACCGGCTCGCGCCCGCCATAGATCGGGCCCATCCGGTGCAAAAACCCGCAACAACCCATTGATCTCGCATAAAAAAGGCCCCGGCTTTCTGAAAAGCCGGGGCCCGCTGATGGTTTCAGGATCAATTCCCGGCGGGTGCCTGATCGCTGCGCAGATAGTCAAAGAACTGGCTGTCTGGCTGCATCACGATCGAGGAATTGCCCCCTTTCAGCGCCCGCTCATAGCTGGTGAGCGAGCGGGTAAAGGCGAAAAACTCCGGGTCGCGGCCAAAGGCCTCGGCATAGATCGCGTTCCGCTGGGCGTCCGCTTCACCGCGGATCACTTCCGATTCCTTGCGGGCCTGCGATGTCAGCTCGACCACGGTCCGGTCAGCGCTGGCGCGAACCCGCTGCGCGGCCTCGTTACCACGGGCAATCTCGTCTGCGGCTTCGCGCTCCCGCTCGGCCCGCATCCGGGCAAAGGTGGCGGCAAGGTTCTGTTCCGGCAGGTCGGTGCGGGTCAGACGCACGTCCACCACCTCGACCCCAAGGCTAAGCGCCTGACGACGGGCCTGATCACGGATCAGGTTCATCAGGCTGGTCCGGTCCTCGGACAGCACCCGCTGCGACGGAACCGCACCCAGAACCTCGCGGATGGCGGCGTTCAGAATACGCTCAATCCGCACCTGCGCGGCGCGCACGCCTTCGGTCCCGACCGATTCCCGGAAATCCACCAGATCGACGATGCGCCACCGCGCAAAGGCGTCGACCACAAGACGGCGATCATCCAGCGGGGTCACTTCCAAAGGCTGCGTCAGCAGGCCCAGAATACGGTCATCATAGCGCACAACCTCTTGAATAAGCGGCACTTTGAAGCCAAGACCCGGTTCTTCCTTCACGGCCTTCACCTGACCGAATTGCAGCACCAGAACGCGCTCCCGTTCATCCACGATAAAGACCGAGGACAGGATACCCGCGACAATCAACGCGATGGCGGGCAGGATCATTGCAGATTTGTTCATCAGTTCGTCCCCCCAGTGGTCGCACGCGGCGCAGGTGTCAGATTATTGAGCGGCAGATAAGGCACAACGCCCTGCCCCCCGGCCTCTGCCCCCGACACACCGTCAAGGATCACCTTGTTCATATCGGCATAGACCCCTTCCATGGTTTCCAGATACATCCGCCGCCGGGTGACTTCCGGTGCCTTGATGTATTCCTCATAGACCGAGAGGAAGCGGCTCGCCTCACCCTGTGCGTCGTTGACAACGCGGGCGCGATAGCCTTCGGCCTCTTCCGTCAACTGGGCCGACTGACCACGCGCGGCGGCTGTCACACGGTTGGCATAGGCATCGGCCTCTTTCTCCAACCGGTCACGTTCCTGCTGGGCGGCCTGCACTTCGCGGAAGCTGTCGATGACTTCGCGCGGCGGGTCGGCCTT
Source organism: Pseudorhodobacter sp. E13 (assembly GCF_003991405.1). GTDB lineage: Bacteria > Pseudomonadota > Alphaproteobacteria > Rhodobacterales > Rhodobacteraceae > Pseudorhodobacter. The sequence continues at coordinate 41,919 of NZ_RPEN01000148.1, forward strand.
GTCAAAGTTCACCCGCACTACGTTGATGCCGGCGGCATAGCTGTCCAGCGTGCCTTGCACCGCGGCCTGCAAATCGGCGGCAATCACACCACGATCCCGGTTCAGCACCGGTGCCAGCTCTGACCGCGCGATGATGTCGCGCATCGCGGATTCAGACACCGCGCGCAGCGTATCCGCCGGATCGGCAAGGTTGAACAGATAGCTTGCCGGGTCCGACACGTTCCAGACGATCTGGAATTCGATATCCACGATGTTCTGGTCGCGCGTCAGCATCAACCCGTTGTCCATCGCACCCCCACGACCGGTGCCGATATCGGTTTGGCGTTCGCCCGTCACCTGAACGATTTCCGCTGTCACAAAGGGCCAGGGCGCAAAGTTCAGACCCGGATTGCCCACGGCAGAAAACTTGCCAAGGAACAATTCGACCGAGCGTTCTTCAGGCTTCACCGTGTAAAAGGACGCAAAAGCCCAAAGACCAGCGGCGATCAGCCCGCCCAGCACAAAGCCCTGCTTGGTAAACAACGGCCCCATGCCGCCACCACCGCCCGCGCCACCACCGCCGCCATTGCGCCGGTTGCCATTGCCGCCGCGCCCGCCCATCAGGACGCGCAACTGCTCTTGGCCTTTTTTCATGATTTCTTCAATTTCAGGAATCTGTGGCCCGTCATTGCCGGGACGCCGACCGCCGTTCGGGCGATCATTCCCATCGTTGCCATCATCACCCCGGTTGCCGCCACCGCCGCCCCATGGGCCTCCGCTTCCTGCCATCTGAATATCCTATCTGACTTCGTTTTCTCTAAACTGGTGGTTTTCACCAGAAATTCAAGTTAACCCCTACGCGTCGGGCTGCGCATTGTCACCAATTCTTCCGCCATCGTGGGGTGAACGGCGATTGTCGCGTCGAATTGCTCTTTGGTGGCGCCCATTGTCACGGCAATGCCGACAAGCTGGATCATTTCCCCTGCGCCGGGTGCGACGATGTGACAGCCCAAAATCTTGCGACTGGCCTGCGACACGATCAGCTTCATCAACACCCGGTCCGGACGGCCCGCAAAGGCCGATTGCATGGGGCGAAAGGCGGTCGCGTAAACCTCGATCGGTTCGCGCTCGCGCGCTTCCTCCTCGGTGAGGCCGATGGTGCCCATTTCGGGTTGGGTAAAGACCGCGCTGGCAAAGAGGCTGTGATCCACCTTGCGGCGCTGGCCGCCAAAGATCGTATCGGCAAAGGCATGGCCCTCGCGGATGGCCACCGGGGTCAGGTTGATGCGATCCGTCACATCGCCCACCGCAAAGATCGAGGGCACAGCCGTCTGACTATACTCATCCACCTCGATCTGGCCGTTGCGGCCCAGCGCGACACCCAAAGCCTCCAACCCCAGACCTGAGGAATTCGGCTTGCGCCCCGTGGCGTAAAGCACCGCGTCAAACACCCGCTCTGACCCGTCGGTCGCCACCGCGCGGATCCCATCGGCCACCTTTTCCAACCGCATCACATCGGTGCCGCAATGGATGCCCACGCCGTTTTCGCGCATCGCCTCGGCGACATGGCCGCGCGCCTCATCGTCAAAGCCGCGCAGGATTTGCGCGCCGCGATAATATTGCGCCACCTCACAGCCCAAGCCATTTAGAATACAAGCGAATTCCGAGGCGATATAGCCACCGCCGACCACCAGAACCCGGCTTGGCAAAGCGTCCATCTGGAAAATCTCATTTGAGGTGATCGCAAGCTCGCGCCCCGGAACATCGGGAATGAAGGGCGCGCCGCCCGTGGCCACCAGAATATATTTGGCAGAAACCTGCGTGCCATCGGCCAGCTTGACCGTATGCGCATCGACCAGCACGGCGCGGCTGTCAAACACCGTCACGCCAGCACCCGAAAGCCCGCAGCGATAGGCTTTTTCCAGCCGGGTCAGTTCGGCATCCAGCTTGGCGCGAAAGGCCGACCAGTCAAAGCCACCGATCCGCGCGTCCCAGCCATAGCTGCGCGCATCCGCCACCATGTCGGGATATTCGCTGGCAAATACCATCAGCTTTTTGGGCACGCAGCCGCGGATGACACAGGTGCCGCCCATGCGGTATTCCTCGGCCAGCGCCACTTTGGCCCCATGGGTGCCCGCCGCAATCCGCGCCGCCCGCACGCCACCAGACCCGCCACCAATGACGAAAAGATCATAGTCAAAACTCATGGTGTCAGGCTCCTTGGTTCATCAGAAGGCATCGGGGTTCATCAAAAGGCATCGGCGGGCTGTTGCGGCGCGCGGGACCCCTTGGCTGGCACAAGATGCCGGGCAGTGCAATGCACCCCTCCCGCGCGGCAGGGGCGATCAATCGCCCATATCGGCGAAAATATTGTCCGAGGGGACGAATTCGACGCGGTCATCTTCCACCTCGCCAGAGTTGATGTCGCGCACCACAACGCGGCCATCGCCATGGCCGATGACCACGATATCGCAGATATCAATGAACAACCCGTTTTCCACCACACCGGGAATCTGATTCAGCACCATCGCCAATTGCCGCGCATTGCCGATACGGCGCAGATGCATGTCGACGATGTAATTGCCTTCATCCGTCACCAAGGGCGCCGCGCCATTCATCCGCAAACTGCACTCGCGATTCAGCACATCCATCGACACCAACATCTCTTCCAGCAGCGCCTTGGTGGTTTGCCAGCCAAAGGGAATCACCTCCACCGGCAAGGGGAAAGCGCCAAGCTGCGCGACCTCCTTGGCGGCATCGGTGATCACGATCATTTGGTCGCTGGCGGTCGCCACGATCTTTTCTTGCAACAGCGCCGCGCCACCGCCCTTGATCAGGTTCAGGCTGGGGTCAAACTCATCCGCGCCATCAATCGTCAGGTCCAGCCAGCGCGCCTCATCCAGACTGGTGATCGGCACGCCAAGGCTGCGCGCCAGTTCCGCCGTGCGGCTGGAAGTGGGCACCCCCGTCACGCGCAAGCCATCCTCGCGGATGCGTTCGGCCAGACAGCGCACCATCCACGCGGCGGTTGACCCGGTGCCAAGACCCAGCTTCATGCCGTTTTCAACAAACTCAACCGCGCGCTTGGCCGCGACAAATTTCGCCTTGTCGATCGGGGAAAGCTCTGCCGCCATGTTCCGTCTCCGCTGACTGTTACAGCTTTCTTATAGCGGTGCCTGCCGCGCGGTGCGAGGGGGCAATTTCGGCAAATCCCCCGGCTGCGCCCCCCCAATGTCAGGTTCGGGGCGCGATCAGCGTGACCGCTTCGCGCAATTCCTGCATGGAAACGAAACCGTCGCTGTCAAAATCCAGTTCCATCACGCTGCGCAAGGTTGCCTCATCGGCGGCGGATCGGGCCGCGACTGCGCGCGACTGGCTATGCAGTTCCGCCCAAGTCACCGCACCATCCGCATCCTTATCCGCCGCACTATGCGCCTGCCACAAGCTGCCGCGCGCCGAGGCCCCCTGCGCCGACATCACAACAAACAGTTCTGCCTGCGTCACGGTTCCGTCATCATCCAGATCCGCCAGCATCAGGCGCCGCATCTCGCGCACCCTGACCTTGCTGCGTTCCACCGCCAGATAGTTTTCCACCCCTTGCGCAGACAATCCCTCGGCATTGCCATAGCCAAGGATCAGCCCGGCAATCACACTTTCAAAGCGGTCAGGCTTGGCCAGTATGCGGGCGCGCAGCCCCTCTGAGACATCCGCGCTTTGGGCAAAGCCCGCCAGCGGCCAGACCAAGGCAATAACAAGCAATCGCAGCATCAAACCCTCCGTGTTCGCGCTACGTTCCAACAGATTGATGAACATAGCCTTAACGCGCCCCTGCCGCGATTGCGTGGCAAATGTCGCTTTCCGGCCGCCGCGCCGCGTCAGCCTGCGCTATCCCCAACACAGCAAAAGGACCAAGCGCATGTATGATCTGCACTACGCCCCGGACAATGCCTCGCTGATACTGCGTCTGGTGATGGAGGAGGCAGGCCTGCCCTATCGCGCGGTTCTGGTGGATCGCCGCATCCGCCAACAAGACAGCGCCGCCTATCGCGCGCTGAACCCCAGCGGGCTGATCCCCACACTGGTCACGCCTGACGGGCCAATATCGGAAACCGCCGCCTGCCTTTTGTGGCTGGCCGAGGCGCATCCCGAGGCGGGGCTTGCCCCCGCGCCGGGCCATGCCCTGCGGCAACCCTTTCTGAAATGGTTGTTCTTTCTGTCCAATACCGCCCATGCCGATTTGCGGCAGTTGTTCTACCCCGACCAATATGTCCCGGCAGAGGCAACGCCCGGCCACACCGCCTTGCTGACCGCACGGATGATGCGGCATTTCGGCTTGCTGAACCAAGCCGCCAGTGACCACCCAACGCTGTTTGCGGCGCCTTGCGTGCTGTCCTACTATACCGCCACCCTGATGCGCTGGCCGATGCTTTACCCGAAAGCGGCGGCGCGCTGGTTCAACCTGCACCACTATCCCGCGTTGCAAGCCATGGCCGAGGCGTTGGAGCAACGCCCTGCCACCCGCGCCGCGATCACCGCCGAAGGGCTTGGCCCTGCCCCCTTCACCGCCCCGCAATACCCCTGCCCGCCCGAAGGCAGCGCGCTTTGAAAGGCTGCTCATGTTCCTCTCTGTCCTTGATATGTTCAAAGTCGGTATCGGCCCGTCCTCGTCGCATACGATGGGGCCGATGGTGGCCGCTGCGCAATTTCTGGAAACCCTGCGCCGCAGCCCGTTCCGCGCCCATGGATTGCGGGCGACCCTGCACGGCAGCCTTGCCTTTACCGGGGTGGGCCACGCCACCGACCGCGCCACCATTCTGGGCCTTGCGGGGTTTGAACCCCAAACCTATGACGCCGCCCGCGCCGAAACCACGCTGGACGCGATCAAGACCCATAAGGTCATCGACGCCCCCGGTCTTGGCCCACTCTCTTTCGACCCCGCAACCGATCTGGTCTTTGACTACGGCCCCAACCTGCCCGGCCATGCCAATGGCATGGTGATCCGCGCGACCGATGCCCAAGGCGATGTGATCCTGGCCGAAACCTATTATTCCATCGGTGGCGGCTTTGTGCTGACCGCCGCCGAACATGAGGCCGCCTCCACCACCAAGGCGGATGCGCGGTCAGACGTGCCGTTTCCGTTTCAGAACGGAGCCGAGATGCTGGACATGGCGAAAACCTCGGGCCTGACCATCGCCCAGATGAAGCGCCGCAATGAATTGCGGTTCCGCAGCGCCGAGGATCTGGACAAAGGCATCGCCCGCGTCTGGGAGGTGATGAATGATTGCATCAACCGCGGTATGGAAGGCACCGGCATCTTGCCCGGTGGCCTGAAGGTGCGCCGGCGGGCCAAGAACATCCATGACCAGTTGATGGCCGAACGCGGGCTGAACATGACCGCGCCGCATACGATCAACGACTGGATGAGCCTCTATGCCATGGCCGTGAATGAGGAAAACGCCGCAGGCGGCCAAGTCGTCACCGCCCCCACCAATGGCGCGGCAGGTGTGGTGCCTGCTGTCATCCGCTATTACCTTGACCATGTGCCGGGGGCCTCTGCGTCCAAAGTGGCGGATTTTCTGCTGACAGCGGCGGCAATTGGCGGCTTGTGCAAACATAACGCCAGCATTTCGGGCGCGGAATGTGGCTGTCAGGCAGAGGTGGGGTCTGCCGCCGCCATGGCCGCAGCCGGGCTTTGCGCGGTGATGGGCGGTTCGCCCGAACAGGTGGAAAACGCCGCCGAGATCGCGCTGGAACATCACCTCGGCATGACCTGCGATCCGGTCAAGGGCCTCGTGCAGGTGCCCTGCATCGAGCGCAACGGGCTTGGCGCGATCAAGGCGGTTTCTGCGGCCAGCCTGTCCCTGCGCGGCGATGGCGTGCATCTGGTCAGCCTTGATGCCTGCATCGAAACCATGCGCCAGACAGGTCAGGACATGCATGAGAAATACAAGGAAACCTCGCTTGGCGGCCTTGCTGTCAACGTGCCGAATTGCTGAACGCGGCCTAGCAAACCCCGCCGCGCCGCAGATAGCCGGTTTTAGACACCGCCGCATAAAGCGCGAATTCCTCGGCGTTCTGTTCCTCAAACTGTGTGGCAACAGCGTCGCTGAGCGAATAATCCAGCGGCTTGGTTTTCGGGGTCACATTGCGGGCCGGCAATGTCAGCACATCGCCCGTCCGCTCCGACAAGAACGCCTCCAGCAGCTCCAGCCGGTTGTAGTCGAACAGATGATCCACCCGCGCCTCGCGCCCGTTCCAGCCGACGAAACGATCCTGCCGCCCGACATTGGCGAACGTGGGCGGTGGGTCTTCCAGATAGGCCATCATGAAATCGGCAAAGCGCATGCCCTTGGTGCTGACAGGCAGATGCGCCACCTTTTCGCGCATCCGATACCGATACCAGCTTTTCATCCGGCTCAGCGGCTCGCGAACCACGGCCAGCGTTTCCAGCCCGCCGCCAAAGGCTTGGGCCAAAGCGGGCGCATGTTTCAGCATGTAACCGGTATGGCCGACATGCCGCGCCGCCTCATCTGATGCGGGCAGGGTATAAGGTTCCAACATGGCCCGCAGCGCCATCGACCCGGTTTTCGGAGTCTCCAGCACGACCAGACGCTGTATGCCCAGGATCAGCACGTCATTTTTCCCTTTGCAACCTTCCCCTTACAAAGCCGAATAGACTCGCCAAGGCAAGCCCTTGGACGGCGCAGACAGGGTGACACAGCCGCGCGCCCCTGCCGTTTTCGGCCCAAAACCCGGTCAAATCAGGCAGGACGGGCGCGCCCCTGCCCGCTAGGTCTGGGCCTATGACAACCGCACTGACCCCCACCGCCAGCCCTGACCGCATCCTGATGGGTGTGTTTCTGATGCTCATGTTCTGCGCGCTGGCCCCTTTGCTGGATGTCTCGGCCAAGCTGGCCACGGCCACGCTGCCCATCGGGCAAATCGTCACCGCGCGATTTGTGGTGCAGGCGGCGCTGATGCTGCCGGTGGCACTGTTCATGCGGCTGCGCTGGCGGGTTGATACGCGTATGGCGCTGCTGATCACCGCGCGCGCAGTGCTGCTAATGCTGTCCACCTATTGCTTTGTTGCGGCTTTGGCGGTGATGCCGATTGCCGATGCCCTTGCCATCGTCTTTGTGGAACCCTTCATCATCCTGATCCTTGGCTGGCTGCTCTTTGGGGATGAGGTCGGCCCCCGCCGCATCATCGCCTCGGCCATCGGGTTTTGTGGCGCGCTGCTGGTCATTCAACCGGCGCTGACCACCTTTGGCTGGGTGGCGCTGTTTCCCTTGGGCACGGCCTTTACCTTTGCCGCCTATATGCTGATCACCCGCTTCATGGCCCGCGCGCTGCATCCCGTGACAATGCAACTGCACACCGCCATCGCGGGCGGCGTGATCTGCTTGCCGCTGATGTGGCTGTTTGACGGGTCCGGCATCAAGGAACTGGATGCGATCTGGCCCAAGGGGCTGGAATGGCTCTGGCTGTTTGGCGTGGGCTTCTGGGCCGCGTGCAGCCATATGTGCATGACCTATGCGCTGAAATTCGCGCCTTCCGCCACATTGGCCCCGCTGCATTACCTTGAACTGATCTCGGCGGTGGTGCTGGGCTATGTCATCTTCAGCGATTTCCCCAATCTGATGACATGGGCCGGCATTGCGGTGATCTCCGGCTCTGGCCTCTATGTGATCTGGCGAGAGCAGGTGAACGCCCGCGTCACAGTGCGCCCCCCCAGCCCGGAATACTAGCCAAGCGCGCCGCCAAGGCCTGCACCAGCCGCGCGCGGGGCACGATCACCAGCATCCCCGGCGCGTCCATCTCCAGCCGCACCGGCCCTGTCACCCGGTTCGATGTGCCGCCCCGGACACCGGGCGCAAAGGCCAAGCCGTCGATCGGCCATTCCAACCCCGCGCTGCGCCCTGTCACCGGGGCCATCGGGAACAGGCTGAACCGATCACCGACCTGCAAATCCATCTCCAGCACTGGTGGGGCCACGAAAATCACATCCTCCCGTCCAACCAGCAAACACGGCACATCAGCGCGGCGCACCAGAACCGACAGCGTGGCAAGCTCATGGTCCACCCGCCCGCCAAGGCAGCCAAGCCCCAGCACGAAAGGCGCGGCGATATTGCGCAAGGCCTTGTCGAAATCGGTGCTTTCCTGCTCGGGTATATGGTGAAAACGCGGGCCCAGCCGCGCCTTGGCCGCGTCCGAAATGGAATCCATATCCCCGATCGCGGCCACAGGGTCAGCCCCCAGCGCAAAAGCCCTGTCCGCCCCGCCATCCGCCGCCACCAGCACCGGCGCCAGCGCCAGCGCCCGGCGCAGATCACGCTTGGCCACCGGCCCCCCGGCCAGCAGTGTCACCCCCGCAGAGGATTCAACAATTCCTTGATTCATCGTGTTACTGTATCCAGATTAAGGCAGAATTCAGCCGGGTGGACACAAACAATCCTTCAAATTACCCCTATCTGTCCACGGAATTGAACATCCCTTGCGGTCATGTAAGGCATCAGTTTGGTAACAAAGGGCGAGCATCCAATGGTCGGGGCGAGCAAAATTCTTACGGTTTCTTACGGCACTTTCTCCTGCACTCTGGAGGGGTTTGACGAACCTTTCAACACGATGAAGGCGATTGCCGAGTATTTCCGCGATCTGGCGGCAGATGACCGCTATTTCGGGGCAGAACCGCCGACGCCAGATGCCGCCATGCTGCACCAGATCGCTGAACGCGAGATGAAGCGCCGGGTCGAAGCAAAAGTGCAGGACAATGGCGTGATCTTGCGCGCCACCGAATCGCAAGGGGCCGCAGCGCTGGCTGCCCCAACCGCCGATACGCCGCCCACGCCCGCCGAAAAAGCCACCACACCCGTGGCGAAACCGGCAGCCAAGCCGGCAGCAGCACGGGCGAAACCCGATGCGATGTTCGAAGACCAACACGCAACCAGCGCCAAACCTGCCGCTGATGCCGCCGAAGCTGCGATCTCGGAAAGCGTCGCGGCGAAATTGTCGCGCATTCGCAACGCCATGGCCGAAACCCGCGCCTCCGGCGAAACCACTCGCCCCCCCGTCAGCCTCGCCGCCGCCCTCGCCGCCGCCGAAGCCGAGGAAGCTGCAAAGGCCGAAGCCGAAGCCCAGGCGGCCGAGGAAGAAGCGAAGGCACAGGCCGAAGCCGCAGCCAAGGCCGAAGCCCAAGCGAAGGCCGCCAAAAAGGCAGAGGCAGAGGCAGAGGCCAAAGCAAAAGCGGAAGAAGAAGCGAAAGCGCAGGCCAAAGCGAAAGCAGAAGCTGAAGCCGCCGAAAAGGCCGAAGCCGAAGCGAAAGCAGAGGCAGAAGCGAAAGCCAAAGCGGAGGCGGAAGCCGCAGCCAAAGCCGAAGCAAAGGCGGCAGCCGAAGCGGAGGCCGCCAAGCAGGCAAAAGCGGCAGAGGTTGCCAAGGCAAAGGCCGAAGCCGAAGCGCAAGCCAAAGCAAAGGCAGAGGCAGAGGCAGAGGCAGAGGCAGAGGCCGCCGAAAAAGCGGCTGCGCAAGCGGATAGCGCGTCGGATGATGCGCTGATCGCCTCTCTGGCCGGGGCCTTCGACGATGAAGACCGCGCCGAAGATGGTCGTTTCGACGACGAACCTCTGGCCGAAACCCCACCTCTGTCCTTCACTGATGTCGATGGCGATGATACGCTCATGGCCTCTCTCGCCGCCGCTTTGGCAGAACCGGCCCCCGCCCCCGCCAAGGCAGAAGCCAAAGCAGCCACCCCAATCCAACCCGATGCGGCGCTGACCGAAGACGATGCCGAAGCCATGACCGCCGAAGAAGGCGCGGCAGAGCTAGCGGCGCTGGACGGGGCCAGCCAAGCAGTGATCGCAGCCGAGGGCGATGCCAAAGACCCAGCAACAGCTGTGCCTTTGTCTTTTGCCGATGATTTTGCCTCCGAAGACGGGGTGCTGGACATCCCCGCCGAGGCAAACCCGCTGCCAAGCTACGCCGCCGCACCCACGCCACAGGCTGAAACCAAAGCCGGTGCAATGGACAACGCCGACGCCACGCCCGCCGCGCCGGAAACCGCCGCAGAACCCACCGCCACAGAACCCAATGACAAATTGCAGCGCGCCCGTGCCCGCGTCATCAAGATCCGCCGCGCTCCACTGGCAGAAAGCGCGCCCACAGCACCGCAATCCTCCGATGCCGGGGCCTTGTCGCCCGAGGCAGAGGCCGATTTGCTGCGTGAATTGGGCGAAGCCGACGAAGCGGCCCCAGAAGCGGCCTCAGCGGCAAAGGCCGCAGAGGCGCAAAGCAAACCCGCCGATGCCGCAGGCGTTGCCGTGGTCAAGCCGGTGCGCCCGCAGCGCCCCGATCGCAGCATCACCCCCAAACGCCCGGTCAGCGCAGAGGAAGAAGATGCCTCGGTCAAGCGCTTGATGGCGCAGACGGATACCGAGTTTCAAGGCACCGAAAACCGCCGCCGCCTGTCGGCCATCGCCCATCTGAAAGCCGCCGTTGCGGCCACCGTGGCCGACCGCAAGGCGGGGGGCGACAAGGGACCAAGCGAAGAAACCCGCATGAACCCCTATCGCAATGATCTGGAACGCGCCGTCCGCCCGCGCACCGCCGCCGAGGCCCCGGCCCCGAAAGGCGACCGCCCCGCCCCGCTGATGCTGGTCTCGGAACAGCGGATTGATACCCCCCGCGTCAAGCCAAGCCCGGCGCAGACCCATATCACCCCGGTGCGTCCGCGCCGCGTTCAGGGCGGCAATCTGGCCCTGACCCAAGAAGACCCCGACGATCACGACCTCGATGCCGCAAACGATGGCTCTGACGCCAAAAACATCTTTGGCGCGGCCCTCAGCTTTGCCGAATATGCCGAGAAACTGGGCGCGGAAACACTGTCAGACCTGCTGGAAGCCGCCGCCGCCTATGCCACCCATGTCGAGGGCCAAGAAGATGTGTCGCGCCCCAAGATGGTGGAACATGTGATGTCGGTTCAGCCCGACCTGCTGGAGGACCGCGAAGATATGCTGCGCAGCTTTGGCACCTTGCTGCGCGAAGGCCGCCTGGAAAAAGTGCGCCGGGGGTTCTTTACTCTCAGCGACAGCTCACCCATCCAAGGCGAGGCCCGCAAAGCCGCCGAAGGCTAAGCAACAGCCGCACGATCAAAAAACCGAAAGGCCGAGGATCATCCCTCGGCCTTTTCCTTTGGCGCATCCGGGTCGGCATCCGGGGCTGCATCCGGGTCAGGCTTGCCCACCCCCAGAAACACGAATTTGAAGGGCAACATCCACAGAAAGCCAAGGAAAACATAAACAATGAATTCCAGCCAGAAGGGGGGGCGATCAAACAGCGACACCACAAAAAGCGCCGCCGCGATATACAGCGGCAAACCCACCAGCAGCACCACCAATGACCAACGCCGCCGCGCCTTGTAAGACAGTTTCATCGCTCGCCTTTCCCGCCGCTCTTCGGCCCCTTGCGGTGCCTCATCGCAAATCGCCCGCGATGCGGCCCGCAAGGGCCAAAGAGCAGCACCGTTTCAACACTCAATCCGCAAAGGGATCCGTGACCAGAATGGTATCGTCCCGCTCTGGGCTTGTCGAAAGTAGGGCGACCGGGCATTGAATCAACTCTTCGATCCGCCGCACATATTTGATCGCCGCCCCCGGCAAGTCGGCCCAGGACCGCGCGCCGGCGGTATCCTCGGTCCAGCCTTCCATTTCCTCATAGATCGGGGTGCAGCGCGCTTGCTGATCGGCAGCGGTGGGTAGGTAATCCAGCCGCTTGCCATCCAATTCATAGCCCACGCAAATCTTGATCGTGGAAAAGCCATCCATCACATCCAGCTTGGTCAGGGCAATCCCCGTCACGCCAGAGGTGGCGCAGGTCTGCCGCACCAGAACCGCATCGAACCAACCACAACGGCGCTTGCGCCCGGTCACGGTGCCAAACTCATGCCCGCGCTGGCCAAGCCGTTCGCCATCCGCATCCTTCAATTCTGCCGGGAACGGGCCTTCGCCGACGCGGGTGGTATAGGCCTTCACGATGCCCAAAACGAAATCAATCGCCCCCGGCCCAAGGCCCGTGCCCGTGGCCGCCTGCCCTGCAATCACGTTGGACGAGGTCACAAACGGATAGGTGCCAAAATCAATGTCCAACAGCGCGCCTTGCGCCCCTTCGAACAAAATGCGCTTGCCCGCGCGCCGCGCCTCATTCAGCACTTTCCACACGGGTTGCGCATAGGGCAGCACCTGCGGCGCAATCTCGCGCAATTGCGCCAGCAGCGCCGCGCGGTCAATCGGCTCCAGTCCCAAGCCCCGGCGCAACGCATCGTGATGGGTCAGCAAACGGTCGACGCGCAGCTCCAGCGTCGCCTCATCGGCCAGATCGGCCACGCGGATCGCACGGCGGCCGACCTTGTCTTCATAGGCCGGGCCAATGCCGCGCCCGGTCGTGCCGATCTTCGCCACGCTGGTCTGACCTTCGCGCGCGCGGTCCAATTCACCATGCACCGGCAGAATCAATGGCGCGTTTTCCGCGATCATCAGGTTCTCGGTGGTGATCTCCACCCCCTGCCCGCGCAGCTTTTCGATCTCGGTGATCAAATGCCACGGGTCCAGCACCACGCCGTTGCCAATGACCGACAGCTTGCCCCCGCGCACGATCCCGCTTGGCAGCAAGGACAGCTTGTAAACCTTACCATCAATGACCAGCGTATGGCCCGCATTATGCCCGCCCTGAAACCGCGCGATCACATCGGCGCGTTCCGACAGCCAGTCTACGATCTTGCCTTTTCCCTCATCGCCCCACTGGGCGCCGACGACAACGACATTGGCCATATTGATCCCTTTTCAGCTGGAAAACCCGCGGCGGGTATAACCGCCTGCGCGTCTGGGCGAAACACCTTTCTGTCATTCGACGAAATCCTTGCCAGACGGGAAAAAATGCGTTTATCGTGACAGTATTCAATACAATATTTTCAGTATCGGAGGGTTAGTCATGCCTACAATTGGTGGCGCCATTGGCAAATGGCTCAGCAACGTTTCCAAGAACGAAACAGATACCAAAAAGATGTTGGACGAAGTCAAGAAAGAGATGGGCGAGGATAAGAAGATCGGTGAGCTTGCCAAAGCCCTTGAAAAGATAAGCAAAGATCAGGCCAAGCTTGCGGGTGAACTTCAAAAAGCACTCGAAAAGAACAAGAAATAGCGAACCGGTCGGCACGGCTGCGGCGTCGGCTGCGCCATGTCGAGGCGTTCGAATGTCTTGGGCTGCCCGACATGGATCAAAGCAGCGCCGCCATGCGGAACAGGTAAAATCATTTCTTTAGCCGCGAGCAACGCGGCAGGCGGTGCCCGCGCTGCGAAAAGCCTTAAAATTCATTTAACCTTCAATTTTCACCCGAAAGGAGACGCCAATGGCCGACGATAAAGACAAAGAAATCAAGAAGAAGATGGACGAGATGAAGAAGCTGAACGATCAGCAGGAAAAGCTCGCCAAGGATCTGATGAAGCTGGCCAAGGATAATGATGACATCGCCCAGAAGATGAAAACCATGTCCGATATGATGAACAGACAACACAAGGCGGCGATGGAGGTGATCAAGAACATAAAGGGCTAAGCACGCCCCCCAAAACGCCGGGCTTGCCCTGCGCCGCAGGGCGTGGCACCTCTGGGGCCTTGGTTTGCCAATGGGAAAGCTATGGGTATTTTACTGCGCTGGTTCGGGGCCTTTGCGTTATTGTCGGCCAGCTACAACCCGACAAACTGGAATTTCTACCGCTGGGCAGAGGTGAATTACAGCGCGCAACTGCCGCTGACTGTGCTGCTCGGCCTGATTCTGGCGGTTTGCTACATCATCTATATCGGGGCCACGCTGCGCTCGCTCGGGGCCTTTGGCATGGTGCTGGTGGCGGCGGTTTTCGCGGCGCTGATCTGGGTGCTGGTGGATTGGCAAATCCTGACCACGGGCAACAGCGCGCTCAACATCTGGCTCGGTATCCTCGCCCTGTCGCTGGTGCTGGGCATCGGCCTGTCGTGGAGCATTCTGTGGCAGCGCCTCTCCGGTCAAGCCACGGTGGATGAGGTGGACGAATAGCGCTGCATCACGCGCGGCGCGCGGCACCCGGTGCCTTCCCCATCCAATGCGCCCCATTCGCCGCATCAAAGCACAGCCCATTCAAGGTCATATGGCCCGGCTAATAGGCTTTGATCAATTCGACCAGCAAAGACGGATTCCCCTTCGGCAAAGCTGCAAAGGCGGCAGCGGCATCGTGCAACTGCGGGGCGGCGGCGGCCAGATCGGCCTTGGTGCGGGCAATCAGTGCCGCATACTCGGCCAGCGTGGTTTGGCCGGGCTGCGGGGTGGTCAACAAGCTTCGGCTTATTGCAAAAGCACTGAAAAACCCTTTGAAATACAGCGCCTCTACCAAAATACTGTCCAGCACCCCCGGCACGGCTTGCATCCGCGCCGCGCGCTGCTTGTCCGGGGCTGCGGTCAGAACCGTGTTCACCGCCATCACCCGGCCAAAGAACTGGCTCAGGTGCAGCTGCGCCTTCGGGTCCATGGTTTTCAGATCCTCGGTATAATAGTAGCTGCGGTAAGAGGTGCTGCCATCGGTATTGGCCAGCTTGAATAAACGCTCGATCCCTTGGCAATAGATCGGCGCGTGCCCCCCGCCCCCCCACGGCTGCAACGCACCCTGCTGCAACAGCTCGGCCACGCGCTTTGCATCCCCTGCGATGCGCTGGATCACTGTCAGGATATGCTGAATATGCGCAGGCTGGGCGCGAAAGATCGCATCCTGTTCCGCCTCTGGCATCCCCAAAGGCGCGGCAAGGCCCGCCGCATCAGGGGTGGCAGCCATCGCAGCGGGTTTCTTTCCAAACAGTTTTTTCAGCAACATCGCCAACCTCTCAACGCCTGTTGCCCCCCGAATGCCGGGAAAACGGGACAGAACTGTGACGAAAGCGGTGCGGATTTGCGGTGCTTGCGCGCAATCGGGCCACCAATGGCACAAGTTTGATCGCGCCCGCGCCCTGCACCGCGCCGAAGGGCTTGCCCCCGGCCAAACTTGCGCCTAAGTAGACGCGTCACCCAAACGGAAGCCAAAAGCCCTATGGAAAACGTCATTCTTACCGTCCACCTGATCCTTGCACTGTGCCTGATCGGCGTTGTGCTGCTGCAACGCTCTGAAGGGGGCGGTTTGGGCATGGGTGGTGGCGGCGGTGGCGGTGCCATGTCGGGCCGCGCGGCAGCAACCGCGCTGACCAAGCTGACCTGGGTGTTTGCCGTGGCCTTCATCATCACCTCGATCAGCCTGACGCTGATTGCGGCCCAGAACGCCAGCGGCGCCTCTGTGGTGGATCAATTCGGCGGCTCCACCCCTGATCCGGTGGCCCCGACCGCGCCGCTTGGCACCGACCTGCTGCCCCCTGCCCCGGCAGATGCGCCTTTGGCCCCGCCGCGCGCGGATGACGCCGCACCGGTGGTGCCCGCAGTTCCCGCGGCACCCGAAGCCCCGGCAGTGCCCGCAGCACCCGCCGCCCCGGCAGCCGGCAACTGATCCAACCAAATCAGCAGCCCCCAAACCTTGGGGGCTTCAAACTTTCACACTCAGCATCTAGCGGTCCGGTTGCGGAGCGCTGTGTTTTCGGTTAAGTCTCGTCTCCCGTGATGGTGCGATTCTGAGACACCGAATCGCATGTTTGTTTTTCTCACGGGGGTCCACCACATGGCACGTTATATCTTCATCACCGGTGGTGTTGTTTCCTCGCTTGGCAAAGGCCTTGCATCGGCGGCCTTGGGGGCCTTGCTGCAAGCGCGCGGCTATTCCGTCCGCCTGCGCAAGCTGGACCCCTATCTGAACGTCGACCCCGGCACCATGTCGCCCTTTGAACATGGCGAGGTGTTCGTCACCGATGACGGCGCCGAAACCGACCTTGACCTTGGCCATTACGAACGCTTCACCGGCGTCCCCGCCCGCAAGACCGACAGCATCTCCTCGGGTCGCATCTATTCCAACGTGCTGGAAAAGGAACGCCGGGGCGATTACCTTGGCAAGACCATTCAGGTCGTCCCGCATGTCACCAATGAAATCAAGGACTACCTGCGCATCGGCGAGGATGAGGTTGATTTCATGCTCTGTGAAATCGGCGGCACCGTGGGCGATATCGAAGGCTTGCCCTTCTTTGAAGCGATCCGCCAGTTCATCCACGAACGCCCGCGCGGCGAATGTATCCTGCTGCACCTGACATTGCTGCCCTATCTGGCCGCCAGCGGCGAGTTGAAAACCAAACCGACGCAACACTCGGTCAAGGAATTGCAATCCATCGGCCTTGCGCCGGATGTGCTGCTGCTGCGCTCTGAACATCCGATCCCGGAAAAGGAACGCGAGAAAATCGCGCTGTTCTGCAACGTGCGCAAGCAGGCCGTCATCGCCGCCTATGATCTGAAAACCATCTATGAGGCCCCGCTCGCCTATCACCGCGAAGGGCTGGACCAAGCGGTGCTGGACGCGTTCGGCATCTCGCCTGCCCCGCGCCCCAATCTGGCCCGCTGGGAAGATGTGATGGACCGTATGGTCAATGCCGAAGGCGAGGTGCGCGTGGCCATCGTCGGCAAATACACCCAGCTTGAAGACGCCTATAAATCCATCGCCGAGGCGCTGACCCATGGCGGCATGGCCAACCGCACCCGCGTGCGCGTCGAATGGGTCGATGCCGAGCTGTTCGAACGCGAAGACCCCGCGCCGCATCTGCAACGCTTCCACGCCATCCTTGTTCCGGGTGGCTTTGGCGAGCGTGGCACCGAAGGCAAGATCAAGGCCGTGGAATTCGCCCGCACCCGCAAAGTGCCCTATCTGGGCATCTGCCTTGGTATGCAAATGGCCGTGATCGAATCCGCCCGCAATCTGGCCGGCGTCACCGATGCAGGCTCCGAAGAATTCGACCACGAGGCCGGTGCAAAACGCTTTACCCCTGTGATCTATCACCTCAAGGAATGGGTGCAGGGCAACCATGTCGTCGCCCGCAAGGTGACGGATGACAAAGGCGGCTCCATGCGCCTTGGCGCCTATTCCGCCCATCTGACGCCGGGCTCCAAAGTGGCCGAGGTTTACGGTGCCACCGACATCGAAGAACGCCACCGCCACCGCTATGAGGTCGATATGACCTATCGCGACAAGCTGGAAAAATGCGGGCTGATCTTCTCTGGCATCTCTCCCGATGGCAAACTGCCCGAGATTGTCGAGGTCAAAGACCACCCGTGGTTCATCGGCGTGCAATTCCACCCCGAATTGAAATCCAAACCGTTTGAGCCGCACCCCCTGTTCGCCGATTTCGTGCGCGCAGCGGTTGAGGCGTCGCGCTTGGTATGAGTGTTTGAATATCGTCGGAGCGTGACGAAAAGCAGAGTAATTAGCGCCTATTTTGAGAGGATGAAATAAGTGTCGAAACTGCCGAAACGCCTGCAAATCTTACTTTCTCATATTGACCAAACCCAACTCGGCATTGAAGTCGCCCCCTATTTCAATCCCGCTCTGCCCAAAGCATCCAGCAAGAATATCCTAATTCTGGATGTATTCGATACCGAGACGCTGCGCGAAAACGCGCGAAAAGACCCACTTATTGCAGAACATCGCATCAGCGAAATTGAGCCCGTAGACCTTGTCGGTGACGCTGGCAATATTGCGGCCATGGTTGCAGAAAAAGGGCTGACAGGTCAGATCGGCTTTATTGTTTCTTCGCATAACTTTGAACATCTTTCCAACCCCATTCGGTTTTTGCAGGGGTGTTATACGTCTTTGAAACCCGGCGGCGTCCTTAGCATGGCCGTGCCCGATGCGCGCGCCTGTTTTGATATTTTCCGCATGCCCACCCGGTTGATCGACTGGATTGCCGCGTATCACAGTGAACGGGTGCAACCCAGCGCCGAAACGATTTTCGATGTGGAGACCAACAGCGCGCAATACGTTTTTGACGGCGAAACCCAACCCGGTGTTGCACTAGGCTCTGCTAATCCAGATTTTTTCCACCCCCACGGCAGCCTTCGCGGCGCATATGCCAACTATAAAGAAAACCTTGCCAGCACCAAAGACTACCAAGACGCGCATTGCAACGTGATGATCCCTGAAACCCTGAGGCTGATGTTGCAAGATGCAAGGCATTTGGGCCTGATCGACTTTGAAATTATTGAAATATCAGAAACGCGCGGCCTCGAGTTTTTCGTTCATTTGCGCAAACCCCTCGAAGCTGCAAAACCACAAGACGAGGCCAGCTACCTCGCTGAACGCGCAACCTTGATGCGCAGGATAAACTACAGGCTTGGCGCCTTCGGCTATGTTCGGGCTCCTGCGCTATCACGACTAAGAATGAGCGCTAGATTTTTGAAAAGCGGCCTAAAATCGCTTGTCGGCCTCAGTTTTTACAACAAGGTCCGCGAGGCAAATCGTGCGCGCAAAATCCGAAACAGAAAGTCAAATTAATCTATAGCGCGCTGGAAATGGGGGCGGGTCCGGCCCTGCCCCCTCACCGCGCCCAAAGCCGCCGCCAGCGCATCATGGGTCGCTCGACCAGCCAGGCCACGGCCGCCGCATAACTCACCGATATCGCAGCCGCCGCCACCATCATCTGCCATGACCCCAGCGCGATGATCACACCGAAATGGCACAGATAAATGGTAAAGGACCAGACCCCGGTCTGCCGCAGCCATCCTGCGTTCAGCGCGCGGAATGGCCACTCCCCGGCCCCCGCGACGCAGTGCTTTCGCCTAAATTTGCGGGTAAATACAGCAACCTGACCCCAACGCATTACCTGTTTGTTCAGCCTCCCCCACTATCCGTGGGCGCATGATAACCGCATGAACAGGAGCCTTCATGATTTCCCCCCTCAGTAACAGCACCAGCGCCGCAATGCGGCCACAAGCGCAGGCGCTGACCTCCGATCAAAGCAGCAAACTGGCCGAACTGCTCGCCAATTATGACGCCAAGAACGTCACCGAAGCCGATGCAAAGGCCATTGCAGCACAGGTCAAGGATCTGGGCATTCAACCCGGCAAGGCCATGGCCGAGGCGATGAATACGCAGGGTTTTGACGCCAAAGCCATAGGCGACATGGCCCGCCCCGAACAGGCAGGCGGCAAGAACGGCGGCAAGGGCGGGCCGGAAGGCTCACGCCCGCCGCCACCGCCACAGGCCGAAGGTATCAGCGCCAAGGGCACAGTGGATGATGCAGCCGTATCCCTTCTGGCAGAGGTGCTTGACAGCTATGCCGATACAGAGATGACCGAAGACACCTGGGCCGAGGCGATGGCCAAACTCTCGGAACAAGGCGTCGATCTGACCAAATCCATGGTGGACCTGCGGCTTTGATGCGGCCCGTCACAGCCGTAGGGTGGGCAATTTGCCCACCTGCCCCCTCGCCGCGCCCAAAGCCGCCGCCAGCGCATCATGGGCCGCTCGACCAGCCAGGCCACCGCCGCCGCATAAATCACCGATATCGCAGCCGCCGCCACCACCATCTGCCATGACCCTACAGCAACCCCATGCGCCTCCAATGCGATGATCACACCGAAATGGCACAGGTAAATGGTAAAGGACCAGACCCCGATCTGCCGCAGCCATCCTGCGTTCAGCGCGCGGAATGGCCACTCCCCGGCCCGCGTCACCGCATAGTAAAACAGCGGCATCAGCGCCGCGCCTTGCAGCGAATAGCGCAGGGTAGACCGGAACAACGCATCGCGCAGCGCAAAGCTGACAAGGATCACCAACGCGGCCCCCAGCAACAGCGCAAACCGCCCGCGCCCTTGCGGAAACCAACGCGCCGCCACCCCCCGCGCCTCGGCCAAAGCCAGCAGGCAGCCATAGAGCAACCCATCCATCCGCGTGTCCGAGGACAGGTAAATCGCCAGCTCGTCATGGCCCAGAACCGAAAACCGCACCCAGCGCCAGACAAGGCTTATCCCCAGCAGCAGCCCCAGAAACCGCAAACCGACCCAGCCGCGCGCGATCCCCAGAAACAGCGCGGGCCAAAGCAGGTAGAAATGTTCCTCCACCGACAGCGACCACAGGATCTCGGTCCCGAAAATCTCATGCCGGTCGCCGTATTGGGCAAAGTAATTGTAATAGAAAAATACCTGACTGCTCAGCGTGCGCCATTCCACCTCCCCCTGAAACAACCCGGCCCAAACCAGCACCGCCCCTACCGCCAGCGTCACCAGAATGGGCGGCCCCAGCCGCAGCAGCCGCCGCATGTAGAACGCAGGCAGATCAACCCCGCCCGTGCGCATGAATTCGCGGTGCAGCAAGTGCGTGATCAGATAGCCTGACAGAAAGAAAAACACCGTCACGCCAAAGCCGCCGGGAATGGCCGCGCTGATACCGGCATGGGCGGCAAAAACGATCAGGATCGCCACGGCGCGTATCCCGTCCAGCGAAGGGATGTGCCCGGAGGGGGCCAGTTGCATACTCATCACTCAGGCCCTTTGACCGCACCCAAACCCAAGCGCGACACAGCATGTTTCCTGCCCCAAAGCAAGCGCACCATGACAGCCGCGCCGGGCCGTGCCGCGAAATTTCGCAGGGTCAGGCCGCTCTGGCGCTTCCCTGCGCGAACGTCGCCTGATAGCAAGGGCCATGCTGAGCTATCAACACCACTACCACGCCGGAAACCCGGCAGATGTTCACAAGCACGCGCTGCTGGCGTGGATGCTGGATTACCTGGTCCAAAAGGACAAACCGCTGACCTATATCGAAACCCATTCGGGCCGCGGCCTTTATGATCTGGGCGATGAGGCAGCGCTGAAAACCGGCGAGGCGGCGCGCGGTGTGTCCTTGCTGGAGGCGGGTCTGGCAGAGGCGCACCCCTATCGCCAGCGCCTGAATGAAGTGCGGTTCAAATACGGGCCGATGGCCTATCCCGGCTCTCCCCTCATCGCGGCGATGACGCTGCGCGAGGAAGATACGCTTCACCTTGCCGAACTCCACCCCGGCGAACACGCGATCCTGACCGAGCATCTGACCCAATGGGATGCGCATATTCACCGCCAGGACGGGTTCAAACTGGCGCAAGCGATCTGCCCGCCCACGCCCCGGCGCGGGCTGCTGCTGGTCGACCCCAGCTATGAGGTGAAAGCCGAATATGACAGCATCCCCGGTGACTTTGCCAAAATCGCGCGCAAGTGGAATGTGGGTGTGCTGGTGCTGTGGTATCCGCTGCTGACCTCGGGCAGCCATGGCGGGATGCTGTCGCAATTATCGGCGCATTTCCCCGATGCCCTGCGCCATGAGGTCCGCTTCCCCCCGGTGCGTGACGGGCATCGCATGATCGGGTCGGGGATGTTCATCGTCAACCCGCCCTATGGCATCGCAGAGGAATGTGCGCGCCTGACAGCCCTGTTTAACGCGAAAGGATAAGCCCATGGTCAAAGGATATTGGGTCGCCCATGTCGATATCTCCGACCCTGTGGCCTACGAGGCTTACAAGGCCGCCAATGCCACCCCTTTCGCCAAATATGGTGCGCGGTTTCTGGTGCGCGGCGCGCCGCAAACGCAGGTCGAAGGCCAGTGCCGCGCGCGCACGGTGGTGATCGAATTTCCAAGCCTGCAAGCAGCGACAGACTGTTATCACAGCCCCGAATACCAAGCCGCCAAAGCGCTGCGCGATCCTGTGTCCATCGGGGATTGCCTGATTATCGAAGGCTATGAAGGCGGCTGACCGCGCCCCCATCCTGCGGGCCTAGGCCGCTTTCGGTGCCCGTGCCCAGAACCGCCACATCAACAGGCCCGCCGCCACGCTCAGCCCTACGGTCAGGCCCAGCCATAGCCCCGCGCCGCCAAGGCCCAGCGGAAAGGCCAGCACATAGCTTGCGGGTATCCCGATCACCCAATAGCTGAACACCGCCAGCCACATCGGCACCCGCGTATCCTGCATCCCGCGCAAGAACCCCAGCGCCATCACCTGCGTCGCATCCACCATCTGAAACAATGCCGACAGCGCCAGCAGAATCGTCCCGAAGGCGATGATCTCGGCGCTTTGCGGGTTGGCCTTGTCCAGAAACAACGCCACGATCTGCGCGGGCAGCGCCAGAAACAGCACCACCATTGCCACACCAAACAGCAGCGACATCGCCAGCGCCACCTTGGCCCCATCGCGCAACCCCTGCGCATCACCGCGCCCCATCGCGCGGCCCACCCGCACCGTGGCCGCATTCGACAGGCCCAGATGCACCATGAAGGCCAGCGCCGTCACCTCCAGCGCGATACCATGCGCGGCCAGTTCCATCGTCCCGATCCAGCCCATCATCAGGGCCGAGGCCTGAAACAGCCCGCCTTCCATCAGCCCCGTCAACCCGATGGGCCATCCCAGCTTGAACACTTGGTCCATGGCCTGCCAATCGGGCCGCCAAAAGCGTTGAAACAGGTTGAACCGCCGCAAATCCGGTTGCCAATGCGCATAAAACCCCAAGGCGACAAAAGTCACCGCCTGCGTCAGCACCGAGGCAATCGCCGCCCCCCGCACGCCCAGTTCCGGCGCGCCCCAATTGCCAAAGATCAGCGCGTAATTCATACCCGCATTCAGCACCACCGCCGCCACCGTGACCCAGAGCACCACTTGGGTTTTCTCCAGCGCGGCCAGATAGCTTTTCAACGCCATCACCAGCAGCGCGGGGATCATCCCAAGCCCTGCAATCCGCAAATAGGCCTGCGCCAGCGCCGACACATCGGCCTGCTGCCCCAAAGCCAGCAAAATCGCCTCTGATTGCCAGAACACCGGATAGCACAGCAGGCCAAAACCAATCGACAGCCACAGCCCCATGCGGGTATCGCGGCGCACCTGCACCTCATCGCCGCGCCCCAGCGCCTGCGCCACCATCGGCATCACCGCTTGGCCAAAGCCAGACCCCAGAATGAACACGATGAAAAACGCCGAGGCCCCCAGCACCACCGAGGCCAGTTCCAGCACCCCATACCAGCCCAGCATGACCGTATCGGTCACATGCAGCAGCATCTGCGCCAAATGGCTGCCGACCAGCGGCAGACCAAGCGTCAGCACAGCCTTGGCATGACCAAGTTTTGAAAGGGGGGGCGTCATCATACCCCAGCCATACGCCCGCAGATGCGCTGCCGCAAGGGTCAGGGTTTACAGCGCGGCGCGCAGCATGATCAGCGACAGCGCGGCAACAGTCAGCCCGGCCCCCAACTCGATCAACGGGGCCGCGCGCGAAAGCCGCCCCCCCGCCAGTGCTAGCAACGCCCCCTCGCGTGCCCAGACCGACAGAAAGTCCACCGCCACCGTGATCGTCGCCGTGCCAAAACCCATGGCATAGGCCCCGGCAATCCCCACCGCATCCAGCCCCATGCGCCAGCAAATGATCAGCAAGAACAAGGCCCCCGTGCAGGGCCGCACCGCAATCCCCGCCACCAGAAGCACCGTATCGCGCCACCCCGTCAGCGCAGCAACCTCTGACGGGCTGGGGCCATGGGCATGGCCGCAGCCGCAAGCCTCCTCTGCCCCATGGTGGTGATGGTGGTCATGGTCATGATCGTGGTGATGGTGGTGGTCATGCGCATGGTCATCATGGCCGCCATGCCCCCCCTGCGCCCGCCGCAAGGCGCGCAAGCCCCGCCACGCCAGCCACAAACCAATCGCCGCAATCGCGGCATAGCTGATCGGGGCAAAGATATCCTCGGTCAGCCCCACCATGGCCTCGCGCGTCAGCCCCAGCACGAATACCCCGGCATAGACCAACAGCACCGCCGTCGTCGCCTGCGCAAGGCTGGACAGCACGGCCACCCCCATCAAAGGCAGCATCCGCACCCGCTGCGCCATACCATAGCCACCAATCAACACCTTGCCATGCCCCGGCCCCGCCGCATGGAAAAACCCGTAAGCAAAGCACAGGCCCAACAACGCAGCCAAGGCCCCCGGCTCTGCCGCCCGCAAGGCGCGCAAGGCACGGGCCAAGGCGTTCTGCGCCTCGCGCTGGCTGGCCGCGGCCCAAGCGGTGAAACCATCCATCCCGCCCGTAGCCCAGAACAGCCCAAGGCCAAGGCCCAGAACCGCGCCCAAAAGGATCACCGTGCGGGGCATGTCACACGCACCTCATCGGCATAATTCGCGCCGACCGCCGGGAATTCCATCTCGATATTCTCATCGGCCTGATACTCCGACAACGCGTCTTGCAGCTTGCGGTCCGCCTCATCCAGATTGGGCTCAAACACCTGCGCCGCACAGCCTTCGGGCGCGTTGGTCAGGGCGGTTTCGGCATTCACCGAATAGGCGGTGTAATACCCGGAGTCGTAAACCTGTATCACCAACCCTTCCGGCCCCGGCGCAACAGGCGCGGCCAGTTGGCGCAGATGCGTGGTAGTGATCAAGCCGTCCTTATACACGGCTGTCGGCGCCTCCGGGCGGCCCATGGCGACGGGTTCGCCTTGGAACAAGACATACAGATCACCGTCATAATCGGCATCCCATCCCATATCGAACCCGACCAGCTTGGCCTGTTCCTCCTCGGTCAGAACGCCGTCAAAATCCGGGTCCAGCCCGCGATCCTCGATCGAGATCAACGAGTAAAAATCATCATAGGCCCATGAAATCCGCAGCGCCGTCACCCGGCCCTCGGCGTCAAAGATCGTCTCGACCCCGGTATCAATGAAAATATGCGGATGTGCCTGCGCGCCGGCCCCCGCCAGCACAAAGCCCGTCACAGCCGCCATCAGCCAAGGATATCGCACCAAAAGCCCCCTTTCGCCACCTTGCCCGCAGTCTGTCACAAGGTGGCGGCGGATGCCATGCGCGCTATGCGTCCGTTGCGACTTCGGTGGCAGGTTCTTGCGCAGACACGTCGGTTTTCGGCAGTGTTTTCGCGGGTTTCGCAACCTTGGCCTTTCGGATCACTGGCGGCACCGCTGCCTCCATCAGCCCTTCGGCCCCATGGATCACCTGCCCCGCCTTGCCAATGATCAGCGGATCCATCTCTCCGATCGCCGCCAGGTCCTTGCCCGGATACTCAAGGCTCAGCAGGAAATGCCGCATGCAATTCAGCCGCGCGCGCTTCTTGTCGTTGGATTTCACCACCGTCCACGGCGCGTCGGCCGTATCGGTGTAAAAGAACATCGCCTCTTTCGCCTCGGTATAATCCGCCCATTTGTCGAGGCTGGCCTTGTCGATGGGCGACAGCTTCCAGCGCTTCAACGGATCTGTCTCGCGGCTTTGAAACCGCGCGCGCTGTTCTTCCTGCGTGACCGAGAACCAGTATTTGTAAAGCTGGATGCCGGACCGCACCAGCATCTGTTCCAACTGCGGGGCCTGGCGCATGAATTCCAGATATTCGGCCGCGGTGCAAAAGCCCATCACCCGCTCGACCCCCGCGCGGTTATACCACGACCGGTCAAAGAACACGATCTCGCCACTGGTCGGCAAATGCTCCAGATAGCGCTGGAAAAACCACTGGCCCTTTTCCTTTTCGCCGGGCTTGGTCAGCGCCACCACACGGGCATAGCGCGGGTTCAGATGCTCCATGAAGCGTTTGATCGTGCCGCCCTTGCCGGCCGCATCCCGGCCTTCCATCAGGATCACGAATTTCTGCCCGGTTTCCTGCGCCCAAAGCTGCACCTTCAGCAATTCTGCCTGAAGCCGCGCCTTTTCCGCCTCATAGACCTTGCGCGACAGTTTGCGCCCGTAAGGATAGGTGCCTTGCTCAAAGCTTTGCCGCACCTTTTCGGGGTCCACCTTTGCGGGCGGCACGGCGGCAGGTTTGGCTTGCGGGCGCTTGGCTTGCGGGGTCATGTCGGTGGTGGGGGACGGTGCGGCCATGGGCTCTCCTTGGATGGGTTGGGTCCGGTGCAAACCCCGACCATCCGGCACGGCCCGGATGGGTGAGGCATCACACATAGCTTACCCCAAGCAACGCAGCCGCGCTTTGACACCGATCAAACATCCCCCCTTGCGCGGCCCCAACCTTTGGCTAAGCTCAGCCCTTTCCGCCATTGAAAGGCCGTCTCCATGCTCACGATCTACGGTGTCCTGCGCTCTCGCGCCACGCGGCCCCTCTGGCTTCTGGCCGAGGCGGGCACAGCCTTCACCCATATCCCGGTGATCCAAAGCTATCGGCTGGCCAATCCAGCGGCGGCAGATGCGCCGCTCAATACCCTGTCGCCCGAGTTTCTGGCCATCAGCCCGCAATCGGCGGTGCCTGTGATGGTGGATGGCGATCTGGTGCTGACGGAATCCTTGGCGATCACGCTATACCTTGCCCGCCAATACGGCGGCGATCTGGCCCCCCGCGACGCGGCAGAGCTGGCGCAGGCCGAACAATGGGCGCTGTTTGGCGGCATTTCCATCGACCTGCCCGGCATTGATATCATCTACACCTATGCCGATGGTCTGGCCGACACCCCCGACGGCGCCGCCAAAATCGCCGCGGCGGTGGACCGCCTCTCCCGCCCCCTCGCCCGGCTGGAGGCGCACCTGGGCCAGCACGACCACCTGATCGGCAACCGCTTTACCGTGGCCGATATCATGGTCGCCGAATGCCTGCGCTATTCCCAAGCCCACAAACCCTTGCACACAGCCTACCCCAACACCTTCGCATGGCTCACCCGCTGCCAATCCCGCCCGGCCTTTGTGGACATGATGACCCGGCGGAATGCAGAACCGGTTTGAGGGTGACAGGTTCTTTATGGCGAGTATGGGGGACTTTGCTGCCGCTGGAGAACGCTAAACTTATGGCTGCTATCGTGCGGCTAAATGAGAACTTTTCCCCAGAGAAAGAAACGATTGATCTTTAGGTGAGTGGACAAAATTAGCCACCACGCACCAGAGCAATCAGACGACGAAACTCGGCATCTTCGGTGTCCCGTTTCCAAAAGTTAATAAAGCGAGCCACCACTTGCAAATTTCCCAATTCGTAATGAGCGTTGCTATCAATCCGGTCCAGAGAAGGGCGTAACTGATTGTCAGAACCTTCGAAGTCCAACAAAAGACCCGTAATCGCGCAGCGATCATCAGCTTCGTCCAGTAGGTCGTTCAGGTGCTCGATCAAAGTTTCCTTCGACAACCTGAGGTCTTTGTTCTTCACGGTTCGCTCGATAATCTGACCGTAAGATTGCTTCGCGGTATTCTCGGCCTGACTAGCCATCTCCCAGACGGCCTTGAATTTCGCGTCCTTGATTTGGCCGTTACTCTGGCGCTCCAATTTGCTCTGCCACCAAAGCGCATCTAGTGTCCAAAGGTCAACTTTCAGATATTTGGACAGTTCGAGTAGCACTGAATTGATAATCTTATATTTCTCACCCTCTGTCGCTCCGCGCGGGAAGGTGGGCCAATAGCCGCGTCCACGCAGCTCAGCCTCGCTGGTGCCATTCCAAATGCCGTAGCGATCAGGATACGCAAGAAGCAACATGGGCGAGAGGGTTCCCACACCCACCCCGCGCAGCATCGACAAAGCTGTGTCGAACCTTCGAGGTAACGGCTCTGTCTCGTCAACAAGAACGGCGATCGCTTCTCGAAGCTTGTTCATGTCATTTGCCGCGGGACGGCCAAGGCGTTCCAATCCGGTCCAATGATTGTTATGGTGAAAGCTTAGGAAATCGAGGTAATCCTGTTGCTTTAAGTTTTCGGGAGCGCGGAAAAGCGGTCCGAAACGCGCTATTACTTTGTCACGTCTCTCGACGATATTGTGGATGTCTGGCACGCCGAGTGCTTTTTGAACATCAAACGACACGATTCTACCTTAAACTTCTTGGGCCATTGAAATTCTCCCAGTAGGTATCCCAGTAGATAGCCGGACTCAAACTGCAAAATGCGACCGATCTTCAAACCCTTGAAAAGCAGACCTTGGTGCGCACCGCAGCATCAAGCACCTTGGCCTCCAGACCGACCTCGATGCCCAATCAACTCCATCCCGCGCCCCCCCTACCCCGTCACATAATCCTGCCACCGATGCGCCTCACGAAACCCCAAAACCTCGCGGATTTTCGCGTTTGAAAACAGCGCCTCACGCGGGGACAGTTCGCGCGTCACCGGCACGCCGGGAAAGAACCGCGCCAGCAACTCGGCATTGTCCAGGTTCATCCCGTTCTCATCATTGCCCGCGTTGAACACCTGATAGCCCAACCCATCGACTTTCAGGCAACGGTCCACAATCTGCCCCAGATCGCGCGCGTCGATATAACAAAAGAAATTCCGCCGCCGCAGCACAGGATCGGCAAAATAGCGCGGAAAATCCTGCGCATATTCATGCGGCTCCACCACATTGCCAATCCGCAGCGCATAAATATCCGCCCCCGACCGCTTGGCAAAGGCCCGCGCCGTAGCCTCATTCACCACCTTCGACAACCCGTAACTATCCATCGGGCTGACATCATAGCCCTCATCCAACGGCAAATAATTAGGGTCCGCCACACCATCGGCAAAACAAATGCCATAAGTCGTCTCGGAACTCGCAATCACCACCTTGGCAATGCCCAGCTTCACCGCCGCCTCGATCACATTATAGGTGCCGATGGTATTGACCCGAAACGTCTCATTGTCCGGCGCAATCAAAATCCGGGGGATCGCCGCAAAATGCACCACCGCATCGAAACGCGGCACCCCTGTACCCGGCTCCAACTCATCAAACCCCGCGTAAGCGGTCATGGCATTGAACATCTGCCCGCTATCCGTGATATCCGCGATCAGATTATCGACCCCCGGCACATCCAGCGGCACCAGATCCACATTCAGCACCCGATGCCCCTGCGCCAGCAAATAGGGGATCACATGCCGCCCCGCCTTGCCGCTGCCACCCGTAAACAAAATCCGCATCCCAACCCTCCTTCAAGTCGCCCGAACCCTAAACCATCGCCCCGCAGCACCTCAACCCGGCTCATCTTGGCAAAAATACCTGCAAGGGGGTGAATTTGCCGTAAGGCAAAGAGGGGGGCGCGCGCGGCCCCCTGCCCGCCTGTCCGCCCGCGCCGCGC
>NZ_RPEN01000149.1 GCF_003991405.1 Pseudorhodobacter sp. E13
ATCCACCAACTTACGTCAGCTTCTCTACTAGGCCGATATGCGTCGGATAAAACGTCGAAACGTCCAAACCGCCCACATATCTCTTCAGATATCATCAATGTCAAAGAGCAGGGACACAAATAACTTGGAGCGCTGATAACTATCAGCGAACCAAACGCCTTATATCCAGAATTCTATTTCGCGGCTTTCGCCACTCCCTTCCGCGTCCCGTTCCGTCGTTTCCGACCGTCTGTTCGTCTTCGGTGAGGCAGCTTTTAGGTTCATGCGCCGGGAGCCGCAAGAGGAAAAATCACCTCTTTTGTCATTTTTCTGTTTCGCCCAATGTTTATTGGGGAAAATTCTGCTGCCTGCTGAAAGCTTGGGCAGAAGTGACCCAAGGGAAAGCCTGACCAAAGCGTCAGATTTGGCGATTCACTCCCGAATCTACATCGGGATTCGGCTGAATCGGCCCTGCTCGCCACGGGAATCACGGGTGACTCGGCCCCTGAAGTGCGCGGCTCAGGCCGAATAGGTGATTTGCCCCCCGCAAATCGTCAGTGCGATTCCCATATCCCCGATCTGTTCGGGGGTTGCGGCCTCGATATCACCAGACAGCATCACCAAATCTGCAGCCATACCAACCTTCAGGCAGCCCGTGACCTGCTCGCGGTGCGCAGCATAGGCACCACCATAGGTATAGGCGTGCAGGCTGTCATGCAGCGACACGCGCTCATCCACGCCCCCGGCATAGGCCGGGCGGGTTTGTGACGCCGCAAGCCCGCGCATCACCGACACATCTGTCACCGGCCAATCGCTGGCAAACGCCAGCTTGGCCCCCTGCGCGACCAGACTGCGGCACAGATAGGCATCGCGCCAACGCGCCGCGCCGATCACATCCATCGTGGGCTGCATCGCAAAATCCATCGCGCCGGGGGCATGGGGTGGTTGCAGACTGGCAATAATGCCCAAGGCCCCGAGGCGCGGCACATCCGCCGGATCAATCAGTTCTATATGTTCGATACGGTGGCGCATGTCGCGCAGGCCATTGGCACGGGCTGCGGCTTCATAGCCGTCGATCGTATTGCGCACGGCACCATCGCCAATCGCATGCACGGCAATCTGCAATCCGCGCCGGTCAATCTCGGTCGCCACTTCCGCGAAGCGGGACGCCGGGAACAGCGGCTCCGACCGATGCCCCACCTGCCCCGGATAGTCTTGCAGCATATAAGCCGTGCGGCTGTCGATCACGCCATCCATGAACATTTTCACAAAACCGCTTTGCAGCCAGTCGTCATGATAGTCGCGCGTCATCGCCTCGGCCCGGTCCAGCGCGCCCAGGTCCATATGGGGCTTGAAATGGAAGGGCACCTTGACGCGGGCCGTCAGCTTGCCTTCGCGGCGCAACCCGGCCAGCAGCTCCAACGTGAAGCGGTTGCCATCCATATTGACGATAGAGGTGATGCCATGCGCCGCACAATGGCGCAGCCCGGCAGCGACCTTGGCGCGGTCAATCGCCAGTTCAGCTTCCGAGGGCCATGGGCAAGGCTCCTCCCCCGTGGCGATGCCAAGGTTCAGCCGCGCCTCGCCGCCCAAGGCGATCACGGGGGCAAAGGCTTCGAATTCGCGCAACTCGCCCGTGGCGAGGCCGTCGGGGCCCATCACCACCTCATGCCCATGTGGGCAATCCATCCCGCTCAGGATGCCTGCGGCTTTCAGCGCGGCGGTATTGGCCCAGACGGTGTGATGATCGGCGGCGGTGATCGCGATGGGGCGATCCGGCAGAATGGCGTCAAGATCGGTGCGGGTCAGCGGATGATCAAGCATCGCATAGCTTGCCCCTTGCGCCATCAACAGCGGTGCCTGCGGGTTTTTCGCAGCGAAATCTGCAAAAGCCTGCCGCAGCGCTGGCAGCCCATAAAGGCCACCGACCTGAAGATGCGCCAGTTCCGCCCCGCCCAGAACCAGATGCAAATGACTTTCGACAAAGCCGGGCAGCAGCGTGCAGCCTGCCGCATCCACGATTTGGGTTTGCGGGCCGGCCATGGCCTCTACCCCTGCGCGCGACCCGACAGCCAGCACAAGGCCCCCACCCAAAGCAACAGCCTCAGCCACGGGGTTTGCGGGGTCCATCGTCAGAACCCGCGCGTTGGTGATGATGATCTCTGCCTGCATCCTGCCCCTTATGGCGCGCAGCCGCCGCGCCGTTTTCCGCTTCCTCGACTTCGTTGAAATATAGAGGCGCGCGCGCCCGTTCGGTCAAGCCATTAGGTGCCCCCCTGCCGGTATCGGGCTGAACCGGGCCTTCAAGGCGCGTGGAGCAGGAATTTGGGCAACGTTTTGGCGGAAATCCGAGCATTGCGCGCATGGCAGGGTTGACCCCTGCCCGCCCTTCGTTCTCTATCACTGGAAATGACAGTCTCCGGCGCGCGCCCGGCTTAATAGGGAATGACCACATGTCCAATCCATCCAGCCCCGGCAGCAGTGCTGGAAAATCGGTTCTCGCCTCTGACCTCAAGATCACTGGCGATATCGTGTCCAAAGGCAGTGTCGAAGTGATGGGCGAGGTGGATGGCTCTGTCACCGCAGACACGCTTGTCGTCAGCCATGAAGGCGCGATCAAGGGAACCATCGGTGCGAAAACGATTGATCTGCGCGGCAAGCTGAATGGCAAGATCGACAGTGCTGCGCTGACCCTGCGGTCGGCGGCGCAGGTGACGGCCGATGTCACCTATACAACCCTGTCCATCGAAAGCGGTGCGCAGGTCGAAGGCAATTTCAAGATGAAGAAGGCCTGAGCGGCGTCACCGCTGCGCAGGTGGGATCGAATAGGTCAGGCTGGCGCGGGCCACCACGTCCGCTGCCCCGTCAGAGCGGATCAGCACATCGCCCACGGCCAGAACCCGGCCCAGCTTGTGCAGGCGCGCTTGCGCCAGCAAAGCACGACCCGCTTCGGGTTTGCGCATGAAATCAATGCTGCAATTGGTGGTCACAGCCAAGGCCACAGGCCCGATCCGCGCCAGAATGGCCAGATACATTGCCACATCCGCCAGCGCGAACATGGAAGGCCCCGAGACGGTGCCACCGGGGCGCAAATGCCGGGCGTCCACGTTCAGCCGCACCTCCAGCATATCGTCATCCACATGGGTGACGGTGAAATCCTCGGCCACCTGCATGAATTCACGCGCCAAAAAGGCGGTCAGCGCCGCCTGATCCATCACAATCGCCATAAACCCTTTTACGCTCCTGTTCGGGAAAAGCCTTTTCCTTTGTCGCCCTTTGGCTAAACTTGCCCCGACTGCATAGCAAAACGAAAGACATGACAAGATGACAGACCCCATTCTGTTGCGCGAAGACCTCGGTGGTGGCATCGCGCGACTGACGCTGAACAGCCCCGGCAGCCTGAATGCACTGTCGGATGCCATGCTTGCGGCCCTGTCCGAAACGCTCAAAGCCTTTGCGCAGGACAAAGACACCAAGGTCATCATCCTGCGCGGGGCGGGAAAGGTGTTTTGCGCAGGCCATGACCTGAAGGAAATGCAAGCCGGGCGGCAGGCACCGGACAAAGGGGCGGCCTATTTCGCGGATCTGTTCGACCGTTGTGCCCAAGTGATGCAGGCCATCACCACCCTGCCGCAACCGGTGATCGCGCAGGCCCATGGCATCGCCACCGCCGCAGGCTGCCAGTTGGTCGCGACCTGTGACATGGCTGTCGCGGCCGAAGGCACGCGTTTTGGTGTGAACGGGGTGAATATCGGCCTGTTCTGTTCCACCCCCATGGTGGCACTGACCCGCAATGTGCATGCCAAACAGGCGTTTGAAATGCTGGTGACGGGCGAGTTTGTCGATGCCACCCGCGCGCGAGAGATCGGGCTGGTGAACCGCGTGGTCGCACCAGAGGCGCTGGAGGATGAAGCCCTTGCGCTTGCCCGCACCGTGGCGGGCAAGCTGGGTGCTGCCGTCCGCATCGGAAAACGCGCCTTTTACGATCAGGCGCAACTGTCGCTGGCCGATGCCTATGCCCATACGGCGGCGGTGATGGTGGAAAACATGCTGCTGCGCGATACCGATGAAGGAATCAGCGCGTTTTTGGAAAAGCGCCGCCCTGATTGGCACAAGTAGCGGCGTCTGGCAAAGCGCGATGGATATTTGATCCGGAAAGAAAGCAGGGGGCAGCACATGCGCCCCGCAGCATCGCTGGCTTTACGGGCTTTGTGCAACCAACCAACGCGACAGCAGCATCGCCGCGCAGGCCATGGCAAAGCTGGCCGCGATCATGCCCATCGGCCCGGCCCCTTCGAACAGGGCCGCAGCGACCAAAGGCGCGATGGCAGAGGCTCCGAGCGAGGAAATAGAGAGCATCCCGCTGATGGCACCGAAATGGGCGCGGCCAAGGCTTTCGGCCACCAGTGCCGGACGCAGGATCGTCATGATACCCATCGCGCCCCCCTGCAACGCCGCAAAGCCAAAGATCAACACAGGTGCGGCGCCCACGGCGGCCAATGCGCCAGAGGCCGCAAGCATCATCGCGATGGTGATGGCCAGAACCCGGCCCGTGCCCACGCGCGCCTCTACCTGCATCAGCACAAAGCGCCCCAAGGTTTGCGCGGGCCCGACGAGGGACGCGGCCAGAACCGCCCAACCATGGCTCACCCCCATGGCCACCAACAAAGGCACCAGAAAGCTGATCAATATCCAATGGTTCAGCCCGACAAGGCCGAACAGGCCCGCCAGCCCCCAGAACACCGGGCGGCGCAGGGCCTCCGCAACAAACCCTTTGCTGCCTGCCACCTCCACCTCCAGCGCGGTTTCGGCGCGGATGCTCTGGCAGGCAAACCAATGCAAGGGCGCGGTGATACAAAGCATCACAGCGGCGGCGACCATCACCGCCACGCGCCAGCCAAACGCCTCGGCCAAGGCGGCCCCTGCGGGGAAGGCAAGGGTAGAGGCCAGCCCCGCAACCAGCGTGACCCGGATGATCCGCGCGCGGGCCTCGACCCCATAGCGGCGCACCAGATAGGCAAAGGCCGCCTCATAGAGGCAGGCCGATTGCGCGGCCCCGATCACCGCCCAAAGCACCAGATAGGGAAGCGGCGCGCGCACTTGGGCAAGGCCCATCAGGGCCGCCCCGCCCAAAACCGCGCCACCAACCAGCAGCGCCTGCCCGCGGCCATCATCCACCAGCCGCCCCATCAGCGGCGCCAGCAGGGCCGAAACGCCAATCGCGACCATCGGGCCCAGCGCGAACAGGCGCTTATCCCAGCCCAGATCCGCCTCCATCGACAGGATCAGCGCGGCAAAGCTGTAGAACAGGCAGGCATACCCCAGCGTCTGCCCGGTGGCGAGCATCCAGACCCCAAGGCCCGCCGGGCGTTTCACTCGCCGCCCCGCATGGCCGGGCCTATCTCAGCCCAGCCTGTCACAGCCGGTAGATCGCGCGGAATTTCGTTTCCAGATAATCCAGCAACGGCCCTTCATGCGGCTCAAACCCACAGGCGCGGGAGATCACCTCTTGCGGCGTGTAAAGCCCGCCGTGGCGCTGCACATTGTTGCGCAGCCAGCCCGTTGCCGCTGCGGTATCGCCTTCGGCCAGTTGCGCATCCAGATCCGGGACTGCCTTGCGCAGCGCCTCATGCAGACAGCCCGCATAAAGATTGCCCAGCGAATAGGTCGGAAAATAGCCGAACAACCCGATAGACCAATGCACATCCTGCAAGACCCCGTTCGACGGCTTGTCCACCGGAAAGCCGAAATCGGCGCGGAACCTGTCATTCCACGCGGCTTCCAGATCGGCCACGGCCAGATCGCCGGAAATCAGCGCACGCTCCAGATCAAAGCGCAGCATGACATGCAGGTTATATTGCACCTCATCGGCCTCGGTGCGGATATAGCCCGCGCGCACCTTGTTGACGGTGCCGTAAAACGCCTCGGCATCGCGCTGGGTGAAATCAGGGAATTGCCTGCGCATCTGGCCTAGCAGCCAGCCGGTAAAGGCGCGGCTGCGGCCAAGCTGGTTTTCATAAATCCGGCTTTGGCTTTCATGCACGCCCATGGACACACCCTGCCCCAAGGGCGTCAGCCCATAGTCCGGGTCGATCCCTTGTTCATAGCAGGCGTGGCCGACCTCATGGATGGTGGAATAAAAGCAGTTGAACGGATCGCTTTCCTCGACCCGCGTGGTGATGCGCACATCCGCCCCCGACCCTGCCGAGAAAGGATGCACCGACAGGTCCAGCCGCCCCTTGTCCCAGTCATAGCCGAAGGCGGTCGCAAGGCTGCGGGCAATGCGCATCTGGCCTTCGGTGCTGAACCGGCCTTCCAGCGGCTCGGGCTGATGCGGCGCCTCCAGCACCGCGCCGCGCAATTCCACCAGACGCGGGCGCATCCGGTCAAACATCGCGCCAAGGCTGGCAGCGGTGGCCCCCGGTTCATAATCGTCAACCAGCGCGTCATAGGCATCATTGCCTTGCGCAAGGCATTGCCCCTCTTGGCGCCGCAGGTCGATCACCTCTTTCAGATTGGGCAGAAAGGCCGCCACATCATTGCTGGCGCGGGCATCGGCCCAAACCCCTTGCGCGGTCGAGGTGGCACGGGCGACCGCCTCGGCCAGATCAGCGGGAATACGCGAGGCGCGGGTGAAGCTGCGGCGGATATGGCGCAATTGGGCCTTGGCCACGTCATCCTTCGCCTCGGCCTCGTCCAGCCACGCCTCAATGCGCGGATCGGTGCGGCGGGCGTGCAAAACGCCTTCCAGCGCTGCCCGCTCCTCGGCGCGTTGCACCGCAGCGCCGCGCGGCATCGTGGTTTCCTGATCCCATTCCAACCGCCCCGAGATTTGCCCCAAAGCCTCTGTCCGGCGCTGGAAGGCCATCAAGGCCTCAAACGCGTCTGCCCGAATATTCATGCCGTCCCTTTCCGGATGGACCCTTGCCGCGGGTATTGTGACAAATGCCGCGCCCGCAGGATCAGCACCCACAAGATCACAGCACCGATCTGATGCGCAATCGCCGTATGCAGTTGCGCCGCCGTCAACACCGCCGCAATGCCCAGAACCACCTGACCAAACAGCATGGTCATCACCCAGTCAAAAGCCTGCCGCGTGCTACGATGCGCCGATTTGCGCCCCTTCAGCCACACCATGATGCCAAAGGCGAACAGGGCATAGCCTGCCATCCGGTGAATGAATTGCACCAGACCGGGGTTTTCAAAGAAGGCATGCCAGACAGGCAAGCTGCCCCCGGCCCCATCCGGCACATAAAACGCATCCGCCGGAAAGAACTGTCCGTTCATATCGGGCCATGTTGGAAAGCCGCGCCCCGCGTCAATGCCTGCGACCAAAGCGCCAAGCAGGATTTGCAGAAAAGCGAAATGCAGCAGGCCCGTCGACAACCCGAACAGCTTACCCTCCCGCGCGCGGCGGGCTTGCAGCAGGTCGGCCTCGGTCCGGCCCAGCAGGAAAACATACCACGCGATAAAGCCAAGGATGATAAAGGCCAACCCCAGATGCGTTGCCAAGCGGTAAGAGGCCACATCGACCCGCTCTCCTCCAAGCCCGGATGACACCATCCACCAACCAATCGCACCTTGCAAACCACCCAAAGCGCCGATCCAGAACAAGCGCCCCGTCCAACCCACGGGAATTTTCCGCGCCGCCAGAAAGCCAAGAAACCCAACCGCCCAGACAATCCCGATCACGCGGCCAAGCTGGCGATGCCCCCATTCCCACCAATAGATGAACTGGAACTCTGAAAGGCTCATGCCTTTGTTTTGCAATTGATACTCGGGGATCGCGCGGTATTTCTCAAACTCCACGGCCCAGGCTGCCTCGCTCATCGGCGGCAAAGCGCCGGTGACGGGTCGCCATTCCGTGATCGACAGGCCGCTATCGGTCAAACGGGTCAATCCGCCGACCACGATCATCGCCATCACCAACCCGAACAACAGCATCAGCCACAGCCGAATGCCCCCCCGCGCGCCGCCGTCTTTGCGCGCAATCATCCCGCCCTTAGGCGAGACAGGCTTTGCAACCTCACCAACATCCTCAAAAATACTACGTTTTCCGGCCATTGCAGCGCCTCCGATATCATCGCGGCAAAGACTAGGCCGCGCCTTTGCCAGCTTCAAGGCCCCCCGGCATCTATGCCGCAGGGGAAACACCAGCCCCGGACGCGGCTGGTCAACAGCCACATGCGCCATTTTTACAACGCCACAAATCGTGATTGGCCCATCTCTGTCGCTCGCAGTGCAGACAGGGTAAAAGATGGCAACTGATTTTCTGCCAGATAAGAATGGACTGATCATGAAAAAAGCTCTGCTCGTCGCCGCCCTGTTTGCAACCGCCCCGTTTGCCGCTGTTGCAGGTAGCTTGGATACCGCCGCGGACACTCAGGTGCCGGCCCCGATGCCGCTGGCGAAAAGCCCGGCGCTGGTGTTCAAACTGCGCGCAGGTGTCGGCGCTGCACCGGAATATTTCGGAGCCAAAGACCTGAAAGCCGGACCGGATTTCAGCTTCAGCCTTGAATATCTGCGCCTGCCGGGTGGCCGCTCCATCGGCTCGGCCGATCCGAATGCGCAGAACTACGGCTTCGCCCCGCGCGGCTCTTTCCGCTATATTGCCAAGCGTTCGGCCAAGGACAGCCCCGAACTGGCAGGTCTGGCAGATGT
The DNA here is from genome assembly GCF_003991405.1 of Pseudorhodobacter sp. E13. Classification (GTDB taxonomy): domain Bacteria; phylum Pseudomonadota; class Alphaproteobacteria; order Rhodobacterales; family Rhodobacteraceae; genus Pseudorhodobacter. The sequence goes on from NZ_RPEN01000149.1 coordinate 8,641, forward strand.
GAAAGCCTCTGTCGAAATCGGGCTTGGCCTTGGCTATACCCAGCGCAACTTCGAAGCTTTCGCGGATGTGCGCTACGGGGCCATTGGCCACCACGCCTGGGTTGGTGAAATCGGCGCCAATGCCGTGATGCACCCGACCGAGCAATTGACCCTGCGCGTCGGTCCGCGCGTCTTCTTTGGTGACAGTGATTACGCCAACACATATTTCGGCGTGGCTGCTGCCACCGCAACGCTGCCCGCCTATACCGCCAAAGGTGGCGCGCTCAGCGCGGGGCTGGAATTGGGCGCAACCTACAAGATCGACGACAACTGGGGGCTTGATGGCGCCCTGCGTTGGGACAAATACCTCGGCGATGCAAAATCCTCGCCCATCGTGCTGCAAGGCAAGGACAACAATGTCAGCCTGCGCCTTGGCGTGACGCGTCGCTTCTCTATCGGCGGCTGATCCAGTCTACATAATGTTAAAAGGGGCCCGCAACGGCCCCTTTTTTCATGCCTTCCGGCGTTATCTGATCAAAAATATCCTCCACGCACTGCTGCCCCCCTGCGCTGCGCGGAACAAGGGCCGCGCCCGTGGGCTCATTCGTTCCACCGCCGCGCAATCTGGCGCAACATGCCGTGAAAGGTTGCCACTTCGGCCTTGGTCAGCCCCAGCCGCGCCCACATGTTGCGCAGGCTTTGCTTCATTCCCGGCACCTTTGCGGGCGGAAAAAAGAAGCCCGCATCCGTCAGCTTTTCCTCAAAATGGTCGCCCAGCTTTTCCACTTCCACCCGGCTGGCGAAATCCGTGCGGTTAAACTCCATCACCACAGGGGCCGGGGCCTCGGTCTGCCGCCGCCATTCATACCCCATCAGCAACACGCATTGCGCAAGGTTCAGGCTTGGGAAATCCGGGTTGACGGGCACAGTCACAATCGCATTGGCCAACACGACATCGTCGTTTTCCAAACCTGCCCGCTCTGGCCCGAACATCACGCCCACTTTCTTGCCCGCCGCCACCAAGGCGCGCGCTTCGGCCATCGCCCCTTCGGGCGTGAAAACCGGCTTGGTCAACTCCCGCCCGCGCGCCGTGGTCGCAAAGACATAGTCGCAATCGCCAATCGCGGCCTGCACATCGGCATAGGGCCCCGCCGTTTCCAGCAGCCGCCCCGCGCCCGAGGCCATGGCCACCGCTTTCGGGCTGGGCCAGCCATCGCGCGGATCGACCACGCGCAACCGCTCCAACCCGAAGTTCAGCATCGCGCGCGCAGCCGCCCCGATATTTTCACCCATCTGCGGGCGCACCAGCACGAAAACGGGCGGCACCTGATCAGCAACGGGGATTGGGGCGTCAGTCATGGTCTTTATCCTGCTTGTGGGGATTTTCGCGCCTGATACGCTCCCCCCCATCGCTTGACAAGTAAAGCTGCGCAATTGGCGCAGGCCATTCCGCGTTTCACAAAATCGCGGCCTGCCAAGTAGCCAAGCCCGAGAATCTGCGCTAAAGCGCCTCAACGCAATTGGAGTGCCCCCCATGTCTGACGCAGAGCGCCCGCAGATCTACCTCATCACACCGCCCGCCTTTGAAATCGACCCTTTCGCCGAGACGCTCAAATCCGTGCTCGACACGCATGAGATTGCCTGCCTGCGCCTAAGCCTTGCCGCCCGCGATGAGGACCAGCTTTCGCGGGCCGCCGATGCGCTGCGCGAAGTGGCCCATGCCCGCGATGTGGCGATTGTGGTGGAAGATCATGTGCTTTTGGCCGACCGTCTTGGCCTTGACGGTGTGCATCTGACCGACACGCGCAAGAATATCCGCAAATTGCGCACCGAAATGGGCGCAGATGCGATCATCGGCGCTTTCTGCGGCACCACCCGCCATGATGGCATGAATGCCGCCGAGGCCGGGGCCGATTACGTCTCGTTCGGTCCGGTCGGGGCCAGCACGCTTGGCGATGGCAACAGCGCCGATTTTGAGGTTTTTGAGTGGTGGACCGAGATGATCGAGGTTCCCGTGGTCGCCGAAGGCGCGCTGACGGTAGAATTGATCGCGAAATTCGGGCCTGTCACCGATTTCTTTGGCATCGGCACCGAGATCTGGGGGCAAGACAACCCGTCCGCCGCGCTGAAAACCCTGCTCGCACCGCTGGGCTAAGGCTGCACGGCGGGTGGTGTGGCGTCAAACCCGTTGCGGATCACCGTTTCGCAATGGGCCGCCAGTTCTTTGCGGCCCTTGAAATCATCCACCGCCACCGGGCTGTGAAAGATCACATCAACGCGGCCTTGCAGGGGTTGCGCCAGCACCCGCAGCAAATGCGGCGCGAAATCCATCGCCCCCCACCAGCCATAAAGCCGCGGGTCCGCGCCCTCTGGCGCCACATAGCGCAGCGAGACGGGCTGAATATGCATCACATGTTCCATGCCATGCGTGAAAAAAGCCGCGAAAAGCGTTGATTTGAAGGGCAGAACCCGCAAGCTGTCGGTGCTGGTGCCTTCGGGAAAGAACAGCAACCGATGGCCCGCGCGCAGCCGTTCCTCGAACAGGGCTTGCTGGGCCTTTGCCTCTGCCGGGTCGCGCGCGATAAACACGGTTCCGGTCGCCCGCGCCAACCAGCCGATGCCCGGCCATTGCGCCACCTCGGCCTTGGACACGAAATACACCCGGTCACAGGCGTTCAGCACAAAAATATCCAGCCATGACGCATGGTTGGCCACCACCGCCCCACGCGCCTGCATCGGCGTGCCGCGCAGGGTCAGCCGCAACCCCATGATGCGCAGCACAGCGCGGCACACGGTTTGGGTGATGAAAGGGGTAACGGGCCGCGCCTTGCCGCATAGCGGGGCCTCTATCGCGCGGGCCAAAAGCAGCAGCATCAACCCGCCATAGGTCACAAGGAAAAAAGGGATGATGCGCAGGATCACCCGCAGCCAGCCCAAGCCACCAATCGCCGCATGCCGTGGCTTATCCTCGCGCCAATCGCTCATTCCGGTTTGCTTTCCTTGCGCTGGTAATAGCGACGATGCCGCGCCGACATTTGCGCCGTATCCATCACAAGGCATACATCGGTTGTGTTGAACGCATGATCGACAAAGGCGCCATCACCGACAAAACCACCCAGCCGCAAGTAGGCCTTGATCAAGGCCGGGGTGCCCAGCATCGCGGCTTTGCGGTCAATCTGATCCTCGGGCAGCAAATCCATCCGCTGCGCATGGGGGCCAATGGCGCGCACCCGCAGACCCTCGGGCGCAAGGTGATGGTGGTGCAGATAGGACAAAGGCTGTGCCAATGCGCCCGTGTCGGTGCCATGAAAGCTTGCCGCGCCAAACAGAATTTCGATGCCCCGGCCCAACACATAATCGGCCAACGCATTCCACAAAAGGAACATTGCTGTGCCCCCGCGATAGTCTGGATGCACGCAAGACCGCCCTAATTCCAACATCTGCCGCCCCGTGGCCCGCAACGCCGACAGATCGAATTCCCCTTCGGAATAAAATCGTTGCCCGGCGGTCAATCGCGCCCCCGGCAGCAACCGATAAACCCCCACCACATCATCCAGCGCGGCGGCATCGCGGCGTTTGTCGATCAGCAGCAAATGGTCAAACAGCGGATCAAAGGCATCACGCTCCAACCGCGCGTCGTGATCGACCAAGGGGCCTTCTGCGCCCAATTCCTCGACAAACACGCCATAGCGAAGCCGCTGCGCCGCCGCCAGATCGCGGGCATCCTGCGCCAGCCTCAGCGTGAAATGGCTTTCGTCGGCTTGCATCTGCTTCCCAAACCCTTGTTTCAGGCTCTAATTAGGCCTGCATCCGAAAGGATGCAACCGCGGCTCGCACAGGCAAAACTTGCGCTGCGGCCACAGGCTTCAATCTTTAATTGAATATTAACCTTGTTCACCCTAGTCTTTGTTTCCCAAGCCGAAAATCGGCTCCAACCCTATGACGCGGCCATCAATCGTAACCTTGCCCTGATGTTCAAAGTTCACCGTGATCCGGTCACCGATACGCGATTGCACTTGCCCAAGGCCCCAATCGGGCTGCTGCGGGTGCCGCACAATCATCCCCGGCTCTAGAATCGAATTCATCTTATTGCCCCCAAGCAGGATATCTAAATGACAGACCACGCCGATCTCGCTGCCCTTCTCGGGTCTCGCATCTGCCATGACCTTATCAGCCCGATTGGCGCTATCGGCAATGGGGTGGAACTGCTGATGATGGAAAACAACACGCCCTCGCCCGAACTGGCGCTGATTGCGGAAAGCGTGGCGGCGGCGAATGCGCGCATCCGGTTTTTCCGTGTGGCCTTTGGGCTGTCAGGCGGGGATCAGCGGATCGGGCGGCCAGAGCTGACAAAGACATTGGCCGACACCACCCAAGGCGGGCGGATCAGCATCGACTGGCAGCGCCCCGGCGATGCCCTGCGGCGCGAGGCAAAGCTCGCGTTTCTGGCGATTCTGTGCTGTGAAAGCGCGCTCGCCTTCGGCGGCCGCATCACCATAACGCAGGAAGAGGCGAAATGGCACATCGTGGCGCAGGCCGAACGGCTGCGCATTGATGCCGACCTGTGGGACAGCCTGTCCAAACCGGGGCCAGAGCTTTCGCCCGCGCAGGTCCATTTTGCCTTGCTCCCGGCAGAGCTGAGCGTGCAAGACCAGCGGCTGCGCGTGCAAATCTCCGACACGGAAATCAAGCTCAGCTTCTGAGGCCGCATTGACCGCCTGTCGTTGCCGTGTATCGTTGGCTGACAGAAGCCGCGATAAAGGTTCACCATGCCCCAGAAGAATGCCGCCGCCTGCCTGATGGGCGCGCTTGTGGGCGATGCCGCCGCCCTTGGCCTGCATTGGATCTATGATCCCGCCCGCATCGCCGCTGTGGCACAGGCCCAAGGTCATGCGGCCTTCACCCCGCTGGACCCACGGCATTTTGATGGTGTTCCGTCCTATTTCGCACATGGCCTGCGGCCAAAAGGGGGCATGACCCAATATGGCGAGGTGCTGCATCTGGCCATCAGAACCCTGATCGCGGGTGATGGCAGGTTGGATACGCCACGCTATCAACAGGCTTATGCAGCGCATTTCGGGCCGGGCGGGGCCTATTGCGGCTATATCGACCGGGTCACCCGTGGCACCTTGCACAACCTTGCCGCAGGCCAGACAGACCCTTCCGGCATCGACGATGACCAATTGCCCGCCGTGGCGAGCCTGCCCGCGATTGTTGTGGCAGGCTTGGGTGCCGAGGATCTGTCCACCACCGTTGCCCGCGCGATCCGCGTCACCAATGTGAATGATGCCGCGCTGGATTATGGCATGGTGGTCGCCGCTTTGCTGTCGATGGTGCTGGGCGGCCATCCTGTGCGCGACGCGCTTCACGCGGTCGCGGCTGGCACTGGCGGCGAGATCGGCGCTGCGCTGACGGCGGCCCTGACTGCACCGCAGGCATCCGTCGACTACGCCGAAATCACGGGCCGCGCCTGCCATCTGCCGATGGGGGTGCCGCTGGCCTTCCACATCCTCGCCCGCGCAAACGCTTATGCCGATGCGATAGAGACAAACATCCGCGCAGGCGGCGACAGTGCCGGACGGGCCATCATCATCGGCGCGGTGATGGGCGCGGCGCATGGGCTTGGCGGCGAATCTGGCATCCCGGCCGATTACCTGCTTCACCTGCATGACGGTGCCACCCTGTGGCGCAACTGCCAGATGTTGGCGGCTCAGGCATGACCGCTTACGCCGACCTTCGCGCCGCCAGCTTCCCCGCAGATCTCCCCGCCCTGCGCCAGCTTTTCTTGGGCTATATTGAGGCGCTCTGCACCGAAATGCCGGAAAACCGCGATGCCATCACCCAGAAATACAGCCCCGAAGCGGTAGAGGCATGGCTGCTCAAGTTCGAACAGCTACACCGCCCGCCGCTTGGCGCCTTGCTCATCGCGTGGAAAGGCGAAACGCCCTTGGCCTGCGGCATGCTCCGCAGCTTTGCCCCCGGCATTGCCGAGGTGCAGCGGCTCTATGTCACCCCCGCCGCGCGCGGCTTGGGGTTGGCCCGCCAGATCAGCCTTGCCTTGATGGATCACGCGCGCAGCAACGGCTTTCACACCATCAGGCTGGATACAGCCCGCCCGCTCACCGCCGCCATCGCACTTTATCGGTCGCTGGGGTTCAAGGAACGCAGCCCCTATCACACCGAGTCGCCGCAGATGGATCACTTCATCCTTTACTTCGAACGCCCGCTGTGACGGCTGATTTCATCTTGGCCCAAATACCTCCCCGCCGGAGGCGTCCGCGCTTTGCCGCAGTCAACTCCGGCAGGTGCCATCGCCTGTCACCAGATATTTGAAACTGGTCAGTTGCTCGGCCCCCACAGGCCCGCGCGCATGCATCTTGCCCGTCGCAATCCCGATCTCGCCGCCCATGCCAAACTCCCCGCCATCGGCAAACTGGGTCGAGGCGTTGCGCATCAGGATCGCACTGTCGAGCCGTTGAAAGAACCGCGCGGCGGTGGCGTCATTCTCAGTCAAAATCGCCTCGGTATGCTGCGAGCCATAGGTGCGGATATGCGCAATCGCCCCGTCCACCCCGTCCACGATCTTGGCGGCGATGATCATATCCAGAAACTCACGCCCGAAATCATCCGGCTGGGCCGCCACCACGCCCGGAACCTGCGCAATCTCGCCCGCGCCGCGCACCTCGACCCCGGCGGCCAGCAAATCCTCGATCAGCACCGCGCCATGCTTTGCCCAAAAGGCGCGGTCAATCAGCAAACATTCCGCCGAGCCGCAAATCCCGGTGCGCCGCGTCTTGGCGTTCAACACCACCGCGCGCGCCTTGGTCACATCGGCATCGCCATCGGCATAGACGTGGCAAATCCCTTCCAGATGCGCAAAGACCGGCACCCGCGCCTCGCGCTGCACAAGGCCCACCAAGCCCTTGCCGCCGCGCGGCACGATCACGTCAATATACTCCACCGCCCGCAGCATTTCGGCCACCATCGCACGGTCGCGCGTGGGAATAAGCTGGATCGCCGCCGCAGGCAAACCCGCTTGCACGCAGCCTTTGACCATGCAGGCATGAATCGCGCTGGAGGAATGAAAACTCTCGGACCCGCCGCGCAAGATCACCGCATTGCCTGCTTTCAGGCACAAGGCACCTGCATCCGCGGTCACGTTGGGGCGGGATTCGTAAATCACACCGACAACGCCCAAAGGCGTGCGCACCCGCTGAATATGCAGGCCCGTGGGCCGATCCCATTCGGCAATCACATCGCCCACCGGATCGCGCTGTTCGGCAATGGTGCGCAACGCATCAACGATGCCACGGATACGGTTTTCATCCAGCAGCAAACGGTCCAGCATTGCCGGGGTCAGCCCCTTGTCGCGGCCATAGTCCATATCCTTGGCATTGGCTGCAATGATATCCGCCCGCGCGGCCCAGACCGCCTCGGCGGCACCGATCAGCGCGGCATGTTTCCGCTCGGCACTGGCATAGGCCAGTTCCGCCGCTGCATCGCGCGCCGCCCGGCCAATGCCTGCCATCATTTCGGTCATGTTCACCGCGTCCATGCCAGCACCTCTTGTAAAACTGCCACCGGATTAGACTTTTTGCCCCCGCTTTGCAATCGGTGGGAAAAGGCAATGGCCCCGCTTTGCCCAGCATGATAACCAGAAAGCTGAAAGATCAGGTATGCCAAAACCGTGACAACAGAACCGCTGCCCGCCACTGTCGAGACGTCCGCCACCAAGGACGAAACCCGCATCGCCCTGCGCGGGGCGTTTTCGCTGGCGGCGCTGTCTGATCTGGTCGCCAAGCTGCAAGACTGCCAAGGCGCAGTGACGCTGGACCTGTCAGGGGTAACGCGCCTTGATACCAGCGCGGCTTGGGCGATCGTTACCGCTGAAGCCGCTGCAAAGGCCAAGAACCAGCCCTTCACCCTGACCGGGCTGAGTGATGATTCCAAAACACTTCTGGCCACCGTGGCCAAGGCCATGCCCGAGCCTGATACAGTGCCCCCCACAAGGAAAACGCTGGTCGATTGGGTAGAGGTGACTGGCCGCAAGGTCGCGGCGACCTTTGATTTCGGCTTGCAGCTTCTGGGCTATCTTGGCCTGTTTCTGCACCGTTTGGCGCGATCTGTCGTGCGGCCCAGCAATTTCCGTTTCACCGCCCTTGTGCATCACTGCCAAGAGGTTGGCGTCAAGGCGGTGCCCATTGTTGCGCTGATGTCATTTCTGATCGGGGTGGTGCTGGCCTTCCAAGGCTCCACCCAGTTGCGGCAATTCGGGGCCGAGGTGTTTGTGGTCGATCTTATCGCCGTGTCCATCCTGCGCGAGTTGGGGATTTTGCTGACCGCGATCATCGTCGCGGGGCGCACGGCTTCGGCCTTCACGGCGGCCATCGGCTCCATGAAAATGCGCGAGGAAATCGACGCCATGCGCACCTTGGGCATTGACGTGGCCGATGCGCTGTTCGTGCCGCGTATTCTGGCCCTGCTGCTGATGCTGCCCATCCTTGGCCTGATCGCGAATCTGTCGGGCCTGATCGGCGGCGGGCTGATGTCATGGATTGATCTGGGCATCTCGCCCGGCATGTTCCAGACCCGCCTGATCGAAAATACCGGCATCTGGCATTTGCTGGTCGGCATCATCAAGGCCCCGTTCTTTGCGCTGATCATCGGCATCGTCGGCTGTCACGCCGGGATGCAGGTGGGCAGCAATGCCGAAAGCCTTGGGCAGCAAACCTCGGCCTCGGTGGTCACGGCGATTTTCGCGGTGATCGTCACCGATGCGATCTTTTCCATCTTTTTCGCACAGGTGGGCGTATGACAAACGCAGACCAAAGCCGCGAAACCGTCATCCGCATCAGGGGCCTGCGCAACCAGTTTGGCCGCCATGTCGTGCATGAAAACCTTGATCTAGATGTTTACCGGGGCGAGGTGTTGGGCGTTGTCGGCGGCTCTGGCACCGGGAAATCCGTTCTGCTCCGCTCCATCTCCGGGCTGCAAATCCCGACGGCGGGCGAAATTGACGTGCTGGGCACCAATGTTCTGACCGCCTCCGATGATCAACGCACCGCGCTCGAGCAGCGCTGGGGTGTGATGTTTCAGGATGGCGCGCTGTTTTCCTCGCTCAATGTGCGCGAGAATATCGAAGTGCCGATGCGCCATGTCGAAGGGCTAAGCCCAAAGCTGCGCAGTCAGATGGCCGACCTGAAAATCTCGCTGGCCGGGTTGCCCTATCTGGCGGGCGATAAATTCCCCTCGGAACTGTCGGGCGGCATGCGTAAACGCGCCGGCCTTGCCCGCGCGCTGGCGCTGGACCCCGAAATCTTGTTTCTGGATGAACCCACCGCCGGGTTGGACCCGATTGGTGCCGCCGATTTCGATATCCTGATCCGGCAGCTTTCCAAAAGCATGGGCCTGACGGTCTTTCTCGTGACGCATGATCTTGATACGCTGCACGCAACCTGTGACCGTATCGCCGTTCTGGCCGAGAAACGCGTGCTGGTCACCGGCACGATGAAAGAGATGCTGGCGGTCGAACACCCGTGGGTGCATGAATATTTCCACGGCCCCCGCGCCCGCGCCGCGATGGATGCCATACCTGCGAAGAAAGACGGTTAGAACCATGGAAACACGGGCAAATTATGTTCTTATCGGCGCTTTCACGATTCTGGGCTTCATCGGCCTGATTGCCTTTTCGCTGTGGTTCGCGCGGGTGGAACTGGACCGCCAGTTTGCCTATTACGATGTGAAATTCACCTCTGTTTCCGGCCTTGCCCGCGCCTCGGATGTGCGCTTTGCCGGGCTGCCCGTGGGTCAGGTGGTGGAGGTGAAACTGTCGCCCGACAATGACGGCACCATCCTTGTGCGGCTGGAAGTGGCGCAAAACACGCCAGTGCGGGCTGGCTCTGTCGCGACCATCGAAAGTCAGGGTGTGACGGGTGTTTCCTATGTCGGCATCAGCGCGGGCGAGGTGCGCGAACCTTTGCTCCGCGATGTCTCTGACCTTGCCATCCCGCAGATTGAGGCAGGCCGCTCCATGCTGCAAAGCCTGTCCGAGGATGCGCCCGAACTGGTCAACGAAGTGCTGAATGTGGTGAAAGATCTGCGCAGGCTGATCAGCGATGAAAACGTCAGCCGGGTAGATAATATTCTGGCCAACCTCGACCGCGCCTCCGAAGGGTTTGCGCAGTCGCTGGATGATTTTACCGTGGTCGCGGGGGCCATTTCAGGCTTCGCGATTGAGATTTCCAACTTCAACGTCATGCTGGAAGGCGTAACCTCCAAGGCCGAAAGGCTGTTTGCCACGGCGGATGATATGCTGATTTCGATCAAGGAACTGGCCGAGGAATCGCAAACCACTGTCGCCACCGGCACCAAAACGCTGGAGCAAACGACAGAAACGCTGGCAAAGGCCGAAACCTTCATCGAAAAAGACCTGACTGCGACGACCCAGCAACTGGTCGACGGCATCGCCGAAACCAGGGCCGAAATTGCGCAGCTTGGGGAAGAGGCCCGCGCGATGGTGGCAGAATTCAAGAAAACCGGTGAAATCGCCTCCACCCGCCTGATGGAGGCCGAAGCCACGATCAAGGCAACCGATGCCGTGATCGTGCAGTTGAATGAAACGCTGATCTCGATGGACAAGGCTTCGATCAGTTTTGACGATCTGGTCACGCAGGACGGTGCTGAAATGGTGGCCGAAGCCCGCGCCGCCCTCGCCCCGATTTCCCGCGCCGCACAAGAAGACCTGCCCGCCATGGTCGCCGATATCCGCGCCGCCACCGCCACCGCCAACCAGGTGATGACCGAGGTCGGCACTGCGCTGACCTCGGCCAGTGGCAAGGCCGATGGCTTGATGGATGATGCCAGCACCAGCCTCGCCGCCGTCACCGAAAGCTTCACCCGCGCCAATACCACGCTGGACGCAATCAACTCCGCGCTGGCGGTGGGCGAACGCACCTTGGTTGCGGCCGAGAAAACCTTTGACGGGGCGGACCGCGTGATAAATGAAGATGTCAGCGCCATCGTCACCGATCTGCGCCGCACGATTGACGGGCTGGATGTGGCCATCGCCGGCGTGTCCGATGCCATTCCGGGGGTGACAGCCGATCTGCAAGCCGCCTCCAACGCCGCGCGTGAAACCTTTGAACGTGTCTCGGCGGTTGTTGCCGCCTCTGACCCGCCGATCCGCGATTTCACCACAGCCGCCCTGCCGCAATTTACAAGGCTCGCGCGCGAAACCCGCGACCTGATCAGCAACCTTGAACAGTTGACCAAACAAATCCAGCGTGATCCCGCGCGGTTCTTCCTTGGGGGCGATACCCCCGTTTACAAACGCAATTGAAAGAGGTCCTGCCATGACCCCGCGCCCCTTCCTGCTTGCCCTCACCACGCTGGCGCTGCTGCCCGGATGCTCTGCCCTCTCCGCGCTCAGCGGCGCGGCAACCCCACTGGACAATTACGATCTGTCCGCCCCAGCGGCCCCGCCCGTGGCCCGCAGCACAACTTCCCGGCAATTGGTGGTGGAACTGCCCACAGCCCCCGGCGCGCTAAGCACTGACCGCATCCTGATCCGCCCGCATCCGCTACAAGCCGCCTACCTGCCCGATGCACAATGGGCCGAAGAAACCCCGATCATGGTGCAAACCCTGCTGGTCCGCACGCTGGAGGACAGCAACGGCTTTCGCTACGTCGGCCGCCGCCCCTTGGGCGCCTCCGGCGATTACGCCTTGGTCAGCGAGCTGACGGATTTTCAAGCCGAAGTCGGCCCCGAGGGCAAAACCGCGCAAATCCGGCTACGCCTGACCGCCCGCATGGTGCGCGAGGATGATGCCGCAATCCTGTCCTCCCGCAGCTTCAACAGCAGCGCGACGGTCGCCTCAACCGACACCCTGCCGCTTGTCGAAGGCTTCAATCAAGCCAACCAAGCCCTAATGGCGGATGTGGCAAGCTGGGCGCTCAGCACCCTGAATATCGGCGTCAAACGCTAATTCATCTTGGCAAAAATACCTCGGGGGGAAAGTTGGATTGCCCTGCAATCCGACTGGGGGGCAGCGCCCCCTCCCCGCTCACACCACCATATCATCGCGGTGGATCAACGCGGCACGCCCGACATAGCCCAAAATCGCCTCGATCTCGCCCGACCGATGCCCCGCAATCGCGCGGGCCTCGAGCGCCGTATACCGCACAAGGCCTTTGCCCAGCACGGCACCATCCGGCCCCAATATCGCCACCGGATCGCCGCGCCCAAAGGCTCCGGAAACCGCCGAAACCCCGGCAGGCAACAGCGATTTCCCCGCCCGCAACGCCGCCACTGCGCCCGCATCCAACCGCAGCTCGCCGCGTGGTTTCATCGCATTGATCCAGCGTTTGCGCGCCTGCTGCGGATCGGCGCTGGACACAAACCACGTCCGCGCCGCCCCCAGCGATAAGGCCTGCAAGGGCCGCAGAGCGGACCCTTCCATGATCGCCATCGCACAGCCCCCCGCCACCGCCGTCTTGGCCGCCAGCAGCTTGGTTTTCATCCCACCTTTCGACAGGCCTGAAATCGGGTCGCCCGCCATCGCCTCAATCGCAGGGGTAATCTGCTCCACCACGTCAAAGCGCACCGCCGTTGGGTCCTCCTTGGGATTGGCGGAATAAAACCCATCCACATCCGACAGCAAGATCAACTGATCCGCCCCCACCGTCACCGCGATCTGCGCGGCCAGACGGTCGTTATCGCCAAAGCGGATTTCATCGGTGGCCACTGTATCGTTCTCATTCACAATCGGCACCACGCCCAAACCCAGCAAGGTCTCCATCGTCGCGCGAGAGTTCAGATAGCGCCGCCGGTCATCGGTATCCTCCAGCGTCACCAGCACCTGCCCCGTGGTAATCCCATGCGGGGCCAGAACCTCCTCATAGGCGCGGGCCAGCCGGATTTGCCCAACGGCGGCAGCGGCCTGCGATTGTTCCAAGGGCAATTCGGCAAAGGGCAGCCCCAACACCGTGCGCCCCAAAGCAATCGACCCCGAAGACACGATGACGACATCCGTGCCACGCGCCTTGGCTTCGGCCACATCCAGCGCCAAGGCCTCCAGCCAGTCATGGCGCAAACCACGCAGCCGGTCGACCAGCAAGGCCGACCCGATCTTGATCACCAACCGCTTGGCGCTGCGCACATCAGGCGCAGCAAGGCCTGTCCCCGTTACGGTTGCCATGGCGCTTCGTCCTCCACAACAACCCGGCCCTCCAATATCTGCGCGTAAAGGCGGCGCAATACATCCGGCATCCCTTGGTTCGACACACCCGAAATCGCAAAGACCTCACCGTCCACCACGCTTGCCAATTCGGCAAAACGTTCTTCCAGCGTTTCAGGGTCCAGCGCGTCGATCTTGGTCAGCGCGGTGATGCGCGGCTTGTCCCCCAGCTCTTCGGCATAGGCTTCAAGCTCGGTCACGATAGTCTGGTAATCCTCGGCCACCGTTTCGGACGTGCCATCGACCAGATGCAACAGCACCGCACAGCGTTCCACATGCGCCAGAAACTGCGTACCAAGGCCCGCCCCTTCGGAGGCACCTTCAATCAACCCCGGAATATCGGCCATCACAAATTCATGCCCGTCGATGCCCACAACCCCAAGGTTGGGCACCAGCGTGGTAAAGGGATAATCGGCAATCTTGGGCCGCGCGTTGGACACAGAGGCCAGAAACGTCGACTTTCCGGCATTGGGCAGGCCCACCAGCCCCGCATCGGCGATCAGTTTCAGGCGCAGCCAGATCGTGCGCTCCACCCCTTCCTGCCCGGAATTGGCGCGTGACGGCGCCCGGTTGGTGGATGATTTGAACTGCAAATTGCCCCAGCCACCATTGCCGCCCTTGGCCAGCAAAACCCGCTGCCCCACGGTGGTCAGATCGGCGATCACGGTTTCTTCGTCCTCGTCCAGAATCTCGGTGCCCACCGGCACTTTCAGCACGATATCATCACCGGTTTTCCCGGTGCGCTGGCTGCCCATGCCCGGCTGGCCCGATTTGGCAAAGAAATGCTGCTGATAGCGAAAGTCGATCAGGGTGTTCAGCCCCTCAACCGCTTCGGCCCAGACAGAGCCACCCTTGCCGCCATCGCCCCCGTCCGGCCCGCCGAATTCGATAAACTTCTCGCGCCGGAACGACACGCAACCCGACCCACCGCCACCAGAGCGGATATAGACTTTACACAGATCAAGGAATTTCATGGGTCCGGCTTTCAGCAAAAGGGTCAATGCGCTGCGTTACCCGATAAAGCGCCCCACCTCAAGCGCAGGCTGCGCCTGTGCCTTCGCGCGGCGACAAAATCGGCAAAACCCGCCGCGCGATGGGCCGCATCCAGATCGCGCAGCGGGAACAGACCTTAATCCGGGGCCGGGGTCAGCTCATCTTCTTCAGATAGGTCCATGTCTGCACCCGTGCGTTACGGGCAACGCTGAAGCTTTCGGCATCGCCCAGATAGCCAAAGCCGCAATTGGTCAGCACACGGGCCGAACCGGGATTGTCTTGAAACACCTGCGCAAAAATCGCTTTGTTCTTCAACGGATTGGCTGCAATCAAGGCCTGCACCGCCTCGGACGCATAGCCGGTGTTCCAAAAGGCCGGGGCCACCCAATAGCCGATCTCGGATTGGTCGCGATCCATCTGTTTCAGCGAAATCACACCCAGAACCTCGGGCATGGCATGGGCCGTGCCGTCCATCACCCAGATCCGCTCTGCCGCGCTCATGTTCATCGCGCGGGCGACGAAGGCCTCTGTCGCACCGGGCGGCAAGGGATGCGGGATGGAACTGGTGGATTCCGCGACCCGGATATCGCCGGCATAAAGGCCGATCAGCCCCGCATCCGACAACCGGACGGGGCGCAGCACCATCCGTTCCGTTGCAATCACGGGCTGTTCTTCGATCGTCTGAAACATCATCGCGTTCTCCTCCGAAAACACATGGGGAGACGTCCCCAAAAAACCAATACTCCGCTTCCCTCCCCGGAAACGGAAAGAGGACCGGCCTTTCAGCCGATCCCCTTGTTACATCTTGTCTGTAACGGTTCGACTTACTCGGCAGCCTCCGCAACCGGGAGAACCGAAATAAACGTGCGGCCCTTGAGGCCTTTCTTGAAGGTTACCTGGCCTTCGACAGTCGCAAAGATCGTGTGATCCGAACCCATGCCGACGCCGGTTCCCGGAAACATCTTCGTGCCACGCTGGCGAATGATGATATTGCCCGGAATGGCCGACTGGCCACCAAACAGCTTTACGCCCAGACGGCGACCGGCTGAGTCGCGGCCGTTACGGGATGAACCACCAGCTTTTTTATGTGCCATGGGGGATTACTCCTCGGTCGCGGCAGCTTTCGCCGCCTTTGGTTTCGCAGCGGCTTTCGCCTTTGCAGGGGCCTTTGCAGCCGGGGCGGCATCGGCGTTATGGGCAGCGCGGCGCGCATCGGCGGTGCCGGTCGCGGCCTTCACGTCGGACTTTTCAGCGCCCGAGGCCAGAACATCGGTCACACGCAGCAGCGTCAGGTGCTGGCGGTGGCCTTTGGTGCGCTGGCTGGAATGCTTCCGGCGACGCTTTACATAGTGGATGACCTTCGGGCCTTTGATCTGCTCGATCACTTCGGCCTGAACGGCAGCACCTGCAACCAGCGGCGCGCCAACGGTCAGCTTGTCGCCGCCAACCATCAGAATTTCGTTGAACTGGATTTTGTCGCCAGCAACGCAATCAAGCTTTTCAACGCGCAGGATATCCCCGGCTTGAACCTTGTATTGCTTGCCGCCTGTCTTGAGGACCGCGAACATCAGACTTTCCTTTTCATGTCTCCGCGTCCTGTGGCCCCAGTATTTACTGGCGTTTCGCTTAACCTCGGACAGCGCGCCCCCATATGGGACGATATCAAAAATAAACCCGGCCAAGTGTCGCCACCTGCCCGAGATGCGCGCTTATCGGGGAAAGGGGGCGCAGAGTCAAGCATAAGTAGGCCCGAAATTCCGCAGCCCTTTGGCAAGGCACCCAGCGCAAAGGGGGCTTGACAGGGTATCTTATATTTCATTATTTCATGAAATATGGAATCATTACTCACAGATCGCCTTGCCACCCTGAGCCACCCGCAGCGGCTGGCCGTGTTTCGCCTGTTGATGCGGCGCTTTCCCGATGCGCTGCCAGCCGGTGAGATTGCTATGGTTCTTGCTTTCAAGCCCAGCACCGCCTCGGTCTATCTGGCCGCCCTGACGCAAGCAGGGTTGATCACGCAGCAACGCGAAGGGGTGCGGCTGCTTTACGCCGTCAACCTGACGGCGGCGCAAGAAGTGGTGTCGGGTCTGTTTCTGGATTGCTGCCGGGGGCGCGCTGATCTGTGCCCCCCATCCGTTTCCAACCCGCTTGCCGGAGGCCCCCCGATGACCACCCGGAAATTCAACGTCCTGTTCCTGTGCACCGGCAATTCCGCCCGGTCAATCTTTGCCGAAGCGCTGCTGCGCGATCTGGCAGGCGACCGTTTCACCGCCTTTTCCGCAGGCACCGCGCCCCGCGCGCAGCCCAACCCCATCGCACTGGAAATGCTGCGCGCCAAAGGGCATGACATCGCGGAACTGCGGTCCAAAAACCTGACCGCGTTTCAAGGGCCCGATGCCCCGGTGATGGATTTCGTCTTTACCGTTTGCGACCATGCCGCGAATGAGGAATGCCCCACTTGGCCCGGCCAGCCGATTTCTGGCCATTGGGGCCTGCCCGACCCGGTGAAAGCCACGGGCACCGAGGCCGAAAGACGCCTCGCCTTTCAAGAATGTTACGGCGGCCTGCGCAACCGATTGGCCGCCTTCACCGCTCTGCCCTTTGCCGAACTCGACCGCGCCGCCTTGCAAAAGCGCGTGGATGCGATCGGCACAGCATATATAAAGGATAATTGACCATGACCACCTATGCGCTCAACGGCCTTGGCCGTATCGGAAAACTGGCCCTGCGCCCCTTGCTGGAGCGTGGCGCGCACATCGCCTTTATCAATGATGCCGTGGGCGATGCCGCCATGCATGCCCATTTGCTGGAATTTGATTCGGTGCATGGCCGCTGGCCTGCCAGTTTTGCGGCGGATGACAGCGCGATCACGATTGATGGCACCCGCATCCCCGTCACCAACAGCCGCCGGATCGAGGATTTGCCGCTGGACGGCGTCGATGTGGTGATTGATTGCACCGGCGCTTTCAAAACGGCGGCAAAACTCGCCCCCTATTTCGCGGCGGGGGTAAAGAAAGTGGTCGTCTCTGCCCCGGTCAAGGATGGGCCAACGGCGAATATCGTTTATGGCGTGAATGATAAGGTTTACGACCCGGCGGCGCATCAGATCATCACAGCGGCCAGTTGCACCACCAATTGCCTTGCGCCCGTGGTCAAGGTTTTGCTGGAGGGCATCGGGATCAAGCACGGCTCTATCACCACGATCCATGATGTGACCAACACGCAAACCATCGTCGACCGCCCGGCCAAAGACCTGCGGCGCGCACGCTCGGCCCTGACCAACCTGATCCCCACGACGACAGGCTCTGCCACTGCGATCACGCTGATTTACCCGGAACTGAAAGGCAAGTTGAACGGCCATGCGGTGCGGGTGCCGCTGCTCAATGCCTCTATCACCGATTGCGTGTTCGAAATGGCCCGCGACACCACGGCAGAGGAGGTGAACGCCTTGTTCAAAGCCGCCGCCGAGGGGCCGCTGAAGGGTATTCTGGGCTATGAAACCCGGCCGCTTGTGTCCTCCGATTACACCAATGATCCGCGTAGCGGCATTATTGATGCCCCTTCGACCATGGTGGTGAATGGCACGCAGGTGAAGGTTTACGCCTGGTATGATAACGAATTCGGCTATGCCAATCGTCTGGTCGATGTGGCGCTGATGGTGGGGGCCGCGCTGTGACACCCGCCCGCCCCGCTGGCCTTGCCGCTTATGCCACGGTCACTGCGGCCTATTGGGCCTTCATGCTGACCGATGGCGCGCTGCGGATGCTGGTCTTGCTGCACTTCCACCGGCTTGGCTTTTCACCGGTGCAGCTTGCCTATCTGTTCGTGCTGTATGAGGTGGCGGGGATTGTGACCAACCTGTCGGCAGGCTGGATTGCGGCGCGGTTTGGCCTGACATCAACGCTTTATGCGGGGCTGTCGTTGCAGGTTCTGGCCTTGCTGGCCCTTGCGCAGCTTGATCCGGGCTGGGGCCTCACGGCCTCGGTCATCTTTGTGATGCTGGTGCAGGGGCTTTCGGGCGTGGCCAAGGACCTTGCGAAGATGAGCGCCAAGAGCGCGGTGAAATTGCTGGCCCCCAGCACCGAGGGTGGCTTGTTTCGCTGGGTGGCTTTGCTTACCGGATCGAAAAACGCGGTCAAAGGCTTGGGCTTTTTGCTGGGGGCGGGGCTGCTGGCGCTGCTGGGCTTTGTGCCTTCGGTGCTGGGCATGGCTGCGATCCTGTTCGCCATTCTGGTCGGCGTGGTCGCCAAAATGCCCAAGGGCCTGCCCATCGGTCGCAAGGGCGCGAAATTCACCGAGGTCTTTTCCAAAAACCGCAACATCAACTGGTTAAGCATGGCGCGGCTGTTCCTGTTCGGCGCGCGGGATGTCTGGTTCGTGGTGGGCATCCCGATTTATTTCTATGCCGTGCTGTCAGATGGCAGCGCGGCGGGCAATCGTGCGGCGTTTTTCATGATCGGCAGCTTCATGGCGGTCTGGACCATCCTTTACGGTGCCGTGCAGGCCCGCGCCCCGCGCATCCTGAACGCCGCCACACGGACCGAGGCAGAGTTGCTGGGCCAAGCGCGGGCTTGGGTGGCGCTTCTGGCGCTGGTGCCTGCCACCCTTGCCGCGCTGGTCTGGCTGGCGCCGGCCCCATCACCCGCGCTCACGGTGGCGGTTGTGGTCGGGTTGTTGGGTTTTGGCGGCGTGTTTGCGGTGAATTCGGCGCTGCATTCTTACCTGATCCTGCGCTTTTCCGATGCCGAACGGGTCACGATGGATGTGGGCTTTTACTATATGGCCAATGCGGCCGGACGGCTGGTTGGCACGCTGCTATCAGGGCTGACCTATCAACTCGGTGGCTTGCCGCTTTGCCTTGGCACGGCGGCGCTGATGATCGGGCTTGCCGCGGCCAGCACGGCGCAACTGCGCGCCACGGAGGCAGGCAGCGCCTAGTCCAGATAGGCAGGCTCCTGCTCGGCCAGAATGGAATGCACCGCCGCCAGATGCTTGTCGGCAAAGCCGGGGTATTCCTCCCACTGGCGGGCGGTTTTCTCGGCCACGGCATCGCTGGCGATGTTCAGCGGGCGGCCCGTGGCAAGTGCCGTCAGATAGGTTTCCGCCGCGCGTTCATAGTAATAGATCGTATCAAAGCACCACGCGACCGAAGGGCCGATCACCAAAATCCCGTGCTGCCCCATCATCAGAACAGAGCGATTGCCAAGGCAGGTGGCAAGCCGCTCTGCCTCATCCCCCAGCCCCATGCCATCAAACCCGTCATCCACCGCGACCCGGTTGAAAAACCGCATGGAATTCTGGTCAACGGGGGGCAGCACCGGGTCTTTCAGACAGGCCAGCGCGGTCGCGTATTTCGAATGAAGATGCATGATGCAGCGGGCCTGCGGCAGCTTGCGATGAATCGCGCCGTGAATGGCCCATGCTGTCGGGTCCACATCCGCCCGGCCCGCGGGGGCCGCATTGGCGTTCAGCAGCAGCAAATCCGAGGCGCGCATCTGCGACCAATGCCGCCCGTAGGGGTTCATCAGAAATTCGGCCCCATCGGCGGAAACCGCAAGGCTATAGTGATTGGCGATGCCTTCATGCATCCCCAGCCGCGCGGTATAGCGCAGGGCAGCAGCAAGATCGCGGCGGGCATCGGTTTGGGGCATGGTAGCGCCTTGGGCTGGAACACGGGATGCCCGCAGCCTGATACAGGACCGCGCGAAAAGCAAAGGCGTTTTGCAGCGCGCAAGGGTGCGGCCCGTCTGGTCATCGGCCCGCTGCCGCCTATATGGTGGCGCAAGGCAAGCAAGGGCAGGCAAAGATGGCACAGCGCGAAGCAATTTTGGTGGCCCATGGCTCCCCCGCCGATCCCGACCCGCAAGAGGCGGTCATGCAGGCGCTGGCGGTGCGCGTCTCTTTCTGGGCACCGGGCTGGCATGTGCGCGGGGCCACCTTGGCGAAAGACGGCGCGCTGGAGGCGGCCTTGGCCCGCATGAAAGCCCCGCTCATCTATCCGTTTTTCATGGCCGAGGGTTGGTTCACCCGCATCAACCTGCCGCGCCGCTTGAATGCTGCGGGGCGCGAAGGGTTAACGCAATTGCTGCCCTTTGGCACCGATCCGGCCTTGCCCGACCTGATTGAGGCCGTCTTGCGGGCCGCAGGCGGCCCCGGCCCGGTCTTGCTGGCGGCGCATGGCAGCAAAGTGTCGAAAACCTCGGGCGATACGACCTATCAGATGGCCGCCACGCTGGAGGCGCGCGGGCTTGGCCCCATCCATCCCGCCTTTGTCGAAGAAGCCCCCTTTCTGCAAGAGGTGGCCGAGAAGATGGCAAGCGGCACCTGCCTGCCCTTCTTTGCGCTCAGCGCCGGGCATGTGGTGCAGGATGTGCCCGAGGCGCTGGAGGCTGCTGCATTCAAAGGCCCGCGGCTTCCCCCCATAGGTGAGGCGGCGGGCGTGGCCGCCCTGATCGCTGCGGCCTTGCAGCGCGGGGCTTAGGGCTTAGGGCCTAGAGCTTAGGGTGTGGGCAAAACCCCGATCACCGGGGCATGCAGCCAAAACAGCAGCGCCCAAACGGCGATACCTGGCGCCAAACGTGCAAGGCTTGGCGCGGCAACAGGCCGCCACCGCCCCGCAAACAAGGCCGCGAACGGCCAGCCAGAGGTGTTGCACGCCAAGCCTTGCCACGCTGCGGCCCCCATCAGCCGCTGATTGCGCCGGTCAATCAAGCGCTGCCCCAGCAGGGCGAAAACCGCGAAACTGCCAAACAGCAGCACATGCGCCAGATCACCATTCACCAGCATATGCACCCCCGACCACAGCCCCAGCGCCCAGAGCAGCGGATGCCGCACTACCCCGGCAATGCCGGGATGCGCCGGGTCAAACCCGTTCGCCCGCCCGCCAAAGGACAACGGGTTCGGTGCCCCGATCCCGAACACCGCCAGCATCACCGCGAAAGGCATCACCAGATTGACCGCCCAGCGCTGCCAGACCGCCTGATCCCACAGCGGCACAAAAGGCGCGCGCCCCGCCGCCACGATCAGCCACACCAGCAGCGCCAATGACACAAGACTATAGGCCAGCGTGAATCCGCGCGCGCCGATCCGGGCCGTCAGCGCCGCCTTCACACCCGGCTGCGTCGGGATGCGATGCGACAGCAAAAACAGCGCAAACGCCGTGATAAGCTCCGCCCAACCGCCTGTCATTGCGCTGCCCTTTCCTTCAATCCGCGCCGACCATAGCCGCCCTGCACGGGCACCGCCTTGCCCAAAATCAAGCGCTTACCTGCCACTATGTCCCGCAAAAGGTGCGGAAATTGGCAAAGCTGTCCGGTGCGGGCTGGGCGAATGGCTCTTGCCCCGCAACCGCAGCAAACGGGGCCGACAGCACAGACAACAACAGATCGAACGGGGCCATATCGCCTGCCTTGGCTGCGGCCAATGCGCCTTCGACCAGATGATTGCGCGGGATATACAGCGGGTTGACCGCGTTCATCGCTGCGGCCCGCGCCTTGGGGGTCAACGGATCGCGGGCAAGCCGGGCCTGCCACTCCTCTTGCCAGTCGCGCAGGGCCTCGGGGTCGGTGACTTGGGCGCGCAGGGCCGCAGCATCGCCCAAAACCACATCGCCCAAGGCGCGGAAACTGTTGGTATAATCCGCGCCCTGCCCTTCCAGGGCTTTCAAGAAAGCATAGGCCAGCGCGAAGTCTCCATCCTCTGCCGTGGTCAGGCCAAGCTTCGGGCGCATCTGGGCCAACCAATCGGCCTCATAGATATCCGAGAACCCGTCAATCGCCTCGGTCGCGATACGGATCGCGGTGTCATCATCCGGGTCCAGAAAAGGCAGCAGCGTTTCAGCAAAACGCGCAAGGTTCCAGCGCGCAATGCCGGGTTGGTTGCCATAGGCATAGCGCCCCTGCCGATCAATCGAGGAAAACACCGTCGCCGGATCATAGGCATCCATGAAGGCGCAGGGGCCGTAATCAATCGTCTCGCCCGACAGCGCCATGTTATCGGTGTTCATCACCCCATGGATGAACCCCACCGCCATCCATTGCGCCACCAGCCGGGATTGCAGCGCAACCGTGCGGCGCAGCAGGGCCAAGGCGGCCTCTGGCACCGGCAGATCGCGCAGGTCGGGGTGGTGGCGCGCGATGGTATACTGCATCAATTGCAGCAGCTTGTCGTTTTCGCCCCGCGCGGCAAAGAACTGAAACGTGCCGACCCGCAGATGCGACGCCGCCACCCGCGCCAAGACCGCGCCCTGCTCTGGCCCACTGTCGCGCAAAATCTGTTCCCCCGTTGTGCAAGCGGCCAGCGCGCGGGTCGTGGGGATGTGCAAGGCCTGCATCGCCTCGCCCATCAGATATTCGCGCAGCACCGGGCCAAGGGCTGCTTTGCCATCCCCGCCCCGCGAAAACGGCGTGCGGCCAGAGCCTTTGAGGTGAATATCCCGCCGCGCGCCGCTTTGGTCCAGCACCTCGCCCAGCAACAGGGCCCGCCCGTCACCAAGCTGCGGGGAAAACCCGCCGAACTGATGCCCGGCATAGGCCATGGCCAAAGGCTGCGCCCCCGCTGGCGCCACAGCCCCGGTCAGCACTTTCGCCCCATCGGATGTGGCCAGCGCCGCTGGGTCCAGCCCCAATTCCCGCGCCAGCGCCTCATTGATGCGGATCACCTGCGGATCGGGATGCCGCGCGCCCTGCCATTCCACATAAAACCCTTGCAGATCGCGGGCATAGCTGTTGTCAAAGGCAAAGCCAAAGGGGGGTTCGGGGCTGGTCATACCGGTGTTTTCCTTTTCTGGCCGTGCAAGGCGTTTAAACGGTGGCAAGGGGCGGGTGCTTGCCTTGGCGGCGCAGCCAACAGATAGCACCAAGCCCACGGCCCGGCAAATCCGGGCAGCATCCGGTGCAACAAACAGTTGCGCCGCGTCGCGGCTTCACGCTATGCGAAGGCAGGTTTTGCAGGATATCCCCATGATTTCGATTGCCGCAGAAAGCCCCTTGGGCGCCGATCTGTCGCTGCTGATGGCGCGCCATACCGCAGATATGCATGCCGACACCCCGCCCGAAAGCATCCATATGATGGATGCAAGCCAACTTGCGGTGCCAGAGGTCAGCTTTTTCGTGATGCGCCATATCGGCGTGCCGGTTGGCATGGGCGCCTTCAAGCGGATCAACGCGGATCATGCCGAAATCAAGTCGATGCATATCCTGACCGAAGCACGCGGGCGCGGCCTGTCCAAGCGCATGCTCACCCACTTGATGGATGAGGCGCGCGCCATGGGCTTTAGGCGGCTGAGCCTTGAAACCGGCGTGCAGCCCACTTTCATCGCTGCCCGCGCGCTTTACGCCAAAGCCGGTTTCACCGAATGCCCGCCTTTTGAAGGTTACACACTGGACCCGAACAGCGTTTTCATGACGCTTGCCCTGTAAACCCCCCTTGCACGATTGCCCCGTCTGCCGCAAAAGAGGGCCATGCGGGCCCATAGCTCAACTGGATAGAGCAGCCGACTTCTAATCGGCAGGTTGAGGGTTCGATTCCTTCTGGGCCCGCCAAGCATCGGCACAAAAAAATGGCAACGGGTGGTCCGGGTTATTTGCCGGAATAGTCGCGATACCAATCGACAAATTTCTGAATACCGGTTTGCACATCGGTTTGCGGGCGATACCCGGTCAGGCGTTGCAGCAAGCTGGCATCGGCCCAGGTGCGCGGCACGTCGCCGGGCTGCATCGGCATCAGGTTGCGGGTGGTTTTCTGGCCCAGCGCGGCCTCAATCGCGTCGATGAAATCGGTGAGCTTGACCGAGGTGGAATTGCCGATATTGACCACGCGCCAAGGGGCCACGGGCGACAGGCTGTCCCCTTCCGGCACCACGCCATTTTCGGGGCGCTGTGGCACCGCATCCATCAGCAACCGAATACCGCGCACCAGATCCTCGACATAGGTGAAATCGCGATACATCTCGCCGTGGTTATACACATCAATCGGGCGCCCTTCGAGCGTGGCATCGACGAATTTGTAAAGCGCCATGTCGGGGCGGCCCCAAGGCCCATACACCGTGAAAAAGCGGAACATGGTGATCGGCAGGTTGTGAATATGGGCATAGGCATGCGCCATGTTTTCATTGGCCTTTTTCGTCGCCGCATAGAATGACATCTGGGTTTCGACCTTGTCGGCCTCGCTATAGGGCACCTTGTCATTGGCCCCGTAAACCGACGAGGTCGAGGCCATCAGCAAATGCTGCACGCCCAAGCGCCGCGCCGCTTCCATCACGTTGAAAGACCCGATCACATTGGCATCCAGATAGGCGCGCGGGTTTTCGATGCTGTAACGCACGCCGGCCTGTGCGGCGAGGTGGACGATGATATCGGGGGCAAAATCATCCGCGACCTGATCGAAACGGGCCTGATCCTCTAGCAGGGCTTCGGTGGCGCTGAAATTCGGGGTTTGCAGCAGGATCTGGTGGCGGCGCTGTTTCAGGCGCACATCGTAATAGTCGGTCATGCCGTCATAGCCATGCACCACCGCACCTTCGCGCAGCAATAACCGGGCCAGATGAAAGCCGATGAACCCTGCCGTTCCTGTAATCAATACCCGCATCTACTGTCCTGTTCGTTCACTGCTCAATGTTGCGCCGGGGCGTCTGCCTGCGCTTTGTTTGGTTGTTGCGGCACGGGGCCTGCCCCTTGCTGGCGGCCAAACTCCACCCTTTCGGGCGGCAAAGTCAAGGCGCGGTGCTGGGCAGGCGCATCCTGCTTCAAGGCTTTCGGAACCTGTGGTTCCACGCTATGACAAGGCAAGCTTTGCCCTTGTGAGAGGTTTTTATGTCAGACCCCGCCACCACACCGCTTGTCGCCGCCGCCCGTGTCTTGCGGATAGAGGGCGAGGCGTTGTTGGCCATGGCCGAAAACCTGCCCGCCGATTTCACGGCAGCGGTAGAGGCGTTGATGGCCTGCAAAGGCCGGGTGATCCTGTCGGGCATCGGCAAATCCGGCCATATCGCGCGCAAGATCGCGGCCACGCTGTCATCGACCGGAACACCTGCCTATTTCGTGCATCCGGCAGAGGCCTCGCATGGCGATCTGGGCACCATTACCCCCGATGATGCGGTGATCGCCTTGTCGAACTCTGGCGAAACCTCGGAACTAGGGGATCTGATCGCGCATACCAAGCGTTTTTCCATCCCCCTGCTGGCGATTTCGGCCCGCGCCACCAGCACTTTGGCCCGCGCCGCCGATATCTGCCTGACGCTGCCCGCCGCCCCTGAGGCTTGCCCCTTGGGCCTTGCGCCCACCACATCGACCACCATGGCGCTGGCCTTGGGCGATGCGCTGGCCGTGGCGCTGATGGAACGCCGCGGGTTTGAACCCGAACATTTCCGCACCTTCCATCCCGGTGGCCGCTTGGGCGCGCGTTTGGCCCGCGTCGGGCAATTGATGCGCGGGGCGGATGATCTGCCCTTGGTCGCCACCGATACGCCAATGGCCGAGACATTGCTTGTGATGACGCAAAAGGGTTTTGGCACCGCAGGCGTGGTGGATGCGGGCCGTCTGGCCGGGGTCATCACCGATGGCGATTTGCGCCGCAATATGGACGGGCTGATGGGCAAGACCGCGCTGGATGTGGCCACCCGCACCCCGCTGACCGCCCCCCCCGACATGCTGGCCGCCGAAGCCGTGGCCCTGATGAACCAACGCAAGATCACCATGCTTTTCGTCACCGATGCCGAGCATCGCCCCTTGGGCATTTTGCATATCCATGATTGCCTGCGCGCAGGCCTGTGAAGCGAAACACACCATGAAAACCATCATCATCATCCCTGCCCGCTATGCCTCTACCCGCTACCCGGGCAAGCCCTTGGTGGGGCTGCGCGGCCCCGATGGCACCAAGCCCCTGATCCGGCGCAGCTGGGAAGCGGCGATGACCGCGCGCGGCATTGCCGAGGTCTATGTCGCCACCGATGATGACCGTATCCGCAGCGCCGCCGAAGGCTTTGGCGCGCAGGTCATCATGACCTCGCCCGAGGCTGAAAACGGCACGATGCGCTGTGCCGAAGCGGTGGCCAATGCCCGGCTGTCTGCCGATCTGGTAATCAACCTGCAAGGCGATGCACCGCTGACGCCGCCGTGGTTTGTCGAGGCCTTGGCCGACGCGATGCAGACCAGCCCGGCGCAATGCGCGACGCCTGTCATCCGCTGCGATGCCGAAACCGTCAGCCATTTCCGCGAAGATCGCCGCAATGGCCGCGTGGGTGGCACAACGGCAGTGTTTGATGCCCAAATGCGCGCGCTCTACTTTTCCAAAGAGGTGATCCCCTACACGCCCGAAGGCGACCATAACCCGATTCCGGTGTTTCACCATGTCGGCATCTATGCCTATCGCCCCGCCGCCCTTGCCGCCTATCAAGGCTGGCAGATGGGCCCGCTGGAGCGGATGGAGGGGCTGGAGCAGCTTCGCTTTCTGGAAAACGGGATGGAGATGGCCTGCGTAGAGGTGGACGGCAAGGGCCGCGTGTTCTGGGAGTTGAATAACCCCGTGGATGTGGCGCGGATCGAAAGCGTGCTGGCCAAAGGCTAAAGCTTGCCCGCGCCTACCCCCGGTGTCACCGCGCGGCGTTTCAATTGCGCCTCGCGCCATGTGATATAGCTGACAGCGCCAATAATCACCGCCCCGCCCAGCAACACGAAGGGGTCCACCCGTTCGCCAAAGGCAATCGCGCCCAGCATCGTGGCCCAGACCAGTTGCAGGAACGTCACCGGTTGCGTCACCGAAATCGGGGCCACGGCAAAGGCCCGCGTCATGCAATAATGGCCCGAGGTGGCCGCCAGCGCCACAACGGCCAGCCACGCCACCTGCGCCGCCGTCACCGGCACCCAGACCCATAGCGCGAAAGGCAACAGCCCCAGCGTCACCGTGACCGACAAGATGCCCACAATCGCACCTGCGGGCATCTTGCCGCTCAGGCTTTTGGCAAAGAGATACGATCCGGCAAAAGAGACTGCCGCCCCAAGTTGCGCCCAATGCCCCGGCTCTATCGCGCGCAGGCCCGGACGCAGCACGATCAGCGTGCCCAGCAGCGCCACAGCAATCGCGATCACCCGCCGTGCCGCCAGCTTTTCGCCAAACAGCAACGCCGCGCCCAATGTCACGCAAACCGGGTTCAGGTAGCCAATCGCCGTCACCTCGGCCACGGGAATCCGCGCCATCGCGTAAAACCACAGTGTCACCGCCAAGGTATGCACTGCCCCGCGATAGGCGATCACCCGGCCCAGCCCCGCCGGTATCCCCACCCGAAACAGGGTCAGCAAGGAAGGGGCCAGAAACACCACCCCCCAAGCAAAGCGCAGAAAGGCCGATTGCGCCGCAGGCAGGTCGGTGCCCAAATAGCGCACCACCCCTGTCACCACCACAAAGGACAGGCCAGAGGCCAGCATCCATGCAATCCCGATCACGGGGTTGGACGCAGGGGCAGAGGCGGCAGGTGTCTTCATCCCGCTACAAAGCCTGATGCCGCGCGCAGCCGCAAGGGGGTTATTGCGCCTCGGTGCAGGGCAAGACGCTGGGGGCCTCGCGTTTCAAAAGCCGGTCTGCCAGTGCCAGGCCCTTTTCGGCTGTGTCGCGCAATTCGGGGCTGATGCGGGTATTGGCCGCGTCACAGGCGCGCTCGGCCAAGGTTTTGCGATGCACCTCGCCCTGCCAAAGGCTGACAACGCCCAAAATCAACGCCAGACTCAACATCACCGCCAAGGGCCAAAGCATCGCAGGCTCTTCCTTGCGGGCGGCTTTGCGGGCCGGGCTTGCCGTTTCGCGCACCGCCTCGGGCACCGCCAGCGCCACCAACAGCAGCACAAGCGCCGCGACCACCAGCGGCCACGCATACAGCGGCTGCAACACAGGCGTTGCCATACCGTCAAACAGCGCCCGCAGAATCCCGAATGACAGATACCCACCGCAGGTCAGCGCAATCGCATGGGCATGGCGGCTGATCCCGCGCGTATGCTCGATCAAATAGCTTGATCGCAAGACAAGCGCCAAAAGCCGGATCACCAGCTCCAGAAAGGCTTGAAGGATCGCTTGGGCCACTTCGGCCAAGACTTCAAAAATCAAACGCTTACCCTTGTCTTACACTGCCCGACCCTATCCAAAGGCCAGCGCCGCTGCAATCGCCCACATGGTCGCCCCGACGATCACCTCCAGCACGACCCAAGACCGTGGCCGCGCCATCACCGGGGCCAGCAGCCGCGCGCCAAAGCCAAGCGCGGTGAAAAAGCTGGCCGAGGCCGCAATCGCGCCCGCGCCAAAGGCCACAGCATAAGGCGCGTATTGCGCCGAGATTGCCCCCACCAGCACCACCGTATCCAGATAGACATGCGGGTTTGCCCATGTCAGCACAAGGCAGGTCAGGATCACCCGCCGCAGCGCCACCGGGGCGGCAGCGGTTGGCACCAGCGCCGCACCGCCCTGCCACGCCGCGCGGAAGCGCAGCGCGCCATAGACCAGCAAAAACGCCACCCCCGCCCAAAGCATCGCATCCCCCAGCCACGGCACCCGCTGCGAAACCGTGCCAAAGCCCGCCACGCCTGCGCTCATCAACACCGCGTCCGAGGCGGCGCAGACCAGCACCACCCAGCCGACATGCTCGCGCCGGATGCCTTGGCGCAGCACAAAGGCGTTTTGCGCACCAATCGCCGCGATCAGGCTAAAGCTGACCAGATAGCCCGCGACCAAAGCCTCAAGCATCTGACAGACCTTTCAGAATCGCCATCGCCTCATGCCGCCGCAGCCATCGCACGAAAATATGGTCGTGATGATAGCCTGCGATGACATTGGCGCTGATCCCTGCTGCGGCCAATGCCTGCGCGATGGCCGCCGTCAGGCCCACCGCTTGCAAATCGGAATGCACCGCAAGGCTGATCCGCGCCCAGCCGGGCTGATGCGCCACGCCTGCGGCCTGCAAGGCGGCCACCGGAGCAACCACGGTCAGCCCTTCCGCCTCGGCCACAGTGGCAAAGGCCCCCGGCACGCTTTGCCCTTGGCTCAGGCCAAAGCCATATTCCTCGGGTGCCAAGCCCGGCACCATGCTGCGCAGCAATTGCGCCAAATCTGAAATCGCGGCCATCGGTGCCTCCCCTATCCGGGCTTGACCTAGCGCGGAAAGCCTGCCCCTATCAAATTAATCTTTCTGCGTTTTCATTAGGGTTGCTAATGTTTGACTATGCCCAGCTTGCCGCCCTTGCCGCGATCCATCGGCGCGGCTCTTTTGATCTGGCGGCGGCGGCGCTGTCGGTCACGCCTTCGGCCATCTCGCAACGGCTCAAGGCGCTGGAGGAACGCTTTGGCACCCTGCTGATCCGGCGCGGGCAGCCGTGCAGTGCAACCGAACCGGGGCTGCGGCTGATCCGTCATTTTGAAGAGGTGATGCTGCTGGAATCTACCCTTGCCGATGATCTGCCCGAAGGGCCGGGCCAAACCACGATCCGCATCGCGGTGAATGCCGACAGCCTTGCCACATGGGTTTTGCCGGCATTGGCATCGACCGAAGGGATGCTGTTCGATCTGGTGATCGACGACCAAGATCACAGCCAGGACCGTCTGCGCAACGGCGAGGTTTCGGCCGCCATCACCAGCCACGCAGGCCCGTTGCAAGGCTGTGATACCCTGCCCTTGGGGGCGCTGCGCTACCGGGCTACGGCCTCGCCTGCCTATCTGGCCCGCTGGATGCCGCAAGGGGCCACGCGCGCAGCCCTTGCCCAAGCGCCCGCGCTGACCTTTTCCGACAAGGACCGCTTGCAACGCGATTGGGTGGCCCGCCATCTGGGTGAAAAGCCCCCGGCCCGCTTTGCCTTTCCCACCCATCGCATCGCGTCCAGTCAAGGCTTTGTCGAGGCGGCCCTGTTGGGCCTTGGCTGGGGCATGAACCCCGAACCGCTGATCGCGGGCCATATCGCCGCCGGTCGCTTGGCCGAACTTGCGCCCGAAACCCCGCTGGATGTGCCGCTTTATTGGCAATTCACCCGGTTGACAGCGGCGGCGATTGCACCCCTGACCGAAGCCATCACCCGCAGCGCGCGCGATCACCTTTTGTAACCTTGGTTGCAGGCGGCGGCTTGCCCATTGCCCAAGCCTGCATTTCCTGTTCCCTTGCCGCAACCTGCTGACAGGAGCCTTGATGAGACGCCTCAGAACCCCTCGCCGTGCGGTTGCCGCAATGTTCATCCTGAATGGTGCGCTGCTGGGCATCTGGGCCTCGCGCATCCCGGCGATTTCGGAATTTCATGCGCTGTCGCCCAATCTGCTGGGGCTGCTTTTGCTTTGCCTTGCGGCGGGGGCGATAATCTCTTTCCCGCTGGCGGGGCGGATGGTGGACCGTTTCGGCGCGGCCCCGGTGACGCGGATCATCGCGCTGGCCTATTGCGCGGCCCTTGTTGCGCTTGGGCTTGCGCCCAGTTTGGCGCTGCTGGCCGTGGCGCTGTTCTTGTTCGGCATGGCGCATGGGTCAATGGATGTGGCGATGAACGTCTGGGCCGCTGAGGTGGAAAAAGCGGCGGGCCGCCCGATCATGGCCTCCTTTCATGCGATGTTCAGCCTTGGCGCGGGCGTGGCCGCCGCCTGCGGCTATATCGCGATCAGGACGGGCCTGTCGGTGCCTGCCCATTTCGCGCTGGCAAGCCTGCCCTTGGGGGCCATCACCCTTGCCATTGCCTCTGGCGCTTGGGCCTCGGCGCGCAGCGCGGCTTCGGGGGGCAGCCTTTTTGCCTTTCCGCGTGGCGCGCTGGTCTTTGTGGGGCTGATCGCTTTTGCCGCCGCAATGGGCGAAGGGGCGGTGGCCGATTGGGGCGCGGTTTACCTTTACCGCAGTCTTGGCATCACCGAGGCGCTGGCCACGCTTGGCTATTCCACCTTTTCCGTGGCGATTTTTGTGATGCGGATGCTCGGCGACCGGGTGATCCGCCGCTTTGGCGCCGATAAAACCGCCCGCGCCTCGGGGGTTGCGGCCTTTCTGGGTGTGCTTTGCGTAGCGTCGGCCATGGGCATCACACAGGCATTGCTGGGCTTTGCGCTGATGGGGCTGGGCTATGCCGTGCTGTTCCCACTGGCCTTTTCCCGCGCGGCGGCCGACCCGAACATGACACCGGGCCGCGCCATCGCCTCGGTCGCGACGCTGGGCTATGGCGGCTTGCTGCTGGGCCCGCCCGTCATCGGCTTTCTGGCCGAGATGACCTCACTGCGGCTGGCGCTGCTGGTGCTGGCGGCGCTGGCCTTGCTGATCACCGCCTTCGCCACACATCTGCGCAAACCAGACGCCTGAACAGCGCATGAAAAAGCCCCCGATCACGCGGACCGGGGGCCTTTGGCCGAACGCCTAGCGCTTAAAGCTGCGCGGCGACATCCTCGGGAATGTCGAAGTTATGCGTGACGTCCTGCACGTCATCATCTTCTTCCAGCATATCAATCAGCTTCATCAGCTTTTGCGCAGTGTCCAGATCAACCTCGGTCAGAACCTGCGGCTTCCAGATCAGCTTGGATTCGCTCGACTCGCCCAGCGCCTTTTCCAGCGCGTCCGACACATCGTTCAACTGCTCCATCGCGCAATAGATCCAATGGCCTTCATCATCCGATTCCACATCATCCGCGCCCGCGTCCAGCGCGGCCATCATCACCGTATCGGCATCACCTGCCTCCACGGGATAGGAAATCTCGCCCACACGGTCAAAACCATGGCTGACCGAACCGGTCTGCCCAAGGTTGCCACCGCATTTGGTGAAATAGCTGCGCACATTGCTGGCGGTGCGGTTCAGGTTATCGGTCATCGCCTCAACGATGATGGCAATCCCCGCGGGCCCGTAACCTTCATAGCGGATTTCGGTATAATCCGCCGCATCGCCGCCTTGCGACTTCTTGATCGCGCGGTCGATCACATCCTTGGGCATCGACAGCGATTTCGCGGCCTTTACGGCAAGGCGCAGACGCGGGTTCTTGTCGGGATCCGGGTCGCCCATCTTGGCTGCCACGGTAATTTCCTTGGACAGCTTGGAAAACATTTTAGAGCGAATCTTGTCCTGCTTGCCCTTGCGGTGCTGGATGTTCGCCCATTTTGAATGGCCTGCCATGAACCCGGTCTCCGGTGTGTGAAATCTCTGTGTCTGCCCTATACACAAGCGCGGGGCGTATCCGCAACCCCGCGGCCCTTGCGCATAAGGCGAATGCCGCTATTCCTTGGGGGCAGGCGGCGGCGAGACGAAGCGATAGCTGCGGCCTGCCGTATCGGTCAGCGTCACCTCGGCCATGGGGGCCAGCGCGCCTTCGGCCCCCAAGGCGCCAAAGGCCCCTTCCACCACACGGCGCAGCAGGTTGGGGTTTTGCACCAGATCAACGCGGTAACTCAGCCCCGCGCCGCAACCCGGCATCTCGCCCGCGCCAATCGGGGCTTTGCAACTGCTGCCATCCGACATCACCACCGTCAACTGATCGGCGCTTAGCCGGGCGGCTTGCGGCACGGGCTGCGCCACCCCGCACCCCAACAACAGCAACACCGGCGCAAAGCGAAACAAGGTCATTTTCAGCATCCTCAGAAAGGGAAGAACAAGGGGATAGACATGCTCATCACCCCCATCATCAACAGGTTCAGCGGCAAACCGATGCGCAGGAAATCGGTGAAGCGATAGCCCCCCGGCCCATAGACCAGCGTATTGGTCTGATAGCCGATGGGCGTGGCGAAACTGGCCGAGGCGCCAAACATCACCGCGACAACCAAGGGCCGCGGGTCCACCCCCAAAGAGGTTCCCAAGCCAATCGCAATGGGCGTCAGGATCACCGCAACCGCGTTGTTCGACACCATTTCCGTCAGCACCGAGGCCAGACTGTAAACCGCAAAGATCAGCACGAAAGGCGGCAAGCCCAACATATAAGGCGCAATCGCATTCACCACGAGCCGCACCGCGCCGGAATGGTCCAGCCCCATACCCACCGCCAGCATCGCGAAAATCAACGCCAGCAAACGGCCTTCGATGAAGGCAAAGGCCTCATCCGCGTCGATGCAGCGGGTGACAAGCACAATCGCCACCCCGATCAAGGACAAGATCACAATCGGGGCCACGTTCAGCGCCGACAGGCCCACCACGCCCGCCAGCACCGCAATCACAAGCGGCGCATGTTTACGGCGGAAGGCGCGTTCGGAGGGCTGCGAAATATCCACCAGATCGACATCCACGGCGAGGCGCTGAATATCGGCCCCCGCCCCCTCCAGCAGCAGCGTATCCCCGACCTGCACCACCAGATCATCCAACTGCCGCCCGATGTTCTGGTTCCGGCGATGCACCGCCAGCACATAAACGCCATAGCGCCGCCGCAACCGCATCGACCCAAGCGAGCGGCCAACCATCTGGCAACCGGGGGTGATCAGCACCTCCACCGTTTCGGTCTGGACCGAGGACAGCTTGTCGACCTGCCGCAAATCCTTGCTATCCTTCAGGGCCAAGACCTCGGACATCGGTGTGCGCAGAACCACGCGGTCGCCTGCCTTCAACTCCACCCCCGCCAGCGCGCGGCGCAAACTGGCATCGCCGCGCAACACGTCGATCACCCGCATGCTGTCGCGTTTGAACAGGTCGACATCCATCACCTTCTGGCCGATCAGCGCCGATTCCTCGGGCACAGCAACCTCGGTGAAAAACTTCATCTTTGACCGGTCGCCCAACAGCATCCCCATGCTTTCGCGGTCCGGCAGCGCCTTGCGCGCAAACAGAAACAGGTAAAGCACGCCCACCGCTGACATCAGCAGCCCCAAGCCGGAAATGTCGAAAATGCCAAAGGGTTCCATGCCCATATCGCGGGCCACGCCATCAACCAGCAAGTTGGTCGAGGTGCCGATCAGGGTGATCGTGCCCCCGAAAATCGCCAGATAAGACAGTGGAATCATCACCTTGGAGGCCGAGAGTTTCAACTGCTTGGCCAGTTGCATGAACACCGGAATCATCACGACCACAATCGGCGTGTTGTTCATGAAAGCCGACATCAGCACGATGGTCACCGTCAACGCGGCCAAGGTGATGACAGGGCGGGCCTCGACATTGCGCACGGCAAGGCGCGTCACCCAATCCAGCGCGCCCGTGCGCACCAAGGCCCCCACGATCACGAACATCGCCGCAATCGTCCAAGGCGCATGGTTCGACAATACCCGCAGCGCATCATCCTGCGGCAAAATCCCCAAGACCAGCATCAAGGCCGCCCCGGCCAGCGCGGTCACCTCTACGGGGAAGACCTCGCGGATGAACAGCACCAGCATACCCAGCAAAATCGCTATGGCCACATAGGCTTGCAGGGTTTGGCTCAATTCCAGTCCGAACACGAATGTAGTCCTTTATCTCGTCATCTGGCAAAGGGGTTGCGCCGTTATTCTGCGGCTGCGAAAGCCCCTTGCGCCCTATCTAGCACCACAGCGGGGTGAACCCATAGGTCAAAACGCGCGCAGCACCGCAAATAGGAAGAGCGTTGCAGCGGACCTCCCGGCGCACGGATGTTTTTCCGCACCCCTGAAATTGCCCGGAAAAACATCGGTGCAAGCCATGTGCTGGGCACGTTTTCTTTCCGCTAGGGCCGCGCCTCTTGTAGCCGCCCGCCGATGCGGATCATCGCCACCTTGGTCGCCCGGCCCGTCTTGTCATCGGTTTCGACATAGACGCCCGACAGCGTCGCAGGCCCCGCCGCAGGCTCAAACCGTGCCTTGGGCATGCCGGTGATAAAGCGGCGCATGGGTTCCAGCTTTTCCATCCCGATCACACTGTCATAATCGCCGCACATGCCGGCATCGGTCAGATAGGCGCAGCCTTTTTCCAAAATCTGCGCATCTGCCGTGGGCACATGGGTATGGGTGCCCACACAAAGGCTGGCGCGGCCATCGCACCAGTGCCCCATCGCCATCTTCTCAGATGTCGCCTCGCAATGCATATCCACGATGGTGGCGCTGACCATGCCGCCCAAGGGATAGGATTTCAGCACCGCCTCCACCGCCGAGAACGGGTCATCAAAGGGGCGCTTCATGAACACCTGACCCAAGGCCTGCACCACCAGCACCTTGCGCCCGCCGCGCGCCTCAAACACCCGCGCGCCTTTGCCCGGTGCCCCTTTGGCATAGTTCAGCGGGCGGATCAGGCGCGGCTCGGCTTCAATGAATTGCAGCATGTCTTTCTGGTCAAACGCATGGTCGCCCAGCGTCACGCAATCGGCCCCGGCATCCAGAATGCCCTTGGCATGCGCCCCGGTCAGCCCCATGCCGCCGCTGGCATTCTCGCCATTGACCACGACGAAATCCAGCTTCCACTCATCGCGCAGACCCGGCAACCGCTCGGTAATCGCGGCCCGGCCAGCACGGCCCATCACATCGCCCAGAAAGAGTATTTTCATGCCATATCGCATAGGCGGCGGCGGGGCCAAGGGCAAGAGCAAACAAGCCCTTTGCTTGCCCCAATCAGCGCCCTATCTTGGCGGGATGATGCTTCCCGCCCCCCTTCTCCACTGGTTCGACAGCCGCGGCTGGTCGCTGCACCCGCACCAAGAGGCGATGCTCAGCGCGGCGGGTCAACCCGCCACCCTGCTCATCGCGCCGACAGGCGGCGGCAAAACCCTTGCCGGATTTCTACCAACCTTGGCCGAATTGGGGGCAAAACCGGGGCCGGGCTTGCACACGCTCTACATTTCGCCGCTCAAGGCGCTGGCCGCCGATATCCGCCGCAACCTCTCCACCCCGATCGAAGGGGCGGGGCTGGCGATCCGGGTCGAGGACCGCACAGGCGATACCACCTACACCCAGCGCCGCCGCCAACGCGCCGACCCGCCGCATATTCTGCTGACAACACCGGAAAGCCTTGCGCTGCTGCTGAGCTATGAGGACGCGCCGCGCATCTTTGCGGGCCTGCAACGGGTGATCGTGGATGAAATTCATGCGCTGGCCGAAAGCAAGCGCGGCGATCAGTTGATGCTGCAACTCGCCCGCCTGCAAACCCTTGCCCCCGGTCTGCGCCGCGTCGGCCTGTCCGCCACAGTTGAGGACCCGCCCGCGCTGGCCCAGTTCCTTGCGCCCACGGGCTGCGACATCCTGACCGCCGATCCGGGGCCAGAGCCTGACATCCAGATGCTGCACACCGCCGAGCCCCCCCCTTGGGCCGGGGGTGGCGCGCATTACGCCTTGCCCGCCATCCTCAAACAGGTAGAGGCGCATCGCACCACCTTGATCTTTCACAACACAAGGGCGCAAGCGGAACTGTTCTTTCATGCGCTCTGGTTGCAGAATTCGAACAACCTGCCCATCGGCATCCACCACGGCAGCCTGTCGCGCGAACAGCGCGAACGGGTAGAGGCGGCGATGGTCGCAGGCAGCCTGCGCGCCATTGTCTGCACCGGCAGCCTTGATCTGGGCATCGACTGGGGTGATGTGGATTTGGTAATACAGGTCGGCGCGCCCAAGAATGTCAAACGCCTCGTGCAACGGATCGGGCGCGCGAACCACCGCTATAACGCCCCTTCCAAGGCGCTGCTGGTGCCTGCCAACCGCTTCGAAGTGGTCGAATGTGTCGCAGCGTTGGAGGCGGTTCAGGCCCACGCGCTGGATGGAGAGGCGCGCGGCCCCGGCCCTTTGGACGTGCTCTGTCAGCACCTTCTGGCCACGGCGGCCGCAGGCCCCTTCGACGCCGACCAGCTTTTCACCGAGGTCCGCACAGCCGGCCCCTATGCCACCCTAAGCCGCGCCGATTTCGATGCCTGCCTCGATTTCACCGCCACCGGGGGCTATGCCCTGCGCGCCTATGACAAATGGCAACGACTGATGCTGCGCGGCGGCAAATGGGGCTTGCGCGACCCGCGCAGCGCCGCCGTGATCCGCCAGAACCTTGGCACCATCATCGACACCGAAACCCTGAAAGTGCGGATGAAAAACCGCATGGGCGGCACCCCCTTGGGCGAGGTCGAGGAAAGCTTTGCCGCCACGCTGACCACCGGTGACACCTTCCTGATCGGCGGCCAGATCGTCCGCTATGAAGGCATCCGGGACCTGACGGTCGAGGTGTCGCGCAGCCCCGGCAAAACCCCGAAAGTCGCCGTGTTCAACGGCACCAAATTCGCCACCTCGACCCTGCTTGCCGACCGCGTTCTGCGCCTTTTTCAACAAACCGACTGGCCCAACCTGCCTGCCCATACCGCCCATTGGCTGGCCCTTCAGCGCCAACACAGCCAATTGCCCGAACCGGGCCGCCTTCTGGTGGAAACCTTCCCGCATGAAGGGCGCGAATATCTGGTGCTTTACGGCTTTGCTGGCCGCAACGCCCAACAAACCCTCGGCCTCCTCGTCACCAAACGGATGGAGGACGAAGGCCTCGCCCCCTTGGGCTTCGTCGCCACCGATTACGCCACAATGATCTGGGGGCTGGACCCCGTTCTGACGCCGCACAGCCTGCTGCGGCCTGATAACCTGCGCGATGGGCTGGAAACCTGGCTTGGTGGCAATGCGGTGATGAAACGCACCTTCCGCAACGCCGCCACCATCGCCGGGCTGATCGAACGCCAAAATCAGGGCCGCCGCAAATCGGGGCGGCAAGCCACCTTCTCCTCCGATATCCTCTATGACACGCTGCGCCGCTTTGATCCCGATCACCTCTTGCTGCACATCACCCGGACCGAGGCGATGCGTGGCATGGTCGATTTTGGCCGCATCGAAGAGATGCTGACCCGCATCAACGACAGCATCGACCTGCGCGCCCTGCCCCGCGTCTCGCCACTGGCCTTCCCGCTGATGCTGGAACGCGGGCGGGTGCCGGTGGACGGCAAAGCCGTTGAACGCCTGCTAGAGGAGGAGGCCGCAAAACTCATGGCGGAAATCGGCTTGGCCGACCCTGCCTGAAACTGGCCAGCCGCAAGCGCAGCGCACAGTCGCTGCCACCCAAAACCGCGCACCGCGCGCGCCCCTTCGCGGCACCATCCTTCATCTTGGCCCAAATACCTGAAACCGCCAAAGCTGCCCGCAACGCCGCCCCCAGCGCGCCCCCCCCGGCAATTGCCGCGAATGTGCGCCCCCTCGATGGGGGCAATCATTCGCCCCACCATATGCCGCCCCTTGCAACCCTGCCCCGGCTGCGGCACCGTCCGGCCATGACCAGCTTTGCCTTTTCACTCGCCGATCAACCCCTGAGAGCGCTGCCCTCGGGCGCGTTGTATTGGCCTGAACAAAACCTGCTCTGCGTCGCTGACCTGCATTTGGGCAAATCCGCCCGGCTCGCGCGGCGCGGCGGCAGCTTGCTGCCCCCCTATGAGGTGGCCGAAACCCTGACCCGGCTTGATGCCGATATCGCCGCAACCGCGCCGAAAACGGTGGTCTGCCTTGGTGACAGTTTCGACGATATGCACAGCGCCGCGGCGTTGGACGCCTCACACCGTCAATGGCTCCTGCGCTTGATGGCCGGGCGGGACTGGATCTGGATCGCGGGCAATCATGACCCGGCCCCGCTGGATCTGGGCGGCAGCGACCGGGCAGAGCTGCGGCTGGGTCCGCTCTGCTTTCGTCATATCGCGGAGCCGGGGGCGGCAGGCGAAATCTCGGGCCATTACCACCCCAAGGCCCGGCTTGCATCCCGCGCACGCCCTTGCTTTGTGCTGGGCCGCAACCGGCTGATCCTGCCCGCCTATGGCACCTATACCGGGGGGCTGTGGTGCAATGACCCCACAATCGCAACGCTGATAGACGCCCCCGCACTCGCCATCCTCACCGGTGCCAAAGCCATCGCCTTCCCCCTGACCGGAGCCACCGCATGACCCAATCCCGCGTCCATGACAGCTTTGCCAAACAAGCGCTGATGGCCACTTTCGGCGCAAAAATCACCGCGCTCTCCCCCGGCAAGCTGGAAATCACCGCCCCGATCCTGCCGCTGGCGCATCAGCAGCACGGCGTTGGCCATGCCGGGCTGACCTTTGCGCTGGCCGATACCGCAGGGGGCTATGCCGCGCTGTCGCTGATGCCTGCGGGGCGCGAGGTGATGACGGTGGAAGCCAAGATCAACCTGCTTGCCCCCGCAAAAGGCGAAGCCTTGATTGCGCGGGGTGAAGTGGTGCGCGCAGGCCGCCGCCTGAGCGTGGTGCGCGCCGATGTCTTTGCGCTGGAGGCGGGGGTGGAAACCTGCATCGCGGTGCTGCAAGGCACGATGATCGCGGTTGACCCGGCATAGCCGCCCCCGGTCTTTACCCCAAACCGGGCTGGCGGCTCAGGCCGTCAGACCATCGGGTTCGGGCAGGCCATTGGCGCGGCAGCAAGCCGTCAGCGTATTGGCAAGCAGACAGGCAATCGTCATCGGCCCCACGCCACCCGGCACCGGCGTAATTGCACCCGCCACAGCGGCGCAGCTTGCGAATTCCGCATCGCCCACCAGCTTGGTCTTGCCGTCCCGCTCAATCCGGTTGATGCCCACGTCGATCACGGTGGCCCCCGGTTTGACGTAATCGCCGGTAATCATCTCGGGCCGCCCGACAGCCGCCACCAGAATATCCGCACCACGGCACACCGCCGCCAGATCCTTGGTGCGGCTATGCGCGATGGTCACGGTGCAGCTATCGCCCAGCAGCAATTGCGCCATCGGCTTGCCGACGATA
The DNA here is from genome assembly GCF_003991405.1 of Pseudorhodobacter sp. E13. Lineage (GTDB taxonomy): Bacteria > Pseudomonadota > Alphaproteobacteria > Rhodobacterales > Rhodobacteraceae > Pseudorhodobacter. The sequence continues at coordinate 48,465 of NZ_RPEN01000149.1, forward strand.
TTGGACCGCCCGACGACAACCGCGTTCAACCCCGACAGGCTGCCATGATGGTCGCGCAGCATCATCAGGCACCCCAGCGGCGTGCAGGGCACCATGCTTTTCTGCCCCGTCCCCAACAGCCCGACGTTCGAAATATGAAACCCGTCCACATCCTTGGCCGGATCAATGCTGTTGATCACCAGTTCAGAATCCAGATGCGCCGGCAGCGGCAACTGCACCAGAATACCGTGAATTTTCGGATCGGCGTTCAGCTTGGCAATCAGCGCCAGCAAATCCGCCTCGGCGGTATCGGCGGGCAGCTTATGTTCGATAGAGGTCATTCCAACCTCTACCGTCATCTTGCCCTTGGATTTCACATAGACTTCCGAGGCCGGGTCTTGCCCCACCAGCACCACCGCCAGCCCCGGCTTGATCCCATGTTCTTCCACCAGCCGCGCCACATGGCCTGCCACCTGCCCCCGCACGCGGGCCGCAAAAGCTTTTCCGTCGATGATCACAGCGCTCATTTCGTCTCCGTTCGGGCATCGGCCCCTAAATGGTTTTCCTCGCGGGCAATCGACCACTCGATCAACTGCCGCCACAGCGTTTCCGCCAGATCGGGGGCAAGCCCTTGCGCCGCCGCCGTGGCGCGCACATTGGCGACCACCTGTTCCACGCGGTCGTCAATCCGGGCGGGCAACCCCGCCTTGGCCTTCACTTGCGCCGCGCGGTCGATATAGCCCGCGCGTTCCACCAACAGACCAATCAGCGCCACATCCAGCCGGTCAATCTCGGCGCGGATGTCCTGCATCGTCATGCAATCGGCAGGGCGTTTCATCGCGATCCCCTCTTTCTGGTTCCGGCCCCGCTTTGGACCGAAGACCCAGTGGGGTCAAGACGACGAAACGCCCCGCCATGTGTTTAGAACAGCCCCTCGACATTGCCATCCGCGTTCAGGCGGATCACCTCGGCGCTTGGCACGCGCGGCAGGCCCGGCATGGTCATGATCTCACCGCAGATCACCACGATAAAGCCCGCACCCGCCGACAACCGCACCTCACGCACCGGCACCGAATGGCCGGTCGGTGCGCCGCGCAGGTTGGGATCGGTGCTGAAGGAATATTGCGTTTTCGCCATGCAGATGGGGAAATGCCCATAACCCGCATCTTCCCACGCCTTCAGTTGCGCGCGGATCGACTTGTCGGCCAGCACCTCATCGGCGTGATAAATCCGCTTGGCGATGGTTTCGACCTTCTGCATCAACGGCATGTCATCGGGATAGAGCGGGGCGAAATTGGACGCGCCGCTTTCGGCCAGTTGCACAACCTTTTTCGCCAGATCCTCAATCCCGGCAGAGCCTTGCGCCCAATGCTTGCACAGCACCGCCTCAGAGCCTTGGGATTTCACATAATCCTTCACCGCCTGCACTTCCGCTTCGGTGTCCGAGACGAAATGGTTGATCGCAACCACCACCGGCACGCCAAAGCTTTTCAGGTTGCCGATGTGGCGGCCAAGGTTCGGGCAACCCTTTTTCACCGCATCCACGTTTTCCGCGCCCAGATCGGCCTTGGCCACGCCGCCGTTCATCTTCATCGCGCGCACGGTGGCCACCAGCACCACCGCATCGGGGGCCAAGCCCGCCTTGCGGCATTTGATGTTCATGAACTTCTCGGCCCCCAGATCGGCGCCAAAGCCTGCCTCTGTCACCACATAGTCACCCAGTTTCAACGCGGTCTTGGTCGCGATGACCGAGTTGCAACCATGTGCGATATTGGCAAAGGGGCCGCCATGCACGAAGGCCGGGTTGTTTTCCAACGTCTGCACAAGGTTCGGCTGCATCGCGTCTTTCAGCAGCACGGTCATCGCGCCGTCGGCCTTGATATCACGGCAATAGATCGGGGATTTGTCGCGGCGGTAGGCCACCACGATATCGCCCAGACGCTTTTGCAAATCGGCCAGATCGTTGGACAGGCACAAAATCGCCATCACTTCCGAGGCGACCGTAATATCAAACCCGGTTTGGCGCGGGAAGCCGTTGGACACGCCACCAAGCGAGGTGACAACATCGCGCAGCGCGCGGTCGTTCATATCCATCACCCGGCGCCAGACCACGCGACGCTCGTCAATCGCCAGTTCATTGCCCCAATAGATATGGTTGTCGATCATCGCCGACAAAAGGTTATGCGCCGAGGTGATGGCATGGAAATCGCCGGTGAAATGCAGGTTCATTTCTTCCATCGGCACCACCTGTGCCATACCGCCCCCTGCGGCGCCGCCCTTCATGCCGAAGTTCGGGCCAAGGCTGGCCTCACGGATACAGACGACCGCTTTCTTGCCAATCCGGTTCAACCCATCGCCCAGACCCACGGTGGTGGTGGTCTTGCCTTCGCCTGCAGGGGTCGGGTTGATCGCCGTCACCAGCACCAGCTTGCCGTTCTTGCGGTCGGCAAGCGAGGCGATGAACTCTTGGCTCACCTTGGCCTTGTCATGGCCGTAAGGCAGCAAATGCTCGGACGGGATGCCCAGCTTTTCGCCAATCTCCATGATCGGCCGCTTCTTGGCTTCCCGTGCAATTTCGATATCGGTCTTGAACGCCATTTTCTGTTGCTCCCTGCATGACAGCGCCCTGATCGGGCTTTGAGATTGGTGTAGCCAGTCCATTTGCGGCAAGAAAGGGCGTTTCCGACGCATCCCGCACCAAATTCGCCAGCCTCGGTTTCCGATAGGAGAATTCATCGCAGGATCGGGAAAAACGGGGCCGTGGGGCCGGGAATATACCAAGGGTTTTAGCGGCCCGCCTGAATCGGGCGCGGCGTTAAGGGAACGGAAAGCCCTTTGGCCGCGTTATATCCCCAAGCAACCTGGGAGAGTCTGATGTCCAAACATCCTGTCGCCATCGTTTTCAATGCCGCCTTGGGCTTTGGCCTGCTGCTATCGGCGGGGGTCTTGTCCCTGCTGTAACCCGCGCCAGCCGCGCTGGTCGGGAATGTGCAAGGTCACGCTGTCGCCCAGCCGCAGCAGGCCTTCGCGCTCTACCCAAGCTGTCACCCCGCGCCGCCCCTTGCCCGCCGGTTTGAACGCCGCCCCTTTGCCCGGATGCATCGCCTCGATCGGTTTGGCGGGCAGAACGCAGGGGCGGTTTTCCATATCTACCACCAGCGTCGCCCCGCTTGGCGCTTGCAGCCGCGATGACGGCGGCAGATGCGTGAAATCGGGGATGCCCGCAATCACCATGGTCGCGCCCATCAGGGCCGGGTCAAGGGTTTCCACCCCCATGTCGGCGGCAATCGCGGCCAGTTCCGCCGCGCAGAGAATCGCAAATTGCCGGGTGTTGCGAATGGGCGTGCCGCGCGGATATTGCGTCAGCACCCGGCTACAGGATGGGCGGGTCAGCCCGCCATGCGCCTCGCCCTCTGGCCCTGAAAACAGCGCGTTGATCTGGTCCACCGGCGCGCTGGCCAGTTGGGCAGCACGGTCGCGCACCAAGCCCAGCCAGACAATCGTGCCCATAAAGTCGGTTTTCATCAAAGCGGGCATTGCTGGCTACACCTTCACCGTAAAAAATACACGCCGGAACGGCAGCAGCGCCGCCCCATCCGGCAGCAATGGATAGGCCGCGCCCAGTGCCGCGTCATAGGCGTTCAGAAAGGCTGCCGTTTCATCCGTATTCAACCGGTCAAGATAGGGGCGCATCACGGTCGCTTGGGTAAAGGCACGCACCGGATGGCCTTCGCCTTGCGGTTCCAGCCGCTGCACATATTCGCTTTCCCATGCCGTCACCGCGCCCAGGGGGGCCATCATCTCCCAGTATTTCACGGCGGTATGCACCGGCGATTGCGGCACATCGTCAAACCGATCCGCAAAAAGCGAGGCGGCGATATCGCGCAAGAACCGATGCGATGGCGCGCCGGATTGCCGGGGCATCTGCACCGCCAGCATCCCACCCGGCACCAGCATCGCGGCCAATCGCGGCAGCAGCGCCTCATGCCCTGCAACCCAATGCAAGGCGGCGTTGGAAAACAGCAGGGCCACAGGCGCTTTGGGCTGCCAGCGGGTCACATCGCCTTCGATCATATCGCGATAGGCCCCGGTCTTGCGCGCCTCGGCCAGCATCGCGGGTGAGCTGTCCAGCCCGATCAGCGCCCGCCCGGCAAAACGCGCCGCCAAGGCAGGCCCCACCGCCCCGGCACCACAGCACAGGTCGATCAGGTCGCCTTCGGGCAGGTCCGGCACCTGCGCCAAAAGGTCCAGCGCCGGGCGCAACCGCAGGTCGCGAAAGCGGCCATAGCGTTCGGGGTTCCAATCGGTTCCGGTCATCCTCAACCTCTCGTTAAACGTCAACACCGCATTGCGCCTTGGGTCCGGGCAAACCGCCCGCCACTGGCCGATATATCCCGCGCCGCGCGGGGCAAAGCAAACGCTTTCCCGGTGGGCTATGCAAATGCGCGGGGTTTCTCCGATGCGCGCCGCCCCCCAAACGCAAAACGCCGCGAGACAGGCTCGCGGCGTTTTCCTTGGGTCTGGAGAGGCAGGTCAGGCAGAGGGTTCCGGCTCCATCCCGCCTTTGTTGGCTTTGGGCTTGGTCTTAGGGATTGCCACAACCGACGCAGGCTCCCCGCCCGAGGGTTTATCCCCCTCATCATCGCCACCCAGCTTTTCACCGGCCACGACTTTCTTGATCTCATCGCCGGTCAGCGTTTCATATTCCAGAAGGCCCTGCGCCAGCCGCTCAAACTCCTCGGATTTCTCCAGCAGGATTTTGCGGGCCAATTCATAGCCTTCGTCGATCAGGGCTTTCACCTCTTCCTCGATCAGGTTCTTGGTATCGGCAGAAACCGAGAAACCACCGGTTTGCCCCTGATAGCCCTGATGCGCCTCGGAATAGTCGATATTGCCGATCTTGTCCGACATGCCCCAGCGCATCACCATCGCCCGCGCCAAACCGCTGGCCTGCATGATATCGCCCGAGGGGCCGTTGGACACGCCTTCTTCGCCCCATTTGATGATCTCGGCGGCTTTGCCGGCCATCGTCATGGCGATGCGCTGCTTGCACTGATCCTTGTGCATGTTCAGCTGGTCCATTTCCGGCAAGCTCATCACCATGCCCAAGGCGCCACCGCGCGGGATGATCGTGGCCTTGTATACCGGGTCACATTTCGGCAGCGCCATGCCCACAATCGCGTGGCCTGCCTCGTGATAGGCGGTATGTTCTTTCTGCTCGGCGGTCAGCACCATAGAGCGCCGCTCTGCCCCCATCATCACCTTGTCCTTGGCTTGTTCAAAGTCATGCATGGTCACGAAACGGCGGCCTACACGGGCGGCCATCAACGCGGCCTCATTCACAAGGTTGGCAAGGTCCGCACCCGAAAAGCCGGGCGTGCCGCGGGCGATAATGCGCAGATCGACATCAGGGCCAACCGGCACTTTGCGCGCATGCACGTTCAGAATCTTTTCGCGGCCCTTGATATCGGGGTTCGGCACATGGATCTGGCGGTCAAAACGGCCGGGGCGCAGCAGCGCCGGGTCCAGCACGTCCTTGCGGTTGGTGGCGGCGACGATGATCACACCCTCATTCGCCTCAAACCCGTCCATTTCCACCAGAAGCTGGTTCAGCGTCTGCTCCCGCTCGTCATTGCCGCCGCCCATACCGACGCCACGCGCACGGCCCACGGCGTCAATCTCGTCGATGAACACGATGCAGGGGGCGTTTTTCTTGGCCTGCTCGAACATGTCGCGCACGCGGCTTGCGCCTACACCCACGAACATTTCCACAAAGTCAGAGCCGGAAATGGTGAAGAACGGCACGCCCGCCTCACCCGCGATCGCACGGGCCAGCAGGGTTTTACCGGTGCCGGGCGGGCCAACCAGCAAAGCGCCTTTCGGGATTTTGCCGCCAAGACGGCTGAACTTCTGCGGGTTGCGCAGGAATTCCACAATCTCTTCAAGCTCTTCCTTGGCTTCATCAATGCCGGCCACATCGTCAAAGGTCACGCGGCCATTCTTTTCGGTCAACAGCTTGGCCTTGGATTTGCCAAAGCCCATCGCACCACCTTTGCCGCCGCCCTGCATCCGGTTCATGAAGAAAATCCAGATGCCGATCAGCACGAGGAAGGGCAACCACAGGCTTAGCAGGCTGAAAAAGCCCGATTGTTCCTGCGCCTTGGCCACAACGTCCACGTCTTTGGCGATCAGCTTGTCGGTGATTTCCTCGCCCTGCGGCTTGATGACGGAATAATCCTTGCCATCGGTGCCCCGGACCAAAATCATTTCCCCGTCCAGCGTCACGCTGGCAACCTCGCCTGCCTCAACCCGCTCCACAAAGTCGGAATAAGACACCGAGCGTTGCGACATATTCGTCTGCCCGCCGCTGAACAGGTTGAACAAAGCCAGGATCAAGACCAGCAGGATGACCCAGAATGCGATATTTCGTGCATTTCCCACGAAGTTTCTCCTTCACGCGCCGGGCCGGAACGGGCCGCAGCTTTGCGCATAAGATAGCCATAAGTTCCGGGTGTTCAATGCGATAGTATAAAATCAGTGAAAGGCGCGACAATGCGCGCGCTGAAATCCGCCCCATAGCCTGCGATTGGGGCGGCGATCAGGGTGCCATCATACCACACAGCGGGCGAAACCAGCAACGAATCCCGGCTATGCCCGGTGGCCTTCCAATCCTTGCACTGGCGCAACCCGTCCGCCCCCAAGGCCCGCAGCTCTTGGCCCGGTTCAAACGGGCCCTCCACCTGCCAGCGCCCATCCCACAGCGCGCCGGGCGGCGCGACCAGTCCTGCCACCGCGCGGGGTTCGCGCATCACGCGAAAAACCGCATCTGATAGCTTGATCCGGCATCCCGACAAAGTGGTATCCCTACCTTGCGCAATTGCCATCATGGCGCGAAACACGCCCGACCCGCGCGGCGCATAGCCCGCGCCCGAAATCCAGCGCAGCGCCGCGATCAGCACGCGCCGCTGCACCTCGCCACCTTCATGCCGCCACAGCTTGTGGTCAAAGATCACTTCGCCTGCTTCACTGCTACGGCACAGCCTTTTGGCGGCGTCTGCGGTGGCGGCCTGCACTGCGCCTTGCGCCTCCAGGAGGTTGACGATCACGCCATTCAAACGGTCAATGGTAATGCCCAAAGGCTTCAAGGCCCGCAGCGCCCGCCGCGCCTTGACGCGGGTAAAGCGGTCATTGTCATTGCTGGGGTCTTCGATCCACGCCACGCCTTGCCGTGTCAGATATCCCCGCAAATCCGCGCGCGACACCACCAAAAACGGGCGCAAGAACCGAACCGCACCTTCGTCCCAATGCCTGCGCATGCCGACCAGCCCGTCAATCCCGGCCCCACGGGCAAGGCCCATCAGGAATGTCTCGGCCTGATCATCCGCCGTATGGCCCAGCAGAATATGGGAAATGCCTTGCCCCGCCGCCCAATCGGCCATCAGGCCATAGCGGGCTTTGCGCGCGGCTTCCATCAGGTTGCCCGCAACCGCGCCATGCTGCCAGCGCAGCACCGCATGCGGCACGCCCAGCCCGGCGCAAATCTGCGCCACCTGCGCCGCTTCTGCTGCCGACTCGGGGCGCAGCGCGTGATCGACCGTGACGGCCCATAGCGCAAACCCTTCATGCGCCGCCACCGCCGCCATCAGATGCAGCACGGCCATAGAATCAGAACCACCCGAAACCGCAACAGCGACTCGGGTGGGGTTTCGTTCTGTCGATAAGGCGCTTTGCGCAAAATGGGCCAAGACCGCGTCCTGCCCGAATTGCAGCGGCCAGTCGTCGCCTACTGGCACCCCAGCCCCAACGCCGCATTCGCAGCCTCAACCGCCGCCGGATCGCCGGGAAAGCGCACGCCGACCTCTTGCAAGGTCACGCAGGCCTCTGGCCCCTGGCCCAATTCACCCAGCGCCTTGCCCACTTTCATCAGGCTTTCGGCGGCCCGCGCCCCGGTCATATCGCCGGAAAACGCCTCCAGCCATGCCCGCGCCGCTTCGGATGTTTCGCCCAGTTGCGACAGCGCCTCACCGCGATAGAAATGCGCTTCGGCCGTCAGGGGCCCACCCGTATAGGTCTGGGCAAAGGTCGCAAAGAGGTCCGCGGCGCTGCGAAAGTCACCTTGACCGAGCACCTCCTTGGCCCGGTCAAAATCCGCTTGCTCATTGGTTGCCAGAGAGGTGCCGCCGGGAATGACGGGCGGTTGCACAGCGGGCGCCGTGGCCGGTGCCGTGCCCCCCAAGGGCGGGGCCTGGCCCACCTGGCTCAGATCGCCGCCTTCCAGCTCTACCAGACGGAATTCAATGTCATTGACCCGCCGCGTGCCATCCGTGACCACCTGATTAAGCCGGAACTCAAGGCTTTCGGTCTTGGCCGTCAATTGCGCAAGCGCGGCTTCGATCGTGTCGACCCGGTCCAGCAAAGCGCCGCCATAGCCGCCGCTTGCCGGGCCTGTGGTCGACAATTCAGCCCGAAGCCCCTGCACGGCCCCGCCCAGAACCGTCAGTTCCTGCCGAATATCGGCCAGGGTTTGCGCGCGGTCCTGCGCAAACCCTGCCAGCGGCCAGACCGCCAGTATGATTGCTGCCGTAACACCCGCGCGCATCATGGCTTAGCTACCTGCGCCCAGCGACAGAACCGTCACCGCACGGCGGTTGCGGCTATAGCAATCCTCGGTCGAGCAGACCTCTACCGGGCGCTCCTTGCCATAAGACACGGTGCGGATACGGCTTGCGGCAACCCCTTGCGAAATCAGGAAGTTCTGCGCAGCCGAGGCACGGCGCGCGCCGAGTGCAAGGTTATACTGGCGGGTGCCCTGCTCATCGGCATGGCCTTCGATGATCAGCGCGTAATCGCTGTTGGTTTGCAGCCATTGCGCCTGCCCCGTCAGGGTTGCGCGGGCCTCATCGGACAGGGTGCTTTGATCCACGGCAAAGAACACGCGATCCCCCAGCGTCTGCTGGAAATAGGCCACAGAGCGCGGATCATCCGCACCGCCCAGACCCGTGCTGTCAATCCCGCCAGCGCCACCGGCACCCCCGGCCCCGCCAGCGCCACCAGCGCCAAAACGGTCGGGGTTGTTACAGGCCGCAAGGCCCAGCATCGCGATCAACCACATCGCCTTTGGTAGATAAGACATCATTCCGTCCTTTGTTTATTGGCCTGATTACGACCACAGTAACAGGTTTGGACTGCCCTGTGAATCGGGCAATCATCACATAATTTTACGGCAGAAGCGGCGACCACGACGGGTCCGATGCCGCGCCATCGCTGCTGACCGGGCGCAGGTTGCGCCCCGTGATATCCACCGAATACAACGAGGATTGCCCCGCCGCCCCAGCGGTTTCGCGGGTGAACATGATCACGCGACCATTGGGCGACCATGTCGGGCCCTCATCCAAGAACGAGGCGGTCAGCAACCGCTCTTCCGACCCGTCAACCCGCATCACGCCGATGTGGAACCGGCCCTGATGCTGCTTGGTAAAGGCGATCAGATCGCCGCGCGGGCTCCAGACCGGGGTGGAATAGCGGCCCGGACCGTTGGAAATGCGCTGCGGCTCGCCGCCACCTGCCGACATCACATAAATCTGCTGGGTGCCGGACCGGTCGGATTCAAACACGATACGGCTGCCATCCGGGCTGTAATCCGGCGCGGTTTCAATCGAGGGCGCATTGGTCAGCCGCGACAAGGTGCCGGAATTGGTATCCACGGTGTAAAGGTCGCTGTTGCCGCCCTGCTCAAGGCTGAACACCACTGTCCGCCCATCCGGCGCAAAGCGCGGCGCAAAGGTCATGGTGCCGGGCTGGTCGCCCAAGGCGCGGGCCTGCACCGATGCCACATCCATCAGGTAGATCTTCGGAAAGCCCGACTGATACGATGTATACAGGATACGATCCCCCGAAGGCGAAAAGCGCGGGGCCAGCACGATAGAACGGCTGTCGGTCAGATATTGCACATTGGCCCCATCGTAATCCATCACCGCCAAACGCTTGGCCCGCTGGTTCTTTGGCCCGGTTTCCGAAACAAAGACCACACGGCTGTCAAAATAGCCGCCCTCACCGGTGATCCGGCTGTAAACCGCATCGGCCACCTTATGCGCCATGCGCCGCCAGCTTTGCGTGGTGCCGGCAAATTGCAGCCCCTCGCCCATCTGCTGACCCGAGAAAATATCGAACAGGCGGAATTTCACCACGATGCGGTCGCCGCTCGCACTTACTGCGCCCGTGACCAGCGCCTGCGCGTTGATCGCTTTCCAATCGCCGTAAGCCACCGGTGCGTCAAAGCTGCTGATCCGGCCCACATGGGCGCTGGCCGGGATTTCCCGGAACAATCCGGTGCCCGACAGATCCGACGCGATCACCCGCGCAAGGTTCTTGGCATATTCGCCCGCAGCCCCGTTCTCGGCCACGAAATCGGGCACGGCAAAGGGCAAAGGCTCGATCACGCCTTCGACGATTTCAATCCGAAGCGGGCCGTTCTGCGCCACCACCGGGGCTGCAACCAGCCCGCCAAACATCAAGCCAAGCGCAAGCAATAGGCCGAAGGGTCTCTGATAGGTCATTTGATCCTCATTCTCTCCGGGTTGAAGACAAGTTCCAGGTTACGCCACTGATCATATTTGTCAGGGGGAAGTTGGAAGCCATTGGCACCGCACAAGATCACAGCCCGCCGCCCTGCCTCAAAGGCCTGACGCGCGGCACCTTCCGATCCGCCGGTGAATTCCGTCATGGTGATAGAGCCGATATCGGGCTTGCCATCCTGCCCCAGCGCCACCGCAATCGTCACCGTGACTTGCAACGCCTCGGACGACAAAGAGCCGACGTTCCAGCAAGCCTGCACCGCTACACGCAGCGCATCTTTCTCGCCTGCGGTCATCGGCGGGCCGCTGGGGGCGGTCGCGGGGGCCTCGGTCGCGGCACCGCCTGCGGTGGCGGCGGCCACGGCCTCGGCAATCGCATCGCGCGGCACATCCGGGGTGGTGGTGGGCGTTGCGGGCGCGTCAGTCGGCGCCGCCTCGGCCCGGCGCGCAGGGCGCGGTTTCGGGCGGGACGAGGCCGAAGGCGCCAGCGGTTCGGCCTTGTTGGCCTCGGTCGCAAGCTCGGTGCCTGCTTCCTGTTGCGCGGCTTCGGGTTTTTCTTCTTCGACCACAACCGCGTCCGGTGTCGCCTCTGGCGTCACGGCGGGGGCCGGTGTAGGGGCCACAACCGCATCCGGCGCAGGCGCTTCGGTGGGCTGCGGGGCCACACGATCGGCCGGTTTCGGACGCGGGCGCGAACTGACCGTCGGCGCAAGAACCGGCGGCTCATCCACGGCCACAGGTGCGGGGGGCGTGGGGTCTTCGGGCGCTTGCGGCACAGGCTCGGGCGCGGTTTCGACCACATCGGGGGCGGCTTCCGGCGCAGGCTCCGGCTCGGGGCGCGGCGGTGGCGGTTGCGTCACAACCGGCGGCGTTTCGGGCTGCGGGGTCGGTGCCGGGGTTTCCTCGGCCGGGGTCACGGGCGTGGGCGTTGCAATATCGGTTTGCGGGGCCTCCGGTGCCGGGGCCGTGGGCGATGCCGCCTGAATCGCCTCAAACTCGGCGCTCGACAACAACGACACTTCGGTCACTGCAATCTCGGGGGCCTCATCATGGCGGATGAAAAACCCGCCAATCAACGCCCACAGGATCAGGCCGACATGTCCGATGCCTGAAAAGAGAATCCCCTTGTCCATCACGTCAGCCTAGCCGCCCGACGCGCCAAAAGACGGCCCGTCCGTATCGGTTACAAGCCCGATATTGCGGAACCCGCCTGCATTCAGCGCCCCCATCACCTGCGCCACACGGGCATAGGGAATAGTCCCATCGGCGCGCAGGAAAATCTTGTCGCTGGTCCGCTCGGCCGCGACGGCTTGCAATTTCGGGATCAGATCGGCATCCGCCACTTCCTGACTCTGGATCAGCAACCGACCATCGGCGGCCATGGTGATCGTCAGCGGCTCTTCCTGTTCGGTCGGAAGCGCGGTCGCAGCGGTTTTCGGCAATTCGATCGGCACGCCCACGGTCAACATCGGGGCCGCGACCATGAAAATGATCAGCAGCACCAGCATCACGTCGACAAAGGGCGTGACGTTGATCTCGGACATCGCGGCAGATTTGCCCCGCCGCCGCCCGCGCCGCCCGCCGCCCGATTTTTTCATGACCCCTGCGCCCATGGCTCAGGAATCCAACTGGCGCGACAGGATCGTGGCAAATTCATCGGCAAAGGCTTCATAGCCGCCGATGATCCGCTCACTGTCGGAATTCAGCTTGTTGTAAAACACCACCGCCGGAATAGCGGCGATCAGGCCGATCCCGGTGGCCAGCAGCGCCTCGGCAATACCGGGGGCCACAACGGCAAGATTGGTGTTCTGGCTCAGCGCAATCTGTTCAAACGCGTGCTTGATGCCCCAAACGGTGCCGAACAAGCCGATAAACGGCGCGGTGGACCCGGTGGTCGCCAGAAAGGACAAGCCGTTGTTCAACCCTTCGCTTTCCTTGGCAATCGCCACATCCATGCTGCGGTCAATCCGGGCCTGCGCGCCTGCGATCAGCCCACCATCATCACGGTGACTGCGCCGCCATTCCAACATGCCCGCCGCGAAAATCCGTTCGGACGCGCCGCGCGGCTCCGACCCGATCTTTTCGAACAGTTCATCCAGCGGCTCGCCCGACCAGAAGGCCCGGTCAAAAATCGCGGCCTCACGCTTGGCAAGGCGATAGGCGATATGTTTGCGGATGATGATGGCCCATGACCAAAAGGACATGACCAGCAGCATCAGCATCACCAGCTTCACTGTCAGGGTTGCGCGCGCAAAAAGCGCCAGCATCGAGAAATCAATCTCCCGCGCCGCCGCAAGGGTATCCGTTTCCATATCGCCTGCTCTTCTCTTATTGGGCCGTTCTTCGGCCTTGGTTCCGGCAATTCTATCCGTTTTTCAAGGCAAATGCCAATAGAGCATAACGCAAACGCGCGGGAAGCCGCCGTTTGGCCCGGTCACGTCGATGTTATCACCCGCTCAGGACGCGCCGATCTGGTGGCGCAGTGCCTCTGGCAGGCGGGCGGGGCGGCCCTCTGAGGTCAGACAAACCAATGTAACTTGGGCGGTGAACAGCACTTCCTCGCCGCGCAGCACGCATTGCGCCAAGGTCAGGCGCGCGCCGCTGGCGGTTTCAAGAATTGTGCGCACTTGCAATATATCGTCATAAACCGCTGGGCGCAGATAGTCCGCCACCACCCGGCGCACCGCAAAAACCAGCCCCTGCTCGGCCCGAAGCGCCGCCTGATCCACCCCAAGGCCGCGCACCCATTCGCTGCGCGCGCGTTCGATAAATTTCAGGTAATTGGCGTAATACACAATCCCCGCAAGGTCGGTATCTTCGTAATAGACCCGCAGATCAAAGCGATGCATCACAACTGCCCCCTTTTGCCTGCCACAGGGCTAGCGCGCAGAGGGCAACAGGGCAAGCCACAAGCTATCGCCCCAACACGGAAACAATACGTGCCGATCCGCATCATTGACGACGCAACAGCACCTAAAAATTGTCACAAAGTTAGCGATAATCCTCCCTAATTGGGCCGGATTGTTCCTGCATCCTGACCCAATCGAGCAATTAACAAGTGAGTATGACATGAAGAAAATATCTTTGACCCTGGCAACGTCCAGCCTGCTCTTTCAAAACACCGGCGCACGTGCCGATGCCCCAAATCTTGCGGAACTGATGGCAGAGCCGTCCTTTGCGCCCCATCCCGTGCTGGTCGCCATTCTGGCACTGGTGGGCATGGCCTGCCTCGTCCTGATGGCCCGCACCCCGTTTTCTGACATGGGCAAGGGCGGCTGGGCGCTGCCGCGCAAACCCTTCGGAGGGCTGCCGCTGTTCTGGCTGTCCAAACGGACCAGCCTCGCCTTGCTGGCAACCCTTGCTGTCAGCACCTCGATGATCGGCATGGCCTGATCACCTCTGCACAATTCGGGGGCGCGTCTTTCAGGTTTCCGCGCCCCCGTTGATCGCCCCGCATTGCGCGCGCAGGCCTATTGCGCCGCGTGCTGCATCCGGGCCGCCAGACGCAAAGCATGGCTTTTGTCCTGCGCAGCGACAGGCATCACCGGGTCATAGCCCGCCCGGATCAAGGCACCGATCTCAGGCCGCAGCACCACCGTGTCTCCGGCCTTCACCATGGGCGACCGCGCGCGAAACGCCGTATCCGACCACAGCAAAATCACCTGCACCGCCTGGTTCAACGCCAGCACATCCGCCGAAACCGCCTCCAGCTCGGCATCCATCCGCACAAAGACAAAGGCCGCCTTGATCGCACCATCCGCCTCAAAGCGGAAACTGCGGTATTGGTTGGCGCCCGCCGCCTCCAGCCGATGGGTCAGCGCCTCCAGATCGGGGATCATCTCGCCCAAACGCGGCACCGCCCGCAACTCCGCCCAATCCGTCAGGAAAAACACCATAAGGTTCGCACCCAACTCGGGGTCCGTCTCGGCCATCTTGTGACCGGCAAGCGCCACAACCGCCTCCACCGCGCCCTTCACAACAGCCAACGTCGCCTCTGTCACACCAAAGACCACGGGCACGATGGGCCGCGCCCAGCGCGCAAACAAATATTGCCCATCGGCCCGCGTGAACAACGCTTCTACCTCTGCTGGCTCCATTGGTTCCTCCTGTCTGGCCTTGCCCCTCCTACCGCAAGGCTCAGGGCCAGAACAAGCAACTGCTCGCAGATTTCATCTTGGCAAAAATACCTGCCCGCTTTGCCACCCAATCCCACCGCCCGAGTGAACGCCCGTGGCAACGCCGCCGCAGCGGGGGGTCAATCCCCCCCAAGGTGGCTCCCCCGCCCCGGCCAAACGACCGATCCTATTTCACCTCGAATAAATCGCTCTGCCCCGGCGGGCGCGGGGCCTCCAGCCCCAGATGCCGCCAGGCACGGGCGGCCAGCATCCGCCCGCGCGGCGTGCGCTGTATAAGGCCTTGCTGCAACAGATAAGGCTCGATCACTTCCTCCAGCGCATCGCGCGCCTCCGACAGCGCGGCCGAGATGGTTTCCACCCCCACCGGCCCGCCGCCGTAATGCTCGGCCAGCAACATCATATACCGCCGGTCCGCCCCATCGAGGCCCAGATGATCCACCCCCAGCCGCGTCAACGCGCGGTCGGCAATTTCGCGGGTCAAGCGCCCGTCCCCTTCGACCAGCACAAAATCCACCACCCGCCGCAACAAGCGCCCGGCAATCCGGGGCGTGCCGCGCGCGCGCTTGGCAATCTCCCGCGTGCCCTCGGGCTCGGCTTTCACCCCCATCAGCCGCGCCCCGCGCGTGACAATCAGGTCCAGCTCATCCTCGGTGTAAAACACCAACCGCGTCGGAATGCCGAAGCGGTCGCGCAGCGGTGTGGTCAACAACCCCAACCGTGTCGTGGCCCCCACCAGCGTAAAGGGCTGCAAATCTATCCGCACCGTGCGCGCAGCAGGCCCCTCACCGATCACCAGATCCAGCGCGAAATCCTCCATCGCGGGATACAGCACCTCTTCGACCACCGGAGAGAGCCGGTGAATCTCGTCGATGAACAGCACGTCATTGGGTTCCAGATTGGTCAGAATGGCGGCCAGATCGCCCGCCTTGGCCAACACCGGGCCTGAAGTCATGCGAAAGCCTACCCCCAATTCCCGCGCCATGATCTGCGCCAGCGTGGTTTTGCCAAGCCCCGGCGGGCCGTGGAACAGCGTGTGATCCATCGCCTCGCCACGGATTTTGGCGGATTCGATGAAGACCCGCAGATTGGCGCGGGCTTCGGCTTGACCGACAAATTCCTCCAGCACTTGCGGGCGCAAGGCGCGGTCGGCATCTTCGGGCAGGCCTTCGGGGCGCAGCGTGGGATCGGGTTCCATGTCTTATCCCTTTGGGGCCAGCAGTTTCAGCGCGGCCTTGATCAGCGCACCCGTGGCGGCCTCGGGGGCCTCGCCTGCGGCTTGTGCCACCGCTTGCGCGGCATCGCCGTGGCCATAGCCAAGATTGATCAGCGCCGACAGCGCCTCGGCACTGGCCGCCGCACGGCCTGCGGCCCCCTCATCAGGCCTGACAGCCTTCTTCGGTGCCGATGCGACCGGTTCGATCACATCATCTTCAACCGCCCCCGCCGTGCTGGCCGGGTTCGCGCCCATCGCCATGACTGTGGGCGCCTTGGCCTTCAACTCCAACACCACGCGCTGCGCGATCTTGGGGCCGACACCGGGGGCGGCCTGTATCGCCTTGGCATCGCCCAGCGCAATCGCGCGGGCCACGCCTTCCGGCCCCAGCGTGCCCAGAATAGCCATCGCGGCCTTGGCCCCCACGCCTTGCACCGTCACCAGCAGCCGGTGCCATTCCTTTTCCAGCATGGTGGGAAAGCCAAAGAGTTGCAGCAGATCTTCGCGCACCAGCAGTTCGGTGAACAGCGCCACCGCCCCGCCCACGCGCGGCATGGCGGCCAGTGTCCGATCCGACACATGGACGATATAGCCCACGCCGCGCACATCAATCAGCACATGATCCGTGCCGCGATAGTCCAGCCGCCCTGCAATCTTGCCAATCATCCTGCCGCCCTCTGCACTGCGGCCTGCAACCGCCCTGCACTTTGTTGATGATGCGCGTGGCAAATGGCAATCGCCAAAGCATCCGCCGCATCCGGCCCGTTGATCTGCACACCGGGCAAATGGATGCGCACCATGTGATCAATCTGGGCCTTGGCGGCATGGCCCACACCCACCACGCATTTCTTGACCGCGTTCGGGGCATATTCGCCCACGGTCAGCCCAAACTGCGCCGGCACCAACAGCGCAATCCCCCTCGCCTGCCCCAGTTTCAGCGTCGCCACCGCATCCTTGTTCACAAAGGTATTTTCCACCGCAGCCGCATCGGGGGCGTAAAGGCGTAACACCTCGGTCAACTGGCCGTGCAAACTCAGCAACCGCGCGGCGAGATCGCCCACATCACTGCCCGGCGCGGAATGGCAAATGCCATTCGCGACATGGGTCAAACGTGACCCGTCCACGTCGATCACCCCCCAGCCAAGGTTGCGCAACCCCGGATCAATCCCCAACACCCGCATCTCTGCCCCTTTTATTCGTTAAAAATCGAATAGCACGAAAAGGGAACATCCGCCAAGCGCTTTGCGCGCACCTGTCAAGCCCGGCGGATATTGCTGCGCCCGCAGCATATTCGACGCTTCATCACCGAAAACCGACGCTTTTCAGCCCATCCTTAAAAATAAGGCAAAATTGGGGCAAACAGCCATGCAGGAACTGCATCTCAGCCATGCCATTTCTGCGGATTGCTTTGCAGGTGCAGCAGGACTATCTGCCCGGTATCGAAACACTCTGCTGCAAAAATGTGCAGTATGAAAACCTAAGGATTACAGCCATGGCCGCCTATGAGACGACCCGCACGGCGCCGTTCGGCGCTATCGCCACTTACAGCTTCATCCGCTTCGTCAGCAATGTCGCGAACTCCGTGATTGCTTGGAATGACGCGCGTGTGACCCGCAACTCGCTGGGCAAACTGTCGGACCGCGAATTGGATGATATCGGTCTGACCCGCGCAGACATCGCCGATATCGCCAAGATCACCCGCTTCTGACACCCCGCGCCGCAGCGCCCCGCAGTCCGGGGCCTGCCATGGCGCGATGCCTTTGAACATCGGCAGACCAAAGCAAAAGCCGCCCCCGAATTCGGTGGGCGGCTTTCCTGTTTTGTTGGTTGGTTGGTGGGTTGGCAGGTCGGGGGCGGTCAGCCCCGCTTTTGCAGGCTTTTGCGCAGCGTTTCCGATACCCAAAGCGTCACGCGATCAGGGGCCATCAAGGCCGCGCCCAATTTGTCAAACCCCTGCCCCTGCTGCATCTCTGCAACCCGGTTTTCATAGGTCTGCGCGCCGACGAAATAGTGAATAGCGCCTTTCAGCCCAAACCCTGCCATCAACAAAAAGGCCAAGGGCACCAGCAGTTTCAGCCGGTTCTTGCGCTGCGGTTTGCGATAGTAGGACCGGCCCAAGACGCCGACACCTTCAAAGGCGTAACCTTTGGCATGAGCCTCTTTCAACCGGCCCACACGTTCGTAAAAATCTTTTATGTTCGGGTCAAACATCTCTACCATCCAACAATACGCCCCCGTTTGGCCATATAACGCGCGAAATGGGGCATAAGTTGGACAAAACATCGGAAAATGGGCCTTAAATGGCCTTAATTCTGCCTTAATTCACCCGGTTATGTCCGGCGCAGAACCAATGCAGACCATTCGCCCAAATCCTCGCGGGAAACGGAAACAAAGCCCTGCGCGTGATAGGCGGCCTCAATCGACTCAGCTTGCACCACCAACAGGCCCGACAGGATGCACAAACCATCCTGCGCGATGTTGCGGGCCATATCGGGGGCCAGTTCCACCAAGGGGCCTTTGAGGATATTGGCAAAGACCAGATCATAAGGCGCCGCCTCGCGCAGGCGCGGATGGTCGAACCCTGCGGCCTCAAGGCATTCCACCCGCCCGTCCAGCTTGTTAATCTCCATATTGGCGCGGGCCACATCCACCGCAACCTGATCAATATCAGAGGCGATAATCAGCGCTTCGGGCAGAACCCGTGCGGCAGCCAAAGCCAGCACCGCCGTGCCACAGCCAATATCGGCGACACGCGCAGGCGCAAAGCCCTGATCCAGCAAGCGGTCAAAGGCGCGCAGACAGCCAAGCGTTGTGCCGTGATGGCCGGTGCCAAAGGCAACCGTCGCCTCAATCTGCAAGGGGATGCGCGCGGGGTCCGTTGGCACCTTGTCGGCATCATGGCTGCCATAGACAAAAAAGCGCCCCGCCTCTACCGGCGACAATTCGCGCCGCACATGAGCGACCCAATCCACCTCGGGCAATTCCGACACGGCAAAGGGCTTGGCCTCAAAGGCCACGGCCAGCAGTTCCAACGTCACGGCATCCGGGGCCTCAAGGAAATAGGCCCCCACTTCCCACAGCCCGCTATCATCCTCAATCTCGAATACGCCTACGCCTGTCGGCTCCGGCTCCATCCGCTCCATCGCTTCGGCCAGGGCTTCGGCGGCGTCTTGGCCTTCGAGGGTGGTCAGGGCGGTATAGGTGGGCATGGCGGAACCTCAGGGTTAGGATGGCAGCGGCCTAGCCCCCAGCGCGCGCAGCGTCAAGCCGCTTGGCGATGGCCCAAGCCCCGCGCGGCGAAAACCGTCTCATTGCCGATATCGGGATGGCGCGGGATCAACAGCGACAACAGCAGCGACAAAAACGCCATTCCGGCGGCCAGCACAAACACCGCCTCGGGCGAGGCGACCCACAGATAGCCCAACCCCGCTGGCAAGAACACCGCCGCGATATGGTTGATGGTAAAGGCCACCGCCGCCGTGGGCGCAATATCGGCCGGGTCGGCGATCTTCTGGAAATAGGTCTTGATCGCAAAGGCCATCGAGAAAAACAGATGGTTCGCCACATACAGCGCCGCCGCCACATGCCAATCCCATTCAAAGACATAAAGGCAGCCATAGGCGATGAACACCGCCGTCAACCCGGCATATTCCACCACCAGCATCCGCCGTTCACCGAACCGCGCGATCCATTTGCCGATCACCGGCGCGATGACCATGTTAGCAAGGTAATTGATCAGGAACAGCGCAGTCAGCGCATGCACATCCATACCGTAACGCTCCACCATCATGAAGGCGGCAAAGACCACGAAAATCTGCCGCCGCGCGCCAGACATGAACTGCATCAGGTAATACAGCCAATAGCGCCGCCGCAGCACCATCCGCTTGTTCTGCGGATGCGGGGCCTCAAACTGCGGAAAGGCAAGGATGGCAAAAAGCGCGATGGCAATCGTCACCAACCCCGCCGTCAGGAACACCGTGTTATAGGCCAGATCAAACAGCTTCCACGTCAGCACGATCAAACCATACGCCAACAAGGACGCGCCAGAGCCCACCGCCACGATCCAGCCGATCACCTGCGGCGCGCGCTTCTTGTCGATCCATTGCAATTGCAGGCTTTGGTTCACCGTTTCGAAATAGTGAAACCCGATCGACGACAGCAGCGTTACGATCAGCAAGCCGCCGAAACTGGGGAACCATGCCGTTACCGCCGTGGCCACGCCCAGCAACAGCAGCGACACCAGCGCCAGCACCTGTTCCCGCATGACCAGCAAGACCACAAGCACGCCGATGGCCAGAAAACCGGGGATCTCGCGCACCGTATGCAGCCAGCCGATTTCTACCCCGGTGAAGCCCGCCGCCTCGATCACAAAGTTATTCAGCAGCGCCGACCATGTTGCAAAAGAAATCGGCATCGCCGCCGCCATCAGGCACAGCAGAAACACAGGCTGCCGCCAGAACGGCAGGTTGACCGTCTCGGCAAGGGGAAGAAGGCGCAATTTCATATCGCCTGCTTAGTCTGCTTTCCCCAACCGTTCTACTGCGAAATTGTATCGGTGACAGCGCGGGCCACGGGGCCTAGCCATCGGCGCCAATCGGGTGAACCCACACTTCGGCATCGGGTTCATGCGGGGCGCGGGTGCCATCCGTGCTGGCCCCCAACCGCCGCGCCACCGCCTGCGAGCCTGTGTTGGCTTTGTCGATATAGCTGTGCAGCGGCCCCAGCCCCAAAGCGTCACGCGCCCACAGCCGCACCGCCCGCGCGGCCTCGGTGGCAAAGCCTTTGCCCTCGGCCCCCTCAAACAGATGCCACGCCAATTCCACCTGCGGCCAGTTGGAATGTTTCAAAAGGCCCACGCGGCCAACGGCTTGCCCGCTTTTGCGCTCTACCACCATGAAAAAGCCAAAACCGTGCCACTGCCAATGGCCAATACCCGCCAGAAACCCGAACCACGCCTGTTCGGGGCTGACCGTCTCGCCCATCGCCTGCATTGACGGGGCGCTGGTCATGAACCGGGTGAAGGCCGCAAGGTCGCCGCGTTCCGGCCCCCGCAGCAGCAACCGCTCGGTGGTCAACACCGGGGCCGAGGTCAAAGCATCCATGCGTCCCCTTTCCTGCAACCAACGGGCTTGAACCGACAGCTTGCCGGATTTACCGCAACCGGGAAAGCCCCTGTTCCGTCCCTCCCATCTGATCTGAATCAAGGCGCATATATTCAAACATGTCTATCCGTGCCTGAACCGGAGGAATACACATGGACCTGATCCCCCTGATTGACCATATCGGAGAGGCCCCCACCGCCGCCCTGTTCGGCCTGATCACCGGCATGATCTTTGGCGTGGCGGCCCAGCGCTCCAAGTTCTGCCTGCGCGCGGCCACGGTGGAATTTGCCCGCGGGCAAATGGGGCCACGCGTGGCGGTCTGGTTGCTGACCTTTTCCACCGCCCTTGTCTGGGTGCAAGGCGCGCAAACCCTTGGCCTGTTCAACAGCGATGACGCGCGGATGATGGCGGTGGCAGGCTCTTGGTCTGGCGCGGTGATCGGCGGCTTGCTGTTTGGCGCGGGCATGGTGCTGGCGCGCGGCTGTTCGGGGCGCTTGCTGGTGCTGGGGGCCACGGGCAACCTGCGCTCTATCGTCTCCGGCCTCATCTTTGCGGTCGTCGCACAAATGTCGCTGCACGGCATGCTCGCCCCTGCCCGCGATTACCTTGCCCGGCTCTGGGTCACACCGGGGGGGCGCAACGTGGATCTGCTGGCCCTGCTGCACCTGCCCGACATCTCGGGCCTGCTTTTGGGCCTTGCCTTGGCCGCCCTCGCCCTTGTCGTTTCTTACAAAAACAAAATCTCCACCCGCACACTGGTCTTTGCCTCTGGCGTGGGCTTTGCGGTGGCGGTCGGCTGGGTGCTGACCTTCAGCCTCGCACAAGTCGCGTTCGAACCTGTGTCGATCACATCGGCCACCTTCTCCGGCCCCTCGGCCAATACGCTGATGTTCTTCCTCACCCCCAATCCGGTGCTGGAATTTGACGTGGGTCTGGTGCCGGGCGTGGTGATCGGGGCCTTTGCCGCCTCGCTCTGGGGGCGCGAGTTCAAGTTCGAAGGCTTCGACAATGCCGGCAACATGCGCCGCGCCATGATCGGGGCCGTGCTGATGGGCTTTGGCGCGATGCTGGCGGGGGGCTGCGCCATCGGCGCAGGTGTCACCGGCGGCTCCATCTTTGCCGCAACCGCATGGCTGGCGCTGTTTTGCATGTGGATCGGCGCCATGCTCACCGATTTTCTGGTCGATCAAGCAGGCCAAACCGCCGCCGCCCGGCCCAGCGCTTGACTATGCCCTGAAACCCACCGCATCCTGCCCTGAACAACAAGGGGACAGGCATGAAAGTTGTCGTGATGGGCGCGGGCGTAATCGGTGTCACCACCGCCTATTACCTCGCCAAACAAGGGGCCGAGGTGCTGGTGCTGGATCGCCAGCTTGGCCCCGGCCTAGAGACTTCCTACGCCAACGCGGGCGAACTTTCCTACGGCATGACCTCGCCTTGGGCCGCCCCCGGCATCCCCATGAAAGCCGTGAAATGGCTGTTCATGAAACGCCGCCCGCTGTTCATCTGGCCCCTTATCAGCCCGACCATGTGGAAATGGGGCTATGACATGATCCGCAACTGCAACGAGGAAAGCTACCGCATCAACAAAGGCCGCATGGTGCGCATTTCCAACTATTCCCGCGATGTCATGCCCGACCTGATCGCCGAAACCGGCATCGAATATGACGGGCGCGAACAAGGCACGCTGCAACTCTTTCGCACCGCCAAACAGATGAAAGCCTCCAAGGCCGACCAAGACATCCTCGCCGAATATGACAGCCCGTATGAGGTGCTGGGCCGCGACGCCTGCATCGCCGTCGAACCGGCACTGGCCGAGGTGTGCAGCAAATTCGTGGGCGGCCTGCGCCTGACCGCCGACCGCACCGGCGATTGCCGCATCTTCACCACCAAACTCGCCAAAAAATGCGCCGAAATGGGGGTGGAATTTCAATACGGCCAATCCGTGCGCGAGATTGCCGTGGAAAATGGCCGCGTGGTGGGGGTGGATACCGAAATCGCAGGCCGCATCACCGGCGATGCCTATGTCTGCGCGTTGGGCAGCTACGGCCCCCGCGTGCTCAACCCTATCGGCATCCGCTTGCCGGTCTATCCGGTCAAAGGCTACTCGGTCACGCTGCCCGTCATCGATGATGCCTTCGCCCCGCAATCCACCATCATGGACGAAACCCACAAAGTCGCGATCACCCGTCTGGGCGACCGTATCCGCGTCGCAGGCACCGCCGAGATTGCAGGCTATTCCAACCGCTTAGGCCCCCATGCCACCGACACCGTGCGCCATGTGATAAACGACCTGTTCCCCAAAGGCGGCGATCTGTCAAAGGCCGAAGGCTGGACCGGCCTGCGCCCGATGACGCCCGACGGCACCCCCGTTCTGGGCGCGTCGCGCTATCCCAACCTGTTCCTGAACACCGGCCACGGCACTCTGGGCTGGACCATGGCCTGCGGCTCCGGCCGCGCGGTGGCCGATGTGGTCTTGGGCAAACAGCCCGAGATTTCGTTTGATGGGCTGACGGCAGAGCGGTATGCGTGACGTTATCAGGCAAAGCCACCGCGTTTTGCCCCGGTCTTTATATGTTAAAAGGTGATCTATGAACGCGTTTACCGGCGGCTGCCTTTGTGGTGCTGTGCGATTGGTGGCAAACGGGCGGCCCAACCGCGTCGGCCTCTGCCACTGCATGGATTGCCGCAAACATCACGGCAGCCTGTTCCACGCCTCGGCCATCTTTGCTGCCGATGCGGTCACGGTTACGGGTGAAACCCACAGCTATCAAGGCCGCCATTTCTGCCCCACCTGCGGCTCCTCGGTCTTTGGCCGCTCCGGCGAGGAGTTTGAACTCAACCTCGGCGCGTTCGACGCCCCCAACCAACTCCGGCCCAGCTATGAACTCTGGACCATCCGGCGCGAAACATGGCTGCCCGATTTCCCCCTGATGAAACGCTTTGACAAAGACCGCTAAACCAAAGCCGCGACCTCCCATTTCATCTTGGCAAAAATACCTGATCCCCAAGCCACCAGCAGCGCAACGCCAAAAGCAAAGCGCAACCCCTGCCAAGGCCCGTAGGGTGGGTGCCAACCCACCGCCCGCCCGACGCCACGCGCAGGTCGGCCTCCCCCCGGCAGCCACCGCGCTTAAAACCTTACCAAATCCTAAACTTTTTTCACTTTATATAACGAAAACAATATCTTAAAAATCATTCCGCGCGCGATTCACAGAAAGCTTTGCGGATCAATATCCACTGCCAGCCGCACGTTATTCGGCAGCCTCACCTGCGAAATCCATGCCGAAACGGCGGCCTGAATATTTGCGCCCTTTTCGGCCTTCACCAATAACCGCACCCGGTGCCGTCCGCGAACCCGCGCAATCGGGGCGGGGGCCGGGCCGAAGACCTGCGCCCCGATGGCCCGCAAAGGCCCGTCCCTGCGCGCCAGTTCCGCGCCGATATCAAACACCGGCCCCACCTCTGGCCCTGATAGAATAATCCCTGCCATCCGCCCATAAGGCGGCACCCCGGCAAGGCGGCGTTCGCCGGCCTCGGCTTCCCAGAACGCTTCCTCATCACCGCCCAGAATCGCACGGATCACCGGATGCTCGGGCTGAAAGGTCTGCATCATCGCGACGCCGGGCTTTTCGGCACGCCCTGCCCGCCCCGCCACCTGTCGCATCAATTGAAACGTCCGCTCTGCCGCCCGCAGGTCAGACCCTTGCAGCCCCAGATCGGCATCAATCACCCCCACCAGCGTCAGCAGCGGAAAGTTATGCCCCTTGGCCACGATCTGCGTGCCGATGATGATATCCGCCGCCCCCGCGGCAATCGCCTCGATCTGCTCTTTCAACGCCCGGGCTGATCCGAACAGGTCTGACGACAGCACCGCCACGCGGGCCTCGGGGAACAGCGCCACCACCTCCTCGGCCAGCCGCTCCACCCCTGGCCCCACCGGGGCCATCTTGCCCGCCACCCCGCAGCTTGGGCAAACCTCGGGCATCGGTTTCGTCGCGCCGCATTGATGGCACATCAGCCGCTTGAGGAACCGATGCTCCACCATCCGCGCGTCACAATCATCGCACCCCACCTGCGCACCACAAGCCCGGCACAGCGTCACCGGCGCATAGCCCCGCCGGTTTAAGAATATCAACGCTTGCTCGCCCGCCGTCACCCGCGCTTTCACCGCCTGTTCCAAGGTCGGGGAAATCCAGCGGGTGCTGGGCAGCTTTTCGGCCCGCATGTCAATCGCGCGCATATCCGGCATCTCTGCCACACCAAACCGCGCGCCCAAATCCAGCCGCCCATATTTGCCCGAGGCGGCGTTGACCCAGCTTTCCAGCGACGGCGTGGCCGAGGCCAGCACGATGGCCGACCCAGAGATCGCCGCGCGCAGCACCGCCATATCGCGGGCGTTATAGATCACGCCTTCCTCTTGCTTGTAGGAGGTGTCGTGTTCCTCATCCACAACGATCAGGCCCAGATCCTGAAACGGCAAAAACAGCGCCGACCGCGCCCCCGCTACGAATTGCGCGCCACCATTGGCCGCCATCCGCCACAAGCGCCGCCGCTCGGTCATCGTGACGCCGGAATGCCATTCTGCCGGGCGCGCGCCAAAGCGGGTTTCCACCCGGTTGATGAATTCCGATGTCAGCGCGATTTCAGGCAGCAAAACCAGCGCCTGCCGCCCTTGCCGCAGACATTCGGCCACGGCTTCCAGATAGACCTCGGTCTTGCCAGAGCCCGTCACCCCCTTCAGCAAAGTCGCGGAATAGCCGCCCTGCGCCACAGCGGCGACCAAAGCATCGCCCGCCGCCACCTGATCGCCCGCCAGCCGCACCACCATCGCCGCCGGATCAAGCCGCGGGTAGGGCAGATCGCGGGGCGCGTCCTCTTCCAGCACCACACCGGCCTTGACCAAGCCTTTGATGACCGAGGCGGTGCAGCCCGCCTGTTCCGCCAGTTCCGACAGGGTAAAGGACAGCCCGCCATAATCGCGCAACACCTCCAGCACGCGGGCGCGGGCATCGGTGGCGCGGGCAGGTTCCCCCCCGCCCAGCCGGTAGACGCGGCGGGTCGATGGCGGGCTGTCCAGCCCCGGCGCGCGGGTGGCAAGCCGCAGCATGGCGGGCAAAGGCGTCAGCGTGTAATCGGCGGCACGGGCCAGAAAGGCGCGCATCTCATCGCGCATGGGGGGCACATCCAGCACACGGTAAGCCGCGCGCAGCTTTGACGCATCTATCCCCCCCGCAGGCGGGCCCCAAACCACGCCCAAAATCTTGCGCGGGCCAAGCGGCAGTTCCAGAAAATCACCCAGCCCGCAGCCGCCTTCGGGGGCCTTGTAATCCAGCACAGGCCCCATGCTGCGGCCAAAGCTTTCGGTCGTGGCCACGCCGATCACTTCCCCTGCTTGCCAGAACGTCTTGGTCACCTGCCCGCCTTTCGCCGCGTCTGAACTTGCGCTATTACACGGGCAGCGCTTTCCGCAACAGCCAAAGGACGCCCATCATGAAATTCTTTGTTGATACCGCCGATGTCGAGGCGATCCGTGACCTGAATGATCTTGGCATGGCCGATGGGGTCACGACCAACCCGTCGCTGATCCTGAAATCCGGGCGGGATATTCTGGAAGTGACCAAGGAAATCTGCGGCATCGTATCCGGCCCCGTCTCGGCCGAAGTGGTGGCGCTGACAGCGGATGAGATGATCGCCGAAGGCCGCAAGCTGGCCGAAATTGCCCCCAATATCGCGGTGAAAGTGCCGCTGACATGGGACGGGCTGAAAACCTGCAAAGTGCTGACGGGCGAAGGCCATATGGTCAATGTAACGTTGTGTTTCTCGGCCAATCAAGCGCTGCTGGCGGCCAAGGCGGGGGCCACCTTCATCAGCCCCTTCATCGGGCGTCTGGATGATATCAACCTTGATGGGCTGGACCTGATTTCCGATATCCGCACCATCTATGACAATTACGGCTTTGACACCCAGATCCTTGCCGCCTCTATCCGCACGGCCAACCATGTCGCCCAATGCGCGATGATCGGGGCCGATGTGGTCACCGCGCCGCCTGCCGTTATCAAAAGCCTTGCCAACCATGTGCTGACCGACAAGGGCCTTGACCAGTTCATGCAGGATTGGGCCAAGACCGGGCAAACCATCCTCTGACGTCGCCTATGGCAGTTTTGACTCAATTCCCGCCCCAATCGGCGCGCGGCCCCAGAAAAGTGAGGAAACGCCCCGCCGCCCCTGATATAATGCCGCAAAACAACAAGGCAGGCCAATGATTGAACAGGACATGCGGGACCGCATCATCGCGGAGCCCGAAACCATTTTGGAAGATCAGGACGTGATGCGCGCGCTGATCGCCGCGAATGAACGGGCCATGGGGGCCAATATCGTCGATCTGCGCGGCATTGCGATGGAACGGTTGGAAACCCGGCTGGACCGGTTGGAGGATACGCATCGCTCGGTCATCGCGGCGGCCTATGAAAACCTTGCTGGCACAAATCAGGTGCATCGCGCCATTCTGCAAATGCTGGACCCGCTGAGCTTTGAGGAGTTTTTGCAAAGCCTTGGCACCGATGTGATGCAAACCCTGCGGGTGGATTGCGTGCGGCTGGTGCTGGAATCGGTGCAAAGCGCCGATGAGCCTGCGCTACGCAAGCTGGGCGAGGTGCTGTATGTGGCCGAGCCGGGCTTTGTCGCCGATTACATCGCGGGAGGGCGCAATGTGTCGCAACGGGCAGTGACATTGCGGCAGGTGGTGCCGGAATCGGACGCGCTTTATGGCGAACGCGCGGGTTGGATCCGGTCCGAGGCGCTGATGCGGCTGGATTTCGGCAAGGGCCGTCTGCCGGGGATGCTGGTGATGGGGGCCGAAGACCCGCACCATTTCAAACCCACCCAAGGCACCGATTTGCTTGCGTTTTTCGCGGGCGTGTTTGAGCGGACGATGCGCCGCTGGTTGTCATGAGCCTTGCCATCTCGCCCGGTGCCCGCGCGGCCTTGGCGGAATGGCTGTCGCATCTGCGCGCGCTGGACGGGGCGGCGGAAAACACGCTCAAGGCCTATGCGACCGATGTATCGGGCTATCTGGCCTTTCTGGCGCAGCATCGCGGCGGCACCGAAGGGCTGGCAGGCTTGGTTGCCTTGCCGCAAACCGATCTGCGGGCATGGATGGCGCATGAGCGTGGACGCGGCGTTGGGGCGCGGTCGCTGGCGCGGGCCTTGTCGGCGGTCAAGGGGTTCACCGCTTGGCTGGCGGATCGCGAAGGGGTTGATGCCTCGGCCGCGCTGTCCACCCGCGCGCCAAAATTCCGGCGCAAGCTGCCCCGCCCGCTGGCCGAAGACGCCGCGATGAACGTGCTGGACAGTATCGGCGATGACGCGCGTGAGGAATGGGTGGCCGCCCGTGATACCGCCGTCGTGACCTTGCTTTACGGCTGCGGCCTGCGCATATCCGAGGCGCTGGGCCTGACGGGGGCCGCCTATCCGCTGCCCGAGGTGCTGCGGATTACCGGTAAGGGCGGCAAGGAACGGCTGGTGCCCGTGCTGCCCGCCGCCGCCGAGGCGGTTTCGCGCTATGTCGGCCTGTGCCCCTATGACCTATCTGCCAGCGCGCCGCTGTTTCGCGGCATGCGCGGCGGTGCGCTGAACCCGCGGCTGATTTCCGGCGCAATGGAACGGGTGCGCGCGCGTCTGGGCCTGCCCGCCACCGCCACACCGCATGCGCTGCGCCATTCCTTTGCCACCCATCTGCTAAGTGCGGGGGGGGATTTGCGCAGCATTCAGGAACTCTTGGGCCATGCCTCGCTTTCCACGACCCAAGCTTATACGGCGGTTGATACTGCCCGTCTGATGGAAGTATACGCAAAAGCACATCCGCGCGCCTGACGCTTTTCTGCCCAAGGAATTAACCGCTATGACATTGAAAATAAAAGCGCTTCTTGTGCATCTTTTCACAGCCACCGGCGCGGTTCTGGCGATGCTGGCGATGCTGGCCGCCGTCGAGGAAAACTGGAGCGCGATGTTCTGGTGGTTGGTGGTTGCCTTGGTGGTGGACGGAATTGATGGGCCTTTGGCACGGAAATATGACGTCAAGACCAACTTCCCCACCTATGACGGCGTGCTGCTGGACCTGATTATCGACTATCTTACTTATGTGTTCATCCCGGCCTTTGCCTTGTTCAAATCGGGCCTGTTGCCGGATTGGACGGGTTGGATCATCATCATCGGTATCACCTATGGTTCGGTGATCTATTTCGCCGATACGCGCATGAAAACAAAGGACAACTCCTTTTCCGGCTTTCCGGCCTGCTGGAATATGTTCGTGCTGGTGATGTTCGCGCTGCAACCGGGGTATTGGACCATCCTGACCTTTGTCGTGGCGCTGACGGTGGCGATGTTCCTGCCGCTGAAATTCATTCACCCCACCCGGACGGAGCGGTGGAACTGGGTGTCGTTGCCGATGGCGCTGGGCTGGACCGTTTTCGCGGGCTGGGCGACTTGGGTCGATTTTCACCCGCATAGCTGGGCGCATTGGGGGCTGATCGTGACCTCGCTTTACCTGACTTTCGCGGGCATCGCGCAGCAGATCATCCCGGAAAAACGCGCCTAAATCAGCAATCCGCCCGCGCCTTCCAGCTTTAGCAGCGCGATTTTGGTTTCCACGCCCCCTGGTGCCGAAAACCCGCCCAGACCATTGGCCCCCAGCACCCGGTGGCAAGGGATCAGGATCGGGATAGAGTTGGCACCGCAGGCCTGTCCGATGGCTTGTGCGGGGCGGCCCAGCGCCTTTGCCAGATCGCCATAAGTCCGGGTTTCGCCGTAAGGAATCGCCGCCATCGCGCGGCGCATCTGTTCCTGAAAGCCGCTGCCGAAATCCAGCGGCAGGTCGAAGATGCGGCGCAGCCCGTCGAAATATTCGCCCAACTGGCGGCATGCCTCACGCAACAGCGGTGTCGGGTCTGACCGGCGGCTGGCCCAATCAATCCGGGTGATCACGCCCGCTTCTTCCACCACCGCAAAGGGGCCATGAGGCGAATGGAAAACAGCTTGGGGCATGGGCTTTGGCTTTCTGGATAGGTCGGGCGCGATCCTATGTGCTATGCTGCCAAAGCGAAAGGCTGGCAAGGCCGCAAAGGGGGCCGGATGATCACCGAGGTTGCAACTTTTTTCACCGATGGCTGCGGGCGCTGTGACCGTTTTGCCAGCGATGACTGCTCGGCCCGGATTTGGGCGGAGGGCGTGGCGCGTCTGCGGACCTTGTGCCTTGCCGCAGGCTTGCAGGAAACACTGCGCTGGGGCCACCCCTGCTATCGCCACGCGGGCCGCAACATCGCGCTGATCGGGGCGTTTCGGGGTGATTTTCGACTAACCTTCCTGAACGCGGCTTTGCTGGCCGACCGCGACAAACTGCTGGAGAAGCCGGGGCCAAACAGCCAGACCGCCAGCGTGATGCGCTTTGCCTCGGCCAAGGAGGTCGCGGCGCGCGCGCCCCAGATCGCCGCCTATCTGGCCGAGGCCAAGGGCTTTGCCGAAGCCGGGGTTCAGCCCCCGAAACAGGCGCGCTCTCTGGATTTACCAGAGGAATTGATTGACGCGCTGGACGCGGACTCAGACCTTGCCGAAGCGTTCGAGGCGCTGACACCGGGGCGGCAGCGCAGCTATGTCATCGCGCTGTCTTCCGCCAAAAAGCCGGAAACACGGGTCGCCCGTATCGCGAAGTTTCGCGCCCCCATCCTTGCGGGCAAGGGCGCGATGGAACGTTAACCCAGCGCCGCGCTACAGCGCGCACAGGTGCAGGGGTGCTTATGGGTGCCGACATCGGGCAAGATCTGCCAGCAGCGCACACATTTTTCGCCCGGTGCCATTTCAAACACCACCGCCACGCCCGGCACTTCGGGCAAACGAAACGCCTCAGCCGGGGCCGGGTCGGCGGTCAGTTGCACGGATGAAGTGATGCTGAGTTCGGCGAAGTTCACCGATTTCAGCGCCGCCAGCAGGGCCTTGTCTTCGACATGCACCACGGGTGCGGCCTCCAGGCTGGCGCCGATCACCTTGGCGGTGCGCTGCACTTCCAGCGCGGCGATGGTGGCGCGGCGGGCGGCGCGGATGCCGACCCATTTCGCCGCCAGCGCGGGGTTCAGCCAGTCTGCAGGCGTTTCCGGCATATCCTGCAAATGCACCGAAGACCCTTCACCGGGGAAGCGCGACAGCCAGACATCTTCCATCGTGAACACCAGAATCGGCGCAAGCCAAGTGGTCAGGCGGTGGAACAGCAGGTCCAGCACGGTGCGCGCGGCACGGCGGCGCAAGCTGCCTGCCGCGTCGCAATAGAGTGCGTCCTTGCGCACGTCAAAGAACACCGCCGACAGGTCCGTCGTGGCAAAGGTAAACAGCTTTTGGAACACGCCTTGGAAATCGAAGGCCGCATAGCCCTTGCGCACCTCGGCATCCAGTTCCGCCAGACGGTGCAGCACCCATTGCTCCAGCTCTGGCATCTCCTTCACATCCACGCGCTCGGCTTCGCTAAAGCCTGCAAGATTGCCCAGCATAAAGCGCATGGTGTTGCGCAGGCGGCGGTAACTGTCGGCAGAGCCTTTCAGGATTTCTTTGCCGATGCGCAGATCAACCGTGTAGTCGGATTGCGCCACCCAAAGCCGCAGAATATCCGCGCCATATTCGTCGATCACCTGTTGCGGGGCCACGGTATTGCCGACGGATTTGGACATTTTCATGCCCTTTTCATCCAGCGTAAAACCATGCGTTACGACATTGCGATAGGGCGCACGGCCCAGCGTGCCGCAAGCCTGTAGCAACGAGGAATGGAACCAGCCGCGATGCTGGTCGGTGCCTTCCATATAGACATCGGCAATCCCGTCTGCCGTGCCATCCGGGCGGTCACGCAACACGAAAGCATGGGTGGACCCACTGTCGAACCACACATCCAGAACATCAAAAATCTGATCATAGGCCGCCGGATCATGCAGGCCATCAAGCATTTTTTCCTTGAAGCCTTGCACATACCAAACATCCGCCCCCTCGGCCTCAAACGCCGCAAGGATGCGCTGGTTCACGGCATCATCGCGCAGCAGGAAATCCGCGTCGGTGGGTTTCGCCCCCCGTTTGATGAAACAGGTCAGCGGCACACCCCAGGCGCGCTGGCGCGACAGCACCCAATCAGGCCGCGCCTCGATCATCGAATACAGCCGGTTACGCCCGGTTTGCGGCGTCCATTTCACCAACTTGTCGATGGAATTGAGCGCGCGGGTGCGGATGGTATCGCCCATCTCGCCCATGCCATCATCAAGTTTTTTGTCGATGGCCACAAACCACTGCGGCGTGTTGCGGAAAATGACCGGCGCTTTGGACCGCCAGGAATGGGGGTAGCTGTGTTTGACCTTGCCCTTCGCCAACAGCCCGCCCGCATAGGCAAGCTGCTTGATCACCTCGACATTGGCGCTGCCTTCCTTGCCCTCGGGCGTGATGATGACATGGCCGCCAAAGATCGGCAAATCGCGGCGATAGCTGCCATCGGGTTCGACGTTATAGGTCATCGGCAAGCCGAATTTCAGCCCGATCTGATAGTCGTCATCGCCGTGGCTGGGCGCAGTATGAACAAAACCGGTGCCCGCATCATCGGTCACATGGTCGCCCGGCAGCATGGGCACGTCAAAGTCCCACTCACCCTGCGCACCCTCAACACCCCGGAGCGGGTGGGCCAACGTCAGCCCCTCCAGTTCCGCCGCCGTGACATCGCGCAGGCGGGTGGTCATGCCGTCTTCCAGTTTGGCCGCCGCAAAGACCGAAGCCGCCAAAGCATCGGCGAGGATGATCTTTTCGCCGACCTGCGCTTGCGAATTCTCCGGCGCGCCTGTGATTTCATAGAGGCCGTAGGAAATTTCCGGCCCGAAACAGACCGCACGGTTCTGCGGGATGGTCCAGGGCGTCGTGGTCCAGATCACCACACAGGCAGATTCTAGTTCTGCAAGATAGGCCTCGAAAGCCTCTTCATTGAAATCCGCTTCGCTTGTGTCTTTAGCCAGTGCCCTCCGAATAGTTCGAACTCCGGGGCCAAAGGGCTGCACCCCAAACCGCACCCAGATGGTATGCGATGTATGGTCGTGATATTCCACCTCTGCCTCGGCCAGCGCGGTTTTCTCCACCGGCGACCACATCACAGGCTTGGACCCTTGATACAGCGAGCCGTTCATCAGGAATTTCATGAACTCGCCCGCGATCACGGCTTCGGCGTGGTAATCCATGGTCAGATAGGGGTCCGCCCAGTTGCCAGTGATGCCAAGGCGTTTGAACTCGTCGCGCTGGATATCGACCCAACCTTCGGCGAATTTGCGGCATTCCTGCCGGAAGGCGACCGTATCAACGGCGTCCTTGTCCAGCCCCTTCTTGCGATATTGCTCCTCGATCTTCCATTCGATCGGCAGACCGTGGCAATCCCAGCCCGGCACATAGCGCGCGTCAAAGCCCATCATCTGATGGCTGCGCACGATCATATCCTTGATGGTCTTGTTCAGCGCATGGCCGATGTGCAGGTTGCCGTTGGCATAGGGGGGGCCATCATGCAGGGTAAAGGGCTTGCGGCTGCCATCCTTGGCCTTGTCGCGCAACCGGTCATAGATGCCGATCTTGTCCCAATGCGCCAGCCATTCCGGCTCGCGCATGGGCAGGCCCGCGCGCATCGGAAAATCGGTTTCGGGCAGAAAAACACTGTCTTTATAGTCGGGCAAAGCGTTGGGCGTATCGGCGCACATGGGCGGGTTCCTTACGGATCAGAATGAAGGGGGACAGGCGAAAACGAGGCCGCGCAAAGGCTGGCGGCGCAAAACATCCCGGCGTCTGAGAAAGCTCAGGCCGCCGGGCCGCTAATTCGTATGGTTTTCGCGTTTATCTGTCGCATGCGCGGGGTTATACGCGCGGTTTACGCCGTGGTCCAGCCATGCTGTGATGGGCTTTCTGCGGCAAATGGTGGCCCAAGGAATGAGGCGCATGAAAATAGCGATTGCAGGGGCGGGGATCGGGGGGCTGGCGGCGGCCTGCTTGCTTGCGCAAGACGGGCATGAGGTGGCGATTTTCGATCAGTTTGACAGCCCGCGCCCGGTCGGCTCTGGCCTGATGATCCAGCCGCTGGGCCTTGCCGTGCTAGAGGCTTGCGGCGCGGGGCCATCGGTGCGTGCGGCAGGCCAGCGCATCGCGCGGATATTTGGCAGCGAAACCACGCGGGGGCGGCGGATCCTCGATGTCACCTATGACAGGGCCGGCCGCGCGCAGGCGCAGGGCACAGCCATCCACCGTGCCGCCCTGCACGCAGCCCTTCTGGGCGCGGCCGAAGGCTTGGGCCTGCGGGTCATCCCCTCTGCCACCGTGCAATCGGCCCCGATGCAGGGCGCAAAGCGGATGCTGCATCTGGCAAATGGCGTGCAGCACGGCCCGTTCGATCTGGTGGTCGATGCCACGGGCAGCGGCTCTGCCTTGTCGCCGTTGCGCGCCCGCCCCCTGCCCTATGGCGCGATCTGGGGCACGGTGCCTTGGCCGAAAGGCACAGCACTGCCCAGCAACCAACTCTCGCAACGCTATTTCCGCGCCAGCCGCATGGCAGGGGTGCTGCCCTTGGGCCTTGTGCCGGGGCGCGAGGGGCCACATGCGGCAATCTTCTGGTCCATGGCGCGGCGCGATCTGGCAGGCTGGCCCCAGCGCCCGATTGATGCGTGGAAGGCCGAGGCTACTGCCCATTGGCCCGATTTCGCGCCCTTCCTTGATACCGTCACAACAACCGCCGCGATGACCACGGCCAGCTATTCCCACGGCACCCTGCATCGCCCCTTTGCGCCAGGACTTGCCTTTATCGGCGATGCCGCCCACCGTGCCAGCCCGCAACTGGGGCAAGGCGCGAATATGGCGCTATTCGATGCGCTGGCCCTGTCGCGCGCCCTGTCCCGCGCCCCGCTGGGCGACGCGCTGCCCGCATACGCCCAGATGCGCCGCTGGCATGTGCGCCTGTATCAAGGGATGAGCGCGGCCTTCACCCCGCAATATCAGTCCGACAGCCGCAGCCTGCCTGCCCTGCGCGATTGGCTGCTTGCCCCGCTGTCGCTAACCTGGCCGCTGCCGCGCATCCTGTCAAAACTGGTCGCAGGGGAGCTTATCCCCCCTCTGGCGGGCGAAGTGTTTCGCAGCCCCTGATTTCATCTTGGCCCAAATACCTGACTCCCGCCTTCGTCACAGACCCTTCGTGTCAGACCCGGAAAACCCGTCAAACACACCCGTCATCGCCCGCCCCATCAGGTTCGATACTTTGGGGCGTGGCAAAGCGGCAAAGGGCATCGGGCGGCACAGCTCCATCGCGGCAATCCCGACCCGTGCGGTCAGCGCGCCGTTCACCACCCCTTCACCAAAGCGGCGGGACAGTTTGCCCAAAATCCCGCCCCCGGCGACCGAGCCGATCAGATCATCGCCCAGCGCCAGCGCCCCGGTGGCCAGCAAATGCGAAAACACCCGGCGCAGCAGTTTGAAACTGCCCAAAGTGCCAGACCGCCCGCCATACAGCGCCGCGATCTTGCGGATCATCGACAGATTGGCGAACAAGGCCACCGCGACATCCGCCAGCGCCAAAGGCACCAGCGCCGTCACCGTCGCCACCCTTCGCGCGGCGCTTTCAATCTCGGCCCGCACCGCAAGGTCCAAGGGGCCCAGCAGTTCCGTCTCGGCAAGGTTCAGCAGCGCATCGGCATCCAGCACCTCGGCCCGCCGTTCGCCCAGCCGTGCCGCACCCCAGCGCAGATCGGCCCGGTGCTTATAAAGGCCCGCCAAATGGTCCACCGCGCGCACGGCTCCTTTCAGGTCCTGCTCGGCGCGCACCCGCTCTGCCTCGGCGCGCAAACCATCCAAGCGGCCAAGCCGGTAAAACCCCAAAGCCTCGCGCAGGGCCAGACCCAGCAGCGCCAGTATGGCCAGCGCCGTCAGGCCAAAGGCGATGCCCCCCAGCACCGTGTTCCGCGCCAGCAGACCGGTGACAAAATCATACACCGCGACCGAAATCATGAAGCTGAACAACGCGCCCAGCCCCCAAACCGCCAACCGCGTGAGGCGTGACGGCTGCGCATTCGCCACCGCCGCCGCAGCCACCACCGCCCGCCCCTCGGGCAGGCCCAGATCGGGCACCGGTGGCGCGTCGGACGGGGTGGTCGCGGCGGCATCCTCCAACTCGATCAGCACAGCGCGGTTTTTGGTCATGGGATTCTCTCCTGCGCAATATGCGCCTGACTGGTCAAATGCGCATTGACGCAGCAATCTTCAAGAGAAACCAGTCTAGCGCTTGTGCCCTGAACCGCAAGCGCAAGCGCCAGGCAGCAACAGGTTACGCAGGGCCGCTATGGCAGGCTCACGCCCTCATTGGCGCCATGGGCCGACCTGCGGTCATAGGCTTGTTGTTCGGCAACATGGTCGCGGGTCAGTTGAACACAGCGCCTGCGCATGGTGCGCCTATCCATCGGGGTTGTGGCCCTTTCCACATCGGCCTTGAAATCATTGATCAGCCGCAAGGAAATGGCGTGGTGGTTGTCCTCATGCTGCGACAAGGCGCGGATCATCTGATCCCAGATCCGCTGATCCGCGCTGGAGGCTGCACGATATTCCGGCCATTCCGGCAACTCGATCAAGGGCCGCAATGACACCGTGATCCGTGCCGCTGCGGGGCGGCACTGCAAGGTGCCGGAATAGCGCCTCCATTCGGGGCGCGCATCCAAGAGCCGATGCACCCCAATCAAGGTGGGGTCCGAAACCCGATAGGTGGTGCGCCGCGGAGGGCTGAGTGAAAGCCTGACTTCCATAGGTATAACCTCCATCAAAATTGAGTTTTGAAATGGTGAAAATATACCCGAAAATCGCAGGTAAGTCAGTTGGCCTTTTGCACGATACTCAGCCCAATCGGTCCGCCAGCAAAAACTCTGCCGCGCGGTCCAGCCGGATATGCGGCGGGCCTTCTCCGGGGCGCAGGGTCAGCCGGGCGGGGGCAAAGGACATGACGGCGTAATCGGCCTCCAGCCAATGCGCCTCGCCTTTGCGGGCGGGGCCAAGCAGGTGGTTGGGGTCCTCGGGCAGATGGCCTGCGAACATCGCCGCTTGCTTGCCGGTTTCCAGCAAAGTGCCACGCACCAGATCCAGGGTTTCGCCGTTATGGGTGCGGGTTTCCTCGACCGTGGCGCGCAGGGCGGCCAATGACATGGCGCGGGTTTCCGCCCCAGCAAAGGCTGCCCGGTCCCGCGCCTCGCGCAGCAGCGCCTCGGTCACGGCGGTCAGGCGGGGGTGCTGGCTGTGGTGCAAATGATCGGCCTTTGTGGCGGCGAACAGGATTTTATCCACCCGCTTGCCCAGCAGAAGCGCGCTGAGAAACCCGTTCTGACCGGGCCGGAATGCCCCCAGTATTTCCGCCATGGTGCGGCGCATATCCTCCAGCGCCATCGGGCCTGCATGGATGGCCCCCAACACGTCCATCAGCACGACCTGCCGGTCAATCCGTGCAAAGTGATCGCGGAAGAACGGTTTGACCACGCGGGATTTATAGGCCTCGAAGCGCCGCTCCATCTCTCGCCACAGGCTGCCGCGCGGGGTCTGGGCAGGCTTGGGCAAAGGTGCGAAGGTCAGCACCGGGCTACCCGCCAGATCGCCGGGCAACAAGAACCGCCCCGGCGTGCAATCCGACCACCCCGCCGCCCGCGCGGCCTTCAGGTAATCGGTGAAACTGGCGGCCAGCGCTTGGGCGCGGGGTTCTTCCAGCCGCAAGCTGCCATCTTCGGCCCGCGCCTGCGCCATGAAGGCCTGCGCCTCGGTGCGGTGGTCAATGCGGGACAGCGTTGCCTCGGACCATTCGGCATAGCTCTTGCCCAGCAGCGCCAGATCCAGCAACCATTCGCCGGGATAGTCGATGATGTCGATATGCACCGTGCGCGGCCCTGTCAGCCCCCCGATCAAGCCGCCGAAAAACCCCGAAGGCTGCACGCGCAACGACAAGCGCAATTCCGATATCGCGCGGGTCGAGGCAGGCCATTCCGGTGCCGCCCCCGTCAGGGCAGCCAGATGGGTTTCATAGTCAAAGCGCGGCAAGGTATCATCGGGCTGCGGTTGCAGAAACGCGGTGTGAATACGGGGGGCTGCCGAGAACTGCGGCATCCGGCCCCGGTCCAGCAGGTTCGCGACAAGGCTGGTGATGAACACCGTCTTGCCCGCGCGGGACAGACCGGTGACGCCCAAGCGGATCACAGGCTCGAACAAGGCCTCTGACACGCCGGATACGGCATTTTCCACGCTGCGGCTGATGCCGTCTGTAATGTCACCCAGCACTCAAATGCCCTTTTCACCAGAAGCTTGCGGCCAAGATAGGCACTCTGGCCCCGGGATCAAAGGGGAAAGCGCGCAACACCCTTGTCAGCTTCGGGGCGGCGCGGTAACGGGGGGCATGCCACGCTATGCGCTGAAAATCGAATATGAAGGCGGGCCGTTCAACGGCTGGCAACGTCAGGCCGAAGGGCAGTTGACGGTGCAAGGCGCTGTGGAGGCGGCACTGGCCAAGCTGGAACCGGGGCCCCATACCATCGCCGCTGCCGGGCGCACCGATGCAGGCGTGCATGCGCTGGGGCAAGTGGCGCATTGCGATATGGCAAAGGCATGGGACCCGTTTCGCCTTGCCGGGGCGATCAATGCGCATCTGCGGCCTTTGCCCGTGTCCGTTGTGGCTTGCGCCGCGGTGGCAGAGGATTTTCACGCGCGGTTTTCGGCGCATGAACGGCGCTACCTGTTCCGCCTCGTGTCGCGGCGCGCACCTGTCACGCATGATCGCGGGCTGGTCTGGCAAGTGGGCCACCCGTTGGATCTGGCCGCGATGCAGTCAGGGGCGGCACATCTGATCGGGCTGCATGACTTTACCAGCTTCCGCTCCAGCATGTGCCAATCCGCCTCTCCGGTCAAAACACTGGACGAGATTTCGATTGCGGAACTGGAATATCCCGAAGGCACTGAATATCGCTTTTCCCTGCGCGCACGGTCTTTCCTGCACAACCAGGTCCGCTCTATCGTTGGCACCTTGGAACGGGTCGGCGCGGGAAGCTGGCACCCTTCACAAGTGGCCGAAGCCCTTGCCGCCAAATCCCGCAGCGCCTGCGGCCCTGTTTGCCCCCCGCAAGGCTTGTATCTGACGGGCGTCGGCTACCCCCAGGACCCGTTTGCTTAGAGTTTCTCTATGCGGCAAAGCGCGCGGGGGCTGTCTGCCCCCGCACCCCCGAGGATATTTGCGCCGAAAAGAAAGCGCTTTAGAAAACATTAACTTTGATGGCTTACCGTCGGACTCGCGGTACAGGCTGGGAAGCCGATGACCGCCCGGAGAGAAAGCGCCCCGTCGCTGGAGGAACGTGAAAACGCAGCCTCCCCGATGGGGTGCTTGACCTTTTCGCCGCTTTCTTTTCGGCGCAAATATCCTCGGGGGGAATTCGCCGTAAGGCGAAGGGGGGCAGACAGCCCCCGCCCGCCTATCCGCTGGCCCCTCAGTTCAGATCCTTGAGCAAGCGCCCGTGGCGGCGAATTTCGGTCAGCACGTCCTCAAACCGGGTCAACCCCCGGCCTTGCAACATGGCCAGCAGTTTCAAGAAAGCATCCGCCGTGGCCACGCTGTCACCGATGGCGGTGTGGCGGGCCTCTTCCGGGATGGTGATGGACAAGCGATGCGTCAGCGCGTCGAGGCTGTGTTCCTCATGCTGGCCAAAGATCACGGCTGAGAGTAGCACGGTATCCAGGATCGGGTTATCAAATGTCGCGCCGATGGCGGGTTCGTGGCGGCGCAGGAATTCCATATCGAAGGGCGCGTTATGGGCGATCAGCACCGCGCCTTCGGCGAATTTGTGAAAGGCGCGGCCTGCGGTGGCGATATCAGGCGCGCCCTGCACCATGGCCTCGGTGATCCCATGCACAACGGTCGACGCGGCGGGGATGGAGCGGCCGGGGTTGACCAATGTGTCAAACACCTCTGCCTCCACGCGTTTGCCATTGACGATGCGCACAGCGGCGATTTGCACGATCTCATCGCCTTGCCCCGGCAAAAGCCCGGTGGTTTCGGTGTCAAACACCACATAGGTCAGATCCGCCAGCGCGGCATTGGCGACCTTTTCGTTGCGCGCCTTGCCCAGCAGATCAAAGTCATAGACCACGGCGCGGGCAATCGGTTTCGGGCGCGGGCCGGTGCGGCGGGCCATGCGGATGGGCAGGCAGATACATTGCCCGCCGCCTGCCAGCGTTTCGGGCCAGATATCGGTGGCATGCCCGGTCAGCACATGGCGGGCGGTCATGCCCGGCACATCCTCATCCAAAGGCGCATCAAGCCAGGTTTCCAACTGCGCCACCCGCAAAGGCGCGCCGGTCCACCCCAGGCGCAACAAGGCATCGGTGCCGTCTTCCTGCACGGTCAGTTGAAACGCCTTGGCCCCGACCGCCTCGGACAGACCAAGGCTGATCCGCGCCAAGAGCGACACCAGTTCAAACCCGTCGCAGCGCAGCAGCAGCGGGGCATCGGTGGCTTTCAGCGTCAGGCCCTTTGCCTCCAGCCGGGCGCGCAGACCATCGGTCAGGTCGGCCACGCGTTGCGGCGAGCGGGGTGTCACCTCCAGCCGGCCTTCCTCTTGCCGTTCGGCAAGGTTCTTGACCGCAAGGCTGAGGCGATCCACCTCGGCGCGCACGGCGGCGTCCATCTCATGCGGGATGTCGGCGCCTTCGGGCAAGACCGACAGCAGCGTGCTGAGATTGGCGGCGGGGCGGCGCAAGCGGTCCAGCACCTCGGCCAGCAAAGCCTCGCGTTTGCTATGGGCGGCCAGATCGGCGGTGACATCGCGCAGGGTCAGCACATAGCCGGGGGCGACACTGCCTTCGGCGGGCAAAAGCCGCATGCGGGCTGCCAGAATTTCGGCCCCGTCGCGGGTGGCGCATAGCAGGTCCGAGGCGGCGTCCGGGTCTTCGGCCTCGATCAGGCGGCGATGGGCGTGGCGGATGGGGCCTTCGCGCAGATAATCGAACAGCTTGCGGTCCAGCCCCGGAGCCACACCTTTCGCCGCCGCCCCGATCAGGTCTACCGCTGTGCCATTGTAAAATACCAGTTGGTGATCGCCCGAACACAGCAGCACGCCCACCGGCACATCCGACAACAGCGCCGCCAACCGGTCCTTTTCTGCCGCAAGCCGCGTGGTTTCGCGGGCCACCGCCTCGGCCAGTGCAT
Source organism: Pseudorhodobacter sp. E13 (assembly GCF_003991405.1). Lineage (GTDB taxonomy): Bacteria > Pseudomonadota > Alphaproteobacteria > Rhodobacterales > Rhodobacteraceae > Pseudorhodobacter. Next base: position 89,723 of record NZ_RPEN01000149.1, read on the forward strand.
TGCGGGTTTCCGAAAGGCTTAGGGCGGTGGCTTGCGCGGCGGGGGCCAGATCGCCCAGATAGCGCGCGCTGTCGGCATTCATCACCGCGCCGACATCGGCATGTGCCCGCGCCCGCAGCGCGCCTGCCAAAAGGTCAATCGGCTTGGATACGTTGACGTCAAACAGATACCAGACCGCTGCCGTCAGCCCCACCACGCCAAAGCCGCCAATCACGCCGCCTTGCACAAAGGCATTCAGACTTTCGGGGGAGCCAAGCCGGCGATAGCCCAGCATCAGCCCAAGGCACAAAAGCACCACCGCGCCAATCGCCAGCGCCGCAAAGAACAAAAACACGCGCAGCCGCAGGCCAAGGTTTTGCAGGGCGAAGGGTTTGGCTTTCGGTGTCATTCATGCCGCCTTTCCGTGCAGATGCTGTTGCGGTCCTTGGCCATGGTCTTGCGCGTTCGCCTGTGGTCAGCCTTCCAGCAGGCGGCGCACTTCGGCGCGCAATTCGGTCAGTTCAAAGGGTTTGGAGATGAAGCCATCGGCCCCCAGCGCCAGCCCCTTTTTGCGTTCAATCGCAGAGCCGCGCGCCGTCATCATCAGGATTTTTATATCGGCCAGCTCCGGGTCCAGCCGCATGCCTTGGCAAATCTCATAGCCCGACATTTCGGGCAGCATCACATCCAGCAACACCAGATCGGGGTGCATGGCGCGGATACGGGCCAGCGCCTCGCCGCCATTGGCGACGCGATCATGCGCATAGCCTTCGCGGGTCATCAGATAATCCAGCGCCAGCGCGATATTGTCTTCGTCTTCCACCACCAGAACGCTGTGTTGTTTCACCCCATCCATGGCCATTGGTCGCTACCCCCCTTGGCAGGCTGCGCGTTGCAGCTCATCCTCTGTGCCGACATCCATCCATTCGCCCCCGGTCAAGGTGCCGTCGGGCAGCAGTTCAACCCCTTCAAGCAGGTCCGCGCGGCGACCGGTTGCGCAGTCAAAGGCCACCGGGATGCGCTGTGTCGGGGTCCAGCGTTGCACCAGCATCACCTCGGCCATCCGCAGCGCGTCATTTTGCGGGCTTTTCACCATGCCGGTGCCATCCAGCGCCGCAAAGCGCGAGGATACCGGGAACACATAGGTCCAGGGCCGGTAGAACACCTTATCCGCAGGCGAGGACAGGATGACCACCTGTTCGGGCAGCACGCTGGTCGTGCGGGTATACCATGTATATTCGTTCCAGATGGAAAACAGGATCATGCCCAGCCCGATAGAGGCCGGAATCGTCCATTTCGGCAGCCGCCCCCCCGACAGGTGCCGCACGACCACGACAAAGCCGACAAGGCCCAATCCGGCAGCAAAGGTGGCGATATAGTCCATCAACATAAGGCGGTATCTTTCACGAACGGGCACCACGGGCTTGGCCGATGGCGGATTGCATGGTGCGCACCACGACAAACGCATCGCGCAGATGCGAGCGTTCGAAATCCGACAGGTCGGAGGGTGCCATAAAGTTATCGGGTTTGCGGCCAGACCGGATAAGCCGGGCCTGATTTTCCAGCCGGATTTCTGCGATCATGTCATAAGCCTCGATCAGATCACGCGCGCCGGAAACGGAAATCACCCCCGCGTCCTCGGCGGCCTGAAGGCGGGCGCGGGTGTTGACGGCGGTGCCTTTGCCAATCAGCGCATAGACGCGGCCCAGATCGGTCACAGGCACCACGCCGGAATGTTTCAGGTCGATATGGTTCTTATGCTCGCCCGAGCGGATGGTGGCAAAGCCGCGCAGCAGGCCAAGGGGTGGCGAATGGGTCAGGCTGTTGGCGATCATATGGGCGACAAAGATCGAGTTTTTCGCCGCGTTTTCCAGTGTTTCGGCCTGAAAGTCGCGGAACAGGCTGGCCGCCCCGCCGATGGGGCGCAGATCGAACATGACGCTGGCAAGCATCTGCGCCTTTGGGTCGGGTGTGGCGATCCATTTGCGGAAATACTCGCGCCAGACGCGCACGGGTTGGCACCATTGCGGGTTGGTCGCCATCATATCGCCGGGGCAATAGAAATAGCCCGCCGCATCCAGCCCATCGCTGACAAATTTCGCCAGTTCCGCGAAATAGGGCATTTGGTCGGGCGTCACGGCATCGTCGATCATGATGCAATTGTCTTGGTCAGACACCCCGGTCTGTTCCTGCCGCCCTTGGCTGCCACAGGCCAGCCATAGATAGGGCACCGGGGCGGGGCCCAGCTTTTCCTCGGCCAGTTTCAGCAGGCGGCGGGTGACGGTATCGGCGATATCGGTGATCAGCCGCGTCACCACCTCATGCGAGTTGTTGGAACCGACAAGCTGCACCAGCAGGGCGGGGATGCGCGCGGTGACGGCAGCCATTTCGGCAACGGTTTCGGCGGTGGCGGCATCGCGCACAAGGCTGGCCGAGGACACCGCCGCAAAACGCGTCAGATCGGTTTGTGTGACCATGCCCACCAGCCGCGTGCCTTCGACAATCGGCAAATGCCCGATACGGCGTTCCAGCATGATATGCAGGATGTCAGAGCCAAGATCGCCGGGCGTCAGGGTCACAGGATCACGCGTCATGATGCCTGCAACCGGGCTGGATGGGTCCAGCCCGATGGCCAGCACTTTATTGGTCATGTCACGGGTGGTGACGATACCTTGGAACACACCGTCATCAACAACCCCAAGGCTGGAGACACGGGCATCTCGCATTTTTGCGGCGGCGCTGCGGATGGTTTGGTCGGGGCCAATGGTGACAGGCTTGCGCGCCATCAGATCGGCGACTTTCTGGGTGGTCAGGTCGCTGCCGCGCGCCTCAACCCCGCGGCCCCGGCTGAAGAACCGGGCGAAGGCGGGGGAATGCGCGATCAGGCGTTTGAACTCGGCGGTGGGCAGCATCAGGGCCACCGTTTCTTCGGTGGCACGGGCGGTGGTCACGGCCAGACCGTCACGCAAAAGCCCCCGTTCCCCAAAGGAATTGCGCGGCCCCAGCAACGAGACAAGCCCGCCCGAAGGTTCCAGCACCTCGACCGAGCCGCGCTTGACCAGATACAACCCGTCAAGCGGTTGGCCGGTGTGGTAAATCTCTGCTCCGGCGACATATTCGCGGCGATGAAACACGCCCGCAACCTGTGCCAGATCATCCTTTGACAAAGTGTCATAGGGGTGGACGGTTTCCAGAAAGCTGATGATCGCGGTTTGCGTCATGTCTATTTCCGTCGTCCTGAAATGCAAAGGGGAACGCCCCCCGGTCAAGCCGGGGGGCGCGTTGGTTTCTTAGTGGCCGGTTGCTGCGCCTGCGCCTTTCGGCACGCGGATCGATTCAACCAGTTCCTGCACGTCTTGCGGAGGCGGTGCTGTCATACCCGAGACAACATAAGCCACAACAAAGTTCAGCAGGGCGCCAATCGGCCCGAAGGATGCCGGCGGGATGCCGAACAGGTAGTTGGACGCCACGTTCTCCAGGATGTTCGTGCCGGGGATGAAGAACATGCCCAGGTAGGTGAACAGATACAGACAAGTCACAACCAGACCGGTCAGCATACCCAGAGTTGCCCCCATCGCGTTAATCTTCTTGGAGAAGATCCCCATCATCAAGGACGGGAAGATGGTTGCCGCTGCCAGACCGAAGGCCAAAGCCACGGTTTGCGCCGCAAAGCCGGGCGGGTTCAGGCCCAACCAGGTTGCAACACCAATCGCCCCAGCCATCGAAATACGCGCTGCAAGCAATTCGCCTTTTTCCGAGATGTTCGGGTTCAGGTAGGACTTGATCAAGTCATGGCTGATGGCCGAAGAAATCGCCAACAACAGACCCGCTGCCGTGGACAAAGCTGCCGCAAGGCCGCCTGCCGCGATCAACGCAATCACCCAACCCGGAAGCTGTGCGATTTCCGGGTTCGCCAGAACCAGGATGTCGTTGTTATAGGTGAATTCGTTGCCAGCCCAGCCGCGCTCGGTGGCGGTTGCGGTGAAGCCGTCGTTCTTGTCGTTGTAGAACTGGATACGGCCGTCGCCGTTCTTGTCTTCGAACTTCAACAGACCGGTGACTTCCCAGTTACGCATCCACTGCGGGCGCTCTTCATACAGAACGGCCTCAGACTGGGTGCCCTGCGGGTAGAGGGTGTCGATGATGTTCAAGCGCGCCATTGCACCCACAGCCGGAGCCGAGAGATACAGCAAAGCGATGAAAACCAGCGCCCAACCAGCCGACCAACGTGCGTCCGAAACCTTCGGCACGGTGAAGAAGCGGATGATGACGTGCGGCAGACCCGCGGTGCCGATCATCAGCGACAGGGTGAACAGGAACATGTTGAACATAGAGGTGTTCAGCGTGGTGTATTGGGCAAAGCCCAATTCGTTCACAACCTGATCCAGTTTCGCCAGCAGCGGCATACCGGATTCGATATGGGTAGAGAACAGGCCCAGACCCGGAATCGGGTTCCCGGTCAGTTGCAGCGAGATGAAGATCGCCGGAATGGTATAGGCGATGATCAGCACGCAATACTGTGCAACCTGCGTGTAGGTGATGCCCTTCATGCCGCCCAGAACCGCGTAAACGAACACGATGGCCGAAGCGATATAAAGGCCGGTGTCGCTTTCCACTTCCAGAAAGCGCGAGAAGGCAACGCCAGCGCCGGTCATCTGACCGATAACGTATGTTGTCGAGATCACGATCAGCGAGACAACGGCCACCATGCGGGCTTTTTGGCTGTAGAAGCGATCACCAATGAATTGCGGCACGGTGAACTTGCCGAATTTGCGCAGGTAAGGCGCAAGCAGCAGGGCCAGCAACACATAGCCACCGGTCCAGCCCATCAGGAAGGACGAGTTGCCATAGCCGACAGCGGCGATCAGGCCAGCCATCGAGATGAAGGAAGCCGCCGACATCCAGTCAGCCGCCGTTGCCATCCCGTTCAGGATGGGGTGAACGCCTTGGCCCGCCGCATAGAATTCAGCGGTAGAGCCGGCACGTGCCCAAATGGCGATCCCGATGTAGAGCGCGAAAGACCCGCCTACAAAGAGCATGTTAAGGGTAAATTGATCCATCTGTTCCGTCCCTTATTCTTCCACGCCGTGTTCGGCGTCGAGCTTGTTCATTCTCCAGGCGTAGAAGAAAATCAGCGCGAGAAAGACAAGGATTGACCCTTGCTGCGCAAACCAAAAGCCAAGGTCAGTGCCCCCGACAGCGATGCCCGACAGCATGGGCCGAAGTAGAATGCCGAAGCCGAAAGAGGCGACGAACCAGATGACCATGCACATCATGATGATCCGGATATTCGCGCTCCAATAGGCGTTGGACGAAGATTTGTCCGCCATTTGCGTAACTCCCTTTTTTGTTCCCTCGACCGCCTTCCCAGCATGGAAAAGCGGCCCTCCCTTTTATGCCAATACCTGTTTTACGCAGGCCTGCATTGCCCCGGCGACCGATGCGATATCTGCCATCGCATCCACGGTTTCCAGAACGCCGCGCCCTTTGTAATAGGCGATCAGCGGTGCCGTCTGGGCGTGATACGCGGTCAACCGCGCCCCCGCCGTTTCGGCATTGTCGTCGGCGCGGCGTTTGAAATCCGCACCGCCGCATTTGTCACAAACACCCGCCGTGGCGGGCTGTTTGAACGCGTCATGATACCCCTCACCGCAAGCAGCGCAGGTATAGCGGCCCGCAACGCGGGCAATCATCGGTGCATCCTCGACTTCCATCGAGATCACCGAATTCACACGCTGGCCGGTGCTGGCAAGCAGCCCGTCCAGTGCCTCGGCCTGCCCCGCGGTGCGGGGAAAACCATCCAGAATAACGCCGCGCTTGGTGTCGGGGTCGGCCATGCGATCCTTCAGGATCGCCAGCACGATTTCATCCGACACAAGGCCACCGGCTTCCATCACCGCCTTGGCCTGCTTGCCCGCCTCGGTGCCTGCGGCCACGGCTGCGCGCAGCAGATCGCCCGTGGACAATTGCACCAGGCCGAATGTCTCCTCCAGCATCCGGGCTTGGGTGCCTTTGCCGGCCCCGGGGGGGCCAAGCAGGATGAACACGGCTGGGGTGGTTGTGACGTCAGCCATCTTAGCCCCGGTTCATGCGGTTGTTGATCAGGTCATCGACCACCGACGGATCGGCCAGCGTCGACGTATCGCCAAGGCTGCCGTAATCATTCTCGGCGATCTTGCGCAGGATGCGGCGCATGATCTTGCCCGAACGGGTTTTCGGCAGGCCCGGCGCCCATTGGATCAGATCGGGGCTGGCAATCGGGCCAATCTCGGTGCGGACCCATTTCACCAGTTCCTTGCGCAGATCGTCCGTCGGCTCCACATCGTTCATCAAGGTGACATAGGCATAGATGCCCTGACCCTTGATCTCATGCGGGTAGCCAACCACGGCGGCCTCGGCGACCATGGAATGGGCCACCAATGCGCTTTCCACTTCGGCGGTGCCCATGCGGTGACCGGACACATTGATCACGTCATCGACGCGACCGGTGATCCAGTAATAGCCATCGGCATCACGGCGGCAGCCATCGCCGGTGAAGTAATAGCCCGGATATTGCGCGAAATACGCCTCCTCGAACCGGGCATGATCGCCCCAAAGCGTGCGCATCTGCCCCGGCCAGCTATCGGCGATGCACAGCACCCCTTCGGCAGCGGTTTCCGTTTGCACTGCGGCATTCGCTGGGTCCAGCACGATCGGCTTCACACCAAAGAAAGGCTTGGTGGCCGAGCCCGGCTTTTGCGCAATGGCACCCGGCAGCGGGGTGATCAGGTGGCCACCGGTTTCGGTTTGCCAGAACGTATCGACGATCGGGCATTTGCCCTTGCCCACATGGGTATTATACCAGTTCCACGCTTCGGGGTTGATCGGCTCGCCGACCGAACCCAGAACCTTGAGGCTGGAAAGATCGTGCTTTTCAACCCATTCCGGCCCCTGCCCCATCAGCGCGCGAATGGCGGTGGGGGCGGTGTAGAATTGGTTGACCTTGTGCTTGGCGCAAACTTCCCAGAAACGGCCTGCATCCGGGTAGGTCGGCACACCTTCGAACATGATCGTGGTCGCGCCATTGGCCAGCGGGCCATAGATGATATAGCTGTGGCCCGTGACCCAGCCCACATCGGCGGTGCACCAGAACACATCGCCGTCATGGTAATCAAAGGTCATCTGATGCGTCATCGAGGCGTAAACCAGATAGCCGCCCGAGGTATGCACAACCCCCTTCGGTTTCCCGGTGGAGCCGGAGGTATAGAGGATGAACAGCGGGTCTTCGGCGTTCATTTCCACATAAGAGCAATAGGGTGCTGCGGCCGCCATTTCGGCCTTCACGTCGATATCGCGGCCATCGACCCAAGTGGTCTGATCGCCGGTATGTTTGACAACAAGGCATTTCACCCGGTCATCGCAATGCAGCAAGGCCGCATCGGTGTTGGATTTCAGTGCGGTCTTGCGGCCGCCACGGGGCGCGAAATCGGCGGTGATGACCACTTTCGCCTCGGAATCGTTGATCCGGTTGGCAAGCGCATCGGGCGAGAAGCCCGCGAAAACGATGGAGTGGATGGCGCCGATGCGCGCACAGGCCAGCATGGCATAGGCAGCTTCGGGGATCATCGGCAGATAGATCACCACGCGGTCGCCCTTGGTCACGCCCTGCGCCTTCAGCACATTGGCCATGCGGCAGGTGTTTTCCAAAAGCTGGGAATAGGTGATGTGCTGGGCGGGGGTATCGGGGTGATCCGGCTCCCAGATGATCGCCGTCTGGTTGGCGCGGGTGGTCATGTGACGGTCAACGCAATTGGCGGACACGTTCAACTGGCCATCCTCAAACCACTTGATCGACACCTTACCCAGCGTGAAATTGGTGTCTTTTACTTTGGTGAACGGCTTGATCCAGTCGATGCGCTTGCCCTGCTCGGCCCAGAAGGCGGCAGGATCAGCTACGGAGGCGGCATACATCGCCTCATAGCCAGCGGCATCCACATGGGCGTTGGCGATGAAATCATCAGAAGCGGGATAGACCGAACCGGCCTGAACGGGTTGCGACATGACTGTTCCTCCTCATTGCGGGCAAAGCAGCTTGCCCTTGGGTGAACCACTGCGGCTTGCAGCAGTCACCCCTCCCTTAAGGCCACTATACCCCATTGGTCAATTTTTGCGTAACTCTTTTTGATTCAATGATTTTTCTGTAAATTTATTTACTGATACGGCAGAATTTTTGTAAATCCTGAAAATTGTGACAAATTTTTGGCATTGTTTTTCAAGCTGATAGCTGTTCACAAACCGGTGAGGATTTAGGCAGGTTTTCGCCGAACGCCTCCAAAGCCACGGGTTTGACGCTACGTGATGCCGCAAGGCGGGCTTGCGGGTTGCACGGCAAGACCCGCGATTCGATGCATTGTTCAGCCATGTGATTCGGCAGGGGCGCTGCCCAGAATCTCGGCCTCGACCGCGGCGATATCGGGCCGGTAGCTGACATGGGGCGCGCGCAATCCATGGCTTTCCAGCAGCTTGCGCACCTCGGGGTTTACGGCGGTGAAAAACAGCCGCCCCCCTTTTCGCGCTGTTTTACGGGCCAACAGTTCAAACGCGCGCGCGCCGGAACTGTCGATGAAAGGCACATCGGTGAAATCGACGGCAAAGCCCTTGGGTGTGTCGGCAATCCTGTCCAGCACCGAGCCGAGCCGCGCCGCCGCGCCAAAGAAATACGGGCCGCGCAAATGGCAGATGGCAAGGTCGGTCGCGCTGGCCTCGGCGGGGTCATAGCGCAGGGTGGGTTCGTGCCGCTCGATGCCTGCGGCCTCGGCCATGCGGCGGATAAAGACAGCACCGCCCAGCGCCACCCCCACCACGATCCCCGTGGTCAGATCGCGGAAAATCACCAGCAGGAAGGTGACGATCACCACCATCGCATCGGATCGGTTGGCGCGGATCAGGGCCCAAAGCTCTTCTTTTTCGGCCATGTTCCATGCCACCACCACCAAAACCCCGGCCAGGGTTGCCAGCGGGATAAAGGCGGCCAGCGGTGCGGCCAGCAGCATGAAACCCAGCACGAACAGCGCGTGCAGCATCCCCGACACCGGCCCATGAGAGCCTGCGCGCACATTGGTCGCGGTGCGGGCAATCGTGCCCGTGACACAAAACCCGCCAAACAGCGCAGAGCCGATATTGGCCACCCCTTGCGCCACCAGTTCCGCGTTGGACCGATGGTGCCGCCCGGTCATCCCATCCGCAACCACCGCCGACAGCAGCGATTCAATGGCGCCCAGCAAGGTGAAACTGGCCGCCCAAGGCAGCGCTTGCCACAAGGCATCTGCCGAAATCACTGGCAAGGCAGGTGCAGGCAAGGTGGATGGCAGCGCGCCGAAACGGGTGCCAATCGTCTCCACCCCCGCGCCCAAGGCTGCGACCAGCGCCGAAGTTGCCACCACCGCCAGCAACATGCCGGGCCAGTTCGGCAACCATCGCTTGACCGCCAGAATAATGGCGATGGTCGCGGCGGAAACGGCGCAGGCCGCCAGCGAAACGCTGTCACGCGCCGCCCACAGCACCGGCAGCTTTTCCAGCAATTCCCCCGGTTCGGGGCCGGAAAGCTGCAAACCCCACAGGTCGCGCAACTGGCTCGCAAAGATGATCACCGCAATGCCTGCGGTAAAGCCAACGGTGACGGGGTAAGGGATAAAGCGGATGTAACTGCCCAGCCGCAACGCCCCCGCACCCATCAGCAAAAAGCCGGACAGGAAGGTTGCCAGCAACAACCCCTCCAGCCCTGTCGCCGCCACGCAGGCCGAAACCAACACGATGAACGCCCCGGCAGGCCCGCCGATCTGAAACCGCGATCCGCCCAGCGCCGACACCAGAAAGCCGCCGACAATCGCGGTATAAAGCCCGCGCTCTGGCCCGACCCCGCTGGCAATCGCAATCGCCATCGACAAGGGCAGCGCCACGATGGCCACCGTCAGCCCCGCCAAAGCATCGGCGCGCAGGTCGCGCAGGCCGTAGCCTTCTCGCAATACGGAAATGAGTTTGGGCAAAAATTCGGGCGGGGCGGAAAGTGTTGTTTTGGGCATCATCGGCCTGTATTCCAGTTGCCATATCCAGCCCCACGCCCCCGCGCGCTGTCAAGCGCTCAAACGCGAAAGCCGCCATGCCGCCGCCCATCGACCCAACACCGCCACCGAACGCCGAGGCCAAAACGCTGGCGCAATCGCTGTTGCACCTACGGCATGCGGCGCTGTCTTACATCGGGGCGGATGGTTTGCCCGCGATCAGCCGTATCGCCTTTGGGCTGGATGCGGCGGGGGTGCCGCTGACGCTGATATCGGCACTGGCCCCGCATCTGGCCGGGTTGCAGGCGCATCCGCCCTGCGCGCTGCTGCTGGGCGAGCCGGGGCCAAAAGGCGACCCGCTGACCCATCCGCGCCTGATGCTGCGCGCAAAAGCCATGGTCACAGCGCCAGACGAACGCCCCGTTTTGCGAGAGATCTGGTTGGCGCGGCACCCCAAAGCCAAGCTTTATGTCGATTTTGCCGATTTCGCCTTTGTGCGGCTGCACCCAGTTGATGCGCTGCTCAATGCCGGGTTTGGCAAGGCCAGCCGTTTCACCACCGACGATCTGCGCAACCCATGAAAAAAGGCGGGCCAAAACCCGCCTTTCCCTTTGGTCTGACGCCCCGCCTCAGTTCGGGTTATCACAGCGGATGGTCGCCTGCACCCGCCCCCGCACCGCCTGCTGCCAGCGCAACTGGATCATCCGGCCATCGGTGCCGCGTTCAGTTTCGCAATAGGGCATGGTGTAGTCGATAACGTTGGACGCATTGCGCACCGCGTTTTCCTTGACCAGCCCCATCACATTCCGCGCCCGCGAACCAAAGGGCAGGAACCCGGCCGTATCCACCAACCAGATAGAGGCTTCGGTGTTCTGGTCATGCTGAATCGTCACCGGGCTTTGCGTGATCTGGTTGACACCATTATAGGTATTCGCCTCGATGATCACATTGCGGAACCGGGAATAATCCAGCGTGGCATGTGTTGTATCGACGGCATCCACCCGGTCGATATTGTTGTTCACCGTGCGGAACGCGTTATCGCTCATCGAGAAACCGTTGATGAAATGGCCAGGCCCATAGGGTGTAACCACGATAAAGCTCAGCGATGGGGCGGAATCGGTGCAGGTAAAGATATTGCCCGTGATCGTCAGCCCACCAAAGGAGAACTCGGAATTGAACTCCGGCGCGCTGTCATGCTCATTGCCCCATTCGATATAGCAATTGTCGACGTAATTCCCGGTAATCAGCGTCTTTACATTGGTCGAGGTAAAGACAATTCCGGCGCGGCGCACCCCTGCGGTCTGATCGTCGCCCTGAAAGAAGTGATTGCCGATGATCATATTGCCCGACCCGCCCAAGATTGCGAAATGGGCAAAGCGGACAATCCGGTTGTTGCGGATTTTGGGGTCGTTGGAATTGACGTTCATCGCGATGGTCGTGCGGTCCTGCACCCGCAGCGGTTGTTCGTTTGACAGGAACTGGCACTGATCGACATGCAAACCCTGACACCCCTCTTTGATCGAGGTGATGCCCCGGTCTTTTGGTTTGTTGAATGTGCAATCCGAAATGATCGTCCCGATCCCGGCAGAGGGCAGCATCACCGCGCTGCAACGGCCGTTGCACTGGAATTCAATATCCCGCATCTCAAACCGGCCAAGGTTGGCCCAATTGCTGAAATCCAACAGGTATTGATAGCGGGTGAAGGTATAGGTGCGCGTGCCAGCAGCACCCCAAAGCGGTCGGCTCAACTCGATCGTGCCAGCACCCACGTCTTTTGACGCGACATAGACCTCACGCCCGACACCGGTGCCTGTCACCCGTGACCCGACAGGAATATTTGCCACATTGGCAACCCCGGTCAGACGGACAGCGTTGCTCGTCGGGGTGTAAGTGGCCACCGAAGTCGTGGTCACATCGTTCCAGGCGGTGCTGTTACCCGCCTCCAGCATCCCATTTGCCAGCACACGGCGCTGCACCAGCGTGTTCAAACCAGACACAGCGGCCACATCCACCGGGCTTTTGAGCAGGACGCGACGACCGCTCAGGTCAAATACCGTATGATCGGTAAAATGGAACAACACCTGAAGCCCGCGCCGGAAGCCTTCTTCCTCATCGCCAAAGGCGGCCTCGTAAGTGTCCATATTGTAGTCGCGGGTGCAGGACAGGCGAAACTGCGACGGCATCGAAACGGTGCCTTCAAAGCGGACCTTGCTGGTAAAGGTGACGTTGGTGTTCAGGAAATAGGTGCCCTTGGACACCAGAACCGACACTTGATTGTTGCGGGCATAGGTATCGGCGGCGTCAAAGGCGGCGGCGTCATCGGTCACGCCATCGCCCCGCGCGCCAAAGTCGCGCACATCCACCCAATCCATCAAATCGCGCAGAAAGGCCGAGGTGATGTCTTCGATCTCGATATCATCAATCCGCACCACGCCCCCGGTCGGGCCAGTCAGATCAAGGCCGAAATGGCCGAAAACCGGGGTCGCCCCCCAGGCCATATCCACGCCAGAGCGGTTGCCCGTGGCAATAATGGCCGAAACCGTGACCACCTCGCCATAAGTGGTCAGCGCCACAGAAGGCCCGGTTTGCGGCACACTGGTGACATTGCTGTTGTTGGACGCCCCGGCCCAAGCCGCGATCCGAACACTTGGCAAGTTACCCGCAACCGCTTTCACGCGGGCAGTGACACGCAGATACAAACCCGGAATAATCGGCGTTTCGATATAGGAGCGCAGCCGTTGCGTGCTGGCGGTCTTTTGCAATTCCAGACAGCCGCCAAAATCCTGATCCGCCGGAACATAAGCAGCATTTGATTGCCCGGCATAGCTGCCCGATCCGGGCCTGCCGTCCTCACGCGACCACAGATTAAGCCCTGCTGAAAACGGGGGGGGCATCAGCACCAGCCCGTCGGTAATCGCCTTGTTCATTGATAAACCCTCACGTTTGTGCGCATTTTCCAAGGCAAACCCAGTCGGGGCCCGCCGTGACAAGGGCCAGAATTAGCGCGGTGGGGTTAATTCAGCTTAAGACGACCGTGCGCAGCCCTGCACAGGGGCGCAACGCTTTTGCGCCTCAGCGCCGCTTGGCCAACGTGGCCAGAACTTCGGCGGCGGCGCTGTCAGGGGTCATATCCCCTTGCGCCACAGCATCCCCGGCACGGCGCATGGTGGCGCGAATGTCGGGGTTTGCTGTCAGTGCGGCCAAAAGCCCTTGGCGCACCTCCTCTTCAAACCAATGGCGGGCCTGTGCGGCGCGGGCGGCCTCCCAATGGCCGTTGGCCTGCCGCCAGTTCGTCAGGCTTTGCATCTCTTCCCAGGCCTTTGCCAAGCCGGCCTCCTCCAGTGCCGAGACGGTCATCGCCTTGGGAAAACCCTCCGGGTCTTGCGGGCGACGGCGCAGCAGGCGCAGCGCACCGGAATAATCGGCGCAGGTGCGCAGCGCGGCAGGCTTCAGATCGCCATCCGCCTTGTTGACAAGGATCAGATCGGCCATCTCCATGATCCCGCGCTTGACGCCTTGCAATTCATCCCCACCCGCCGGGGCCAGCAGCAGGATGAACAGATCCGACAATTGCGCGACCACGGTTTCCGATTGCCCAACGCCCACCGTTTCAATCATCACCACGTCAAAGCCCGCCGCCTCGCATAGCGCCACCGCTTCGCGCGTGCGCCGTGCCACGCCGCCCAGATGCGTCTGGCTTGGCGAAGGGCGGATAAAGGCTTGCGGCGCGCGGCTCAACCGCTCCATCCGGGTCTTGTCGCCCAGAATGGACCCGCCCGACCGCGCCGAGGAAGGGTCCACCGCCAGCACCGCCACGCGCAAGCCTTGCGCAACCAGCATCAGCCCAAAGCTTTCGATGAAGGTGGATTTGCCTACCCCCGGCGTGCCCGACAGCCCGATGCGCAGCGCCTGCCGCCCGGTCCCGCGCAGCCGATCGGCCAGATCCAGCGCCTGCGCCCGGTGATCGGGTCGCGCCGATTCCACCAAGGTAATCCCCCGCGCCAGCGCCCGCCTGTCGCCTGCCGCGACCTTTTCTGCAATTTCTGAAACATCCATTCTGCGGCTCCGGCAAGGTTTCGCTTGTTTTGGGGGCAAGGTGACAGCTTTGTCATCATTCCCCCCTCGCTTTGGGGTTTTTTGCCCGTCTTACTGCCTATATGCCAGAGGGAACGGGAAAAAAGCCCCGAAAGAAACGAGGTTCACATGCTGAAACCCCTGCGCGCGACCATTGTCGCCCTTGCCTGCGCTGCCGCCCTGCCCACGACCGCCCTTGCGGAACGGATCGAGGACAAGGCCACCTTTGACGTGGTGATCCGTGGCATCAGCGCCGCCTCGCTTGCCTTTTCCGGCGTGCAAGAGGGCAACCGCTATGCCGTCTCGGGCCTGCTGAAAAGTGCGGGCATCGCGGCGATGTTCCGCAAGATCAGCTATAACGCCACCGCAAAGGGGGCCGTGTCTGGCACGCGCTACACCCCGTTCAGCTATGTCGAACAGGCGGATAACGGCAAAACCAAATCCACCAGCAAGATGACTTATTCGAAGGGCGTGCCCAGCGCGGTGCAATACACCCCCCCGCGCGAAGGTCGCGACAAGGATGTGAACCCCGCTACCCAAGGTGGCACGGTGGATACGCTGACCGCGCTTTACGCCGTTCTGCGCGATGTCGATGCGGGGCAGGAATGCAAGGTCAGCCTGAAAATGTATGATGGCCGCTATGTCAGCTCCATCGCGATTTCCAACCCGAAAAAGCAAGGGGATGCCGTGGTCTGCACCGGCCAATACCGCCGCATCGCAGGCTTCAAACCTGCGGAAATGGCCGAACGCACCACCTTCCCCTTTACCCTGACCTACAGGCCCGCAGGCGATGGACGGATGCGGGTGACAGAGGTTGCGATGGATTCCATCTATGGCAAAGCCGCGATGAAACGCCGATAACGGTGCCGTGAATCAAACGGTCCAACCCCTTCCCATTGACGAGGCGCTGCCACGGATGATCGACGCGCTGCGGGCGCGCGGCATGGCCGTGCTGCAAGCGCCCCCCGGTGCGGGTAAAACCACCCGCGTGCCTTTGGCGATGCTGGCGACGGGGCTGTGCAAGGGCCGCATCCTGATGCTGGAACCCCGCCGCCTCGCCGCCCGGTCCTCGGCGGAACGCATGGCCGAAACGCTGGGCGAAGCGGTGGGCCAAACCGTCGGCTACCGCGTGCGCGGAGAGGCCAAGATCGGCCCCGCCACCCGCATCGAGGTGGTGACAGAAGGCATCCTGACCCGGATGATCCAATCTGATCCCGGCCTTGATGGCATCGGCGCGCTGATCTTTGACGAATTCCACGAACGCAGCCAGAACGCCGATCTGGGGCTCGCACTGGCGTTGGAACTGCGCGGCGCCCTGCGCGAGGATTTGGTGCTGCTGGTCATGTCCGCCACGCTGGATGCAGCCCCCGTGGCTGCCCTGATGGGGGATGCGCCGCTGATCACCTCTGAAGGGCGGGCGTTTCCGGTGGAAACTCGCTGGCTGCCCCGCCCCCTGCCCCCGCGCGCACGTCTGGAAACCGAAGTCGCCGCCCTGATCTGCCAAGCGCTGGAAGAGTGCCCCGAAGGCGGGCTGTTGGCCTTTCTGCCCGGCGAAGGTGAAATCCGCCGGGTAGAGGCCGCGCTGAAAGGCCGCTTGCCCGAAGGCTGCGTGGTCCGCCCCCTGTTTGGCAACATGTCTTTTACCGACCAGCGTGCCGCCCTTGCCCCGCAAGCCACGGGCCGCAAGATCGTGCTGGCCACCGCCATCGCTGAAACCTCGCTGACGCTGCCCGATATCCGCGTGGTGGTGGATGCAGGCCGGTCCCGCCGCGCGCGGTTTGACCCCAATTCCGGCATGTCGCGCCTTGTCACCGAACGCGTGACCAAGGCAGAGGCTGAACAGCGCCGGGGCCGCGCGGGCCGGGTGGCGCCGGGCACCTGCTACCGGCTGTGGACGAAGGGCGAGGAAGGCGGCCTCGCCCCCTTCCCCCCCGCAGAGATCGAGGCCGCAGACCTGACCCCGCTGGCGCTGGAACTGGCGCTTTGGGGCAGCGCCGAAGGGCTGGCCTTTCTGACGCCGCCCAATCCGGGTGTGATGGCCGAGGCGCAGGCGCTGCTGACAGCCCTTGGCGCGCTGAAAGGCGGGCGCATCACCGATCATGGCCGCGCGCTGGCGGCCCTGCCCCTGCACCCGCGCCTTGGCCATATGCTGCAAACCGCAGGCGCTGGCCCCGATGCCGCCACGCTGGCGGCTTTGCTGGCCGAACGCGACCCTGTGCGCGGCGCGCCCCCTGATTTGGCCCTGCGCCTTGCCGCCATCGCCAACCCCCGCAGTTTTGAGGATAACCACCCCTATACCGCCGATCGCGGCGTGATCGACCGCATCAAGGTTGAGGCAAAACGCCTGAAACGCAGCGAAACGCCAAGCGACCTAAGCCCCGGCCAGCTTGCCGCGCTGGCCTATCCCGACCGCATCGGCCTGCGCCGCAAAGGCGACGCGCCCCGCTATATCCTGTCAGGCGGCAAAGGGGCCGTGATGGAGGACGGCACACCGCTGGCAGGTCACCGTCTGATCGTCGCCACCGATCTGGATGGCGACACCCGCGAGGCGAAAATTCGTCAAGCCGCCGCCCTGCACGACTCCGAATTGCGCGCACTTTATGCCGATCAGATCGCTTGGGTGGACCTGTGCGAATGGTCGCGCCGCGACGGTAAGATCATCGCCCGCCGGCAGGAATGTTTCGGGGCTTTGGTGCTGGATGACCGCTTGTGGCCCGAAGCCCCAGCCGAGGCGATGGCCCGCGCCGCCTTTGACGGTTTGCGCGCGATTGGCCTGCCGTGGACGCCTGCCGCCAAACGCCTGCGCGCGCGGGTGGACCTGTGCCGCGCCGATGGCTCGGACCTGCCCGACCTGTCGGATGCAGCGCTGCTGGCAGACCCGGATTGGTTGCTGCCCTATCTGACAAAGGCGAAAACCGAAAGCCAGTTGCGCAGCCTAGATCTGACAGACCCGTTGCGCGCGTTTCTGGGCTGGGACGCGCTGCAACTCTTGGACCGGCTGACGCCCAGCCATTTCACCACACCGCTGGATCG
This sequence comes from Pseudorhodobacter sp. E13, assembly GCF_003991405.1. Lineage (GTDB taxonomy): Bacteria > Pseudomonadota > Alphaproteobacteria > Rhodobacterales > Rhodobacteraceae > Pseudorhodobacter. The sequence goes on from NZ_RPEN01000149.1 coordinate 106,849, forward strand.
CCGCATCCCGATTGACTACGATGGCGAGGCACCGGGGATTGAGCTGCGCCTGCAAGAACTCTTTGGCGTCACCACCCATCCGACCGTGGGGCCAAAGGCCTTGCCGCTGCGCATCACGCTGCTGTCACCCGGCGGCAAACCGGTGCAAGTGACGATGGATCTGCCGGGGTTCTGGACGAATTCCTATGCCGATGTCCGCAAGGATATGCGCGGGCGCTACCCCCGGCACCCATGGCCCGAAGACCCGCGCGAGGCGGACCCGACCCTGCGCGCCAAACCGCGCGGCACCTAACCCCAAAGCCCCCGGATCACGCGGCGCAGCTATGGCGTGGCGTCGTCGGGACCTCAAAAGCCGGACGCTGAAGATAGGCCCGCTCCACCCTGCGGCGCAGCAGAACCCGCGCCTCATGGGCCAGCAACACCCTGCGGGCCGCAGGATTTGGGCGGCTTTGTGTGAATTCCTGTGCAAACAGCACCTGTTCCAGCGCTGTCAGTGACCGCGCAGGCAATGCCTCAAACACCTGCGGGCCGGGGTAAAGCGTTTCCGCCGCCGTGCCTTCGGCAATGACCAGATGATGCTGCTGCAACAGCAAATGATGATAGCTGACCTTGCCAGTCCCAACCGCCCGGAACACGCCGGGCAACGACAGCAGATGTTTGGCCGCCACCAGAACCTCTGCCTCGCCGAACAGCAATTCGCAATCTGCCCCCGACAGCATCACCAAATGCTGGCCCGACAACCAAAGATCGCGGTCATTGTCCAGAACACCTGCGGAAATGCAGACCGGCAAAGCCTCGTCCTGCGCGATGACGCTGCCACCGCCGACCCAGAGCAAGGGCTGCGCGCCCGCGTCCAGTGTTTCCACCAGATCGCCGGCTTGCAGGGTTTCGACCGCGCGGGGGCCAAGCGGCGTCTGGATCAACGTGCCCGCGACAAAGCACACCGGATTGCCGTTCAGGAACCGCGTTGACCACACCCCATTGGGATCATTCGCATCCAGAACCGCGTTCGGATAGTTGGAAATAGCCGCCGCATTGCCCGACCCGGGGATAATATAATCAATCGCGCCGCCATTGGTCATGCCGGTTTGGGCCACGCCCGTATAGCCATTGGTCCACTGGACCTGCTGATAGATGAAATCAATTTCGAAATTGCCGTTTTGAGTATGCTCCAACACCAATTGAAACGTGTTGGTCCCGGCAGAGCCGTTGTAGGCCCGCACCCCAAGCCAAGTGATTGTGACCCGTTTGCTGGCCGGGTCCAGATCCCAATAGATATTATTGGTGCCCGTCGCGGTCCCGGCGCGAATATCGACATCCGACCAGAACACCGCAATTGCAGGATAAGACAGGTTGGCCAGCGGCGATGGGGTATAGGCTGTCACCGGGCCATTAAAGGTGATCAGGCCATTAGTGTTGATATAGATGCTGGTGTAATTGGTGCCAAAGTAGTTGATGCCCGAAGGCCCAAACACCGAGGTGATATTCACCAGAATGGACCCATCGTCATAATTGCCTGCCGTCAGCGGCGTGCCGCGAAAGCTACCCTCTCCGACGCCCTGCGGGCCACCCAAACCTGTGTTGATCGCAGCCATTCTGGCTCTGCCCTATGATGCGTTTTCCTTTGGGCAATATGGGCGGGCACTGTGGCCAATTCGGGCATGATCTGCGGCATTTATAAGAAATTGGAAACAATCCGAGCCGCAAATTCGCCGCAATCCGCAACAATCGCGCAGTGCTGGCCTGATTGATTGCGCTCTGGAAACAATGCGCGGCGCTGTCACAACTGGGTGGGCAGGTTTTCGGAAGAGGTGATGCCCGCAAAATCGGCAAGGGTGCCAAGTGTCACCGACAACACGGTTTCGGGGCTATGTGCCACGCCATCGGGGCCGGTGATACCAAAGCCAAAGACGGCATCTTGTGGCAAAAGCACGTCAAAACCCAAATTCGCGGCCATGCGTAAACTACTGGAAACGCAGTAATTTATTGCCGCCCCGATAAAGACTATGCGCATGATGCCCTGATCGCGCAGATGCGCCTCCAGCCCGGTGCCAACAAAGGCAGAAGAGCCATGTTTGACAAAGCAGGCCTCCCCCGGCAGGGGCGCGGCGCAGGGCATTACCGCCCCGCCCGGCGTGCCCAACCGAAAGCCTGATTTCGGGTTAGGATCATCGTGATGGATATGGACCACGGGCAAATCCCTGGCCCGGAACAGGGCCAGCGTTTCGGCAATCCGCGCCTCTGCCTGCGGGTTGGACCGCGGCAGGCCCGCCGCGGTGCGGCGGGCAAATTCCATCTGGCAATCAATGACCAGCAGCGCGGTGGTCATGGCCTAGACGCCAAGGCACCAGCGCATCACCGCTTTTTGCGCGTGCAGCCGGTTTTCCGCCTCGTCAAAGATCACGGAATGAGGGCCATCCATCACCGCACTTGTCGCCTCATCATTGCGGTGGGCGGGCAGGCAATGCATGAACAAGGCATCGGGCTTGGCCCGCGCCATCAGCGCCTCATTCACCTGATAGCCGCGCAACTGGTTGTGGCGGCGTTCCTTGGCGGATTCCGGGTCATGCATGGACACCCAAGTATCGGTGACCACCAGATCGGCCCCTTCAACGGCTTTGGCCGGGTCCCGCTCTACCGTGACGGCGACGCCTTTGTCGCGGGCGAAATTCAGCCATTCGGCCTCTGGGTCCAGCGTGGGCGGGCCGGTGAAGGTGAAATCAAAGCCGAATTGCCCGGCGGCATGCAGAAAGCTGGCGGCGACATTGTTGCCATCGCCGCACCAGACCACCTTTTTGCCCGCGATGGGGCCGCGATGTTCCTCATAGGTCATGACATCGGCCATGATCTGGCAAGGGTGGGTGCGGTTGGTCAGCCCGTTGATCACCGGCACGGTCGCATGTTCGGCCATCTCTTGCAGGGTGGCCTCCTCAAAGGTGCGGATCATGATCAGGTCGACATAGCGCGACAAGACGCGGGCGGTGTCGGCGATGGTTTCGCCATGACCAAGCTGCATTTCCTTGCCCGACAGAACCATGGTTTGCCCGCCAAGCTGGCGCACGCCGACATCGAAGGACACGCGGGTCCGGGTGGAGGGTTTTTCAAAGATCAGCGCGACCATATGGCCGGCCAGCGGCTGGTCATCATCGGGCGTGCCCTTGGGGCGGCCGTTGCGGGCGGTTTTCATCGCATGGGCGCTGTCGATCATGACCCGCAGAGCGGCGGCATCGGTGGTGTGGATATCAAGAAAATGGTTCATCGTTTTGCTTTCTGGAGGAGCGCCGGGGGGCCAGCCCCCCGGACCCCCCGGGATATTTGGGCCGAAAAGAAAGGGGTCAGGAGGCAGAGGCCTCCAGTGCGGTTGCGGCTTTGTCGAGGCGGGCAAGGGCCTCGGTGATATCGGCATCCGGGATGTTCAACGCAGGCAACAGGCGGATGACGTTATCGGCGGCAGGCACGGTGAGCAGGTGTTGGGCGTAATTGGCCTTGACCACATCGGTATTGGGGGCCTTGCATTTCAGGCCAAGGATCAGGCCGGTGCCGCGCACAGCCTCGAACACCTGTGGGTGCGTGGCAACGAGGCCTTCGAGACCTTGGCGGAACAGGGCGGATTTGCGGTTCACCTCGGCCAGGAAAGCCGGGTCAGAGACGAGTTCCATCACCTTGGCCCCCACGGCGCAGCCCAAGGGGTTGCCACCATAGGTGGAGCCATGGGTGCCCGCGACCATGCCGGATGCCGCGTTTTCGGTGGCAAGCAGAGCGCCCAAGGGAAAGCCGCCGCCGATGCCTTTGGCGACCATCATGATATCGGGGGTGATGCCTGCCCATTCATGCGCAAACAGCTTGCCAGACCGGCCAACGCCGCATTGCACCTCATCCAGGATCATCAGCGCGCCGGTTTCGTCACAAAGGTCGCGCAGGCCTTTCAGGCAGGCATCGGGCAGCACGCGGATGCCGCCTTCGCCTTGGATCGGCTCTACCATCACGGCGGCGGTCTTGTTGGTGATTGCGGCGCGCAGCGCGTCATGATCGCCGAAGGGCAGGGTTTTGAAGCCGGGCATGAGGGGGCCGAAGCCTTTGGTCATTTTCTCGGACCCGGCGGCAGCGATAGCCCCGGTGGAGCGGCCATGAAAGGCGCCTTCGAAGGTTACGATCTCGATCCGCTCTGGCTGGCCTTTTTCGTACCAGTATTTGCGCACCATCTTGATAGCGAGTTCCGCGGTTTCCGTTCCGGAATTGGTGAAAAACACGGTGTCGGCAAAGCTGTGTTCGACCAGCAGGTCCGCCAGCCGTTGCTGTTGCGGGATCTGATAGAGGTTTGACACATGCCAAAGCTGCCCCGCCTGTGCCGTCAATGCCGCCACGAGGTCGGGGTTGGCATGGCCCAAAGCGTTGACCGCAATGCCGGCCCCCAGATCGAGGTAGCGTTCCCCGTCGGTTGTCGTCAGCCAGGATCCTTCGCCTTTTTCAAAGGCCAAAGGCGCGCGATTATAGGTCGGCAATACGGAAGAGATCATCGTATGGTCCTTTTGTGGATGGCATAGCCGTGCCAAAGCCGGGCAGCCAAGTCAACGTGAATTGGGGAATTGGGTCGGAAAAGGGGGGGCGCCCAATGGGCATTGGTGATCAGTCGCGCGCTTGGGTCAGCGTCGGCGTCGGGGCGTCTGGAAAAGGCGGGCCTTGGTGATCATGGTCAAATGCGTAGGGCGAAGCGATTTCAAAGTAAAGCAGGATTTTCGCGCGTCTCCAGAGATTTTGGCGCAATGCCTTGTATCTGGGCCTTGGGGATTGTATCTAAGGCAGTCACAGCTAATTTGGGGCGATAGAGCGCCGCCGCCGCGGCATTGGTCGGCGCGCCCCCAACACCGGAGATCGGCATGTCCTGGACAGATGAGCGTGTTGAAACGCTGAAGAAAATGTGGGCGGAAGGCCAAAGCGCCAGCCAGATCGCCAAGGAATTGGGTGGCGTGACCCGCAACGCCGTGATCGGCAAGGTGCATCGGCTTGGGTTGTCGAACCGGGCCACCGGTGGCAATGGCAAGGATGAGCCGGAGGTCGAAACCCCGGCCCCCGCCGCGCCCCGCGCCGAGGCCCCTTCCCGCCCGGCAGAACCTGCCCGCGCCGCTGAACCCAAAGCCACGCCTGCGCCTGCGCGCCCTTCGGCCCCGGTCAACCCGACGGTGGCGCAGGTGGTCAACAACGTCACGCCTTTGCCCTTGCGCAAATCCATCGTGCCGGCAGGGCAACCCTTGCCGCCGCAGCCCTCTGCCAATGAGATCAGCCCCGAAGCTTTGGCCTCGGTGCGCGAAGTGGAGAAAACCTCCAAGAAAATCAGCTTGATGGAGCTGACAGAGCGAACCTGCAAATGGCCCGTCGGCGACCCCGCGACCGAAGATTTCTGGTTCTGCGGCCTGCCTTCGGCTGCTGGCAAGCCCTATTGCGACGCGCATGTGGGCGTGGCCTTCCAACCGATGAGCGCACGGCGCGATCGTCGGCGCTGAATGCGGGCGCCGATTGACCCGAACGACCCGTTTTTCCGCCGCCCGGCAACCCGCTGGGCGGTGTCGCTGTTTCCACTGATCTGGGCCGGGGTCGAGGCGTGGATGGGCAGCTACGGCTGGGCCATGGTCATGGCGGCGATGGGGGCCTATGCCAGCTATATGCTGCTTTGGAAAGGCCCGTCAGCTTGAGCCTTTGGGGCAGCGCACGCGGCCCCGCATTTCCCCACTGTCGCCTTGCCAAGTGCTGGCGACCATCTTGCAGCCTGTCAGTTCTGGCACCAGTTCGATCATCGTGGCGCGAATGCCCTGATGCTCCCCCCGCGTGGCATAGCCAAGGCGGATCACCTCGGCCATATTTCCCTTGAGAAACACGGTATAAGCACGGCCATCGCGGGTGGCATCAAAGCGTTGCGCCCCGAACATCTGCGGGGTCGGTTGCGCGCCACAGGCGGCCAGAAACAGGGTCAGGACCAGAACTCTCATCCCATGATGATGTCGCAGGGTTTGGTTAAAACTTGGTTAAGGCCCGCGTGATATGACACGCTTGGCACCGCGCGCCTTTCCCCACAGGATTTAAGCATTGCCTTGCGGGCAGCGGTCAATAAACTGACACGGCAGAGGGTGGGGGCAGATTTATATGGCACAGACGGTGGTTTCAATCGTGGGCTTGGGGTCCATGGGCTATGGCATGGCAAATGCGTTGCTGCGGGCGGGGCAGGCTGTGTTTGGCTTTGATATCAACCCCGATGCAATGGCGCGGCTGGTGGCCGAAGGGGGGCGCAAAGCCTCGGTGGCAGAGGCAGCGCCCGTCACGGATATTCTGGTGATCGTGGTGCTGAACGCGGCGCAGACGGAAACGGTGCTGTTTGGCCCCGATGGCTGGGCCAGCAAGCTGCGCAAAGATGCGGTGGTGATTGCCTGCGCCACGGTGGCCCCGGATTTCGCACGAAGCTGTGCCGCGCGCTGTGCGGACATGGGGCTGCATTACCTTGATGCCCCGATTTCCGGCGGCGCGGCCAAAGCGGCGCTTGGCAAGCTGAGCATCATGGCCTCCGGCTCTGAGGCGGCCTTTGCCGCCGCAGCACCCGCGCTGGATGCAATGGCCGAAACCGTGTTCCGGCTGGGCGATGCGGCGGGTGCAGGTTCCGCGATGAAAGCGGTCAATCAACTGCTGGCGGGCGTGCATATCGCCGCCATGGCCGAGGCGATGACCTTTGGAATGACCCAAGGTGTGACCCCGGCGAAATTTGTCGAGGTGATCAGCCAATGCGCGGGCACAAGCTGGATGCTGGAAAACCGCGCGCCTCATATCGTGGATGGCGATTACACCCCCCGTTCCAGCGTTGATATCTGGCCCAAAGACCTTGGCATCGTGCTGGATATTGCCAAATCGGCCAAGTTTTCGGCCCCGTTGACGGCGGCGGCCTTGCAGCAGTTTCTGGCGGCCTCCGGCTCTGGCCTTGGGGCCGAGGATGATGCTGCGGTAGCCAAGGTGTATGCACGGAATGCGGGCCTGACGCTGCCCGGACAGGATTAAGCAATGACGATCGTTCTGGGCTGTATTGCCGATGATTTTACGGGGGCCACCGATCTTGCCGGATTGCTGGCGCGTAGCGGGGTGCGGGTCAGCCTGCGCATTGGCGTGCCGGATGCCCCCCCGACCGATGCGGCTGCCTTTGAGGTGATCGCCCTGAAATGCCGCACCTCCCCCGTGGCCGAGGCCGTGGCCGAAACCCGCAAGGCGCTGGCTTGGCTGAAAGGCGCAGGGGCCACGCGGTTCTTCTGGAAATATTGCTCGACCTTCGATTCCACGCCCCAAGGCAATATCGGCCCGGTGGCCGAGGCCCTGATGCGGGACATCGGCACCGGGCAAACCATCTATTGCCCCGCCTTCCCCGAAAACGGCCGCGCGATCTTCATGGGCAACCTCTTTGTCGGAGAGCAGCCCTTGGCGGAATCCCCGATGAAGGACCATCCGCTGACGCCGATGCGCGACAGCAATCTGATGCGGCTGCTGGCACCGCAGGTCACGGGCAAGGTCGGGCTGGTCAATCGCCTGATCGTCGCCCAAGGGCCAGAGGCGGTGCGCGCGCGGTTGGCGCAATTGCAAGGCGAAGGCGTGGCCCATGTGATCGTCGATGCGGTGGCCGATGCCGATCTTTATACCATCGCCCAAGGCTGTCAGCACCTGCCGTTGTTGACAGGTGGCAGCGCCATCGCCATGCCCTTGCCCCAGCTTTATGCCAATGGTGCCACAGCGGCAAAGCCCGCCACGCAGCCCCGCCCCACGACGGCCAAGGCGGTTGTGCTGTCGGGCAGCGCCTCGGCGATGACGCGGGCGCAGGTGGCCCATTACACCGCCAGCCGCCCGCATTTCCGGCTTGATCCGCTTGATCTGGCGCAGAACGGCCCCGCCGCCGCCTTGGATTGGCTTGCCACACAGGATTTGTCACAGGCCCCGCTGCTTTATGCCACCGCCGAACCCGCGCAGGTGGCCGAGGTGCAGCGCAAACTTGGCCGCGCCAAGGCGGGCGAGATTGTCGAACAGGCGCTGGCCCGGCTGGCCGTGGCCGCCCGCGATCTTGGCGCGGCCCGGATCGTTGTGGCGGGGGGCGAAACCTCGGGTGCGGTGACGCAGGCACTGGCCGTCACCCGGCTGGACATCGGCCGCGAGATCGCACCCGGCGTGCCATGGACCTTTGCTACCAGCGCAGGCCAACCGATTGCCCTCGCCCTCAAATCCGGCAATTTCGGCACGCCCAGCTTCTTTGACGACGCGCTAACCGCATTGGAGCCCGCATGACTGCCGAAGCCCGCCTGCGGGAACAGATGTGCCTGCTGGCAAAGTCGATGTTTGACCGCGGGCTGACCGGGGGCAGCACCGGCAATCTTTCGGCCCGCACGCCGGATGGTGGCTTGCTCGTCTCGCCCACCGGAACCAGTTTCGGGCGGCTCGATCCGGGCAGGCTCAGCCGGTTTGATGCGCAGGGACGGTTGATTGACGGCGACCCACCAACCAAGGAAATGCCCCTGCACAGCGCCTTCTATGAAACGCGCAGCACCGCAGGCGCTGTGGTTCACCTGCATTCCTGCCATTCGGTCGCGCTGTCGATGATGCCCGATGTGGATGCCGATAACTTCCTGCCCCCGCTGACGCCTTACGCGATCATGAAACTGGGGCGCGTAAAGCTGCTGCCGTTCTTCCTGCCCGGCGATCCGGCGATGGGGCAAGCGGTGCGCGGCCTTGCGGGCAAGCGGTCGGCGGTGATGCTGGCCAATCACGGCCCCGTGGTGGCGGGCAAAGACATCGAAGCCGCCTGCAACGCCATCGAAGAGTTGGAGGATACCGCGCGGCTGGCCATGATGACGCGCGGCATGGCCCCGCGCAGCCTGACTGATGCAGAGGTGCGCGCGCTGGTGACGAAATTCGATGTGGAGTGGGACGCATGAGATTTTCCGCAAACCTTGGGTTTCTTTGGGCCGATCTGCCCTTGCCCGACGCGATCCATGCCGCAAAAGCCGCAGGCTTTGACGCGGTGGAATGTCATTGGCCCTATGACACACCTGCCGCCGATGTGGCCCGCGCACTGGCGGAAACCGGTTTGCCCATGCTGGGCCTGAACACAAGGCGCGGCGATCTGACGGCCCGCGAAAACGGCCTGTCTGCCCTGCCGGGGCGCGAGGCGGATGCCCGCGCCGCGATTGATGAGGGTTTGGCCTATGCCGTTGCGATCAAGGCCAAAAACCTGCATGTCATGGCAGGCTTTGCGGCAGGCGAGGCGGCGCAGGCAAGCTTTCTGGCCAATCTGGGCTATGCCTGCGCGCAGGCCGCCCCGCATGGCATCACCATCCTGATTGAACCGCTGAACCATTATGACGCCCCCGGCTATTTTCTGCGCAGCACCACGCAGGCCAAATCCATCATCAAGGCCATCGCCGCCCCGAACCTGCGCCTGATGTTTGACTGCTATCATGTGCAACTGATGGAAGGCGATCTGACGCATCGGCTGCACGATCTGCGCCCGTTGATCGGGCATATCCAGTTCGCATCTGTCCCCGACCGGGGCGCGCCAGATCATGGCGAGGTCAACTACCCCCATATCTTTGCCGAGATTGAGAAAATGGGCTGGGCCGCACCGCTTGGGGCCGAATACAAACCGGGCGGCCCGACAGAGGAAACGCTGGGCTGGCTGGTGCGCGCGCGGGGGCAGCGGCGCGATTGAACCGGCCCTACGCGCCTCAGGCGCGATTGAACCGGCCCTACACGCCTCAGGCGCGATTGGAACGGCTATACGCGCCTCAGGCGCGATGCGCCTCGGTATCCTCGCCAAGCCCCGCATCGGTCCAGTTTTCTTCCCTTTGGGCAAGCGGTTCCAAGGGGGCGGTGAACACCCAGCGAAAGCCCCCCGCAGCATAGTCGCGGGTGGTTTTGCCAGATGTATAGCTTTCCAGGATCGGCCCCGTGGCCTGAGAGCCAAAGCCCCGACGCGTGGGCGCAGCAACTTGGGGGCCGCCCGCCTCTGCCCATGTGATTGTCAGCTCAGGCCTCTGCCCGCCGCTCACCTCCCATGTCAAAGTGACGATACCTTTGCCCTGCGACAGCGCCCCGTATTTCACCGCATTGGTTGCCAGTTCAAAAATCGCCATCCCAATCGCCTGCGAGGTCTTTTCGTTCAGCACAACCTTGGGCCCGCTGATCCTGACTTGCGGCGTCTTCGGGTCGATCAGATGCGCGAATTGGGTGGTTACAATCCGCTCCAGTTCCGCGTTCTCGCCGCGGTTCTTGATCAGAATATCCTGATTGGCCGCCAAACTCGCCAAGCGTTTGTTGAACACCGAAAGAAACTCCGCCCCTTGGTAAAGCCGCCCGGTCTGGCGCGCGATGACCTGCACAATCGTCAGCAGGTTCTTGGAACGGTGGTTGATCTCATGCAGCAGGGTCTTGATCTGGGCATCTGCGGCCTTGCGCGCGCTGATATCGCTGTAGACGGCAACGAAACCGGCGTATTCTTGGCTTTTGTCGCTGATGGCCGCGATGCTGCGTTCAACCGGAAGCAAATGGCCATCCTTGTGGCGCCGCTCTGTTTCGCTGCGCAGCACCTCACCCGCCGCAAGCCGCAAAAGCTTCTGCGGGAACTTGGCCGATTCCTCTGACGGGATCAAAAGCATATCGAACCGCTGGCCCACAGCTTCGGCTTCGCTATAGCCGAACAGCTTTTCTGCCGCCGGGTTCCAAGCCCGGATGATCAGATTAAAATCAACCGAGACGATGGCCTGCGGCGAGGAGCGCACGAGGCTGCGGAATTCATCACTTTCGCGGCGCTTCGCAACCAGCTCACGCTCAAACCGCTGGCGCTGCTCATTCTGGAACACGCAGAAATGGGCTTCGGCCATCGCGCCATCCACCAAACGCGCTTTTCCATTCAGAAAGACCCCAAAGCGGCTGCCGTCAGGGCGCTCCATCTCTATTGAAACTTCCGAGAAATGGCCCTGAGTTGCCAAAAGCGGGCGCAGATGGGTTTCGAAATAAATCCGGCCCGCCCGCGACAAAAGATCAACAAAGCGCAGCGGCGCGGCAGGCGCGTCCGACAAGCCCAACCAGCGCCGCAGGGTCGCGTTGATCTGCTGCACATGGCCCGCGCCATCCATCACCATCAGGCCGCAGGGCCAAAGATCAGGGTCGATTTTGGGGTCTGTCATAGCGCTCACGCAGCAGCGGTTGAGTGGATAAAGGCCATTACGGCCTTGGTCGTGGCCTCGGGGTAGCTGACATGCGGGCAATGGCCTGACGCCTCCAGCACCACAAGCTGCGCATCGGGCATATTCGCCGTCAGCCATGACCAGACCGAGGGCGGCACCAGAACATCATCGCGGCATTGCAGCACAAGGGTCGGCTGCGCAATCGCTTTCACATCCGCCCGATGATCCGACAAGAAGGTGACTTTGGCAAAATGCTTGGCGATATCGGGGTCGGTCTGGCAAAAGCTATCCGACAATTCCGCGCCCAGTTCGGGGCGGTCCGGTACACCCATGATCTGCGGTGCCATATCCCGCGCCCAGCCAAGGTAATTGACATCCAGAATATCAAGCAGGCCCAGAAGGTCGCTTTTGTCAAAGCCGCCGAGATAGTCGCCATCATTGGCATAGCTGGGCGACGGGCAGACCATGACCAGCCGCGCAATCAGATCGGGGCGGCGTCTGGCGGCAAGACCAATGGTCATCGCACTGACGGAATGCCCCACGGCGATGACATTCTTGACCTGAAGCTCGTCCAGAATGGCGATCAGATCGTCGGCATGGCCCTCCAAAGTGGCATAGCGCAGCGCATCATATTGCGCGGTATCCGAACGGCCATAGCCCATCAGATCATAGGCAATGACCCGGAACTCCGCCTCAAACGCCGGCAGCATCTTGCGCCACATGCCGCTGTCGCAGCCATAGCCATGCAGGAATACAATCACCGTCTCGCCCGAGCCGGTCACTTTGACAGCGCATTGTTCAAGTTTGGACATTGGGGGGCCCCGTTCAGGTAAGTAAATCTTGCTAACATGTAGAAAACGAGAGCGAAAGCAATTGTCTGAAATGCCGGGCGTTGGCAGGTCAAAGCTGCCGCCGCGGCAGCTTGCCAGAGCCATCCGTCCGGGCCAGAAACTGCCAGATTTCACGCTTTGCCAATGGCATCCGCCTGCGCGTCCGGCCCAACAGCGCAGATTCCTGCGGCTGGAAGCGCCGCCCTTCACCGATTGCTATCGCCGCGCCTTGCGGGTGGCCAAGGCCTAAGGCTGGGACGTTTTGCCAGAACGCACGATGCGGCGGCGCATGGATGCGGCGGTGTCTGAGGCCACGCAGGTTCTGGCCCGCAAAGGCGTCGATGCCGTCAAGCGCATGTATCCGGTGACGACGATGACGCGCGGCTGGTCGAGGTCGATGGTCAGGGCCAGCGCCTGCGGGTTTTTGACAAATTCGGTTTTCCCATGGTGCACACCGCACTGGATTTCAGGACGCCTTGGGATGATGCGTCCGTCGAGATCATGACCGGCGATGGCCACCGGATTGCGGCGCT
>NZ_RPEN01000150.1 GCF_003991405.1 Pseudorhodobacter sp. E13
TCGTCTGGACAAAGTCGGCGCAAGACATCCTTACCCGCGAACGCCGCGCGCTGGACAAACTCGATGAAATTCGCGGAAATCGGTAACAAGCGTCAGACTCAGAACACTAGGTATTAAGGCAGCAATAGGGCAAAAATGCCCAAAACAAAACCGGGGCAATCATAAATCCCGGATATGAGGCGGAGTAGTATCATGGTTAAGGCGATTGATTTCGCTGTCCGCACTTCTGCGGGCAAAGTTGTGCGCGGCGCTGTAGCAGGCGAAGGCGGCAGTGAATTTCTTCAGGTTGGTTCGGGTGAAACCGTATCGCTGAATCTGTCTCAGTCCAGCGTGTTGGGATATGAACGTCAGGGCAAGGATCTTGTTCTGAAGCTCTCCGACGGTCGCCAGATCACGCTGAGCGGATATTTTGAATCAGCGGCAGGCGAAGATAATCGCCTTTACCTCAGCTCCAACGGTGAAGTGACCGAGGTTTTCCTGACGGATGGCGGCGATGGCACGATGTATGCCAATTACGGCCCCGTCGATACCTGGAATAAATATTCCAACGTCGATGATATCCGCTTTACCGATGACAACACCCTGATGGCCGCAGACGGCTATTCGGATGATACCGTCGGCATGGGCCCGTTCGCGCCTGCGCTGCTGGCTGGTCTGGGCGGCAGCGGCCTTGGCACCGCAGCGGCGGTTGCCGGCGGTCTGGGCGTTCTGGGCTCTCTGGGCGGCGGCGGTGGTGGCGGCGGCGGCGGTGGCAGCACTGGCCCAAGCCGCGTCCCTCCGGCGGTGAACGAAGCCAACAGCAGTAAAGACATCACGACCAATACCGAAGATAAAACGGTTGCCGTTACCGGCACCGGTGAGCCGGGCGAAACGGTCAAGGTTGTCGTCGGCGATAAGACGCAATCCACGACCATCCTGCCCGATGGCACTTGGGAAACCGAATTCGACGGCGATGACTTCCCCGGCGATGGCACGTTCGAAGCTGTTGTTACCGTCACCGACAAGGATGGCGGCAAAACCGTGCTGGATGGCCCCGGTTTTGTGATTGACCTGACCCCGCCAGAAGTGACGCCGACCGAAGGCTTTGTCAGCACGAACGATGTTGAGAACCTTCTCGAATATGCGAATGGCGTGACTGTGAAAGGCGAAGGCGAAGTCGGCGCGAAGATCGTTGTCACCGTAGAGGGCGGCAGCCAGTCGACAACCGTGGGCACAGATGGCACCTGGTCGGTGACGTTCACGCAGGCCCAGATTGCAGGCGGCGAGTATCACGAGATTCCTGTGACCATCGTTGCAACCGACCCGATGGGCAACAAAACCACCATCACCGACAAAATCGCGGTGGATACGGTTCCGCATCCGCTGACCTTCAACTCGGTTACCGATGACAACGCCATCAACGCTATTGAATCCAACGGTGAAGTGCTGGTGACGGGCGTATCGACACCTGGCGCGATGGTAACGGTGAAAATGGGAACCACCACGCAGACCGTGGAAACCAATGCCAGCGGCACCTGGACGGCGCGCTATCCGTCCGGCACGTTTGCAGGCAATGACGGCGACCGCACCTTTACCGCGACCACCGTGGATGCTGCGGGCAACCCAAGCAGCGCGACCCATACGATGAAGGTTGACACGACAACGACCGTCAACTTCGCTGCGGGGAACCTGACCGCCGACAACATCATCAACGCCGATGAGGCGAATGCAGGCGTTACCCTGACAGGCACTGCGGAGGCCGGGTCCAAATCGGTGTCCGTGCAATGGAACGGCGTCACCCTGCCGGTGGATACCTTGGCAGCCGATGGCAACTGGTCGGTGAAATTCCCCACCTCGGCGGTGCAAGCCACCGGGACCACAACTGCGACCGTTACCGCGATTGATGCCTATGGCAACAGCGACACCGATGTCCGCGATATCACCGTGGACCGCAGCACAACGGTTTCGGTAAACCCGAACCAGGCGGGCGGCGATAATATCATCATGAGCACCGAAGCCGATGCCGGCGTAAAACTGACCGGCTTGGCAGAACGTGGCGCGAAAGTGGAAGTGACCTTCCAAGGCACGACCCACACCGTCTATGCCTCGGAAACGGACGGATCGTGGAACGCAACTTTCTCCAGTGCCGAAATTGCGCGCGGCACTTATGACACTGGCGCGAATACAGTTGTGTCTGTGAAGGCCACCGACAAGGCCGGGAACACCGCGACAGCCAACCCTCATATCCTGACCGTCGATACAGAGGTGAACCCATTCACCGCAGGGACCAACAGCTACAACAGCATCAAATCCGACAAGGTGCTGAACAACGACGAGGCCGCAAACGGGCTGACCGTTACCGGCACGGTGGAGGCAGGATCTTCGGTCAAGCTGAGCTTTGGCAATGCGGGCCCGTTTGAAGCAACCGTGACTGGCACCACCTGGACCTATACGATCCCTGCCGCCAGCATCCCCGGCGGCGATCAGATGGTCAAGCTGACTGTCACCGCGACCGACAAACTGGGCAATATTTCGACTCCTTACACCGAAATGATCGACATCGACCGTGTCGTGACCCCGTTCACCCGGAGCGGAGGCATGATTGGCGACGATGGCGTTCTGAACGCAGTTGAAGTTGCAAACGGCCTTAATCTGAACGGAACCGGCGAAGTTGGCTCTACCGTTGTGGTGTCATTGCCCACGGGTGCGACGCAAACGATCGAAGTTGGCAGCAGCGGCACCTGGACGGCAAGCTTTACCGCCGATCAATTGCCGCGCGGCGATGGCACCAGCATGAAGATCGACTTCAAGGCGACAGACCTTGCTGGCAACACCGCCAGCTTCTCGGAAACGGTTACGATTGATACAGTTGCGCCGGACTCGCCGGATATCACGACCTTCAGCAAGAACACGGCGGGCACCGATCTGGTCGGGGTCAAGCTGGACGAGGCGATCAACTCTGATTTCACCTTCCACCGTGTTGGCGCAAACGGCAGCCATACCGAGATTCAGCTTGATGGGCCGACCACGGGTTCGAAATGGGCAGACTTTGAAAGCAGCCCCATTCCTGAAGGCGATTATCTGGTTGTCAGCCATGCCGATGATGCCGGGAACGACTCTTCGACCCTGTTCCTGACCAACAACACCGGCACCTCGACAATTGATCTGGGTAATGCAGGACTGCGCGACTTTGACTTCACCACGCTGGATCTGACGGTTGCAAAAACCAGCATGACCATCAGCGCCGAAGACCTGATCGCAATCACCGGTCCTGAAAACACGCTGGTGATCAAAGGGGGTGCCGATGACAGCATCACCTTGCAGGATGCACAGAAAGCAGCGGATCAAGGCTCTGCCCCGGCTGGCTTCACGCTTTACACGCTGGGCGATGATGGGGCTTCGATCTATCTGGACGACGACATCCAACCCACGTTCTGATAGGGCAAGCACATGCCAGACAGAACCCGAAAGGCACAACGCGGCGGGGGCAAAAGCCCCGCCGCGCGGCTTGCCGCAGTCACGAGTATTTTGGTGCTGTCAGGATGTATGGGCGACGGATTGCCCGGTGTATCCATGTTTGCAGGCAGTTCACCGTCACAACCCGCAGCGATTGGGGCGAATGCCAGCGAAATCGGCCTTGCGGCAGCAGACAAGTCAGATCGCGGCGAACAGCGGTCCTTTGTCATTGATGGGCTGATTGCCCGCCGCTCTGTCCTGCCTGCCAAAGGTCCCTATGCACAGATCGCCAGCGCGGTTCTTGCCGCCAACAAGGGCTCTGCCGCGGCAGAGCTGCGCGTGGCCCGCCTGAAGGCCGAAGCGAAATCTAAAAACTGGCTGCCCTCCATCGGTCCTTCGATCAGCCTGACCTCGCTGGGCACGCTTGCAGCATCCATTCTGGTCGAGCAGATGCTGTTCGACAACGGCAAGCGCAAGGCAGAGCGCGCCTTTGCAGCCGCCGATGTGGAAATCGCTGCCGTTGGCCTGTCGCAGGAAATGAACACCCGCGTTTATGAAGGCTTGGCCTATTACATCACCGCTCAACAGTCGATGGCCCGCGCCGCCGCTGCAAACAAAGGTGTTGGCACCTTGCAGGAATATGGCCGGATCATGGGATTGCGCGTTGAGGGCGGCTTGTCGGATCGGTCCGAGGAGCGTGTGATCCAGCAAAAGATCGCAGAAATGCAAAGGCTCGCCGCCGCAGATCAGGAAGCGGCCACAACCGCGCTGGCCGAGTTGAACGCGATGACGCAGGTGCCGTTGAAAGGTGTGTCGGGGCTGTCCTCGATCAATGCGCCTGCGGGACCGTCCGAACCGCTTGCCGTGCTGAAAGCCGAAGGCGAAGCCCGCCGCGCCGTTGCCGAAGCGGAAATGGCCCGCGCTGGCTTTTTGCCCAGCCTGAGCGCAAGCGGCACCTTGGGCAAAGGCGGGGTGACGGGCGGCTTGAACCTCGAAACCGATAACGGCATCGGTTTTGGCACCGGGGCCAGCCTGCGCGCCGTTGAGGCCAGTAAACAGGCCGCCGCGCAAAAGGTTGAAAGCACCCGCGATGACGCCCAGCGCCAGATCGTGGCGCTGGAACGCGAGATAGCCACGCTGAAATCCCGCGAGGCGCAGGATGCCGCCGTCTTGGCCCAAACGGCGAACAACCTCGAAATGTTTACAAAACAATACAAATTCGGCCGAAGACCCTTGATGGAACTGGTCGGAATGTATGAAACTTACACAGGCTTGGAACGAGAGCATGTTGCGCTGACCTACGATATCGCAATGCGCAGCTTACAGATCGCGAAAATACGCGGAGTATTGGTGGACGGGGCCAGGATGTGAACGACCGTGTGGTCGCCTTTGACATGAATGCCGACCGAAGCACTGCTTCGGTCGCTGCTTCTGCACGGCCCGCACCTTCACAACGCCCGCACCGCCCCCGCCACACCAGCCGCGCGATGACCCGCGCGCAATTGGCCTCGGTCTATGCCGGATTGCTTGGGTCCGAGATTTCGGCGGCTGACCTTTTGGAACATATCCAGATCGCGGCGGGCAGTGGTGCGCTGGGGCTGGATGAAATCGCCGCAGCGCTGCGCGGTGTCGGGCTGACAGCCAAGGTCGAAAAGGCCCCGAAATCTGGCGAAGGCGCCTGGCCCGCGCTGGCCCTGATGGCCTCGGATCAGGTGGTGCTGGTGCTGGGCCAGTCTGACACCACGGTCGAGATTTATGACACCACCTGCCCCGACAACCGCGCCGATGTGCCGCTTGCCGATTTCTACAAGGTGTTCACAGGAAAGCTGTTGCGCGCCCGCACCACGATGGCGGACCTTGAATCCCGCCATTCGGACAAGGCCGCCGCCGCGCATTGGTTCTGGGGCGAATTCCCGCATTACCGCCGCCAATTGCTGGAAGTTGCCGCCGGGTCGATGGTGGCCAACCTTTTGGCCGTGGCGGTCGCGCTGTTTTCCTTGCAGGTTTATGACCGCGTGATCCCGCATAAATCGGAACCCACGCTGTGGGTTCTGGCGCTTGGCGCGCTACTGGCGGTGATCCTCGAAGGCGTGCTGAAAATGGCCCGCTCTGGCCTGATGGATGTGACGGGTCGGCGGATTGAACTGACCGTGCAATCGCGCCTGATGCACCGTCTGCTTGGCATGAAGCAAGCAGCCGGCACCCGTGCGCCCAGCCAGATATTCAGCGCCATGCGGGAATTTTCCTCGGTGCGAGAGTTTTTCACCGCCTCCACCATTGGCACGATGGCGGATATTCCGTTCATCCTTATCTTCCTGCTGCTGGTTGCCTCTATCGGGGGCAATCTGGTTTGGATTCTGGTGGTCGGCGGTATTCTGATGGTCGCGCCGGGCTTTTTGTTCCAGAAAAAGATGATCGCCCTGACGCAATCGACCCAAGGGGCCTCCATGCGCGCCTCGCGGCTGCTGTATGAGGCGGTTTATGAACAGGAAACCGTGGCCACCCAGCGCGGCGAAGATCGCGTCAAAAGGCTGTGGCAGGAACTTGTAACGCTGTCTGCCGTGAAATCGTCGGAACAGCGGCACCTGTCTTCGGCGCTGACCTATTGGGCCCAAGGGGTGCAACAGGCCACCTATATTCTGGCCGTGGTCGCCGGGGCTTACCTTGTGTTTTCCGGTGATTTCACGATGGGCACGATCATCGCCATCGGTATTCTGACCGGGCGCACCCTTGGCCCCTTGGCCCAGCTTTCCGCCACCCTTGCGCGCTGGTCCAACACCAAGGCCGCGCTGCAAGGGCTGGACGCCATTGCCGGGGCCGATCAGGTCGAAGAACAAGGCCGCAAATACCTGCGCCGCGAGCGCCTGACGGGCGTGTATGAGTTGCGCAACCTAACCTTCAAATATGACGAAGCCTCGGCCGCCACGGTGGAAATTCAAGGCTGCAAGATCCCGGCGGGTCAGCATGTCGCGGTGCTGGGCACCAATGGCTCTGGCAAATCCACCCTGCTGCGCGTTCTTGCGGGCCTGTATGAGCCGACCTCGGGGCGCATCCTTCTGGACAATGTCGATATGGGCCAGATTCATCCGCGCGACCTGCGGCGCGGCATTGGCTATTTGGGGCAAGAGGTGCGGCTGTTCTCGGGCACGATCCGTGACAACCTGAACATGAACCAGCTTGAACGCGACGATGATCGCCTGTTCGAGGCGCTGGAATTCGCAGGCCTCGGCCCCTTCATCCGCAACCATCCGCGCGGCCTTGATCTGGAAATCCGCGAGTTGGGCGAAGGCCTGTCGGTTGGTCAGCGCCAGTCCATCGGCTGGGCGCGCATCTGGCTGCAAAACCCACAGATCGTGCTGCTGGATGAACCCACCGCCGCGCTGGACCAGACGCTGGAGGCAACGCTGGTCAGCCGCCTGACCACTTGGCTGGAAGGGCGCACCGCCATCATCGCCACCCACCGCATCCCGATCCTGCAACTGACCACCCGCACACTGATCATGCAAAACGGCAAGCTGGCCGTCGATGGCCCGCGTGAGGCGGTGTTGGCGCATCTGAACAAAGCCCAAGGCGGTGCCAAATGATGACCACCTTCGACCACGGGCTAGAGGAAAAAAGCCAGCGCCCCGGACGGATGATCTGGATCATTTTTGCCGCGGTCGTGGTCTTCGTGATCTGGGCGGCTTTTGCTTGGGTCGATGAAATCGTGCGCGCCCCGGGCGAGGTTGTCTCCTCCTCGCGCCCGCAGATCATCCAGAACCTTGAAGGCGGGATTCTGGCCGAACTGAACGTGGCCGAAGGCGATATCGTGGAACCGGGCCAAACACTTGCCCGGCTTTACGGCACGCAATACCAATCCAAGGTCGATGAATTGCGCGACCAGATCGCCAGCTTTGAAATCCGGCGGCGGCGGCTGGAGGCGGAAATGGCCGGCATGCTGGAATTTGACGTGCCGGATGAACTGGCCCAGCGCCTGCCCGATATCGTTGCCTCCGAAGGCGCGTTGCTGGCCGCGCGGCAAAGCGATTTCATCGCCCGGCGCGATGGTGCGAAACAGGTGCTTATTCAGGCCCAAAAAGAACTCGACCTGCTGGAAAACATGTATGCGCAGGAAATCGCACCGCTGATCGAAGTGACCAAGGCCCGCAAAAGCTTTCGCGATGCCGAAAACCGCTATTCCGAAACCACAACGCAGATGGAACTGGAACGCGCCAAGGAATATTCCGACGCGCTGAAAGAGCTTACGTCTTTGCGGCAAATGCTGAAAGGCGCTGTCGATCAGCTGGACCGCACCGTGCTTTCCGCCCCGATGCGCGGCGTGGTCAACAAGCTTTCGGTCACCACCATTGGCGGCGTTGTCCGCCCCGGCGAAGAGATTTTGCAAATCGTCCCGCTGGATGAAGAAATGTTCATCGAGGCCAAGGTAAAGCCCGCCAATATCGCCTCTGTCCGGCAAGGGCAGGAAGCGACGATCAAGCTTTCGGCCTATGATTACACGATCTACGGCTCTTTGCAGGGAGAGGTGGTGCTGGTTTCGGCGGATACGTTCAAGGATGAACGCGCCCGCGACCCGGATGCCGCCGCGCATTACAAGGTAACGCTGCGGGTGGACCTGAAACATCTGACCGAACGTCAGGCCAAAATGGAAATCCGCCCCGGTATGCAGGCCGAGGTGGAATTGCAGACGGGTGGCAAAACCATCCTGACCTACCTTACCAAACCGCTGTATAAATCACGCGAAGCCCTGCGCGAACGCTAGGCACCGCGCGACCGGGCACGCCCCTTCATCTTGGCAAAAATACCTATCGCGCTTGGCCTTCCGCAAGCGGGTGGCCGCGGGCGGCTGCATTTGCCACAGGCTCAGAATGTCAACACAGCCGCCACGGCCCGCTTCCACGCCTCATATTTGATGCGGCGCTCCTCGGCCGACATCTGGGGCTCAAACGTGCGCTCCAAGGCCCAGTTTGCCGCGAATCCTGCCTGATCGGGGTAAATCCCGGCCCGCTGCCCCGCCAGCCATGCGGCACCCAAGGCCGTGGTTTCCACCATCACCGGGCGGTCGACCTTTGCGCCAATGATATCGGCCAGAAACTGCATGGTCCAATCGCTCGCCGTCATGCCGCCATCCACGCGCAAGGTTGGCTCTGCCCCGGTGGCGGCCCAATCGGCCTGCATCGCCTCCAACAGATCGCGGGTCTGATAGCCCACGGATTCCAGCGCCGCACGCGCCATTTCCTCTGGCCCTGTGCCCCGTGTCAGGCCAAACACCGCGCCCCGGCATTCCGCGTTCCAATAGGGCGCCCCCAACCCGACGAAAGCCGGCACCAGAACCACGCTCTGCCCCGGGTCTGCGCGTTCAGCCAAGGGCTGCGTCTCGCCCGCCTCACGGATAATCTTCAACCCGTCGCGCAGCCATTGCACCACAGCCCCCGCCACAAAGATTGACCCTTCCAGCGCATAGGTCGGCGTGCCGTCCAATTGATAGGCAATCGTCGTCAGCAACCGGTTCTTGGAGGTCACGGCCTTGTCGCCGGTGTTCAACAACGCAAAACAGCCAGTGCCATAGGTGGATTTCATCATCCCCGGCTTGAAACAGGCCTGCCCCACGGTCGCCGCCTGCTGGTCGCCCGCAACCCCAAGAATAGGGATCGGACGCCCGAACAGGTCCGGGCGTGTCATGCCGAAATCGGCGGCACAATCCTTCACCTCGGGCAGCATCTCCATCGGGATGTCGAAAAGCTCACAGATCGTGCGGCTCCACCGCCCTTTGTGAATATCATAGAGCATGGTGCGCGCGGCATTGGTCGCATCGGTCACATGCGCGGCCCCGCCCGTCAGTTTCCAGATCAGATAGCTGTCCACCGTGCCAAAGGCCAGTTCGCCACGCCGTGCCCGCACCCGCGCACCGTCCACATGATCCAGAATCCACTTCAGCTTGGTGCCGGAAAAATACGGGTCCGCCAGCAACCCGGTGCGTTCGGTAATCAGCACATCCTGCCCCGCCTCGCGCAACTCCCGGCAATAGGCGGCGGTGCGGCGGTCTTGCCAGACAATCGCCCGATGGATCGGCTGGCCCGTCTTGCGGTCCCAAACCAGCGTCGTCTCACGCTGATTGGTGATGCCGATTGCCGCAATATCTTCCGGCCCCAGCCCCGCCTTTTCAATCGCCGCACGGCATGTGCCTGCTGTCGTCGACCACAAATCGCCCGCGTCATGCTCTACCCAGCCCGATTGCGGGAAATGCTGGGGAAACTCCTCTTGCGCAACCGCCACCCGCTGCATCGCCGCATCGAACACGATGGCCCGGCTGGAGGTGGTTCCCTGATCAATCGCCAGAATATAGGTCATCGTCATCCTCCCCTTGGCTTATCCGCCTTATCGTTTCATCTATTCTTAAATATCCCCGCCGGAGGCTCCGGCGCTTTGCATCCATGCGTCCAGCGTGGCGATTTGGGCCCTATCCATCCGCAGACCCAGCTTGTTGCGCCGCCAAACCACATCTTCGGCGCAGCGCGCATATTCGCGGGTCATCAGCCAGCTTACCTCGCGCGCGGTCAGGGTGGCACCAAAATCCTGCCCCAGATCGGTGGCGGATGTGGCATTCCCCAATATCTGCCGCGCCTCGGTGCCATAGGCCCGCACCAAGCGGCGTGCCCAAAACGGCGTCAGGAACGGGTAATCGCGTTGCAGCCCGGCAATCAACGCCGCCACCCCATCGGTCGGGAAATCCCCCCCCGGCAGCGGCACGCCTGCTGTCCATTTTGGCGGCAGACCAGGAAAATAAGCCCCGATCTTGTCCATCGCGCTTTCGGCCAAACGGCGATAGGTGGTGATCTTGCCGCCAAAGATGTTCAGGATCGGGGCACCGCCTGCGGCATCCACTTTCAGCGTATAGTCGCGGGTCGCGGCGGTGGCACTGCTGGCCCCGTCATCATACAGAGGCCGCACGCCCGAATAGGTCCAGACCACATCGGCGGCGCTGATATCGCGTTTGAAGTATTTATTGGCAAAGGCGATCAGATAGTCACGCTCGGCCGGGGTGCAAACCGGGGGCGCATCCGGGCTGTCATGTTCGGCATCGGTGGTGCCGATCAGGGTGAAATCCGTCTCATAGGGGATGGCAAAGATGATCCGCCCGTCCGTGCCTTGAAAGAAATAGCATTTGTCGTGATCGTAAAGCCGCTTGGTCACGATATGGCTGCCGCGCACCAGCCGCACGCCTTCGGTCGTGTTGATCCGCAGCTTTTGCTGGATCACATCGCCCACCCAAGGCCCGGCGGCATTGACCAGCATCTTGGCCCGCCGAGTCTCGGTCTGGCCGTCCCGCTCCAGCGTGATCTCCCACAGGCCTTCCACCCGCAGGGCCGACAGAACCTTGGTCCGCACCATGATTTCGGCCCCGCGCGCCTCGGCATCGCGGGCGTTCAGCACGACCAATCGCGAATCCTCGATCCAGCAATCGGAATATTCATAGGCGCGCTGAAACCTGTCTTCGATCGGCGCGCCTTCGGGCGTGCCGGGCAGGTTCAGCGTCACGGTGCCGGGCAAAATCTTGCGCCCGCCCAGATGATCATACATGAACAACCCCAGCCGGATCAGCCAAGCAGGCCGCCGCCCCTTCATCCAAGGCATCACCAGACCCAACAGCTTGGAGGTCGGCGTATCCCCTTCGAACCGCATATCCTTGTGATAGGGCAGCACAAAGCGCATGGGCCAACTGATATGCGGCATGGCACGCAGCAAGGTTTCGCGCTCAATCAGCGCCTCGCGCACCAAGCGCACTTCCCAATATTCCAGATAGCGCAAGCCACCGTGAAACAGCTTGGTCGAGGCGCTGGAAGTGGCCGAGGCAAGGTCGTTCATCTCGGCCAGTGTCACGCGCAGCCCGCGCCCCGCCGCATCGCGCGCGATACCGCATCCATTGATGCCGCCGCCAATGATGAACAGGTCGGTGACAGCGGTATCTTGGGCATGGGGCGACATAGGGCTTTCCCGTCCATCTGGCAGAATTCCCCTTTAGCGAACCACCCAAGGCGCGTTTTCGCAAGGTTTATTTTCGCTAATGTTCGATTGCTGCCAGAATAGTTTACCACGATCAACCTACTGAAAATGCGTTAAAAACCAATAATTTTTAGGAGTCTGACGACAACAAGCCTCACCGAAACGAACATTACAGGATACATTTTCCCCATCCCTTGATAAAAACGAACATAAGCGAAAACCGGAGCCGCCGAATCATGTCCCAGAACTTCCGCCACCCCGAGATTCTGGGCATCGCGCAAAAAGAGGGCCGGGTGACGGTCGAGGCGCTGGCCGAACGATTTGGCGTCACGGTGCAGACCATCCGCCGCGACCTGACCGAACTGGCCGAGGGCGGCAAGCTGACACGGGTGCATGGCGGCGCGATCATGCCATCGGGCACCATCAATATCGGCTATGAGGATCGGCGCATCCTGAATGAAACCGCCAAAACGGCCATCGCCCGCGCCTGTGCCGCGCAAGTCCCGGATGGGGCGTCGGTGTTTCTGAACATCGGCACCAGCACCGAAGCGGTCGCGCGCGCGCTGTTGCACCATCGCAAGCTGTTGGTGGTGACGAATAACATGAATGTCGCCGGTATCCTTGCGGGCAACCCGGACTGCGATGTGATCGTGACGGGGGGCATGCTGCGGCGGTCTGATGCGGGGTTGGTGGGGCATCTGGCCTCGGACACGATCCGGCAGTTCAAGTTCGATTTCGCGGTGATTGGCTGCTCTGCCTTGGATCAGGACGGTGATCTGCTGGATTTCGACTTTCAAGAAGTGATCGTCAGCCAGACCATCATCGCGCAGGCCCGCCGCAGCTTTCTGGTGGCGGATCATTCCAAGTTCAGCCGCAGCGCCCCGGCGCGGATTGTGTCGCTGACCCGGATTGATACGTTTTTCACCGACAAGCCGCTGCCCGCCAAGCTGACCGCGCTTTGCGCCACTTCGGATACGGCCATTGTCGTGGCACCGGACAGTGATTGAACCGGCTCAGAACGGGCAGTCTGCCGAAAAGGTCATCACCGCGCCGCTGTCGGGGTGGCGGATTTTCAGGCTGTCGGCGTGCAGCATCAAACGCGGAAAGGCCGCCGCCGCCCCGCTTGCATAAAGCGGATCGCCAAGGATCGGGTGGCCGATTTCCAGCATATGAACCCGCAACTGATGGCTGCGCCCGGTCAGGGGGGTCAACCGCATCCGGGTTTCCCCATCCCCGCGCCGCAGCACGCGCCAATCCGTGACCGAAGGCTTGCCCGTGTCAAAATTCACATGCTGGCGCGGGCGGTTCGGCCAATCCACAATCAGCGGCAAGTCAACGCGCCCGCTGTCCTCGGCCACCTCGCCCCACAGGCGGGCAAGATAGATTTTCTTGGTCAGCCGCTTTTCAAACTGCTGGCCCAGAAAGCCCTGCGCTGCCTTGCTGCGGCCAAAGATCATCACCCCCGATGTATCAAGGTCCAGCCGATGCACCAGCAAGATATCGGGAAACACCTCGCGCAGGCGGTTTATCAGGCAATCGCTGCGCTCCTCTCCGCGTCCCGGCACGGACAGCAGGCCGGAAGGCTTGTCCGCGACGACGATATGATCGTCGGAATAGATCACCGAAAGCGGGGTGCTTGGGGGGGTGTAGATGAAATCGCTCATGCTTTGCACCTACCCCAAGCTGCGGGGTCAGACAATCCGGTGCCCTGCCGCCCGAAGGCTTTGGGCCAAGGCGGCGATATGGACTGGCCCCACCTCGCAGCAACCGCCGATGATCGTGGCCCCCTGCCCCACCCAATCCATCGCGAAACGGGCATAGCGTTCGGGCGTCAGGTCATGGCGCGACGACAAGGCGGCAACCGTTGGGCTGTCTTTCAGGAAATCCGGCGCGATATGGGTAAAGCCATTGGCATAGGCCCCAAAGGGACGCCCGAAAGTGGCAACCTCTGTCAAGGCTGCGGCCATCGCCTCTGGCACGGAACAGTTCACCAGCACCGCCGCCGGGTCAAATTCTGCGATCACCGGGGCCAGATCGGCCACCGCCTCGCCCGAGCGCAGGCGCGTGCCATCGGCATCATCCACCGTGATCGACAGCCACACCGGTTTGCCCGCCGTCACCGCCCCTTGCAGCGCGCCGGTGGATTGCAGCACCGAGGCAGAGGTTTCGATCAGGAAGAAATCCACCTCTGGGGCCAGCAGCGCCGCGATCTCGGCGTATTTGGAAGCGGCTTGATCTGCGGGTTCGGCCACATCGGCACGGTAACTTGCCCCCAGCGGCCCCAGTGACCCTGCGATCCGCCCCGACCCATGCGCGGCGCGCGCGGCCTTCGCCAGCCGCAGCGCCGCTGCGTGCAGATCATGGAACAGATAGTCCATGCCCTGCTTGACCAAGCGGTCGTGATGGATGGCATAGGTGTTGGTGGTTGCCACCGTGGCCCCTGCCGCAAAGTAATCCGCGTGGATCTGTTGCACCAGTTCGGGCTGGTCCAGCATCACCTGAGTGGCCCAAAGAGGGGTTGGCGCGCGGCCTGACCGGGCCACCAGTTCCTGCCCCATCCCGCCGTCGAGAAGCGTAATATCTGCCACGATGCCATCCTTTGCTTTGCCTTTGCGCGGACATTCCGCGCCTTGATGGCAAAGATCAAGATATGTCGTTTGACAGGGGCACAAGCGGCCCGCCAAATACCCCGAAACGGAGGGGCCGAAATGGATTATAACACAGTGCCCGCCGCCAGCTTTGGCCATTCCCTGTCGGGGCTTACGGTCAATCTGTTGGTGCGGGATGTCGCCGCAGAGGTGGCGTTTTTGACCGGGGTTTTCGGGATGCAGGCCTTTCGGCAATCCGCCGATTTCGCGATTGTGACCTATCAGGGGCAACCGATTCAGGTGCATTCCGACGGCAGTTTCGCTGCCCATCCGCTGCACGGGCTTTTGCCCGAAGCAGGCCCGCGCGGGGCCGGGATCGAGCTGCGTTTGCATGAAACCGACCCAGATCGCGCCTGCGCACAGGCCGAGGCGCTTGGGGGTGTGGTGCTGCAACCGACGACAGATAAAGCAGGCCATGGCTTGCGCGAAGCTGTCATTCTGTCGCCGCATGGTTATGCTTTTGTGCCAAGCGTTCGGATTTAGGGGATGACCATGCATAAAGGCCGCTGCCAATGTGGCGAGGTGGAATTTGAGGTGACAGGCGATCTGGGTGCACCAAATGCGTGCCATTGCTCTGTCTGCCGCAGGATATCTGGGCATTATTTTGCCTCGACCGAGGTTGCCAAGGGCGATTTGCGGCTGCTGCGAGAGGATGGGCTGCGGTGGTATCACTCCAGCGCCAAAGTGCGGCGCGGGTTTTGTGGCACTTGCGGGTCATCGTTGTTTTTTGACCCACCGCACCGCGACTGGATCGCGATTGCGATGGGGGCGTTTGATGCGCCGACCGGGGTGCGCTTGTCGCTGCATATCTTTTGCGCCGACAAGGGGGATTACTACGATATCAGCGATGGCTTGCCGCAAAACGCCCAATAGCGAACGGATTGGGGCGTTTCGGGCTTAGCCTGAACCGCTTTATTCGGCGTTGCGAAAGAGATCGGCCATCAGCCGGGTGAGTTCTGTCACATCGGTTTCGGTGAAGGCGGCAGGTGTGTTGCTGTCAAGATCCAGCACCCCCAACAGCTTGCCCGCCCCGTTCCAGACCGGCAGCACCAGTTCCGACCGGGTAGAGGACGCGCAGGCGATATGGCCGGGAAAGGCATCAACATCTGGCACCAGTTGCGGCTGCCCTGTCCGCGCTGCCGCACCACAGACCCCGCGCGAGAAAGGGATGACCAGACAGCCATGCCCGCCTTGATAGGGCCCAATTTTCAGCGTTTCCGGCGCAGTCACGCGGTAAAACCCTGTCCAATCCGACAGGTCATGCGCGTGATGGAGTTCGCAAGCGATGGTGGCCATGAGGGCGACACTGTCGGTTTCACCTTGGCACAGCGCGTGGAGCGTTTGGGACAGTTGGGCGTAGTCGGGCATGATCGTCCTTGTGGTTTGCGAAGGGAGCGGGGGCCAGCCCCCGCACCCCCGGGATATTTGGGCCGAAAAGAAAGCGGGAAGAGTCAGGGCAGCTCAATCGCGATGGCCGTGCCTTCGCCGCCGCCGATGCAGATGGCGGCGATGCCGCGTTTGAGGTTGCGCGCCTCTAGGGCGTGGAGCAGGGTGACAATGATCCGCGCGCCCGAAGCGCCGATAGGGTGGCCCAAGGCGCAGGCACCGCCGTTCACATTCACCTTGTCATGCGGGATTTGAAGTTCGTGCATGAAGGCCATGGGGACAACGGCGAAAGCCTCGTTCACCTCCCACAGGTCAACATCCGCCACGGTCCAGCCAAGGTGATCCAGCAATTTGCGGGCAGCGGGAACCGGCGCGGTGGGGAAATCGGCAGGGGCATGGGCGTGGCTGGCATGCCCCATGACATAGGCGCGAATGGGCAGGTTTTGGGCTTTGGCGGCAGTTTCAGAGGCCATCAGCAAGGCCGCCGCCCCATCCGAGATGGACGAGGAATTGGCCGCCGTCACCGTGCCGTCCTTACGGAAGGCAGGTTTCAGCGTGGGGATCTTTTCCGGGCGGGCCTGCGCGGGTTGTTCATCGGTGGTCACGGTGGTTTCGCCTTTGCGGCCCGACACGGTGACGGGTGTAATCTCGGCCGCCAAGGCCCCGCTTTGCGTGGCGTCCAAGGCGCGGGTCAGCGAGGCCAGCGCATAGGCATCCTGATCGGCGCGGGTGAATTGGAACGCTTGGGCGCAGTCTTCGGCGAAAGTGCCCATCAGTCGGCCTTTGTCATAGGCATCCTCCAGCCCATCCAGAAACATATGGTCAATGGCACCAACATGGCCAAGCCGCGCGCCGGAGCGCATCTTGGGCAAAAGATACGGTGCCTCGGTCATGCTTTCCATGCCGCCTGCCACCATCACGGCGGTTTGGCCCAGCGCGATCTGGTCATGCGCGATCATCGCGGCTTTCATGCCCGAGCCGCACATCTTGTTGAGTGTGGTTGCCGGAACAGCATCGGACAGGCCCGCCGCAAACCCTGCCTGACGGGCCGGGGCCTGACCTTGGCCTGCGGGCAGAACGCAGCCCATCAACAGCTCTTGCACCAGTGCCGGATCAACCCCGCCCAAAGCCGCGCGAATCGCAGCGCCCCCCAGCGTGGCGGCAGGCACCCCGGAAAACGCGCCTTGAAACCCACCCATCGCCGTGCGCGCCGCGCCCGATATGACAACTTTTTGCATGAATGCCCCCCAATTCGCGTGCAGTTACCAGATGCTAACCTCTGGGTCATAGCCTGCAACCATTGAAATTGGGAAGGGGCTTGCACGATGCAGCTACAGACGAAAGATCATGGCGGATTGTTGGTTGTGACCGTGTGTGAGGACCGGATCGACGCCGCAGGGGCGATTCAGTTCAAGGAACGCATGCGCGAGGTGACGGAGGCACCTTCGGGGCGGGTGGTGCTGGACCTGTCGCGCGTGTTGTTTCTGGACAGTTCGGGGCTTGGCGCGGTTGTCGCCGTGTTGAAACTGCTGGGACCGGAGCGGAAGCTGGAACTGGCCGGGCTGACGCCGACAGTGGCAAAAGTGTTCCGGCTGACGCGGATGGATACGGTTTTCATCATCCACCCGACGCTGACGGATGGGTTGCAGAAAGTTGGCTGACCCAGTGGAAGCACGGATACTGCGGACAACCATCGCCAGCGACCCTTTCGCCGTGCGCGAAGGGCTTGCTGCCTTGTTGCGATCCCCGATGATCCATGAGTTGAGCGAGGGTGCCAGAGGTGGCGCGGAAATCGTGCTGGCAGAGGTGCTCAATAATATTGTGGAACATGGCTATGCAGGTGAAGCTGGCGATATCACTGTCACGCTCCGCTCTGGGCCCGTGGGGGTGCTTGTTGAGGTGGAAGATCAGGGCAAAGCCTTTCCAAGGGAGGAGCTTCCGGAAGGCCGTCTGCCCGATATCGACCCGGACAAAGACCTGCCAGAAGGCGGCTTTGGGTGGTATCTGATCAGAACACTGGTCCGCGACCTGTCTTATCGCCGAATCGGGGCGGGCAATCAGGTGCGATTTTGTCTGCCGCGCGAAGACAATGTGTAGAATGTCGCCCATCTGGAAACAAAGCCCGTTCCGTCAAGGCTTTGTGGGCAAATCGAAAAAACTGACACCTATATGCCGTTTTTTCCCCCTAAACGCGCCGCCTTGCTCCGCCCATATGGCACTTGTAGCTGCATAAAGCTTCCCTCGGCGCCGCGCATATTGCCCCCACCCAGATCGCGGCGCCGAGGCACATCTTCCTGTTCATTTCCGCACTTGGAACTGTGACCCACAGGCCCTAGGTTTTGCGGGTAGCAACGCGGGGGAGAGATGTGATGCGCGATTTCCAGAAACCGGGCCGGTCGGCCGTTTACGCGGCGAATGGCATGTGCGCCACGTCTCATCCTTTGGCGGCGGGGGCCGCAATTGAGGTGTTGAAGGCGGGCGGCAATGCGGTGGATGCCGCCATCGCCGGGGCGGTTCTGCTTGGGTTTTGTGAACCGCAGATGACGGGCTTGGGCGGTGACTGCTTCGTTCTGTTCAAACCCGCCGGGTCAGAGCAAATTCACGCGCTCAACGGCTCTGGTCGCGCGCCGATGGGGCTGGATGCCGCTGCCCTGCGCGCCCGTGGCCTGACCGCGATGCCGCTCTATGCCGCCGAGGCGGTCACGGTTCCCGGGGCTGTCGATGCGTTTTGCACCCTCTCTGCCGATTGGGGCCGGATGAGCATGGCCGAAACCCTCGCCCCCGCGATCCGCTATGCTGACGAAGGCGTGCCGGTTGCACCGCGCGTGGCAAAAGACTGGGCCGAGGCCGAGCATCTGCTGCAAGGCCGCGCCCGCGAAACCCTGCTGTTGAATGGCAAGGCTCTGACGCTTGGGCAAATGTTCCGCGCGCCCGGTCAGGCCGAAGTGCTGCGCCGCATCGCCGCCCAAGGACGCGCCGGATTTTATGAGGGGGAGGTGGCGCAAGACATGGTCGCCTCGCTGAATGCGCTGGGGGGCACCCACACGCTTGACGATTTTGCCGCCACCAAATGCGACTATGTCAAACCCGTCTCTGGCCCCTATAAAACCATCGACCTGCATGAACATCCGCCAAACGGCCAAGGCGCCACCGCGATTCTGCTGCTCAATATCCTGTCGCATTTCGACATCGCAGCAATGGACCCCTTCGGTGCCGACCGCGCCCATATCGAGGCAGAGGCGACCAAACTCGCCTATGACGCCCGCAACCGTTTCATCGCCGACCCCGATCACACAACCCGGCTGGACCATATGCTCCGCCCGGAAACTGCGGCACAACTCGCCGCGTTGATCGACCCCAAACGCGCCATGGCCAGCGCCGCCCCGCTGACCGAATCCGTCCACAAAGACACGATCTATATCACCGTGGTCGACAAAGACCGCATGGCGGTGTCGCTGATCTATTCGGTCTATCACAGCTTCGGGGCCTGCCTTGCCTCAGACAAATTCGGGATCAACTTCCAGAACCGAGGCGCAGGCTTCACCCTGCAAGCAGGCCACCCGAATGAGGCCGCAGGCGGCAAGCGTCCGATGCACACCATCATTCCCGGCATGATCGCGGAACAAGGCCGCGTCACCATGCCCTTTGGTGTGATGGGCGGGGCCTATCAACCCTGCGGCCATGCCCGCTTCGTTTCGAACATGGTTGATTTCGGCATGGACCCACAATCCGCCATGGACGCGCCGCGCTGCTTCTCCGGTGCCGAAGGGATGGAGGTAGAGCGCGGCTATTCCGATGCCGTCCGCACCGATCTTGCCGCCCGCGGCCATGATGTGAAAATCCCGGTTGTGCCCCTCGGCGGCTCACAGGCAATCAAATTGCACAGCGATGGCCGGCTCGAAGGCGCCTCTGACCCGCGCAAGGACGGCTGCGCTTTGGGCTATTGATCTGTCCGCTTCATCTTGGAGCAAATACCTCACAGGGGGTCCGGGGGATGTGAAATCCCCCGGCCTTCGCCAAATCGGCAAACGTCACAGCAACAGCGCCAGCGCCAGACTCAGGGTGAAAAAACTCATCGCCGTTGTGCCCAACATGGCAAGTGAGGCGAGACCCTCCATGCCGACCTCTTGCGCGAAAATCGGATAGACCCCCAACATTGGCACCGCGCAGGCAATCAGCAAACAGGCCCGCAAATCAGCCTCCAGCACAGGCCCGCCCAGTGCAGCCACCAGCGTCAGCACCAACAGCGCCATCACCGGATGCAGCACCAGCTTGCCAAAAATGATCTGCCCGGCCAGCGCCATATTCCCGCGCAGCGCAATCCCTGCCAGCGACCCACCAATCACGAACAGCGCCAGCGCAACCGAGGCGGTTGAAATCATCATCAATCCGCGGTCCACCACCATCGGAATCGGCAGCTTCAGCAGCGACCAGACAAGCCCCGCGATCAACGCCAGAATCAAAGGCCGCCGCATCAGATCACGCGCGATCCCCAGAATCATCGCACCAGGCCCGGCCCCTTTGCCCCGGCCAATCGCGATCATCGCCAGCATCAGCGGAATCATCAGCAGGTTTTCCACCATCAGACACATCGCCAGCACCTTGGGGGCCAGCGCGGGAAAAGCCAGCAGCAAAATCGGGTAAGACATATAGCCGGAATTAGAACAAGCCGCCCCCATGATGCAAATCCCGGCCCGGTCCAGCGGCATGCCCTGCGCGCGGCGAAACCACAAAAACCCCACCGCCATCACCAGCAGCGATGCCAGCGCATAGAGCCCCATGAAGGCGGGGTCGAACACCTCCGCCACATCCCGTTTGGCAATCGCGTTGAACAGCAGCGCCGGAAGGGCGATCGAAATCACGAACCGCCCGAAAATCCGCATATCAGCGGCCGAGAACAGCCCCGCTTTCACCGTGCCAAAGCCCAACCCCACCACCAGAAAAATCGGCAGGGTGATGGCGATGACCGTCTCCATTCAGCCGATCTGCCCGCGCACAGCACCGGTCTGGCCGCGATCCAGCAGCAGATGGTCCAGCAGCACACAGGCCATCATCGCCTCGCCCACCGGAACAGCGCGGATGCCGACGCAAGGATCGTGGCGGCCTTTGGTGATCAGGTCCACCTCCTCGCCCGTCATCGTCACGGTCTGGCGCGGTGTCAGGATCGAAGAGGTCGGCTTGACCGAAAAGCGCACCACCACGTCCTGACCGGTGGAAATGCCGCCCAGAATACCGCCCGCATGGTTGGTCAGAAACTCTGGCCCGTTCGGCCCCATGCGAATTTCGTCGGCGTTTTCCACCCCGGTCAGGCTGGCGGCGGCCATGCCCTCGCCAATTTCCACGCCTTTGACCGCGTTGATCGACATCATCGCCGCCGCAAGGTCAGTATCCAGCTTGGCATAGATTGGCGCGCCCAGCCCCGGCACCATACCGCGCGCGGTCACTTCGATCACAGCGCCGACAGAGTTGTGGTTTTTCCGCAAATCATCCAGATAATCGGCCCAATGCGTTGCCGCCACCGCATCCGGCACCCAGAACGGGTTTTCCGAAATCTGGTCCCAATCAAACCGGTTGCGATCAATCGCATGGGGGCCCATCTGCACCATATATCCGGTGATCGAAAGGCCGGGCAGCAGTTGCGCCAGCGCCGCCCGCGCCACGCCACCTGCCGCCACCCGCGCCGCCGTTTCGCGGGCCGAGGACCGGCCACCGCCACGCGGATCGCGCAGCCCGTATTTCTGATGATAGGAAATATCGGCATGACCGGGCCGAAACTTCTGAACGATATCGCCATAATCCTTGGAGCGTTGATCGGTGTTTTCGATCATCAACTGGATCGGCGTGCCAGTGGTCTTGCCCTCATAAACCCCCGACAGAATCCGCACCTGATCCGGTTCGACCCGCTGGGTCATGAATTTGTTTTGGCCGGGGCGGCGCTTGTCCAGCCATGGCTGAATATCGGCTTCGGTCAGTGGCACGCCCGGCGGGCAGCCATCGACCGTGGCCCCCAGTGCAGGCCCGTGGCTTTCACCCCAGGTCGTGACGCGAAACATATGGCCGAAGGTGTTGAAACTCATATCGCCTCCAATGCGCGGTCAGCCCGCGACGCCGCCTGCCAGTTCCGGCACGTTCAGGGCGGAAAAGCCGTAATGGCGCAGCCAGCGCAAATCAGATTCAAAGAAGGCACGCAGATCGGGGATGCCATATTTCAGCATCGCCATCCGGTCGATCCCCATGCCAAAGGCAAAGCCTTGCCATTCGTCGGGGTCAACGCCGGCCGAACGCAGCACATGGCTATGCACCATGCCAGACCCAAGAACCTCCATCCAGCCATCGCCTTCACCGATGCGCAACTGCCCGTCGATCCAGCTGCACTGAATATCCACTTCCGCCGAAGGCTCGGTGAAGGGGAAATGCGAGGCGCGGAACCGGGTTTTCACGGGCTTGCCAAAGAAAGCGCTGAAAAACTCCTCCAGCACCCATTTCAGGTTGGCCATAGAGATATCTTTGCCGATGACCAAACCTTCGACCTGATGGAACATCGGCGAATGGGTCTGGTCCATATCCATACGGTAAACCCGACCGGGGCAGATGATGCGAATGGGCGCGCCCTGTTCCATCATCGCGCGGATCTGCACGGGGCTGGTATGGGTGCGCAGCACATGGGGCGGGCGGTCATCACCCTCCGCGCGGTTCATGAAAAACGTGTCATGCTCTTGCCGCGCGGGGTGTTCCGGCGGGATGTTCAGCGCGTCAAAGTTATACCAATCCGATTCCACCTGCGGCCCTTCGGCCACGGCAAAGCCCATATCGGCGAAAATGGCGGTCAGTTCTTCGGTCACTTGGCTGACGGGGTGAATGGTGCCCGCAGGGCGCGGACGGCCCGGCAGCGTCACATCCAGCCATTCGGTGCGCAGACGGGCATCCAGTGCGGCATCGGCCATCGCGGCTTTCTTGGCGCGCAGGGCGGCGTCAATCTCATCCTTCAGGGCGTTCAGGGCGGCACCGAACGTGCTGCGCTCCTCCGGGCTCATCTTGCCCAATTCGCGCATCTTCAGGCTGATCTCACCCTTCTTGCCCAAGGCGGCCAGACGCACCTCCTCCAGCGCGGCCTCATCGGCGGCGGCGGCAACGGCGGTCAGGTATTTACCTTTGAGATCATCAAGCGCGGTCATCGGTCTGCCTTTCGGAATTTGGTGCCTTGCTGCTATCGGGGAGGGGGTAAAAATGCAAGTGGCCTATCAGGCACAGAATTGCCACTGCGCTGCGCATTGGGTGTTTTTCAACGGCAGCAAACCGGGTATGATGTCCGATATGGCGGGGGCGTCATCGCGCGAATCTATCGCGGAAGCTGGTGTTGTAAATGTTCAAAGCCCTGCCCTTCCTGCTGTCCTGTTTGCTTGTTATCGGCTGCGGCGAAAGCATCGGCAAATCCCCCAATGCACGCATTCTTCTGATGGGGGATTCGATGATGGCGTCGAATGCCGTTGGCGGCAATACCGTTGCCAATGGGATAGAGGCGCTGCTGGGCGAAGAGGTGATCGACCGGTCCGTCTCTGGGGCGAAATACTTTTACTACTTGCCGATTTCGGGTGCTGCGGGGCTGCGGCTGGACGCGCAATACCGCCCCGGCCCGTGGGAATGGGTGGTGCTGAACGGGGGCGGCAATGATTTGCTGTTTGGCGGCGGCTGCGGGGCCTCTACCACCCAGCTTGACCGCCTGATCACCCCGGACGGGCGGCATGGGGCGATTCCGGCCTTTGTGGCCAATATCCGGGCATCGGGTGCGCGGGTGCTTTATGTCGGCTATCTGCGCAACCCCGGCATGGCCACGCCGATCAAATCCTGTGGCCCCGCCGGGAATGAGCTGGACCGCCGACTGACCAAGATGGCCGACCTGAACAGCGGCGTGGATTTCATTGCCATGGCCGACCTCGTGCCGTTCAAAGACCCGAGCTATCACCAGCTGGACCGCATCCACCCCTCACCCAAGGGCAGCCGTGCGATTGCCAAGCGAATTGTCGAGCGGATCAAGCAGCCCGTGCAGACACAAGGCACGCAAGTTGTGCGTAAACGTGTTGTCCGGCGGGTGATCAAGCGGGTTGCCCCCCCGGCGACACCCAAATCCTAACCCCTGAAACGCAAAAAGCCCCGCATCACTGCGGGGCCTTTGAAGTTCGTATCAGCAGCGATCAGGCGGCTGCTTTTGCCTTGGCTTCTTCCGACTTGTCGAAAGCGGCTTTGGCCGATGCGGCGATGGCGTTGAACGCCTCCGGCTCATGCACGGCCAGATCGGCCAGAACCTTGCGGTCCACTTCGATACCCGACAGCATCAAACCATTGATGAAACGGGAATAGGTGAAGCTGGCATCAAACAAACGCACAGCCGCGTTGATCCGCTGGATCCACAGCGCGCGGAAATTGCGCTTGCGGGTCTTGCGGTCGCGGGTGGCGTATTGGTTGGCTTTATCAACCGCCTGCGTTGCAGTGCGGAAGTTGGTGCTGCGCGCGGCATAGTAGCCCTTGGCAGCTTTAATTACCTTGCGGTGACGGGCGTGGGTAACGACGCCAGATTTTACGCGGGACATCCTTGGCTCTCCTTACCGGTTATAGGGCATGTATTTCTTGACGATCTTCGCATCGCTGTCGCACAGGATCATGGTCCCGGTTGCTTCGCGAATGAATTTCGTCGTGCGTTTGATCATGCCGTGGCGTTTGCCGGCGGGGCCAGCTTTCACCTTACCGGATGCGGTGAAGCGAAAGCGCTTCTTGGCCGCAGATTTGGTCTTCATCTTGGACATTTCCATCTCCTCGTTCGAGTGGTTATCGCGCGACTCGGCATGCCACTTTCGGCCGGTCGTGCGGTTGTAGAGCGCGGCGTATAGGACGGGTTTGGCCCAAGCGCAAGGCTTATTCGACCCGGCTAGCGGAGATAGCGGCCGATCACCTTGTAAAACACATCGGGGATTTCAGCGACGGTATACCCGCCGCCTTTGTTCTGCACCGCGACGACAATCAGAACCCCGGCGATCAGAATCAAAATCGCGCCCGCTCGTGGGGCGCGACTTTCCGAAAATGCAGACAGCAAGGAGGGCAAGGCCAGAATCCCGATCACAAGGCCAATAACCAACAACAGATCGGGGTCCATGCTACGCTCCAATAATACCTGAATATTTCAGGTATTATTCAGCTTCGGATACGGAAATCAACCGTTCATCACAGGGGGCCACCCGCAGGATGTTGGTTGTGCCCGGCACGTTGAAGGGCACACCCGCCGTGACGACGATTTGCTCCTCTTCCTTGGCAAAGCCATCCCCGCGTGCAGCGCGAACGGCGGCCAGCACCGCCCCTTTGAACCGGCCTTGCGGCTCGGTGATGGTGCAATGCGCGCCCCATGTCAGCGTCAGACGGCGTGCCGTGCGCACCAAGGGGGTCAGGGCGATGATCGGGGTGCGCGGACGCTCGCGCGCCACAAGGCTGGCCGTGGTGCCCGATTGGGTAAAGCAGCAGATCGCCTTGATGTCGGTCGTCTCGGCAATCTCACGCGCGGCAGAGACGATCGCATCGGCAACGGTGTTCTTGGTGCCCCGGCGGCTGGCCTCGATCACTTCGCGGTAGATCTTGTCGGATTCGACGCTGATCGCCACGTTGTTCATCGTTGTTACCGCTTCAACCGGGTATTGCCCCGCTGCGGATTCCGCCGAAAGCATCACCGCATCGGCCCCTTCATAGATCGCGGTTGCCACGTCCGATACCTCGGCCCGTGTCGGCACCGGGGATTCGATCATGGATTCCAGCATTTGTGTGGCCACGATCACCGGCTTGGCCGCCGCACGCGCGCCGCGCACCAGACGCTTCTGGATCGGCGGCACGGCATGGACGGGCAATTCCACGCCCAGATCGCCACGCGCCACCATGATGCCATCCGACACCGCCAGAATGGAATCGTAGGATTTCACAGCGGCAGGCTTTTCGATCTTGGACAGAATCGCCGCGCGGCCCTTGGCAAGATCACGCGCTTCCAGCACATCTTCGGCGCGCTGCACAAAGGACAGGGCAAGCCAATCCACGCCCATCTGGCACGCAAATTCCAGATCGGCGCGGTCTTTGTCCGACAAGGCGGCCAGCGGCAGCAGCACATCCGGCACGTTCACGCCTTTGCGGTTGGAAATCGTTCCACCAACCACGACAACGCAATCGGCAAAGTCTTTGCCGCATTTTTCAACTTTCAACCGAATCTTGCCGTCATTGACCAACAAGGTCGACCCGACCTCCAAGGCCGCGAAAATCTCGGGGTGGGGCAGGTTCACGCGGTTTGCGTCGCCCGGCGTCTTGTCAAGGTCCATGCGGAAGGCTGCGCCTTCCACCAGATCCTCGCCGCCGTCATTGGCAAAGACGCCGACGCGCAGCTTAGGCCCCTGAAGGTCGGCCAGCACACAAATCGGGCGGCCCGTATCGGCCTCGACCTTGCGAATGATGTCATAGCGGGCGCGCTGCTCGTCCTGCGTGCCATGGCTCATATTCAGGC
Source organism: Pseudorhodobacter sp. E13 (assembly GCF_003991405.1). Taxonomy (GTDB): domain Bacteria; phylum Pseudomonadota; class Alphaproteobacteria; order Rhodobacterales; family Rhodobacteraceae; genus Pseudorhodobacter. The sequence continues at coordinate 25,999 of NZ_RPEN01000150.1, forward strand.
GGAACACGTCCGCGCCTGCCTCAAACAAGGCCCGAATGGTTTTGTAGTCAGACGAGGCTGGGCCGAGCGTGGCCACGATTTTAACGTTGCGAAGGCGTCTCATGTTGGCCTCGTTCCTATGGTTTGGGTTGCACGCGGGTGTGGGGCAACGGCGTTATGACGAAAAGCGCAGCTATCGGCAATGGTGGAGTTGATAGCGCTAACGCCTTCCGTATTTGCACGATTTGGGTTCCTTTGCCAAGCGGCTTTGCATAAGCCTTGGCATATCAGACCAGATGAAGCGGCAAGATGGGGACAAATGACAGCGGAAAAGCCAGAGCCGGCATTTCACATTTTCGGGGCGGAGCGCCCTTCGCGTTTCCTGATCACCTGCGATCACGCAACCAACCGGGTGCCGCGCGATATCGGCGGTGGCAGCCTAGGCGTGGCCGCAGCAGATATGGCCCGCCATATCGCCTTTGATCCGGGCGCTGCGGGGGTGACGAAGGCGCTGGCTGCGGCATTGGACGCGCCCGCGATCTTGTCAAACTTCAGCCGCCTTGTGATTGACCCGAACCGCGGCGCGGATGATCCGACCTTGGTGATGAAGCTCTATGATGGCACCCTGATCCCGGAAAACCGCCATATCACCGTTGACCAGATCGCCCAGCGCAAGGCCGCGCTGTATGATCCCTATCACAACGCCTATGCCGAACTGGCCGCGCGCCGCCCTGATACGGTAATTGTCGCCGTGCATTCCTTTACCCCCTGCCTGAAGGGCCGCACCCCGCGCCCGTGGCACATCGGTATTCTGCATGCCCCGCAGGACGACAGGTTAAGCCGCGCGCTTTTGGCCCGGCTGGAACGGGAACCCGATCTGTGCGTCGGGGATAATGAGCCCTATCTCGGCCATTTGCCCGGCGATGCGATTGATCGTCACGCTTTGCACATGGGGCGGCACAACACCTTGATCGAATTGCGCAATGACCTGATATCGGATGAAGCCGCCCAAACCGCTTGGGCGCAGCGTTTGGCCCCTTTGCTGGTGGCCGCCCTGAATGACGTGGAAAAAGGATAAGCCCATGGATGACGCCACCCGCACCGAACTCGAAGCCGCCGCCTTTCGTCGCCTGATCGAGCATCTGATGGAAAAGCGCCCCGAGGTGCAGAACATCGACATGATGAACCTTGCCGGTTTTTGCCGGAACTGCCTGTCGCGCTGGTATCAAGAGGCCGCGAATGAACGCGGGATCGAGATGGATAAAGAAGCCGCACGCGAAATCATCTATGGCATGCCCTATGATGAGTGGCGCGCCACAAATCAGACCCCGGCGGATGCTGAAAAACAGGCAGCCTTTGCCAAGGCGTTCAAGGATAACGTGGGCTAAGGCCGCTCGCCCTTGAACAATCGGGCCAATGGGTGCATGACCGTTTCCAAAACTGGCCCAATCGCCTGTAAAACAGCGAATCCATTGACTTAATTCTGCCGCAATGCGCAAATCCTTCTTGGGTGTTTGGACTATTCAAGGCAAGGCTGTGCTGCCCACGGTGGCTTGCCCTGAACATGTGTGGTTAAGGGGGGATGAGTCCGATGGACTTACTGGCTTTGCTTGCGTTGCCGCTATTGCTGATCGGGGGGCTGCTGCTGGATGGGTCCAGCAATGATGATGACGAAAACGCCACATCAGAACCGCCTCCTACCCCTGAACCCCCGCCAGATCCTGATACGATCGAAGGCTCCGAAAGCGCCGATGCGATCCGGGGCACCAATGATGACGACATCATCTTTGGCCTTGGCGGGAATGACAGCGTCAGCGGCTTGGACGGGGTTGACCAAATCTCTGGCGGGGATGGCGATGACAGCCTGCAAGGCGATGGCGGTGCCGACACGATCTGGGGCAACGCGGATGATGACGAACTGTTCGGCGCCTTTGGCGATGATGTTTTGTATGGCGGGTCTGGCAATGACGCGTTGTTCGGCGAAATAGGATCAGACACGCTGGTTGGTGACGGGGGCGCTGATACGCTGATCGGGTCGCGTGGCGATGACGCGCTTTACGGCGGCGCAGGCAGTGACACGCTGGATGGCGGCACGGGCGACGATGCGCTTTACGGCGGCAATAATGCCGATGTGCTGGTCGCTGGCACGGGGGCAGATTCGCTTTACGGTGGCGGCGGCAATGACATTTTGACCGCGCGCCCGCAAAACGCCGGTGATCCCGACGATCCGCAGGGCGATCTGCTTGATGGGGGCAATGGCGATGATACATTGCGCGGCGAGGCCAGCTTTGTTCTGGGGGGTGCCGATACCCTGACAGGTGGCGCAGGCGATGACGCATTCCGCATCAATGCAACGGGCGGTGCGGCGGGGCAAACCATCGTCGACCCGGCAGTAATCACCGATTTCTTGCCCAGCGACCGGTTGGAAATCCGGCTTGACAGGCTGACATCCAGTCCTGACCTGCAACTGGTTCCTACCGAGGATGGCACCGGCACGCTGGTGCAGATTGGCGGGGTAACGCATGTGGTGCTGCAAGGCGTGACCAATGCGAACGCAGGGCAGATCAACCTGATTTCCGATACCGTTCTGGGCCAGCGGCTGACCGGAACCGAAGGTGACGACCAGATTTTCGCAACAGGCACAGCCGATTATCTGATTGGCCGTGGTGGCGATGACCTGCTTTCTGCCAATGTCGATTCCAGCGCTGGTGTGACCATGGAAGGTGGCGAAGGCAATGACACGTTGGACGGCGGCCTTTTCGGCGATCTGATGTATGGCGGCACGGGGAATGACTCACTCACCGGGTCCGGCATTGATGATGAAAACGCCCCCGATACCCTGTTCGGCGGCTTTGGCGATGACACGCTGGCCGGCGCCGATGGCGATGTGATGACGGGTGGCACGGGCAATGACGAATTCCAGCTCGATGCCTTTTTGGGCCCCGCAACCATCACCGATTTCACACCGGGCGTCGATATCATTGACCTGTCGGATTTCGGCTATACCGAAGGCAGCGGCGTGCAAGCGCTTGGCCTGCGCAGCGTCGATGCGGGCACAGAATTGCTTTACGGCAGTGATGTGGTTGCCGTTCTGCAAGGGGTGCAACCCGCAGCCCTCAACTTGGCGCGCGATGTCCGCCTGTCTATTCCAACGGCGGCATGATCCTTTCCGCCCCCTCTGGCTCGAACAGGCTTCGGTCAAAGGGGGCTTTGGGCCAAAGTCGCATAGCCTTTTACACCCTCGGCAACTGTCGCGAAATCTGATACAACAAAGGGGCTGCGCGCAGATTGTGCCAGCCCCGGCGGCAATATCACATATCCCGATTATTTCTTTTGACTCTGGGCCTTAATTCGTAAATCCCAATAAGAACGGCCGATTTTTGATCGGTTTGTCCCGTGGTTCTTGGAGGTGCCTTATGGAACTCTTGTTGTTGCTGTTCATCCCCTTGGCGCTTGGCGCGGTGTTTTCTGGGGGCGGGGATGACGATTCCGATGAAGCCCCGGCAGCCGCACCCGAAAACGGCAGCAGTGCCAATGGCACAGATGGCAATGACATCCTGCGCGGCAATGCCAGTGACAACAGCTTGAACGGTGGGGCCGGCGATGATCTGGTTTTCGGCTATCGCGGCGATGACGCCCTGAACGGTGGCCCCGGCGACGATCTGATCAGCGGCGGGCTGGATGATGACACATTGATCGGCGGCAGCGGCGATGATTTGCTGGTGGGTGCTGCGGTCGATGACAGTCTGCAAGGCGGGGCCGGCGAAGACCTTCTCAGCGGTGGCGAAGGCGACGACACGCTGGAAGGTGGCGCAGATGATGACTTCCTGATCGGGTCCACCGGCGCTGACCAGCTTTACGGCGGCGCGGGCGACGATGTTCTTGAAGGGATTTCGCCCAACCCAAGTCTAAGCCTGTCCAGAGGTCTTGATGAAATCCGCGCCGAATTCATCGTGCAAGCGCGAACCGTCTTCCCCGAAGTGACGGATGCCGATATTAACCGTTTCCTCAGCGATTTTGCTTCCGAAGGCGGTGCCGCTGCCCCCGATGCGCTTTATGGCGGCGCGGGCGAGGATGCGCTTTTGGGTGACAATGGCGATACCCTGTCAGGCGGGGCCGACGAAGACCGTTTTGCCGTAAGCTGGGCAGATGGAAACGCCCCTGTGCAAATCACCGATTACGATACGGTCGCTGGCGAAGAAATTCTGATCGTGATCGACGACGCAACCCAAGGCACCCCGGTTCTGGGCGTGCGCGATGCTGCCGTTGGCCCAGCGACCGAGATCCTTGTCGACAGCGATGTGGTCGCGGTGCTGAACGGTATTGCCTCTACCCAAGTCGGGCTTGGTGCCATCCAAATGCAAACGCAAAGCGGCAATGGGCTGGGCATTTCGGCCATCCGCTTGCCCGCCGCCGTGGCCTGAACCGCTGTGCGCACAGGTTAAGATTTGGTAAAAACAAACAGGGAAGTCGTTTTGTATCAACGACTTCCCGATCATTCCGCGCGCGATTCCGCGCAGCCCTTTCGCGTTCAGACCGCCGTTTTGCGGCTTTCGTCCAGATAAATCTCGCGCAGCCGCTTTGAAACCGGGCCGGGCGCCCCATCGCCCAGACGGGTGCCATCAATCTCGACCACCGGCATCACAAAAGCCGAAGCCGAGGTGAAAAACGCCTCATCCGCCGCTTTCGCTTCCTCAATCGTGAAGGGCCGCTCTTCCACTTCCATCTGCGCCTCTGCCGCAAAACGCAGCACGGCAGCCCGCGTAATGCCGTGCAAAATCTCATGCGACAGGTTGCGGGTGATGATGCGACCGTTCTTGACGATATAAGCGTTGTTCGAGGTGCCCTCGGTCACATGGCCGTCCTCGACCATCCAGGCATCATCCGCGCCCGCCTTCTTGGCCATCATCTTGCCCATCGACGGATACAAAAGCTGCACCGTCTTGATATCGCGGCGACCCCAGCGGATATCCTCGATGGAGATCACCTTGATCCCGGTTTTCGCCAGCGGGCTATCGGCCATGCCGGGCTTGGACTGGGTGAACAGAACCAGCGTCGGCTTGGTCAGTTCCGGATCCGGGAAAGCAAAATCGCGATCACCGGGGTTGCCGCGCGTGACTTGAAGATAAATCATCCCATCGGTCACATCGTTCAACCGCACCAATTCGCGGTGAATCTCCAGCAATTCATCGTCCGAGCAAGGCGCGCGCATATCCAGCTCTTTCAGGCTGCGGGCCAAGCGGACAGAGTGGCCCGCGAAATCGATCAGCTTGCCGTCCAGAACGCTCGTCACCTCATAGACACCATCGGCCATCAGAAACCCACGGTCAAAGATGGAAACCGTGGCTTCGGCTTCGGGCAAATACTGACCATTAACATAAACGGTGCGGGTCATCGGGTCCTCCGGAAAAATACCTGACGATGATTGCCCTTAAATCGGCACCAGTTTCAAGGGGTTTGCGTTGAAAAGCCCCCAGTTTGCCACCCGCTCGAAAACCCGGCGAAGGGCGCGTGTTTTGATGCGGACAAAGCGTCGCAATATATGGCAGGGCCGCTCCCTCCCTGCAAACCATCGCAGCCTGAACGCGGTTCTCCCTGTCAGAGAGGCGTGACCGTGCAGACAGTCATGCCCTTCGGCAAGGCATGGCGCAGCCCTTTACAACCATCAGGAACCGCAAAGGGATCGCCCGACCCGTTCCCAAAACACGCCGGGAAGCGGCGCTATGCGGCGCCTGCCGCCCTACCCCCAAAGCGCGGCCGTGGGTGGGTGCACCCCCGCATCGTCAAAAACCAGCGCATGCTCGCGGTCCTCGGCCAATAGCAGCGGCCCATCCAGATCGGTAAACGCCACCCCCTGCGCCAGCAATGTTGCCGGGGCCATCGCGAGGGACGAGCCGACCATACATCCCACCATCAGGCCATATCCCTCCGCCAGCGCCGCCTGCTTCAGGGCGAGGCCCTCGGTCAATCCCCCGGTCTTGTCCAGCTTGATGTTCACGACATCATATTTGCCGCGCAACTTCGGCAGGCTGGCACAATCATGCGCCGCCTCATCGGCACAAACCGGCAAGGGCCGCGCCATCTCGGCCAGCATGTCATCCGCCCCGGCAGGCAATGGCTGTTCCACCAAGGCCACACCCATCGCCACCAGATGCGGGGCAAGCTCGGCATAAACCTCTGCCGTCCAGCCTTCATTGGCATCAATGATAATCTTTGTCTTCGGCGCCCCCGCCCGCACGGCTTCCAAACGCGGCATATCATCCGGCGTCCCCAGCTTGATCTTCAACAGCGGGCGATGCGCATTCTTCGCCGCCGCGATCCGCATATTCTCCGGCGTATCCAGCGACAGGGTATAGGCCGTGATTTCCGGCCCCGGCTGGGACAAACCTGCCAAATCCCAGACCCGCTTGCCCCGCTGCTTGGCCTCAAGGTCCCAAAGCGCACAATCCAAGGCGTTCCGCGCCGCCCCGGCAGGCAAAGCCGCCTGCAAGGCCAACCGATCAATCGCCGGGTCCACCGCTTCAATCTGCGCCGTCACAGACTCCAACGTCTCGCCATAGCGGGCATAGGGCACACATTCCCCCCAGCCCGTCACACCGCCACGCGTCACCCGCACCGTCAAAACCCGCGCCTCCGTCCGCGACCCCCGCGAAATCGTGAACACCTGCGCCAATCGAAACACATCCGGGGTCACCACTATCATTGTACTCTCCTCATGCTTTCTTTTCGGCACAAATATCCTCGGGGGTGCGGGGGCAGACAGCCCCCGCCGCTGACCAGAACACCCGGCGTCAGACCGCCAGCATCGCATCCACCAGACGCGCCGCACCATGGCGGTACGGGTCCACCGTCGGCAATCCCAAACGGGCCTCCACCGCGGCGCAATAGGCAAGCGCTTCGTCATCGCTCATCGCCTGCGTGTTGATCGAACAGCCAATCACCACGCAGGCCGGGTTCGCCACCCGCGCCAGCGCCAGCGCCATATCACGCACGGCTTCAATGCTCGGCAATTGGTAATCCGGCAAGCCGCGCATATGGCTGCGCTTGGGCTCGTGGCAGATCACCAGCGCATCCGGCTGGCCGCCATGGATCAAGGCCAGCGTCACGCCCGAATAGCTGACATGGAACAGGCTGCCCTGCCCTTCGATCAGGTCCCAATGATCGGCATCATTCTCCGGGGTCAGATATTCGATAGAGCCTGCCATGAAATCCGCGATCACCGCGTCCAATGGCACGCCATCGCCGGTGATCAGGATACCCGTCTGCCCGGTGGCGCGGAAGCTGGCCTTCGCCCCCCGTGCGCGCATTTCCTTGTCCATGCACAGCGCCGTATACATCTTACCGACCGAGCAATCCGTGCCCACGGCCAGCATCCGCTTGCCTGCCCGCTTCACCCCGTTCGCAATGGGATATTTGACCGAGGGGATGCGCACATCATGCAGGCTGCGCCCTGTCGCCTTGGCAACCGCGGCCAGATCAGGTTCATCCCGCAACAGGTTATGCAGGCCCGAGGCAAGGTCAAACCCTTCCTCCAGCGCCTGCACCAGCACCTTTTTCCACGCTTGGCTGATAACCCCGCCCCGGTTCGCGACCCCGATCACCAGCGTCTTGCAACCTGCCGCCTTGGCCTCGCCCAGCGTCATATCCGGCAGTTTCATATCCGCCTTGCAGCCTTCCATCCGATATTGGCCCAGCGCATATTCCGGGCGCCAATCCTTGATGCCTTGCGCCACCTTCGCGGCAAGCGGGTCCGGCGCGTCGCCAAGAAACAAGAGGTAAGGGGTCTGTATCATCATTGGCCTCATAGCTGCGGGTTCAGCGTCAGATTGTGACAGATTTTCTGACATGTCCTCACTTTTATGCGACATGTTTTGCGATTTGCACGAAGGATTTGGCGCTGTGCAGCAAGTTGGCCGAATATTCTTCACAATTCACGCTGCGCTGCCGCGAAATTGCTGCGCTGCAAAAACAAGGTTGCGAGGGCGCGCGCAACAATCTAACTAATGCACAAAGGTTTTCGAAATTTCCTTACCAAGAGGTCTGATATGAGCTTCCGCATCCAGCCAACGCCCCCCGCGCGCCCCAACCGCTGCCAGTTGTTTGGCCCCGGCTCGCGCCCTGCAATCTTTGAAAAGATGGCCGCATCTGCGGCGGATGTGATCAACCTTGATCTGGAGGATTCTGTCGCCCCATCAGACAAGGACAGCGCGCGCGCCAATGTGATTGCGGCGATTGGCGCGGTGGATTGGGGTAACAAGACCCTGTCCGTGCGGATCAATGGCTTGGATACGCCCTATTGGTATCGCGATGTCGTCGACCTGCTGGAACAAGCGTCGGACCGGTTGGATCAGATTATGATCCCCAAGGTGGGCTGTGCTGCCGATGTTTATGCGGTTGATGCGCTGGTCACAGCGATTGAGCGGGCAAAAGGCCGCAAGAAGCCGATCAGCTTTGAAGTCATCATCGAATCTGCCGCCGGTATCGCCCATGTCGAAGAAATCGCCGCCTCCTCTCCGCGCCTGCAAGCCATGAGCCTGGGTGCGGCGGATTTTGCCGCCTCGATGGGAATGCAGACCACCGGCATCGGCGGCACGCAGCAAAACTATTACATGTTGCAAGATGGCGCGAAGCATTGGTCCGACCCGTGGCACTGGGCGCAAGCGGCGATTGTGGCGGCCTGCCGCACCCATGGGGTCTTGCCGGTCGATGGGCCTTTTGGCGACTTTTCGGATGATGAAGGCTTCCGGGCGCAGGCGCGGCGGTCTGCGGTTCTGGGCATGGTCGGGAAATGGGCGATCCACCCCAAACAGGTTGCCCTGTCGAATGAGGTGTTCACCCCATCGGACGAAGCCGTGACCGAAGCCCGCGAAATTCTGGCTGCAATGGAAGAAGCCAAAGCCCGCGGCGAAGGGGCCACGGTCTACAAAGGGCGGCTGGTCGATATCGCCTCGATCAAACAGGCAGAAGTGATCGTGCGGCAATCGGAAATGATTGCCCGCTAAGCCTGCCCTGCCGTTGACAATGACAAGGCCCGCGCCCCGGTCATGCGCGGGCCTTCTCTTTTGCCGAACCGATCAGGGTGGCCAGATTTGCGCGCGCCTCCCTATTCAAAAGGCATGGAAGATTGCAAACGTGCGCAGTAGACTGTCCGCAAATCACGCGGCATCCGGGCTTTGGCCCGGTTCAGAAAGGGCGATCATGACAGTCAGATTTGCAATCCTCGGCGCAGGCCGAATTGGTAAGGTTCACGCCTCGGCGGTGGCATCGGTTCCCGGCGCTGCATTGATTGCCATTTCTGACCCGATGCCCGCCGCAGCCGAGGCGGTGCGCGCCATGTATGGCTGTGACGTGCGCAGCATCGACGCGATTGAGGCCTCTGCCGATGTGGATGCGGTGGTGATCTGCACCCCGACCGACACCCATGCCGACCTGATCGAACGGTTCAGCCGGGCGGGCAAGGCCGTGTTTTGCGAAAAGCCGGTCGATCTGAGCCTTGATCGCGTTGCGGCCTGCCTGAAGGTGGTGACAGAGAGCAAAGCCACGCTGATGGTTGGCTTCAACCGCCGCTTTGACCCCGACTTCATGGCGGTGAAGGCTGCTATTGATACGGGCCGGATTGGCAAGGTGGAAATGGTCACCATCTCCAGCCGTGACCCCGGCGCGCCACCTGCGGACTATATCACACGCTCTGGCGGGATGTTCCGCGATATGACGATCCATGATTTTGACATGGCGCGCTGGTTGCTGGGCGAAGAGGTGGAGAGCGTCTATGCCTCTGCCTCGGTGCTGGTGGACAAGAAGATTGGCGAGCTGGGCGATTTTGACAGCGCGAATGTGATCTTGCGCACGGCCAGCGGCAAGCAAGCGATCATCACCAACAGCCGCCGTGCCGCCTATGGTTACGACCAACGCATCGAGGTTCTGGGCGCGCTTGGCATGGTTTCCGCCGAAAACCACGCTGAAAACCGCATCGAGATTGCCGACAAGGATGGGTTCCACCGCGCGCCTTTGCTCAATTTCTTCATGTCGCGCTATACCGCGGCCTATGCCAATGAGATCGCCGCTTTCGTGGCCTCTGTTGCCGAAGGAGCGCCCACCCCGACAACCGGGCATGATGGGTTGATGGCCTTGGCCTTGGCCGAAGCGGCGTTGAAATCGGTTGCCGAAGGGCGCTCGGTTCTGGTGTCCGAGGTTTTGTAAGGCGACGGGTCCGACCAGACCTGCCGGGGGGGACACGAGATGGATTTTGATCTGGTCATTTTTGACTGTGACGGCGTCTTGATCGACAGCGAAATCATCTCGGCCCGGATGCTGGTGGCCGAATTGGCGGGCATGGGCGTATCAATTGATATGGCCTATGTCGCGCATCACTTTCTGGGTCGCAGCTATCCCACCGTGATGAAGGTGATCAAACAGGATTTCGGCGTGAACCTGACGCCGGAGTTCGAAGAAAGCTATCGCACGCGGTTGCTGGCAGCCTTTGCACGCGACCTGAAGGCCATTACGCATGTGCATGACGTGCTTGGCGCGCTGTCGGTGCCGTGGTGCATTGCCACTTCGTCCAGCCCGGTGCGGGCCAAGCAATCGCTGGGCATTACCGGGCTCAGCGAGGTTGTCGGCAGCAAGTTGTTTACGGCCAGCGAGGTGCCGAACGGCAAGCCCGCGCCGGATCTGTTCCTTCATGCGGCGGCAAAGATGGGGGCCACGCCAGCGCGCTGTCTGGTCATCGAAGACAGCCTGAACGGTATCCGCGCGGCGCGGGCAGCCGGGATGCCGGTCTGGCGGTTTGTCGGTGGCAGCCACCTGCGCGACACATGGCAAGCAGAACCGGAAGGCGCGATACCAGACTTGCACTTTGACTCATTCGCTGATTTTGCGTCATTAACGGCCAATCGCTTGGCAAACCCAACGAAGGCCTGAGACATGAGCAGAACCGACAGCGAAGAAAACCTGCATGACGAAGCCGCCCGCGCGGGTTGGCTGTATTATGTGGGCGGCAAGACGCAGGATCAGATCGCGGCAGAGCTTGGCGTTTCGCGGCAACGCGCGCAGCGGCTTGTCAGTCGTGCCATGGCCGAAGGCTTGGTGCATGTGCGGCTGGAACACAAAATCTCCTCTTGTCTGGCGCTGGAGGCCGACTTGGCGCGGCGGTTTGATCTGCAAGAAGTGCGGGTTGCGCCCGGCCTTGGGCCAAATAGCGACCCGACGCGCGCCATTGCAGCAACCGCAGCCAGCGTGATTGAGAAGTATCTGAAATCGGCAGCCCCCCTGATCATCGCCATCGGCACAGGCCGCGCCTTGCGGGCCGCCGTGGATGAGATGGTGCCGATGGATGCCGATCAGCATCGTATCGTGTCGCTGATCGGGAATATCGCCCCCGATGGGTCTGCCAGCCACTATGATGTCATTGTGCGCATGTCCGACCGGGTGCGCGCACGGCATTTCCCGATGCCGGTGCCGGTGCTGTCCGACACGACCGAGGAAAGATCGCTGTTCCAGCGGCTTCGCACCTCGCGCATTGTGTTTGAACTGGCGCATACGGCAGATGTAACCTTTATCGGCATCGGGCAGATGACCGCAGACGCGCCTTTGCTGAAGGATGGCTTTGTCAGCGCCGAGGAACTGGCCGAGATGCAGGCCGGCGGGGCAACGGGTGAAATTGCCGGCTGGATCTATGACGCAGAGGGCCAATACCTGAGCGGCGGCATCAATTCGCGGGTCGGATCGGTGCGGGTAGAACCCGATCGCACAGCCCCTACAATAGGAATCGCTGCCGGTTCCACCAAGGTTCCGGCCATATTCGCGGCGCTCAAAGGGCGGCTTATCAACGGTCTGATCACCGATGAGCCGACAGCGACCGCGCTTTTGTCGCTATAAATCAACGGCCTATAAATCGCTCAAAATTTCAGTTGACGCAACTACACGGTTTAGTGAATAATTACCCACGTTATGAGCAGATGCTCAGACTACCTTGGGAGGTTTACATGAAACTGACAGTACGCGCCCTGATGGGCGCTTGCGCCATTGGCGCATTTTCCGCAGCAGCCTATGCAGAAACGATCACCATTGCGACCGTGAACAACGGCGACATGATCCGTATGCAGGGCTACACGGACGACTTCACCGCAAAGACCGGCCACACGGTTGAGTGGGTCACTCTGGAAGAAAACGTGCTGCGTCAGCGCGTGACCACGGACATCACCGCCAAAGGCGGCCAGTTCGACATCATGACGATCGGCATGTACGAAACCCCGATCTGGGGCAAAAACGGCTGGTTGGTCCCGCTGAACGATCTGTCCGCTGAATATGATGCGGCTGACATTCTGCCCGCAATGTCAGGCGGCCTGTCCTATGAAGGCACCCTGTATGCAGCACCGTTCTACGGCGAAAGCTCGATGGTGATGTATCGCAAGGACCTGATGGAAAAAGCTGGTCTGGAAATGCCGGAAGCCCCGACTTGGGAATTCATCCGCGAAGCAGCGGCAAAGATGACCGACCGCGCAACCGAAACCAACGGCATCTGCCTGCGTGGCAAGGCTGGTTGGGGTGAAGGCGGCGCATTCATCACCGCTATGTCCAACTCGTTTGGCGCACGCTGGTTCGATGAAAACTGGAAGCCCCAGTTCGACACCGAAGCATGGGCAAACACCGTCAACTTCTTCAAAGGTATGATGGACGAGTCCGGCCCGACCGGTTACGCGACCAATGGCTTCAACGAAAACCTGTCGCTGTTCCAGCAGGGCAAGTGCGGCATGTGGATCGACGCAACGGTTGCGGCATCTTTCGTGACCAACAAAGACTCCACTGTGGCTGAGCATGTTGGCTTTGCACTGGCACCCGATAACGGTCTGGGCAAGCGTTCCAACTGGCTCTGGGCTTGGGCTCTGGCCATCCCGGCAGGCACCCAGAAAGAAGCTGCTGCAAAGCAGTTCATCGAATGGGCAACCTCGAAAGACTACATTGAGCTGGTAGCGGCCAAAGAAGGCTGGGCAAACGTTCCTCCGGGCGCGCGCACCTCGCTTTACGAAAACCCCGAGTATCAGAAAGTGCCGTTCGCCAAGATGACGCTGGATTCGATCCTGTCGGCAAACCCGAACGCGCCGACTGTTGACCCGGTTCCGTATGTTGGCGTTCAGTTCGCTGCGATCCCGGAATTTGCAGGCATCGCATCCGACGTAAGCCAAGAGTTCTCGGCCGCTTACGCTGGTCAGCAGACTGTCGAAGAAGCGCTTGCAAAAGCTCAGGCTATTGCAACCGACGCAATGGAAGCAGCCGGCTACTAAGCCCAGGCGCTACCGACACCAGAGGGCGGATGCCGCCCTCTGGTTCTTTCACCCAATTCATGATCACCTATACCCGCAGACAAAGTGCGCTTTGCACTGTTGAGGGAGGATTGCCCGATGGCCACCAAAGCTTCACGTACCGCAGCCCGCATCATGATGGCACCCGCCGTTATCTTGCTTCTAGGCTGGATGCTCGTCCCGCTTATCATGACGCTCTGGTTTTCGTTCCGGAACTATCTGCCATTGCGTGGTGGTGATCTGGGATTTGCAGGGTTTGACAATTACGTTCGATTTGTAACCTCGTCGGCCTTCTGGCCCGCTGTAATGGCCACCATGATCATCGTGGTGGGGACGCTGGTGATTACTGTTGTTCTGGGCGTTTTGCTTGCCTTGCTGCTGGACCAGCCGATGTGGGGTCAGGGCATTGTGCGCATTCTTGTTATCGCGCCCTTCTTTGTCATGCCGACGGTGTCGGGCCTTGTCTGGAAAAACATGTTCCTCGACTCGGTCAACGGGCTTTTCGCCCATATCGCCCGGTTTATCGGGGCGACGCCTGTCGAATGGATGATCGAAGCCCCGTTCTTTAGTATCATTCTGATCGTTAGCTGGCAGTGGCTGCCCTTTGCCACGCTGATCCTGCTGACGGCCATTCAATCGCTGGACAGCGAACAGCTTGAAGCCGCCGAAATCGACGGCGCACCAAAGATCAAGCGGTTCTGGTATATCATCGTGCCGCATCTTGGCCGGGCGATCACCGTTGTGATCCTGATCCAGACCATCTTCCTGCTGTCGATCTTTGCCGAAATCTACGTAACCACGGCTGGGGCATTCGGCTCCAAAACCTTGACCTACCTGATCTTCCAGCGCGTGCTGGAAAGCCAGAACGTTGGCCTTGGCTCTGCCGGTGGTGTCTATGCAATCATTCTCGCCAACATTGTCGCCATCTTCCTGATGCGCATTGTCGGCAAGAATCTGGACTCGTGAGGGAACATCATGGCTCGCTCAATCACTACGAAGCGTAAGACGATCAATACGGCTTTCGCCTGGGCTGTCGGACTGCTGATCTTCTTTCCGATCCTCTGGACGATTTTGACCAGCTTCAAAACCGAAGCCGATGCAATCGCCTTTCCGCCCAAGTTCCTGTTCTTTGACTGGACGCTGGAAAACTATGCGGTGGTGCAGGAACGTTCGGATTACATGCGCTTTCTGTGGAATTCGATCATCATCGCTGGTGGTTCCACCCTTCTGGGTATCATCATCGCGATCCCTGCCGCTTGGTCGATGGCTTTCGTGCCCTCGCGGCGCACCAAGGACATCCTGATGTGGATGCTTTCGACCAAGATGCTGCCTGCGGTTGGCGTTTTGTATCCGATGTATCTGATCTTTATCAAACTTGGTTGGTTGGATACGCGTATTGGTCTGGTCATCGTGCTGATGCTGATCAACCTGCCGATCATCATCTGGATGCTTTACACCTATTTCAAGGAAATCCCCGGCGAAATTCTTGAAGCAGCGCGTATGGACGGGGCCTCGCTGAAATCCGAGATCCTCTATGTCCTGACACCGATGGCTGTGCCCGGTATTGCCTCGACCATTCTGCTGAACGTGATCTTGGCGTGGAACGAAGCGTTCTGGACACTGAACCTGACTGCGGCCAATGCCGCCCCGCTCACGGCATTTATTGCCAGCTACTCAAGCCCAGAAGGGCTGTTTTACGCCAAACTTTCGGCGGCCTCGACCATGGCGATTGCCCCTATCCTGATCATGGGGTGGTTCAGCCAGAAGCAACTGGTGCGCGGTCTCACCTTTGGCGCTGTGAAATAGGATACGGACATGGGACAGATTGAACTTCAAAAAGTAACGAAGCGCTTTGGCGAAACCGAAGTGATCCCGCCACTGGATCTGAAGATCGGCGAAGGTGAGTTTGTGGTGTTCGTCGGCCCGTCGGGCTGCGGGAAATCCACACTGCTGCGCCTGATCGCCGGGTTGGAAGATATCTCCTCGGGGAAAATCCTGATTGATGGTCAGGACGCGACAAACCTCGGTCCGGCCAAGCGTGGTCTGGCGATGGTGTTCCAGTCTTATGCGCTGTATCCGCATATGTCGGTGCGCAAGAACATTGCCTTCCCGCTGAAAATGGCGGGGATGGACCAAGCGGCGATTGATGCCAAGGTTGAAGGCGCCGCAAAGGTGTTGAACCTTGCCAGCTATCTTGATCGCCGCCCCGGTCAGCTTTCGGGTGGTCAGCGTCAGCGTGTGGCAATTGGCCGTGCGATTGTGCGTGAACCTGCGGCCTTCCTGTTTGACGAACCGCTGTCGAACCTGGATGCGGCGCTGCGCGTGAACATGCGTCTGGAAATCACCGAACTGCACCAGAACCTGAAAACCACGATGGTTTATGTGACCCATGATCAGGTCGAAGCCATGACCATGGCTGACAAGATCGTGGTGCTGCAAGCCGGGCGCATCGAACAGGTCGGCACCCCGCTGGAACTGTATCGCGCACCGCGCAACACCTTCGTTGCAGGCTTTATCGGCAGCCCCAAGATGAACCTGCTGACCGGCGCTCCGGCGCAGGCGAAGGGTGCCACCACCATCGGCATCCGGCCAGAACATCTGGACGTGTCGAAGGAAAGCGGCGATTGGCAGGGCAAGGTTCTGGTGGCCGAGCATCTCGGGTCTGATACCTTCCTGCACGTTGCGACCGATTACGGCCAGATGACCGTGCGTGTCAGCGGCGAGATGAGCGTGGGCCATGGCGATTCCATCTGGATGACCCCGGACCAGACGCATCTGCACCGCTTTGGCGCTGACGGCTTGCGCATCGCATGAAACGACTTGCTGGGAAATCGGCGCTGATCACCGGCGCGGCACGGGGGATCGGCAAAGCGTTTGCCGAAGCCTATGTGTCCGAAGGTGCGCAAGTGGCGATTGCCGACATCAATCTGGAGGCCGCCGAAGCTGCGGCCTCTGAGATCGGGGCGGGGGCTTATGCCGTTGCGCTTGATGTCACCCGGCAAGACAGCATTGATGCAGCCGTTGCAACGGTTCAAAAACAGGCGGGCGGGCTGGATATTCTGATCAACAACGCGGCATTGTTCGATCTGGCCCCCATCGTCGATATCACACGCGAAAGCTATGATCGGCTGTTTTCGATCAATGTGGCGGGCAGCCTGTTCATGCTGCAAGCGGCGGCACGGGTGATGATAGCGCAGGGCCGCGGCGGCAAGATCATCAACATGGCGTCCCAAGCGGGGCGGCGGGGTGAGGCCTTGGTGGGTGTCTATTGCGCGACCAAAGCCGCGATCATCAGCCTGACCCAATCTGCCGGGCTTGATCTGATCAAGCATGGCATCAACGTGAACGCGATTGCCCCCGGCGTGGTCGAAGGCGCGCATTGGGCAGGCGTGGACGCATTATTCGCCAAGGCCGAGGGGCTCGCCCCCGGTGAAAAACAAGCGCAAGTGGCGGCGGCCGTTCCCTTTGGGCGGATGGGCCGGGCCAGTGATCTGACGGGAATGGCAATCTTTCTGGCCTCTGCCGAGGCTGATTACATTGTGGCGCAAACCTACAATGTCGATGGCGGGAATTGGATGAGCTGATGAAAATGTTGAAAACTTCTGATCTTGGGCAATTGCCCGAAACCGTTGCCACACCGCGCTATGACCGGTCGCAACTGCGCCCCGGCATCGTGCATATCGGTTGCGGGAATTTTCACCGCGCACATCAGGCCGTCTATCTGGATGATCTGTTCGCGCTTGGCGAAGGGCATGACTTTGCGCTGGTCGGCGCTGGCGTGCGCGAAGGTGACAGCCGTATGCGCGACGCCCTTGCCGCGCAGGACTGGCTGTATTCGGTGATCGAACTGGATGAAGGCCATTCCGCCGCACGGGTTGTCGGCTCTATGGTCGATTTCACCGAGATCGCGCCGGGCAACGCCGCCCTGATCGCGCAAATGGCCGCCCCAACGACCAAGATCGTGTCACTGACCGTGACCGAAGGCGGCTATTTCATCGACCCGACCACCGGCACCTTCAGCCCCGATCATCCCGAAGTATTGGCCGATGCCGCGCATCCGCGTAGCCCGAACACCGTTTTCGGCGCAATCATCGAAGCGTTGCGCCTGCGCCGCGAGGCGGGCGAGATGCCCTTTACCGTAATGTGCTGCGATAACGTGCCCCATAACGGCCATGTCACCCGCGATGCTGTGGTGGGCCTGTGCAAACTGGTCGATCTGGAGCTTGCCGCCTGGATTGCAGAAAACGTGGCCTTCCCCAATTCCATGGTGGACCGCATCACCCCCGCCACCGGTGACCGCGAGCGCAAGCTGGCCCGCGATTTCGGGATTGACGACAATGCCCCCGTGACCTGCGAACCCTTCCGCCAATGGGTGATGGAAGACAATTTCCCCGCCGGTCGCCCTGCGCTGGAAAAAGTGGGCGTGACCTTCACCGATCAGGTGGACCGCTTCGAAACCATGAAGATCCGCATCCTGAACGGTGGTCATGCGATTATCGCTTATCCTGCCGGGTTGATGGGGATTGATCTGGTGCATGACGCCATGGCGAACCCCTTGATCAAAGGGTTCCTGACCAAGATCCTCAGCGATGAGGTGCTGCCCATCGTCCCGCCCGTTCCGGGCATGGTGCTGACCGATTACCGCGATCTGATCGTGAAGCGGTTTTCCAACCCCGAGGTGGCCGATACCACACGGCGCCTGTGCTATGATGGCACCAACCGTCAGCCAAAGTTCATCGTGCCCTCAATCGCGGATGTGCTGAAAGCGGGCGGAAACGCGCGCGGGTTGATCCTGTTGTCCGCCCTGTGGTGCCGCTATTGCTTTGGAACCAATGACGCGGGTGAGACGATTGCCGCGAACGATCCGAACTGGGACGCAATGACCGCCCGCGCCGCCGAGGCCCGCACGCGCCCCGCCGCTTGGCTGGAGATGACCACCGTTTACGGTGACATGGCAAAGAACAAAACCTTTGCCGATGGCTTTGCCGAGGCTTTGGCAGAAATCTGGCGCGATGGCACTCAAGCGGCCATCACGCGCTATCTGGAAAGCTAAGGTCGCACAGACTCTGCCGGTTTTGGCGGCCAAAGCCAGAACCGGCTGTTAGCGCCGCCGTTTCTTCACGGGTGGCAAAAGCCGCCCCGCGCGGCCTTGGCCCAGTTCGGTGCCATTCGTTGCAGACAGCGTGGCGCGGCATCGAAGCAGCGCAAAAGGGCCTTGCCCCCGCTTCATCAAGGGTCCCTGCGGCGATGACAGGTTTTGTGGCTTGCCCCTTTTGCGCCGGCTGGGGCAGCATGGCCTTTGACCGACACTCACAAACCGGACCCAGATGATGACCCCCCTTCCCCGATTGATGGTTGCGCCCAATGGCGCGCGGCGCGGCAAGGCAGACCATCCGGCCCTGCCCATTGCCGATGCCGAACTGGTGGCGACAGCGATTGCCTGCCAAGAGGCGGGGGCCGACGGCATCCATGTGCATATTCGCGACGCGACCGGGCAACATGTCATTGACGCGGGCCATTACCGCGCCCTGCTGGTGCAACTACAACAGGCGGTGCCGGGCATGTATCTTCAGGTTACGTCCGAAGCTGCGGGCCGCTATTCGGCGGCGGAGCAACGCGCGATGATGCGCGATCTGCGCCCAGCCCATGTTTCGGTTGCTTTGCGCGAGATGGTGCGCGTCCCGTCTGATTGGGATGCCGCGCAGGATTTCTACGCATGGGCCACCGCTGAGGGTATCGGGATTCAGCACATTCTATACAGCCCGGCAGAGGTGCGCCTCTTTGCCGAGGCATTGGCAGCAGCGCGTATTCCCGGCAACCATCACTTAATACAGTTGGTTCAAGGGACCTATGCGAACGGATCAGCCGACAGCGCGCCCTTGGCGGCCTATCTGCACGAAATGAACCGCGCAGAGGGCATGACATTTGACTGGATGCTCTGCGCTTTTGGGGCTGCCGAAACGGACAGGCTTGCGCTTGCAGGCCAAATGGGGGGCAAAGCGAGGGTTGGGTTTGAAAACTCACTTTGGCACAAAGACGGCAGTTTGGCCGCCGATAATGCCGCGCGCGTGCGCGAAGTGGATGCCGCGCTGCGTGAAGTGGGTTGCTAGGTTGGCTGGCGGCTGCGGGGCATTTCGAAACAACGGCGATCAGGCATAGCCTTTGGCGGGACCGCGCGTCGGGTCAAAGCCTCTGCGACAGATTGGCAATCGTCTTCAAACGTGCAAACTATAGCCACCGGACATAGGGGTAGCCAAGGATGACGCCAGAGCTAAGAACAATTGCCGCGGGTTCCATCCTGCTGTCCGGTGCGCCGGCTGAATCGGTCGATTTGCTGCTGACTTCGGCGCGCGTGCGCGAGGTTGATCGGGGCGAGACGATCTTTTTGCAAGGCGAACGGGCCGGCGCGATCTATATCGTCGCGGAAGGTTGGGTCAAACTGTTCCGCATCGCGCCCAATGGCACCGAAGCGGTCGTCGGGGTGTTCACCAAGGGCCGCAGCTTTGGCGAAGCTGTCGCCTTTCGCAATGATGTCTATCCGGTATCGGCCGAGGCGGTGACAACCACCAAGGTGATCCGCATTGATGCCGAGGCTTATCTGCGCCAGATCCGCGACAACCCGGAATTTGCCGTCTCGGTTTTGTCGGCCACCTTCGTTCATCTGCAATCCTTAGTCGGTCAGGTCGAAGCCCTAAAGGCGCAAAGCGGTGCGCAACGTGTGGCGGAATTCCTGCTGGAACTCGCCCCCTGCCCCAATGGCGCCTGCGAGGTTGTTCTGCCCTATGACAAGGTGCTGATCGCCGGACGTCTGGGGATGAAACCCGAAAGCCTAAGCCGCGCTTTTGTAAAACTGCGCGAGTTTGGCGTGACGATCCGGCAAAACCACGCCTCAATCGCCGATATCGAAGAGTTGCGCGAATTCGCCATCGAAGACCCGGCCCAATCCTGGAGCAAAATGTGACGACACCGCTTGAAACAGCCCTGAAACTGATTGACGCGGCGAATGCCGCCGACCCGACGGTCGAGCCTGATGGCCCGGCAGCCCTGATCTATGGGCAACGCATGTCTGACGAATGTGCGCGGCTGTTTCCCGATGCGTCTGACGTTCTGCGCATTGCCGCGCGGGGCCAACATGTCGAACGTTGGTTGCTGAAACGCAGCGAATTCCCGGAGGGCAAGGAAGGGTATCACGCTTGGCGGCGCGAACAGGGCCGCAGACATGGGTTGCGGGTGGCCGGTATCATGGCCGAAGCAGGCTATAGTGCCGAAGATCAGGCCCGCGTCGGCGTCTTGCTGCGTAAGGAAGGCATCAAGCGCGATGCCGAGGTGCAGGCGCTGGAAGATATCATCTGTTTTGTGTTCATCCGCTGGTATTTCGCCGAATTTGCAACAAAGCACAGCGCAGAGGCGATTCAAGGCATTGTCGAGAAAACCGCGCGCAAGATGTCTGAGGACGGCCGCGCGCGGGTGTTGCGAGAGTTTGATCTGCCCGAACCGCTTGCGGCAGCCTTCCGCCTTTAGGGCCGGATTGGGGCGCAGACCCGGACGGCCTGCGCCTTGAACCGGCTTTCGCGTCAGATGTAACGGCTGACGATGTTTTCCAGCTTTTCCTGCTGGCCGGATACCGGAACCGGGCGCAGATTTGCCGCCTCGGCCTGTGCCGCTATGCCATCCAGCGTTGCCCCTTCGGCCAGCATGGCGGCAGCGGCCTCGCTCTCCCACCCGGCATAGCGGGCACGGCGCGGACCTTCCAACGCCTCATCGGCGATCATGGCATGGGCAGCTCTCAGCCCCCGCGCGCAGATATCCATGCCACCGACATGGGCTGCGATCAGATCACTCGCATCCAGTGATTGCCGCCGCAGCTTGGCATCGAAATTCGTGCCCCCGGTGGTAAAGCCGCCTGCCATCAACACCTCGTAATAGGCCATCGCCGCCTCCACCGGTGAGTTGGGGAATTGGTCGGTATCCCAGCCCGATTGATAATCATTGCGGTTCATGTCGATGGACCCGAAAATGCCAAGGGTCCGCGCCATCGCCAGCTCATGCTCAAACGAATGGCCCGCCAGAATGGCATGGCCTTGCTCGACGTTCACCTTGACCTCATGCTCCAGCCCGAAGCGTTTGAGAAAGCCGTAAACCGTGGCCACATCGAAATCATATTGATGCTTGGTCGGCTCTTGCGGCTTTGGTTCGATCAGAATGGCCCCTTTGAAGCCGATCTTGTGCTTGTAATCGACAACCATGCTCAGAAAGCGGCCCATCTGGTTCAACTCGCGTTCCAGATTGGTGTTGAGCAAGGTTTCATACCCTTCGCGGCCCCCCCAGAGCACATAGTTTTCGCCGCCAAGGCGGTGCGTCACATCCATGCAGGCCTTCACGGTCGAGGCGCAATAGGCGAAAACATCCGGGTCGGGGTTGGTGGAGGCACCCGACATATAGCGCCGGTTGGAAAACATATTGGCCGTGCCCCAAAGCAGTTTCGGCCCGCCCTGCGCCATCTTCTCGGCGAAATAGTCCGCCATTTCATTCAGGCGTTTGTGGCTTTCTGCCAGCGTGCCACCTTCGGGGCGGACATCATGGTCATGGAAGCAGAAATAGGGCACGCCCAGAATGCGGAACATGTCAAAGGCCGCATCGGCCTTTTGGCGGGCAAGGTCCATCGTGTCGGCGGGAAACCAAGGCCGATCAAAGGTTTGGCCGCCGAAAGGGTCGTTTCCTTCCCAGACGAAGTTGTGCCAATAGCAGACGGCAAAGCGCAAATGCTCGGCCATGGTTTTGTCGCCCAGCTTTTCGGCCGGGTTGTAATGGCGGAACTGCATCGGATCGGTGGTATTTGGCCCGCCGTAGGTGACGGGGGCGATATTGGCGAAGTAATCAGACATCAGATGTTCTCTCGGCTGTGAATGTTCAATCGGATTTTCCCGGCCTCTGCCGGTATCTCGCGGCCTTCGATCAGGTCGCGCATGATCTTGATCGCGGTGGCGGTGGCGGCGGTGCAGTCCTGATCCAGAACCAGATCAAATAGCCCGTCGCGCAAGGCGTTGCGAGAGGTTGGCGTCAGCTCATGCACGATGGTCACGGGCCGTTGCGCCATGTTGCGCAGGGCCGCCACAAGGCCGCGATTGCCCGCACCAATGGCATAAATACCGCCCAAGGCCTGCGCCTGCGCCGCCTCCAGCACCAGCCGTTCCACCGTTGCGGCGTCATCCGCCCCTTCCATCGCGGGAAGCAGTGGCAGGCTGGCAAAGCGTTCCTGCATGACTTGGCGAAAGCCCATCATCCGCTCATTGTGATCGCGCGCGGCCAGCGAGCCTGCGACCATCAGCACCGGGCCTGCGCCATGCAAAAAGCGCCCCATGAAATCCCCGGCGAGGCGCCCTGCGGCCACGTTATCAATCCCGACATAGGCTTCGCGATCTGAACGCGGCAGATCGGCGACAAAGGTCAGCACATGCACACCCGCCGAGCGCAGGCGCGCAACCTCGTCCTGAATATCGGGTGCCTCACTGACCATGATCGCCACGGCATCACAGTCCAGCCCGCGCAGGGCGGCGACTTGGCCTGCCACATCAAAAGCGCGGGTCTGGACGATATGCACAAGAACCTGATCTTCGATCAGGGCCGCGCGCTGCGCCTCTATCGCGTGCAGCAAAGAGGCGATGAACCCGGTTTCCCCCGCAGGGATCACGAAGCAAAGGCGATAGACCCGCTGCCGGGCCAGATTGGCTGCTGCCAGATTGCGGACATAGCCGGTTTGGGCCACCGCCGCCTGCACCTTTGCCACCGTCTTGGCCGAGACATTGCCGCGATTGTTCAGAACACGGTCAACCGTGGCCAGACCGACCTGCGCAATGCGCGCCACATCATGCACCGTTGCGTTGCCCATTGCGCCCCCTTTCCAAGGTGCGGCCACCCTAGAGGCTTTTTGAGGCACGTCAATCATTTTAATGATGGATAACATCATTCCACTGGCGGCGCGCGCCGCCAGTGCCGCAAAACCGTTGCAGATTTGGTTACAGCAGGGCCGACAACCGCCGATGGCGCAAGGAAGAAACCAGCGACAACCCGATGACACCAGCGCCAAGCAGGCCGGTCACAACCTCGGGGATATGCACCAATGTCTGGGCGAACATGATCATCGCAAGGATCAGGATGGACCAGAACGCCCCATGTTCAAGATAGCGGAATTCGGCCAGCGTCTGCCGTTCCACCAGCATGATCGTCATAGAGCGCACATACATCGCCCCGATGCCCAGACCGATAGCGATAAGGAACAGGTTTTGCGTCAGCGCAAAGGCCCCGATGACGCCATCGAAACTGAAAGAGGCATCCAGCACCTCAAGGTAAAGAAACGCGCCCAAACCGCCTTTGGCGGCAAGGTCGGTGGCCTCCTCGCTGGCGTCAAGGATATGGCCAATCACCTCCACCGCCAGAAAGGTCAGCAGCCCAGAGACTCCGGCAAAGAGGAACGTGCCCAAGACCGCCGCTGGCAGTAGCTGCGCAAAGCTCAGAATCACGGCCAGAACCACCGCCACCTCCAGCCCGCGCACCGAGGCAAAGCGGGCCATGTGCCGTTCCAGCACCGCGATCCAGTGGATTTCCTTGCCTTCATCGAAAAAGTAAGTCAGCGCGACCATCATCAGGAACGCCCCGCCGAACGCAGCGATACCAAGATGGGCGGCGCCAATGATGCGGGCATATTCGTCGGGCTGTGTCGCAGCCAGATGGATCGCCTGCCAAGGGCCGATCTTGGCCGCGACCACCACGATCAAAAGCGGAAACACGACCCGCATGCCAAAGACGGCGATGATGATGCCCCAGGTCAGAAAGCGGCGCTGCCAGACCGGGTCCATGGTTTGCAACTTGTTGGCGTTCACGATGGCGTTGTCAAAGGACAGCGAGATTTCCAGCACCGCCAGCACGGCCCCGATCAGCAAGAACTCCATCGCGCCGCCAAGGCTGCCCGAGAAAGACCAGCCCAGACAAAAGGCCAAAACCAAACCCGCAGCGGTAAAGCCAAAGGCCCAACGAAAATAGGTGAGTGTTGCAGCCATGGGGGCACCTCCGATTGATAATCCGGATGACCTATCCGCGACCAAGGGTCAAGCCCGGCGCGGAGCTTATCTGATAGGGGCGTCCGGGGTTGGCAACAAGGGCGCTCTGCCAGTATCTGTCAACACGCTGACGCTGCGGCCTTCGATCACAACAGCGGTAAGTGGCCCGCCATAGGCAGCAGAACTGTCGATATTGACCCGGTTGCCATAGTTGGTGGCAGCATCCAGCGCGGTGTGACCATGCACCAGCAACCAAGGGAAGGCACCGGTGTAGTCCAGAAAATCTGTGCGTATCCAGCACAGATCATCCTCGCTTTGATCTTCGATTGCGATACCGGGGCGCACGCCTGCATGCACGAACATCGCTTCCCCCCGGGCAAAGTAGCAGGGGCGGCTGGTCAGAAAATCACGATGCGCGGCGGGGACAGCGGCCACCGCCTCGGCGTGGACAGGGACCAAGGGGCGATCACCGGCATTGGCAACGCCGTAAGAGGCCAGCGTTGTGCTGCCGCCAATGCGGGGGTGCAGATAGGAAAACTCATCCCGCAAGCCGGGGTCCTGCGCCTGTGGATCATCCAGAAACAAGGTGAACATGCGGTCATGGTTGCCTTTCAGCACGACCCAGTTTTCCCCAGCAGCGATGCCTTTGGCCAGATAGTCGATGACGCCGCGGCTGTCGGGACCACGATCACAAAGATCACCGATGTGCACGATCGGCGCATCGCTATCGCCGCAGGCTGCCTTATCGGCAGCGATACGCGCATGGGCCGCGCGCAGCAGGTCTATGTGGCCGTGAATATCGCCGATGGCATAGCTTCGCATTTTTCGCCCCTTTTATGTGAGAAGGCCGGGGGGCGCTGCCCCCCGGACCCCCCGGGATATTTAGAAACAGATGAAATTGAGAACGGCGGCTTAGGCCACGTCGAATTCCAAAGGCTTCACTTGTTGGAACATGCCGGTTCCTTCGAGAGTTTCAACCACTTTCGGGTCAATCGCCTGATCGAGGTAAAGAATCGCGATGGCTTCTTGACCCGCGCCAGAGCGGCCAAGGGTAAAGTTTGCGATGTTCACCTCGTTCTTGGCCATGGTCATGCCCAGCAGGCCGATGATGCCCGGCACGTCTTCGTTGGTGGTGTAGAGCATGTGGCGGCCGATTTCGGCGTCGATGTTGATGCCCTTGATCTGGATGAAGCGCGGTTTGCCATCGCTGAAGCAAGTGCCCGCGATGGAGCGTTCGCGCTTGTCTGTCACCACGGTCAGCTTGATGAAGGCATCAAACACGCCGGATTTTTCCTGGCTTGTGGTGGCGATCTGGATGCCGCGTTCCTTGGCGACGACCGGGGCGGAAACCATGTTCACATCGGGGTTTGTGGCTTTCATGATGCCTGCAATCGCGGCGCAGTTCAGCGCGGCGAGGTTCATATCGGCGACATGGCCATCATAAAGCACGTTGATCGCCTTGATCGGTTCATCCGTCATCTGACCGACGAAAGCGCCGAGATGTTCGGCCAGCTTCACCCACGGGCCCATGACAGCAGCTTCTTCTGCCGTAACCGACGGCATGTTCAGCGCGTTCTGCACGGCCCCTGTCAGCAGGTAGTCCGACATTTGTTCAGCCACTTGCAGCGCCACGTTTTCCTGCGCTTCGGCGGTGGAGGCACCAAGATGCGGGGTGCAGACCACGTTCGGCAGGTTGAACAGCGGGCTATCGGTGGCGGGTTCTACCGCGAAGACGTCAAAGGCCGCGCCGGCAACATGGCCGGATTTCAGCGCGGCGGCCAGCGCCTCTTCATCAACCAGACCGCCACGGGCGCAGTTGATGATCCGCACGCCGGGCTTGGTTTTGGCAAGGTTTGCCGCGTCCAGAATGTTGCGCGTCTTGTCTGTCAGCGGCACATGCAGGGTGATGAAATCGGCGCGGGCAAGCAATTCGTCCAGTTCCACCTTGGTGACGCCCATTTGCTTGGCGCGCTCTTCCGACAGGAAGGGATCATAGGCGACGACCTTCATATGCAGGCCCAGCGCACGGTCGCAGACGATTCCGCCGATGTTCCCAGCGCCGATCACGCCGAGGGTCTTGTTGAACAGTTCGACCCCCATGAAACGGGATTTTTCCCACTTTCCGGCATGGGTGGAGGCGTTCGCCTCGGGCAATTGGCGCGCGACGGCGAACATCATCGCGATCGCATGTTCGGCTGTCGTGATGGAGTTGCCGAAAGGTGTGTTCATCACGATCACGCCTTTTTTCGACGCGGCAGGGATATCGACGTTGTCGACACCGATGCCTGCGCGGGCGATGACTTTCAGCCGGTCGGTGCTTTCCAGAAGCTTGGCAGTCACTTTGGTGGCCGAACGGATGGCAAGGCCGTCATAGTTGCCGATAATTTCGGCCAGTTTTTCCTTGTCTTTGCCCAGCTTGGGCATGAAATCCACATCAATGCCGCGGTCGCGGAAGATCTGGACGGCGGTTTCAGACAGTTCGTCGGATACGAGGACTTTGGGGGCCATGATCAGGCGCTCCTATGTAAAGAATGGGGGGACGGGTGGGCGCTGGCCCACCGCTTGAATTTCAAAGGGCTGCGATTTCGGCGTTGAACGCCCAATCCAGCCACGGCATCAGCGCCGCGACATCGGCGGTTTCCACGGTGGAACCACACCAGATGCGCAGGCCCGCAGGGGCATCGCGATAGGCACCGATATCCAGCGCCACGCCTTCCTTTTCCAGCCGCTTTGCAACGGCTTTGGCAAAGGCAGCGCCATCGGTGATGCGCGCATCCACGAACTTCAGGCAGACAGAGGTGGTGGATGCCGTGGCGGGATCAACCGCCAGGTTTTCGATCCATGCATGATCGTTCACAAACTTTGCCACCACAGCGGCATTTGCATCCGCCCGTGCGATCATTGCCTTCAGCCCGCCGATGGATTTCGCCCATTTCAACGAAACAAGATAATCCTCCACCGCCAGCATAGACGGGGTGTTGATGGTTTCCCCCTTGAAGATGCCATCAATCAGCTTGCCGCCCTTGGTCATGCGGAAAATCTTGGGCATCGGCCAAGTGGGCGTATAGGTTTCCAACCGCGCCACCGCGCGGGGGGACAGAACGATAACGCCATGCGCGCCTTCGCCGCCCA
The DNA here is from genome assembly GCF_003991405.1 of Pseudorhodobacter sp. E13. Lineage (GTDB taxonomy): Bacteria > Pseudomonadota > Alphaproteobacteria > Rhodobacterales > Rhodobacteraceae > Pseudorhodobacter. The sequence continues at coordinate 53,468 of NZ_RPEN01000150.1, forward strand.
GCACCTTTTGCCACGAGAACGTGACCACATCCAGCTTGTCCCAAGGCAAGTCCATCGCGAAGGCGGCAGAGGTTGCGTCGCAAATGGTCAGCCCTGCACGATCCGCCGGGATCGCGTTGCCATTCGGCAGACGCACGCCCGAGGTGGTGCCATTCCAAGTGAACACAACGTCCTTGTCAAAATCGACTTCGGCAAAATTAACGATCTCGCCATAGGGCGCTTTGCGCACCACGGCGTCCAGCTTCAACTGCTTGACGGCATCGGTCACCCAGCCTTCGCCAAAGCTTTCCCATGCCAGCATTTCCACCGGGCGCGCCCCCAACAGCGACCACATCGCCATCTCAACAGCGCCGGTGTCAGACCCGGGGACGATCCCCACGCGGTAGCCTTCCGGCAGGCCCAGAATTTCGGCCGTCAAATCAATCGCTTCAGCCAGCTTGGATTTCCCAACGGCTGCACGGTGCGAGCGGCCCAAAGGCGCATCAGCCAGCATGTCGAGGGAGAAATTGGGGATTTTGGCGCAGGGGCCAGACGAGAATCGGGGATTCGCGGGCCGGGTTGCCGGGGTCGTGCCAGTCATGTGGTATCCTCACAGATAAATGCCCTTCGTTGGGGAAGGGTGTCCCACCGCCGCATCTACGCCCTCGGAATATCTGGCACAAGCGGGAAAATTGTCGTAAAGCGCCGCAACGGCCCAAAAAAACGACACCCCTGTCCACTATCGGAAACTTTCATGTTCACAGCCACGCTTTTGACCAACCCGAACACGCCCAAGCTTGACCGCACCACGGTTGAAAGCTTGCGAAATGCCTGGGGTGGGGGCGATGCGAGATGGCTGAACCCGGCAATCGCGGCAGAGTTCGAGATACCCGCGATGCCCGAAAACCGCTGGGAGTCGTGGGAAGGGCTGCAAAGCCTTGGTGTAGACCTGATCGTGCAACCCACGGCGAACCGCCGCAAAAAGCTGCTGCTGGCCGATATGGACAGCACGATGATCCAGCAGGAATGCATCGACGAATTGGCGGATGAGGCCGGTGTGGGCGCGCATGTGGCCGGAATTACCGCGCGCGCCATGAACGGAGAGCTGGATTTCAACGAGGCGTTACGCGAACGGGTCGGCCTGCTGAAAGGGTTGCCAGAAGCCGTTATCGAACATGTTTTCACAAACCGGATCACACTGATGCCGGGCGGGCCAGTGCTGCTGGCGACAATGAAGGCCCATGGTGCGCGGGCGGCCTTGGTGTCAGGCGGATTCACCGAATTCACGCGCCGAGTGGCCGCGCAATTGGGCTTTGACGAAAACCGCGCAAACATTTTGCATATCGAAAACGGCCTGCTGACCGGGACCGTGGCAGAGCCTATTCTGGGCCGGGAGGCCAAAGTGCAGGCGTTGCAAGACATTTCGGCGCAGATGGGCATCACCCCGGCCGATGTGATTGCGGTGGGTGATGGCGCAAATGATCTGGGGATGCTTGGGCTGGCCGGGGCAGGGGTGGCGCTGCACGCAAAGCCCAGCGTTGCAGCGCAATGCGACATCCGCATCAACCACGGCGATCTGACCGCGTTGCTCTACATTCAGGGCTTTGCGGCTGCGGATTTCATCTTGGCCTAAATACCTACCTGCGCCCTGGCCCGCAAAGCTGCGCTATTGCCCCCAGTCATGCGCTTGCATTTCCCGCAAGCGGCTGGCGGTGCGTTCAAATTCGAAACTGCCAGAGCCTTCGATATACAACCGTTCCGGTTCATCCGCCGCCGAGGCGATCAGGCGCACCCGCGCTTCATAGAGCGCGTCGATCAAGGTGACAAAGCGCTTTGCCTCGTTGTAATTGCTGGCGGAAAGCTGCGGAATGTCCTCGAGGATCAGCACGCGCACGGCTTGCGCGATGGCCAGATAATCCGCCGGGCCCAAGGGCTTTGCACAAAGGTCCCAAAAGGTGGCACGGCCAACACCATTGGCAAAGCGCGGCAGTTCCACCTCGCGCCCGTTCACGGGCAGGCGCAGCAACTCGCTGCCGCCACCGGACAAATCCGCCCAGATCGCATCAATCGCGGCGCGGGACTTGCCTGCCGGGTGGAAATAGACCTGCGCGCCTTCCAGACGGTGCTGGCGGTAATCATTCGGGCTTTCCAGTTCCACCACATGCATCCGCTCGGTCAACAAGTCGATGAAGGGCAGGAACAACGCGCGGTTCAGCCCGTCTTTGTAAAGGTCTGACGGCACGCGGTTTGAGGTGGTCACAATCACCACCCCCGCCGCGAACAGCTTTTCAAACAACCGCCCCACCACCATCGCATCGGTGATATCGGTAATCTGCATTTCATCGAACGCCAGCAGCCGCAGATCGCGAATGATCGCTTCGGCCACCGGTTCCAGCGCGTCATCCACCCCTTTTTTCCGGGCCTCATGCATGCCTTTGTGAATCTCTTGCATGAAGGCATGAAAATGCACGCGGCGTTTCGCGGGGGTATCGGTTGCGGCGATAAACAGGTCCATCACCATGGATTTCCCACGCCCTACCCCGCCCCACAGATACAACCCCTTGGGCGCAGGCGGTTCCTTGCGGAACAGGCCAGACAGCAGGCCCGTCTTGCGCGGCCCGATGGTTTCCGCCCAAACGCGTAACTCTTCCAGTATCGGCAAAACGGCATGCTGCGCCGGGTCTGCCCGCAGGGCCCCTGTCGCGGTTTTGGCTTCGTAGATCTGGGTCAATGTCTGGCGCATGACGGGCTTTTAACGCGGGCCTTGCCCCGAGGCCAGAGCGCCCGCACCGATCAGCGCAAACATCAGCAAGGTCAACCCTCCAAGGATGCGGCGGTCGCGCTGATACTCTGCTTCGGTCACAAAAGCCTTGAAGCTGCGCAGGCTGACAACCGGCCCCGGCCACAGCTTGCCGCTTTGGGCAACCGCGCGGGCGCGCAGACGCAACAGGCAGCGAAACATCTGAACCGCCCAGACCACAAACACCACGGCCTGCAACGCCAGAATGGCAGCAAGCCCCCCGGTCATTCCCAACCCGGCATTTTCAACGCGGGCAGAATGCGCCCCGTGCAGTCGCCAAAGCCAACACGATAACCATCGCCTTGCGCATGGCCGCGAAGGGTCAGCCTGTCGCCATCTTCGATGAAGCTGCGGGTTTCACCACCGTCCAGCGTGATCGGCTCTTTCCCGCCCCAGCTCAATTCCATCAACGAGCCGAATTCTGCCTTTGTCGGCCCCGAAATCGTGCCCGAACCAAGCAGGTCGCCTGCGTTCATTTCACAGCCGCAGACCGCGTGATGGGTCAGTTGTTGCGCGGCAGAGTAATACACCCGGTTGTAATTGGTGCGGGCGATGGTGCTGGCCTGTGCCGCGCCAGCGGGCTGCATCAGCACCTCCAGCGTGACGTTGTAAAAGCCCGGTTCCTTTTCCTGCAAATAAGGCAGCAGCGGCACCTCTCGCGCGGGGGCGGGGCAGCGGAACGGCGCTAGCGCGGCGGCGGTCACGATCCATGGGCTGATGCTGGTGCCAAAGGCTTTGCCCTGAAACGGACCAAGCGGCTGGTATTCCCAGCCCTGAATATCGCGCGCCGACCAATCATTCAGCAAGACATAGCCAAAGATCATCTCGGCTGCTTCGGCGGTGGTGATGGGTTGGCCAAGCGTCGACCCGGTGCCAACAATCGCCCCCATCTCCAGCTCTATATCCACACGTTTCGAGGGGCCAAAGCTGGGCATCGCCGCGTCCGGTGCCTTGGTCTGGCCCAACGGGCGGTGAATATCGGTGCCCGACACCACGACGGATGATGCCCGCCCATTATAGCCAATCGGAATATGCAGCCAATTCGCAGGCAAATCGGGGGAGCCGCGCAAAATCGCCCCCATGTTCTTTGCGTGCTGCATCCCGGCATAGAAATCGGTGTATTCGGCCACCAGCAGCGGCATATGCAGCCGCGCACGCGCTTGCGGGATCAGGTATTGCGCCACGCTGCCCTTGGTCTCGGCCCCTTCCACCAGAAACCCGAACAGCATCAGCCGCAACTGCGCCCAAGCCTGTGGGCCCAGTTCCATCACCTCGTTCCAGAAGGGCACATCCAACACCGGATCATCCCCGATGCGCAGCAACCCTGTGGCCTCCATCGCGGCGACATCAAGGATCATATCACCAATGGCCACACCGCAGCGCGGATCGTCGCCATCCACCGAAAACACGCCATAGGGCAGGTTGTTCAGCGGGAACTGGGTTTCGGGGTCATTGGCGCTTTCGACCCATGATCGCATCAGTTTCACAGCAAAATCTCCATCCCGTCCGAGCCAACTTCGGCCTTACCGTTCCACGTCAGCGCCACTTGGGCAAGCCAATCCTGCGGCCCGATACTGGCGTCATCGGCAGGCACCAGATGGTTCAGAACCAAGCGCCCAACCCCTGCCGCCCCCGCAATGCGCCCCACATCCGCCGCCTTGGTGTGGGAGTTATACAGGTGGTCACGCAGCCTGTCGCCCAACCCCGTGCGCTGGATAATCAGCTCCACCCCTTCGGGCAAAAGCGCCTCATGCACCAACACGTCGCTGCCTTGGGCAAAGGCGGCAAGTGGCGGGAAATAAGCGGTATCGCCGCTGAAGGTCACGGTCTTGCTGCCTTCAAACCGCAGTGCAAAGCAATCTTCCAGCGGCGGATGCGGCACCCGCAAGGCGGAAACCGCCAGCGTATCAGACAGCACAACACCTTCATCATAGGTGGAAATGCTGACAATCTCTTCCAGCGGGCGGCGGCCTTCATCTGCAACGCGGATTGCATTGTCATAGGCCATCGAGGCCATGAATCCTTGCCAATACGCCTCTGTTCCCTTCGGGCCAAAAACCCGCACCGGGCCTTGCATCCCGGTTGTCCAGGCCGTGTGGATCAAGGGGCCAAGTTCCAGAATATGATCGGAATGCAGATGGGTGATAAAGATCAGATCCAGCGCCTTGAGGTCCATCCCCGCCTCAACCAGCGCCTTGGTCACGCCGATCCCGCAATCGACGACAACGCGCCGCCCGTCCAGTTCCAACAGGCTGGACGTGGGCATCGCCCCGCCCGCGCGGATGGCCGGCCCCCCCTTGGTGCCCAGAAAGACAATTCTGTTCATAGCGTCCCTTCTTGGCGTTCGGTAAACCCGCCTGAGCGCGGCCGCTCAGGTTTCGATTTCGGCCACGAAGCCGCCAAAGATCATGCGCTTGCCGTCCAGCGGCGCTTTCATCATCAAGGCGTTCATATCGGCCCGTTCCATCGCTTTTTCCATCACTTCGTCGCGATGCGCCCGGTCACGGAACACCATGAACCCAAAAACCGGCACTTCATCATCATCGCACATCACGGATTGCGGAAAGGATGTCAGCTTGCCGGTCGGCGCATTGTCGGGCCGGGCATCCAGTAAGGAAATCACACCCAACTCCTTCCAGATCGGGACCATCTGCGCCGAAATGGCGAAATATTCATCCAGTTTTTCCACGCGCACGGGGGCAACGAAGGTTTCGTAATAGGCCATATTCAGTCCTCCTGAGCGATCAGTCTAGCCGAGCCTTTTGCCAAGGTCGAACCCAAAAGACAGGCGAGCAGGGTCGCGCGCTTTCAAGTCAATTTCCATGAAATCCTTGGGAAAATCTTACGCGAATTCGGCCGCGCGACATGGGCAAATGTAAGGCTTTGTTAAGCAGCGTTGCGCATCCTTGCACTGTGGGGGCGCGTCTTCTGAGGTGCCAAAAATGACGGTAGAAATGATTGACGGAATTCGCGTTCTCAAGCTGACGGATAGGGCAAGGCAAGGGGCGGCGGATAGTGACACCATGACCATGGTGCATCTGTGGCGGTTGCTGTCGGGCGGGCATGCCCTGCGGGATACGACCATCGGTTCGCGCCGCTTTCTGTAAAAACCACGCCGCCCGAGGGTTCGGGCGGCGGTTGCATCTCTGTGACGTTACGGCCATGCAACGCCCGGGGCGTCAAACCCTTGCGATAGGGCCCTGACCGTTGCAAACTTCCCCCATGCCGATGCGCCCATCGGCAGAACTTGGGGGCGAAATGATCACGCTTTATGACTACTGGCGCTCGTCTGCGGCCTACCGTATTCGCATCGGCCTTAATCTGCTTGGCCTGCCGTATCGGTCGGTGCCCGTTGATCTGGTCAAAGGCGAACAGCACAGCCCGGAAAACCTTGCCCGCAATCCGCAAGGCCTTGTTCCTACATTGGAAATAGATGGGCTGACGCTGACCCAATCGCTCGCCGTGCTTGAATATCTGGATGAGGTGCATAGCGCGCACTTTCTGCCCCCCGATGCGCCCGGCCGCGCGCGTGTCCGTGCGCTGGCCTATGTGATCGCGATGGAAACCGCGCCGGTTGCCAATCTGTCGGTGCGCAACCTTGCAGCAAAGCTGTCCAACGGCGGGATCACCGCAGATGGCTGGCAGGCGCATTTCATTGCCAAGGGCTTCACAGCGTTCGAAGCGATGTTGACCCATCCCGAAACCGGCCCCTATTGCCACGGTGACCGCCCAACGCTGCCCGATATCTGCCTCGTGCCGCAGGTTTACAATGCCCGCCGTATCGGGCTGGATTTGGCACCCTATCCGCGCCTTGCCGCCATTGCCACCGCGCTTGAAACCCTGCCAGCGGTTCAGGCCGCCCATCCCGACAACCATCAACCCAAAGGCTAATCCCATGACCGATATCGTCATCCTCTCTGGTGCCCGCACCGCCATCGGCACGTTCGGCGGCAGCCTCTCTGGCTTTGCCCCGATTGATCTTGCCACCCATGCCAGCAAGGCCGCAATCGAACGGGCAGGCATCGCCCCGGATCGCATCGGCCAAGTGGTCTTTGGCCATGTCATCAACACCGAGCCGCGCGATATGTATCTTAGCCGTGTTGCTGCCCTTAACGCAGGCATCCCCGATACGACCCCTGCGATGAACGTGAACCGCTTGTGCGGCTCTGGCGCGCAGGCCATCGTTTCGGCCACACAGGCGCTGATGCTCGGCGATGCCGATTTCGCACTGGCCGGTGGCGCCGAATGCATGAGCCGCAGCCCCCATATCCTTTCAACCTCGCGCTGGGGTCAGAAAATGGGCGATACACTGGCCCAAGACATGATGACAGGCGCGCTCACCTGTCCCTTTGGCACCGGACATATGGGTGTCACGGCGGAAAACGTTGCGGCCGAATCCGATATCTCGCGGGCCGAACAAGACGCTTTCGCGATGCAAAGCCAGACCCGCGCGGCCCATGCCATTGCGCAGGGCTATTTCACCGACCAGATCACCCCGATCGAGGTGAAAACCCGCAAAGGCATGGTGCAATTCGCCACCGACGAACACCCCAAAGCCACAAGCCTTGAGGCTTTGGCAGGCTTGCGCGCGGTGTTCCAGAAAGACGGCTCCGTCACCGCGGGCAATGCCTCCGGCATCAATGATGGTGCTGCGGCCCTCGTCCTTGCGCGCGCTGATGCCGCCGACAAGGCCGGCCTGACGCCCCGCGCCCGCATCCTTGGCTATGCCGTGGCAGGCGTCCGGCCAGAGGTGATGGGCTTTGGCCCCATCCCGGCGGTGCAGGCGCTGATGGCGAAAACCGGCCTGACCTCTGCGTCCTTCGATGTCATCGAATCGAATGAGGCCTTTGCAGCCCAAGCCCTCGCCGTAACCAAAGCCCTTCAACTGGACCCCGCGCGCGTCAACCCGAACGGCGGTGCCATCGCCTTGGGCCACCCGGTCGGGGCCACAGGGGCCATCCTCACCGTCAAGGCGCTGTATGAACTGGAACGCACAGGCGGCAAAATCGGCCTGATCACCATGTGCATCGGCGGCGGTCAAGGCATCGCGATCGCCATAGAACGGCTGTAATCCCGCCCTGATTTCATCTTGGCGAAAATACCTCACGGGGGGTCCGGGGGGCGTGAAGCCCCCCGGCTACCGCAGCCGCACCTGCACCCGCGCCGACCGCCCCGCGCCATCAATCACCGAGACAACCACAAACCCCGGCCCAAGACGCGGCACCACGGTGTCACGCGACCGTTCCGCCACGGCAACGGGTTGCCCATCAACCAGCCATGTAAACGGCCCCACCCCGCCCCGGACGCGCAGCAGCAACCCTTCGGGCATCAACTCCACCTCCGCGCCATCGGGCGGGAAGGCCACAGCAGGCGCATCCGCCGCTTCAAAGGCCGCCGCGCGCGACCGGAATTGCCGTAGTGGTTGTGGCAAGGCCGCATTCCCCACCATCAAAGTCGCGGCAGGCGGCGCGGGCAACGGTGCCAAGCTGCGCCCCAAACGCGCAAAGGCCTGAAACAGCACCGGGGCCGCCAACTCGCCGCCAAACGCGCCCGGCACTGGCGTCCCATCCGCCCGCCCCATCCAAACGCCCACCACATGCGCCCCATCAAAACCAATGGCCCAGGCATCGCGATGCCCGTAACTGGTGCCTGTTTTATAAGCAAGTCGGTTTGCAGGCGCACCCGCAGGCGGCGGCATACCCGACAGAATATCCGCCACCTGCCATGCCGCCACGGCCGAGATCACACGCTCCCCTGCCACGCCTTCGCCCGTCACATGCAAAGGTCGCGCCACGCCACCGCGCGCGATACTGGCGTAAAGCCCGACCAAATCTTCCAATGTCACACCCAGCCCGCCCAGCGCCACGGCAAGCCCCGGTTGCCCGCCCGGCACCTGCGGCGCGGCCCCACTGCGGCGCAAGGCTGCCAGCAGTTTCGCAGGCCCCATCGCATCTGTCAGCGCCACCACCGGCAAGTTCAACGAAAGTTGCAGCGCCTCGCGCACCCGCACCATACCCCGGAAAACCTTGTCGAAATTCTGCGGCGCATAGCCGCCAAAATCCATCGCGCGATCTTCGATCAAAGTCTCGGGATGAATCAACCCTTCATCAAAGCCCAAGCCATAGACCAAAGGTTTCAACGTTGATCCGGGGCTGCGCAGCGCGCGCGTCATATCCACAAAGCCTTGCCGCGCATCCGCTTGATAGGCAGCAGAGCCCACGCTTGCCAAGACCTCGCCCGAGGCATGGTCGGCCACCACAATAGCCACTTGCAACCGCGCGCCTTGCGCGGCAACGGCTTGGGCGGCCAGTTCCTCTAATCCGCGCTGCAACGCCAGATCAATCGTTGTGACATAGGGGGAGCCACCCGGCGCCGCCGCCCGCACCCGGTCGGCCAGATGCGGGGAAAGCGCGGGGAAGGGCTTTCGAAGGTGGGGCACGGCCTCGCGCTCGGCTGCTTGCGCCTGATCTGGGGTAATCACCCCGGCATTGACGGCGCGCGCCAAAACCTTTGCCCGCGCAGCAAAGGCCAGTTCTGGCGCGCGATCCGGCCTGCGGCTTTCGGGCGATTGCGGCAAGGCCACAAGCAGCGCCGATTGCGCCGGGGTCAGCCGCCCCGGTTCCTTGCCGAAATAGGCAAGGCTCGCCGCGCGCACCCCTTCCAGATTGCCGCCATAGGGCGCGATCCGGTAGTAAAGGCCAAGTATCTGCGCCTTGCTAAGCCGCTGTTCCAGTGCCAGTGCCACCCGCGCCTGACGCAGTTTGCCCGCCAGCCGCCCGGTGCCACTGTCTTCCAGCAAGCGCGCGACCTGCATCGTCAGGGTTGACCCGCCCGATACCACGCGCCCTGACACCAGCGCCTGCCCACCCGCGCGCAGCAGCGCCCAAGGGTCAACACCGGAATGGCGGTAGAACCGCTTATCCTCAAAGGCCACCAGCATGGCGGTATAACCGGGGTCGACCGCATCCACCGCCATGCGCCAGCGCCCATCTGCCACTGTATAGGCGCGCAGCAAGCGATGATCCCGCGCCAAAACCTCGTCCGAGGTTTCGATGGCCAGATCCGGCAGAACCGTGGCGCGCACCCATGCCTCGCCCGCATCCCGCGCCACGGCCCCCGCCCAAAGGGCGAAGGCCAGCCCGAAAAGCGCGCGCTTGCCAAACGCAGGGCGGATCACGGTGCGATCACCACCTCTCCGGCATCGGTTTGCGCGCGGTATTCAGGGCGATACATATCCTCGACTGAGGCCGCCGGATGATGGAACCGCCCCGGCGAAACCGCCCGCACGACATAGGCCAAGCGAATGGTCTGGCCACCCTGCGCATCCACCGCGGTCAGGAACCTGTCCTGGCGGAATTCGCTATGCGCGACATCGTTTTCCACATTCAGCCAGTCAAACCCACCAACATCGCCGCCGCGCAGCAGGTTGGGGTTATCAATCTCAAACCCCGCAGGCAGCGGGTCTGCCACCATCAGCCGCGCCTCGGCCTTGCCAAAGGGCACCACCTCCAGCACGACGACCAGCCGTTCCCCTGCCGCAACACCTTCGGCCAAGGAAACCCGCGCACCGTCTTCGGTGAAATAGCTGCGCGTGATCGCATAGCCATTGCCCACCGCTGGCCCCGGCACCTGCGGCACACCGTAAGAGGTGAGCGTCAGCGTGGTGGGCTGGCCCGAACTGTTGGCCACAGCGACCGTTTGTCCGTCGCCCGCTTTCAGCACCCGCACCAACGGCCCCGAAACCGCTTCGCCGTTCAGGGTGATGCCATCGACGCCGGGCCGATCAATCAAGGCATTGGCGGCAAGCAGCGTCCATGTTGCCTCTTGCGTGGACAGGCTGCGCCCGTTGGGTTGCAAGGCTGCGGCCAAGGCGTCCCGGTCCAGCACCGCCGACCCGGCCTCGACCGCCAAGGTCAGCACCGCCGCCGCATCCCGCCGGCTTGTGCCGAAATCGGTGCGGTAGACCTGCGTATCGTCAAAGTTGTTATAGGCCGCAATCCGCGCCCCTGCCTTGCCAAACATCGCATCGGCCCGGCGTTGGTCGCCATAGCTGGCCAGTGCCGCGCCAAGCTGGGCCTGCGCAATCGGAGTGGCAAAGGCATCGGCCTTCACATCGGCATAATAGCGCAAGTCGCCAATCGCCGCCGCCCCTTCGCGTGCCAGCACCATCAGCGCATAGGCGAGGTCTTCGCCGCCATTGTCGAAATCGGCGGTATAGTTCACGCGGTTGCGCAGATTGTCCAAGGCCGAGCGGAAAGCGAGGTCTGGCACCGCATAACCCTGCGCCCTTGCCCGGCTTAGGAAATCGGTGACATAGGCATCCAGCCATGCATCCCCTTGGCTTGGTCCCCACAGGCCGAACCCACCCTCTGAGGATTGGTTCGTCAAGACCTCGGCAACGGCTTGGGAAATGCGGGTGCTGATATTCTCGGCCCCCTTCAATTGCATCGCCTGCGCCACCTGATCGAAATAGATCAAGGGCAGCGCACGCGAGGTAATCTGTTCGGTGCAGCCATAAGGGTAGCGATCCAGCGCCGCCAAAAGCCCCGGTGCATCCAGCCGCGCAATCGGCCCCACGGCCAGCGTGGCAAGGCCAGAGCCGGGCGCAAAGCCGTCAAACGCCGTCTCATCCAGTGTGAAGGTCTGGCCAGCGGCCAGTTCCAGCCGGGTGGTGCGGGCAATCTCTGGGTCATTGCGCTGGATTGGCAGGGTCAGCACCTTGGTCAATTGCTTGCCATCTGGTGTGGTCAGGGCCACGGTCAGGCTGTGCAGCCCTTCGGCTTGCCCTGCCACGATCGGCACCGAGAAACTGGCCTTGCCACCCTCGGCCAGATCAAAGCCCGATGGCACATCGCCCCAGACCAGCCCTTGGGCAGAAACATCCAGCCCCATGCGCCCGGCAGGCCCCTTGGCGTGAACAATCTCCAGCAACAAACGGCTTTCATCGCCGGGTGCCATGAAGCGCGGCACCGATGCAGTCACCACGACAGGATCGCGCACCAGCACATCCGCTGTCGCTTGGCCCACCCCGCGTTTGGACCAGACCACCGCCATCACCCGCACTGTGCCGTTGAAAGACGGCAAGTCGAAACTGGCGCGGGCAAAGCCATCGGCACCAACTGTCACCGGACCAGTGAAATAGGCCACAAGTTCCTCTGTCGGGGGTGGGGCCTCCAGCCTTGCCTGGGCCGCGCTGTCACCACCAGACCGCACAACCCCTTGCGCGCCGTTCAATCCGTCAATCAAGCGGCCATAGATATCGCGGATACCGACGCCCAGCTTGCGCTGACCAAAGTAATGGCCCTTGGGGTCGGGTGCGGCAAAGGATGTCAGGTTCAAGATACCCACATCCACCGCTGCAATCGTGGCATAGGCGGTTTCACCCGGTGCCACGCCTTCGACCTTTACGGCAACCTCCATCGGGCCGCGCGGGGCCACCTCTGCCGCAACTTCGACAACCGCGCCCAGCGCTTTGTCACCGGGGTCGATGCTGGCATGGGCAAGGCCCAAAGCCCGCGCCGGATTGCGCCCTGCGGCCACATCCATCGGCCGCAGAACCGAGGCCGTGACGTAAACGCCTGCGCCCCATTCTGCTGTCACCTCCAATGGAATTACGTTTTCGCCTTCAGTCACCTCAACCATTTTCATGGTGACGAGACGGTTGGACAGCACCGAAACCAGCGCTGTTCCCGCCGCACGCGGCACGATGCGCAATTGCGCCACTTCGCCCGGCTTATAGGCAGGTTTGTCCAGCGACAGTTCCAGCGTGTCGGGGGTGCTGGTGACATCCGGGGGCGCATACCAACCCGCATAGAACCGCGCAGAGGTTGACGCGCTGCCGCCCCCGGCCTGTTCGACCACCATTTCATACTCGCCCCAGCTTACCGCGCCCGAAATCTCTACCGGGGCGGTGCCAAGCTGGGCCACGCCAACGGCCACGCGTTCGCGGCTGGTGACTGGTTCCCAATACCAATTGCCGTATTCCTGATACCACTGATAGCGGGTTTCAATCCGCGACAATTCCCATTTTACATCCATCGGCACGGCGGATTCATCGGGGCCAACGGCCAGCACGGAAAAGCGGGCATCGCTGCCCTCGGCCACCACATCGTCAAACATAGGTTTGACGCCGATCATCGCAGCGGCGGGTTGCAGCGCGCGGGTCAGACGCCGTTCCACCGGGCGGCCAGAGCCTTCGGCAACCCGCGCCACAACCACCATTTCCAGCGGTCGTGCCGGGTCTTGTGCCTCGGGCATCGACAGGGCAAAGGCGGCGCGGCCTTCGCTATTGGTCACTTCGCCGCCGAACCCTTCGATCCGGGTGCTGAAAGGTTCATCGGTGCGACCAAACTGATAGCCGGGAAACTTGGCCAGCCCCTTGGCCGCGCGCAAGATCACATCGCCTTCAATCGCAAGGTCCGCCCCCGGTGCGCCGAACAGGTATTTCGCGTCAAACACCAGTTCCGGCGCATCGCCAAGCCGCACCGGGCCTTCGGGCAAGGTCAGTGTGAAATCAATGCGTTCTGGCAAGAAATCCTCGACCAGAAAGGTCTTGGCGGCCAGCGGTGCCGCGTCCAGATCGGCAAGCAGTTCCAGCCGCCATTGCCCGCGCGGGGCAGATCCGGCGATGGGCAAGGCAAACACATGCCCGCCGCCGCCTGCATCCTCGACCAAGGCGCGGCTGTATTCCACGCCATCCGGGCGCTTGACGATGGCGGTCAGCGGCAAACCTTCGATTGCGGCGGCATCGGCATCCCGTGTCAGTGCTGTGGCATACACCGTTTCCCCGGCGCGGTAGGCCCCGCGATCCGTGGTGACAAACACATCAATCGGCGGTGCAGGTTCGCGCCCCTCGACGCCGCGATCCGACAGGTCAAATTCGGGGTCGGTCAGCGACAGAAAGGCCATATCCTCTGCGCCATCCTTGGCGACGATCATCGCAGGCGCAAGGCCCCCGGTGCCCCGCGTCAGCGATGCCGGGAAAACGGCGTAACCCTGTTCGTCGGTTGTGGCACTGCCCAAAACCTCATTGCTGCGGCTGAGCAAGTCCACGGCGACTCCCGGTTTGGCCTCGGCGGTGCCCAAACTACGCAAAACGACATGCAGGCCATCAATCCCGCTCAGGCTGCTGATCCCCAGATCAGACACCACGAACCATTGCCATGCCGGGGCGGTTTCGCTGTCCTGCTCCCCCGGAATTTTTGCCCGCAGCGCAAAAATCCCTGCACCTTGGCCCGCCAGCGCCTCTGCCATCGGCAGACGGGTGACCATATCGCGGTTCACCTCCACCGCCAGATCGGCCTCACCCTGCCAGATTTCCGCACCCACCCCGCGCGCAAAATCATCTTCGCGCCAATAGGACATTGGTTCCGAAAAATAGCCGCCCTGTATCGCGCGCAGGATATTGCGATCCGTTACCCGGAACAGCGTTAACTCCACCATAGCGGTGTTGACGGATTCCAGCGGCACCGCAGCACCTTCGCCCACCTTGGGCAGCACATAGGCCCGCCCCGGAAACCGGACCGAGGGCGAACGGTCGCGCACATAGGCGGTGATGGTTACAGGTTTCACCGTCACCTGCCCATCATCCGCCGGAATCCCCGCGCGGAAGGTCAGCGCATGGCGCGCGCCATGCTCCACCCCTTCAACGCACAGCAACTCGTCGCCTGCGCGCACCACCGTCAGGCCGGGCGCATCCATCTGAACGAATTTTTCGAAATCGACCCCGGTTTTGGCCAGCGTGTCCGAGAATTGCGCACAAATTCGGGCGCGGACACTATCGGATTGCACCTCATGTTCGATGATGCGGAAGCCATATTTCGCGATGGCCGCATCCAGCGCGATCTCGGTATCATCGCGGCGCTGAATCTCTTGTGCCAAGCGCAGGGCGGGCACCATATCGCGGCCGCGTTTCCGCGCTTCCAGAATCTCGGACATATCGACCAGCAGGCTGTGGCGCATGCCGGGGTTATCGGTTCGCAGATAGCTGTTGATCGTGGCGTAAAATGCGCGCGTTTCCAGCTCTGACCGGGCATTGGCATCGCGGCTGGCAGCGGCCAGCAGCAGCCGCGCATATTCCGCCCAATCGGGGGCCGCATCGGTGATATTCAGGGCCGCGCCCACAAAGGAACTGGCCCGCAGCACAGAACCTTGCGATTCCTCTGCCCGTGCCGCTTCCAGATGCTCTTGCGCCGTCCAGGGCCCTGTCAAATGCCGCGCAGCCAAGCCTTCGGCCAGCGACTTGGCCCCCGACAGGTCAGAGGAGCGCAGGAAGGAAAGCTCTTTCGCGCGTTGGGCCGCCATATCGGCCACACCGGGCGCCGCCTTGATCACATAGCCAGAAAACGCCCCCGCATAATCCGCAGGCTGGCCCGGATTGGCCTTCAGAAAGCAAGACCCGTTGCGCGAGTTGAAGGTGAAGGCCGTGCAAGATGTATTCGTGGCACAAGCCTTTTGGCAGGCCTCCAGAACCGTGTCGAACATGGTGGAAATGTCACCGCCCGGCAGGTCCGCATCCCGCGTCATCACAAAGCGCTTTTCGGGAATCAGGTCCTGCGCCAAACCCGGCGTTGAAACGCCCAAAACCGCTGCAAAAATAGCCCCGAAACCAATTGTCTTGAAAAACGCCATGCGAAAAACCCTCCAGCCTCTGCCTGCACAGGCGCACCGCTGGCCGCGCCCGCCTTCGCCAAAATTCGAACTGTGGCAATACCCTTGCAGCTTGGCACGCCGCTCCCTTCACTGGCAAGTATTCTGCTGGGTTTTTCGTTCACATTAACCAACGGTTCACCCAGATCGGCCAAAGTCGCCAAAGGTCGGGGGCAGAATGTCCCACGTGGGCTTTGGAACAACAGGCAGTGGTTGGCGTAGCTATGGATATTGTGGAACGGTTGGCGACGGAACGGCGCAAACGGCTCGCCGCCGAACGCTTGCTCGAACAAAAACAGCGCGAACTCTATGCTGCGAACGAAAAACTTGCGCTGCATGCGCGCGCTTTGTCAGATCAGATCGTCGAACAACGCCACGCCACCAAGGCCGCTTTGAATGAGGCGCAATCGCTCAAAGGGCAGAACTCCCGCTTTCTGGCCGATCTGGAGGCGGCCCACACCAGCGCCGTGATGGCCGAACGGCGCCTGCGCGATTCGGTCAACGCCCTGCATGACGGCTTTGCCGTTTTCACCCCGGATCACCGGCTGCTGGTGGCCAATCGCGCCTATCTGGCCCCGTATCAGGACTATAACGTCGGCCCCGGCACCCCCTATGCCGAGATTCTGAAACTCACCGCCGAAGAAGGTATGGTCGACATCGGCGACAGCTCTCCCGATGAATGGGTCGCGCGGATGCTTTCCCGCTGGGACAGCGACCCGATTGAACCAGAAGTCGTGCAAGGCACCAACGGCGAATGGATCAGGCTGGTGGACCGGCGCGCGCGCGATGGCGATATGGTCTGCCTTGCGTTGAACATTACTGAACAGATGCGGATCTGGGCCGCGCTGGAGGCGATACCAGACGGGTTTGTGCTGTTCGACCGGGAAGACCGGCTTTTGGCCTGCAACCAGCGTTACCGCGAACTTTATCCTGAAAGCGCCGAGGCCATGGTGCCCGGTGCGCCTTTTGAAGAAATTCTGCGCTATGGGCTGGACCGCGGGCAGTATAAGGACGCGATCGGCCGCGAGGCGGAGTGGTTGCAGGAACGGCTGGAACGGCACCACGATACATCCTCGATCCTTGAACAGGAACTGGAAGGCGGACGCTGGCTGCGCGTGCTGGAACAGCCAACACCCGATGGGGGCAGGGTCGGCCTGCGCGTCGACATCACCCATCAAAAGGAACAACAGGCCGCGCTGAATGAGGCCCGCAAAGCCGCCGAAGCGGCAAACCGCGCGAAATCGGCCTTCCTCGCGAATATGAGCCATGAAATCCGCACCCCGATGAACGGCGTGGTCGGGATGGCGGAATTGCTTTGCGATACTGGCCTGACCGAAGAACAACGTCTCTTTGCCGATACGATCCGTTCGTCCGGTGAGGCGCTTCTGGTTATCATCAACGATATTCTGGACTATTCCAAGATCGAGGCAGAGCGTTTGACGCTGCACCCGGAACCCTTTGATCTGGAACGGCTTATTCACGAAGTGGCGATGCTGCTACAACCCAGCGCGCGGGAACGCGGGCTGGACCTGATGATTGATTTTGATATGTTCTTGCCCACCCGCTTCATCGGCGATGCCGGCCGGTTGCGTCAAATCCTCACCAACCTTGTCGGCAATGCGGTCAAATTCACCGAAAAAGGCCATGTGCTGATCCGCATTGTCGGTATCGAAACCGAACCGGGCAATCAGCAACTCCATATCTCGGTCGAAGATACTGGCATCGGCATCCCAGCCGATCAGCTTGAACATGTGTTTGGCGAATTCAATCAGGTCGAATCCGCCGCGAACCGCAAGTTCGAAGGCACCGGCCTTGGCCTTGCCATCACCCAAAGGCTGATTGATCGTATGGGTGGCAGCGTCTGGGTCGATAGCGAATTTGGCAAAGGGTCCTGTTTTGGGTTCCGCATCGAACTGCCCGTGGCCGAAGATCAGGCCACAATCCCGGTGCCTGTGACGTTGAAACGCGCGATCGTTGTTGATGATCAATTCATCAACCGCACCATTCTGGAACGCCAGTTGATCACCTGCGGCATGCAGGTGAAAACCTGCCGCACCGGGGCCGAAGTGGTGGCCGCGCTGGAAAAAGACAGCGGTTTCGATGTCTTGATAACCGACCATGAGATGCCCGAAATGAACGGTTTGCAACTGGCCGAAACCCTGCGCGGGGCGGGACACAACCTGCCCATCGTGTTGCTGTCATCCAACCCCGCAGCCGCCCGCGACGGGCTTTCGGCGGCGCATGTCACAACCGTCCTGCAAAAACCCTTGCTGCGCTCAGAACTCTATCGCCGCCTGCGCGATCTGGCCGCGCCGCCCCCTTCCCATATGGTCGCCCCCGCCAAACCCCGCTCTGCGGGACCGGAACGGATCATGCGCGTTCTCGCAGCCGAGGATAACCGCACCAATCAACTTGTGTTCCGCAAGATGGTAAAGGATTTGCAGATCGATCTCACTTTCGCAAATAACGGGCGCGAGGCAGTCGAGTTGTTCCAAAGCTTTCAACCCGATCTGATTTTCATGGATATTTCCATGCCGGAACTGGATGGCAAAGATGCCGCCCGTGAAATCCGCACCATCGAACAGGCCAAAGGCGGGCATGTGCCGATTGTGGCGCTTACAGCCCATGCGATGGATGGGGATGATACCTCTATCCTTGCGTCTGGGATTGATGAATACCTGACGAAACCCCTGCGCAAAACCGCAATCACCGAAGCGCTGCTCAATCATGCACCAAGCTCGGTTTTCCCGGTTACCAACGCAAAAACCAGCGAACTCGCCTAAGCCCGTTAACCTGAGCCCGCTAAGAATCCTCCGCTTTCTTTTCGGCAAAAATATCCCGGGGTCCGGGGCAGCGCCCCGGCGGCCAACCATACACGCAACGCAAAAGGCCCGGCGCTACCGCCGGGCCTTGTCAATGTGTCGGGGTAGGTCGTCAGCCCTTTTTCGGCGGCACAAAGCGTTTGCTGGTGTCCGACGGGTTGGCCTTTGGTTTTGCTGGCTTGGCAAAGGGTTTGCCAGCGCCAGCTTTGCCACCCGGTTTGCCAAAGCTCTTGCCCTCACCAGCATGGGATTTGAACCCCGCCGCGCGGGCTGGCTTGCCTTCAGCCGCTTTGCCGCCACCTTGGCTTTTGAACCCGGCAGAGCGTGGCTTGGCCCCGGCGCCGCCTTCGGCTTTCCAACGCGGCTTGCGCTCGCCGCCGGCATCCGGGGTCGCACCACGCGGAGCATAGGGCTTTGCGCCATCCTCACGCTTCGCGCCGAATTCCTTTTTGGCATAGGGTTTCGGGCTGTCGCCTGCCTCGGTTTTGCGGGCATAGGGCTTTGCCCCTTCGACGGCATCGGCGCGCTTGGCATAGGGTTTGCGCGGGGCCGCGTCACGTTTTTCCCACGGCTTCCCGTCCCCTTCTTCGCGCTTCACCCAAGGTTTCTTTTCCCCATCCGCTTTCGCATAGGGTTTTTTACCCTCGGGCTTGGCATAAGGTTTCTTGCCGCCTTCCGGTTTGGCATAGGCCGGTTTGGCGGGCTTCGGCTCAAACCCTTGCGGCGCGCCACTGTCCGGGCTCCAGACGGCTTCAGGCTTGGGGGCCGGTTCGCGCTTGGTATAGGGTTTGCGCTCTTTCAACGGTGCATCATCTTCGACAAAACGCGAAGGTTTGGGCTTGTAGGCGGGCTTTTCGCCGCGCGTATCCGGGCGCGGCGCGCGGGCCGGGCGTTCGGGGCGGTCCAACACCGGCTCGCCTTCCATCCGGCGCATTTCGACGCCTTCTTCCAAGGCGGTGGCCTCACCGAACTTGTCGGCCACATCCTTGCCAATCTGCACATAGGTCTGATCGGTCTGCACGCGGATCGCGCCGATTCCGTCCTTGGTGATCCCGCCGGCTTCGCAGATCTTGGGCAGCAGCCAGCGCGCCTCGGCCCGGCCGGTATGGCCCACCGAAATCGTATACCAAACCGATGCACCAAAGGCCGCGCGCGGCTTTGGTTCCGGCCGCTCGCCGGGGTTGGCCACATCCGACAGCACCTCGGGCGAGGACCGCCCTTGCCGCCACATGGTCACGAACGCCTGCGCCACTTGCTCGGCGCCAAAGCGTTCCAGCAGAACCTGCGCCAAGGCACCATCTTCGCCATCATTCGGGCCAAGGGCGGGATGTTCCAGAATACGCTGGTCATCGCGCTCCTGCACCTCTTCGGCCGACGGGGCAGAGCCCCATTCGACCACCAGCTTGGCGCCCTGCACCAGACGTTGCGCCTTGCGGAATTCTGACGGCACCACGATCAGCGCCGAAACCCCTTTGGAACCCGCGCGCCCGGTCCGGCCTGAACGGTGCAACAGCGTTTCGGAATTACTGGGCAAATCGGCGTGAATCACAAGGTCCAACCCCGGAAGGTCGATCCCGCGCGCGGCCACATCGGTGGCGATACAAACATTCGCGCGGCCATTGCGCAGCGCCGACAGGGCATTCGTGCGTTCTGCTTGGCTCAACTCGCCCGACAGGGCCACGACCTTGAATCCACGGTTGCCCATGCGGCCCATTAGCGAGGTGACAGCCGCGCGGGTTTTGCAGAACACAATCGCGGTCGGCGCCTCATAGTAACGCAGCAGGTTGAAAATCGCGTTTTCGCGGTCACGCATCTGCACCGACAGCGCGCGGTATTCGATATCGACATGCTGCTTGGCCTCACCCGCCGTCTGAATGCGCAGCGCGTCGTTCTGAAATTCCTTGGCCAGTGCCGCGATTGCCTTTGGCACCGTGGCCGAAAACATCAGGGTGCGGCGGTCTTCGGGGGCCTGGCTCAGGATATATTCCAGATCGTCACGGAACCCGAGGTCCAGCATTTCATCGGCCTCATCCAGCACTGCGGCTTTCAGGCCAGACAGGTCCAGCGATTTGCGATCAATATGGTCGCGCAGACGGCCCGGCGTGCCGACAACGATATGCGCGCCACGATCCAGCGCGCGTTTCTCGGTCCGGTAATCCATCCCGCCGACACAGGTTGCAATGCGTGCGCCCGCTTCGCCATAAAGCCAATCCAACTCGCGCGCGACTTGCAGGGCCAATTCGCGGGTGGGGGCGATGATCAAGGCCATCGGCACATCGGCGAACAAGAACCGATCCGCGCCATTCAGCAGGTCCGGCGCAATCGCGATCCCGAACGCCACGGTCTTGCCCGAACCCGTCTGGGCCGAAACCAGCAAATCGCGGCCATCCACTTCGGGGGCCAGCATCGCCTCTTGCACCGGGGTCAGGGATGTATAGCCCTTGGCTTCCAACGCCGCAGCCAAAGGCGCGGCGATATTCATATTTTCCATTATCTTCTACCTATCAGGGGGCGTCGCTTTGCCCGTTCAAAGGCCGCTCACCCCTGACTGGCATCGAGCCTCCTCGCCCGCCAGCACCGGAATTCTCTGGGCCAAGCGCGCCGTTTACGCGCAAAACCCCTGCGAGTCCATGAAAACCTTTTGCAATGCATCTGGCCCCGGCGACAGGCCCCCTTTCGCCGCCCCGCCAAACGCTTTAGCCTAAGCAGCAACCGAAATTCGCTACTGGAGACTTCGATGACATCCAATAAAACCCAGCGCCTGCACCTCGTTTTTGGTGGCGAGCTTGTCAGCACCCAAAGCACGGCGTTCAAGGACCCCGACAATATTCATATCGTCGGCATGTTCCCGAATTATGAAGCCGCTTACAAAGCGTGGAAAGCCGAGGCCCAGCGCACCGTGGATGAGGCGCAGACGCGCTATTTCATCGCCCATATTCACCGCCTGCGGGATGAAGAACAGCCTGCATCCTCTACCGAAGAGCTGGGCAACTAAGGACCATCATGGCCTATTCCCTTGGCCTGACGCTTTACAATCTTGCCAACCGGGCAAAGGAGGCCACATCGCCGCCGCGCCCGCCGCGCCCGCAGGGCCCGTTGATCTGGGTGCAGGCGGCGGGGCCGGACAGCGTGCCGCAACTGTTGGGTCTGGCCCGGCGGCTGGAGGAAGAACACGGCATCACGGTGGTGCTCAGCAGTGCCACCGCCCCGCAAAAGCTGCCTGCCGGGGTGATCTGGCAGCCCAACCCGATTGACAACGCGACCGAGGCGCGGGCGCTGCTGGATTACTGGACCCCCGACCTGATCGCGCAGGCCGAAGGCGAATTGCGCCCGGCCCTGCTGCATGAAGCCCATGCAAGGCAAATCCCTTCGGCGCTGATTGATGCCCGCAGCCCCGCCATTCTGCGCGGCCGCGAAGGCTGGTGGCCGGGCCTGATGCGTGGGTTGCTCAGCAGCTTCAACGTCATTCTGGCGATTGACGAAACCGCGGCACGGGCCTTTCGCCGCGCAGGGGCAGAGCCGAAATCGGTGCAGGTCTCGGGCCGGATGGAATATCCCAGCACGGTTTTGCCCTGCTATGAAGGAGAGCGGACCGAACTCGCCCATCTATTGGCAACCCGGCCCGTCTGGTTCGCAGCCGCTTTGCCAGAAAGCGAAGAGGATGCAGTGATAGCGGCGCATCGCTCCGCCATGAAGCTGGCGCATCGCTTGCTGCTGATCCTGTCGCCGCAAGACGCAGAACGTATTCCCGCGCTCGTCACCCGGATGGAACAAGACGAAGGCTGGACCGTGGCACGCCGCCACGCCGAAGAAGAACCGGACAGCGATGTGCAGGTGTATCTTGCCGAGCCCGCAAGCGATTACGGGCTTTGGTATCGTCTGGCACCCATCACCTATTTTGGTGGCGGATTGGACGATAGCGGCATTGGCCGCGACCCGATGGAGGCGGCGGCGCTTGGTTCGGCGATCATTCACGGCCCGCGCGCCGGGGTCTTTGGGGCGTCCTTGGGGCGGCTTGCGGCGGCACAGGCAACCTGCCTTATCGGCAATGGTCATGACCTTGGTGTCACGCTGGGCGAGTTGCTGTCACCCGATCGTGCGGCACGATTAGCGCAGGCGGCTTGGGCGGTGGAATCCGACGGGGCCGAGGCCACGCAGAAAGTTGTCGACGCGCTGTGCAAGCTGCTGAAGGGGGCCAAGTGATACAGGCCCCGCGCTTCTGGTTCACCCCACCTGATCGCCCTGATTGGCGCGCGCGGCTGCTGGCCCCGCTGGGTTGGACCTATGGGGCGGCAACGGCACGGCGGCTGCGGCAGGGGGCTGGGTTCAAGGCCGGGGTTCCGGTAATCTGTGTCGGCAATCTGAACGCTGGCGGCACGGGAAAGACGCCCAGCGTGATTGCCCTTGTAGAGCGATTGGCCGCGCGCGGGATTGCCGCGCATGTGGTGTCGCGCGGGCATGGCGGGCAGCTTGCTGGCCCCGTGCGGGTGGACGAACGCCACCACCGCGCCGCCGATACCGGGGATGAGCCCTTGCTTTTATCCGCCTTTGCCCCGGTTTGGGTCGCGCGGGATCGCGCCGCAGGGGTGCGGGCGGCACAAGACGCCGGGGCCCAAGTGGTTCTGCTGGATGACGGGTTCCAGAACCCTTCGGTGGTCAAGGATCTGTCGCTGGTGGTGGTGGATGCCCAGCGCGGCTTTGGCAATGGCCGCTGCCTGCCAGCAGGACCATTGCGCGAACCCGTGGCGCAGGGGCTAGGCCGCGCCGATTTCGTGCTGTCCATCGGTGATGCTGCCGCGCAGGCTCGCTTTACTGCGCAGTGGGGCGCGGCCCTGCCTGTGCCGCATCTGACAGGGCAACTTGATGTGTTGCAAATGGGCATGGACTGGCAAGGCACCCACGTTCTGGCCTTTGCCGGCATCGGCCACCCCGAGAAATTCTTTGCCAGCCTGCGCAGCGCCGGGGCCGAGGTTTTGCACGGCGAAGCGCTAAGCGACCATCAACCCTTCAGCGATGCGTTGCTGGCCCGGCTGGAACGGGATGCCGCCCAGCTTGGCGCGCAACTGGTCACCACCGAAAAAGACGCCGTGCGCCTGCCCGCCGCCTTCCGGCCCAAAGTGCTGACGCTGCCCGTGCGCCTGCGGCTGTCGGATTGGGGGCCGCTGGATGCGGCTTTGGGCCGCTTGGGGCTATAGCCGCGCTCCGGCCTTGGTGGGCCTTCTGCGGCAGCTTTCACCTGCGGCACTTTGCTTGACCGGGGCCAGCCACCGCGTTACCGCTAACCCATGACCTTAGGAACTGTCACGCCCAACCGAAACGGAGCACAGACCCCATGACCCAATCAGACATTGGCCTGATCGGCCTTGGCACAATGGGGGCGATGCTGGCCCTGAACATCGCAGAGAAGGGCTTTCCCATTGCGGTCTGGAACCGGACAACCGAAGTCACCCGCAAATTCGCCGAAACCGCGGGAGAGCTTGCACCGCGCATCACCCCGACCGATACGCTGGCAGACTTGGTTGCCGCGCTGAAAACACCGCGCGCGATCATCCTGATGGTGCCCGCCGGGCAGCCTGTGGATGACCAGATTGCCGCCCTGACCCCCTTGCTGGATGAGGGTGATCTGATCATCGACGCCGGCAATGCCAATTTCCGCGACACCAACCGCCGCGCCGCAAATGCCACACAGGGCGGCCCGCGCTTTCTTGGCATCGGCGTGTCAGGCGGCGAAGAAGGTGCGCGCCACGGTCCCTCGATCATGGGCGGTGGCAATGCTGCGGATTGGGACCGCGTGTCGCATATCCTGAAGGCGATTGCTGCGAAATACCAAGGCACCCCTTGCGCCACCCTGATGGGCGAGGCGGGCGCAGGCCATTTCGTCAAAGCCGTGCACAACGGTATCGAATATGCCGATATGCAAATGATCGCCGAGGTTTATGGCGTCATGCGGGATGGCATGGGCCTGCATGCCCCGCATATTTCCGAGGCACTGGCCGAATGGAACACAGGCCCGCTGCAATCCTATCTGATCGAGATTTCAGCCGCAGTCACAGCCGTGATTGATGACAAAACCAACGAACCGATTGTCGATGTCATTCTGGATCGCGCAGGCCAAAAAGGCACGGGCCGCTGGACAGTGATCGAAGCGCAGCACCTTTCAGCACCGATTCCGGTGATCGAGGCTGCCGTGATGGCCCGCAACACTTCGGCGCTGCTGGATGAACGCTGCAAGGGTGAGGCGCTGTTTGGCCCCGCGCCGCAAACCCTGCCGCGCGGCAGCCTGACTGTGGCCGAGTTGGAACAAGCCATGATCGCAGGCAAGATTCTGTGCTATGCCCAAGGCTTTGCCCTGATCACCGCCGCCTCGGCCGAGTTTGGCTGGTCATTGCCGCTGCCCGAAATCGCAAAAGTCTGGCGCGAGGGCTGCATCATCCGGTCCTCCATGCTCAATGATATGGCCAGCGCCTTGGCCGAAGATCCGAACCGCAATCTGATGCTGGCACCGTTCTTTGCCGATCATCTGGCCAAGACCCATGACGCCCTGCGCAATGTTGTCGCACAGGCGGCGCTGAACGGGCTGCCCGTGCCAGCCTTGGCCGCCGGGCTTGCGTGGTTTGACATGATGCGCACCGGGCGCTCTACCGCCAATATGATTCAGGCCCAGCGCGACTTTTTCGGCGCGCATGGGTTTGAACGTATCGACGGCGGCGCAGGGCATCACGGCCCTTGGGCCAAGCAAGGCAGCTAAGGCCAGCCACACCCCACCCGACAGATCGGTCCAAGGCCTGTTCCCTTGCGCGGCATGTTCTCGTAAAGTTCCAACCTGTTCATGGCACCGGCATTCGAATCGGCCCCCTCTGCGCCTTGTCGGCCATGGGTCGAAACCCGCAGGGGGCTGCACGGGAAACAGCCATGACCCGAGAAAGGGGGAAGCAGTGTTGAAGGATGGATCAGGCAAGCGGCTTGCCCCCGCCGTGGGCGATGCCTTCGCCTTGCGCCCGGCCCGCGTGCATGAGGCAACAGGGCGGGGGCGGCGTGCCTTTGCGCTGTTTCAGGCCGCGCGCCACCCTGGCCCCCTGATCTGGGTGCTGCCCGCATATTTGCCCGAACTGCCGATGCCATGGGGCCTGCCAAAGGGGGTCAGCGCGCGGCTGCATCTGCTGCGCCCTGCCGGGGAAACCGACCTGCTTTGGTGTGTCGAAGAAGCCTTGCGCGCGGCCCCGACCGGGCTGGTCATTGCCGAACCGCAGCAACCGCTGTCACTGCTGGCCGGGCGCAGGTTACAACTGGCCGCCGAGGCAGGGCGCACGACCGGGCTGATGCTGATTCGGCAGGATGCGGGCAGCAACGCCACCGAAACGCGATGGGCTTGCGAACCGCAGGCCAGCCCTGCATCGGACTCGACTCTGCATCACTGGTCCCTTAATAAGAACAAACAGGGAACTTTAGGGCATTGGGTTTTAAACTGGGATGGCGCGTCGACTGCTTTCCATATGGTTTCCGAGACTGGCGAGCGATATCAGCCTGCGGAACCGCCCCTTTGACGGGGCCTTTGCCCTGACCCATCGGTCGGGCAATACCGATCATCTGCATTGCGTGAACATGGCGGCGCTGGCGCGGGGATTGTCGCGCGGGATGGCACTGGCCGATGCCCGCGCCATTTGCCCCGATCTTGCCACCCGCCCCGCCGATCTGGCAGCCGAGGCCGCCGCGCTGGCCAGCCTGCGCCGCTGGGCCGCACGCTATGCCCCGATGGTGGGCACCGATGGCCCGGATGGGCTGATCGCCGATATCTCGGGTGTGCCGCATCTGTTTGGCGGCGAGGCAGATTTGCGCGATGATCTGCAAGCGCGGCTGGAACGTGCAGGGCTGACCGCCGTCAGCGCGATTGCGGGCACCCGCGGTGCGGCACATGCGCTGGCGCGGCATGGCGGCGGCATTGTTCCCGATGGGCATCTGGGCGATGGTATCGGGTCACTGCCCATCACGGCCCTGCGCGTGGATCAGGAAACAGCCGAGGCGCTGTCTCGCGTGGGTCTGTCACGGATTGCCGATCTGATCCCGCTGCCCCGCGCCCCTTTGGCACGGCGGTTTGGCACCGGCTTGGTGCTGCGGCTGGATCAAGCCCTTGGCGCGCAGTCAGAACCGGTTGCCGCCACGGCAGAGCCGCCGCATTTCGGCGTCAGGATGACCTTGCCAGAACCGATTGGCCTGCAATCGGATGTGATGGCTGGCCTTGCGCGCCTGCTGGACCGATTGTGCCACAAGCTGGCCCTGCATAATATGGGTGCGCGCCGTCTGCGGCTGGATCTGCGCCGGGTAGATCGCGGCACAACGCAGGTCGAAATCGGTCTGGCCCGCCCGATGCGTGACCCCATGCGCATTGCAGCGCTGTTCACCAAAGGCGTGGATGAGGTTGACGCAGGCTTTGGCATTGACGCCCTGCGCCTGTCTGCCCCGATCACCGAACCGCTGGCGCCGGAACAGGTCGGCTCACATATCAGCTTGCACCTCAGCGAACAGCGCGGCGGGGGCCCGGCCCTCCGGCATGAAGATGCGCTGGCCGATCTGCTGTCCTCGCTTGGCAACCGGATTGGCTTTGACCGGGTGTTGCGGCTGTTGCCTGCCGACAGCCTGATCCCAGAGCGTAGTTTCCTGCTGGCCCCCGCCGCCTATAGCAGTGCCGAACCTATGCCACCGCGCGGCGGGCCAAACCGCCCGATCACCCTGTTCCCCCCCGAACCCGTCACCGAGGCGTCGGGCCATCCACCACGCCGGTTTCGCTGGCGGCGGATGCGCTTTACCACGCACAGCGCGAAAGGGCCCGAACGCATCACCCCGGATTGGTGGCTGGATGATCCGGCTTGGCGCTCTGGCCTGCGCGATTACTGGCGGATTGAGACAGAGCAAGGCCCGCGCCTTTGGCTGTTCGTGACACCGCAGGATGCGGCCGGGCAAAACTGGTATGTGCAGGGAGAGTTTGCATGACCCCCGCCCAGACCAACTATGCCGAGCTTTGCGTCACCTCCAATTTCACCTTTCTGACCGGGGCATCGCATCCCGAAGAACTGGTCAGCCGCGCCGCCGAACTGGGCCTTGCTGCCATCGCCATCACCGACTGCAATTCGGTGGCCGGGGTGGTGCGGGCCTATTCGGCGCTGAAAGAACTCTCCCGTCTGCGTGCAGAGGCGCGCGCGCAAAGCGATGCAGAGCAAAGCGGGCCGATGATCCGGTCACAGCAGGTCACGGACCATTCCAGCCGCCAGACCATGCCACATCCCACAGGGGCAATGCAGCGGCCGCCCTCGCCACAGGCAGCGTTGCCAAGACTGATCGCCGGGGCGCGGCTTGTGCTGACCGATAGCGCCGTTGAATGGCTGGCCCTGCCAACGGATCTGGCTGCGTGGTCCCGGCTGACACGTTTGCTGAGCCTTGGCAAACGCCGCGCGCCCAAGGGCGAATGTCACCTGACCCGCATTGATCTGACCGAATGGGGGGCTGGCATGATCCTGATCGCGCTTTGCCCCGATCCGCTAGAGGCACGGTTGCCGCGAGGCGATCTGCTGGACATGGCGCGCCGCTTTCCGGGCCAGTGCTTTCTGGGGGCCGCCCCGCGCTATGACGGGCGCGACCAAAGCCGGCTGGATGCCTTGGCAATCATTGCCCAAGGGGTCAACCTGCCGATGGTCGCGGTGGGTGATGTGTTGATGCATCGCGCCGCCCGCCGCCCTCTGGCCGATGTGCTGACCTGTCTGCGGGTTGGATGCACCATCGATTCCATCGGCACCAACCGGCTTGCCAATGGTGAACGCCGCCTGAAAACCGGGGCCGAGATGGCCCGCCTGTTCCACCGCCACCCCGCCGCTATTCGTCGCACGATTGATATCGCCGACCGCTGCGCCTTTGGGCTGGAAGAACTGCGCTATCAATACCCCGATGAGGCACAGAACGGTGAGCCCGCGCAGGCGCGGCTGGAACGCTTGGCCCGCGCTGGCCTTCAGTGGCGCTATCCGTCCGGCCCGCCGCCCAAGATCGTCCACCGCGTCGAAAAGGAACTGACCCTGATCCGCGAGGTGGAATATGCCCCCTATTTCCTGACCGTGCATGACATCGTGCAATTCGCCCGGTCCAAAGGCATTCTGTGCCAAGGTCGCGGGTCCGCCGCCAATTCGGTGGTTTGCTATCTTCTTGGCATCACCGAGGTGCCGCCCGAAAGCATCACCCTGATCTTTGAACGCTTCATTTCCAAAGAACGCGGCGAGCCGCCGGATATCGACGTCGATTTCGAACATGAGTGCCGCGAAGAAGTGATCCAGTGGATTTACGCGCGTTATGGCCGCGACCGCGCAGGTCTGACCGCCACTGTCATCCACTTTCGCAGCCGCGCCGCCATCCGCGAGGTGGGCAAGGTCATGGGCCTGTCGCAGGACGTGATCGCGCGGTTATCCGGGCAAATCTGGGGCTGGTCCGCTGCCGCCCCCGATGAAGACCGGATGCGCGATGCGGGGCTGAATCCTTCAGACAGCCGGATGGTGCTTGCGACCAAGCTGATCAATGAGATCATCGGCTTTCCGCGCCACCTGTCGCAGCATGTCGGCGGGTTTGTCATCACCCATGGGCGGCTGGATGAGCTGTGCCCGATTGAAAACGCGGCGATGGAAGATCGCACCATCATCGAATGGGACAAGGATGATATCGACGCGCTGGGGCTGCTAAAGGTCGATATCCTGGCGCTTGGCATGCTGACCTGTATCCGCAAGGCTTTTACCCTGCTGGCCGATCATCGCGGCCAAAGCTGGACGCTGGCCAATGTGCCACCAGAAAACCCGCCGGTCTACGATATGCTCTGCCGCGCCGATGCGATCGGGGTGTTTCAGGTCGAAAGCCGCGCGCAGTTGAACTTTCTGCCCCGCATGCGCCCGCGTAAATTCTATGACTTGGTTTGTGAGGTCGCCATTGTGCGCCCCGGCCCGATCCAAGGCGGCATGGTGCATCCGTTCATCAACCGCCGCATAGGCCGCGAACCGGTTGAAGACCTCGGCCCCGCGATGATGGAAGTGTTGGGCCGCACATATGGCGTGCCGCTGTTTCAGGAACAGGCCATGCAGATTGCCGTTGTCGCTGCGGGCTTTACCCCGTCCGAGGCGGATCGTTTGCGCCGTTCCCTCGCCACGTTCAAACGCATGGGCACCATCGGCGGCTTTCGTGACCGCTTCATCTCGGGCATGTTGGCACGGGGCTATGATGCGGGCTTTGCCGAACGGTGTTTCGCGCAGATCGAAGGCTTCGGCAGCTATGGTTTTCCCGAAAGCCATGCCGCCAGTTTTGCGCGGCTCGTCTATATTTCCGCATGGCTCAAATGTCACCATCAGGCGGTGTTCACCTGCGCCCTGCTGAACAGCCAGCCGATGGGGTTTTATGCGCCCGCGCAATTGGTGCGCGATGCGCGTGACCACGGGATCGAGGTGCGGGGCGTCTCGGTCAACCATTCCGAATGGGATTGCACGCTGGAACCCCGCCCCGATGGCAGCCTTGCCCTGCGGCTGGGTTTTCGTCAGATCAAGGGTCTGCGCGAGGAAGACGCGCATTGGATCGCCGCCGCGCGTGGCAATGGCTACCCCGATGTTGAAAGCCTGTGGCGCCGTGCGGGTATAAGGCCCGATACGCTGGAACGGCTGGCCGAGGCAGACGCCTTCGCCGCGCTTGGCCTGACCCGCCGGGATGCGCTTTGGGCGGCTTCGGCGCTGAAGGCCCCTGCCCCCTTGCCGCTGTTCGGCCCGGATGGCGAAGGCGGCGCGGAACCAAATGTCACCCTGCCGCAAATGACTCTGGGCCAAGAGGTGATAGAGGATTACCTGTCGCTGCGCCTGTCCTTGCGCGCCCATCCGATGGAACTGCTGCGCCCCCGCCTGCCCGAAAGCCTGCCACATGACAAACTGCCACAGGCCAAGGGCCGCATCGGCGTCACCGGCCTTGTCATCACCCGCCAACGCCCCGGCACAGCAGCAGGGGTGATTTTCCTGACGTTGGAGGATGAAACCGGCACCGCCAATATCATTGTCTGGAAACAGGTGTATGAGACATTCCGCAAAGCCGTGATCGCGGGGCGGCTGGTGCGTGTAACGGGCCGCATCCAGCATGATGGCCCCACAACCCATCTGATCGCCGAACGGGTAGAGGATGTGTCGCCGATGCTGGCAACCCTTGGCCGCCCTGTGCTGATCGATGCTAACGATGGCCGGGCCGATGAAACGAAACGGCCCGTCGGTGGCAAAATCAGGCCCTCGGCGCGCCACCCCCGCGAACAGGCCAAAGCCTTGTTTCCCAGCCGCGATTTTCATTGACCGGCGCGCGACAATCCTTTGATAGCGCGACATCGCGGCAGAACCCACGCCGCCCTTTTCAGCTTCAAGGCCTGTGTGATCCCGCCTCTGCCCCGCTACCCGTTAGCTCCCCTTTCCATGGAAATCAGCGGCATCGGGCAATGAAAGATCAATCTCAGGCGTTCATGGCGCGGTGGCGCTCGCAACCACGCCAGAGGGGGCATTGTGGAACATGTTCCACAATGCCCTACCAGCCAATGAGCTTGAAACATCTATCCGTTCGCTACACCGAACAGTTGGCCGACGCAGACATCGATATCCGTCGGCTGCGTCGGCCTTGCTACTGCCAGCACAGAGATCTATCAGCTAATCAGCTTTCCAAGGGCCGTCGATCCTGACGCAAAACCTGCCAAATGGCCGCAGTTCTAAAACTCCCCACGGGCCTCAAGCCGTAAACAACGGCAAAGCGCCTTACGAAGCCTCACAGAAAAGCCAGAAACACCGACTTAAATGATCTGGGGACACCCGCGTGTTTTAGTGCACGAAAAACTCTGCATGAAGCGCCCCGGCTGCGTTGATGCTCTTGAGAATGTCGATCATGTCATGCGGGGCGACGCCCAAGGCATTCATCCCGGCAACAACTTCGGAGAGGTTGGTAGACCCTTCCACTTCTGCCATGCCCGTCCCCGGCGCCTGCGTTATGCTTGCATTGGTTCTGGGGACAACAATGCTTTCACCATCCGTAAAGGGATTGGGTTGCACCACCATGGGTGTTTCCTCTACCCGAAGCGTCAGGCTGCCCTGCGCAACTGCGACGCGGCTGATCCGGACATCGGCACCCATGACAATGGTCCCAGACCGTTGATCCACAACGACCCGAGCGCGGGTTTCAGGCTCCACCCGAATATTTTCCACCCGACCGAGAACATGGGCGGGCGACCCCATCCGCGTCGCCCCAAGATCAATGGCGACCGTTCCGGAATCGAGCATGGCGGCTACGGCGCGCCCGAAATTATCGTTGATTGCGGCTTCAATGCGTCCGGCTGTTGTGAAGTCAGGGGTGCGCAAAGCCAGCCGGATGGTCCGCAGCCCGGCAAAATCAAAGTCGACCTCTTGTTCGATACGCGCACCAGAGGGGATCACGCCAGCCGTTGGCACCCCTTGAACAACTCGGGCAGCGGCCCCTTCGGCCGCGACCCCCCCGGCAATAATAGTGCCTTGCGCCACAGCATAGACCTGACCATCTGCGCCATTGAGCGGGGTCATGACAAGCGTGCCGCCCAGCAGGCTTTTTGCATCGCCGATCGCCGAAACGGTCACATCAATGCGCCCCCCCATCCGACCGAACGGGGGCAGCGTTGCCGTCACGAAAACCGCAGCGACGTTCTTGGGTCGAAACTGCTCACCATTCACGTTGACGCCAAGTCTTTCCAGAAGATTTGTCATGATTTCTTCTGTGAAAGGCGCGTTGCGCATGCCATCCCCGGTGCCATTGAGGCCGACAACCAGACCATAGCCGACAAGGTCGTTCCCCCGCACCCCGTCGAACTCGACCAGATCCTTGATGCGAATGGGGGCTGCCTGGGCGATCATCGGTAACAAAAGGCAAAGAAGGATCATTCGGATCATCTCAGGAAATCCACAAGGCGAAGGCGCGACAGGCGCGCGGTGACAGAATAAAGGGTTTCAAGCTGGTTTTGGGCGGCTTCCATACGGGTTGCAGCCTCATAGGGGTCGACTGCAACCATGTCTGAACGCGCCATTTGCAGGGCCGAAATTTCAGATTGGTTCCGGGTTTGCGCCTGATCAATGCGCGCCTCTGCCAGCCCGAGCCGCCCTGCAAGCAGCATCCGATCACTTTCATTTTGCAGCAAGCTTGCCCCCGCAAGCCGCGAAAGTTCCGTTTTGGTTGTGGCGTCAGCCGTGACGGTGCCGCGTGCGGCCAAGGCGGCGAGCGACAAAGCTTTCAAGCCATCGCGCAAGGCCGGATCGGCGGCGGTGATAGCCAGCTCTACCTTGTCATCAGGAGAAATCGCCAAGGGGCTGGCTGCTGCTCCGCCAAGATAAGCCACGCTGGCAAACCCGCTGGATGCTGCGAACCAGTTGCTGACGACGCTTTCGATATCTTGCGCCGTGGTCGCCCCAGCACTGGTGATCTCCGCCTCCAACGCCGAAAGAATGACATCCGAGGATACCAAGGCGGGCTGGTCGCTCGCGATGCCGGCGAAAAGGCTTTTGTCACCCACCTTGGTATTGAGGCTGCTGATAACCGCGTCAAACCGCTCTGTCACATCTTGCAGGAAAGCACTGGAGGTTCCGCCATCCGTCAATGTGCCAGCGTTGAGAAGGTTAACGCCCATTCCCTCAGTCAGATCGCTGATTGTGCGGAGCGTCGCTTGCATCGTGCTTGAGGTCAAAGCGGCGCTGCTTGTTGCCGATTGATACCCGGTGAGACGCGCGAGCGAGGCTTGCAAGCCGGAAAGCTGGCTGTAGTCACCGCGCAGCGTGCGCGAGGTATCAGCGCTGCGCCCGGTCGTCAGCTCCTTTGCCGCCACTTGCGAGTCTTGTTTGAGAGAGGTTGTCATGCGGCGCAGCATGAAGCTTTGCGCCATATCGCCCAAGCTTACGAGTCCCATCTTACATTCCCAACAAAATCTGGATCAAATCATCTGCGGTTTGGATCACCTTGGCATTGGCGGCATAGGCCTGTTCGACCAGCAACAAGTCCTGCAATTCGCGATCCGTATCAACGCCACCTTCAAGTTCCAGCGATTGCAAGGCGCTGGCCCGCGCCGCCGCAAAGCCTGCTTCGGTTTCATAGGATAAACGATCGCTTGCAACAGATGACAACACCTGCGCCGAAAGGCTCCCCAAACTTCGGGTGGAGCCCGCGAATGCACCAGAAGCGGTTGGTCGCGAGTCATTCAGCGCCGATTGCATGGCCGAAAACAAGGCGGATTGGCCAATCGGGCCTTGAGCCGCAGCCCCCAACCCATCGCGAAGCCGCCACAAGGCGCCTCCGGCCGCGGGGTCAACAGCGGCGTTTATCCGAAGTCGCGAGGCGAGTCCGACTTCGTTCGTGGAGGTGAAAGCGCTGCCCAGATCTGTGAAAAGGCCGGGAGCCCCCGTTGCGAGTGTGGCGTCCATCGCCGGGTCCTGAAACCGACCCACAAGGTCGCGCGCAACGGCGTCCAGATTGGCTTGTGCCGCAGGGGCAAGGTCATCGCGGATTGCGAAATTCGCGGCCAGACTGCCGCCGACCAAAGGTCCGCTTGCATCTGTCCGGACGGCGCGGCCATTTATGGTCAGACCAGAAAGCGCGCCCGAGCTTTGCGTCATATCGGGGGTGATCAGATTGACAGAGCTAAATCCAAGCTCCGCCGGTTTGCCTTCCAGCAACACTGCGCCACCCGATGTGAACAGCGCAATCTTGCCATTCTCGCGCGGCACCTCGCGGATCGGGATCACGGTTGCGATCTGATCAATCAACTGCTGGCGTTGATCGACCAAAGCTGACGTATCGCGCCCGCCGCTGGATAGCGAGGTGATGTTGCGGTTCAGCTCAGCGATCGAGACCAAAGCACGGTTAATGCCCTCCACCTCGGAGGCGATGCGGGTATCGGCGGCGCTACGGGCGGCCTGAATGTCAGATGAGATTGTCTGAAAGCTTTTTGTCAACGCCTCTGCCGCGTCGAACACCTGGCTATGGCGCGTGCTACTTTCGGGTTGGGCTGCGGCGGCCAAGAAGGCCGAGTCCAAGCTGGCAATGCGGCCAGATAGCGAATCCGCATTCTCGGGCGATCCAAAGGATGTTTCCAGTTGCGACAGGAAGCTGGCACGGCTGTCCAGATTGGCAGCGCCAGCTTCTGCGATGCGACGGTCAGCAATCAGGATCTGATTGATTTCACGCGCGATTCCGGTCACTTGAACGCCTTGGCCAGTGCCCCCCAGGCGGCGGGCAGACAATTGCAACTCGCGTCGGCCATAGCCCTCTGTCAGCGCATTTGCGATGTTCGAGGAAATAACCTCGGCGTTTCTTGCCGCGACGTTCAGCCCGGAAAGGGCGCTCGACATGGATCCTGAAATGCTCATTTCTTAGGTTCCTTAACGTTTGATGTTCGTGGTTTCCTGCAACATCTCGTCCACAGTCTGAATGACCTTGGCATTGGAGGAGTAGGCGCGCTGGGTCTGGATCAGCGCAGTGAGTTCGGCCGCGACATCGGTCGTGGACCCTTCACGCGCATAGCCGACCACCGATCCGGTTGGCCCATCGCCCGCGTCCCACAGAAAGAACGACCCGGAGTCCGGCGAGATCTTGTAGGTCTGGTTGTTCATCGCAACCAAACCATTCAGGTTTGCCACGTCAACCAGTGGGATTTGATAGAGCCGCCGGGTGAAGCCGGTATCATAGGTGGCATTGATATATCCGTTTTCATCGATTTCAACCGAAGTAAGGCTGCCAACCGGAGAGCCATTCTTGGTGATCGAAGTCGGGGCGAAGCTGTCGGACAGTTGGGTCAGGCCCTTAGGGTCGCCGAGCCGCCCGATGGTCATCGTCATCGGACCACCGGCGACGGTCAGCGCAAGGGTTCCATCCGCAGGCGAATAAGCCCCGCCGGAAACCGTGGTGACAGACAACAAAGTGCCGCCCGCGGCCCGCGTATCGTCAAAGGTCAACGTATATTCCCCGATGACCGCACCACCCTGTGCGGAATCAGAGATAACCATCGTCCATTCATTTGAGCTGCCAGAGCCGGGAACCGTGGGGGTGAAGCTGATATCCAGCGCCTCGGATGTGCCAAGGTTGCCGAAATATTCAACCGAAAGAGGCAGGGACGCGCCTGCACTGCCGCTTGCTGTGCTGGTGGCAGGCAAGTTCACGCCCAAATTCATGGATGTCGTAGGGTCGCCCGCTTGTTGGTTTGTGTTGATCGTTACGGCTTCAAGCCCCACCACGGTATCGCGTGGCAGCGCAGGGATGGTGCCATCAGCCTCGGCCCGCCAGCCAAGCAGGACCAGACCAGAGGCGGTGCGCAAAATACCATCCGCATCAGGCCTGAAAGAGCCCGTCGTTGTCATCATCAGATTGTCGGGGGACCCGCTGCTGGCAATTTCTGTCGAGGACGCAACTGGCAGCATACCCCGACCAGATACTGCAATATCCAAGGCATTAGATGTTGCGACCAATGAACCGCGCTCATCAATCAACCGGGTATTCGTGGCGCGGACGCCACCAGCCGAATAGATGCCCGCCCCCTGCGTCTGGGTGAGCACCATGCTTTCAAAATCGGCATTGGCGCGCTTGTAGCCATAAGTGCCCGAGTTCGCGATGTTGTCCGAAATGGTTGCAAGCCGCGTGGCATTGGCATTCAGCCCGGCCACCCCGGCATTGAGCGAGGAGGAAATCGTCATGTAATAGCGCCTTTCTGCTGCTTCGATCCTTGGTCAAAGCCCAAACTGCATCCGGCGCCTTAAGATCAGGCTAATAGGTAAAACTTGATCTGATTTATCCCCGCTTTCGCTGGCAAACTAGCGGTTTTTGCGCAGCAATATCACCTCTAGCCGGTTGTTTCGCACCGCCATCGGGTTCGCGGTAACCGGTTTCCGGTCGGCATATCCGCTGATCCGGGTGATACGCTCCGAATCAATCCCCGCCTCTTGCAACAGGCCGCGCATCGCCTGCGCTCTTGCCGAAGACATGGCCCAAGCCGGATTTTCGACCAAGGTGATCGGAAAAGAACGAACATGCCCGTTCACCGCCAGCGTGTTGCGGGTGATCGCCAGCACATCAGCCAACAACGCCGCAATATCACGCGTCACAGGTTCGGGTGTGGCGGTCAGCCCATCAAAAAGCGGGACATCCTCAAGATCGAAGATCTCGATCACCAGACCCTCGTCGGTGAGTTTCGTGACCACATGGCGAAGCGCACGCTCCATCGTCATGCTTTCTCCGCTGCGTGCGGCGAGGGCTTTCTCCAGCTCCTCTGATTGCGCCTTCATTTCAGCCTTGGACGCCGCATCAGCCTCTTCCAGCGTGCTGGTTTCCGTTGCCATGGACGGCGGCGCACCGACTCCGACTTCCGGCCGTTCGGTGTCTGTGACCACACTGTCACCGCCAAAGGCCCCATCGCCGCCACCCGAAATCCGGTTGATCGGAATCGTTGGGCTGAAATAATCAGCCAGCCCTTTTCGTTGCTTTTCCGTCGTTGCATTCAACAGCCACATCAGCATGAAGAAGGCCATCATGGCCGTCACGAAGTCCGCATAGGCAACTTTCCACGCCCCACCGTGGTGACCGCCGCCTTGGACAACTTTCTTCCGCTTAATGATGACTGGCCTGGCATTTGATTGCCCGTCCATCACATCACCCATTTATACACCCAAGTCCCCTTCTACAGGAACGCAGTGAAGGTGATGTTAACCTGTAGAATTTTCAGGATTTCCGGTCGCATCCCGATTTTACCGCAGCAAGAAAAACGGCCCCTTCCGAAGAAGAGGCCGCCTTTGCCTATCCATCTGCCGGGAGCAGGGCAAATATCAAGGCGCGACCCGGCCCGCAGGAACGGGCTGGATCGGGTGGAAAACCCGCAGGCGCGCACAGGTTTCAAGGCCAAGTGCGGCATAATCGGCCTGAAACGCCAAGGCGCTGGCGCGCGTCAGGCCGGTTTCGATTCGCAGCGGGCGCGACATGCGTTCCAGCGATTGCCGCGGCAGGTCAGAGCGGGCGATCAGAAAATCGGCCAATTCCCTTGGCGACAGGTTTTGAACCCCGGTCAGGAACAGATCAAACCGTTGGAAATCGCGGTTCATTGCCACCAGTCCCGACCCTGCAAAGCGATTGAGGATCAGATCGCGCGTCCGCGTATCGACCCGGGTTGCCAGCGCCCCCGTCAGTGGGCACGGCGTAAAGCCAAGCCGCCGCAGCGCCACGATAACGGTTTCAGGCACGCGCTCTTTGGTGCGCGGGTCCGCCAGAATGTCATGCAAGGCCGAGGCGGGGTTAGACGTTGCCAGCCGCAAACCATGGGTGCGCCGCAAGGCTTGCCGGACCAGCTTGATCTGTTCCGAGGTGATACCGTCAAGCACCAGACCGTTTGGCCCGGCTAATGCTTCATGTAACGCAGGTATATCGCGCAGATACGGGGCCAGCACCTTTGGCGGCAACGCCCGCGCCAGCGTTTCGGCAAGCCCGTCCAGATCTTTGGCCTCCACCGGCTGGATCGACAGATCGAACAGCGCCGCGCGGGGCACCGTGACCGCTGCGCGGTGATGCGTTGGGTCAAGCCGAACCGCGACCCCCAGCGCCAGCAACAGCGTTGCAAGCCGCTTGGCGCGGCTGCGTTCCAGCCGGTTTGCCAGTATTCCGGGCGCATTGGTCAACCGTTGAACCGCCTCTTGCATGGGGATACCCAAATGCGTCGCCAAAGTGGGCGCGGCCAAAGACACGGATGTGCAAGGGCTGACAAGGCTGATGCGCAAATAGCAGTTGGATTGGGCGAGAGAAGACATTTTCGGCTCCCATTAACGTAGGGTAAAGATTGCCGGAATTTCCCCTTTACCGCTAGTCCCCCACCGTCAAAGCCGCGTCAAAAGGCATGCGCGCCCCGTCAAGCACCGCGCGAAATTATCGCAAACGCGTAGATTTGCGGCAGATCAGAGGGCTCTTGTCCCCTTCGGCAGGGTCTTGTCGCCACATCGGGCAGCGCCTTAGTCTAGGCCTCGGATGCCAGACACGGACTGGCCACATAGCGCCCGCGCAAATGGGCAGGGGCCTGCGCTTCCAGCCGCGCAAGCGTTTGGCCTATGGCTTCCACTCCCCATTGTCGCATCGATTCGAACGGCCCGCGCGGAAAGTTCAGCCCAAGCCGCAGCGCGGTGTCGACCGCTTCGGGCGTCAGCGAGCTTTCCGCCAGCAGGCTTGCGGCCTCATTCACCAAGGTCGCCTCTATCCGCAGGACGATTGCATCATTTTGTTGTGGCGTGGGACGTGCCCCCACCAGAAAGCCGCTGCCCGTTTTGACACCAAGGCGACCCGCCGCGACCTGCGCGACAAGGCTTTCGAACACATGATAGCGCGGGTGGTGCCCCATCGCTTCGAACAAGGACCGTGTGGCGGCAAGATTGATGTCTGCACCCACAAGATCAATCAGGGAAAAAGGCCCCAGCCGATAGCCCGCGTGCAGCATGGCCGCATCAATCTCTGCCGCGCTATGGCCTTCCTCCAGCAGGGCCAGCGCCTCACCATAAAACGGGCGGGCGCAGCGGTTGACGATGAAACCGGGACGGTCGGCACAGGCGATCACGATTTTGCCCGCCGCTTCGGTCAGGGATTTGGCAAAGGCTGCGGCCTGATCGGTGACGCGCGGCGGTGTCACCAGTTCCACCAGCTTCATTGCCGGGGCCGGGTTAAAGAAATGCAGGCCAAGAACTCGCCCCGGATGCCCCAACCCCTTGGCAATCTGCGTGACCGACAGGGCCGAGGTATTGGTCGCCAGAACCGCATCTGGCCGCAGCAGGGTTTCAAGGTCGCGGAACAGGGCTTGCTTGGCCTCCAGCGTTTCCACAATCGCCTCGACCACCATATCGCAAGGCGCCAGCCCTGCCGTGCTGTCCTGCACATGCAGATTGGCCAGCGTTGCCTCCCGCCCTCCTTCGGTCAGCTTGCCCGCCGCCACCCGCCGCGCAAGGCCCTCGGCCATCCGCGCCAGCGCCGTTTCGCGCGCGGCGGCTTGGCCATCGGTTGCCAGAACCCTATGCCCCGCAGCGGCATAGATCTGTGCGATGCCCAGTCCCATGGTGCCCAAGCCCACAACCCCGATCACGGCCATCCGAAACCCTCCCTGCTGCGCCATCCTTTCCGCTTGCGGTTTCAATTTCAAGTCTGAAATTTCAAACTTGAAATAACGCCACGCCAGTGGCAAGCTGATCGCTACGGCCGCGAGGTCCGAATGCGAAACAAAAGGTGTGCAAGATGAAACTGCTGTGTCTGGGTGGCGGCCCTGCGGGTCTGTATTTTGCGATATCAATGAAGCTGCGCGACCCGAGCCACCAGATCACCTTGCTGGAGCGCAACCGCCCCGATGATACCTTTGGCTGGGGCGTGGTGTTGTCGGATGAAACCCTGTCGAACATGGCCCTGAATGACCCGGTGTCCGAGGCGACGATCCGCGGCCATTTCGCCTATTGGGATGATGTGGCGGTGGTTCACAAGGGCACGCGCACCGTATCCAGCGGCCATGGGTTCTGCGGTATCGGGCGCAAGCAACTGCTGTTGGACCTGCAAGCCCGCGCGCAGGAACTGGGCGTTGACCTGCGCTTTGAAACGCCCGCGCAACCCGCAGCCAGCTATATGGATGAATATGATGTCGTGGTCGCGGCAGATGGCCTCAACTCTGCCGTGCGGCAGGAATTCGCAGAGCATTTCCAGCCCGAGATCGACACCCGGTTGAACAAATTTGTCTGGCTGGGCACACGGCAAAAGTTTGACGATGCCTTCACCTTCATCTTTGAAAAAACCCCGCATGGCTGGGTCTGGGCGCATGCCTATCAATTCGATGCCGATACCGCGACCTTCATCGTGGAATGCAGCCAGCATACCTATGACGCCTTCGGCTTTGCCGGAATGACCAAAGAAGACAGCATCGCCACCTGTGAGGCGATCTTCAAGGATCATCTGGGTGGCCATGCGTTGATGTCCAACGCCAACCATATTCGCGGCTCGGCGTGGTTGTCTTTCCCGCGTGTGCTGTGTGCGCAGTGGTCTTACAAGAATGTCGTGCTGTTGGGTGATGCCTCGGCCACGGCGCATTTTTCCATCGGCTCCGGGTCCAAGCTGGGGTTGGAAAGTGCGGTGGCGCTGGCCGAGTATCTGCACAGCGCGCCCGATATTCAAACCGCCTTCGCCCGCTATCAGGAAGAACGCCGCGTCGATGTGCTGCGCCTGCAATCGGCGGCCCGCAACTCGACCGAGTGGTTTGAGGAGGTGGAGCGATACCTCGATCTGGACCCGGTGCAGTTCAACTATTCCCTGCTGACCCGCTCTCAGCGCATCAGCCATGAAAACCTGCGCCTGCGCGATGCGGCTTGGCTGCGCTCGGCCGAGGATTGGTTTGCGGCGCAGGCGGGCGGCGCGGCGGGCCATGCGCCAATGTTCGCGCCGTATCGGCTGCGCGGGATGGAACTGGCCAACCGCATCGTCGTTTCGCCCATGGCGCAATACAAGGCGGTCGATGGCTGCCCGACCGATTGGCATTTCGTGCATTACGCCGAACGCGCAAAGGGGGGCGCGGGGCTGGTTTACACCGAAATGACTTGTGTTTCGCCCGAAGGCCGCATCACCCCCGGATGCCCCGGCCTATACGCGCCAGAGCATGAGGCCGCGTGGAAGCGGCTGGTGGATTTTGTCCATGCGGAAACCCCGGCCAAGCTGTGCTGCCAGATTGGCCATTCCGGGCGCAAAGGCTCCACCCAACTGGGCTGGCAGCAGATGGATGCACCGCTGCCTGCGGGCAACTGGCCGCTGCTATCGGCTTCGGCGATGCCGTGGTCGCCGCAAAACGCCACCCCCCGCGCCATGGACCGCGCCGATATGGACAAGGTTCGCGACCAGTTTGTCGCAGCAACCGAAATGGCCGCGCGCGCCGGGTTTGACATGATCGAATTGCACGCCGCCCATGGCTATCTGATCTCCAGCTTCATCAGCCCGGCCTCCAATACCCGCAGCGACACCTATGGCGGCAGCCTTGAGAACCGCATGCGCTATCCGTTGGAGGTGTTTGCCGCCATGCGCGCGGCATGGCCAAAGGACAAGCCGATGTCGGTGCGGATTTCGGCGCATGACTGGCTGGGCGACGCGGGCGTGACACCGGCAGAAGCGGTAGAGATTGCGCGCCTGTTTGCCGCCGCCGGGGCCGATATCATCGACGTGTCCGCCGGGCAAACCAGCATTGATGCGCGCCCGGTCTATGGCCGTATGTTCCAGACCCCATTCAGCGACCGGATCCGCAATGAGGCCGGGATCGCGACCATGGCGGTGGGCAATATCTTTGAACCCGATCACGTCAATTCCATCCTGATGGCCGGACGCGCCGATCTGGTCTGCCTTGCCCGCCCGCATCTGTCCAACCCCTATTGGACGCTGCACGCGGGCTTGGCGCTTGGTGATCCGGCGGGGGCGTGGCCCTTGCCTTACCTTGCCGGGGCCGAACAGGCCCGCCGTTTGGCAGAAAGGGCAGCAGAGGTGATCCGCGCATGATGATGCTGGGCAAACGCGTCTTGATCACAGGCGGCGGCACCGGGGTCGGTGCCAACATGGCCCGCGCCTTTGCCGGGGCCGGGGCAGAGGTGGTTGTGACAGGCCGCCGCGAGGAACCCTTGCGCAAGTTGGAAAAGGCCAATCCCAGCATCCGCGCGGTTCTGGCCGATGTAACCCAAGAAGACAGCGTGCGGGCGATGTTTCAGGCCGCAGGCCCCTGTGACATTGTGATCGCCAATGCGGGCGCGGCCGATAGCGGGCTTTTGGCGCGCACCAGCCTTGATCAGTGGAATGCGATGATGGCCGTCAATCTGACAGGCGTGTTCCTGACCCTGCGCGAAGGCGTGTTGCAAATGCCGGGTTGGGGGCGCCTGATCTCTGTCGCTTCTACCGCTGGGCTGAAAGGGTTTGCCTATGCCGCGCCCTATGCGGCGGCCAAGCATGGGGTGGTCGGCCTGACCCGCAGCCTCGCGCTGGAAGTGGCGCGAAAGCCGATCACGGTGAACGCGATTTGCCCCGGCTATCTGGACACCGAGATGACTGACCGTTCCATCGCCAATATCGTCGCCAAAACCGGCAAGACCGCGTCAGAGGCGCAAGCGATCCTGACCGCGTCAAACCCGCAGGGGCGGTTGATCGCACCGGATGAGGTGACGGCCACGGCGCTGTGGCTGTGCAGCCCCGGCGCAGATTCCGTGAACGGGCAGGCGATTGCCCTGTCAGGAGGCGAGGTATGAATGAAACGGACGGGGTGTCAAAACGCCGCTTGAAAATGTGGATCCGTCTGCTGGGGGTGACGCGCGCCGCTGAAAGCCATTTGCGCGAACATCTGCGGTTGGGCCATGACACGACGCTGCCGCGCTTTGACGTGATGGCGGCCCTGTGGCGCCGCCGCGAAGGCGTGACCATGTCAGAACTCAGCCGGATGCTGCTGGTCTCCAACGGCAATGCCACCGCCGTGGTGGACCGCTTGGAAAAAGACGGGCTGGCGCGGCGCACACCTTTGGCCACCGACCGGCGCACGGTGCATGTGGCCCTGACGCCCGAAGGTTTGCAGCAATTTGAAACATTGGCCGCTGGCCATGAGGCCGAGGTGAACAACCTGTTTTCACGCCTGACAGATGCCGAGATCGAGCAG
Source organism: Pseudorhodobacter sp. E13 (assembly GCF_003991405.1). Lineage (GTDB taxonomy): Bacteria > Pseudomonadota > Alphaproteobacteria > Rhodobacterales > Rhodobacteraceae > Pseudorhodobacter. The sequence goes on from NZ_RPEN01000150.1 coordinate 96,432, forward strand.
TTGACCGCTTTGCTGAAGAAGCTGCGAAAGGACACGGAATGACCGAAATGGCCAAGCTGACCCCAGAACATTTCCTGCTGGAGGTGGCAGATCGCATCGCCCTTGTCCGCCTGAACCGGCCAGACCGCAAGAACCCGCTGACGTTTGAGTCTTACGCCGAGCTGCGGGATTTCTTTGGCGCGCTGCCCTATGCCAGCGATGTGGATGTAGTGGTCTTTGCCTCCAACGGCGGGAATTTCTGTTCCGGCGGTGACGTGCATGAAATTATCGGCCCGCTGGTCGGGATGGATATGAAGGCGCTGTTGGCCTTTACCCGCATGACCGGCGATCTGGTGAAAGCGATGATCCATTGCCAAAAGCCAATCATTGCGGCGGTGGATGGGGTCTGCGTGGGGGCGGGTGCAATTGTCGCCATGGCCGCTGATTTGCGGCTGGCAAGTGACGCCGCGAAATGTGCCTTTCTGTTCACGCGGGTCGGGCTTGCGGGCTGCGATATGGGGGCCTGCGCCATGCTGCCCCGGATCATCGGGCAGGGCCGCGCGGCGGAACTGCTTTACACCGGGCGGGTGATGACGGCTGTGGAAGGAGAGCGGTGGGGCTTTTGGAACGCGCTGCATCCGGGGGAGGTGTTGCAAGCCGAGGCGATGGGGCTGGCCCGCCGTCTTGCCGCTGGCCCGACCTTTGCCCATGGCATCACCAAGACCCAGATCAACCAGGAGTGGAACATGGGGTTGGACCAAGCGATTGAAGCCGAGGCGCAGGCGCAGGCGATCTGCATGCAGACCCGCGATTTTGAGCGCGCCTATCATGCCTTTGTCGCCAAAGAGACACCAGCGTTTCAAGGGGATTGACGGCGGGGTTGCGGGACCAAGCGCCGGGCGGCTGTCTGCCCCCCGCGCGCCGGCCGGTTCTCGAACCGGTGGCGAACCAGCCAGCCCCCAATGATATTTTTGACCAGAGGAAGGAAAGCGTCTTGGCAGATCAGAGTTTCTTGGATTGGCCCTTTTTTGAGGATCGCCACAGGGCTTTGGCGGCCGGACTGGAGGCATGGTGTGCGGCGCATTTGCCGGTGGATCATTCTGATGTGGATGCCGCTTGCCGGGCCTTGGTTGCGAATTTGGGGCAAGCCGGGTGGTTGCGCCATACCGGCGCCGGCGCGGGGGAGCGTTTGGATGTGCGCAGCCTGTGTATTCTGCGCGAAACGCTGGCGCGGCATGATGGGTTGGCCGATTTTGCTTTTGCCATGCAAGGGCTGGGCATGGGGGCGGTGTCATTGTTCGGCACGCCAGAGCAGCGGATTTGGTTGGACAAGACGCGCGCGGGCGCGGCGATTTCTGGCTTTGCGCTGACGGAACCAGCTTCGGGGTCGGACGTAGCGGCAACGGCCACGGTGGCGGAAAAAGTGGCGGGTGGCTACCGGATTTCCGGCGAAAAGACCTATATTTCCAACGGTGGGATTGCCGATCTTTATGTGGTGATTGCCCGCACCGGCGAGGCGGCGGGCGCGCGGGGCCTGTCGGCCTTTTTGGTGCCTGCCAATACTGCGGGCTTAAGCGTGGTGGAGCGGATCGAGGTGATCGCGCCGCACCCTTTGGCGCATTTGCGCTTTGACGGGGTGTTCGTGCCGGATGCCGCCTTGATCGGGGCCTCGGGCGCGGGTTTCAAGATTGCGATGTCGGTGCTGGATGTGTTTCGGTCCACCGTTGGGGCGGCGGCGCTGGGCTTTGCCCGCCGCGCGCTGGATGACGCTTTGGCGCGGGTCAAGGCGCGGCGCATCGGCGGGGCACCCTTGGCTGAGTTGCAGATGGTGCAGGGGCATATTGCCGATATGGCCTTGCAGATCGACGCCAGTGCCTTGCTGATTTACCGCGCGGCATGGACCAAGGACCAGGGGGCCGCCCGCATCAGCCGCGAGGCGGCGATGGCCAAGCTTTATGCCACCGAAGCCGCGCAAAAGGTGATTGATGCCGCTTTGCAACTGCATGGCGGTGACGGCGTGCGCAAGGGCTTTGCCGTGGAAGGCCTTTACCGCGATATCCGGGCCTTGCGCATCTATGAAGGGGCCAGTGACGTGCAGCGCATCGTGATCGCGCGGGCGGTGCTGGAATGACCTATCACCGCCTGATCCAGATCGAGTTCAACCATTGCGACCCGGCGGGGATCGTTTTCTATCCGCGCTATTTTGAGATGACAAACTCGGTGGTGGAAAATTTCTTTGCCGATGTTCTGCACTGTTCTTTTGCCCGCATGATGGAAGATCGCGCTGGTGTGCCGACCGCACGGATAGAGGTGAATTTCCACGCGCCCTCTCGCCTAGGGGAAAAGCTGGATTTTACGTTGCAGATCACCCGCATTGGCACCAGCTCTGTCGGGTTTCGCATCACCGCTGCGGCGGGCGGTATTGACCGGCTGACCGCCGATCTGACCTTGGTGAATGTGGATTGCAACGGCCAGTCGCAGCCATGGCACAGCGCCGTGCGCGCCCGAATGATAGCCTTTTCGCAGGAGCAGGACCAATGACCGATGCCATCAGCCCGCATGAAATTTTGCACCCCAAAAACTGGAAAGGCGCCAAAGGCTATGCCAATGGCGTGGCGGCGACGGGGCGGATGGTCTTTACCGGTGGGATCGTTGGCTGGAATGCGGATCAGGAATGGGAAACCGATGATTTCGCAGAGCAGGTCGCGCAATGCCTCGCCTCGATCAAGGCGATATTGGCCGAAGCAGGGGCAAGCCCCGAACACCTGACCCGCCTGACATGGTATGTGACCGACAAGCAGGCCTATCTGTCCAGCCTGCGCGAGATTGGTGCTGCCTATCGGATGCAGTTCGGGCGGCACTTCCCCGCGATGGCTTTGGTGCAGGTCGTGGCCTTGGTCGAGGATCGCGCCAAAGTGGAAATCGAAGCAACTGCCGTCATCCCCCAGGATTGAGAGGATAGCCATGCAACTCGGACCGTCAGGACATATCGACAGCTTCACCCGTGATCGTTTGCCCCCCCACGACCAATGGCCTGATTTGCCGCGTGCAGGGTTCTCATATCCCGAATGGTTGAACGTGGGCGTGGAATTGACGGATGGCATGGTGGCAAAGGGGTTTGGCGACCATACCGCCCTGATCGGCAATGGCCGGTTGCGGACCTACAAGGAACTGGCCGATTGGACCAACCGCATCGCCCATGCCTTGGTGGAAGATTACGGCGTGCAGCCGGGGCATCGGGTGCTGATCCGGTCGGCCAACAACCCGGCGATGGTGGCGGCATGGTTGGCGGCGACCAAGGCGGGGGCGGTTGTGGTCAACACCATGCCGATGCTGCGGGCCAAGGAATTGGGCCAGATCGTCGACAAGGCCGAGGTGTCGCTGGCCCTGTGTGACACGCGGCTGATGGACGAAATGGACGCCTGCGCCAAGGCATCGCGCTTTTTGCAGCGGGTGGTGGGCTTTGACGGCACCGCCAACCACGATGCTGAACTGGATCGTGCGGCTTTGGGTAAATCGGTGCGGTTTGCGGCGGCAAAAACCGGGCGCGATGATGTGGCGCTGTTGGGCTTTACCTCGGGCACCACGGGCAACCCCAAGGCAACGATGCATTTCCACCGCGATCTGCTGACTATCGCGGATGGTTACGCCCGCGAGGTGCTGCGCGTCACGCCTGAAGATGTGTTTGTGGGTTCCCCCCCCTTGGCCTTTACCTTTGGGCTGGGGGGCTTGGCGGTGTTTCCGCTCCGCTTTGGGGCGGCGGCCTGTTTGCTGGAAAATGCCTCACCGCCGAACCTGATAGAGATTATCCAGAAATACCGCGCAACCGTCTGTTTCACCGCCCCCACCGCCTATCGCGTGATGCTGAAAGCGATGGAGGAAGGCGCAGACCTGTCCAGCCTGCGCGCCGCCGTTTCCGCAGGCGAAACGCTGCCCGCCCCGGTCTATGAGGAATGGATGGCCAAGACTGGCAAGCCGATGCTGGATGGGATCGGGGCCACCGAATTGCTGCACATCTTCATCACCAACCGCTTTGATGATCACCGCCCCGCCTGCACAGGCCGCCCCGTCGCGGGGTATGAGGCGAAGATCGTGGATGCAGCGGGCAAGGACATGCCGCGCGGCGAGGTGGGGCGCTTGGCCGTGCGCGGGCCAACGGGCTGCCGCTATATGGATGATCCGCGGCAGGCGGCCTATGTGCAAAACGGCTGGAACCTGACGGGCGATGCCTTCTGGCAAGATGAAAACGGCTATTTCCACTTTGCCGCGCGCACCGATGATATGATCGTTTCGGGCGGCTATAATATTGCGGGGCCGGATGTCGAGGCGGCGCTGTTGTCCCATGCCGATGTGCTGGAATGCGCGGTGGTCGGAGAGGCGGACGAGGCGCGCGGGCAAATCGTTTCAGCCCATGTCGTGCTGGTCAATGGGGTGCAAGGCGATGCGGAATGCGTGAAGCGCTTGCAAGACCATGTGAAAGCGACGATTGCGCCCTACAAATACCCGCGCAAGATCACCTTTGTCAGCGAACTGCCCAAAACCCAGACCGGAAAGATACAACGCTTCCGCCTGCGCGAAAACGGATAAGGTGGCGCCGGGCTGGGGCATTTCCCGCCAGCCCGGCGCCGGTTTTGCTTAGTTGATCAGCCCTGCGTGGCGCATGGCGGCATCAATCTTGGCTTTGGTGCCATCGGTCAAACCGGTCAGTGGCAAGCGCACCTCTTGGCTGCAAAGCCCCAGCTTCCACAATCCGTATTTCGCACCGACCAGACCGGGTTCGGTAAAGATCGCCTCGTGCAGCGGCATCAGGCGGTCTTGGTATTGCAGGGCCTTGGCGTAGTCGCCTGCCAGCATCGCCTCTTGGAATTCGGCACAAAGGCGCGGGGCGACATTGGCCGTCACCGAAATACAACCCACGCCACCATGCGCGTTGAAGCCCAAAGCGGTCGCGTCCTCGGCAGACAACTGGCAGAAATCCGGGCCGCACAGCGCGCGTTGCTGGCTGACGCGTTCCATCTTGCCAACGGCATCTTTCACCCCGATGATGCGCGGCAGCTTGGCCAACTCGCCCATGGTTTCGGGCAGCATATCCACACAGGACCGGCCCGGAATATTGTAGATGACGATCGGCAGGGTGCAGCAATCATGCAGCGCCGTGTAATGCGCGATCAACCCGGCTTGGGTCGGGCGGTTGTAATAGGGCGTCACCACAAGGGCGGCATCGGCGCCCACCTGCTCGGCATGTTTGATCAGGTCCATCGCTTCGGCGGTATTGTTGCTGCCGGTGCCCGCAATCACAGGCACCCGGCCCGCAACAGCCTTCACCACCTCTTCGATCACGGTCTGATGTTCGGAATGCGACAAGGTCGGGCTTTCACCCGTGGTGCCAACCGGAACCACGCCATGGCTGCCCTCGGCAATTTGCCAATCGACAAGTTTCTTCAGCGTATCCAGATCAAGCTGGCCGTCCTTGAACGGCGTGACCAGGGCAGGCATTGACCCTTTGAACATGACACGCGTCTCCTCTTGTGCATTGGGCGGGGGTTTGAGTCGCCCGTTGGTTTTCTGTGCCTTCCTTACCGATATGCGCGGGCCTTGCCAAGCATGGCGCGATATTGCCGCCTGACGGCCACCCCGCGTGGATGTGAGTTGCAGCCAAAGGGCGACAATGGCAGATTGCCGGGCATGAAAAACACATCACCACCCCGCCGCCTTTTCCGCCATCCGCGCCTGCTGCGCGCAGCGTTGCCTTTGCTTGCACTGGCCCTTGGCCTTGCCAGCCCCGCAAGCGCCGATCCGGCCAGTGACCTGCGCGCAGCCCTTGCGGCGGCGCAGTCAAAGGATTGGGCGGCCGCCAAGGCCATTGCCCCCAAAGGCGTGGCCGCCGATGTGATCGAGTGGCAGCGCCTGCGCGCAGGCGACGGGCTGCTGGGGGAGTATGAGGCGTTCCTTGCACGCAGGCCGGATTGGCCGGGCATGCCATGGCTGCACCAAAAGGGAGAGGTGGCCGTCGCACGCTCTACCACGCCTGACCGGGTGATCGCCTATTTCAAATCGGACAGGCCATCGACCGCCGAAGGCGCGATAAGCCTTGTCAAAGCCTATCTGGCCGCAGGGCAAGGCGATGCGGCGGCCAAGGCGGCCCGGCGGGCTTGGGTCGACCTGCGCTTTTCGGCGGCAGAACAGGCCGACATGCTGGCGTTGCAAGCGACCGCGCTGCAAAGCGTTCACACCCAGCGCCTTGATGCCTTGCTCTGGGCAGGCCGCAGCGACGAGGCATCGCGGATGTTGCCGCTGGTGCCGCCGGGATGGCAAGCACTGGCCCGCGCGCGACTGGCGCTGCGCGCGCAGGATGATGGGGTGGATGCCCTGATCAGCGCGGTTCCGGCATCAGAGGCCGCAGACCCCGGCCTTGCCTATGACCGCTTTGTCTGGCGCGCGCGCAAAGGCTTTCTGGACGGGGCGGTGGCCTTGATCCTTGAACGATCCAGCAGTGCGGCGGCTTTGGGCCGACCCGAGGCATGGGCCGACAGACGCGCCGGGGTTGTGCGCGATCTGGTGCAGGCAGGCCGGATGGATGAGGCGTATCGCGTCGCAGCCTCACACCACCTGACCGAAGGCGGTGATTACGCCGAGTTGGAGTTTCTGGCGGGCTTCATCGCCCTGCGCAAAAAGAATGACCCGACAACCGCGCGGGGGCATTTTCAACATCTGAAATCCGGGGTCAGCACGCCGATCAGCCTTAGCCGCGCGCATTACTGGGAAGGCCGGGCCGAGGAAGCTTTGGGAAATTACCCTGCCGCCCGCACAGCCTTTGAGGCCGGGGCGAAACATCAAACCGCCTATTACGGTTTGCTAAGCGCCGAGAAACTGGGCCAGACGCTGGACCCGGCGCTGCTGTCGGACCAACGCGCGCCGGATTGGCGGGGGGCGGGCTTTGCGGGCTCCTCCGTGCTGGAGGCGGCGCGGTTGCTTTTGGCAGCAGGCGACCGTTCGCTTGGCAAGCGGTTCATGCTGCATCTGGCCGAAAGCCTGAGCGATGCCGAACTGGCGCAACTGGCCGATCTGGCGCTGGAACTGGGCGAGCCGCATATCGCGGTGCTGATTGGCAAACAAGCCGCCGGGCGCGGCGTGATCTTGCCGCGCGCCTATTTCCCGGTGGTCGATCTGGTGCCCGAGGGCCTGCCTGTCAGCCGAGCGCTTGCGCTGTCGATCGCGCGCCGGGAAAGCGAATTTGATGTGGCCGTTATCAGCCCTGCAGGCGCGCGCGGCTTGATGCAGGTGATGCCGGGGACGGCCAAGATGATGGCCGAGAAAACCGCGCAGGCCTATACCTTGCCGCGCCTGACACAGGATGGTGCCTATAACGTCTCGCTTGGTGCGGCCTATCTTGCGCAATTGGTCGAAGAGTTCGGCCCCGCCGTGGCGCTGATCGCCTCGGGCTATAACGCCGGGCCGGGCCGCCCGCGCCGCTGGATCACAGAATTCGGGGACCCGCGGCAAGCGGGGGTTGATGTGGTGGACTGGGTCGAGACGATCCCGTTTTCGGAAACCCGGACCTATGTGATGCGCGTGGTGGAATCGCTGGTGATCTACCGCGCCAAGCTGCGCGGCGCGGTGGGCGTGGTGAATGTGACGGCGGAACTGACAGGGCGCTGAGTGCCAATGCTGGGGATGCCTTTGGCGGCGGTGGGGGGCGCTGCCCCCCGGTTCGCATTGCACGCAATGCAAACTCCCCCCGGGATATTTTTGAATAGATGAAAGCAGTCAGAGCTTTGTGCTGGCGGCGCGCAATTGGCTGAGCGATTGGCCTGTGGTCAGCATGTCCGGGTCCAGTTTCAATTCGATGATGGCCAAGGTGCCAGCGGCTTGCGCGCGGGCAAAGGCGGCAGGAAAATCGGCCTGATCGGTCACGGTTTCACCATGGCCACCGTAAGCGCGGGCCAGCGCTGCGAAATCGGGGTTGGCAAGGTCGGTGCCCGAGGGGCGGCCGGGGTAATGGCGTTCCTGATGCATGCGGATCGTGCCATAGCGGCCGTTGTTGGCGACGATGACAATGGGTTTCGCGCCGTGCTGCATGGCGGTTGATGCCTCGTTGCAGGTCATCTGAAAGCACCCATCCCCGGCCATGCAAACCACCGTTCTATCCGGGTGTTGCAGCGAGGCGGCGATAGCTGCCGGAAAGCCATAGCCCATAGAGCCGGAGGTGGGGGCGACCTGTGTGCCAAAGCGGCGAAAGCGGTAGTAGCGGTGCAGGAAGGCCGCGTAATTGCCCGCGCCATTGGTCAGGATACTGTCCGGGGCGAGGTTCGCGGCAAGCCATGTGACAACCTGTTCCAGCTTTACCGCGCCGGGGGTTTCCACCGGGGTTTGCCACGCCTCATATTGGCCGCGGGCGGTTTGCGTCCAGTCGGCCCAAGCGCCTTGGCCTATGGTTTGGGCAAGACGCGCCAGCATCTGATCGGCGCGCGCAGGAATGGCCAGCGCGGGGTGGTAAACGCGGCCCAACTCGCTTGGGTCGGGGTGGATGTGCAGGATGCGGGGGCCGGGGCGCGTTGGGTCCAGCAGTTCATAGCCATTGGTGGTGGTGTCGCCCAAGCGCGCGCCCAGCACCAGCAGCGTATCGGCCTGCGTCAGCATCTGTCCCAGCTTGGGGTTCATGCCCACACCCAGATCGCCGACGAAATTCGGGTGGTCATTGTTCATCCGATCCTGACGCCGGAAAGAAACGGCGACGGGCAGGTTCCAGCCTTTGGCAAAAGCCTCCAGATCAGCGGCGGCCTTGGCGGACCAGTTCGGCCCGCCTGCCAGCACCATGGGGCGTTTGGCCTGCGCCAAGGCATCCGTGACGGCGGCAAGCTGCGCATCGCTGATGCCAAAGGGTTGCGGGCTGGGGGCAGGCAGATCGGCCACATCGGCGCAGGCCGAGAGCATATCCTCGGGCAGGGCCAGCACTACCGGGCCGGGGCGGCCGGAGGTGGCAAGGTGGAAGGCATGGCTGATATATTCGGGCAGGCGTTCGATCTGATCCACCTCGGTCGCCCATTTGGCAAGCGTGCCGAACACGGCGCGGTAATCCACCTCTTGGAACGCTTCGCGGTCGCGGTGATGCCGCGCAATCTGACCCACGAAAACCACCATCGGGGTGCTGTCTTGTTTTGCGATATGGATGCCTGCACTGGCATTGGTTGCCCCCGGGCCCCGCGTCACGAACAAGACGCCGGGGGTGCCCGTCAGCTTGCCATGCGCCTCGGCCATCATCGCGGCCCCGCCTTCCTGACGGCAGACGATATTCTGGATGCCGCTGTCATGCAGCCCATCCAGCGCGGCAAGAAAGCTTTCGCCCGGAACCGAAAACACCCGTTGAACCCCTTGCGCCACAAGTTGATCTACCAGGATTTGCCCGCCGTGCCGCATCTGTTTCCCCCCAAATATCTGCCTGCGGGCAGACTGCGACAAGCGATGATCATGCGCAAGGGGCCGCGCGGCGGAACCCACGCTGACTTGCAGTGGCGGCAATTGGCCCTACAGTCCCCACAACGGCAGAAGTGAAAGGGCAGAGCATGGCGGAACACAACATCCTTGGCATTTGTGGCGCGTTGCGCAGCGGGTCGACCAATCGGGCGCTTTTGGCCGAGGCCATGCGCCACTATGGTCCCGCCCATTATGTCGAGGCGGATCTGCGCCTGCCGCTCTATGATGGCGATCTGGAGGCGGAAAGCGGAATTCCCGCAACCGTTCAAACACTGGCAGATCAAATCCGGGCTGCCGATGCTGTGTTGATTTCAACGCCAGAGTATAACTCGGCCTTGCCGGGTGTGTTGAAGAACGCGTTGGATTGGGTCAGCCGGGTGCCGGGGGGCAGCCCTTGGGCGGGCAAACCCGTGGCGATCATGTCGGCGGCGGCGGGTCGGGCCGGGGGCGCGCGGTCGCAATTCTCGCTGCGGCTGTGCCTTGCGCCGTTTCGCCCGCGCCTGTTGCAGGGGCCAGAGATGTTGCTCGCCGCGTCGGGCAGCGCCTTTGATGCGGCGGGCCATTTGAAAGACCCGCAATCCGAAAAGGCGCTGACAGCCTTGTTGGATGCCTTGCGGGCCGAGGTTGCGCTGCTGGCGAAATAGGGCGCGGGTTACAGGCTGGCTTCGACGCGGAAATCCTCGGGGATCGTATCACGCCCGTCCAGCAGCAAGTCGGCCATCACCTCGGCGATTTTCGGCGCCATGCCAAAGCCGATCTTGAAACCGCCATTGGCGATGAAATGGCCCGGCCGCCCCGGCCATGGCCCCAGCATCGGGGCGCGGCTGCGGGCGCGGGGGCGAATACCGGCCCAGCGATCCACCACTTCGGCATCTGCGAGGCAAGGCAGAGCCTTGCGCGCCTTGGCGATCAGCGCATCCAGTTGCGCATCTGTCGCCGTGTCCTTGGCCCATTTCCGTTCCGAGGTGGAACCGATGGACACCGTGCCATCGCCATGCGGAATGATATGCAGCCCTTCGGTAAACACCTGCGGCAAGCTGCCCGCGTCATGGCGAAGGCTGGCGGCCTGACCCTTTTCACCATTGCCCATCGGGCGCGCGCGGCCCTCGGACAGGGTTAAAAGCCCGGCATGGCCCGTGGCCCAAACCTGCGGCCCCACAGCATCGCCGTCACCGATCACAAGCTCTGCCCCTTTGGCGGCCAATGCGGCCAGCAAGGCGGCCAAGGCCGCGCGCGGATGCAGACGGGCGGTCAGCGTGTCATGGATCAGCCAACCGGTCGGGCTTGCGGGTTCCCACGCGCTGCCAGTGCTGCGCTGCACCTGCCACGCGGCGCGGCCTTGCCACAGCGCCTCGGCATTGGCGGCGCGGTCGCGGGCCAGTTCCAGTGCTGCGGTATCCGCGATTGGCTGCAAGCGGCCCGTGCGCGCATAAAGCGGGTCTTTGCCCCCCACGGCCTGCACCTCGGCCCACCAGCTTTCCGCCATCAACAGGCTTTCAAGCTGAAACGCCTTTTTGTCATTCCAGTTTTCCGGCACATGCGGGGCCAAGGCCCCCACCACCCCGCCAGACGATCCCGCACCGGGGGCGACAGCCTCCAGCACCCGCACCTTTGCGCCGCGCCGGGCGGCGGCCCATGCGATCGACAGGCCAAAGATGCCCGCGCCATGTATCGTCAGATCGGGCGTTGCCATTCCCGGCCCCTTTGCTCATTGTCGCGCTACCCCTTCCCCATAGGCGATTTCCCTGTGACGAACCAGACCCAGCCCGCCCCCTGCGCAACCCTTGATTGGCGCGATGGGGTCTTGCCAATCTCGACCCGCTTTGATGATCCGTATTTCAGCCTTGCCAACGGCTTGGACGAAACGCGCCATGTGTTTCTGGGCGGCAATGACCTGCCTGCCCGCCTGACCCCCGGCTTTCAAATCGCAGAACTTGGCTTTGGCACCGGGTTGAACCTGCTGGCCACCCTGATCGCGGCAGGCGAAACCCCGCTGCGTTATACCTCGTTCGAGGCCTTTCCCATGGCTGCCGCCGACATTGCCCGCGCCTTGGCCGCTTTCCCCGAGGCAGAGGCCGTCGCGGGCGATTTCCTGCACCATTGGGCGCAGGACGCGCGAAGGTTTCAGCTTGGCCCCATCGAAGTAGAGGTGGTGATCGGCGATGCCCGCGACACGCTGGCGGCATGGGATGGCCGCGCCGATGCGTGGTATCTGGACGGGTTTTCCCCTGCCAAGAACCCCGAACTTTGGGGTGAGGATCTGATGGCCGAGGTGGCCCGCCACACCGCACCCGGCGGCACATTTGCCACCTATACGGCGGCAGGCTTTGTGCGCCGGGGCTTGCAGGCCGCCGGATTTGCGGTAGAGCGGCGCAAAGGCCACGGCCACAAACGCCATATGGCCACAGGAAAGTTGACCCGATGACCGTTCAGAACACGCGCCTTGGCATCTGGCTAATGGTGGCCACGGTGTTCGTTTTCGCCGTGCAGGACGGGTTTTCGCGCTATCTCGCCGGGGGATACAGCGTGTTTATGGTGGTGATGATCCGCTATTGGGTCTTTGCCGTCTTTGTCACCGCACAGGCACTGACCAAACCGGGCGGGTTACGCCAAACCGTGCGCACGCGCCACCCATGGCTGCAAATCGCCCGCTCGGTTCTGTTGATCGCCGAGATTTGCGTGATGGTTTACGCCTATGTCCGTATCGGGCTGATCAACACCCACGCCATTTTCGCGGTCTGCCCCTTGCTGGTTGCGGGGCTTGCGGTGCCGGTGCTGGGCGAAAAGGTCGGCTGGCGGCGCTGGACCGCGATCATCTTTGGCATGGTCGGCGTGGCGATCATTTTGCAACCCGATGGCGGGGTGTTCTCCCTCGACAGCCTGCTGCCCCTGATCGGCGCGTTTCTGTTTGCGCTTTACAGCTTGCTCACACGATTGGCGACGCGGGATGAACCTGCCTTCATCTCGTTCTTCTGGTCCGGGGTGATTGGCTGCGTGCTGATGACAGTGATCGGCCTGCCGCATCTGACAGCGATGCCCCCGTTCGACATGCTGATGATCGTCACCTATTCCAGCCTTGCCATCCTTGGGCACTACCTGCTGATCCGCAGCTATTCCATGGCCGAGGCCAGCGCGCTGCAACCCTTTGCCTATCTGCAAATCGTCTTTGTCACTGTCATCGCGATGCTGGTGTTCGATGAAACCCTGCGCGCCAATGTCATCATCGGCGGGGCTATCGTCATTCTGGCGGGGCTGTTCACCGTAATCCGCAGCCGGCAGAAAAACCAGGGCAAGGCGCTGCGCGTCTCACAACGCTAGACGCAGCAAAAAAGGGCGGATTGCGCCGCCCTTTCGGTTCTAATGTCGCGCGCGGGTTATTCCGCCGCAATGGCCGCGGCCTGCGGGGCGGCGCGGAAATGGCGGCGGTTCAGAACCAGAACCAACACGATCATCGCCAGTTGAAAGCCCACAGCCACCGCCGACAGCGCCCAATAAGCCGCGCCAAACTTGGCCACCAATCCAGCACCAACCAACCCTTTGTTGATCCAGAACTGCATCATCACGCTCAGCGCCACACCGGGGCACACCAGCGCATAAGACCCGACAGAGGTGTCGCGCCCGGTCAGATAGCGCGCGGCATAACCCTGCGCCCGCAGCACGGCCAAACCGAACAAGCCAAAGGCCAGCTGCACCGACAAGAAAGTCGACAACAAGCGCAGCGTATCGCCCGCCGTTTCATGCGCGTCGAAATGCACATGCAACCCATGGTTCTGGCGCAGCACCAGAATGCCCAACACGGTCATCAGCGGCACAAGGATCAACAGCGTCGGCGCGCTTTCGGCGTTCGCCCCGTTTTGCAGCATCGCGGCCAGACCCAGCACCACAGCCACCAAGGCCCATAGAACAGACATCACCAGCAGCGCGGTCGAGGCGATCAGCGCAATCCCCACAACCGTTGGATTACCAGACAGGGCAGCCGGGGCGGAGAAGCCGACACCAACCATCGACAACGCAAAGGCCGGCAAGACTTGGGCGAAAGAGGCATTCGCGGCAAAATTGAACCTGCCCTTCGCCAGAACCTGCCCCACGAACCGCCCAATCTGCGCCAAAGCCAATGCAGCCGTCAGGCCAAAGGCAATCATCGCCAGCGGGAACAAATACTCCACCACGCCCCACAGGCCCGGCACAAACACCAGCCCAAGGATGAAGCCCACGTTGATGCTCATGGCAAGGGCCAGCGGCAGCGCTGTCACTTGGCTTTCGGCATTGCTGCCCAACAGCTTGCCATAGGCTTCGGTTTTCTTGAACCGGCTGAACTGGCCAAGGTTCCAGAACAGCGACTTCAGGTTCAGCACCGAAAATCCGGCGATCCCAAGCGCCGCCAGAACGATCATCGCTTGCTGGACAGGCGCACCAGTGGCAAAGGCCGCAGCGATATCTTCGAAAACGGGCACAGGTTGGCCCTTATGCGGCACCCACATGTAAAGCCACATGAAGAAGGTCACCACCAAGCCCCCGGCACCCACCGAGGCAAGGAAATACAAAGGCCCCCAACTATCTGCGGGGCGTTGCGGTTTTGCAGTATCTGGCATGACAGCCTCCATTAAATTCAAACATATGAATGTGTATAGATGTAAGCCCGCCAAAATACGCTGCGACCGACTGCCGCAGTGTCAGGTGTCAAATCGTCTTGGTGAATACCAACGAGGTCGGAGACGAAAAACCTTCATGCGTCGTCGCTCCGGTCTGCTTGAACCCCAGCGCAAAGAAAATCGCATGATTTTCAACCAGTTCGATCCGCGATTGCAGTTCCAGCGCAGGCAGACCGAGGGCGCGGGCACGGCTTTCGGCATGGTTGATCAGAATATGGGCATAGCCTTTGCGCTGCCACGGTGGGTCCACCGACAGACGACCCAGATGCAGTGCATGTGGCTTTGGCGTAAGCACCATGCAGGCGCGGGGGGGCTTCCCGATCACCCAAACCTCGCCCGGATACTGCGCCAGATCCTGCGCCTTGACCTTGTGCAGCGAACTTGGCGGGTCAATTCGCCCTTCCATCCCGGCAAAAGCCCGTTTGATCAGCGCCAGCAGCGCATCCCAGTCATAGGGCTCAACAGGTTGAAATGGCGTCATGCAAACTCCTTTGGCGCCATGACTTTCCGCGCCCTTACCATCCCGGTCAAGTGCTTTTCACAGCGCGCAATTTCATCGCATCACCAAGCGCCGAAAAGCTGTAACAAAAGCCCGCAAAGACACATACCGCCACGCCCAAACCAAGGCTTCCCTTGCCACCCTACCCCCTTGGCGCGGCAAAATGGCCAAGATGTTGTGGATAACCACAGATCTGCCCCATGATACAGGGGTTAACGGGTTGACACATTCCGTGAGGCCACCGACCATCGCAGATCAAACAGAATCAACGGTGCCTCTACTTTGCGATTTAACCGTCTCCGGCTCAACGGCTTCAAAAGCTTTGTCGACCCCACGGATTTGATTATCCATGAGGGGCTGACAGGCGTGGTCGGGCCAAATGGCTGTGGCAAGTCGAATCTGCTAGAGGCCTTGCGCTGGGTGATGGGCGAAAACCGACCCACCGCCATGCGCGGCGGCGGTATGGAAGATGTGATCTTTGCAGGCACCTCCACCCGCCCGGCGCGCAACTTTGCCGAAGTGGCCTTGGTGATCGACAATCAGGACAGGCTTGCCCCCTCGGGGTTCAACGAGGCTGATCAGATCGAGATCACCCGCCGCATCACCCGCGACGCTGGCTCTGCCTATAAGGCGAATACCCGCGATGTGCGCGCGCGTGATATTCAGATGCTGTTCGCCGATGCCTCGACCGGGGCCCATTCGCCTGCACTGGTGCGGCAAGGGCAGATTGCCGAACTGATCAATGCCAAACCCAAGGCCCGCCGCCGTATCCTTGAGGAAGCCGCAGGCATTTCCGGCCTCTATCAACGCCGGCATGAGGCAGAACTGCGGCTGACCGCCACCGAAACCAACCTCGCGCGGGTCGATGACGTGCTGGAGGCATTGGCCGCACAGCTTGGCACCCTTGCCCGTCAGGCCCGCCAAGCCGCCCGCTACCGCGAGATTGGCAGCGAATTGCGCCGCAGCGAGGGCATGCTGCTCTATCGTCGCTGGCGCGAGGCTGATATCGCCGTGACCGAGGCGGAAACCCTGCTGCGGGACCGTCTGGTGCAGGCAGGCAAGGCCGAAGCCCTGTCCCGCGCCGCCGAAGATGCCCGCGCGCAAGCGGAATCCGCTTTGCCCCCCAAGCGCGAGGAAGAGGCGATTGCAGGTGCCATTTTGCAGCGCCTCACCGTGCAACGCGATGCGCTGAACGATACCGAGGCCCGCGCCCTGCAAACCATCGAAACGCTGCGCGCCCGGATTGAACAATTGTCGCGCGATATGGAGCGGGAAACCGGCCTCAACCGCGACGCGCAGGATACGATCGAACGGCTGGAATGGGAGGCCGAGCAACTGGCCCGCGCGGCCGATGGCCATGACGACAAGCTGCGCGAGGCCGCCGAGGCGGCGCGCGAAGCCGGGGCCGTGCTGACCGAACGCGAAGGCGGCATGTCGGATATGACCGAAGATGTCGCCCGGCTTGCGGCCCGCCACCAATCCGGGCAGCGCTTGCTGGCCGATACTCAGGCAACGGTCGACAAGGCCGAAGCCTCTGCCGCCCGCGCCAAAGATGCGCTGAGCGAAGCGCAGGAATTCGAGACCCGCTCTGCCGAAGCCTATGAGGCCGCCGAAATCGCGCAGGAAGAGGCGATGGCCCTGGCCGAAGCCACCGAGGAGGCGCTGGAAAACGCCGAGGAGGCCCGCGCCGACGCCCAAAGCCGCGAGGCCGATGCCCGCGCCATGCGGTCCGAAGCCGAAGGCGAGGCAAACGCTCTGCGCGCCGAAGTGGCGGCCTTGGCACGCTTGGTGGAACGCGAATCCGCCGCCGGGTCGCAAGTGCTGGACCAGTGCCGGGTAGAGCCGGGCTATGAGGCGGCCCTTGGCGCGGCACTTGCCGATGATCTGCGCGCGCCTGCGGTGCAGGGCGATGCCGTGTCCGGCTGGGCCAGCCTGCCCGATTATGACGAAGATGCCGCCTTGCCCGCCGGGGCCACGCCTTTGGCAAACTGGGTGCAGGTGCCTGCCGTGCTGCGCCGCCGGATCGGGCAAATCGGCCTTGTCAGCCGCGATCAGGGTGCGGCGATGCAGGCCGCGCTGCGCCCCGGTCAGCGCCTTGTCAGCGTTGCGGGCGACCTGTGGCGCTGGGACGGGTTCCGCGCCGGGGCCGATGACGCGCCCTCGGCCGCCGCATTGCGGTTGAAGCAGTTGAACCGCCTGGTGCAATTGAAACGCGATCTGGAAGATGTCGCTGCCCGCGCCGATGGGGCCAAGATGGCGCATGAAAACCTGCAAGCGCGTCTGGCTGAACTGGCCCGCGCCGATCAAATGGCCCGCGATGCGCGTCGTGCCGCCGATTCCCGCGTGACCGAAGCGAACCGCGCGCTCGCCCGCGCCGAGGCCGACCGTTCCATCGCCAGCGGCAAGCAAGAGGCCGCGCGGCTGGCCGTCAGCCGGTTTGAAACCGAAGCAACCGAAGCCCGCGCCGCGCTGCGCGATGCCAGACATGCAGTGGAGACGCTGCCCGATCTCGACGCCGCCCGCGCGGCTGTTGAGGCGTTGAAAACCACGGTCGAAGCCGCGCGGATCACCATGATGACCCGCCGCTCGGCGCATGATGAATTGCGGCGCGAAGGCGAGGCACGGCTGAAGCGGCGGCAAGAGGTGACGAAGGAAATCTCGGGCTGGAAGCACCGCTTGGACACGGCAGAAAAGCGGAACAAGGAACTGGCCGAGCGGAAGGCCCAGACCGAGGAAGAACTGGAAGACGCCCAAGCCGCCCCCGAAGAAATCGCGATCCAGCGCGAGGAGCTTGCCGATGCGATGGCGGCAGCAGAAACCCGCCGCGCGGCGGCAGCCGATGCGCTGGCCGAGGCGGAGACAAAGCTGCGCGAGGCGACCTTGCATGAACGGGAGGCTGAGCGTCTGGCAGGCGAGGCCCGCGAAGCCCGCGCCCGCACCGAGGCCCGGCATGAGGCCGCCGTGGAAGCCCGCGATGCCGCCGCCCTGCGGATCCGCGAGGAGGCGGAATGTTCGCCAGCAAAGCTTTTGGAAACACTGGACGCCGACCCCGACAAGATGCCCGATTTGGAGCATCTGGAAAATGAGGTCAGCCGCTTGAAACGTCAGCGGGAGGCTTTGGGTGCCGTCAACCTGCGGGCCGAAGAGGACGCGAAAGCGGTGCAGGAGGAACATGACACGCTGGCCGCTGAAAAGACCGATCTGGAAGAGGCGATCAAGAAGCTGCGCGGCGGTATCGCGGGCCTGAACCGCGAAGGGCGCGAGCGGCTTTTGACGGCGTTTGAGCAGGTTAACAACTCTTTCGGGACGCTGTTCACCCATCTGTTCGGCGGCGGTGAGGCGCGGCTGGTGCTGGTGGAATCGGATGATCCGCTGGAAGCGGGGCTGGAAATCATGTGTCAGCCGCCGGGCAAGAAACTGGCCACGCTGAGCCTGCTGTCGGGTGGCGAGCAGACCCTGACGGCGATGGCGCTGATCTTTGCGGTTTTCCTTGCCAATCCGGCCCCGATTTGTGTGCTGGATGAGGTGGACGCGCCGCTGGATGATGCGAACGTGACCCGATTCTGCGACCTGCTGGATGAGATGACCCGCCGCACCGAAACCCGGTTTTTGATCATCACCCACCATGCGGTCACGATGGCCCGGATGGACCGTTTGTTCGGCGTTACCATGGCCGAGCAAGGGGTGAGCCAGCTTGTCAGTGTGGATTTGAAGCGGGCGGAAGCGATGGTAGCCTGACCGCGATTCCGCAGCGGTGAATCGCGCGCGGAATGTTTCGCAAGCCATTGATTGAAAACGATAAGATGATTTTTATTCATCGTTTGTTAACGGTTTCGCGCGGGTTCTGACAGATTGGTGATTTGTGTCTTGTGGCAGAGACTGGCAGGTGCATCCTGAAGCGGAGTGCAGGCGATATGAGCGGACGGGAACACAAACCAGACGGCCCTGTGCGGCGGATCTTGCGCCGGGCGGCATTGGCCTTTGGGGGTGGCCTTGTGCTGCTGGGCTTGGTCGCCTGTGTGCAGCAGCAGCGCAACGGCGGTGAGCCCGTGGTGCAGCCACCGCCCGAAAACAGCCTGCGTTTTGCCAGTTTCAATGTGCATTACATCATCCTGAGCAAAGCCACGGGAGCGTGGTCGGTTGGCGATTGGGAAGCGCGCAAAGCGCCGATGGACCTAGCCTTCAAGGCGGTCGGAGCCGATGTGATGGCGTTTCAGGAGATGGAGAGTTTTGCCCATGGCGATGATGGCAGCACCAATCTGACGCTGGATTATCTGCTGGCGCAAAACCCCGGTTACAAGGCGGCGGCGGTGGGGGATCATCGCAGCTTCCCTTCGACCCAGCCGATTTTTTACCGGGACGCAAAGCTGCGGGTGTTGGATCAGGGGTGGTTTTTCTTTTCCGAGACGCCGGATGTGATTTATTCGCGGACGTTCAACGGGTCTTACCCCGCCTTTGCCTCTTGGGTGAAATTTGCGCCCAAGGGCGGCGGCACGCCGTTTACTGTGTTCACCATGCATTTTGAGTTCAAGAGCGCCAGCAATCGCAGGCAGTCGGCGGCGCTGGTGCAAGAGCGCATGGCCCCTTTGCTGGCGCGGGGCGAGACGGTGGTGTTGATGGGCGATTTGAATGCGCGGCTTGGGTCCAGCATTGTGCAGGGGTTTGAGGCCAAGGGGCTGCGTTTTGCGCCTGTCGAGGGGTCAACCTATCATCTGAACCGGGGGATGAACCTGTTTGGCGCGATTGACCATATCGCGACCACGGCAGATATGCAGCTTGCCGCGCCCCCTGTGGTGTTGCGCCAGAAGTTTGGCGGACGCTGGCCCAGCGATCATTACCCGATATATGCTGATTACCTTTTGCCGTAAGGAGGCAGGGGGTGCGCGCACCCCCTCTGCGCCTTGAGGCGCATTCACCCCCGCAGGTATTTTTGCCAAGATGAAAGCGCGGATCAGAGTTTGGTGATGCGGTCGCTTGTGCGGATTGTGCCATCCTGTTCGACCGCGCAAAGCACGCCGCGCAGGCGCAGGTCGGGGTGGCCGGGGGCTGTGATCCAGTTTTTGGCATCCGCGCCGTAGCGGGCTTTCCATTTCACGCAGCCATCGTTGAACACCGAGGAGACGCGCAGGAGAGCGCTGCCCGCTTGCAGCAATGTGCCTTCGGGCAGGTTGGCGAGGCTGGTATCGAGATCGGCGATGATGGTGTCGCCGGGATGCGGCGTATTCTCGCGGTCGATCCAGACAAGGTTGAGGACGCGCAGGGGAAGGATGGACACCTGAATGCTGGGATCGGGGCTGCCATCGGGCAGGCGCAGCCAAGGGGCAGTAAGCCAGCGTTCGCCGGGGACGCCTGCCGCGCGGGTCAGGTCCAGATGGTCGGGGAAGGTGCGTTGGTTATAGGCGGGGCGAAAGCACAGGGTTTCAATGCGGCTTTCGGTTTTGGGCGCGGCGAGGATATGCGGCAGGGCGGCGTTGAGTTCGGCTGTGGTGATGGTCATAGCGGCCCCATGTCGGTGATTTTTTGGCGCAGGTTGAGGCTGGCTGTCAGCAGCGCCTGTTCGGCGCGCAGTTTGTCCAGCGTTTCGGGGGTGGCGGTTTGGGTGGCGGTGTAGAACTGGTCAATCTCGGGGTCTGAGGCTGTCAGAAGCCAGTCTTGCAGCGGCGGGTTGTATTGATAGGCGCCTTTGGTCAGGCGGAAATGCAGGCGGTTGCGCCAGCGGGCCGGGTCTTCGGCGTGGAAATGCAGCAGGGCGATACCTTGGGCGAAGTCGCCGCCCGGCACGCGGGCGCCGGCGCGGAATGCGCCGTGCAGGCGGGGTTCGAACCGCGAAAGGCCGGTGCGGAAAAAGCATTTCCCGGCGGAATGGGACAGCACGCCATTGGACAGAAGCGGTGCATAGGGGCCGAAGGCGCGGGTGCGGGCGGCCTCATTGCGTTGGCCGTTCAGGGCGGCGCGGAAATGGCGGGCGGTAAAGATGTCATCGGGCAGCGCGGGGTCATGCAGCGCCTCCCATGGGGCGAGGCGGAGCATGGGTTGATCGGCGGGCAAGGCGGCAAGGGCGGTGGCGATATCGGTATCTGTATCGGGCAGGATGTATTCATCCACGTCGATATGCGCGATCCATGGCAGGGCGGCGGTTTTGTAGATGCGGTGCATGTTGCGGCCTTGGCGGTTCTGGTGCCGCTCTGGCCGTTTGCCGATGTAGTCCATCCAGTAGCTGTCGGTGCAGCGTTGGGTGGTGATGCGCGGGTGGGAGAACAGATCGGCCGCCGGGTCATCCGGGTCATCGAAATGCAACCAGATATGGGCGGCACCAAGGGCGAGGTGATAGGCGGCGAAGGCCTGCACCTGTTCGGGGGTGGATTTGACGGTGGCACAGATGCCCCAGGTGGTCATAACGCCTCCAGCAAGTCGAGGGTGGGCCAGGCATCGGCGGGCAGGCCGAGGCGGAGTTGTTCCTGCCGCACCGCATCACGGGTATTGGTGCCAAGGATGCCATCGACCCCGCCGACATCATAGCCGCGCTGTTGCAGCTTTTCTTGCAGGCGTTTGGTATCGTCCAGCGAAAGCTGCGGGTCGGGATTGCCTGCGGAAAACACCGGCGCGCCGCCAAGCCGGGTGGCGAAATAGGCGGCGGTGGTGACATAGACGAAGCTTTGGTTCCATTCGAACAGGGTTTGGAAGTTCGGATAGGCAAGGAAGGCAGGGCCTTTGCGGCCTTCGGGCAGGATCAGCGAGGCGGGAAGGTCTGCAAGTGTGCCGGTGCGGGCGGTGACGCCAAGGGTGGCCCATTCCGGGCCGGTCAGCGTGCTGCGCAGGCCGGTTTTCTCCCACGGCAGGGAGGGCGGCAGGGCAACCTCTTGCAGCCACGGTTCGCCCTTGCGCCAGCCAAGATCGCGCAGCATGGCCGCCCCGGACAGGATCGCATCGGGGACCGAGGTTTTCAGGCTGACGCGGCCATCGCCATCGCCATCCACCCCGCGTGCAAGGATATCGGCGGGCAGCATCTGAACCATGCCGATTTCCCCGGCCCAGGCGCCGGTGGTGGTTGCCGGGTCAAACATGCCCTGTTGCCACAGCTTGATTGCGGCCAGAAGCTGCGGCTGGAACAACGCGGGGCGGCGGCAATCATGCGCAAGGGTGGCCAGCGCGTTGGCGGTGTTGAAATCGCCCTGAAAGCTGCCGAAATCCGTCTCGAACGCCCAGAAGGCCAGCAGGATACCGGGTGGGATGCCGTAATCCGACTCGGCCCGGGCAAAGAGGGCGGCGTGTTTGCGGGCATTGGCCTTGCCGTTGTCGATGCGGTTCTGGCTGATCAGGCTGCGGGCAAACTCGGTGAAGGGTTTGCGAAACACGCCTTGGCTGCGGTCAGCCTTCAGCACTTTGGGGTCTTGGGTGATGCCTGCGAAAAAGCGGTCGGTGTCAGCGGGGGAGATGCCTGCCTGAACTGCCTCTGCCTTCATCGCGGTGATGAAATCCGTAAACGTGCCGCCGCAAGGGGCGGCAAGGGCCGGGGCGGTGGCGGCAAGGCCCAGAAACAGGGCCGTGCCGGACAGCAAAGAGACAGCAGCGCGGTGCATCAGGGACTCCAGGGCGTGAACGCGATCAGACTAGCAGCAAGCGGACCAGAGGCAACCGGGCATCGTGCCTGCCGATCACGACACAAGCGACACCACGCAGCCACTGCGCGAGGAGGTTTCGATTGCGGTGATCAGGCGGTGAGAGGCCAAGGCCTGACGGCCCGTGACCATCGGGGCGCCGCCGCCCCGCAGCGCTTGGGCGAAATCTTCGATGATTGCTTGATGCCATTCGAATTTTGCCACCACTGGCCCGGTTTCGCCGGGGGTGCCGCCGGCTGCCGGTTCGCGTGCGCTGCGGCCATCGCGCCAAGTAACCTCCATCACATCGGTGCCCACCCGCAGCGAGGCGTTTTCATAATGCAGGGTGATGCTTTCCTTGCCATGCGGGAAGGTGGCGGTGCTGGCGACGAGCGACCCCACGGCCCCGCAGGCAAAGCGCAGGCCTGCCACGGCAAGGTCTTCGGCCTCCATCCGGTGCAGGGGCGTGGTGGCCGTCATGGCCTGCACCGACGTTACCGGGCCTGTCAGGCTAAGGGCAAGGTCGATGGTGTGGATGGCTTGGGTAATCAGAACGCCGCCGCCATCGCGGGCATAGGTGCCGCGCCCCAGTTCATCATAGTAAGATTGGTCACGCCACAAAGGCGCTGCGATTTCCACATGGCCCAGCGCGCCCAGCGTGCCGCTGGCGACAAGCCGCGCCGCCGCGATTGACGGCGCGCGGGCGCGGTGTTGGAACAGGATACCAAGCGAGACGCCGGCATCCTCGCAGATGCGCACCACCTCTTCGGCCTCGGCTGTGGTGCGGGCCACGGGTTTTTCCAGCAGGATATGTTTGCCCGCCGATGCCAGTGCGGTGATCAATTCAATCCGCACGCTGGGCGGAGTGGCGACGATGGCCATCTGAATATCGGGGTTCGCGGTGATCTTCGCCAGATCGGCGGTGAACAGCGGCGCGGCCCCGGCATAAAGGGCGGCCAGAGGCGCGGCCTTTTCGGTATTGCGCGAGACAATCGCCTTCAGGCTAAGGTGGTTTCGCGCGGCGGAAATGGCGGACACATGGGTCGGCGCGATCATCCCCGCCCCGATCAGGGCGATACCGATTTGGGGGGGCAGGTTTGGCTGTGTCATCGGCGTCTTTCTCCCTTTGTGCTGGCAACAGATCAAAAAGGGCGCGCGGCGTCAAATACTTGCCAGAACCGCCGTCAGCAGCAGCATCAAGCCCCACGCGCGCCAGAGCGCGTTGCAGGCGGCGTCGATCTGGTCGGGGCCGGGGGTGCGGCTGCCCTCAGCCCAGACCCAAGGAAACTCTTGCATCTTGCCGTTATAGCTGCGCGGCCCCGACAGCGAGGTGTTAAGGATGACAGCCATCGCCGCTTCGGGCCAGCCTGCATTGGGGGAACGATGCAGGGGCGCGTCGCGCAGAATGGGCTTGGGGTCGAAATGCAGGTGGCTGATCGCGATGAGCGCGGCGGTCAGCCGGGCCGGGATCAGGTTCAGCAGGTCATCGAACCGTGCGGCGGCCCAGCCGAATTCCTCATGCCGGGGGGTGCGGTGGCCGATCATGCTGTCGGCGGTATTGGTGATTTTATACAGCATCAGCCCCGGCAGCCCAAGGATCAGGAACCAGAAGGCAGGGGCGATGACGCCATCGGACAGGTTCTCGGCCGCGCTTTCAATGGCGGCGCGCGAGACGGCGGCCCGGTCCAGTTGTGCGGTATCGCGCCCAACAATCATCGCCACCGCGCGCCGTCCATCGGGCAGCGAGCGGCGCAAGCCATCGGCCACGGCGCGCACATGCTGCACCAGCGATTTCTGCGCCAGAAGGATAGCCGCGGCGATGATTTCCAGCAGCCCGAAATCCGGCACCGCGGCAATCAGCCAGCCCAAGGCCCAGGCCCCCAGCCCCAGCAGCGCCATCGCCAGCACGCCCTTGCTGCGGCGTTCCCTGCCGGTGTTCAGCCGTTTATCGGCAAGGCTGACCGCGCGGCCCATCAGGACGGCGGGGTGGGGAAAACGATCCCACAGCCATTTCGGCTCGCCCAAGGCGGCATCGAGCAAAAGGGCGGGAAGCAGCAGCGCCGCGCTCATGCGCAAAGCGCCTGTTGCAGGCGGGACCAGTGATCGGCGGTGCCGGGCAGGCCAAGCCGGACCCAGCGGGCGGAGTAGGGGAAGATGCGGGTCCAGATATGGGCGCGGGCAAGGCGGGTTTGCAAGGCTGCGGCATCGCCTGCATCGTAAAGGCGGAACAGGGATGTGCCGCCCACCACCGGCAGCCCCATCAGCGCATCAAGCCGCTGCGCATCGGCGGCAAGGCGGGTGCGCGTCGCCTCGGCCCATGCCGGATCGGACAGCGCGCGCGCCCCGATTGCCAGCGCGGGGCCAGAGACGGCCCAAGGCCCGATACCACTGGCCAATCTGGAGATCAGCGCCGGGTCGCCGATGGCAAAGCCAAGCCGAAGCCCCGCAAGGCCCCAGAATTTGCCAAAGCTTTTCAGGATGATGCGTTTGGGCTGTGCGGCCTCGGCGATCAGGGTTGCCTCTGGCGTCACATCGCAAAAGCTTTCGTCGATGATGGTCAGCGGGGCCAGATCATCCTTGCGCCACAGCCGCCCGTCGGGGTTATTGGGATGCACGATCACGCGGGTGTCGGCGCTGTCAGCGGGCACCCAGCCTTGGGCGGCAAAGGCGCGGGCGTGTTCGTTATAGGTGGGGCCAGGAATATGCACCGCCGCAGGGGCGGCCAGCACGGGCATCCGCGCGATCAAGGCGCTGGCACCGGGGGCGGCCAGAACGGCAGCCGATTGCGGGATGTTCCAGAACAGCCGCGCCGCCTGTTCCAGCCGGGCAAAGGCCGCCTCATCCGGCAAGGCGTTCCACAGATCGGCGGGCAAATCGCCCAAGGGATAGGGCAGCGGGTTGATGCCTGTCGACAAATCAACCCATCCCGCGCGGGTGCCGCCAAACTGCGCCACCGCTGCATCAATCCCGCCGCCATGATCTGCTTTTTCGGTCATCTGTCCCCCGCCCCGTTGCCGCCCAGAAACCTGATTTTGCAGGCAAGAGCAACGTGGCTTTTGTGCCCCATGCCGACAGAAACGAAAAACTGTCACAGCATTGTCTTGATTTTAACGGATTTTGACGCAGACTAATTGAAAGGGAGAGGACGCATCATGTTGGAATATTTGCCACAAGAGGTTCGGGACGGGCTGGAAGCCGCGAAAAAGCGCGACCAGCGGCGTCGGTCGCGTTTGCGGGTGCAACTGGGCGATGCGGTGTTTCCTATACTGCGGATGTGGGATGGCGGGATTGCGCTGGATGCGGACTGCACGCCGCGCTTGCGTGGTTTGGTTGATGTTTATGACGGGGCCAACCATATCTTCCAATGCCTGATCGTTGCCTCCACCACCGAGAATGGAGAGCTGATTTGCGATTTCAAACGCTCTACCCCCGTGGCGGATAAGGCTGCGCTCGATTTCTGGCGGGATGAAAACGCGCCGGTGGGTTTTTTGCCGAAGCAATAAGGTGAAATCGGCGTGACCTGCGCGCGGTTTGCGGTAAGCTGGTGCCATGGCCAGACCCAAAACCATTCCTGACACAGAGGTGTTTCACACCGTTCTTCGCCTTCTGGCCGAGGCGGGAGAACAAGGCTTGTCGCATGCCGCTGTCGGGCGGGCGTGTGGCTTGGCCCCCGCGACCTTGGTGCAACGATTCGGCACGCAATCGGGAATGGTGCAGGCTGCGATCCATGCCGGGTGGGATGCCGCCGATGCGGCCTTGTCCGAAGCCGAGGCGACAGCGGGCAAAAGCCTGCACAAGCTGTTGAAAGCCCTGCCCGATTGCACGGATTTGCTGGCTGTGTCGCGGCGTGATGCGGCCTTGCGGCGGCGCGCGGCAGACTGGCGGCTGCGGGTGGAACGTTTGCTGGCCGCACGGCTGGGCAACGGTGCCAAAACCGATGAGACGGCGGCATTGCTGTTTGCGCTGTGGCAAGGGCAATCGGCTTGGGCGGAAATGGGTGGCAAGGGCTTTCGCCTGAAAGAGGCAGCCAAGCGCCTTATTTAGGCCCGTAACGCTGCCAGAGCCACAGCAGCAGCACCGCCCCCAGCACCGCGCCGACAAACATGGCGACGGCGCCGGTCACTGAAACAAGGACCCGCAAGATTGCCCAGCCCACAACCGAGCCGACAACCCCGATCGCGATGGTGGTTGGCACATCGGCTTGCACTTTCATCAGGCGCGTTGCCAGAAACCCGGCGGCGGCCCCGATGATGACAATAAACAGGATCATGGGCATGAGGTAGGTTCCCGAAGTTGGCGGGGCAGGGATGGCCCCGCCGATGCCTATCAATAGCAGTAATTGCTGCCATAGGTATTATATGTGCAAATCGGCATCCGGCGAGAGCCTTCTGCTTCCATGTCATCAATCATGCCGAGCAAGGCATCGTCGCCGGCAGCAGCCGCGCGGGCAGCTGCATAAGCATCTTCCTTGCTGGTCGGCGCATCGGCAACGGTTCCCATGTCGGCAGCAAGGTCATTGCGCAGCTTGATGCCGGCAAGGATCAGCACAGCGTCTTTGCGCGCGGTGCCCGCCGCGATCAGCCTCTCGCTCATCACGATGTTGTCCAATTGCGCAATAGTCGGGCCCGCATCTTCGGCCAGCGTGGGGGCGGCGAAAGCAGTGAGGAAAGCGGCAGTCAGAAGCAAGGATTTCATCGGGTTCCCTTTGGTTTGGTTGCATTGACCCAAACTTAGG
Organism: Pseudorhodobacter sp. E13; assembly: GCF_003991405.1. Taxonomy (GTDB): domain Bacteria; phylum Pseudomonadota; class Alphaproteobacteria; order Rhodobacterales; family Rhodobacteraceae; genus Pseudorhodobacter. The sequence continues at coordinate 123,369 of NZ_RPEN01000150.1, forward strand.
GCGCGAATTTTCAGGGGTCAATCGGCCTGCGCGGTGGTGACAGCATTTGTCATCCGCTGGGCAATCGCATCGAAATCCGACGGTGAAATCGGCACAAGGCCAAAGCGGAACACATAGCCCCAGTTGCGCCGTCCGCGCGTCAGCTCCAACTGGTCCAGCAGCGGGCGGATGGGGGTGGTGCGGCTGTCTTGCCATGCCACATCGCGCCGAAACGGGATGAAGCCGCCGCCCATATCTTTCTGATAGGGTGGGCGGTCCAGCGCGGTGCCGATGGCGGTGAAACTTTGCAACCCGTCCTTGCCGCCCATGGTTTGCGCGGGGGAATAATAGATCACGCCATCCCCCGGACGGATGCGGCGCAAAGGCCCGCCTTTGCCGTGGCAGACCTGCATGAAACCTTGCGCCCGGCCTATCGCCACATGATCTGCCGATGCCACGCCGACCCAGTAGTTCCGCATACCGACCTCTCCTTGATGCTTTGGTGGGGTCTATCAGCTGCCTGCTGACAGTTCCCGGCAGGAGGGTCCGGTCAGCCGAGCCGGTCGGGCAGGGAAAAGCCGCGCAGAATATCAGACGCGGCGGCGGGGCGTTTGCCTTCGCGCTGGGCTTGCAGCACCTCAACCGCGCCGGTGCCGCAGGCGATGGTGAAACCGTCCAGAACCGCGCCGGCCTTGCCCGCGCCAGAGGCAATGCGAGAGCGGAGCAGTTTCACCCGCTCGCCGTCCACATCGCACCACGCACCGGGAAAGGGGGACAGGCCGCGGATCTGGCGGTCGACGATTTCGGCGGGCTGCGACCAGTCAATCCGCGCCTCGGATTTGTCGATCTTGGCGGCATAGGTCACGCCGGTCTCAAGCTGCGGGTCCGGTTTCAGATTCGGCAGCGCATCCAGCGCTTGCAGGATAAGTGCTGCCCCCATCTGCGACAGGCGGTCATGCAGGTCTTGGGTCGTCTCTTGCGGAGCGATGGGCGTTTCCTGCCGCAGCAGCACGGGGCCTGTATCCAGCCCTGCCTCCATCTGCATGATGCAAATGCCCGTAGCCGCATCGCCTGCCAGAATGGCGCGATGAATGGGGGCGGCCCCACGCCAGCGCGGCAACAAGGAGGCGTGGATGTTCAGGCAGCCGTGGCGTGGCGCGTCGAGGATATTTTGCGGCAATATCAAGCCGTAAGCCACAACCACCGCGATATCGGCGTTCAGGGCTGCAAACTCCGCCGCCGCCTCGGGCGTGCGCAGCGAAACGGGATGGCGCACCGGCAGGCCCAGCGCCTCTGCCCGTTGCTGGACGGGCGAAGGGCGGTCTTTCTTGCCGCGTCCGGCGGGGCGCGGGGGCTGGGAATAAACCGCGACCACGTCATGATTTTTCGCAAGGGCGTCAAGAACCGGAACCGAGAAATCCGGGGTTCCCATGAAGATTACACGCATCGGCTGGCTCCTCTCGTTGCGGGGGGGGGGTGGTGGGTTTACACCCACCCTACGGGTTTGGTGTAGGGTGGGTGGCAACCCACCGCTAGCTTGCCTTGCGTGCCTTGCGCAGC